>NZ_FUHN01000006.1 GCF_900155555.1 Mobilibacterium timonense | reverse complement strand
TGCAGGAATATATTGATGAAGCATCCAAAGAATGAGCGTATGCCACACTTTATGCCAGAGAAATCATAAAAGTCTGTAATATCAAGGCATACACGAATTGAAGTAATTACCCCTACGCTCCACCAGACGAAATGAGAAGAGCCGCTGAAATCAACGAAAACGTTGAAATCAGCGGCTTTTTCAGTGTTCGGAAGATGTGCAATTATCCTCATTAAGATGCAAAAATGTGCCACTTTTTGAGCCACTGTACCACACTTTTGGCCAGTGTTTTGTATGCACAGTTGGAAAACGCACATTTACCACCATATTTTGGTTGGAAAACGTACAGAAAAAGTGCTTGGAAAACGTTACAAAAACTAGTACCGGCCAGTCACCAGCTTGTTTATCACCCGCGCAGTAAATCCCCAGATGCCGTGGCCTTCGTATTCGATGTAATACGTCTGGCCCGCTCTGCGGAATCTGCCGTAATTCTCTAGATAACCCCGGAGCTTTTCCGGCAGGGCAATTTCCTCCGTCACGGCAAGGTCGTAATGGGCAGGCCTGTTCTCGGACAGCCACCTGAGCGGAATGACAAACGTGCCAGCAACCTCGCAGTCGGAGAGAACGATGTTTTCGGCAGCGCGGCGCCCGACTTTCGCCAGAACGGGGCGGATAGCCTTTCCATCGGCCATGACCTCCGTTTCCATCTCCCTTATGACCTCGATGTGTTCCGGAGAGATTCCCAGCTCCTCGCGGGTCTCCCGGGCGGCCGCATCTACCGCGGTCTCACCCTCTTCTATTTTTCCTCCGGGAAAACAGATCTCTCCCGGCTGTTTCACGTATTCCGTGCGGATCTCCATGAGCAGCCCCTCTCCCTGCTCCGTCTCGACCAGGGGGACCAGGACCGCGTATCCGGCATTGCTCTTCTTTTCATCCACTTTGCAGTCACTCCACCATATTTTCCATTACAGCCCGACCGCCAGCAGCGCGAACCTCACGATAACCGCGCAGACCCAGGCGATCACGCACTGCCAGATCACCAGGCCGAAGGCTATTTTTCCGCCGAGCTCGCTCTTGATCGATGAGATCGCCGCCACACACGGCGTGTACAGCAGGCAGAATATAAGCAGAGCCATGGCCGACGGCAGAGACAGCGTCCCGGCAAGTCCCGCAGATGATCCGTACAGGATCGACAGAGTGGAGACAACGCTCTCCTTCGCCATGAATCCGGAGATGAGAGCCGTGGTTATCCGCCAGTTTCCGAATCCCGGCAGGGTGAACAGCGGTGCGATGAGGCCGGCCAGCATGGCCAGAACGCTGTTCTCAGGGTCGCTGGTCATGTGCATCGAGAGAGTGAAGTTCTGCAGGAACCATATTACGATATTCGCCACGAAGATCACTGTGAAGGCTCTCGTGAGGAAGTCCTTCGCCTTGTCCCAAAGGAGCCTCACCACGCTTTTCGCCTGCGGCATCCTGTAGTTAGGCAGCTCCATGACGAACGGCACGGCCTCTCCCTTGAAGGCAGTGTTTTTCATGATCAGCGCCGCCACGATACCCACCAGTATGCCGATGAGGTAGAGACAGACCATGATGAGCCCGCCTTTTCCAGGAAAAAATGCAGCCGTAAAGAAGCCGTAGATCGGCAGCTTCGCTGAGCAGCTCATGAACGGCGTCAGGATGATCGTCATCTTCCTGTCCCGGTCAGACGGCAGGGTCCTGCTGGACATGACCGCAGGCACGGTGCATCCGAAGCCGACCAGCATCGGCACTATGCTTCTCCCTGACAGTCCGATCTTTCTGAGCTGCTTGTCCATCACGAAGGCCACCCTGGCCATGTAGCCGGAATCCTCCAGGAGCGACAGGAAGAAGAACAGCGTCACGATTATCGGAATGAAGCTTATCACGCTTCCAACTCCGGTGAAAACGCCATCCACTATCAGCGATCGCAGGCCGTCCGACACGTTCGATGCCTTGAGCCCCGCATCGACCGCATTCGTCACCCAGCTGACGCCCGCCGCCAGCCAGTTCTGGAGCGCGGCGCCGATCACGTTGAACGTGAGCCAGAAAACCAGAGCCATGATGCCGATGAAAGCCGGGATAGCCGTGTGCTTTCCCGTGAGGATCCTGTCGATGGCCTCGGAGCGCTTGGATTCCTTGCTCTTCCTCGGCTTGATCACCGTGGCATCCACCAGCTTCCTGATGAACGAGAACCTCATGTCCGCGATGGCGGCGGACCTGTCCAGCCCCCTCTCCTCTTCCATCTGCTTTATGATGTGCTCGATCATCTCCTTCTCGTTCTGCTCCAGATGAAGAGCATCTTCTACGATGTGATCCCCCTCGATGAGCTTCGTGGCCGCAAACCTCACAGGGATCTCCGCCGCCTCCGCGTGGTCCTCGATGAGGTGCATGATGGCGTGGAGACAGCGGTGAACGGCGCCGCCATAGTCGTTATTGTCGCAGAAATCTATCCTGCCCGGCCTTTCCTGGTAGTGAGCCACGTGGATGCCGTGCTCGATGAGCTCGTCTACGCCCTGGTTCTTCGCCGCAGAGATAGGGACCACCGGGATCCCCAGCATTCCCTCCATCTCGTTTATGTCTACAGAACCGCCGTTTCCCACCAGCTCATCCATCATGTTGAGAGCCAGGACCATAGGCACGTCCAGCTCCATCAGCTGCATGGTGAGGTAGAGGTTCCTCTCGATATTTGTCACATCCACGATGTTGATTATCCCCGTCGGATGCTGCTTTATTATGAAGTCCCTGGTGACGATCTCCTCCCTGCTGTACGGGGACATGGAATAGATCCCCGGCAGGTCCGTCACGTCGGTGTTGCTGTGGTCTCTGATAGGCCCGCTCTTCTTGCTTACTGTAACGCCGGGAAAATTCCCCACGTGCTGGTTCGCCCCGGTGAGCTGGTTAAAAAGAGTTGTCTTTCCACAGTTCTGGTTCCCGGCCAGAGCGAAGGTGAGCGTCGTGTCGTCAGGAAGAGGGTTCTCGCCTTCCTTCACGTGATACCGGCCACCCTCTCCCAGGCCCGGGTGCTCCGACAGCCCCGGCTCCCTTCGAGCGACCTTTTCCTGCTTTTCACCGTCCTCCTGAAAAGCAGCGATCCTATCGATCTCGATCCGCCCCGCGTCGTCCAGCCGTATCGTCAGGCTGTATCCGTGGATGTTGATCTGCACCGGGTCGCCCATTGGTGCGAACTTCTCCACGGTCACCTCCGCGCCCGGGATCAGCCCCATGTCGAGAAAGTGCTGCCTCAGCGCTCCTTCCCCTCCAACAACGGTTATCCTGCCGGATTCTCCTGCTTTCAGTTCCTTTAGTGTCGTCATTTTGATAGTTTCCCCTTTTATTCTGCATACGCTGAATAATTATATTCTATTCCTGACTATTCTTCAATCCTTGGGACCCATTGGGCGCAATGCTGGCAAATGCCTTGAATTTTACAGTATTTGATGCGATAATTCTACAAATGGTACCGTGTTTTACAAAACCCGATGCAAGAATATTTATTCTTTTTTTTCAACTTTTATTCGAAAAAATTCTGATCCACGGAGGCCCCTATGAATAACGACCGCACAGATAACAAGGAAAAAGAGACCATCACCAAAGACCAGCCATACGTTCCGGACGCTAAGGAAACGAGAAGCCAGGTGGTCAAATTCGCTCTCTTCTCTGCTTCGGCTGGCATCATAGAGACCGTGGCATTCACCTTGATGAAGCTCCTTACACCGTTCAAATACTGGCCGTGCTACCTGGTGGCCCTGGTACTGTCGGTGCTCTGGAACTTCACCCTCAACAGGGAATTCACCTTCAAATCATCGAACAACGTGCCTAAGGCCATGTTTCTGGTTTTCCTCTTCTACTGCGTCTTCACCCCGGTATCCACGCTGGCTGGCAACTACCTTTCGGAGACGGCACACTGGAATGACTACGCCGTGCTGTTCACCACCATGGCCTGCAACCTTATAACGGAATACCTCTACGACAGGTTCGTGGTGTACAGGAACAGCATGAATACGAACGCAAGAGGGCAGAAGGCCCTGGAGAAAAAGAGAGCCGAAGAAGAGCAATCGAAATAGGATCAAAAAGGCCTCGAGAACGCGTCCCGAGGTCTTTTTTAAGTTTAGTCACACTTTTTTCGTTTCTACTTTCCGCTGATCTCACGCTAAAGAAATTCACTCGTCCCTCAGCCGCTTGAACGTCTCCACCAGCGTTCCCGCATCCCGGAGCGTCGGCACCCTGAGCCTGACACTGTTTTTTCCAAGAGGCTCGAACTCCGCTCCGCTGCAGGTGACGATGCCCCGATCCAGCAGCAGTCTCTGAAGATCCACACTATCATCCACGTGTCTCAGCAGACAGATCGGCACTCTGTCGTCGGTCTCGGCCATGATGATCCTGTCACCGCAGGCATCTCTCAGAGCGCCCTTTATTATGGCGAAATCCATCCCGTGCTCCTCCGGCTGCGTCCTGTACTTGAGAACAGCGGCGGTCAGGGCCCGTGATATCTCGTTCATCATGTACGGGTTGCTGACCTTTGCGATGTAGCTGACCAGCTTCTTGTTGGTTATTATGTAGCCGGCCCTGGCTCCAGCCAGGCCGAAGCCCTTGGAAAAAGTCCTCACGCTTATCATGCAGGTGTAGTCCGGCCCCAGAGTCACGGCCGATTCTTCTCTGGGGAGAAAGTCGGCATAGGCCTCGTCGATGAGGCAGTAGACGCCGAGCTTCTCGCACTTTTCAAGGACATTCCTCATCTCGTCCAGAGTAAGGCTCTGGCCCGTAGGGTTGTTTGGATTATCAATATATACGAGAGACGTGTTCTCGGTAATGGCATCGACGAGTCGATCCACATTTTCCCGGTAATTATCTTCTTCGAGGGTGTTCACGCCGTGTACTTTCATGCCCATTGTCCTCGCATATTCCACCATGTCAGTGAAAGTAGGCATAAAGCAGACCACCTCTGCCTCCGGCCTTGAAAGGACATTCACCAAAAGAGTAAGTGCCGTGACGCTTCCGTCTGTGAGGACCACGTTCTCAGGCTCGATGAAGGCATAGTCCTTCCAGTACTCCACCACCGCCTCTCTGGCCTCGGTGCTGTGGGGATACTGATACAGCCTCTCCACGTCGAAGTTCCTGATCACGTCTTCCACCACGTCCGGATATCCGTACGGGTTTATGCCGAGGCTGCAGTCCAGCATGTCCTCTGTAGCCTCCGGGGTGTTTTCGGCGTAGCTCCTGTGTTCCCCGAGGAGCTCTTCCCTGACCCTGTTTTTCATGTAATCCTCCTTCATGTGATCTGCCGTGTGATCCAGCCCTGATGGCCTCGCAGAGTTAGTCGCCCCACAAGCCTCACGTGTCTCACCGGTTATTGTTTCAACGATCAGTGGTCTTCTCCGGTCACGTCCTCCACGGATGTGACCGTGAGTATGCCCTCTTCTACTTTGAACCTGATGTTCTGTTCTCCGAATCTCATCCCGTGTTCCCTGGAGTCGCTCCGCTGATATCCAGACCTTGGATCCTGGCTCAGGACGCCCCTGAGAGCTGTTCTCAGTTCTTCGGGGACATTCTTCTCAAGCGTCTCCGGTATGATGACCTGCAGAACAGGCCAGTCGCTCTCCGTAAACCCGCCTCGTGCATCGGGCTTTGAATCCGAGTATGGCACGTATGGCTTGATGTCGTATATCGGCGTGCCGTCCATCAGGTCCGCACCACCGACGACGAGGATCATCCCATTTTCCGGATCCTTTCTCACTTCCAGGAGCCTCACGCAGGACAACCCGAGATAATTCGGCCTGACTGGAGACCGAGAAGCGAATACCCCGACCCGCCTGTTTCCCCCGAGCCTGGGAGGCCTGACGGTGGGAGACCACTCCCTTTTCCTGTTCCCGGAAAAGCCCCAGATCAGCCACAGGTAGTCGAAGCCTTCTATATCCCGCAGGCAGTTCTCGTCTCTGAAGTCCGGCGTGAAGACCACCTCACCCCGGAGCTCCGGCACCACTCCCGCCTGACGGGGGATGCCGTATTTTTCCCGGAGCTCAGTCCGGATATAGGCGACCGGTGAGATCGTCACCCTGTCTTCTGTTTCATCTCTGCTCATAGCGCTGCCACCCCGTCCCAGCTAGTGCATGAACATCTTGAGCAGCTTCAAGGTCAGCTTTCCGTAAGGCTGGTACCTGATAGGCATGTCCATCCATGTCTTCTTGTCCACGATCCCCTTGTAGTGGGAAAATGCCTTGAAACCGTTCAGGCCGTGGTATGACCCCATGCCGCTCTCCCCAACGCCGCCGAACGGCAGGCTGGTGCTGGCAAGATGTATGATGGTGTCGTTGATACAGCCGCCGCCGAACTGGCACTCGTTCATGAAGCGCCTTGCGGTCTTCTTTTTTTCCGTGAAAACATACAGCGCCAGCGGGTGCGGATGCGCGTTGATGACCCGTACCGCCTCGTCTGTGTCGCTGAAGGTCATGATCGGCACGAGCGGGCCGAAGATCTCCTCCTGCATCACCGGATCATCCCAGGTGATGTCCGTCATGACCGTCGGCTCGATCTGACGCGTCTCAGGATCCCCATCGCCGCCGAAAATGGTCTTTTCCTCGTCGATCAGCCCCATGATCCTGTTGTAGTGTTTTTCGTTGATGATCTTGCCATACGCCGGGTTCGACAGCGGATCCGATGTGTACTGCCTGATGATCTCGTCCACGATGGCGTCCGCCAGCTCGTCCCTGATGCTCTCGTGGCAGTAGACGTAGTCCGGAGCCACGCAGGTCTGCCCGCAGTTGAGGAGCTTGCCGAAGACTATCCTCCGGGCCGCCAGCCTGATGTTCGCCGTCTCGTCTACGACGCACGGGCTCTTTCCGCCCAGCTCCAGTATGAACGGAGTGAGGTGCTCTGCGGCCTTGGTCATTACCAGCTTTCCCACGGTCTTGCTCCCTGTGAAGAAGATGTGGTCGAACTGCTGATCCAGCAGGTACTGGTTCTCCGCCCTTCCGCCGGTGACGACGGCCACATACCTCTCCGGGAAGCACTCCTCGATTATGTCCTTGATCACTTTGCTCGTTGCCGGCGAATAAGCGCTCGGCTTCACCATGGCTGTGTTTCCCGCAGACAGGGCGTCCACCAGAGGTCCCATGGTCAGCAGGAACGGATAGTTCCACGGGCTCATGATAAGTACCGTTCCAAGGGGCGACGGCTTTTTCCAGCTGGTCGCCGCAAACTGGACCACCGGCGTGAACACCGGCTTAGGCGCCGCGAATACCGGTGTGTTCTTTATCATGTAGCTCAGCTCGTGAAGCACCATGCCGATCTCACACATGTAGCTCTCGGTATCGCTCTTCCCCAGGTCCTCATACAGCGCACGGCTGATGTCGTCGCAATGCCTGTCTATCGAATATTTCAGAGTCTTCAGGGCGGATATCCTGTTGCTCACCTTCAGGGTCCTCCCGGTCGCAAAAAACTCCTCCTGAAGCTCTCTTATCCTGATTATCTCAGACTTTTCCATCGTGCACCTCCATACAAAAGCCGATCCCCGTCCGGGGCGGATCGGTGCTTGAAAACACATCTCTGTATTGTTTATACAATTGACCATAAAATCGACTTCAGTATACCACAGGGCGGCTGATATTGTGATAGAATGGTTCACTCGGAAGGGAACTGACAGGAAGGGACATATGAGCGAGAAAAAGGAAAATTCGAAAAAGCGTGCTCTCGTGGCCATGAGCGGCGGTGTTGACAGCTCTGTAGCTGCGTATCTCACAGTAAAACAGGGATACGACACCCGTGGAGTCACGATGAAGCTCTACGACAACGACACCATCATGTGCAACAGCAGGACCTGCTGCAGTCTGGAGGATGTGGAAGACGCCAGAAGCGTCGCATTCAGACTTGGCATTCCTTATCATGTCTTCAATTTCAAGGACGAGTTCGAGGACCAGGTGATAAAGCCGTTCATCCACGCCTATGAGACGGGTTCCACACCGAACCCGTGCATAGACTGCAACAGATACATGAAGTTCCGCGCCCTCTGGATCAGGGCCCAGATGCTCCTCGAGGACTACATCGTCACCGGCCACTACGGGCGGATCCAGTACGACGGCGGCTCCGGCCGCTACCTGCTGAAAAAAGCCGTAGACCTCTCGAAGGACCAGAGCTACGTACTCTACTCCCTGACCCAGGATGAACTGGCACGAACTCTTTTTCCACTCGGAGAATTCACAAAGGACGTCACACGGCAGATCGCCGAGGAGCAGGGCTTCATAAACGCCCGCAAGAGAGACAGCCAGGACATCTGCTTCGTCCCGGATGGCGACTACGCGGGATTCATCTGCGGACACACGGGAAAGACGTATCCTCAGGGGGATTTTGTGGACATGGAAGGCAATGTGCTCGGACGCCACAAGGGGATCATCCACTACACTGTGGGCCAGCGCAAGGGTCTGGGGCTATCGCTGAAGGAGCCGATGTACGTGGTGAAGCTGGACACGGAGAAAAACCAAGTCATCCTCGGCCGGAACCAGGATCTCATGACACGGACCTTCACCGTAAAGGACTTCAACTGGATCGCCTGCTCTGTGCCAGGCTCCTCCATGAAGGCGGACGTCCGGATCCGTTACAGGCACCACGAGTCTTCGGCAGTGATCACGCCTCTCTCTGAAAACAGGGTGAGCATCACCTTCGACCAGCCTCAGCGGGCGATCACATCCGGTCAGTCTGCTGTGGCCTACGACGGCGATGTGGTCATCGGGGGCGGAGTGATCGAATAGATACGCCACGCGTCGCGCCGAACGCGTTACGACGTGATCTCGAAAACTTTTTCGAAGCACGAAAAAGGATGCTGCGCATTTTATCTGCGCGGCATCCTTTTTTTTGCATTGACCTGTTCGCTGCACCGCCTCAGTGATCACAGGCGGGCGTCCGCCTCCCTCTCCCTGGCGACCTTTTTCGTCTTTCGCTTGGGCCACAGGATGTGCACCAGCTTGTTCCTGGCTTCTTCCTCACCTATGAAGTAAAGGGTGTCACCTATGGTGATCACCGCATCCGGCCCGGGAGCAACGTTGTATTCCGAGTCGTGGCGGATGGCTATCACCGTCGCACCGCTGCGGTTCCACAACTGGAGATTTCCCAGAGTCACTCCTATGCAGTCACAGTCATCGTCGATCGTGACCTCCTGAGGAGAAAACGGAAAAGCATAGTACGTTCTCCTGCTCTGGATGTCCAGGTCGTTCACCAGCTTTGTCAGAGTGTTCAGCTCTTCCTCCTGTCGCCTTACGCACTCCAGGAGCGCCGCGATGGTCGTCCTGGAATCGTGAACGTCCTTGTGGTTCTGAATGAAGTCCTTAGCCTTTTCCTTGGAAAGAACATACACCCCACTTCCGTGGATGATCTCCACGGCTCCGACGTCTTCCAGAATATTGACAGCTCTGCGGACGGTCTCGGGAGAGGTATTGAAACTGCTGGCCAGGTCGGTCCTGGCGCTGAGTTTCGTCCCAACTCCGTATTTTCCCATAGCAATGCGGTCGGCGATGTCGACCGCGATCTGCTGATACCTTGGCATTGATGTTTTCTGCATATCGGCCCCTCTTCTACTTCCAGATCTACCTTGAGTAAACCTTTACCGATTATTTTAGAACTTTTCAGCGATCAAGTAAACAGAGGCAGAAGCATTGAGACGGGGTTATATGCAGCATAACGCGGTATTTAATTATCAATTTGATCTGCGACCCCATCAGAACATCATGTCGTCCATCGACGCCATTTCGTCATCATCCATGCTGTCTCTGACTGCTCCCATGATGGCATCAGCATGCTTTGCAAAAGATGCGCCATATTTGTGCTTCATGCCCATGTAGAACACTATTCCCAGAAGGAACCATCCGCCGGCCATTCCCCACTCCTGCATGGACAGGGTCGCACCGGATCCCGGAATGATATACATTGCGATCATTCCTCCTGACAGGATCACGGCCATGGTCCCCACGAACTTTCCGTGTCTGATCTTGTATGGCCTAGGCATATCAGGTTCCTTTTTCCTCAGCAACAGGAAAGAAATGGATACCATGCAATAAGCCAGGCAGCATCCCATGTTTCCTGCGTTCATGATCCACACCAGCATCTGCCTTCCCGCGAGAGGTGCCAGTGCTGAGGCTGCTCCGATAAGAAGGAGAGCGTTCACTGGAGTCTTGTATTCAGGATGCAGCTTTGCAAAAAACGTCGGGATCATATGCGCATCTGCCATGGACCACATCGCCCTGCTTCCTCCGATGAGGAAAGAATTCCAGCTGGTGATGATACCACAGGCTCCCGCGATTATCATGACCGAGGCAAGTGCTTTTATGTTGAAAGCCCTTGCGATCGCATCGGCAGTAACGAGTCCGGTCCCTGCCATGGATGCCTTTATCGCGTCATTCGGCATGAGCATCCCAACGCCCAGACATATGAGTGTGTAGAAGATGACCGCACAGATGATGGAGAACAGCAGCATCTTTCCGATTTTCTTTGGAGCCAGGTCTATCTCCTCCGCCGCCTGCGGGATCACGTCGAATCCGATGAAGAAGAACGGAGTGATAACAGCCATGCTCATTATGCTCTTGATGGCCGAACCAGAGCCGGTCCCGATGAACTGATGAGTCTCAACATTGGCGTAATCGCCTTTCATCATTGCAACTGCTATCAGGAAAATGCCTGCAGCACCTATGATCACTGTCAGGATCGTCTGCAGTTTCGCGGCCGTCTTAGCTCCCAGGATGTTGATCCAGGTCATGAATACAGCCACCGCCATGGCCAGTCCGACCCATGTTGCGTATACATCGAAACCAGCTACCGTGTACATGTAACCTTTAAGGAATCCCGGAAAAATATACGACACTATCGTAGGAAGAGCGCACGCCTCGTAGCACACAACGCTCACATATCCAAGGATTATAGCCCAGGTGCATACGAAGGAACCGTTCGGACCCATCGCCCTGTAGCTGAACACGTGCTCGCCGCCGCATTTCGGCATCGCCGGAGTCAGCTCCGCATAAGTCAGGCCTACGAAGAAAATAACTATTCCTCCGGCGACCCATCCAAAAGCCGCCCCCAGAACGCCTCCGCGCTCGATCCAGTCACCGACCGAGACCACCCAGCCCCAGCCGATCATGGCGCCAAAAGCTATGACCAGTATGTCCCAGGAACCCAGGACCTTGTCGAATTTAGAATTGCTTCCACCGTCATTCATAATAATATCCCTTTTTATGCTTTCTGACCACACATTAAAATAACCATGTTGTCTCTTTTGAGACAACACAAATATATCATTGTGTTGTCTCATGAGCAATGGATAAATTGTGAAACTTTTGTTTTTTTGTGTACAAAATTATTCTTCGATCACTGGTCGTGTTGGTGAAAAAGACAAGATCGATGAGCGACTGGTGGTGGGATGCGATGCACTCGCGCGGTGCGGATCTGGCGGTATCCACAATTTCCTCCGAAATTGTGGATGTTTCTATGCACAAAGCTGCATTAATACACAATAGTCACAATGAAGACCGGAAAAATCAACTGTTCAAGCGCAATGAGACCTGGATCACAGCTAAGACCTGCCCCCCGAATGTTGTCTCACAGAACTTGGACGACCATGCTTACAGATGCTGTGGAAGACACGAGCTCTGCCAAAAGTCACAAAACAGAAGAGGCATTCAAAACGACACGTCCTGTCGTTTTGAATGCCTCGTACTCAGTTGTTGTCCTCACTGCAGAGCTGATCCAGGGTGATGCCCATGATCTTTTCCAGGCTCTCGATGAACTGGCCTGTGTGCTCTTTGCTCTTGAGGATCTTTTCCACTTTTTCAGGGGTTATTCCCGGCTTGTGGATCAGATAGTCCATCCTTTCGTCAAGGCCGACGTAGTGGTTTTCCTTTACCACTCTGTCTGCCAGGCACAGGATGTCCTGCTCGTCCACGTTGGCAACGTCGTTGAATGGATAGTATTTCATGTGGTGGCGGACGAGGCCGGCCTCTTCTGGATATCCTTTTTTCTCCAGGATCTCGGCGCCGCGAAGGTCGTGGTCGGGCTGGACTCTCACCAGGTCGTGTACCAGGGCGGCGCCCCGGATCTCGTCGATGTCGAGGTGGTATCCGTGTTCGTTCAGCTTTTTGCCTATGAGCACCGCCACCCTCGCCACCTCGTTGCAGTGCTGCTGCACGTGTTCCGGTGTTTTGAATTCTTTGAAGAGCTCCTGCTGCTGTGTTTTACCGATGACCTTACTGTCCTGTCTAGCCTGTTTCACTTCTTCATCCATTTCTTTTTCCAATGCCGTCTCTGTCTCTGCTGCGCCGCTGCCTGCCCCGGCCGCTGATCTCGAAAGCGTACATGTTGCCTGGGCCGCCGATCCCGAATGCGCCTGTGCTGCCGGAACCGCTGCTCCGACGTCGGCCAGGAATCAGAAAACCCGCACGGCCCCGGTCGCTGCCGCATATCATATCACATTTTTTTGCAGTTCAGCCGCATCAGTCAATGCTGTTGAAGACCTTTATGTGCCTCAGGGCATTCTGGTACATGCCCTCCGTCATGGCGGTGCTCATGTCGAAGAACGTGTGATTGCCGTCACCAGCAAGATAGTCGGCGGCCTCCTTAGTGACTCTCTTGAAGCTGGCTGTGCCGATGTTTATCTTGCTGATGCCGAGGGAAACGGCCCGCTGAAAATCCTCGTCTGTCAGGCCGCTGCCGCCGTGGAGCACAAGAGGTCTTCCTGCTTTTTCATTTATCTGTTCCAGTATATCAAAGGCCAGAACAGGTGCAACCGGATAATCTCCATGTGCGTTCCCGATGGCCACCGCCAGGCAGGCAATACCAGTCTCATCGCAGAACTGACGGGCGAGGCCCGGATTCGTGCATTTGATCCCGTGGTCGCTCAGACCATCCTCTGAACCCCCGACCAGACCGAGCTCTCCCTCTGTAGAAGCACCGTAAGAAGAAGCGAGCTTCACAGCCTCTCTTGTCCCCCTGATGTTTTCCTCGAAAGGATCAGTTGATCCATCGTACATAACTCCCGTGAACCCGTATTCCAGGGCACGCTTCATCACCCCAAGATCCCTGCAGTGATCCATGTTCACGGCGATCTCGACACCTGCCTCCCGGGCTCCCTGGACCATCATCGGTCCCATGAGCTCCAGCGGCGAGTACTTCAGGAGCCTCTCCGCGATCTGGATGATGATCGGGATCTGCAGCTCTTCGGCCGCCCTGATGGCGCCCCTCACCATCTCCATGCTGCCCACGTTGAAGGCGGGAACGCATTTTCCCTGAGCGTGAGCTCTTTCCACCAGCTCACCAGTTGTAACTAAAGACATGGCAGTCCTCCTTGCCGGGACACCCGGCGGGTCGTAAAAGTTTCTTCGTTCTGCCGGGACATCCGGCGGATCGTAAAGTGCTTTTTCCAGGAAAAAACAGGCTGCCGCGATGCGCAGCAGCCTGTGGAATTATTTTGCGGGGTCACAGGAAAATGCTGAGGATGATGACCTCCACGACGCCCACAGCCCAGGCTATGGTCGAAGTGACGGACCAGATCTCCAGCTGCTCCTTTGCCTCGGAGACTCCCAGTGTCCTGTTCACTACCCAGAAGTAGGAATCGTTGAAGTATCCGAAGAACAGGGATCCCACGCAGCATGCAACGGCTCCGAGGAGCAGATTTGCATTTGCAGCTGCCAGTATTGGAGCGGAAATGGAAGCCGCTGTTGTCATTGCTACCGTTCCGGAGCCCTGGATGAATCTCATGGCTGTGGAGATGACCAGAGGCAGGACGATCAGCGGAATAGCTGCCTTTGCCATGCCGTCGGCGATGTAGTTTCCAAGGCCGGAATCCTTGATGATCTGTCCGAGGGCTCCGCCGCCTCCGGTAACCAGCATGATGATGCCGGCAGATGCCATTCCCTTTTCCATCTCCTTGAGGAGAGTGTTTCTGTCGAACTTTCTCCCCAGTGTGAAGATGGCACACAGGAGGCCAAGTCCCACGGCGATGATAGGCTGACCGAGGAAGATCAGGATCTTCAGGAATGAGTTGGTGGTTCCTACCGCAGTAGCAACTGTGTTGATGAGGATCAGCAGGATCGGCAGGATCAGAGGCATGAAGGACTCCAGTGTTCCAGGGATGCCTTCCATATCCATGTTGAACGCTGCCTCGTAATCAGGCTCCTGATACTCGGCCTCTACGATCTCGCCCTCGCTGTTTACGACCCTGTAGAACTTCTTTGCCAGGTGCTTTCTTGCATAGAAGATGCAGGCGATAGCCATAGGCAGCGCCAGCACTAGCGTGATGAGGATGAACTTACCAACATCGATGCCGAAGATACCGCAGACTCCAAGAGGGCCCGGCGTAGGCGGAACCAGCGAGTGAGTGATAACGAGTCCTGCAGCCAGGGAAACGCCCAGGCCGATGACGGACTTCTTAGTGGTCTCGGACAGGGCCTTCGCCACTGGAGAAAGTACGATGAATCCGGAGTCGCAGAAAATAGGAATGGAAACCAGGAATCCTGTGAATGCCAGGGCTTCCTCCTCACGGCCCTTGCCGAACAGGTGGAGGAAGGAGTATGCCATCCGTTTTGCGGCACCCGAGCATTCGAAGATCTGCCCCATCATAACACCGAAACCGATGATGATACCGATGCTGCCCAGGGTCCCTCCGAATCCTGTGGTGATAGAGTTTACGATGCCGAAAGGCTTTTCAACTCCATCAATTGTTATTGTTATCGTGTTCAGCGGCATGCCGCCGATAACACCAACGATGACCGTCGTAACGATCAGCGCCAGGAATGCCTGGATCTTGGTCCTGAGGACCATGAAGATCAGGCAGGCGATACCGATCAGCAGAGCGATCAGCATCCTTTGGCCATCTAACCCATAAACCATAGTATCTCCCTTCTGAACTTGGCTTTATTAAAAAAATATTATATCATTGGCCGTTATTTCGCGAAAAAAGGTGCGTATTTCGCGGCCAGCCTTACGGCCTCTTTCATGCTCACGGCGCCTGCGATGCCCTTTCCGGCGATGTCGAATGCCGTGCCGTGATCCACGGAAGTCCTGAGTATAGGCATTCCGTTCGTGATGGAAATAGTCCTGTCAAAATCCAGTGTCTTTGTGGCTATGTGCCCCTGGTCGTGATAGAGAGAAAGCACGCTGTTGTACTTCCCGAGGGCTGCCTGGTGGAACACGGAGTCGGCCGGAACGGGTCCCGCCACGTCATATCCCATGGACTTGAGCTCCTCGACCGCAGGTGCGATCTCCTCCACCTCTTCCCATCCGAAAAGCCCGTGCTCTCCGGAGTGAGGATTCAGACCTGCCACTGCCATGGTGCCCTCCGTCACTCCCAGCCTCCTGAGGGCGTCGGTGCACCTCTGCACGTAGTCGATGATCCTGTCTTTCTTGATGTCGTCAAGCATGTCCCTGAGGGATTTGTGTCTCGTCAGGAAAAAGACTCTCAGACCGTTGGTCTCGAACATGGTGAGCGGGTCCTCAGTTCCCGTCAGCGCGCCGAATATCTCGGTGTGCCCGATGTAATTGACGCCCGCGGCGTGCAGCGACTCCTTGTTGATAGGCGTCGTGGCGACCGCATCCGCCTTTCCTGCCATGGTGATTTCTATGCTCTTTGCGATGTAGTCATAGGCCGCCTGTCCGCACATGGCGCTCACCTTGCCGTACTGGAATTCATCCATGTCGATGTTGTCCAGATCTATCATGTTGAGTACTCCCTTGCGGAAGTCTCCGTCCTCAGGCTCCTCGCACAGGTGGATCTCCAGGTCTGCATCCACGATGGATATGGCCTTCTCCATTATCTTCCTGTCTCCGACTATGATGCAGTTGGCGATATTGAAGATTTCCTCGTCGTCTATCGTCCTCGCCACGATCTCCGGGCCGATCCCTGCGGGATCTCCCATGGTGACCGCAATAAGTGATTTTGCCATCTTTGCCTCCATATTTACAAATGCATTTATATATACAGTTTTTCCTTGAGATAGGTGATGCACTGGTTGATGGCATCCACCCCTCCCTGGCTTCCGCCCTTTGTGATGATATGGACTCCGTCGAACTCTCCGCCGAGGAATTTTCCATATGCCGCCAGAGGAAGCACCTCGTCCCTCAGCCTGAGGCCGCTGGTGCCGAACCTCCTGCAGACGGAGATGGTTATGTCTCCCCCGCTGGTGTACATGGCTCCAAAGGTCCTGTCTGCGGTGAACACCCTGTAGGCGATCTCCGCCATGGCCTGATTTATAACGTCCGTGGCATCCTCAAGAGTGCAGCCGTGCTTATCCATGTACGGGCCGAAATCGATCCTGTTTTCCGGGTAGATCCCGTCTCCACACACCGTGGATATCTGGTGCCTGTCCGCATCCTTCAGGACGGCTTCTACGACCCTTCCGATCTCCTTTTCCCGGGCCTCCGGGCTCTCCAGGAACTTCGCCGTCTCCACCAGCACGGAATTTGTATCCTGGGAGAGCCAGAGCTGCTCCATCTGGGCCTTCGCGTTCGGATGTACAGATCCCACGACCGCCAGGATCCTCTTGTCCGCCCGGTCTTCCTTAGGTTTGATCAACTTCCTGGCCATTGTGGCCGTGAAAACTCCCGGATCCACCGCCACGATCTTCAGCCCGCTCTCTATCACGGCGTCTCCAATAAGGTCGAGGTCCTCCTGTGTGATGCAGTCGAATGATATTATCCTGATCCCACGGGCAGCCAAGTCCTTCATTTTCCTGGCAACACTGCCGCTTCCCTCCATGAGGTCGCTGATGTCCAGCGTCCCTACCGGGTATTTGCTCTGGCTCCTGTAGATCTCGGCAACGTCGGACACCTTCACCGGGCACTTCGGGTCGATGGCGATACTGGTCTTGTGGAGCGGGATGCCGTTCACCAGCATGTATCCTCCGCAGATGATCCTGCCGGTGGCCGGAAAGCACGGTGCCGACACCGCTATATAATCCTCGCCCAGGCAGTCAAGCATGGCGTCCGTCTCGCTCCCCAGGTTGCCCCTGAGAGTGCTGTCTATCCTGTGGGAATAGAGGAGCACGTCCCGGGACATCAGCCTGCTGCAGGCGTCGTACACCGCGGAGTAGGCCTCTTCCCTGGAAAAGCCCCGGCTGTTCGCCGGGTATATCAGGCAGTCGCAGCTGTCCAGGGTGTTCTGGTCGATGGCGTCCATGTTGAGAACGGTGTGAGCCACGTACTTCATTTTCTTGAGCAGGACCCCCGTGGCGTTTCCTCCAGTGAGATCATCTGCTATTACAACACATTCCGACATGCTGCTTCCTTCCTATTTCATGAGGACTTTTACGGCGTCCCTTAGCGTCTCCACTTCCCCAACGTTTCCCGGGAAGATGACATATGGAGTCAGCGGGAACCTGCTCTCGTCCCCTGTCTGCCAAACCGGGATGCCCGGCATGATCTGTCCGAGGACGTTCGCCTTCTTCACCTTGAGGGCCTTGGTTCCAACGTCGCTGGAGGTGATCCCGCCCTTTGCTATAACGAAGCTCGGGGTAACGGAAAGCCTTCCCACCAGTGACTGAACGGCGTCTGAGATCTTAACCGAAAGCCTCAGCTCGTCCTCCTTGTCTCCCGTGTCTGCAGTTATCAGCTTTCTCGTGGTGTAGCAGCAGACGGTCTTGCCGGATCTTATGGCCTTCTCTTCGAGGTCGAGGCATCTCTCCACTTCTCTTGAAAAAGCTTCGTCGTCTCTCACGAGTGTTGCGTCGAGCTCGACGAACTCGATGTTGTCCAGTGTCTTGAGGCACTCCAGCTGCTTTGTGGTCTTCTCGGTATGTGATCCCACCACGATCACACCGCCGTTGTCCGTCTCCTTCACCACCATCTTTTCCCTGGTGAGGAGAGGCTGGTCCGTGACGCCTCCCATGACCTTCACGATGGACGCTGCGGTACGGAACATGAAGTTCTTTCCCTCTCTCATGGCTCTGAAAAGCGCCACGCAGAACACCTTCAGGTCCGGATAGTCCACCGCGTTCACCACGATCTTGTTGAAATCCTTCACAGCCATGAGCTGCTCCTGGATCCTGTCGTAGTCGCAGTTGTGGATGTCCTCAGCGGAGATGCATGTCACGTCCTCTGCCTTGAACCTTCCGCCGGTCTTCTCCTCTACGTACTCAGGCATGGTGTACGCGGAGTACCCGAATGTCTTGTCCTTTGCGAACTCCGTCTCACAGGCAGGTACCAGCTGATCTCCGTATTTCACGTAGTGGATGTTGTTTATGGTGAAGCGGCCGCCTTCCTTGAAAAACGGGCAGAGTATCTCACCGTCGATCTTCCTTCCGGTGTTGGTCTCGTACTCGTCGCGCAGGATCTCAGGCTCCAGAGGATAGTGGCCTCTGAGGGTGCTGTCGCTCCTGCTGATGAAGATGTAGTCTTTTCCAGTCTCTTTTG
The DNA here is from genome assembly GCF_900155555.1 of Mobilibacterium timonense. GTDB lineage: Bacteria > Bacillota > Clostridia > Peptostreptococcales > Anaerovoracaceae > Allobaileyella > Allobaileyella timonense. Next base: position 459,147 of record NZ_FUHN01000006.1, on the reverse strand, counting down.
CGGCCTGGTGCACGACCTCGCCGATCTCTTTGTGGACTTTCTCTGTCTGCTCAGCCGTGAAACCTCTGGAGTTGGTGAGCACGTAGAAGAGATCGTTCTCTTCCATGAATCCCGCCTTCATGCTATCCAGGTCCCAGCTGGTGTATACCGAGATGTCGTGGACCGTCTGGACACCGGTAGGATCATCGTCCAGCACGACGATCTTCTTGTCGTTCTTTCTGAGTTCTTCCTGGAGGAGCTGGTCCACCTGATCCTCCGGGATCTGCTTGAAGCTGCTCAGTACGTCAGTGCTAATCGACATGATCAGTTCTCCTTTTCCACAGAAACGTCTGCAAGAGCCTCGAAGTACTGCACAATGCCGGAGTGATCGTCACCCAGGTGTCCGTGGACTTTGAGGGACTGCATGATCTCATAGAGCTGGGCTGTATAAGGGATCGGCACGTCGATGGCATGAGCCGTCTTCACAACGTTGGTGATGTCCTTGTGGTTCACCTTGATGGTGCCGCCAGGAACGAAGTTGTGCTCGATCATCATAGGAGCCTTGGCGTCCAGCACAGAAGAGCCTGCCAGCCCGCTCCTGATGGCCTGGTAGACTTTCTCAGGGTCTGCTCCTGCTTTCTTAGCAAATACCAGTGCCTCCGATACGATGGCGATGTTGTTGTTTACGATGATCTGGTTTGCAAGCTTGGCGATGCTGCCGCCCCCCGACTCACCGATCCTGAGTACGGAGCTCGCATACGCCTGGAGATACGGCTCTGCCTTTTCAAAGATATCCTCATCTCCTCCGACCATGATGGCCAGGGATCCTGCGATGGCTCCCGGCTCTCCGCCAGATACAGGGGCGTCCAGGAATCCGATCCCCTTCTCCTTCAGGCCGTCGTAGCACTCTTTAGACTCCACCGGCGTAACGGAACTGTGGTCTATTATGATCCCGCCCTTCTTCATGGAAGAGGCGACTCCTTTTTCTCCGAAGATCACAGATTTCACTATTGCTGCTGTCGGGAGGATCATCATCACGATGTCGCACTGGCTTCCCATCTCCTCGTAGCTTCCCGATGTGGCGCCCATGCCGACCAGCTCGTCCACCAGATCCTGGTTCAGGTCGGTGACCATCACGTCGTGACCCGCCTCCACCAGGTGCTTAGCCATTGGACGGCCCATGATCCCCAAGCCTATAAATCCTAATTTCATTTCTGCACATCCTTTCTCGCACATGAACCTGAATTTACAGTTTGCTTATGAATAGTTTACAGAAATTTAGTATGAGTAACAAGTGCATATAAAGTTTATTGTTATGCACATCAAAGAATCATGCATTATGCAACGTTTTTTATTTTGCATCCCGCTTTGTTTTCGCGTCAGTTTCTGTCCCTTTGTCTCTTGCCATAGAACATGCGATCCCCGCGAGACATATCAGGGCGAAAACGAGAAACGACACGTGGATCATTTTCATCAGGACCGGCGCTGTCGCACCTTCGTAAGTTCCTTTTCCAAGGACCACACCCGTTACTATATTGAGTACAGCCATCCCAGAAGACTGTCCGTAAGTCCTCATCGTTGCGATTATAGAGTTTGCTACTCCGTAATCAGAAGAATCGACGCAACTCATTATCGCGTTGTTGTTAGGCGATGAGAACATCGCAAAGCCAAGGCCTGCCAGGGAAAGCACGGCAACGATGTATGCTGTTGGTGCGTGTTCCGGAAGGACTGCGAGCATCCCAAGAGCAAATGCGCAAAGGCTCATTCCGCGACTGGCAAGCAGGGACGGCCGGATCCGGTCGGACAGAGCCCCCATCTTTGGGGACAGGATCGCCTGGACCGCCGGCATGAAGATGATGATAATTCCGGCCTTGTCGGAACTGAAGCCTTTTATCATCTGGAGATAAATGCTGACCTCGTAGGTTATTGCGAATGTGGCGCCATAATTCAGGAGTGCAGCCAGGTTGGAAAAGGTAAATGTTCTGCTCGATGTGAACATGGAGACCTTCACCAGCGGGTTTTCCGCCTTCGATTCCCAGCCGAAGAAACCAGCTATCATAATCACACCGGCGATCAGGATCGCCTCGGCTCTCCTTGAAACAGTAAGATCTGTAAGGCCGTATAAGCTCATCACCACAGCTGTAATGTAGAGCAAGGCTCCTGCCTTGTCCATTTTTTCGTTTTTTGCTGTCCTGTTGTCGGCGGGCACGCCTTTCACGCTGACACAGAAAGCCACAGCGGCTGTCAAAGCAGAAAGAATGAATATCGCTTTCCAGCCCAGCGTTCTGTTCATGACTCCACCGAGGGCGGGACCCAGAGTAAGACCTGCGTATGTTGCTGCGACGGACAGCCCGAGGACCCTTCCCTGCATTTCTCTGGGATGAGCTTTGATCAGTATCGAATTGTTCGTGGCAAACATCATTGCGCCGCAAGCTCCCTGGAGTGTACGGCAGGCAAGGAGAAAGCCTATGTTCGTGGAAAAAGCGCTGGCCAGCGACAGCAAACCGAAGCCGGCTATTCCCGTGAGAAAGACTTTTTTCATTCCTGCTGCGTCTGCGATCTTTCCGAAAGGAAGACTCATTGCCGCTACCGCCATCGTATATGCGCTCACCACCCATCCTATCGTTGCAGCATTCACATGGAAATAGCTTTCAAGTGCTGGTATCGACAGGTTAAGGGCGCTGCTCATGAACGTCGTTATGAAAGCAGTCACCATTGCGGCTCCCAGGACCGGCTTATCCAAATGATCATCTATTTTCTGAATAGATACGTCCTCTTTCAATTGCTGTCCTCCTTCGTGCTATTGCATATATGACTACAGCCATTATATATCCCTGGCAGATAGTATGCAGAATCATAACCACCAGTTGAACTGGTGGTTTGTCCTTGCCCTAAAAGGGCCTGTTACTTGCAGGCGTCTTAAGACGCACCGAAATAGACTGCCAACCGCATCTCTATTTTCCGGCTGCGCCTAAGGGCGCTTTTTATTATGCCTTCGTATTCTTGCTACCCGTGAACGGGTCTATGTACTCCTTCAATGTTAATTGATCATTTGCGATATCTTCTTGCAGTTGGTTTCGTATGTATTCTGCGATTGCCTTTTTGTTTCTGCCAACTGTATCGACATAATAGCCACGGCACCAGAAATGCCTGTTCCCATACCGATATTTCATATTCGCATGTCTGTCGAATATCATCAGTGAGCTTTTTCCCTTCAGATATCCCATCACTTGCGATACGCTGTATTTTGGCGGAATTGATATCAGCATGTGTACATGATCAGGGCACAACTCCGCTTCTATTATTTCTATGCCTTTCTGATCACACAACTGCCTAAGTATCTTGCCAATATCCTCTTTTATTTTTCCGTAGATAATTTGTCTCCTGTACTTCGGCGCAAACACTACGTGATACTGACACCGCCACTTCGAATGTGTTAAACTATTGATGTCGGTTTTGGTAATATTACCCATCGATTTATTCCTCCTTTGTTACATGAGTGCGGTTGGAAGCCTCATTCATGATATCACAGGAGGTTTTTTCTTGAAGCTAAAGCTTCTTACTCCACCGGCTTAGCCGGTGGTTTTTTTACACTAAAGATCACNAATCATAACCACCAGTTGAACTGGTGGTTTGTCCTTGCCCTAAAAGGGCCTGTTACTTGCAGGCGTCTTAAGACGCACCGAAATAGACTGCCAACCGCATCTCTATTTTCCGGCTGCGCCTAAGGGCGCTTTTTATTATGCCTTCGTATTCTTGCTACCCGTGAACGGGTCTATGTACTCCTTCAATGTTAATTGATCATTTGCGATATCTTCTTGCAGTTGGTTTCGTATGTATTCTGCGATTGCCTTTTTGTTTCTGCCAACTGTATCGACATAATAGCCACGGCACCAGAAATGCCTGTTCCCATACCGATATTTCATATTCGCATGTCTGTCGAATATCATCAGTGAGCTTTTTCCCTTCAGATATCCCATCACTTGCGATACGCTGTATTTTGGCGGAATTGATATCAGCATGTGTACATGATCAGGGCACAACTCCGCTTCTATTATTTCTATGCCTTTCTGATCACACAACTGCCTAAGTATCTTGCCAATATCCTCTTTTATTTTTCCGTAGATAATTTGTCTCCTGTACTTCGGCGCAAACACTACGTGATACTGACACCGCCACTTCGAATGTGTTAAACTATTGATGTCGGTTTTGGTAATATTACCCATCGATTTATTCCTCCTTTGTTACATGAGTGCGGTTGGAAGCCTCATTCATGATATCACAGGAGGTTTTTTCTTGAAGCTAAAGCTTCTTACTCCACCGGCTTAGCCGGTGGTTTTTTTACACTAAAGATCACAAGAAAAAGGGCGATCAAAACGGCAGCTCCTGTCGTTTTGATCGCCCTCATAAATTCGTTTTTCACTATATCACCTGGCATCACCCAGTGACACATAATTACACTAATGTCTCTTTCTGAAGTATTCTTTTACGTCGCCGTAGAGCTTGTCGAACTGCTCCTGGCGGCCGTCGCCGGTGTAGGTCTCGGCGATCTGATGTCTTTTGCCAGACTTGTCTGTGAGGAAAAGGGCTTTTCGGATGCGCTCTTCGATGCCGACCTCGAATTTTTTCATGTTCTTCAGCTTGTAGATGTGGAGCTCTCTTCCATCGACCACTGCGTAGTTCGGGGTGAGGATGAGGCCGAAGGCGTCGTAGATCTTGCCCTCGTTGACTTCTTTTTTGAACTGTTCGAGGTTGCCGCGGACCTTCTCCATCTCACGGGAGTAGTTTCTGTACTGGGTCCAGACGGTCACCAGGAGGAGGACTCCCATGATGAGGGAAATGTAGCCGGAGACCTGTTTTGCAAAGGCAACGAGGATCCCCACCACGATGAGAAGCATGGCGATGAGGCCGTGGTTCCTGATGCTCTTCTTTTGTTGTCCGGTGATCTTCTCGAAATTCGTCATCGTTCTTTTCCTCTTTCATGTGTTTTCTCAGTGCAGTGCCGCAAACGCAACGCGGACCGTCAGAGCTTTTTTACCTGGAAGTCTCCGAGCCGGACGCTCCCCCGGCCTCTGCCGCCGCTATATCGTTTGCCGCTGCCGCCTCTGCGGCTTCCATTTCCTCGTTTTCCCTGTCGTTGGTGAGCCCGAGTCTGTCGAGGATGTAGAACACCAGCCCGAGGACCATGCCAACTACCGTGGCCAGGGACATTCCGGTCAGCTGAACAGAGCCGATCTGGATGAATGCCCCGGAGAGTCCGGTGATGAACACGACGGATGTGAGAGCCAGGTTTCTAGGCTTGCTGTAGTCGATCTTGGAGTCCACCATGAGCCTGATACCGGAAGCGCCGATCATACCGTAGAGCAGGAAGCTCACGCCGCCCATCACGGGAGCCGGAATGGTCTGGATGAGGCCGGAGGCTTTTCCGATAAACGACAGCGCAATGGAGAACAGCGCGGCACCGCCGATGACCCATACGCTGTAGACTTTTGTTATTGCCATTACGCCGATGTTCTCGCCGTAGGTCGTTGTAGGCACGGAACCGCAGAGTCCGGACAGCGTCGTGGAGATACCGTCTGCGAACAGAGACCTCTGCAGGCCCGGATCCTCCAGCAGGTTGTAGCCCACGATCTCGGAGGTCACCACCTGATGTCCGATGTGTTCCGAGATCACCGTGAGCGACGCCGGGATTATGATCAGTATGGCCTGAAGGCTGAACTTCGGAGCCATGAAATTAGGCAGGTCGAACCATGTCTCCTGGTTGAGCTGTGTGAAATCCACGATGCCGGCCATGAGTGCCGCCACGTATCCGATAATGATTGAGATCAGGATCGCTATTGCAGAGGCGAACCCTCTGAAAAGCACCTGTCCGAACACCGCAGCCAGAAGTGTCACCAGGAAGACGATGACGAACTTCGGGTTGATGTGGGTGTAGGTATCGGTGAGGACGATGCCTCCGTTCTGAGCTGCGTTCCCGGCGAGCTCAAGACCGATCAGCGCCACGACCGGGCCCATGGCCGCAGGCGGGAGCACGACGTCGATCCATTTTACCCCTACGAACTTCACCAGTATGGCCACAGCCATGAAGATCAGTCCCGTGATCACGAATCCGCCAAGGGCGTACTCATATCCCAGCTTCGGGTTGTTGATGACCAGAAGTGCCGGGGAGATAAATGCAAAGCTGGAGCCGAGATAGGCAGGAGCCTTTCCCTTGGTTATCAAAATGAAGAGAAGAGTTCCGATACCGTTCATCAGCAGGGCGATCGCCGGGCTTATCCCAAGGATGAAAGGCACCAGCACCGATGCGCTGAACATCGCAAATGTGTGCTGAATACTCAGCGGGATGCCGTGCGACAGAGGCACTCTCTCGTTTACGCCAATAACTCTTCTCTCTTTCATAAACACATCCTTCCATTAACCGCAGTAAAAAATTCCTAAATTATTATACCGGCGGAGGGATGTATTTCAAGGAAAAGTTGCTTCCATGAGGGTCCCTGCAAAAAAAACATGCGGCCACGCGCAGTATCCCGGGAGTCCTGCGAAGCTGCGGTCAGTCCGGGGCGTGTGCGAGGCCGTTCACGAAGATATGCGTAGATATGCGTAGATATGCGCAGATGTGCGAGGATGCCTCAGTGCGCAGCTACTTACAGCTTGCTGTCGAACCAGTCGCCCAGGTCCTCGTAGACCTGCTCCCTGTCGTTTTCGTTCAGGATCTCGTGTCTGTCTCCAGGGTAGAGCTTGAGGGTCACGTCCTCCATGCCGAGGCCCTTGTACTTTGCAAGGACTGCCTTGCAGGCCTTCTCCCCTCCCACGGGATCCAGTTCACCGGAGATGATTAGCACCGGCAGGCCACGGGAAAGCTTTTCCGCGTCCGCATTATGAGCCAGGTCCTGCAGCACCTTGAAGAAGTCGGCATAAGCGGAGACGGTGAAGCTGAATCCACACAGCTCGTCGGCCATGTACCTGTCCACGTTCTCCTCGTTCACGGAAAGCCAGTCCACCGGAGTCCTGTTCGGCCTGAACGGCTTGTTGTTGCTTCCGAGAGCCATCTTGTCGAGAGTACTGCTGATGTACATGTTTCCGTGATGCTTTTTCTTGTTGTTGGCGATGGCGAGTCCCACTGCCGAAGCGGCTGCCGGCTGATCTCCTGTTCCCATGACTACCGCACCGGCGATATCGTCAGAATATCTCGTTATATATCTCCTCACGAGGAAAGATCCCATGCTGTGCCCCAGGATGAACACGGGCTTGTCCGGCCACAGCCTCTTCGCCAGCTGCGTCACACCGTACATGTCCAGGATGACTATCTTGTCCCCGTTCTCTTCCGCAAAAAAGCCCAGCATGCTCGGATCCGTCACAGATTTTCCGTGTCCCAGATGGTCGTGTCCGATGACTGCGTATCCCCTCGTGGTGAGATATCTGGCGAACTCATCGTACCTGTCCATGTACTCAGCCATTCCGTGCACCAGCTGCACCACCGCCTTCGGCTCCTCGTCAGGAGTCCATGTGATGACATGGAGCTGAGTCTTCTCATCAGTGGAAGGGATCGTCATTTCTTCCTTCTTCATAGCCAACCTCTTTTCTGCTTTTTCTGCTCAAACTGAAGTGATAACTAATTCACGGAATGATCCATGGTGGCAGCCGCGGCCGCCTTCATCTCCTCCTCCGCTATCTCCTGGTCCGCCCTGTCCTTTTCCTCCAGGGCACGTATATGTTCCGGGGCTCATGGCCATCATTATAGTCCTTTGAGGTGCAACAGGCTATGGAATAAGGGGAATTTTTATTATATACTCGTCTCACGAAACGGTTCTGGGAAACGCCCGTCCGCAGGTTGGCGGATCCCGGCGATGCGGTCACGGCGCCGCAGGTAATGGCAAGTTAGTTCAAGGTCATGGAAAAAGGAGAAAAAATGCTTTCGTTCCAGTGCGACTATACCGAGGGATGTCACGAGAAGATACTTGAGGCCTTTGCCTCAGTGAACAGAGAACAGTATTCCGGATACGGCTTCGATCCTTTTACCGAGTCCGCGAAGAACAAGATCCGGCAGGCATGCCAGTGCCCTGATGCCGATGTCTTCTTCCTCAGCGGCGGCACCCAGACCAACGCCATCGCCATCGACTCCATGCTCCGCCCATACGAGGGTGTGATCTCGGGAGACACCGGCCACATCAGCATCCACGAGGCTGGGGCCATCGAGTTCCTGGGCCACAAGGTGCTGACCGTCCCGTCCAGAGATGGCAAGATAAGCGCCGCCGATGTGAGAAAGCTCCTCGAGGATTTCTGGGCTGACGGAACATACAGCCACATGGTGTTCCCGGGCATGGTCTACATCTCCCAGCCGACGGAGCTGGGAACGCTGTACACGGCAGACGAGCTGAGGAGCCTGTCCTCTCTCTGCCTGGAGTACAAGATACCTCTTTATATAGATGGGGCTAGACTGGGATACGGCCTCATGGCCGACACTGACGTGACCCTGCCGATGCTGGCAGAGCTGGCCGACCTTTTCTATATCGGAGGGACCAAGGTCGGCACCCTCAACGGGGAGGCCCTGGTGTTCACAAAAAACAACACCCCTGACCACTTCGACACCATCATCAAGGAGCATGGTGCCCTTCTGGCCAAGGGTCGTCTCGTCGGCATCCAGTTCGATACTCTGTTTACCGACGGTCTCTATTACGAGCTCGGGGCCAACGGCATCCGCCGCGCCATGGAGCTCCGGGAGCTTTTCCTGTCCCGGGGCATTGAGCTGTATATCGATTCACCTACGAACCAGCAGTTCTTCGTCATGAAGAACGAGCTGATCCACCGTCTCAGGGAGAACGTGATGTTCGAGCTGTGGGGACCTGAAAGAGAAGCCACCACTCCCGTGCGCTTCGTGACCAGCTGGGCCACCACCGGAGAACAGATCAGGGATCTGGAAAAATTCCTCGATCTGGCTCTGGAAGAGACCGGCATCTAGCGTTTCTGCGCCCCGGTCCGGCCGTCGCCGCACATCAGGCGCTGACGACCGAGCTGAGAAATTCTTTCAGTCTGGTGCTCTTAGGAGCATTGAAGATCTCGAGAGGATCCCCCTGCTCTTCGATCTTCCCGCTGTTCATGAACACCACCTTATCCGATACCTCTTTGGCGAAGCCCATTTCGTGGGTCACCACCACCATGGTGGTATCCGCCTGGGAAAGCTCCTTCATCACCTGAAGAACCTCCCCCGTGATCTCAGGGTCCAGGGCAGAAGTGGGCTCGTCAAAGAGCATTATTTCAGGGTTCATCGCCAGGCCCCTGGCGATCGCCACCCTCTGTTTCTGCCCGCCTGAAAGGCGGCCCGGGTACTGGTCCCTCTTGTCTGCCAGCCCAACCTTTTCCAGGAGCTCCATCCCCGTCTTCTCAGCCTGTGCCTTCGGCACACCCTTTACCTTCACCGGAGCATAAGTTATGTTCTCCAGACACGTCATGTGAGGAAAGAGGTTGAAGTGCTGGAAGACCATACCCGTCTCCGCGGAGATCCTCTTGAGCTCCTTTTCGGGAAGGTACACGGTCCTCCCGTTCTCCTCCCAGGCGAAGCGCTCGCCCCTCAGTGTTATCTCTCCGCCGTCGATCCTCTCAAGGCAGTTGATGCACCTGAGCAGCGTGGATTTTCCGGATCCCGACGGGCCGATGATCGCCACCGTCTCACCCTTTTCCACAGAGAGACTCACCCCGTTGACAGCCGACAGGCCGCCGAAATTTTTTACTATGTTCTTCATCTCGAGAATCGCCATTTCATCCCCCCTCGCACTAAGCGCTCTGTTCGTCGTACCTGGAAAAGCGTTTTTCCAGCCTCGTGAGTATCACGGTCATGAAGAAGGTGAAGACAAGATAGAGGGCTGCGGCTATGACGTATGCCACCAGCGAGCCGTCCCTGTTCACGATCTTCTGGGAGACCCTCATTATGTCCACCAGGGCGATGGATGATGCCAGAGCCGTATCCTTGATGAGGACGATCACCTCGTTGGACACAGGCGGCAGAACGACTCTGAAGGTCTGTGGCAGGATGATACCGAAAAGGGTCTGAGACCTGGAAAGTCCAAGGGACTTGGCGGCCTCGTACTGGCCCCTGTCGATGCTGTTGATCCCTCCTCTGTATATCTCCGCGAAGTACGCAGCGTAGTTCAGCACGAAGGTGAGTGACGCCGTTGCAAAGGCTGTCATCCTTATCCCCATGTTTATAGGGAAGAAGAAGTAGAAGAAGAAAAGCTGGAGCATCAGCGGCGTTCCCCTGAACACGAACACATATGCTTTGAAGATCAAGCTGATGATCCTGATCCTGCTGTTTTCCCCGAGGCACACAACGAGGCCCAGTGGCAGCGAAAAGATCAGCGTCACGCAGAACAGCTCCACAGATACGACGGCCCCCTGCATCAGTGCGGGGATTATCATTCCAATATATTCAGCCATTAGACTCCCTCCGGCTCTTCTCAGAGAATGAGGCTGAAGCAGCGCCTCAGCCTCGCGAACATTTTGTTTTCAGATCGCTTTTCAGCCTATTTTCCGTAGCCCTTGAATACCACCAGGTCCTTGCCGAACCATTTGTTGCTGATCTCGGCTGCCTCACCGCTGTCGATGGTCTTCTTGAGAGCAGCGTTGAACTTCTTGGTCAGCTCGGTATCGCCCTTCCTGAAGCCCACTGCGTAGTAGTCAGCTCCGAAGTTGAAATCGGACTCGTAGAGCTTGTCCTTGTTTGCGTTGTTGTAGATCGCATAGACCTCGTCGATGGCGACCACGTCGATCCTGCCGGCCTTCATGTCCAGGATGGCTTCGTCGTATGTATCATACTCGGAGATGTTGTCCTTGAACTCGTCATATTTCTTGTTCTTCTCGATGGCTTCGAGGGCAGAGGATCCGGCCTGTGTGCCGATCTTGTAGTTCTTGAGATCGTCCGCGCTCTTGATGTTGATGGACGGATCAAGAGACATCACGAGGATCCTGTTCTCCAGGTATTTCTTGGAAAGTGACATGCTCTTCTGTCTGTCAGGCGTGGCGGACATTCCGTTCCAGATGCAGTCGATATTCTTGGATTTCAGTTCAGCCTCCTTGGCATCCCAGTCGATAGGCTTGAACTTCACCTTAACTCCCAGCTCCTTGCCGACTGCCCTCGCCAGGTCGATGTCGAAGCCGACCAGCTTGTCGTTCTCATTTCTAAAACCCATCGGCGCAAAGGTATCGTCCAGTCCGATGACCAGAGTGCCCTTGTCCTGGATGTAGTCCCAGTCCGTCTTCTCGCCCACGGAACCGCAACCTGTCAGGATACCCATAACTCCCGCCAGCATGCAGACCAGCGTCACTGTCAAAATCTTCTTTTTCATGATGTTCTCCCTGGTGCTCTATGAATGTAGCACGTTATCGTAGTAAAGTGTCGTGAGTAAAAATATTTACCGCTTTATCGGAATAAAGCGGTAAAGCACAGTGATATGTTACATTAGTGGCCATACTATGTCAAGTGGAAGATAAGTTCTCTCTGCGATACAGAAAGATCACCTCTGCCATGCCGATCTCGCTGCATGACTTACCTGATCTTCTCCTAGCCGAAAAACCTCTTTATCTCCGCCCCGGCCGTCTCCGGGGAGTCGGAACCGTGTATCAGGTTCTCTGTAGTGGTGTTGGCAAAATCTCCTCTGATAGTGCCTGCTGCCGCGTCTTCAAACTTCGTGGCACCCATGAGGTTCCTCATACCAAGGATGGCGTTTTCCCCTTCCACGATCATGGCCAGGACCGGGCCGGACATCATGAACGCCTCCAGGTTCGGGTAAAAAGGCTTGTCCACCAGGTGGGCATAGTGCTCTCTCAGCTTGTCGCTGGTCAGGTGCATCATCTTGGCGTCCACGATCTTGTAGCCCTTGTCCTCGATCCTCGAGATGACCCTGCCCATCAGGCCCCTTCTCACGCAGTCAGGCTTCAGCATGATATAAGTTCTTTCAACAGCCATTTTCCTTTTCCTTTCTCCGGCTCCGCCGGTATCAGTTCTCCCCTTCCACTATTTTCTGAAGCTCCATGAATCTCCTGACCTTTCCAGTACTGGTCTTGATCATAGGCTCATCAGTGACGATGATCTTTCTGATCCTCTTGTAAGGCGGTGTGGAGTCGTTGATCTTTTCCACGTCTGCCTTGATCAGGTCGTATATCTCGTCCCGGGTCTTGTCCGGGAACGCTTTTTCGTCGTACACCAGCTTGAGCGTGACTATAGGATCCCTGTCGTTGCCGCCGTCAGGTACTCCGAGCACGATGTTCTCCAGCACGTACGGCAGCTGGCTCACTTCCTGCTCCAGCTCCTCCGGGAAAACGTTCTTGCCGTTCCTCAGGACGATCACGTTCTTCTTCCTGCCGGTTATATAGAAATAACCGTCTTCGTCACACCAGCCCAGATCTCCCGTGTGGAACCACCCGTCCTGGAGGACTTCCTCTGTGGCCGCCTGGTTTCCGTAGTATCCGGTCATGATGTTCTCGCCCCTGGCGATGATCTCCCCGACGCCGTTCTCGTCCGGCTCGTCGATCTTCATCTCCACTCCCGGGATCGGCTGTCCCACAGATCCGGATCTCAGCTTGTCAGGCCTCTCGGCAGAGAGAATAGGAGATGTCTCGGTGAGTCCGTATCCCTGGATGCAGGTGACGCCGAAGTCGTTCATGGCCTTGATGCACTCAGGATCCGCGGCTGCCGCGCCGAGGACTACCAGCCTCATGTGGCCTCCCAGCGATTCCTGGATGCTGGCGAAGACCCTGCGGCGAACGTCGATCCGAGCTTTTCCAAGGCCCCGTGCAAAGACTCTCATGGCCTTGACACCCAGGTTCATGTTCTTCTGGTCGATCGACTTCCTTATCTTCTTGTAAATTGTCTCCACTATCAGAGGCACTCCCACGAAGACAGAGACGCCGTATTCCTTGAAGTTGGACTGCAAGTGCTTCAGGCCGTCGCAGTAGACGGTCCTGGCTCCCGCCGCCAGCATCACCCACTGGCCCGTGCCCCCGAAAGTATGGTGATACGGCAGGAGTGCGATATTAGTGTCCTCCGGGAAAATTATGTTCATCCTCATGACGCTGTCCACGTTCGCCACGATGTTGTGCTGTGTCAGCATGACGATCTTGGACTGGGAAGTCGTCCCGGATGTAAAAAGCAGTGTGGAAACGCGGTGGGCATCGATCTCCAGTTCATCGATGTCTCTTGCACCGTTCCACAACTGGGCGATGCCGGCTCCCATTAGGTCGAATATCGTGGTCTGCGAGCTGTCGCCGACCACTCCGTAGAGCGGGAACGCCTCCTTGAGCTTCGTCTCACCGGAAGCCATGGCCTTTTCCACGTTCTCTTTTTCCTTCTTATCGTAAAAGATCGCCGTGACCTCCGAGCGCACCAGGCACTCCAGGAACTCGTCGTATCTGAGCTCCTTGTCCAGTGGCACGGAGACGCCTCCCTCCACCTGGATCGCAGCGTTGGCCAGCACCCACTGGTAGCTGTTCTTTCCGATGATGGCGATCCTCTGGCCGCCGTATCCGCGGGCCATCAGGGCCTGACCGAGGCTCCGGACCTCGTCCCAGAACCGGGAATATGTGATGTCTCTGTATTTTCCTTTTCCTTCCTTCAAGGTGAAGGCGATGCGGCTGCCGTAGTTCTCAGCCGATCCGGTGATAAGCTGCCTGAAGTTTTCCAATATTTACCTCCAACTTCCCCGGCCTTCCCCTCATTCAGGCCGGAAACTCCGTACATATTACTATTTCACGGGGCGAATGGCAAATGGAGTTTGACCGGGTGCCGGTGGCGCTTCAAATCTTCGGATAGCGCTTCAAATGCAGTTCAATATTATTTTCAATGGTGATATAATTGTCGGGCTTGTGTACCGCGGTCAATTCCGCGGTACGACATCCCGGCTGGCTGAGAAATCCGGGAATCCGGGCGGCCGGACACTTTAAATAAAGAAAGCAATATGGAGGATTCGATTTGATCAATAAGAACACTGTAAAAGAGTACGCTCTCATCACCGTGGCATCGTTTCTCGTGGCGACCTGCGTCTTCTTTTTCCTGATGCCGAGCCACACGGCCATGGGAAGCGTAACGGGACTCGCGATCGTCCTGACGAACTTCACTCCTTTTTCCGTAGCCATTCTCACCCTGATCATGAACATGATACTCCTGGTGGTGGGCTTCATCTTCGTCGGCAAGGAGTTCGGGGCCAAAACCGTCTACACTTCCATCGCGATCCCGCTGTTCCAGCGCATGTACGAGGTGCTCCTCCCGAACAACCAGTCGCTCACCGGCAGCCAGACACTGGACGCCCTGACATACATCGTCTCGGTGAGCTTCGCCATGGCCATGCTTTTCTCGCTGAACGCGTCTTCCGGCGGACTGGACATCATCACAAAAATAATGAACAAATACTTCCACATGGAGATCGGCAAGGCCTTTTCGATCCTCGGAACGCTCATCGCCCTCACCGCGGCGCTGGCCTACGACAGCAAGACCGTGGTCATCTCAGTGCTGGGCACCTACTTCCAGGGCATCGTGCTGGATCACTTCATTTTCGGGCGGAACATCAAGCGCCGTGTGTGCATCCTCTCCGACCACGAGGACGCGATCGTGGACTACGTCCTCCACACGCTCCACAGCGGGGCCAGCATCTATGAAGTAAAAGGCGCCTACGATCAGGTAGTCCGCCACGAGGTCCTTGTGATCGTGGACAAGAACGAGTACCAGAAGCTCATGACCTTCCTTTCGAAGGAGGACCCGAAGGCCTTCGTCACCGTGTACAACGTGGGCGAAGTGAGATACAACCCGAAGCCGGTGGAGTAGTTTCGGGGAAAAATCGTCATAAAAATAACTCACAACTATTGAAAAAAGCGATCTTTTCTTTTAGTATCATTCCAGGAACGATTCCATTCGCTGTTTCCATGTAACCCGGGAGAAGTCCAATGGAAAAGGAAAAGATCGAATACCTTGCCTACACTTTGATCGCTATCATCACCATAGCGATAGTGGCATCGAAGGTGTACCTGGTAAAAAGAGACAAGCTGTAGAAATGCAGCCTGTCTCTTTTTTTCAGGATATTGTGATCCATGCACCGGAATCCGGAGGTGTGACCCAGCGAGCGTGGTTGGAGCACCAGCGAGCAGTACTGGGCGCCGTTTTCCGGACCTCTACTGCTCGATTCCGGCTCGGCGAGCAGTACCAGGCGCCGTTTTCTTGATCTCTACTGCTCGATTCCGGCTCGGCGAGCAGTACCAGGCGCCGTTTTCCGGATCTTTACTGCTCGATTCCGGCTCGGCGAGCAGTACTGGGCGCCGTTTTCCGGATCTCTACTGCTCGCTTCCGGCTCGGCGAGCAGTACCAGGCGCCGTTTTCTTGATCTCTACTGCTCGCTTCTTGCTCGGCGAGCAGTACCAGGCGCCGTTTTCCGGATCTCTACTGCTCGATTCCGGCTCGGCGAGCAGTACCAGGCGCCGTTTTCCGGATCTCTACTGCTCGCTTCTGGCTAGGCGAGCAGTACCAGGCGCCGTTTTCTTGATCTCTACTGCTCGCTTCTTGCTCGGCGAGCAGTACCAGGCGCCGTTTTACGGATCTCTACTGCTCGATTCCGGCTAGGCGAGCAGTACTAGGCGCCGTTTTCCGGATCTTTACTGCTCGCGACCGGCTCGGCGAGCAGTACCAGGCGCCGTTTTCCGGATCTCTACTGCTCGCATCCTACCCAGGCATCGGCTTCGCACACCCATGCGGGCTGGCGACTTGTGTACGGATGTATGCGGGTTCGAGCTATGTTACAAAAATGCAGTAAGATGCAAAAATATCACATAGGATTTGCATTGAAAGTAAAATCATATATAATTCCAGTAAATAAAGATGCAGCAGGATGCATTTTTGTATCACAGGAAAGAAGGGTGAAATGGAAATAGCACGTGATATATTTTTGAACAAGCTGATCTCCAAGAAGAACAACGGCCTGATCAAAGTCGTTACGGGTATGCGCAGATGCGGGAAATCATACCTTTTATTCAACTTGTTCAGGGATCATTTGAAGAGCGAAGGTGTTCCAGACGACCACGTTATTGAAATGGCCTTTGATTCATTTGAGAATAAGAAGTACAGGGATCCAGAGGCTTTTTATCAGTATCTTGTTGACAGGCTGAAAGATGATTCCATGTATTATGTTCTTCTTGACGAAGTGCAGCTTCTCGATGACTTCGAGGATATACTTAACAGCCTTGCCCGCAGGAGAAATACTGACGTTTACGTAACTGGCAGCAATGCAAAGTTCCTTTCTAAGGACATAATCACAGAATTCAGAGGACGCGGCGATGAAGTGCGCATGTACCCGCTCACCTTTTCCGAGTACATGACCGCATATACCGGAGACCGCTACCAGGGATGGCGGGACTACGTTCTGTATGGAGGGCTGCCGCTGATCTTCTCATTTCAGACGCCTGACCAGAAATCGGATTTCCTGAAAGCGCTTTTTGAGGAGACCTACATTTCGGACATTACCGGCCGCAACAACATACGCAACAAAGACGAACTTGAAGAGCTCCTGAATATTCTATCTTCCGCAATGGGGTCACTTACTAATCCAAACAAACTTTCCTCCACCTTCAAAACCGTAAAGAACAGGAAGATCAGTCCCACCACCATCAAACGGTACATCGACTACCTGTGCGATGCATTTCTGATCGACAAGGCTATCCGTTATGACATCAAGGGGAAAAAATACATCGACACTCCCGCGAAGTATTACTTCACCGACCTCGGCCTGCGAAACGCCAGGCTCAACTTCAGGCAGGTAGAAGAGACGCATGCCATGGAAAATGTGATCTTCAACGAATTGAAGGTAAGGGGATACAACGTAGACGTGGGGATCGTTCCCGTCAGCGAAAAAAATCGTACTGGAAAAAGCGTCCGGAAGCAGCTCGAGATCGATTTTGTGTGCAATCGCGGTTCGAAGCGTTACTACATTCAGTCGGCATTCGCCATGCAAGATGAGGAAAAGGAAAAGCAGGAACAGAGGTCGCTTCTTTCAACGGGCGACGGCTTCAAGAAGATCATCATCACGAAGGATGCGCTGGCACCGCTGTACAATGAGGATGGCATCCTGGTCATGAGCATTTTTGATTTCCTGCTTGATCCGCACAGCCTGGAGATATGAAAACTATTTGCCGCAGGACCTCTCCATCTCCTCGTCGTAGAGTCTCATGATCCTCCGCAGCAGCTCGTTGTTCACGTCCATCTGCACGTCTCCGATCCTCCGGATGGGAAGGACCTTCGGGGATGTCCCGCTGATGAAGGCCGCATCGTAATCGCCGAGAGACTTCGCGGAGATGATACACTCTTTTACCTCTATGCCGCTGGCCCTGCAGATATCGATGATCTTTTTCCGGGTCACCCCCTGCAGAACGCCCGATTCCGAGCAGGTGTACACCACGTCCCCGCGGATGAAAAAGATGTTGGAGCGGCTCCCTTCGGTTATGTCGCCGTTCTGGTCCGTCAGGATGACCTCGAAAACGCGGTCCCGCGCGATGATCTCGTTGGTCGCCTCGCGGAGGGCCAGGTTGCGCTTCTTTACGTGGGGGTCGGTGCGGACGGCGCGGTAAAGCTCGGTGTCCACTCCTTTTTCGTAGTCGGCGGGCGCCGGGTACACGGCGTTCATGAGCATGAGATAGACGTCGCTTCCCGTGCGGTCGCCCGGGATTATGATCTTCACGTTGTCGTTCGCGACGCCGTTGGCGTCAAGGAGCTTCTGGATGAGTCCGCACATCTCGTCCAGGGAAAAAGGTATGTTCTTTCCGACGCCATGCAGCGACCGGGCGAGCCTGTTGTAGTGGTCCTCCGCAAAAAGCGGTCTCCCGTTGATGACCCGGATGACGTCGTAGACGTAATCGTCGGACGCGTCTTTTTCTATGTAAAATTCTTTTTCGTCTATGAGCTGGCCGTTCTTGACGACTCTTGAAGTCTGTTTTCTCATTCCCTCACTACCCGCTGTGCTTAGTTTCACCTTACTGATGCCGCTCTGCAAGCTGCCGGCCGGACCTGCGGCGCAAGGCGCCTGGCAACATGAGCAACTTCCAGAGATACGCGACAAGGGTGATTATAACACAACGGGGCGGGTGTTTATCTGGAAAAAACAAGTCAACGAAGTGCATCCAGTGTATAACAAAAGCGACTAACTGAATTTCAGTCAGCCGCTATGATTCGAAACGCCTGGTACGGCGATTTATGTTTTTACCACCAATGATGCGCTATGGTGCGCTTTATACTGATCGACACTTCATACTGAGCCGGATTTTACACTAAGCTCTTGAGAATATATACTCCGTCATGCATGGTATTGAGGTAGATATATCCACGATCATCCACAACCACATCTTCTGCAGTTCCCAAAGGTTTGTTGGCCATCTCCAGTTCCCACAACGGCTTTTCAGGGTTTGGCGGAATGAAATATGCGATCTCTTTAGGCACAAATGGGTCGGACACGTCATAAACCCTGAGACCCGCATGGAAATAGCAATCATATACTCTGTCTTTCCTGTTCTCCAGCCATGGCTTGTGGCTCATAGGCTCGTGAAGGTTATGCGGCCCCATAGGACCTGGATAGTCCATGCCGCAGTAGTTGAAGTTCTTATACGGGAAGTCCTCCGGCACCTCCGGATAAGGGAACACTGCGATCATCACCGGATCCGTAGGATCGGACACATCGAACATCTCAATGCCGCACATTGCCTGAGTTCCGAATTTATCGTGAATCTCCTTTGAGTAGCACCAGAACCGTTCACCTTCCTGCATGCCCACAGCATAATTTGTTCCCAGAATCGGCATGAATGTATGGCACAGAGCTCCGCCGAATTTGGTGGCAAATGGAGGCGTCATCTGGACCTCTCCCAGAACCTGAGGTAACTGAGGGTTGGAAATATCCAGGATCTTGAATCCTGCTCCCACACAACTGATGTAAGTCAGGTTTCTGTCCGTATCTGCAAATGGGAAGTGGACGTAGCCCGGATAGGTGTCAAAGCCGTTCCAACCATGGATATTCCTCTCCTGTGTGGCTTTAGTCTGGTTTCCAAGAAACTGGCCTGGATTCCACCAGCGTCCAGCCTCCACAGGATTCCTTGGATCGGATATGTCGATGATCCTGTAAATATAACCGATAAAACCTGGGGCGGTTGCCGACAGATGCAGATATTTTCCTCCGTTGTAAGTGAAACGGTGAACTCCTGCTCCCGGGTTATCATCGTCACCAGTAGCCCAGAAGGACAACTTCTCTGGGTGTTCCGGATCATTTTTCAGGCTGTAGATATGTACGCCGCCTGGTGCCGGCTTATAGTGTTCCGGAGCAGGTCCGTGGATGATCGGAATACAGTTGCCGTTGGCTACGATCATCAGGTCGTCACAGATCTGGACCTTAGGGGTGGACATATAGGAATACTCCTCTGGATCCATTACCGGCATGTACTGGACGTGTCGTGGATGAGCCGGATCCGTAACCTCAATTATCTCCACGCCATAGCCATAAAAACAGCCCCCGTAAAGATAATATCGTCCATCCTTCGTTTTATATAACTGTGTCTGGAACAGGTAATGATCGTCGGCATCATGGAAGCTGACTACCTCCATGTTCTTTATATACCCCTCATTACCTGGTCCTTTGGCATAAAATTTTTCACTCATTTGGATACTCCTTGCTTACAGTCTTGCAGCCCATTAATTCTCTGGTTTGATCGGGCTGATAAAGTCCTTGTACTTCTGGAGACGAGTCTTGTATGTATCTGTTTTCTTGAACTCCATCTGAGCTCCCAGGGCCCGTCCGATGTCCTCCATGTGGGCGAATTTACCGCTGAGAACATCATGGGCAATAGGAATCTGCTTTTCCTCATCGTAGATGAAGCTTGGTCCATTCTCAGTGATCTCCATTCTGCCTACGATGCCGCACTGGTTGCACACTACATCACCATTTTCAGCGAAATAGAACTCCCGTCCATGGCAGTGAGGGCAAACTCCCGGCTCGCTCTGATATGTAGCATTATCCGGGTCCTTGCATGCGTTATACATATTGACGCCTACCTGATGGATCTCAGCAAGCTTTGCGTCGTCGCCCATGATGTTCAGGGAATGATCGTAAAACTTGTTGTCTATGATCTTCCACAGTGGTGTCATGGACTGGATAAAGCAGTCAGCCTGAACACGAGTGATCCACTCGGAACCGCCGAAGGAAATGTAGCTGACGCAGATTTTGTTGTTGATGTATCTAGGATCAATGCTGCCTGGTGCAGTCTTCTCACCGATCATGCAAGTTGCCTTGTCCATTCTCGGTCCAAAGCGGTCCATGATGTTATGGAAAACGCCTGGAGCTCCTTCACAGAAGATCGGAACGGCGAAGATGATTCCGTCGGCATCGTACATCTTGTCGACCAGCCACTCGAAGTCATCGTTTATAACACACTTATTGCCTTTGCCGGAAAAAGCCTTGGCGCTGCAGGCGTTGCAGCCTGTGCAATGCTGTATGTTCAGGTCCATGAGGTGGATGAATTCCACCTCTGCGCCCATTTCCTTTGCTCCCATCAGAGCCTCTTTGCACATACAATCGTTATTTCCGTTCTGACGGCCAAGGGAAATACCAAGAATCTTCATGTTTCTTCCTCCTAATATTGCTCTGTCTTAGATTAACGCATTGTCAGATAGCCGCGATACTGCTTCAGATTGTCGCAAGCGGCCATGTCTGTCAGGAACATTCCTACAATGTTATGATTGGACTTGAGGAATGGGAACTTAGCCTGTGGAGCCTGTTCTGGAGCAGCCTTTGCCCAATCAGGCTTAGCCATGTCCTTAGTGCCCTCAACAGCAGCAGCGTACCATTCGTCCGGACCGTCGAACCACATTTCTACCAGGCGATGGAACTGGCATCCTACTACATCATGGTAGATCTTGCTGGACACAAAACGGTTAACCTCCGGACGGCCCTGGAAGTAAGGAACAAATACTTCGTTGAACCACTTCTCCCCAGCCTCTTCATCTGGCCAGCGCAGAACAAACTGCCAGCGGTAATTAGGACCATCATCTACAGTACGTCCCGCTCCCTTGTAATCGTCCTGCCAATTCATTGGTACGTGAGCAAATACGAATGGAGGCATTCCATTGTCACCGCCAGATGCTCTGGCCTCATCACCGTCCAGGTTAGCCATAGCAGCAACAGCCTCATCGGAGTCAGGAATCATTCCCTGCCAGCGGAGAACGTCAGCAGGCATTCTTTCAGCAAAAATATTGTTTGACATCTCCGGGGTCATTTCGTTGACTGTCCAGTAATGCTCTGTCATCTGCATGCGGCGGGTACCGAAACGCTCTCCTTCTGGTGGCACTGGAAGCGCATTATAGAAAGCATATTTGCTGCAATATGGCTCGAACTTGCTGATACTGTCAGGTACATGAACAGCATATACCCAGTGCTGAAGAAGATGACGATACTCCTCACGGACACAGTCTACATAAATAACACTGCGCATAGGGCGATACTCAAAAGACATAGGTGAATCCTCCTTAATTTGTTCAGGTAATTATTAAGTATGTTGTTATTAACATGTTTGTTATTTGTTTGATTAGATTCTCTCACTTTCACCGCCGGATTTGAAATAAGTATTCCTTTAAAGGCCATATCAAAAATGTTATGATGTTCTCGGAAACATTGACGCTAAGAAGGGCAATAAAGAAGGGCGATAAACATGAACGACAATCAGATTATCTGTTTTCTGGAAGCGGCTAAAGAAAAGAATTTTTCCCGTGCAGCGGAAAATCTCTACCAGACACAGCCGGGAATCAGCCGTACTATTGCCTCACTGGAGAGGGAATTAGAAACTAAGCTGTTTGTCCGCACCCCTGGGAAACCCCTGGAACTTACGGAAAGCGGACAGATTTATTATGAAGCTTTTTCAAATATTCAAAAGGAATTTCAATCTGCCCGCCAGAAGTGCGACCAGCTCAAGAGACGGTCTTCCAAGATCCTCCGGTTCGGTTACGCTTCCGGCTGGACCATCTCCCACTTCCTTCCTGCCATGATGAATGTTCTGGAGCAGGAGTACCCGTACATAAACATCGAAGTGGAATGTCATCCCTTTGACAACTTGTTCCAGCTGGTGCTTCAGAATGACCTGGACCTGGTCCTGACCATAGATAACCGCCTGTTTGATTCACCTCAGCTGGAGCGAAAGCCCATCTACCAGCTGCCAAAGGTGATCCTGTACCCGAAGCACTTTCCTCACCCCACTTCACCACTGCAGTTTAAGGATGAAACGTTCTTCATATTTGATGACAAAACATCTCCTGATATCAATGATGAGGTCACGAGGAGCTTTAAGCGCTACCACTTCAGCCCTAAAATCAAGCTGGTAAAAAACCAGGCCACCATGATCTCCAAGGTGGAAAACGGACAGGGCGTAGCCATCATGGACCTGTGGAGCCAGCCAGTATACATGGATCAATTCGATTATTTTACCCTGGATGACACCCATCCCATCGTGCTGGCATACCGCAAGGAATGTGAGAACGACCCCACCATCCTGTCGCTGCGAAGAACCCTGGCGAAAGAACTGCCGGATCTGATTTCCAACTGCTGACGGCCTTGGGCACCCCCTGACCTCATGGGGTATGAGATATATTTTTGCAAAAAAAGTCCCCGCAGATCTGCAGTCTGCGGGAGTCCGGAAGGAAGGTGCTCTGCGGGATTTATACTGTCCAGGTGGAAATTTCAACATACTAAGACATGTATTTATTTGCAACGATCAAGTTAAAATGCGAATTCAAAATTCAACGAGAAAACAGCTCCGGCAATGACAGGAGCTTATCTATTGCCTTCTGGGAAATGAAGGCAATTTGATCATATCCCGGATACACCTTTATCTTCACAGTATTCGATCCATGATAAACGATCATGCCTTCACCCCTCTTTCCTTCAGATATTCAGCGATATTCTCTACCACAAAATCCGTGCTTTGGGTGTGAAGGATATCATAAAAGACATTCTGGTTTCGTTTCCTCCAATTTTATTTCCAACCTGTCGGAATCTCCGACAGGTTGTCAGATAATGAGCACTGACGCTATCAGTGCTTATTTGAGCATCCACTTGCCCTTTTTCGTTGCTCCGACTCTCTCCAATTCTCCTGAGTCCCTCATATGCTGAATAATGTAACGCACCCCACTTCTAGATAGGCCTGTAATTTTCTGAAGTTCTTTTTGCGTAACGTAAGGATTCTCTGCAATTGCGTTGCGGATCTTATCCATGTTTGACATCTCAGATACAAGATCTGTCTTTTGGCACGCCTTCTGCTCAGTATCCGTGGCTTTCTGAATAATTTCTTGGTTAGTTTCTTGGTTAGTGTTTTCAATTTCTTGGTTAGTTTCTTGGTTAGTGTTTTCAATTTCTTGGTTAGTTTCTTGGTTAGTAGACAAATCTTGATACCGGTACAGATTGACACGAAATCCTATTTCCATATCTATAAACTCCGGCTCCTGGAGGCCATATTCTTCCATTTCCCGCACGATTTTCGGGACACCGCTTCCCCACTCCTCGATCATGTTCATGTAGAGAAATGCATGTGCCAGTGCCTTGTTTCGGATCTTGGAATATCCCTCTCGCATTTTTTCAACCGTCACTCCCGGAAGCAGACCTCCAGGCGAAGTGATCTCAAGGCGGTCGTCGTAAATGGCAAGTTGAATATGTGAATTCTGTCAGAATCTCTCCAGCTCTTCCCACAGCGCCGGTCTTCGCGGGTACTCTTTCCTGTACTTTTCCGCCAAGGCTTTTGCGACCGTATCGCCGCCAGGATATTTAAGCATTTTCTTCAGAATCCTTGCTACCTTGCGGTACCCCTTACGCTGGGTAGCACGCTCCATTTCGTCGTCGGCGTTCATCGCCAGGATCTTCAGGCATCTCTCAGGATAGCGTTCCCTCAGGACTTTCTCGTAGCCATCGAAATATCCTACCCTTTCCGCGGTGTCCATCATGAGGTCGTAGCGTTTTTCCTTTTCAAAAAGGGACATGGCGTCATAGCGTCCGATGACGGCAGGAAAGAGGTGCTGCTCTGCCTCATCGCACCAGCCATCGTCCGAAAATGTCGCCCTGTATTCTTTGTACAGCTCATCGTTCCCCGGGTACTCATAAAACATCTGCCCGAGCAGAGCGTAATGTTCTTCCGCGCGGCCCGTCCGCTGATAGATATCCTTCAGTTTCATTTCATACTTCTTATACGAAAAACTCCTGAACGGGCGGCCTTTCTGCTCCTCTATGATTTTTCGAAGGAGCGCGATCTCCCTCTCGATCTCACCGCGTTCCTCATAGATCCGGAGCATTCTGTCGCTAATATCCTGTCTCCCGACGGTCTTCGCATACGCCTCAACTTCTTCGATGGGAGCACCCTCGTCAGAAAGCACCTGCAGCAGGTATTCCTTCAGATCGGTCTTATCGCATTCTTTCAAGAAGTCATCCTTGTCCGATGACTCCACCTGCCGGATCTTATCCTCCAGAAAACTTCTCTTGATCTTGAGGAATTCGGGTGTTCTGAAGTGCGTGTCCATGAATTGGTAAAGGTAGTTCTCCACGTAGTCTATCACTTTGCCGTCCGTGTTCTTCATGAAAAAATCCAGTGCCTTCTTCTGTTCTTTCTCATCGGCAAGGCGGCAGATAACATCGTCCCAGGCGTCAGTCACTTCATCCATGACCATCTGCGTATCGCCGTCATCATCCATGTCGGTCTTTCCCCATTTCAGGAAAACAGCATTCGCTACCGCAAAAAGATCCCACCGGTCCTCCGGGGCGGACATCACTTTCCTGGCATCGTCCATCAGATCTAATATTCCGCTTGTCAGCGGACCCATGTGCCGCCAGTCGACGAAGCCATGCACTTTTGCGCGGCTGAATAGCGTCTGGATCTGTTTCTTGTATTCCTTGACTCTTGGGCTGTCCATAGCGGTTGATCTCCTCTCCCGTTCAGAAATGCAAATCTAGTCCTGTATCAGTTCCAGATCCCTTTCTCTGTCAAAATTTCTGATGATTATCTTGATCTTATCGAGCGGATATGGTGCCTCTTCCGCCGGGTGATACTCCACCGACTCGATCCTGACGACGGCCTCATGGTCGTCTTTTCCCGCAGGCACGACCACCAGGTCGCCAACATCGTGATCTTCATGAGACAAATAACAGTATTCCTTGCCTCCATCTGTGAAAACGACGTTGCAGAAGATCAGATCACCAGCTCTCCTGCGGACCTTGCCATATGCGCGTTCGTCGAAGATCTCGCCCAGCCCGTAATACAAGAGGAAATCAAGGAGGCGCTGGGAAAACTCCGGCCAGTCTTTCGGCAGTCCTTTTTTATCAAATAGCCCAGATATCTCCCGCGTTCCTGCGCGCCTGGTAGTCACGGTGATCTTATATTTTTCCGTGCGAAATGGATCTACAAAAACATCCGGCGGGTTTCCTTCCGCCTCGGAAAGCGCATATGGCTCCAGACTATCGAGAAAATCCGAAACTCCCCCTGCAATATGATATGTATTTCGCACATCGCAGTCAGAAAATATCTGTCTGTAGAGCTCAACAGTCTCCGTATCCCTGCTGATTTTGAGCTCTTCATGGTAATCCCAGATCGCATATGGCTGCTCAGGATCTGCATGATCATCCACCTCGAACTCCTGATGACGGTCATATGTCATTTCTATCTGGTCGACATGATCCGGGTTTCCATCGAACAGGAACAGATCATCTCTGTTCAATCGCTCCCTGATATAGTCGGAAAGGCCATCAAAAGCATTTGGGACCAGCGAACCTTTTAATTTCGTGACCTTCCCTTCCTCATCTGTAAGCTCGATGGTCCAGGAGCCAACATCCAGCTCAAAGTCATTGACATGATCTTCAAAACCTATGGTGATCGCGTTCAGAATGTCTTTTAAAACGGCGTCTTCAGTTCGGATCTTTTCCCTTCTCATCAATTGCAGCCTGTCATCCGGACCGCCATAACGATAGCGGGTCAGCCATATCCCTTTTCCTTCTGTTATCGAGATACGCTGCTCTATTTCATCACCCGGATGCGGCTCCGGCCAATCGCAGATATTATTGGAAATAATTCTGGCTCTCTTGAGTGATCCCCTGAAAACAAACGGGCTTTCGCCGTCCGAAAGAACTGCCAGCCTTGTCAGGGCAACGATGAACCAGCCTCTGTTTTCAAGGCTGAGAAAGCCGCATTCCTCTTTCGTAAAATCCCGGCGAAGGATGTTCCACCACTTCGAATAGATGGCAGATCCAAGAAGCTGCGCATCTGAGATACTGTCAATAACCTCTTTAAGTTTCTCAGCATCTTCCATATCAAGATCCGGAAAAGCATTCTGAAGGTCTTCACCAGTATACAGATCGAAACCGAGAGCCTGGCAGTCCTCGCCAAAAGTGGAAGTCACAGCGTTTTCCGACGCCTGTGGATTTGAAAAGAGATTATGATACTTGATTGCGAAATCGTGTATCGCTTTGTTTGATGCCATGGACTTACACCTTTATTAAAACACACTCGAGAAGATCATCGTAACTGCATAGTATTTAAAGATTTGGGTGTCCTCGCAGGCAGACCCGGAAAAAAATCGTGTAGCCGGGCCAGCTTATGCGGGGAGGCTAGAGCAAACGTGATGCGCTACCTCAGGATAATACCAATCCTTGTCTTGAATCCAGTAGAAGTCATTTTATGTAAAATCACAGCAACATTCATCCGTCAGGCAATAGAAAAGTGAATTCCCGATTAGAGGAATAAAATGGACATATTCACAAAATATTTGCGTACTATGCATGACTCGTAATCATCAATACTATTTTCATTAATTGGAGTTTAATTTTACTTAATAAGATCATTCTTCTTTAAGTAGTCAATAAAACTATCAACAATTATTTTTTCGCGAGTTGTTATTTCTGATTCTGTAAAATCCTTTTTATTATTTGCTATTTCCCGCAACTCAACATTAATTGTAGGAGATTTCACTTTTCCTTTTCCTGTTGTAAATCCTTCGTAGTATTTCTTTTTATCGCTAAACCGATAATCTGATGCTCGAATATTTATTCCTTTCTCTAATAATGCTTTATTACCCAATGATTCGATATTATTTGGATTTTTCAAGCTCTTTTCATTATCCTCTCTCTTTTTCGAGTAAATATGCTCTATCTCCAATATGGTATTCATGGGAACAAGTTCCTGATTTGGATTTTGAAATAACCACCAAGCTAGAATAGATTTTGTTATTGGCCGCCCATTGGAAAATGTATAATTATTCAAAGAATTACGAACATCCGACTCATTAAATTTAAACTCCGCAAAATCGACTTGTTTATCAGTCACTATTTTGATCATTTCTGGATATGCTGGAGATCTCAGTGCATTAACACCAGGTCTCAAAAGTGCATAAGCCCAAATGAAGGCTGTAATTTTATCAAGAAATTCACACAGTTGTTTTTCATCTATCGAACCATCTTTTTTTCGATTGTGCATATAATAAACTGATAGAAGATAGGTCCACATACCATTTGGAGCATACTGAAGCACTTCAAGTGCTCGCAGTACCTCATCTGACAAACTATCATCCAGCCGGTCGATCTTCTCCCAGAAGTCAGCCAATGACTCTAAATTTTCAAGTGTTTCATTATTTTTCAACAAACGATAATTGTCCTTCTCATAAAATTTTCTTAAAGCCTCAGTTGTTGTATTCTTTATTCCCTGCTTCGCACGCTCATAATACATATAACGTGTGAAAAGTTCATCCATTGGAGATCCCGTCGTTACTTTAAAGATCCTATTAGACACATCTTCTAGCGCTTTCCATCTTTTAACAAATTCATCTTTTTTGCCCGCTTCCTTAAAGCATTTATACATCTGCGCCTTAAATATATCTGTGTCTGATAAAGGTTTCCCCCTGTCATTCAATGTGGAAAAAATTGTCAATGCTGTATCCTGTGACTCAGCCTCTATAGGCAAGAGAATACAGTTATTCATGATCCTATTTGGAAAATACGGAAAATAAGTAGGATAACTATTTTTAAATCCTTCTATGCAATCTAAAAAGAATCTGTAATTTTGCGCATAAATACTTTTCATATTGTTATTTACTGTTCCAGATTTTAACAGTGTTAAGAACTCATCTTTGTCAATATCCGACGATACCTCCGAATCGATTTTTAAGGCATCCATATTAGGCGTGCCGAACTCATCTGTTTTCCAGATGCATTTAGCAATATCATCAGCCGTTTTTTTTGAATTTGAATCTTTCATCGCTCCAAAAAAAGAATAGAATGCACGCAGTAAAAGCATCAATGTTGTTAATCTCTGTTGCCCATCAATTATTTCAAGCTTTTTATTTTCATTCTTGAATGTAACAATTGGTCCCAAAAAATACTCATCATTGTCACTATCAAACTTCGAATAATCATCATCCGGAAAAGCGAAAGCAAAAATATCATCCCATAGTGTTTCACATTCCGCATCTCCCCAAGCGTATGGTCTTTGATAGTCAGGAATCAGAAAATCAGATTTTTTGTTTGAAAACAGTTCTTTTACTGTCTGTTGATCTATGTTTAATTTTGACATTTTAACTCCTCTAGCATTTTGCTCATGATAAAAATAAAAGCACCTATCTATATTATTATTTTGTCGAATGCTCCGACATTTCACTACCTAGCATCCTTAACATATCCAGTCAATATTTTTTTCTTTCCTGACAACTCTTTGTCTATATCATCAGTCCAAGATTCATTTGAACTAGTTATATAGCCGCATCGCCTCAACTTTTCAAGCAGTTTCCTATTATAATCCGAATAATCTAAAGTATATTTGTGACGTCTCCTTTCAACAAGTGGTTCATATTCCGGCCCTAATTGACTGAACAACTCTGATAGCTCATCATTTTCAAACACTTTGATATGATTGAGTAACAACTCTTTTTTCTCATCATACGAAAGTAACTGCCACGCCGCATTTACATATTCCTTAGGAATATCAAAAGTTGCTCTTTCAATGATTTGTGCTGTTTCAGCATCAACATTTGCTGAATTAATTTTCTTTAAAATAGTACGTTTTTCACTATTATCAAATTCATCAACTTTGATCAATTGATTCACTTCATCGACTGTAAGATTTAATTTGTCTATATATTTAATAAAGGTTCGATTATTTTTTTTTGCATATAAAACTCTTAATTCATTTGATACCGATTCCATCTCTGACCAATACATCGGATCAAATGGTAATATTTGTTCTTCAATTAGCACACGGATTTTCATAGTGTCGAACCGACTTAGTACTGTGTCATGTATTTCAAAATGAATCCCTTTGACAATTTTTCGGAATGCTTCTACTGATAATTCTGCATCAAGGAGTGCATCTTTCACATCATTCGAAATTTCGAAATTTGCTACATCAGAAGTAAGTAGATCAACATTATCAATGATATAGCTCAGCCACGTTTCGCTTTCTCCATACTCATTAAAATAAGATTCAATATTATCCCAAGTACAGCTTATCTGATTGTTCTCAAATAGATAGTCCCAGATTTTCTGTTTATACTCATAATCATTTCCCGAAATGTTTACGCAACAGTCTTCAATGCTATTCCAAACGATTTTTTCCTTATTCAGTACTGAAAGTGCTAATTCGAGATTATCAGGGAATAGCCTTTCAAGAATATTTTCAACTGCACTGCTATCTTCCTCTGTATTCGACTCAACACCTATTACCAAATTACGAATATAGTCATCGAAATATTCATGAACATAATTAGTCAATGGTTGATAATCAATGGTCAGCACAGTTGTGTAATTTTTCCTTTTCAAATCTTCCACAAACTCAGGTTTTATCCAATTTACTA
This sequence comes from Mobilibacterium timonense, assembly GCF_900155555.1. Taxonomy (GTDB): domain Bacteria; phylum Bacillota; class Clostridia; order Peptostreptococcales; family Anaerovoracaceae; genus Allobaileyella; species Allobaileyella timonense. The sequence goes on along the minus strand of NZ_FUHN01000006.1, from coordinate 429,299 downwards.
ATTGTCTTATCATTACTTCATTTAGTTTATAGTGACAGTTTCCAAAGATGTGTTCGTTAACACGCTCTGGGAGATTGGCAGTTTCAAGATTTATGAAGTTTATTTTCAATGTATCAATTATCTGAATAATTTTCTTCTCTGTTACGTCTTTTAGCCTTTCCAGAACATCAGGATGTGTCAGGAAAAAGTCTGTTAACGGTCTCTCACCATTTTCTGTTTTATCCTGTGCTACAATGTCATCAATGTCGGCATGCAAAAGAATCGTGCTCAAATACTTATATCTTGTATCTATTGAAATCCCTGTATCTTCGCAAATATCTTCCCATAATCTATCATTTTCATGGCACAAGAGCTTTAATAAACGTCCTTCATTATTACCTCTCTCAACGTATGCTTTTACAAAAGTCATGCTACTTTGAGAATGATTTGAAAGTTGTTTTACAAGCAAATTCTCAGCAGGAGATCCGGTTTTACTTTCCAATACATAATCAATAAGATCAAAGTTCAAAACTTCTTCCTGTTCGAATTCATAGTCTTGTAATTTTTCAAATACCCGTGAAACATTATTTAATGGATATTCATATTCCAATTCTGATCTATGATTTCGCACTGCTAGAACAAAATTCATTTCATCTTTGGAAATACTGTTTGGATGAAAATAATTAATATAGTCAGTATAGTTCTCATCTACAAATCCATTTCTCAACAGGAAAATTAGAAGATCATTCTCTTTTACATCTTCACTCAAGAAATCTGTGCCAAATTGTTCAAACATTTGACGAATTGAATATGTATGCAGTGTATTCATCAGTCGTTCAAAATCTTCAATCTTCCCTTTTGCCTCTTCCTTACAATTTTCAAAGCCTCTTTTCAGTTGACTGATCCGTTCAAAAAAATCACCACCATTATCTATTATCTCTTTTTCAATATCATCGACCATTAAACTTCTCTGATAACCGTTGTCTAATGGATAATAGTTTACTTCCAAGATTTTTCCTTTTAGAATATTGATATCAAAACCATCATCCAATAATTTCGAGTATGAATATCTAACTCCATCACATGTTATGGAAATAATACAGCCATTGTTTTTTACTAGCGAACTAAAAAGTACTATCTTTAATTCTCTAATACTTCTTAAATTTTCATCTTTCACCCTATTAATAATAGCTTCTTGTTCTTGTTGCTTCTCTTTCAAATGAACTTCCTTTTCATAGAAATATTTTCTTTTGTCGAAAAAAGCTTTACGAACAATGCTATCATTTGATTCATTCTCTAGTTGAGCAAAGTCATTAGGATAAAGGTTTTTAAATACTATCAAGGAAAACATCTGAGTATCGTTCAAATCCAGATGTTGATTACCTTTGAGAGTATTCTTGAATATGATGAACTCGTTACAGATGCATTTCAAAACTCGCATATCACTTATGTATGGAGAAATCAAAGATATAAATTTACCAGAAATATCATAAAGACGGCTTGCATTTTTTTCTTCATCAAACTGGAGTTCATGTCGCAATATTTCACCAGAGTTTGTAGAACTAATGTAAGGGATAATTGGGATGATGAAATCGAAAAACTTAGTTCGTTCCCCCTCCTTTTGAAACATATTATCCTTTATTGCGTATATGAAAACAATTTTTTCATCTATCCCTTCATAATTGTTGAGAAGATTATTCAAATCTCTCAACTGCACAAAAATATTTGTATTATTAAATCGGTCCAAATCTTCAAAGACCACTAACTGGTATCCTGTTACTTCAAAAAAATATAATATTTCATCAATATTCCGATTGAAAACCGACTCTTCTGCTTCTCCCTCCCCATTCTTGAAAGAGGCTTTATTCAAAATACTAATTTCTTTGACACCAGTACCTCGTCCAAACCATCTTATGGCAGCGAAGCAGGCACCCCACACAGCAGCCAAGGCAAGAACAACTACAATTGCACCCAAATATCCCTCAAGTCTGTTTAGTGATTCAATAAACAGACTTACTCGTCGTGGAGAAAAAAATAGTAACAGAGAAAGCAACAGAATCTCAGTAAAAAAACCAATAAAAACATCTTTAATTTTATTATCAGGCTGTAGTTTCCTGTAGCGGCTTTTCGGAATCCTATTCGCACGAACATGATAGAAGAGTTGTTTTAATATGCCGATTTCCAGTTCTTCTTCTAGTTCTTTGTCATTTTCAACTCCTATACTCTCCAGATTGAAAGCCGCTAAAGAAATAATTATTGCAGGCTTTCTCTCTCTAGTATTAAAGTAAGTTCTTATGACACTACTTTTCCCTGATCCATAGGGACCAGATATGGCTATATTACGAATATCATCATTATCAATTGCCCAGTCAAGAGCAGCTAAATATTCATGCCCGTTCTGTATATCGTCTTTTGGAGTTAGTGCACGATAATTCTCGTCGCATTGGATCTTTTGCGGCGTATTATTTTTTGCATTTCTCAGTCGCCTAATTTTGTCCGTAAAACTCATAAAACAGACTCCTATCGCTTCTCCACTTTCCAGATAGAGTTATTCTCCAGAACGAATATTTTTTCCTCCATCTATATCGAATCCATCACATTTATCAAATCCTGGTAAGTCTTCACCTGTCCGTATACAACGTCTTCGGTGGATATTTCATTAAACAGCTTTTTTGCACACTTAATCTTTGCCTGCTCAATCGGACGAAGCTCCATGCTATCCATCGTGCCCTTCGTCTCAGCTACAAAGTAAATGTGCTTCACCGTACCCTTCTGGAATGCTATCGCCCAGTCTGGCGCATAGTTTCCCACCGGCGTAGGTATCTGGAAGCCTCTCGGCAGCTTCGCATACACGACCACCTTATCATCTAGGTCCATCTCTTCTGCGAATTTCCGTTCAACAGATTTTTCCGCAGTACCGTCGGCAAAGACATAGTCCTGAACGTTTTTCTTTGCAGGATAAGCCTTTGAAAAATCTTTGTTCTTTTCCGCAGTAAAAATCGTCGACTCGTATGTTCCTTCCGTCTTGTTGTAGGTTATATCGTCTACGATCATGGTAGCTTTCTGTTCGTTTATCAGCTTGGTCACCTTTGTGATGAACTCCTCAGGGTTATTCCTGTACATGTAGAACTTCTCAGCAGAGATCCCCTGAAGGATCCTGGAGACAGTACGCCTGGTAAGGTGAGTCCCACCGCTTATTTTTCCGATAAGATCGTATCTCACCTGACTTGTTTCAGCACGATTCAACTCAAACGTGCGTTTTTCATTAGCATAAAAACCTTCTCCGTCTTTTACGGTTGAAGAAGACCAGTCATCTCCCTGTATCCCCTTTGTCACCGTGTATTGAAGTTTTGCAACAACGAGCTTGCTGTTGATATTTTCGATCGACTTTTGTATCAATTCATCGCTGTCGAAGTGCACAGTATAACTATATTTATGGTTGATGTAGTTCCAAAGCGTCTGGAATTCCTTCTTGTAAAAATTCTCATTTAATTTGTTCTCTGGAACTTTTGTTGTATGACCGTCTTCGATCATATCCTCAAGTGCATGTTCATCGAAAATTCCCCTGATGAGAGCATGAACGGCTGGTGCTATATTCTTCACCTTATCCGGAAGTTCTGCAAGAGCATTATTCTCTGCGTCTGTACGGTATTTTTCGGAAACATGATCATCTTCATCGACGTAATCGTTCTTGATCAGATAACGATAAATAGCACGTCCCTGATCATCCGAAACTGTAACGACATCGTTTCCGAGCTTCACACGCTTTCCAATGAAATACTCTGGTGAAGCCTTCGTTGGGCGATCGTAAAGGTCTTCCTTTATTTCCCTCTGCAGGCCTGCTACAAAATCTTTATACCCTTCACTGGCTATCACTGTGAGCTTGTTTACATCCTGCACCTCGGATCCCAGGACCTGTTCATCCATCCGGTCACCAGACTGGTCGACACAGATCCTGAGTCCACGACCCACTTCCTGCCGTTTATTTGTCGTGCTGTCTCCCCCGTGCTTAAGCGTACATATCTGGAAAACATTCGGATTATCCCAGCCTTCCCGAAGTGCTGAATGGGAAAAGATAAAGCGTACCGGATTATCGAGAGAAAGCAATCTCTCTTTGTCCTTCAAGATCAGTTCGTAAGCTGATTCATCGTCACTGACATCAGTGCCCCTCTTTATCTTGGAGTCCACCTTATGGCCCTTCTTGTCAATGCTGAAGTACCCGGCATGTGTTTCGTGAACATCTATCCCATTCAGATAACGGTCATAAGGTGTATCTAATATTGTGACATTTTCGTTCAGTATCGACAGATATTCTTCTTCAAACATCTGTCCATATTCAGAATTAATTTCATTGCCTTCATCGTCATATTTGCGGTAGTTTTCGACTTTATCTATGAAGAAAAGTGAAAGAGTTTTTATCCCGCGATCGTACAGTTCTCTTTCTTTTTCAAAATGAGACCGAATAGTCTCCCGGATCTGCACACGGCGGATGTCCTTTTCGCTTACGTCACCCATCACCTCTCCGGTATGGATCTCAACGCCATTCGTAAACGTTACCTTGCCGTGGATCGGGTCTATTTCATTGATATGATAACCTTTGTATTGTTCCATTCCTTTGGAAAGAGAGTAGAGATCATCATCTTCGCCCAAGATCCGCGTTTCCCTGTTGATAGACTTGTCATATCCGATCTCAAATTCCAGTCTCGCCATCGGTGGCTTTTTCGGTGATATAACAATGTTCTCCAGGAAAAGATATCCATCGGTCCCGCGGAGGTTCTTAATGTCAAAGCCTTTGACTTCTATTTTCTTTACCAGCTTCTTCTGGTATGCGTCCATGGCATCCAGGACGTACACCAGGTCGTGATGTTCCTTATGGGTCGCAGAGTAATTCAATGTAAAAAGAGGATCAAATTCCTTTAGTGACTCTTGCGTCTTAGTCCCGCCCATTTTCTGTGGTTCGTCCAATATCACTATCGGCCTGTTGGCCTGAATAACATCCATAGGCCTACGGCTGCCAAACTCATCCAGTTCCATTCGTATTCTTCTGGCATCCTTGCCTCTGGCATTGAAGGCCTGAACATTGATTATCATGACAGATAGATCTGCACTGGAGCTGAAGTTGTCTATATCAGCCAGGTTCTTGGAATTGTAAACGAAAAAACGTGCCTTCTTTCCGTAGAGTTCCATGAAGTGATCCTGCATGGTCTGGAAACTCTTCTGAACACCTTCACGAATTGCAATGGAAGGAACAACAACGATGAATTTGCTCCAGCCATACTGACGATTCAGCTCAAACATGGTTTTGATGTACACATAGGTCTTTCCAGTACCGGTCTCCATCTCAACATCAAGAGAGCAGGCACCAAGATGCTTTGCCAGTGCAGTGGATCTTTTGATGTTATTCTCATTCTGTACATCCTGGATATTCTTCACCAGTTGCACATTGCTTAATGCCACCGGCGCATTGGAAAAGCCCAGCTCAGACCTTATCCCACCGATATTTCCAGCGCTCAATTCCTCTGGAGACAAGGTACTGAGCAAACTACTGCTATTCGAATCATTCCCCGTATCCATCCTGTAATGAACGTGATCACTAAAAGGCTGGCCAGCAAACACTTTAACTACACTATCGACCGCATCTGACTGATACTGCTGAATCGTATATTTGAATTTCATCTCGGACATATAATCATCCTTCCTATCTCAATCGTTCTGGTCATTTTCCGACTCAATGTGTGCCAGCTTAAAAAATGCTTTCTGACTCTCTATCTCGGCCCGCAACTCCTCATCTGAAGGAAGATACAGCTTGTATTTTGATGCAAAGAGCTGTTCATTGCCGTGCATGACAGAATATTTTGCAATATCTTCATCAGTGTCAGTACAGAGAACGATTCCAAGGGTCGGGTTATCATCCGGTCTTTTCTTCAATTCGTCATACATCCGGATATACATGTCCATCTGACCAACATCTTGATGTGTGATCTTTTTTGTCTTCAGATCGATAAGCACAAAGCATTTCAGAATATAGTTGTAAAAGACGAGGTCAATATAATAGTCTTCCTTTTCCGTGTGAATATGCTGCTGCCTGGCAACAAAGGCATATCCCTTTCCCATCTCCATCAAGAACTTCTGGAGATTACCAATAATGCTCTGTTCCAGATCAGACTCAAGATATGATGTATCTTCCTGCATACCAAGGAATTCAGCGATGACAGGATTCTTAATGAACTCAAGTTTGTTCTGATAAGAAGAGGTCAGCATCTTCATTTCCTGTTTCACCGCTTCCGGCTGCTGTGTCTTCAGCATACGATAATAATACTGAGATGATACGTTCCGCTGCAGCGTCCGGACACTCCAGCCTTCCTGAAAGGCTTCGTGTTCATACCAGTCTCTGGCTTGACGATCTTTCACCTGCAAAAGGACACGATAATGTGTCCATGAAAGGAGCTGATCAGATTTTCCACTCAGTGAGTGGAAAATCTCAGGAAATTCTTTATAGAAAGAATAAAAATTATACAAATTAGTCTTTGTGAAACCATTCCCGTATTTCTTCGTCAGGCTTTTCGAGAGAGACTTGATCACTTCAAGCCCGTATTCCGCCCTGCCGTTATGCGTAAGCTCCTCCTCCGCAATGCGTTTGCCGATCAGCCAGTTTCTCTGTACAAGAAGGACATTGACAGATTGATGTGCACGCCTTTGGGCAGCATCGACAATCTGTTCCGTATCTTTAAGCACATCACCAGTTCTGTGATATTCGATTAAATTCATGTCCTCCATATCACAGAACCTTCCTTACTGTCTGCGGGCTGTATGTTGCAAAAATCTGTTCAAAGTTTGCAGCCACGCTGTCATCCGCCATACTGCTGTCCCTGAAAACAGCATAATACGGTTTCTTTTGAGCAATTTCAGTTACAACATCTTCGTCAACATCCTCGTCAAAGCATGCTAACAAATATCCGTCTGATACGGAAAATACTCTCTTCCCTTTGATACCAATTTCTTCTATCCTCGAAGACAAAAGCACTCCCAGATCAAGCATCACCTGTATCAACAGATCCTCAGGAGTACGATCCTGCTTGATGTTACTGTCAAACAGAGAAAGCTGATCCTGTGCAAGATCCGCAGGCCTCTGGAATACATCCTCCATGTTCGTAGAATCCACCTTGAAGCAGCGGAAGCCATAGTCGATGTCCGCACCAGTCTCCTCCTTGATCTTATTACCAGCGCGACGAATGCGCTCTTCACCGATGTCGCAGATGGTTTCAAATTTTGTTTCTTTCCTCTTATTTGCATCTTCTGGCACTTGAACAAGGATAAAATGGTGTTTTGTATTCTTTTCTTTATTTTCTTCCATCAGTGCTTGTGCAGTAGTAGCGGATCCAGAAAAGAAGTCCAGTACAAGTGAATCGGTATCTAAATTAGCAAGTGTTATGAGACGTTTTATCAACCTGATAGGTTTTGGTCCATCAAAAACACCGGCATCCATAATTCTAATTAACTCCTGAGATCCCTCCTGACTATGTCCTACGTCCTTGTAAAAGAGTATTGACGTTGGTGCCATTCCATCAAATTTTAGCTCAGACAAAAACCGCTTTATTCTAGGTACTCCGTTTCCATCTGCACCAAACCATATCCTATTATCCTGGAGTCTTTCCAAAAAAGCTTTTTTGGAAAGACTCCAGCAGCGCCCTGCTGGAGGCTCTACTACACGCCCCGAAGGGGTCGTAATAGGGTAGTCTCCTGAAGGTGAATATGTTTTTACTGTCAGATTATCTGACTGCCAAACACCTCTTGGATCATTATCCGGGTTTGAATATCTCGCATTAGCTTCATCTGTCCTAGGAAGTCTTCCGATCTTAAAATTATCTATTTTTTTTGCGTACATAATAATATAATCGTGACTGTTAGAAATGTATTTGGCATCATTTTTTGGTGCAAAAGCCCTTTCCCATATCAACTGCGCAACGAAATTCTGACTTCCAAAGATTTCATCACATATTTTTTTAAGATTCTCTTGCTCGTTATCATCTATTGAAATAAAAATAACTCCATCGTCGGACAATAAATCTCTCGCCAAACTCAATCTCGGATACAACATATTAAGCCAATCAGTATGAAACCGACCATTGCTTTCGCTATTCTGTACCAGACGATTACCTTCTTCATCTGTCTGTCCACTATTATCAATATAGTCAGCGGCTCTCTGAGAAAAATCATCCTCATAGATGAAATCATTCCCCGTGTTATATGGCGGATCAATATAGATCATCTTCACCTTCCCAAGGTAAGTCTCCTGGAGGAGCTTAAGAGCATCCAGATTGTCGCCCTCAATATAAATATTCTCTGAGTCTGTCCCACCCGGAGTGCCATCTCTACCGACAGATTTTTCCTTTTCCAAGCGGAGCGTCTTGGCAATTGGAGCATTTGCCAGCACAATGGACTTTCTCTTATCCGGCCATGTAAACTGATACCTCTCCTGATCGCCCTCAACTACCGTTGCAGAGATCTCCTGTCTCAGCACATCTGCATCTATGGCCCGAACGGTGTTTCCTTCCTCATCCTTCGCCTCAGTCACCGCATTGGGGAACAGCTCTGCCAGTTTCTTGTAGTTTTCCTCGGCGAGATCCGGTGTGTGCATCTTAATTTTCTCCATGTGTTGTTTCCTCCAGTTGTTTTTTGTATTCCTGCAGCTTCGTATATAGTTCGAATCGTTTCTTCGGCTGCTGTTCCTTCCATGTAGCTCTTTCCGTTTTTTGTATAAGCTTGTTTAACCGATTGATCTCATCCTGCGCTGTAAGCTGTTCATCTATTGTCTGATTCGGCCTGTGCAGTAAAGTCTCGGAAGAGATCGCTATCTGACGCACCAGATCGTCCCAGATCTCATCAAGTGTATTTCCACTCAAAGTGAGTTTCAGGCCATTCTTCTTGATCCACTCTGTTCTATACAACTTGCTGTGGTATATCGCAAGCTGCCCTTCACCTTCATATTCAAGGAGAAAGATAAGCTTGTGCGGATTCTGCCTTGCGATAGCTTCTACGATTTTTCCATCGAAATTCTGCTTCTTCAGAGTTATGGACAGCAGCATTATCTCTTTTATTTCAGAGTCCTTTGCAAGGTTCAGATTCCTTTTGGTCAGACTGTTTTCAACTACGATCCTGTCGACATCCGATACAAATTTTGCCTTCAATGCCGCCGTGAGTGGCAGATGCTTATAAAACGCTTCTTTCGGTATGCGCCGATGCACTGCCGTGCTTTCCGGAAAATCGATCATCTACATCACCACCATAAAACAGATCAGCTCAAAATCTTCTAGTCCAGAGAATCCACCAGACTGAAATGTCGTTTCTCCTGATGAAAAGAAACTCGATATGTCTTCCTCATCCTTGGCCTCTATGATCGAACCTATGGCATCCTCCAGGAGTTTGGACACCTTTTCCATATTGCGGCCATCCTTCGTTTTCTTGTTGAATATCCGGCAAAGATCCTTGTCTGGTTTGTCCTTCCCTCTTGCCATATGACGCATTTCATCCAATGTATCTTTCGGCTTCAAATGATTGATTATCACTTCGCCGTTCATTCCAACGTAGACCATATAAAACGGATGAAGTCTGTTCTGGTTCTCAATGTTGATCTTTGTATTCACGTTCTTAAGCACGAAGATGATACCCGGCTTTTCGCCATGTGCCACAGCGTGGATCCCAAATGGAACATGGTCTATATCGGGATGATCTTTCATATATGAAAGCAGGTCCATACGGAAATCATTCAGCCCCAGATCCATGATCGAAACTCCACTTGTCATGTCTTCCAGATCTACAACTTCTTCCTGCAGTTTTTTAAGTTGAGCCTTTCTGTAATCGAGATCTCCCTTTTCATCCTGATTGATCAGGTCATCATCACCCGTGGAAGTCATGACGGAAATACGCATCCTCGTCTCTACCCTCGCCTTCAGATTTATATATTCATCCAATGTCAGATCCGGCCAGAAGTTAACAAGCTGTATGACCTTGTTCTTGCTCCCTATCCTGTCGATACGGCCAAAGCGCTGAATGATCCGCACAGGATTCCAATGTATATCATAGTTGATACAGTAATCACAGTCCTGAAGATTCTGCCCCTCAGATATGCAATCTGTGCCTATCAGGATATCAATGTCATTATTTCTGTCCTGAGGATAAAGAATATCTCTATCCTTCGATATGGGTGAGAAACAAGCGAGAACGTGATTCATCTCAGCCTGGAAGTTCGGGATCGTTGTTCTCCCTTCAACACTCCCGGTAACGAGAGCTGTGTTCAGGCCGATCGATTTTGCCTTTGGCGCAATGTTCTCGTAAAGGTATTCCGCGGTATCGGCAAATGCGGTAAAAATAAGCACTTTTTTGTTTCCAGGATTGATTGGAGATGTTTCTTTTTCTTTGATTATCTTGATCAGCTGATTTATTTTGTAGTCATATTCCGGCGTGATATCCTTGACCATATCGATAAGTCTGGATAGGACCGCCATATCGGATTCGATATTACGCTTCCAGGAGATATAGTCCATGTCTCTGAGATCGATCCTGATTTTCCTGCCTACCGTGAACAGATCAGTATTCTGATCATCATCGTCAAAATCGGTCGCTGTCCCGGACAGATCCGTCATTTCATTCAAATTTCCTGTGCCGCTTTTGATAAAGTCCTTGATGATATTATCTGTATCAGACAAATACTGATACATTCTCTGCAACGTAAGAAGAAATGAGTGAACAGAACTCTCCATCCGTTTGAGCAGGTTGATACTCATGAGCCTCTGAATACCTGCCTCACGTCCCTTTCGGAAATTTTCCGTTTCCTCTTCAGAAAGGTATTTGGAGAGTTTGCTCTGCAAAATGAACTGAGTCGGTGTATAGATAGTAAGCATAAGCTCTGACAGACACTGAAAAACTTCCTTATAATTGATAGCGCCTTTTTTGTCTGTCAGCTTCGGATATAGAGATATCGGCTTGTTTCTCTTAGGAAATGTGCCTATATCTCCCGTGTCATAATAAGTCTGAATATGACGACGTGATCTTGCGATAGTGACTGAATCAAGCACTTCAAAGAAATCGAAATCCAGCCGTTCGAGCAGATTTTGTGTCGTTCTCTCGTCCTCAGGGAGATCGCACCATGTGTTGTAAACTCCCTGAGCCTGTCTGAATATCGTATCGATATCCGACTTCGTATTCATCTTCGCATTAATATCTTGAGGATCACCTTCATAAGCGAGAGCAAGCTGATTGCGAAGATCATAGAACCGGTTATTGACTGGAGTTGCGGAAAGCATAAGGACTTTTGTTCGCACCCCAGGCCTGATCACACGATTCATCAGTCGCATGTATCGATTTTCTTTTACTCCGCCATGTGTATTGGTGCCATTTCCATTACGGAAGTTGTGGCTCTCATCGATAACCACCAGGTCATAATTTCCCCAATTTATCCTGTCTATCGGAAGTCCTATGGAGGTCATGCCTTTATCTCTTGAAAGATCAGTATGATAAAGAACATCATAGCGAAAGCGATCTGCTGCCAGAGGATTATTCACCAGATTACCGCGATAAGTCATCCAGTTTTCAGACAATTTCTTAGGGCAAAGAACCAAAACATTCTTATTCCTGCCTTCGTAATACTTGATTACGGCCAGTGCAGTAAAGGTCTTTCCAAGGCCAACGCTATCTGCCAATATGCATCCGTTATACTGCTCCAGTTTGTTGATAATGCCTAGGGCAGCATCCTTCTGAAAATTGTACAGCTTGTTCCATATTGCGCTGTCTTTAAAACCAGTCGCCTCGTTTGGCAGCACGTCCTCGGATATATCATCAAGGAATTCGCTGAAGATATTGTATAACGTCATGAAATAGATCAGCTCAGGTGAATTCTCCTGATAAACAGCTCCGATCATATCAATGACATCGTTCGTTACATCCGCAAGTTTCTCCGCATCATTCCAAACAGTATCGAAGAGGTCGATATACTCCATGCTTGCAGGGTTCTCCGCCCTGGTGACCATGTTACTTATCTTGTTTCCACGTTCACATCCGATATCCACCGCAGTAAATGAATCCAACGGCGTGTACACATATGTATCTTCTGAATTTTCCACGACAAGAAAGTTGTTCATTCCTTCTCGCGTAGTATTTGTGCGAAAAGAAGCCTTCTGACGGATCCAGTCAACACATTCTTTTGCTACCGCCTTCTGTTTCAATTCATTGCGGAGACGGACCTCAAACTCTGTCCCATACAGGCTTTTCTCGCGATTCAAACGGGGGATATAAAACTCCCGACGCTCCTTCTGTGTTTTCTCCGCAACAAAAGCAGGCGATGTAAAGATGAACCGAAACTCCTCACAACTCTCCAGTTCATCCTTCAACGCCTGATAAGCATATATCGAAAAGCATGCAGCAGCGATGGATACTTTGCTTCCCGATTTTATTTTTTTTACTAGATCGTCTTTTACGACCTTCGTCCTATTATTAAATGTCTCCATCTGGAAACTCCTCAAATCGTATCGTCATATTTCATGTAACAAGGTACAGATTAATTGCGATCTCCGCGCATCAGCAAGGCTATGAGACACGTTCTTGCATTTTTGTATCATGATAAAAACACTACGTTGATTGTACTATCAAATATCGAACTAGCATAATTTTTTTCATCAATTCGTTACTATTGAATCGCCAATATTTTCATTGATTTTTTGTTACAGTTTGTATTTTGTTCCTCTTCCTCTCCCAACTACTGTGACGTAGTTGTTTTTGACCAGTTTTTTCAGTATCGTTGTGGTCTTTGATTTTCCGAACGGCACTGCTTCTGTTATCTCGCCTGAGGATCGCGGCATTGTTTTGCTCAGGGCCTTGTATACCAGCTCTTCATCTTCGGAGAGCTTCAGAACGTTCATCACCGGAAGCGTCACTTTTATTGAATTTTCTGAGACTTCGAACTCCGGATTATTTGCGCTGTCGCGATATGACTCCCTGATCCTCCGGATGCCTGTGCCGAGGATCTCGACCAGGTGTAGCCTGTAGAAGATGTTTCCCAGGATCGGATTTCCAAGCACCGAAACATTGCCTTTCAGATATTCTTCTTCCGAAAGTCCCACTGGAAGTCCTCCGGGCGACGTGACTTCGATCCTGTCGTCAAACATCAGGACACGGATCTGTGCATTTACATCCCAAGCCCTGTGCATCAATGCATTTGCCACCGCTTCCCTGAATGCGGTCTCCGGTATCAATTCAACATTTTCTCTGTAACTGCCTTTTATCTCCTCGTACTGATAGTAATCCCGGAATATCGAGATCGTCTTTTCCAGTTCGTTCAAGATTGACTGGTGTTGTATCGTTTTTCTTTTCAGGATCGTATTGATATCAGCACCGAATCTGGCTATGTCTATTCCTGGATAATCGTTTTTGTCAGCCAGGAGCTCTGCTGCCCGATTGTATCCTTGAGCATCACTGTACAGATCAAGCGTCTTCAGGACGTCTCTGTTCAACGACTCGATGCCTATCTCCTCCTTCGCTTTCTTTTCGAGAAAAGAAAAAGTCAGCTCCTGATCTTCTGCCGGCAGTTCTTCGTAGTCGACGTTTTTTCCCTGCAGCACGAGCCTCGCCAGCTCCAGCTCATCCACTTCAATGGTTGCGGTATCGTTTCGCCTGTAGGCCTTTGACCTGTATGTGTAAGGTTTATTCAGTCCACCTTCTACGGTAAGGACAACCGTTCGACTGGACTCCTGGATCGCCAGCTCGTAGTCCGGCTGAGGCCGGATGGAATCATTTATCTTATTCTCGATGTTGAGACATGCTTGCTCAGGATCTTCAAGCCCGACAGCCTTTCCATTGTCATAGTATCCGAAAAAGATCCGGCCACCGTCATAGTTTGCGAATGCGCTGACTGTTTTCAGGAACGTATTAGATATTTCTGATTTGAACTCCAATCGCCTCGTTTCTTTCATGTCTTACCTCCATGATCCCAGCTACATTTTATTTTAACATGGCTTTAAATTCAATCGTAAAATTTTACGATTGAATTTACGACTGAAATAATGTTTATTTTTCTGGATATCCATCATTTGCGATTGCTAATAGATTGAATCTGTGAATAACTACACTAACTGATCTGGACAATTGAATTTTTTGAGCCTAGATCAATTAACAGTTTGAAGAAAGGAAACCTCATTAGCAGTACTCTTTATGGAAATCCTTTTTTCTACTGCTTTCGGAGCCCGATTTCAGCAGTACTAACAGTGGATTTTCCATTTTGTACTGCTCATGGCCACGCTATCGAGCAGTACTAACAATAGATTCTTCCTACTCTACTGCTCATTGGTCTCAAAACGAGCAGTAGTTTCAACTGATTTTCCATCCAGTACTGCTCATGGCCACACTATCGAGCAGTACTAACAATGGATTCTTCCTACTCTACTGCTCATTGGCCTCAAAACGAGCAGTATTTTTATCAGATTTCCATCCAGTACTGCTCACTGAAGCATAAGCCGGCAGTACTTTCATCAGATTTACTATTCTCTACTGCTTATAGGCCTAAATGAAAGCAGTACCGTTATCGGATTCAACGCCCGGTACTGCTCCATGGTTTCCTCCCAATTAAAACCAACCGCAAATTCGGTCGTAAATTTTTACGATTGAATTTGCGGTTGAATTTAAGTCGATAATTCAGGATTTGTGAGTTTTGCGATTGCTGTGAGTCTGGTTTTTTTGAGCCTGAGCCCTGTGATCCCGCTATTGCCGGGCGTTCTGGCTCATGGAAACTTCTATGAGCTTTGCCTTGAGCTGTTCTTCTATGCCGCCGAGCTCGGCTTCTGCGGCCGCCCTCTTTTCCCGGCCCTCTTTCTGGATGGCGATGACTTCGTCCAGGGTTGAGATCAGGGCCTCGTTGGTGTGCTTGAGGGTGTCGATCTCCACGATCCCACGTTCGGACTCCCGGGCGGTCTCGACGGTGGCGGACTTGAGGGAGTCGGCGTTTTTCCTGAGGAGCTCGTTGGTCATGTCGGTGACCTCGCGCTGGGCCTTGGCGGCCTCCATGGAGTGCTGGACTCCGAGGGCGATGACCATCTGGTTTTTCCAGAGCGGGATGGTATTTACGATGGTAGACTGGATCTTCTCGGCCATCACGTTGTCGGAAGCCTGGACCATCCTGATCTGCGGGGCGGTCTGCAGGGAGATCGTCCTGGTGAGCTCCAGGTCGTGGAGCTTTTTGTCAAAAGACTCGCACCTGTCTGCCAGGTCCTTCGCGGCCTGGGCGTCCTCCGGTCTGCCCGTCTGGTTTGCAACCGCCTGGAGGCGGGCGAGCTCGCCGGTCCTCACGCTCTCAAGCTTTTTCCTGCCGGCGGCGATGTACATGGTGAGCTCCTTGAAATACGAAAAATTCACCTTGTACATCCTGTCCAGCACGGCCGAGTCCTTCATGAGCTGCACCTGGCGGTTCTCAAGCTCCTTCTGGATCTGATTGACGTTGGTCTCGATCTTGCTGTAACGGGCCTTCATCATCTCGAGCTTGTTTTTCTTTTTCCGGAAAAAGCCCTTTATCCCGCCGTCCTCAGCGTCCGCGTCGAAGTTTTTGAGGTCCAGGACCAGGGTGTTGATCATGTCGCCGATCTCGTCCATGTCCTTGGATCTCACGTTCGCCAGAGCGCTCTCGGAAAAAGAAGCCATCTTCTTCTGCGTAGCAGAGCCGTAGTTGAGCACGGCCTGGGAGTTGCTGAGGTCGATCTTTTCCACGAAGGCATCCACCTGCGCCCTCTCCTCCTGGCTCAGGGAGTCCTCCAGCCTCTCGACCGGGTCCTCCTTCTTCTGAGAAGACACGCCCATCTCGGCCAGTGGATTCAGACCGCTGGCCTGGTTTATTGAAGCCATGTCCGGAGCGGGATCCCCCGCCACATCCTCATCGAAGCTGAGAGCCGGGGCCGGCGCATCCTGAAAAGCCTTTTTTTCCTCGTCCATCTCTGCGGCCGAAACGCCGTTGAAATCTTCTGCCATTGGTAACTCCTCCTGTCTTACTGAAGTTCTTGCAGTTTCCTAGAATTTCAGAGGGCCGGTCTCTCCCTCCGCATCTCCTTCTCCCTTGGTCAGGCCGTCACGGGAGGCCATGGACTTCAGGACTGAAATGTCTGTCGCTATGTCTGCAGCCACGTCCTGGAACATGGTGTTCAGCAGGGACTGGCAGGCCTGTATCACGGTGTCCATGGCGTCCTCGATCTGCTTCCTGGTGTCCGTGATGTTGCTGCCCACGTCAGGCTGCCTGTCCAGCTCCACGTAGGCGTTCATCAGCTTCCGGGTGGTCGGAACGTAGTAGGCCATGAAGCGGCTGAGCTCGCCGGCGTTCTCCGGGTGCTTCTTCACGTGGTCGAAGATCCTGGCCACTATGTCTTCCAGGGCGTAGAGCTTTGCGCTCATGTTTTCGTCCGGTATCTCGTCGTTTGCCCGGCGGATATCCCTTACGAACTTCTGACCCTCCTCGAGCATCGACCTCACCTCCGGGGAGATCCCGTCGGAGTCCAGGTCGGTCATGGCCTTCTCGGTCCTGGCGTCCAGGTCGTTCCTCCTGGCCACCGCGTCCTCGTATGCGAGAACGGCCTCGTCCGTGAGGAGGAGGTTTTTCCCGGCCTCGTCGATGACGCCCTGAGGGAGCCAGCCCTTGTTCTTGAATTTTCTCAGATCCTTCAGGACCTTTTCATTGCTGGTACCCAGTGCGGCGGCCAGCTTCCGGGTGGTGATGTGGTCTCTGTTCCCGATGACGTCGCTGTAGAGGTAAAACCTCTTGATCAGGCCGTTGTTCATGATGGTCCGCACGAAGACGAACAGGCAGAATGCGAACACGACCATGCCGAAGATCGCGTCATCCGGCTCGTCTCCAATCTCAGACAGCATGCTCGCTCCGACTATGCCGCTTGCCCAAAGCCTGCCGTGGTGGAAGACCTTACTCGGCTTGTGTAAAAGGAAAGGCGCCGCCTGTCTGTTTCCGGAGGCCGGGCGCGGGTCGCGGCCCGTCTTGCGATTCGAGCGGTTCTCCTGGCGTCTGGTGCGGGCTTCCTGTCGGGATGCGCGCTCCTCCGCACGAGATGCGCGATCTGATTGGTGCGTTTCACGGCTTGATTTATGGGCGGCCGACGCAGAATGCGCTGTGGCATTCTGTTCGTTTGCCGCCTTAGTCGCAGCTCCCTGAGAGTTCGCACTCTGAGTAGTGGCCCGCTGGGCGTCTGACGCGGCCTGGGCATCAGCCGCAGAACTGCGCGGAGCGGCGTCTGCTTTTTCCGCATCTGAAGCGGCGGCCCGCTGGGCGTCCGAGGCGTCTGAGGCATTGCCGCTCTGATCCGCAGGGATGATCTCGTTTTTCACGCGAAGATCCATGTTGATGGCCCCGACCTGCTGGTTCAGGGACCTTGTAAAGGTGTCCATCTCCTGCTGTATGCTGTCCGAAAGGCCGGAGTAGTCCTGGCTGGAGACCGCCCTGGACACCTGGGTGGCGAAGAGCTCCTCGTCGCTCTCCCCGCCGGCCTTCGGGTAACCGTTTATATTTTTATCTTCATTCATATCTTTTCCCCGCAACACCGCCGGCGACAACGGGGCCGCCGGCCAAAATGTATTTTCATTATATAGCCCCCGCAAAACCCTGTAAACTCACTTATCTGAAGGAAAGTAAATCTTATGTGATGATCCTGCGGGGTGTGTTATAATCGGGTGGGACGTCCGCCCGCGGTGGCCGGGCGTCCGCTGATCACGAATCAACTCACGCAGTACCTGTTTGATGCCCTCCGGGGCAGAAGAAAGGAGAGTTCAAATATGTCACTTGTCACTACCACCGACATGTTTAAAAAGGCTTACGAAGGCGGATATGCCATCGGCGCTTTCAACGTGAACAACATGGAGATCGTCCAGGGCATCACCGAGGCGGCGGCCGAGCTGAAGGCTCCTCTGATCCTCCAGGCTTCCGCCGGTGCCAGGAAATACGCCAATTCCATATATCTCGTAAAGCTCGTCGAGGCGGCCGTGGAGATGTATCCGGAGCTGCCGATAGCGCTGCACCTGGATCACGGCAGCAGCTTCGAGATCTGCAAGGACTGTATCGACAACGGCTTCACGTCCGTGATGATCGACGCGTCGGGTAAGCCTTTTGAGGAAAACATCGCCATTACAAAGCAGGTGGTGGAATACGCTCACGCTCACGGCGTTGTGGTCGAGGCCGAGCTGGGTACTCTGGCGGGCATCGAGGACGAAGTGCATGTAAAAGCAGAGGACTCTTCCTATACGAACCCTGACGATGTGGAGGAGTTCGTTGGCAGGACCGGCGTCGACTCCCTGGCCATCGCCATCGGAACGAGCCACGGCGCCTACAAGTTCAAGCCGGGCACGGATCCACACCTGCGCTTCGACATCCTGCACGAGGTGGAAAAGAGGCTCCCTGGATTCCCTATCGTTCTCCACGGCGCTTCTTCCGTTCCGCAGGAATACGTGAACGTCATCAACAGCAACGGCGGCGCCCTGAAGGATGCCATCGGTGTTCCTGAGGATCAGCTGAGGGAAGCTGCAAGATCTGCCGTGTGCAAGATCAACATCGACTCCGACCTGCGCCTCGGGATGACGGCCGGCGTGAGACAGGCGCTCACAGAAGATCCGTCGGTGTTCGACCCTCGCGCTTACCTGAAGGTGGGCAGAGCCAACATCAAGGCGATCGTAGCCCACAAGATCACGGACGTGCTGGGGTGCCAGGGTAAGGCATAGGATGCATGACCAGAGCGCCGGAACTCACCGTACGTCTGTACGTCTGATTGAACGGTCGGACGGATCCGAGATCAAAAGGCAAGATCACCATTCGTCATCGCATGGCCGAGATGGCGGGGCGCGATGCGCGTTTCCAAGAGGCGCGATGCGCGTTTCCAAGAGGCGCGTTGCGCGTTTCCAAGAGGCGCGTTGCGCGTTTCCAAGAAGCGCGGTGCGCGTTTCCAAGAGGCGCGGTGCGTGTTTGACTAGTAAAAAAAGGGAGCTCGCGCGAGAGCGAGCCTCTTTTTGTGTTTGAAGGTTGCGACCTGGCCAAGCGGTGCAGGTCGCTTCCGCCTGACATACTCCAGGGCGCTGGGATCCCGTCTTACAAGGCGCTGGGGCTCCGGGTCTCACAGGGCGTTGGGGCTCTGGGTCTCACAGGGCTACGGAGTTCCGGGTCTCACAGAGATTTCGGGTCTCATGACACTCGAATAGCTGATTTTTCAGATCCCAGTTGTGACCATTATATATTTATGCAAAAAATCACATAAGACCATCCACAATTTCGGACGAAATTGTGGATACCGCTTTTGTGAGATGAAGCTTTTCCAGGGGAAACGCTGATTTTCGGCGTTTCCCCTGGAAAAGCTACCGACCAAAGACCTGAAAAAAAGAACATGGCAATACAATTGTCGAACTGATGGCTGGAAATAGCCAGATGGTCACAGGAGCAATCTTCATGAGTCTTAAGGCTATAGCAGTGAGACCCAATACTTTGACTTGGTGAGACCGTTACTCGCTTGAAGGCAGAATAAAAATGCCTTTTCTATTCATTGCTCCGTCAGCGCCCCAGATCGCAGAAAAAAGTTCCAGGGGAAACGCCGAAAAAGGGCATGTTATATGGAATTAAAATTTTGCATAAAAATTCGCAGCTAATTTTAGAAACTGTGCTTGTCATTGGCGCGCCATCACCAGTTCAGTCACCCAGGTCGTCCACGTTGAAGTCTGTGACGATATTCTTATCCGGGAGTTTTTTTGCCAGGTACATGTAGCGGTCCGCGCGGTCAACGATCTTTTTTCCGTCGTCGTCCGGGCGGACGGCGGTGATGCCGACTGAAATACTGACGGACACCCGCCTGCCGTCGCACTCTGTCTCGATGTTTCCAGCCACTGCGGCCAGTCGGCGGGAGGCTCCGATGATGTCGCGGGGATCGTTGATGTGGATCACCGCTACGAATTCGTCCCCGCCCCACCGGCAGAGGCGCTCAGTCCTCCGGCCCTGCTTGCGCATCTCGTCTCCCAGAATGCGGAGTATCTTGTCTCCGGTCTCGTGACCATAAGTGTTGTTTATATCGTGGAGGTTGTCCACATCGGCGAAGAATACGGCGAACTTCACTCCGTTTCTCCTGTACAGCTCCAGTGAATCCTGGACGCAGGCCTCCATGAACCGCCTGCCCGGCAGACCTGTGACAGGATCCATGGTGGCCTTTTCGTAGATCTCGGTGACGACGTTGAAATCGATGTCGCCCTTGCCTGCAGGGAGAAATACACCTATGGATTCGGTGATCTCGCCTTTTTCATTTCTTATAGGGATGAGGGTGTTCTTCACCATGAGACCTTTTCCATCTGCCTTGTGGAAAACCACGTTCACGGTCTGGGTCTCTCCGGTGGAAAAAGCCCGGACGCCCGGGCACATGTGCTGAGGCACGCGCTTCTCGTTGCAGTCGCAGCACTCCAGCCTGGAAGTGGAACATTTTCCGCCCACCATCTGATCTGCCGTATACCCCAGAAGGTCCTCGGCCTTCCGGTTCCAGAAGGTGATCACCTGATCCGGCTTGATGATGTAACACCCCATAGGCAACTCATTCAGGAAGTCGCGGGTGGTCTGGCTCCTTATGAGATCCCCGCTGTCCAGCTTGAGGGCGATCGATTCCTGAGTATCTCCTGTAAGGATCTTGTGGAGGGCGTCCTCGAACTTCAGAGACACATCTGCGTACACGATCTGTATCTTTGCGAACAGTGTACAGCTGTTTCCATCTACAGAGTGTATGGATTCCAGCCTCCGCTTGATCTCACGTGCGAGCTCGTTGATCTCGTCAGGATTTTCGTATTTGTAAAGAACGGCCAGATACTCAGAGCCTAGCCTGCCAACGGCTCCCGTGTTGCCCACAGCGGACACCACCGCATCTGCGCAGGCCTTCAGCAGATCTTCACTGGCTTTTTCGCCGTACACCTTAGTAAACCGGGCGGTGCCCGGGATATTGCATACGATCATGCCGAACATGCCACGCCCCATCTGGTGATCCCTGGTGTACTGGGAAATATCGTCCATGAAAGCCGGCAGGCTTTCGACCCCGGTGACGGGATCCAGCTTGACTGCAGCCACCTCTTCTCCGGTCAGCTTCCTGACCATGTCCTCATCGAGGAAATAGCCCATGAGACCGCATACCTTTCCTTTCCGGTACACCGGCCATTTCGTGGCCATGATGTTGTGGGCAACTCCCCTGGCGATGCTTTTTCCGGGAACGTTGACGTGCATGGATGCATCGTTCATGACCTGTTCTTCGTCGGAGATATAAGGCCCGTCCTGAGGATGCCAGTGCACCTCTTCATCGGTCTTTCCAAGTATCTGTCCGATCGAATCGAAGCCGTAGTAATCCAGGAAAGTCTTGCTTGCCCCCAGGAACCGCCTGTTCCGGTCCTTCCAGAAGATTGGCAGAGGAATGTGGAGCATAAGGTCATCCCAGAGGGTCTCCTTTTCCGAGACGTCTCCCTCCTCACCTGATACCAGGCGCCTGTACGGATCGCTCTGGATCATGGACAACTCCCTGATCTCCTCCTCCGTATCCAGCATCTGGGTACAGTAGACCAGGACAGGTGGATCCAGCTCTATTGCCTGAAAAATCTTGTGATACTTCCAGACGAAGCACCCGTTCTCGTCCAGCGTCCTGAAAACGTCGCTGAGCACGCCGCCCTTCGTCCCCTTCACCCTCTTTTCCAGTGTTACAGGATCGATAAACTTCTTGTACCTGCCCTGATCAGCCTGAAAGATGTCCGGAACAAAGTCGTGGATCGCAATTGTGAATGCGCAGGACTTTCCCTCAGAATCCTCATCTCCCCGCGTTCCCAGCATTTGAACCGGCCGCACCTCCATCGAGGAAGGATCTATTTCATACATATCATCGTAAAAGCGGCGCAGAGCCATCACCAGCCGGTTCTGTGCCTCCACCTGCGCAGGTTCGTTTGAGACGCTGGTCATCCGCACTTCGAAAAGAGTCCGCTTTCCGCGTTTCGACAGCATGCGGTATCTGCACTTAAGCTCCCGCCCTTTGATGCTGTAGAAGTATTCCCCCGAAGCTCCGGACCAGGAAGAATATTCTGCGGTCTTGATCAGCTCCCTGCATGCTGGATCACTCCTGTCGTTGATGGCATTTTCCACCCTCTCCAGGATATTTTCGCTTCGGAAGCCGGTGAATTCACCAAAGCGGTCATTTATGAACAGAACATTAAAGACACCCTTCTGGTATTCCACGAGCATCATCGCCAGGTCGACATTGAAGTCCACCTTGTGCAGAGAGTCGTAGTAGCTCTTCCACTTGGAAGATTCAATGCTCATTCCTGAGGCCATGCAGTGGCTGAGGGACTCATCATAAGGCAGGGGCTTTCCGAAGTAGTATCCCTGCATCTTGTCGCATCCCGCTTTTCTGAGGAACTCCCACTGCTCTCTCGTCTCGACACCTTCGGCGATGGTGAGGTTGCCTATTCTCTTGTCCATGGCTATCATAGACTCTATGATGCTCCTGGCCCGTGGCGTGTCGGACCTGAGGAAGGCCATGTCCAGTTTCAGTACATCAAAGGAATAGTCTTTAAGAAGGTTGAGATTTGAATAACCGCTACCGAAATCGTCCATCCAGATCTCGTAACCGGCTTTTCTGAACTTGTTAAGGGTCTCCACCACATCGTCGCCACTGGACAGCAGTGCGCTCTCGGTGTTTTCGATGTGAAGTGTGCGGCGGGGGATATCGTAGTGGCGAACTATCCTTTCCACCTCTTTGAACATGTCGCAGCAGCTGAAGTCCACACGCGACAGGTTCACGGAAAAGGAGATCTCCGGCCTGTTCTGCTTCTGCGACTGGGCGATACGCCGACACACCTGGTCGATCACGCAGAGGTCCAGCTTGTATATCTGATTGGAATTTTCCAGAGGCTTGATGAACTGCATCGGCGCCAGAAACCCCCTCTCAGGGTCGTCCCATCTGGCCAGCGCCTCCATTTCGCTGATCTGACCTGAGATAGCCCTGACGATAGGCTGGTAGTATACCTTGATCCAGCCCTTGATGATGGCCTCATCTATGTGAGACACAACGTATTCCGACAGGTCCAGCCTGTTGCCGAGTTCTGTGCTGTAGAAGGAAAAGAAGGTGCCGACTCTCTCCCGGTTGTCGTCGGAGGCGAGCCTGGCCCTGCTGCATATGCTCCCGGGATCCAGCTCCGGGTCGTCCCAGGCACATGCGCCGATAGAACAGTCGAGCATGGCATTTGAGCTCATCCTCTTGATCCGTTCTCTTGAACGCTCTGTCCGTTCTTTTATATTCTTGCCGTCGGTGAGCACCAGAAAGTGGTCCTCGGAAAAACGGGCTACAACGTATTCCGGGAAGAGCTCCTGAAGCATGCGCCCCGTCGACCGCAGAAATTCGTCTCCAGCAGACATGCCGTCGTATTTGTTGATGAAGCGGAAGTTGACTATGTCGTAATAGAGGACCACCAGCTTCTTTCCGCTGCCCTCGACGATACCGTCCCGGCACTTGTACATGAAGGACAGGAATGGTTCCCTTTTCATGAGGCCCGTAAGGCCGTCCATCTCGTAGACGGTCCCTCCGGTGCTGATAAGTCCCAGATCCATGACTGCCGCAACGAAGATCTTTTCCCCTGAACTGGTGTCGTGCACCTTGATGCACCCTCTCACCAGCCTGACCATTCCGCGGACCGTATAGATCCTGCATTCGAATCTCTCAGATCTTCCTTTTTTCTTGAGCAGATGTCTGAAGAGCTCATGGGTCTTCTCTCTGTCCTCGACGTAGATCATGGTGTCGAAATCTTCTCCCGCATGTTGTCTGATCTCGTCGAGGCTGTCGGCTCCCAGTATCGAGAGCATAGTGCTGTTCACGAAAAGAGGTTCTCCCGCCCCGTTCCACTTAAAGGCGAAGACCCCTCCAGGTATCTGATCCAGCAGATCCCTGTATTGTTCAGAAAGCGGTCCTTTTTCTAAAAAAATCTCATCCATGTCCCCTGTTATACCCCCTGCAGCGTCTAGAACGCCATTTTTCAGTATTCTACCACTATAAAACACAAAATCCACTTTCACGCATTTACGATACTACCGCGACCGGGCCAATTCGCGACGGAACTTTTCCTTTTTCTCCTTTTGAGGCAGTATCTGCGGCCAGTATCTGTTTTATATAAGCATAAAAAAAGCCACTGCGCGTCACCACGCAGCGGTCCCGGATATCGACTGTCCACCTGTTTTCAATATTGCATCAATGTTGCGTCAATGCCCATTCAGCGTTGCTCAGACTTTGCTTCGTCTTTTACTTCGCCCAGAGGAAATCCATGATGTCGTCGCTCACCTCGTAGTTGTGGTGGAGCATCCTGTGGCCGGCCATCTTCCCCTTGAACTCTATCTCCTTGTAGGACTTGGCGGAGTCCTTGATTATGTATTTGAATGACTTCGCGCTGACGGTGCTCACCCGCCCATCGGTGCCGCTTCCGTCCTCCAGGTCTCCGTAGATATTGAGGACGTCCACATTCTTGTACACGTCCATGGTCTTCAGGCCCAGGAGCTCTCTGTACACGGAGTCCGTGTACTTCGGCTTTCCGTCCTTGTCCAGCTTGTTGTTCTTCCACTTCTTATAGTGGCCGTTCAGCCGGTCGTAATTACCGGCGATATCCACCACCTTGTGGAGCTTCGGCTGGTCCGGGTCGTCCCCGTAGTCCAGCTGGTAGTAGCAGATGGCCATGTTCCCCATGGAGTGGGCCACAACGTTGAATCTGTCAAAATGGTTTTTCTCTCTGTAGGCGTCTATCACCGACTTGAGCCACTGGCCCTCGATGTGGTAGTTCCTCTGCCTGTTGTTCTCGAAGTTTATCTCGATGATGGGGTTTCCTGCGCCCTTCACCACCTTGCCCACCAGGGACACCTTGCCCTCCGGGGTGACGTTGGCGTAGATCACGTTCTCCGTGACTTCGAATTCCCTGAATTCGTTCACCATGAAGTCCATGGCCACGGAGCTGCTGTTCAGGCCGTGTATGAAAAATGTAGGTACATTATCCATCGTGAAGTACTCAGCAGGGTCGTAATCGTCGTCTTCAACAGGCTGGAGAGATGAGCCGGTCCTGGCCCCCAGAACACCCGCGGCCACAATGATCACCGCCAATATGATGATTTTTCCCTTTCCAAACTCCATCTGCTCTAACGTCCTTCCTCATATGTTGAAACCGGCCTGTGTATGTGACGCTGCTGTCCCCGGCACCTCATGCCCGTCCTCTGTGAATGAATGATAATGAGTTGCCGGGTCAATATCAACAGGCTTAAGGCAATCATAAGGTTTTTCCGGAAAAAGAACCGCCGGCCGGGACACCGTTCTGAAGGGTCCCCGGCCGGCGGGATCATCAGGCCGTCTCTGCCGGTTCGGCCTTCCTGCTGTTATCCAGCGGGAGAGAAACCTCGGCCTTGAAAAGGTCTCCGTCCACCGTTATCCTCAGGCGGCCGCCCATCAAGGATGTGAGGTCCTTTGCAATGGACAGGCCCAGCCCACTTCCCTCGCTGGTCCTGGATTCGTCACCGCGGGTGAAGCGCTCCATGAGCTGATCCGCGGAGATGTTGAGCCTTTCCTGAGACATGTTTTTCACGGAGACGATGCCTTGTTCGTCATCGCTGGAAACATCTATGTAGACTCTGGAGCCCTTCATGGCGTACTTCCGGATGTTGGACAGGAGGTTCTCCATGACTCGCCACAGATACCTGCCGTCGGCCATTACCTGGACTTTTTCCGGAGAGTTGATTATCAGCTCGAGATCTCTCTTCTTCAGGTCGTCATCGAATTCGCCAGCGGCCTGGTTCACCATGGAAACGAGGTCCACGCTGTGGAGCTCCACCGGCAGGTCCCCGCTGGAGGCCTTGGCGGCGTCGAAAAGGTCCAGTGTCAGGTGCTGGAGCCTGTTCGCCTTCTGGTCGATTATCTCCAGGTACTCCGGGGCGTTTTCGCTGTCGAGCCCCTCTTTCTTGAGCAGGTCCACGTAGGTGACCACCGATGTGAGAGGTGTTTTCAGGTCGTGGGATACGTTGGTGATGAGGTCTGTCTTCATCTTCTGGTTCTTCAGCTCTTTTTCAACTGCCAGGCGGGTGGCTCCCGAGATGGCGTTGATGTCTTCGGAAAGTCTGTCCAGGTCGTCTCCGCTGTAGTTCCTCGGAACGGAGACGTCCAGGTCTCCGCTTGCGGCCTGAGCCGTCGCGGTCTGGATGTCGTGAAACCTCCTGAGGAGCTTAGGTACCTGCCAGAGTATCAGCCCGATAACGGCCACGGCTCCAAGCCAGTAGCCGGACACGATAACGGCGACTATCAGAACTGCCATGACCTTGAGCTGCAGCCTGGTGCTCCTGCCGAACTCCCCGGCACAGAAGGCGAATACTTTTCCTATAATGGTATTCTCCCAGAACGAATGGTTCTTGAGCTTCCTCGCGATGCTCTGTACCACCCAGAGCTCGAAGGCCGCGATCGCCAGTATCATGATGATGGCGATCACGAAGGCGAACCACGGTGACAGCAGGTTTGAGATGTTTCTGTATTCGTAGAACCCCGTCAGGTACTCCGTCCTGTCACCTCTTGAAAGGGCCGCGACCACATCGTGGTAAATGCCGCCAGTTATGAATTTTCTGGATCCCACATAGGCCGACGTGAGCAGGATGGCCGCCGGGTAAAGCGCGCATCCCGCAAGAATGCCTGCGAATACCTGGACCTCACCGAAGCACCGGTCGAGTGGCGCGAGACGGACTCCTTTTTCGTCTTTTTTTCCTGAAAAGATCACGGACACCACCAGCCCTGCCGCAGCAAGCACGCCGAACACGATGCCCAGCTGTATCATGAGCCTCATGTGTTCTTCTGTGTTGTAGCTGTTCGCGGCGGCTCTGATCGCCTTCGCTATGGGGGCCGCGTATCCCTGGTAGTCTGCCATCCAGCTCAGGAGATACCCTGAGACTCCGCAGCACAGGGCTGCACAAAATCCCGCCACACAGACGACGCTGGATACGAGCCATGCTGTCGTCCTCTTTTTCTGATCTATACTCGTGCTCATCTGCTTCCTCCACTATTT
Organism: Mobilibacterium timonense; assembly: GCF_900155555.1. Taxonomy (GTDB): domain Bacteria; phylum Bacillota; class Clostridia; order Peptostreptococcales; family Anaerovoracaceae; genus Allobaileyella; species Allobaileyella timonense. Next base: position 402,224 of record NZ_FUHN01000006.1, on the reverse strand, counting down.
TCCCGATCCCGGGCCGCCTCCGGCGCCTGCGGGCGCACCTTCCGGCTTATTGCCGGACGCACCTTCCGTCTCGTTACCGGGCTCGTCGATCTTCTCGATCTTGTAGCCGATGCCCCACAGGACCTTGAGGTACGCCGGATTCCTGGGATCTATCTCTATCTTCTCTCGAATGTGGCGGATGTGGACAGCAACGGTGTTCTCAAAGTTGAACGCCGGCTCCTTCCAGACGGCCTCGTAGATCTGCTCCATGGAGTAGACCCTCCCCGGCTGCTCCATGAGGAACTTCAGGACTCCGAATTCCTTCGGTGTCAGGTTGACTTCCTCGCCGTCCACGGTGACCTCCTTGGTCTCGGTGTCAAGCCTGAGGCCGCCGGTCTTAAGGACCGATGGCGCTTCCTCTGCGCTCCCCAGGGATCTGTATCTCCTGAGGCAGGCCCTCACTCTCGCCACCATCTCCACCGGGTCAAAAGGCTTGGTGATGTAGTCGTCGGCTCCGCAGTCCAGGCCGCTTACCTTGTCGTAGCTCTCGCCCTTGGCGGAGACCATGATGATCGGTATGTTCCGCACCCGGCGGATGGCCTCGGTCGCCCTGATACCGTCCATTCCGGGCATCATCACGTCCATCATTATCAGCTGGACCTCTTCGTCCTTCGCAGCCTCGACCGCAGCCCTGCCGTCGTAGACCTCGCAGGTCTCGTATCCCGCATTCCTGAGGTAGATGCCGATCGCCCTTGCGATCTCCCTGTCGTCGTCACAGATAAGAATCTTCATATTTGTCCATGTCCTCCATTCGATGTGTCTATGGTAAAACAGGGGGATTAAGCAGACCCTGTCAAAATCATTATGAAATTCTTAAGTATTATAACATCCGGGATTGGAGAGGCCGAGGGCATTGAAAACAATGAGGCCGATGGCTGTTTAGGGTGCGATGCGCTTTGAGAGGCCTTCGGCCGTTTGGCGAAAAGCCGGTGCCGGGTCAAGGGATGGCGAGGCACTGGCGATATCGGGGCTGGAGTGGCCGATGGCCGCGCCGATGGCGGTTTGGGGCCGCGGGCCGTTTTGGGGGCCTTCGGCGGCCTTCGGCCGTTTTTGGGAAAAGCCGGTGCCGGGTCAAGAAATGGCGAGGCACTGGCGATATCGGGGCTGGAGGGGCCGAGGGCCGCGCCGATGGCGGTTTGAGGCCGCGGGCCATTTGGGGGGCCTTCGGCGGCGCGATGCGCGTGGGGGCGATGGGAAAGAAACGCAGGCGACGTCAGGTCGCCTGCGCACCGCAAAAATCATGAATTCCCGGAATTGTAAATAGACAGTTCCGGGAATTTTCTGCACAAATGACAAGCACAGTTTCTAAAATTAGCTGCGAATTTTTATGCAAAATTTTAATTCCATATAACATGCTCTTTTTCGGCGTTTCCCCTGGAACTTTTTTCCGCGATCTGGGGTGCTGACAAGACAATGTATGGAAAAAATATTTTTATTCTGTCCTCGAGTGAACTCCGGTCTCACTGTATCAAGGCATTTGGTCTCATTGCTATTTCCCTGTGACTCTAGAGTCTGAACTCATGTGACCACATTGCAGATCTCAGCAATAAAGCTGAAGATTGTATTGTCGTGTTCTTTTTTTTCAGGTGATAGGTCGGTAGATTTTCCAGGGGAAACGCCGAAAATGGCTGTTTCCCCTGGAAAATCCTCATCTCAAAAAGCGGTGTCCACAATTTCATCCGAAATTGTGGACAATTTTATGCAATTAGCTGCATAAGCACACAATAGTCACAATAGTCACAACAGAAACATTGAAGGCCCACTGTTCGAGCGTTGTGAGACCCGAATCGTAGGTGACACCTGATTCGCAGGTATCACCCAAATCGCAGTCGAGGCCTGGATCACAAGTGACACCCAGCCGCGCGCATGTAGTCCGACATTACGCAGACTCCGGCGGCGTCGGCCCTCAGGCAGTCGCGATAATTTTTTTCGTTGATCCCGCCGATAGCGTACACCGGGCAGGCGACGGCGGCACAGCAAGAACCGAGAGCCTCAAGGCCCCGGGGCTCGAGGCCTTTTTTGCAATCGGTCACAAAGACGTGGCCAAAGGTCGCGCAGGTCGCACCGAGGGCCTCGGCTTCCCTGGCCTCCTCCGGGCTGTGAACACTGGCCCCAAGAGTCCGGAAAAAGCTTTTTTCCTCCTCGCTCATGTGGCGCAGTTTTTCGAGAGGTAAGTGGATGTGCTCACAGCGCAGCTCCAGAGCGACCTCCGGATAGCTGTGGAGGATGCAGATCTTTCCCTTTGTGCTGCACAGGTCCAGGACCCGGCGAGCAAGCGATGTGTAAGCTGCGGGGGAAAGGTCTTTTTCCCTCAGGATCAGCCGATCCGGAGCCGATAGGCCGTTGACGCCGCGGTCCAGGATCAGGTCGAGCCATGAGAGGAATTCGCCTTCCACGAGTTTTCGGTTTGTTACGCAAATAAATTCTTCGTTCATCTTTTTTTCTGAAAAAACGCCCAGCGGGCATATTCGTAAGACACAAGTTTGCGACGCCCAGCGGGCATATTCGTAAGACACAAGTTTGCGACGCCCAGCGGGCATTTGGGGTGAGCACCAGTTTGCAGATGCCCAGCGGGCGCATCCCGTAAGGCGCCAGGTTCCGGAAGCCCATCATGTCGGAAGCCCGGAGGGCAACGAAAGTGCCGACATCAGGCCTGCCAGCCGCTCCATCGGACACCCAGCGGGTCACTCTGTTACCGCCCGCCCCGCCAGCGGCCTTTCGCTCATTCGCTCAGGACTCCAACTGCAGACATGGGTGATCGTTCCGGCCGCCCGCTACAGATACAGGTAATCGTTGAGCACCGGCTGGAGGCCCTCGCCTGACATGTCGTTGTACATCTGGTCCAGGCTCCTGACGTCTGCTATCTCGAACTGCTCGTCCCCGGTGTTGTCGTCCTCGGTGTGGGAGTACTTGCTTTCGTGGTCACCGATGCCGGTGGAAACTCCGGCTGAGATCTTGGTGGCGGCTATCTTTGCTATGCCGTCACGGAAGCTCTTGCTCTCCCGGGAGGAGACGGTGATCCCCACGTACGGGAGGAAGAGCCTGTAGGCGCAGAGCACCTGGCAAAGCTCCTTTTCGTGTACGTCCTGCGGATTTATCTTGTCGTTGTTGATGATCGGTCTGAGCCTCGGGCAGGACAGCGAGTATTCAACATACGGGTACTTTCTCTGGAGCAGATACACGTGCATGGCACTTGCAAAAGCGTCCTTCCTGAAATCGGACAGTCCGAGCAGCGCGGAGAAACCCACGCCCCTCATGCCGCCGAGGATCGCCCTTTCCTGGGCGTAAAAGCGATATGGAAAAACGCGCTTGTGGCCCATCAGGTGGAGCTCCTCGTAGCGGCGGCTGTCGTAGGTCTCCTGAAAAACAGTCACGTAATCCGCACCGCACTCGTGCAGGTACTTGTAGTCCTTTACATTTGCAGGGTAGATCTCCAGTCCAACGTTCCTGAAGTACTTCCGGGCAAGCTTACAGGCCGTGCCGATGTACTCCAGGCTGCTCATCTTTTTGCTCTCGCCCGTGAGCATCAGGATCTCCTCGATGCCGGAGTCGGCGATGACCTTCATCTCGTGCTCCATCTCCTGCTCGTTGAGCTGGAGCCTCTTGATGTCGTTGTAGCAGTTGAAACCGCAGTAGACACAGTAGTTTTCACAGTAGTTCGCGAGGTAGAGAGGCGTGAAGATGTACACCGTGTTCCCGAAGTGCTTTCCCGTTTCGTTCCTGGCCTTCACGGCCATCTCCTCCAGAAAAGGAGCGGCCGCCGGCGACAGCAGTGCCTTGAAGTCCTCAACGCCTATGTCGTCCTTGTCCAGGGCCCGGCGAACGTCCGCCGCGGTATAGGCCGCAGGATCGTAGGCCTCCACCTCACCGAGAAGCTTTTCCAGCATGTCCGACTGGATGACCTCCATGTCCGGCATGTACTTCATGTGATCGGTGCGGGCGGAAGGATCCTGCTCGATGCGGTGCTTTTTCGCGAGGGCCTCGGGAGTGAGGTTCTTGCCGTCCAGGAAAAATTCGTTCTTTTCGTAGTCCGTCATCTCGCGCCTCCTAGTCTCTCAGGAATCCCGTGAGCGGGTCGCTGGAGGAAGCGCCGCGCTGCAAAACTCTCCCCAGGCCGGAAAGGTAGGCCTGGCGGCCGGCGTCGATGGCGTTTTTAAAAGCACATGCCATCTCCGGCACGTTTCCGGCAGTTGCGATGGCTGTGTTGGCCATGATCGCGGCTGCCCCCATCTCCATGGCCTCGCAGGCCTGGGACGGGCGGCCGATCCCCGCATCCACTATCACCGGAACGTCCAGCTCATCGATGAGGATCTGGATGAAGGCCTTGGTCTGAAGCCCTCCGTTCGAGCCGATAGGGGCGGCCAGCGGCATCACGCAGGCAGCTCCTGCATCTACCAGCGCTCTGGCGCTGTAGAGGTCAGGATACATGTAAGGCATCACCACGAAGCCCTCGTCCGCCAGGATCCTCGTTGCCTTGATGGTCTCGTTGTTGTCCGGGAGCAGATACTTGGAGTCCCTCATGATCTCGATCTTCACGAAGTCCCCGCAGCCCAGCTCCCTTGAAAGCCTTGCGATTCTCACGGCCTCGTCCGCATTCCTTGCGCCCGAGGTGTTCGGAAGGAGCGTGACGCCCTCCGGGATGTAGTCCAGAATGTTTTCCGATTCCTTAGTGTTCGTCCTTCTGACAGCCAGGGTGATGATCTGAGCGCCGGCGTTTTCCACCGCCGCCTTGATCAGATCCAGCGAATACTTTCCGGATCCCAGTATGAACCTCGATGTGAACCTGTGTCCGCCGAGCTCCCAGCTGTCGTTTCTTATCTCTTCTGCCATTTTCTCCTCCTCCGGTCGCCGGCGTGACTACGTGGCGGCCATCTTTCTTTCATCGGTCGCCGACGTGACTACGTGGCGGCCATCTTACTTTCATCGGTCGCCGACGTGACTACGTGGCGGCCATCTTTCTTTCATCGGTCGCCGGCGTGACTGCGCGGCGGCCTGTTTTTTACATCATTCCCCGTCCATGATCAGCTGTATCACCAGGTTCGCCTGGTGGACCGCACATATGGCCACTCTCGGGGAAAAGAGTGTGCCGGCCTGCTCCAGCCCCGTCTCTCCGTCTCCGCATACGTAGAAGCGGGAGGATATGCGGCGGGTCTCAATGTCGTTGCTCTTTCCGTATCCGGCCATGCCTGAGCCCGCGATCAGGACCGCACCAGGGAGTTCCTCCAAGACGGAGTTGCAGAGCATGGCCTTCTGGTCGGCCTTGTCGAATGCCTCAACTATGTAGTGCTCGTCCTTCAGGAGCTCAGGGATATTCTCCGGCGTGAGCTTCACCTGATCGGTCACGATGTCTATATACGGGGCGAATTCCCTGAGCTCGTCTTTAAGTGCCTCGGTCTTTGGAATTCCGATCTGGTCGAGCCTGTACTGCTGCCTGTTGATGTTCGGCAGGTCCACCCTGTCGAAGTCCAGCAGGTGAAGGCGGCCCACTCCGCATCGTGCCAGGTGGATGGCCACGTTAGACCCCAGGCCGCCGAGGCCGCAGATGGCCACCGAGGCGCGGGAGATCTTTTCCTGGCCCTCCACCGTGTGCCTCGAAGCGAGGGCGTCAAAAAGCTCTTTTTCCGTCACCATCTTCTAGCCTCCCGACACGAAGGACACCACTTCCACGGAGTCGCCGTCCTGCAGGACGGTCTCCGGGTAGTCTGCCTTCTTTACTATATGCTCGTTGATCTCCACGGCTATGAACTTCATGTTGTAGCCCTTTTCCAGGAGGAGATCCTCGAGGACGGTCCCGGCGGCGCCCGTCATTTCACCATTTATCTTTACCATTTTTCTCTCTTTCTGCTCATGTGCTATCACGTGCTGCAGTCATGTGCTGTGGCTGCCGCTTTGCCTGTAAGACGCTCTCGCGTGAAAAGCTCATCTGCCACACTCTGCTGACGCTTTCGTGCAGTGCCCACTTCTTGCACACTCCTCGGGCGCGCTCTTCCGCACCGCCCCGAAAAGCTACAGTATGTCTATCATCTCTCCCGCCAGCGCCTTGTTCATGCTCCTCACGGCGCAGAACTTTCCGCACATGGAACAGGTGTCGCTGTGGTCGTCCTCTGGGAGCCTGCTGTCTCTGATGGCCTTCGCCCTCTCAGGATCAAGGGCCTCGGCGTACTGGGCGTCCCAGTCGAGGTTTTTCCTGGCCTCCGCCATGCGGTCGTCCCTGTCTCTGGCGCCCGGGATGCCCTGCCTCGCCGCATCCATCTGGGTCTTGTACGTTCTTTCCATTTCTGATCCTCCGATTTAATGTCATGAAGCTGAAAATCTCATCTGGAACGCCGTTTTTTCGTTTTCTCACAAAAGAAAGATCCGCACTGCAGGATAGCAATGCGGACCGTGTATATTGATATCATCCCTACGCAGAAATTACTCTGATCAGGTAATAAGGATTTATGTCTGCTCGCCATATCTCAGCCCAGTTCAGGGCACTCCTGTGATAAAACTATTCAGTTGTCATTCCGCGGAAAATGATATTCCCCTGTGATGGGATTGTCAAGGAAAAGAGGCCGCCGCATTTCGTCTGAAACGCGGCAGCCTCGCTGTTTTCAGTTACTTTCCGGTTTTTCTCTGGATCAGCTTCACTATCTCCACGATCGGGATCACAAGGATCGAGAGTCCGAAGGAGATCATGTAGTGCTCAGGGTCCAGGCCTCCCTCTCTGAACTGGAACATGCTCGCCAGCGCAGGCACCTCCACGATCAGCGTGGTGAGGGCCAGCGATGCCAGCATCGCCAGGAGAAGCGGCTTGTTCAGGCTTCCCATTTTGAAGATGCTCTCACGCCTCGATCTCATGTTGAAGGAGTGGAAGATCTCACACATGGACATCACGAAGAACGCCATGGTCACGCCCAGGCTGCTGAAGCCGTCGGCGCCGATGGAACCGTCCCCGCTCCTGCCGATGAAATACGCGGTCATGGTGAGGATCGTAACCACTATGCCCTGATACAGGGTGTCGAAGCCCATGCCTCCCGCGAGGATGCCTTCGTCCTTTTTCCTCGGCTCCCTGTTCATGATGTCCTTCTCCGGGGCCTCGACTCCGAGGGCAAGCGCCGGGAAGCAGTCGGTGATCAGGTTTATGAAAAGCAGGTGCGTCGGCATCAGTATGGTGAAGCCCATGACGGATGCCAGGAAAACTGAGATCACCTCTGCCAGGTTCGAGCTCAGGAGGAACTGTATCGCCTTCCTGATGTTGTCATATACGCGCCTTCCCTCTGCTACGGCGGATACTATAGTGGCGAAGTTATCGTCCGCCAGGATCATGTCCGCAACGTTCTTGGTCACATCAGTTCCTGTGATGCCCATTCCGAGGCCGATGTCCGCGGCCTTGATGGAAGGCGCGTCGTTGACGCCGTCTCCGGTCATGGCCGTGACGTATCCGAGCTCCTGCCAGGTCCTTACGATGCGGGTCTTGTGCTCAGGCTGCACTCTTGCGTACACCCGGATGTCCCTGATCCTGGACTTGAACTCCTCGTCGCTCATCTGTCCGAGCTCCGCTCCGGTGACCGCCTGGCTGCTGTCGGTGATGATACCCAGCTCCTTTGCTATGGCCACCGCGGTGTCCTTGTGGTCTCCTGTGATCATCACTGGAGTGATGCCGGCCTCGCGGCATTCCTTGATCGCGGCCTCGACCTCCGGGCGAACCGGGTCGATCATGCCACAGATCCCGATGAAAGTAAGGTCATTTTCCAGAGCGGCGCTCGTCCACTCCTCAGGCTTCTCGTCGTATGTCTTGTAGGCGCATGCCAGGACCCTGAGGGCCTGGTCGGCCATCTTCTTGTTCTCGGATGTGATGTGGTCAACCAGCTCCTCGCTGATCGGGACCACTCCGTCCTCTGTCAGGACGTGGGTGCAGTTCCTGAGGATCTCGTCCAGCCCGCCCTTGGTGTACTGGATGATCTGGCCGTCCTTGTCGTGGACGGTGGACATCATCTTGCGGCCGGAGTCGAAAGGCACCTCGCCGATCCTCGGCTGCTTTTCCTCGAGAGCGGTCTTCGGGAGACCTGCTGAGATGCCGTACTCCACGAGTGCCGCTTCCGTTGGCTCTCCGATGACCGTTTTTCCGTCGCCGTTGATCTGGCTGTCGTTGCAAAGGCCCATGGCCGTGGCCAGGAGCTTCTCGTCAGGAGAATACTCCTGTGTGACGGTCATCTTGTTTTTTGTAAGCGTTCCTGTCTTGTCCGAGCAGATGATCTGGGTGCACCCCAGGGTCTCCACCGCGGACATCTTTCTTATGATCGCGTTCTTCTTGGACATGTTGGTGACGCCGATGGAAAGGACTATGGTCACCACTGCCACCAGCCCCTCCGGGATGGCGGCCACGGCCAGGGACACCGCTATCATGAAGAAGTTCAGGATGTTTGAAAGTCCCGGCTGCTGCCCCGACATGAAGGACTTGATCATGTCGAAGGCGAAAATGAAGATACAGACTCCCAGGACCACCCTCGTGAGGATGTGGCTCAGCTGGGCGAGCTTGATCTGGAGCGGAGTGAGGCCGCTCTTAGCCTGGGTTATGGCGTCGGCGATCTGGCCCATCTCGGTGTCCATACCAGTGCCGGTGATCACAGCGCGGCCTCTTCCGTATACGACGGTGCTGCCCATGAAGGCCATGTTGGTCCTGTCGCCCAGAGGGATCTCACCGTCATCAGACTGCAGGGCTCCGGTGGTCTTGTCCACAGGAACGGACTCTCCAGTCAGTGCAGCCTCCTCGATCTTCATGCTGGCGGACTCGATTATCCTGGCGTCCGCAGGGACCGCATCTCCCGCCTCCAGGAGGACGATGTCTCCCGGGACGAGATCAGAGCTCTTCACGAACACGGTCTCACCGCCCCGAAGAACTCTGTTAGTGGATTCCGACATCTTCTTCAGGGCCTCGATGGCGGCTTCTGCCTTGCTCTCCTGGACCACGCCAAGAATGCCGTTAACAATGACCACAAAGGCGATGATCAGGGTGTCGTACGGGGTCTTTCCCTCAAAAACATCCAGGACCGCCGATATGAAGGCTGCCACCAGCAGGATCACGATCATCGGATCCTTCAGCTGTGCCAGGAACCGCTTCATCGCAGAATCCTTCGGCGCCTCCTTCAGCTTGTTGTAGCCGTATTTCTTAAGCCTCTCTTCCGCCTCTACGGCTGAAAGACCATTCTCTCCCGTCCCCAGGTCAGCCATGACCTGGCCGGAATCCTCCAGCCAGTACTTTCTCTTTTCCATACGCAGACTCCTTTTCTTCTGGTGAAACACAGAGCTGACTCATCCCCGTCACCACCCGGCTCCGGGGAAACAAAAAAGACTTCACCACAGATTTGTCTGTGATAAAGTCTCGTCGTCGTTTATGTAAACCGCGCTGCATCCGGCTGCCATACGGCAGCGGCATGACGAATGCAGCAACCGGATCACGCTCGATGCGATCCGGCCAACTACTCCCTGTATCCCATGATCATGTGATCATCTCGTCTTTTCTGTACAAGTCTCTCTTTTTTGTACGAGGGATATTTTACCATCATTCTGGCTTTCATCAAGGAGAAAATGTGAATTTTTCTATTTTTCCTCCCCGGATCCGGCATCGGTCCTGCGGGAGCTCCGGTCCTCTCCCTCTTCCTGCCAGACAGGCAGAGTTATCACGAACTCGGTCTTCATCGGATCCGCCGGATAATCCGTGAGGATGATATTTCCTCCGCAGCCCCTCACCACGTCTCTGGCGATGGATAGACCGAGGCCGGATCCTCCGGAGGCCCTGGAGGAGTCTCCTTTTACAAAAGGATCGAAGATGGTCTTCCGGACTTCTGCGGGAATGCCCGGACCATCGTCGCCCAGGGTTATCACGGCCTTGTCGTCACGCTGGTATATGGAGCAGTAGAAGGTGGAATTTTCGCCGCAGTACTTGAGATAGTTGTTTACTATGTTGTTGTACACCCTGTTGAAGCGGGACTTGTCTATCCTCACAGGGATGCAGTCGTCCGGGATGTCCAGGGAAAGGTGCCTGCCCTCGATGTCCATCTCCGGGTACCTTCCTGCGAGATACTCTCTGGTGTACTCGCAGATGTCAACGGTCTCTATGTTCAGCTTCAGATCCGGCCTGTTCATCATGGCGTACTGGTGGAACTCGTCGATGAGCTCCGTGAGGCGCTGGGACTTTTCCTCGATGGTCTTGAGGTACTTCTCCTGGTCGTCCACGAGGCCGTCGTTTATGGCCTTGGCGTATCCCTGGATCACGGTGACCGGAGTCTTCAGATCGTGAGCGATCCCGGAGATCATCTTCTGCTGGGCATCCCTCATGGCCTGGTTCTCCTTCTCCGATTCCTCGAGCTTCTTTGACATGACGTTGAAGCTGTCGCACATGTCCACGAACTCTGTAGGGCCGTCGTATACTATGAGACCTCCGGTCTTTCCCTGGCTCACGTCGCTCATGGCCCGCTCCAGGGCGTTGACAGGTTTTTTCACCTTCCTGGTGATGAGCCTGGAAAAGATGAGTATCATCAGCACGTAGGCAACGATGGTTCCTGCGACTATCAGGAGGGTGTTCCTCTCCCGGCGGTTCATGGCGGACACCATGTCCAGCTTCTGGAACGCCACGAGAGTATACTTCTTCCCATCGAGCCGCAGCCCGGTCTTGATGATGCTTATGTCCTTCCCGAACTTTCCAGTGAGGACCTTATATTCATCATTCGTGTATTTTGTCTTGTCAGGGAATTTCGTGGAATATATGACGTTGTGCTTCGTGTCCAGCACATCCGTGTCCGCAGAATCGATGTATTCCGAATAGATGTCGGTGGTCCACCTCCTCTGTATAAAGAGTACCTTTTCACCGTCTCCTCTCGTCGATGTGTGTATGTCCACATCTACTATCTCATCGTTTTTCGGGATGAGCTTTATTGAATCCTGGGTGAAGGTCTTCACCGGGCATCTGCCCTTGATGTAGACCGTCTTCCCGCTGCGGTCCAGGATAACGACACCGCTTCCATTTCCGATGTACTTCTGGTATTTCACCTTATCGAGATCATCTGCCTCTCTGTAGGCAGATGCCAGCTTTTTCACTCCATTATCGATGGTCGATTCATATGTGTTGTAGCTGGTGAGGTATGCCACGGCATAGATCAGGACTATCAGAAGAGCGGAGAAGATGATGTAGTTCCGGACTATCGTGTTTATGAAGCTCCCCCGCTTCACTCTGATCCCCTTGTATTTATTGATCATCTTTTTCAATCTTGTACCCGAGACCCCTTATGTTCCTGATGTACTTGGGATGCCTGAAGTCGTCTCCCAGCTTGTCTCTGAGATTCGAGATGTGCACCATGATGCTGTTGTCGTCGGACTGGAAGTAGTCACCGATCACGTTCTCGCAGATCTGCTGCTTGGTGAACACCCTTCCCGGCTCCTTCATGAGAAGGGCCAGTATCTTGAATTCCGTCGACGTGAGGACCAGTTCCCTGCCGTCCTGGGTCACCGTCTTCCCGTCTTTATCCAGGACAAGGTCCTTCACATTGAGGATCTCTCTTTCGTGGCTCTCTTCCTGACCGTCCTGCCCTGCGGGGCCCTTGAGGTCGTAGTATCTCCTGAGATTGGACTTCACCCTGGCCACCACTTCCAGCGGGTTGAAAGGCTTGGTCATGTAGTCGTCCGCCCCCAGGTCAAGGCCCAGGATCTTGTCGCTGTCCATGTTTTTCGCAGAGAGAAAGATTATTGGAAAGCTGTATTTCTCTCTCAGTTTCATGGTGAGCTCATACCCGTTCATCTTGTCCATCATGATGTCGAAGATCCCGATGTCCGGCGGGTTATCAACGGCCATTTCGTAAGCCTCCTGGCCGTTTCCGGCGACCATGACCTCGTATCCGCTGCTGGTGAGATACAGCTTCAGCAGATTAGCAATGTCCTTGTCGTCCTCTGCCACCAGAACCGTGTATTTCATAAGTTCTTCCTCCTTCAGCACCAATCTTACATTCACTTCAGGCCGATTTCTACCGATTTCCTCCATTTATTTTTCCCTGTCTTCCTCGCTGTACCTGCAAAAAACTTCCTCTATCCTCTCACCGGGCATTCCCTCTGGTCCAGTGTCCGGAACTCGTATCCTTCACTTTTCCATACGGGAAGCACCATTTTCAGGGCTTCTATCGTTCTGGCGGGCGCGTCGTTGCTCCCTCTTCCGTCGTGGATGCAGATCACGTCCTCAGGACCCGTCCTGGCCAGGAGCTTCCCGGCCGTGACATTCGCCGGCTGGCCTCCGCGCCAGTCCTCTGCCATCACGGTCCAGTAGACACGCTCCATCCCGAGCCTGTCCGTCTGCAGAATGGTCTCTCTGTTTATCTCCCCCCAGGGAGCCCTGTAAAGTTTCGGACTGATACCCAGTTTTTTCAGGGTCTTCATGGATCTGGAAAAAGACTCTTTCGTGAAGCCCCCGGACGCGAGCAGTGCGCTCCTGTGTCGCCAGGAGTGGAGTCCCACCAGGTGCCCGTCATCCTTCATTCTTATCACCGCCTCCGGGTATTTCTCCACGAATTCCGTGACCACAAAAAAGCTGGCCTTCACGTCGTATTCCTCCAGCAGGTCCAGGAGCTCCAATGTGTGCTCTCCCGGACCGTCGTCGAAGGTGAGGTAGATCACTTTTTTTTCTTCTGTGGCGCCGAAGGCGCCATCACCTGCGCTATTGCCGGCGCTTTCAGCGCTGCCAGTGCCAGTACCTGATCCGGCGCCTGCCTTCATGCTCCTGACGCGCCTGGTGCTGAGCATGTAGCTGTACTTCTCTCTGGCCGTGGGGGCCAGGTGATACAGGCCAGCCGCGACTGCCGCGGCAGCAAAAAAACTTTTTCCACTAATAGCCATAGCTCAACGCTCCTATCCGGCTCTGGCCGCCGTTGTTTCTTCCTGTATTTCTTGCGATGGCGTCGATGGCGTCCGTCATGCTGACCCTTCCGTACAACCACCTGAGGTCGGCCATGTGCCTCTCCATTTTTTCCATCTCGCGCCCGTCTCTCAGAAAAGACATGAGCCCCTCCGGGGTTACCTCATCACCCGACCAGAAAACTTTCGCGATCCCGTGGCGCTCGGCGAACCGGGCGTTGTAGACCTCCTGGCTGAGTTCCGGCTCGATGAAGAGCAGCGGGATCCCCGTTTCGATGGCCTCAAAAAGAGTGATCCCTCCCGGCTTCGTTATGAGCAGGTCGGAGTCTCTCATGAGGCTGTCCACCTCATCTGTGAATCCAAGCGTCCGGAACTCCGGATGCTCCCTCTCGAGCTCCGCCTTCCTCTCTGCATTGCTGCCGCAGACCACTGTGACCTCTGCGCCGTATCTGCCTACCACGGCCGAGAGCAGCTTATCCAGCTTTTCCTGATCAGAGGCGAGGCCGAGACCTCCGCCCATGACCAGGATGCGCGGAGACGTAGCTTCCGGCAACTGAGTTGCCTCGCTGCGGGCCGAACCTGCCGGCATTTGAGTCGCCTCGCTGAAGGCCGAACCCTCTGGCATCCCATCTGCCATGCGGGACCCCGGAGCCTCCGACGGGCGATGATGATTTTTTTCCGTGAACTCCCTGCGGACCGGGATGCCGGTCACCCAGATGCGGTCCGGCGACACGCCCCTCTCGATGAGCTGCTGCCTGGTCTCCATGCTTCCTGCAAAATACCCGTCAGTGTGGTCGGCTATCCACTCGTTGTGTGGATGGATGTCGGTGATGCATGTGTACAGCGGGATGTCGTCTCCCGTGAACTCCTTGTACGCCGCCACGTATCTTGAACAGCAGGGAAAGATCGCTATTATCCCGTCAGCGTCCTTCTGGCGGATGAGACTGCCTATCTTCCATGATATGTAGGCCTTCATCGGCAGCAGGCTCACGTTATCCGTGGCGTCGATTGCCTTGTTGTACAGTTCTGTATTGTGAAACACCATCCTGTTGAAGGTGCTGTATATTTTTCTGCTGATATGCGGGAAAAGGTAGTCTATAAAATCCACCGTCTCCACTTTCCCGAAGCGCGGGTCGGCCCCCAGCTTCTCTTCCACGGCCTCCGCCGCCTTGACATGTCCCATACCGAATCTGGCTGTGAGGATCAGAATGTTCAAGTTCTCCGCCTCCTTCTCTCTCGATCAACGATATCAAGTATAGGGAAGCAATCTTAAGGGCCTTGAACACCAGCCTTAAGATTTCCTTAAAAGCAGATGGGGCGGCGCGTTGCGCTTGCGGCAGGAGCAGAAAAGCGCGATGCGCAAGCGGCGCGTGATGCGCGTTTTGCAAGTGGTGTCCGCGATACGCGGACTAATGTTGTTGCTTCGCGTGCTGGCCACACCTGCGTGGGCGCGATGCGCTTGGCGTGGAGAGGCGCGATGCGCGTTTTGCAAGTGTTGTCCGCGATACGCGGACTAATGTCGTTGTATTGCATGCTGGCCGCACCTGCGTGAGCGTAATGCGCTTGGCGTGGAGAGGCGCGATGCGCGTTTTGCAAGTGTTGTCCGCGATACGCGCACTAATGTCGTTGTATCGCGTGCTGGCCGCACCTGCGTGGGCGCGATGCGCTTGGCGTGGAGAGGCGCGATGCGCTTGAAGCGAGAAAAAACGCAGGCGACGTCCAGTCGCCTGCGCACCGCAAGGCAATCATAAATTTTCGGAATTGTAAATAGACAGTTCCGAAAATTTTCCTCTCAAAGCATCAATACAGTTTCCCAAATCTGCTGTGTATTTTTATGAAAAATTTTAATTCCACTCTACATACCCCTTTTTCGGCGTTTCCCCTGGAATTTTTTTCTGCGATCAGAGGCACTGAGGAAGCAATGAATTGAAAAAGCATTTTTATTCTGTCTTCAAGCGAGAACTGGTCTCACAGCATCAAGATATTGAGTCTTACTGATATGATTTTGTGACTAATAGAGCCTGCTTACTGTGACCATCTGGCGACTTGCAGCCGCCAGGTCGAGGATTGTATTATATTGTTCTTTTTTCATGGTGATAGACCGGTAGCTTTTCCAGGGGAAACGCCGAAAATCCGTGTTTCCCCTGGAAAAGCTTCATCTCAAAGAAGCGGTATCCACAATTTCATTCGAAATTGTGGATGTTCACATACAATGTATCGCATAAACATACACCAGGCACATCTCACCCACGTCATCTACTTAACCGGTCACACACATCGGTCTCACGAACGTATACATTAACTATCATATGACTCACATATGAGACCCGGAGCATGCGCTGACCAAGAAGGCCCAACCACGAGCAGTACTTTCAACTGGAATCGCGTTCTGTACTGCTCTCTGGCCACAACTCATCACAGAATCTCTGACATTCGGTCTCACCGCCCGACTCTACGGTTGGTATACCCGAAAAATGAGCGTTTAATGAGCGTTTTTTCTTAACATCGGAGTTTTTCGTGATATATATGGGATCAGGAAGAGAGTCCACAGCACTGGCAACCGCCAACGGCGCGAGCCACTTCAGTGCAAGCGTCGCACAACGCGGTAGCGCAAACCAGCATCAGGCAGCCGCCAGTGACGCGAGCCGGCGCGGCGCCTTGCCCCGCCAACCGGCGCCTTGCCCCGCCAACTGCCAGCGGCGCGAGCCAGCAACGGCCCCGCCAACCACCAACGGCGCCATGGAAGCCAGCGGCGCAGGCTGGCACAAACAGATGCTGGCGCCGCCGCAAGCCGTGGACCTCTCAGAAACGGAGGTGTCTTATGAAACGCTTTTCCAAACACATCAAACCGAGTCAGGTCATTGGCATAATCGTGCTCACCTTTCTTTTCAGGCTCACGATCCCAGCCCTGATCGCGAGCCTGGGAGTTGACACCAGAACCGGGGAGACCGCAGCCAACTACTCGCTTTCCGGTTCGTGGCTGCACATCATCGGTCTGCTGCTCTACGTCTACGCCATCGTGATCTTCGCCGTGGAAAGGCACCTTGATCTCCCGTTCTGGTACGGCAGATCCCAGAGCGCCGGCTCAAACGCAAACGGCGCCATCATCGTGTCCATCGCCATAGCCCTGCTCATGCTTTCGCCGATCATGACCGCAGTGCTCGTCCTGATCACCATCGTGATCCAGATACTGATCAGCACGGCCGCGGACAACAGGCGGGAGGCCCTGGAATCAAAGTTCGTCGGTCGCGCGGGAACGGCCGTCGGCGAGATAAACGGCAAAGGACTTGTGGATCTTGAGGGGGAAAAAGTAAAGGTCATCTCGAAAAAAGTCATTCCGGCGGGTGCCCGGGTGAAGGCGACCGACGTCAGGGGATCAAGGATCGTCGTGCTGCCGGAGGAAGCAGACCAGGCTGAAGGAGATGATCTGGGTGTCGGACCCGAACAGTCGGAATGAGATGTAGCGATCCAGTTCCCGGTCTTTGCAAAAAGTCCTATGACTTTTGCAAAAAATCTTGCGTTTTCCATAGGAGTTTCGCATAATTGCCTGCGTTTTCCATAGGAGTTTACGAAAAGAGCAGCAGACCCGCCATCTGCTGCTCTTTTCTTCTCCTTCAACTGGTGGTCATGATCCTCCCGTCGACGCGTCGGCGCTCTAGATCATCCTGATCTCCATTTTTTCTTCCGTTATATCCGTCACCGGCACCTCTGCGGAAACGGAACTGCCGACCTCCACGGAGTAGTTCTTGTGGATCAGGCAGTTCACCGGATCCTCCGTTCCGATGACGATCTCCAGCCTGTGCCCCGGCGCCAATGTGTATCTTGTGGCGTTCAGGTAGCAGTGATAGTCGTGGAACTCTCCATAATTGAGCTCGATGCTCTTCTCAGAGGTCTCCGGGGCGTAGCCGGAGTCAGGGTTGCACAGGTCGATGTATGCCCTGGAAAAGACTCTGTATTTTTTCGAGGTGGTCTCGAACTCCACGCGATCGAATCTCGGCAGGCCTGGGCCGTTGTCGATGACCTTTTCCTCAACGGTCCTGAGCGGTACCACATTCCTGGATGCATCTGTGGTACGAACGCTCTCGAACTCCTGGTCGCAGACGTCGCAGAGGAGTACTGTAAGCTTTACGTCGTCCATTTTTCCGGCGGCTGAGCCGAGCTTCATGGTGATCTTGTCGGCATCGTTTGCGTTCTCGCCGTCGAAGAACGTGGCCTTGTTCCCGGTCTTCAGTGCAGCGCTGAAGTCGACCTTGACGGTGCCCTGGATGGTGAGAGTCTTTTTCAGCTCGTCTGTTGAGAGTCTCATGTTCATGTTGGTGGAGCTGAGGCTCATCTTCTCGTCGAAGTTGTCGGCGTCCACGCCTGCCGCCTTCCATTCCGTGTCAAGAGTTACGTTGCCGGCGTCTGTGCTGGAGAGAGCGATGTTTTTGCCGGTGTGCCAGCTGTCTTCCTTCACCCAGTTGTGCTGATCCAGGTTGTCCTGAGCCAGGACGCCAGGCATGTTCTCGGCGCCGTTCTCCTGGTCGAAAAGATAGTGGGAAAGCCACTTGTTTACCAGGTCATCGTAGTTCTGTCCGTCGACGGAGATGCCGTATCCCTTGGTGGCCATGGTCGGGGTGAAGTGGAATCCCTGGTGGAGTACCAGTTTTACGTCCTTGCCGGCCTTTTCAAAGGAGTCGTGCATCATCTCGAACTGCTTCGTGGAAACGTTCTCGTCGTTGAAGCCGTGGATGATGAGCGCGCTGCACCTGATCTTCTCCCAGTTCAGTGTGTAGTTGCCCGGATCCCAGAACTCTCTGTCATAATCGAATCCGCCCTCCAGCTGCTTCTCCGCGAACCAGTTGTGGAAGCTGAGGATCTTCTCCCTCATCTCAGGGGTGAGCTCCGGGTCGTTGTAGCGGCTGGAGCAGTAGTAAGACAGGAAGCTCATGAGCATCTCCTGCGGCCAGTATCTCTGTGCGCCCTGCTGGTTCAGGAAGCTGTACCAGTCGGCGATGCCCGCGACAGGAACTATGGTCTCCAGGCCCTCAACGCCGGTGGTGGCAACTGCAAAAGGCATGGTGCCTCCGTAGGACCGCCCAGTCATGGCCACCTTTCCGCTGCACCAGTCGGCTTTTACCTCCATGGTGCCGGCCCTGTCCGCGAAGCCGATCCTGTCTCCGTGGAGCCACTCGACTACGGCCTTGAATCCGTCTCTTTCATAGTAAGAGCCCGTGTACTCGAAGCCCTCGGAACCGAGGGTGCCGATCCCGGCGCTCTGGACCACCGCATATCCTCTCACGAGGTAGTAGTCATATAAGTCGATGTTGTCGTAGCAGGTGACTCCCTCACCTCTGCCCTTGTCCTCGTAGTACCAGTCTGCAGGATCCGCGATCTCCGCGGCTTCCAGAGTGGTGATCTCCTTTTCCGGAGCCCTTCCGCCGCACTGGTTTTCGAGGCCGTCGTCAGGAAAAGCCTTGAAATTCCCGTGGTCCACCTCTTTCATGTGGTCGTAGGCGTCCCCCTGTATGCCGGAGGAATACGGCCGGGCCTCATAGACAACAGGCGCCTTGTAGCTCCCG
The DNA here is from genome assembly GCF_900155555.1 of Mobilibacterium timonense. Classification (GTDB taxonomy): domain Bacteria; phylum Bacillota; class Clostridia; order Peptostreptococcales; family Anaerovoracaceae; genus Allobaileyella; species Allobaileyella timonense. Next base: position 383,745 of record NZ_FUHN01000006.1, on the reverse strand, counting down.
AGAGCCGCTGCCCTCGGCACCTGAACGAAGGCTTTTACCAGGTCCCTTTTTCCATCCCCGTCCATGTCGAAGTCCGTCTCCACGTAGACGCAGTACCTCACGACGTGCGATGCATTCCTGTCGTAGGCCGCGCCCGTCTTTCCGTCGGTAAAAGGAAATACCGGCTGCGCCACGCCATCCTTGAATACAGGTCTCAGCTGCTGATCCGAATCGTACATAACCAACCTCCAATTCTGTTCGTATGGTCCATAGGACCGCCCCGCCGCATCGCAGCGGAACATCCCGCGTATTTTTGATTATACAATGAAAAGGAGTCTCCGGCCACCGCGGCCGCGCACCGTGCGCAACTTGATTTAACAAGGAATTAATGTTAGCATTCCATAAGTTTTTACAGCAGTACCCTATAATTTATAAATGTTATTGCACATGAGGCCGGGATAGTCCGGTGGATATTTCCGGGATCTGCGGGCCCGATCACACAAAAAAAGGATAAGTAAATGCAGCAGGCTCTGATCGACATCGGTTCCAACTCCATGCGGCTCACGGTATTCGACGTGAGGCACGGCGATTTCAAGGTTCTTTTCAAGCAGAAGTACATGGCCGGACTGGCAGGATACGTTGAGGACGGCAGGCTCACCACCGCCGGCATCCTCCGCGCGTGCAGCGGTCTCTCCGAGTTCAGGAACACGCTGAACGCACTGGGGATCAGGAATACCAATGTCTTTGCCACCGCCTCGCTGAGAAACATCGACAACACAGAGGAGGCCCTCCACTTCATCGAGGGCGCCACCGGCTACCAGATCGAGGTGATCAGCGGCGAGGAGGAGGCCGCCTACGGTTACGCAGGCGCCATGATCGGCCTGGAAAAGATCAGGAACGGTTCCTTCGTGGACATCGGCGGTGCCAGCACCGAGGTCGTGAAGTACGAGGACGGAAAGCTCCTGGAATCCGCCAGCTTCAAAGTGGGATCCCTTTCTCTTTTCAAGCACAACGTCCGGAAGATACTGCCGGGCCTTGGCTCCTTCCAGCGCATGGAGGACGAGATAAAAGAGAAGATCGACGGCGCTGAGGATTTCCACTTCAGCAAGTATTCTCCACTGGTGTGCACCGGTGGTACCTCGAGAGCGGTGATGAAGATCGCCCGCAGCTACCTGGACCTCCCGGAGAGCTGCACCTCCATCGACAGATATCAGCTGGACAAGCTGTACGAGTTCTTTTACAAGGGCGGCACCCCTGTGCGGGACCTTATCCTCAGGATCGAGCCTGAACGCATCCACACACTCATCCCCGGGTCCCTTATCCTCAGGCACATAGCAGAAAAATTCCAGGCCGACGAGATTATCGTCAGCAAATACGGCGTAAGAGAGGGATACCTGTGTCAGCGATTGATCAAGTAAATGTAAAAAACGAGAACGGCCCGTCGGAACAGCCGCGGCAGTTCGTGTACACCCAGAACCGTGAGCTGAGCTGGCTTCGGTTCAACCAGAGGGTTTTGGAGGAGGCGGGAGACCACAGTCTTCCATTGCTGGAGCGGCTTAAATTCGTCTCCATCTTCTCCAGCAACCTGGACGAGTTTTTCATGGTCAGAGTCGGAAGCCTGGTGGACATGTCCCAGGTCTCACCGGACGAGCGTGACAACAAGACCGGCTGGAACGCAGAGGAACAGCTGGAAAAGGTCTACGATGCCGTCCACGATCTCATGCCCCTGAAGTCCTTCATCTATCAGGAGCTCCAGCGGGAAATGAACGAGCGTGACATCTGTGACCTTTCTGTCTCACAGCTCACGAAGACCGACAGGCAGTTCATCCAGGACTATTTTGCGATAAACGTCCTGTCGGTGATATCTCCGATGGTCATCGACAGCCGTCACCCCATTCCGCACCTCATCAACAAAAATCTTTACGTTACCGCTTTTCTCACCAACTCCAATGGAAAGAACTTCATCGGGCTGGCTCCCGTGCCGACGACCCTGGATCCTTACGTCAAACTTCCGGGTCCAGGTCTGAGATACATCCGGACCGAAAATATCATCCGGGAATTCATATCATCTCTGTTCGACCTGTACACCATTCAGGAGTCCTGCGTGATAAGCGTAACGAGGAACGCAGACATAAACTTCGACGACGATAAGTTCGACGACAACGAGGAAAACTACCTGGAGAGGTTCTCCCAGATGCTCAAGCTGCGGAACCGCCTCTCTGTAGTGCGTCTGGAGGTCAGCGATCCCATCTCCAGAAAGTTCATGAACAAGCTGGAAGATCTGGTGGGAGTTGACAAAAATCAGGTCTTCCAGGATCCATGCCCCCTCAACATGAGCTATGTGTTCGGCCTGTCAAAGCTGCTTCCTGCCGAGGAGGCCGCCGAGATGCTCTACGAACCCTACACACCGAGATGGCCTGAGGATCTCAGCCCATCCGAAAACATGATAGAGCAGATCCAGAGGAAGGATCGCCTGCTCTTCTACCCCTTCGATTCGGTGGATCCTTTCCTGCGCCTCCTGATGGAGGCCGCCGAAAGACCTGACGTGGTATCCATGAAGATCACCCTCTACAGGCTGGCGACATCCTCGAAGATCGCCCGCGCCCTGTGCCACGCCGCGGAAAACGGAAAAGAGGTCATCGTCCTCATGGAGCTCCGAGCCCGCTTCGACGAGGCCAACAACATCGCCTGGGCCAGGGTCCTGGAGGACTCCGGGTGCACCGTGATGTACGGCATTGAAGACTACAAGTGCCACAGCAAGATCTGCCTGATCACCATGAAAACAAGAGGAAAGCTGAACTACATCACCCAAGTGGGCACCGGTAACTACAACGAAAAGACCAACGCCCAGTACACCGACCTCTCTCTCATGACCGCATCCCGGGAGATCGGCGAGGACGCAACATCCTTTTTCCAGAACATGATGGTCAGCAACCTGGACGGCCACTACAACCACCTGCTGGCATCTCCGACTGGCATCAAGCCGGCCCTCATCAAGATGATCGACCAGCAGATCCAGCTCGGCCCGGACGGATACATCTGCATCAAGGCCAACTCGGTGACCGAGCGTGAGATCATCGACAAACTCATGGAGGCTTCCTGCGCAGGAGTCGAGATCCACATGATAATCAGGGGTATCTGCTGCATCCTGCCTGGAGTCAAGGATTACACCGAGAACATCCACGTGGTCAGCATCGTCGGCCGCTACCTCGAGCACGCCAGGATCTACTGCTTCGGCCGCGGTGACGACTGCAGGCTCTACATATCATCGGCTGACCTCATGACCAGGAACCTGAACAGGCGCGTGGAGATCGCCTGCCCGGTCTACGACCAGGACCTGAAGAAAAAGCTGAAGTGGATCCTCAAGGTCCAGCTACACGACGACGTGAAATCCAGCACCGTCCTTCCGAACGGCCTCTATGAGCGTAACCGCCCGAGCAGCGTTTCCCCGTGCAGCAGCCAGGACGAGTTCATGAGGGTTTCGATACACGAGCCGGATCCGGGCCACCGAAAAGGCTTCTTCGGGAGGCTGTGGGACAGGCTCGGGGGAAAAGCATAGTATTGAGTGCCCGTGTGCAGTGGTTGCACCTGCATGCTGGGCTTACGCCCGTCTGAGCGAGGGCGCAAGCACCCCGATCTCTGTTAGCATTCGCCCGGCCTGCGCCCGGCCGCCTGAGCGAGGGAGCGGGTCGGCGCGAGGGAGCGGGTCGCTTCAGGGATTTGCGTCCGCTTCAGAGATGCGCGTCCGCTTCAGAGATGCGCGTCCGCTTCAGAGATGCGCATCTGCTTCAGAGATGCGCGTCCGCTTCAGAAATGCGCGTCCGCTTCAGAAATGCGCGTCCGCTTCAGAGATGCGCGTCTGCTTCAGAAATGCGCGTCCGCTTCAGAAATGCGCGTCCGCTTCAGAGATGCGCGTCCGCTTCAGAAATATGCGTCCGCTTCAGAAATGCGCGTCCGTGTATCGCGGACAGTTGACTTTTAGCTGCGCACTAGTGGCAAGTGTCCGCTAGTTTCAGACGAGATTTGAGGGATGGGACAGCCTGACACGCTGAAACCCATCTTTTTTTTATTGAGAAGAAGTGTTTTTCCAGGGGAAACGCCGAAAATGCCATGTTTTACTGGAAAAATTCTTTGCGTTTCCTCTGGAAAAAAATACAATCGATGTACAATCGGGGGATTGCGCCACACGCGTGGCGTAATCTTACCTATCCAAAGGCCTTGGTCACACATGTTGGTCACGTGTGGCACGATACTGTGACACTGAGACCCTGAGCAATGACTTTTTCCGTAAACCGAGCCGGCTTCTCACCTGCTTTTCATTTCTGAAGCAGAATTTTTCCAGGGGAAACGCCGATTTTCGGGCATGTGGAGTGGAATCGCAAATTTGAATAAATATTAATACAGGGTTTTGACCTCTGTACTCCTCATTTTGGCAGAAAATTTCAGTAACTGTATATTTACATTTTGAAAAATCTATGATTCGACCGCTCTCGTTTTCTTTCAACTGAGCTAACATGGTCTGCTATCCAGCAACAACGCCGTGCCGCTGGAAGCAGCCACTAGTCAGTTCACTGCCAGCGGCAGCGTTCCTGTTGCATGCCAGAATAAGAAAATAATGGAGGCAATACTGCCATCTCACATTTAAGTGAATAGCAAACATCTGCAGGATCTAAAATCAATTTGAACAGATCCGAGAGCTGCCGTGAACTTGCAGAACACTTTTCAATTGGATGTCGTTATTTTTATAACCAATTGTGATATCATATCGGCGAGAGCTGAAAGTGTTGTAAGACTCGACGTGTTGAACTCAACACGTTGAAACAGATGTGAACGGGGCTGATGTTATGTGTGAATACGAATATAATCACCGGGAAATGGAAGCTGATGAGAGCTGCGACAATGGTTGCGGCGGATATTCGTGTGACGATGCGAACTCAAACTGCTGCTGCGGGGTTGGATATTCCTGCGATGATGTGAACAGGCGGAGCGGTGAATATTCACGTGATGATGTGAACAGGCGGAGCAGTGAATATTCATGCAGAAATTCAAATAATCATACCAGCATGAGTGACGATGAGCTCGCTGCAAAAGAGCGGGAATTCGAGGCGCAGCCTCTGACGGCGGAGCTGGTGTACCAGCGTTTTGGGGAAGGTATCTGCTGCGCCGCACAGGTTTTCGGGGCGCTGGCGCCGGCCGCAGGGATCGATGGCAGGTCTGCCCGGAAGATCGCTGCGGGTTTCGGGTCCGGTATGACCTGCGCCGGCACGTGCGGGTGTGTGACCGGTGCGCTCATGGCGCTCGGCTGCCGGTTCGGCAATTTCGTGCCGGGGCAGGCAGATCGGCGGACCGCCTTTTTCGAAAAGCGCCAGCGCTTCCTCCAGGAGTTTACCCGGCGCTTTGGAAGCTGCAGCTGTCCGCAGCTCCTCATGGACTACGATCCGGCAGACCCGTCAGACCTTGAAAAGATCAAGTCCCAGGGCCTCATGCAAAAGGTCTGTGCTCCCATGGTTCTGGCAGCTATCGAGATCGCTGGTGAAATCCTGAAAGAAGAAATGTAGCAATATGCAGCAGGCTGCGGCACATCGCATATTACAGTGGCTCGCTCTGGCAGGCCGCACGTTTGTAGCGGCATCCCGCAACCTGCGGCCTGATACAGCTTGAGTTTTTTACGAAAAAAATTTATCGCATCTCCACTCGCCCGGCTTCGGCCCCGCGTCTGGGGCGATATGAGATACTATTTTTTTGATAAGCACCATATCAAGCTTTTCACGCTCGTCCTCCATAGTAACGATCAGACTTTCTCCTTGAGCATAACCATTCAACTGAAACCACTTGATTTTCCATAGAGACGACTCTCGATACCTCGGGATGTCCATCATCCCCATGTGCTCCCAGTAGATCTCCCTCCTGTTTGCCACATCCAGGATGGTGAAATCCGGGTAAATGGTGACGTCACGGTCATCCACAAAAAGCGTCAACGGCTTTTCATAGAAAAAAGGTATGCCATATATCAGCAGCATGATCGCGATATCCTGCTCACCCTTCGAACGCACCATGAGATCGTCCGTGACCCTGTATATTTTTTCCTCAGGATGATACGGGTTGGGTTCGAATTCCTGGTTCAGCCAGTTCTCGAGGAACTCATCATCGCTTTCCATGAACGGCTCCGAAAGACTTTGAAACCTCTTGTTCATTCTGCTGTGTGTGGATTCTACTGTACCTCTGCAATATGTTTTCAGCAGCCTTTCTATTTCAACCTTTTCTGATATTGCCTCTTCAAGAGTGAGTCTGTCATATTTCTTTTGTGCAAGTTGCCTGATCTGATCATCGCATTTTTTGCTCAGATACTTTCCTCTCTTGTCACTGCTATTCATCCGCCAGTAGTACTCCACTCTGTCACGCTCACTTCTTTCGATGATCGTCAGGAGTCCATCCGGAGCGGCAGTGATTGCATCCGACTTTTCATCTATCAGCTGTTCCAGAAATTCGAGTCTCCCGTTCAATATGGAAATAACTTGAGAAACATTGTTAAACAGATCCAGTGACATACACTTATCCTGCCCTTCCCTCTTTAATGGGTCGTCGAGTTGCTGAGTTGCCAGACTGTCTGGCTACCGGGTCTACCGAACCGCGTGGCCTGGTGCAAATTCTGGTCATTCAGTTTATATCATCCAATCATATAGCGCCGCAATGCACCTTGAACAATTGGATACAAACTTGTAGATTAAAGTGATTTTTTTGCACAAGCAGTCTGCCCAAAGAAACTGTGTACACCATTCGGATAGCAACTGTGGTACCAGGGTATACCAGTACGAGCAGGCTGGTCACCAAGTGAAGATATGTTTAAAAAGCAAACCAGGTTTCATGTTTCGAGATGATTGAGATCGAAGAAACAGATCAGGAAAAAATAGAGATAAGCAGTGGCAGATGCTGAGATGCTATCGGATCAGATCTTCATGCTTCTGTCAATATACAGATTTAAGCAAAAATCATCAAAACCACAAGTACAGTTCGTACCGCTAGGAATTCATAAATATGAAAAAATTTGATTCCACTCCACATGCCCAAAACTCGGCGTTTCCCCTGGAAAATTTCTCAGCAAAATTCTTGCTCCATTGATTATTATTCAGAAAGATCAAAAAAAAGGCAATCAGGTCTCAAATTCTGGTCTCATATTAATTATCTGAATCCATTTGTGACTCATTTTTATGACTCATAATAGGAAATCCTATGCACTAAATGTTTTTTTAGTACAAGATAAGTCGATTGTACTTTTTTGTGGAGATATAAGGAGGATTTTTCCAGGGGAAACGCCGAAAACGTCCCTTTTCACTGGAAAAATCCTCATCCATCCCTCTGGTGCAGATGTCCTACATCACGCTCTGGATCCAGGACACGAAACGCTGCCAGAGGTTCTTGCCGTTTTCCACGTTTATCCCCATGTCGCCGAGCTTGTCCATGAGCTGCGATGCCTGGCTCTTCAGGGCGCTGAGGTTTAGGTCGAGGCCGGACAGCTTTTCCAGCAGGCTCTGGAGCTGCTGCTTCTGGGCGTCGGTGAGGGTGACGCCGTATTTTGAGGCGGTTTCCTCAATGGCCTGAGGGATCTCGCTGTTGTCCACGTCTCCGGAGGCCACCTGTTCCTTGAGATCCGCGACCATGCCCTCCACGGCCGCAGGGTCGGCGTCAGTGTTCTGCTCCAGGTCACCTGTGGTGGTGAGCTCATCGACGGCGCCATCGATCTGGCTGTCGCTGACGTGTTTTCCTGTCATCCCGGAATAGGCCTTAATGGCTCCCACCAGAGCCGCGGTCCCGGAGATCTCAGTCGGTCCGACAACGGTCACCTTGATGTCCTTGGCGCCCACGGTGGCCAGGGCGTTCTGGTACATGCCCTCAGTGCAGTATGCGATGTTTTTTGTCTCCACCTGGATGCCGCTTCCGCTGTCGCCCTTCTCTATCAGGACTGAAGAAAGCGCCCGTGTCCCTATCTGGGACGAAGGAATGTAATCGTCCAGGTATTCATGCTCCTCGGCATTGGTCACAGTCTCCTGGCCGTAGTCGCTAAGGTCACTCGAGTCAACGCCGAGCAGGCTGTAGACGGTCTGCTTTTCAGAGGCGGTCAGATCCGCGCCGAGAGACAGATAAGGCTTGTCTCCTGTAAAAATACCCGCGTACGTCGGGACGCTCGCGGCGGCCGCCGTGGCCGTGATCATGAGAGCGGCGCACAGCACCGCAGTGATTTTTCTTGTAAACTTGGTCGAATTCATTATACCTCCTGTACGTGCCGCCGCGCGGCCGTCTGTCGTATACTGGTGTATTCTATAACAATAAAAAAAGGATTGCCACTTTTTCGAGAAGATTTCACACTACATCGAGGTGCCTTGAAACCGCAGTGGTGCGCAAAGCCATTTAACACGTATTGGTTTCATACGCACCACGGCGCGGATCGCCGTTCTCATGCGCTGGCAGCGCACTATCCAGTCCTGCCCGGTTGGATGCTTCGCGATCCGATCCGGCGCTGCCCAGTACGTCCCGGTGCGATGCTTCGCGATCCGGCCCGGTCCAGCGCTGCCCAGTACGGTCCATCCCAATGCCGCGATCCGGCGCGCTGCGCTCCGGCGCAATGTGTCGCAATTCATGCCCAGCAACAGAAAAAACCGGCTCCCATGGGCGATGGGGGCCGGGAAAAAAACCGTGTTTTTTTGAAGTGTGATGTATTTGAAATCTTAAGGAGTTGACCAGATGACACTGCAGATCCGCAATTCTGCAGTCTATGTCTATCGCGACCGCGTATCGCTTTCTATAACCTTGCTGACTATCGTTTACTACTCGAAAAGCGGTGTGGACAGGTATCTGTCTCCGGAGTCCGGAAGGAGGACAACGATGGTCTTGCCTTCGGCCTCTGGTCTCTTTGCTACCTCGATAGCTGCCTCGAGGGCCGCACCAGAGGAGATCCCGACCAGCACGCCTGCTTTCTTAGCGATGAGTCTGCCGCCCTCGAAGGAATCCTCGTTGGAGATGGTGATGACCTCGTCGTATACATTCGTGTCCAGAGTATCAGGAACGAATCCTGCACCGATGCCCTGGATCTTGTGAGGGCCGGACTTTCCCTCGGACAGCACCGGGGAATCCTTCGGCTCTACAGCGATGACCTTCACGTCAGGGTTCTGTGACTTCAGGTACTCACCTGTTCCTGTGATCGTTCCGCCTGTGCCGACGCCCGCGATGAAATAGTCCACATTTCCGTCTGTATCCTGCCAGATCTCAGGGCCTGTCGTAGCCTTGTGATACTCAGGGTTTGCAGGGTTCACGAACTGACCAGGGATGAATGAATTTTCGATCTCTGCCGCCAGCTCGTCGGCCTTTGCAATGGCGCCCTTCATTCCCTTAGCGCCCTCGGTGAGCACCAGCTCCGCGCCATAAGCCTTCATGAGCTGTCTTCTCTCAACGCTCATGGTCTCAGGCATAACAATGATGATCCTGTATCCCCTTGCTGCCGCAACGGATGCCAGACCGATGCCCGTGTTTCCGCTGGTCGGCTCGATGATGGTGGAGCCCGGCTTCAGCTTTCCGCTCTTCTCGGCGTCGTCCAGCATACCTTTTGCGATACGATCCTTTACGGAACCGGTAGGGTTCAGGTACTCCAGCTTTGCCAGGATCTTTGCCTTAAGTCCAAGCTCCTCTTCGATATTCTTGAGCTCCAGCAGCGGAGTTCCTCCGATCAGCTGATCTGCAGATGTAAAAACCTTGCTCATTTCTGTTACTTCCTTCCTTCTTCATGCCCCGCAGGGCGGCTCGTTTCAGCCTTCTGTATGTGTATTATATGCTATCTTCTGGAAAAAATGTTGTTTTCCAGGCTTCTCCACAGGACCGGGCTTTCGGCAGGGCACCTGATGGTGCCCTGAGCTCGGTATGGAGTTAAGTCAGTTGCCTATGAAAATGGTTTGATGCAGATACTGCGAGGAACTACTTTTCCAGCGCTCTTACTGCGTCGAAGCCCTTCTTCAGGTCTGCGATGATGTCCTCGGCGTTCTCGGTTCCGATGGAGAGACGGATGGTGTTTTCCTTGATGCCCTGATCTGCCAGTTCCTCAGGGGACAGCTCCGCATGAGTCGTGGTGTATGGGTGGATCACCAAGCTCTTTACATCGGCGACATTTGCCAGAAGTGAGAACAGCTCAAGGCCGTCGATGAATGCGAAGGCCTCCTTCTGCCCGCCCTTGATCTCGAAGGTGAAGATGGAAGCTCCGCCGTTAGGGAAGTACTCTTCATAGAGCTGGTGGTCAGGGTGCTCAGGCAGAGACGGGTGGTTGATGTGAGCTACCAGAGGCTCTGTCTTCAGGTAATCGATGACCTTCTTAGTGTTCTCTGCGTGTCTCTCCAGCCTCAGGGAAAGTGTCTCGACTCCCTGGATGAGGAGGAATGCGTTGAACGGAGAAAGCGTAGCTCCCTCGTCTCTCAGGAGGATAGCTCTGATGTATGTCGCCAGCGCTGCAGGGCCTGCCGCCTGTACGAAGGATACTCCGTGATAGCTCTCGTTAGGTGCGGAGAGCTGCGGATATCTGCCGCTTGCCGCCCAGTCGAAGTTTCCTCCGTCTACGATGATGCCGCCCAGCGTTGTTCCATGTCCACCGATGAACTTCGTGGCGGAGTGAACTACTACGTTTGCTCCGTGCTCCAGAGGTCTGAAGAAGTATGGAGTTCCGAATGTGTTGTCCACTACTACCGGGAGTCCGTGAGCCTTTGCGATCTCGGAGATCTTGTCCACATTTGGAATGTCGCTGTTAGGATTTCCGAGGGTCTCAAGGTATACCAGCTTGGTGTTGTCCTGGATGGCTCCCTCTACCTCGCTGAGGTTATGGGCGTCTACGAATGTGGTCTCGATGCCGAACTCTGCCAGCGTGTGCTTCAGCAGGTTGTAGGAACCGCCGTAGATGGTCTTCTGTGCTACTACGTGATCTCCGGCCTTTGCCAGCGCTGTGATCGCATATGTAACAGCAGCTGCTCCCGATGAAAGAGCCAGGCCTGCAACGCCTCCCTCCAGAGCGGCGATCCTCTTTTCCAGGACGTCCACCGTGGAGTTCGTCAGCCTTCCGTAGATGTTTCCTGCGTCTCTCAGTCCGAATCTGTCAGCGGCGTGCTGAGCGTTGTGGAAAACGTAGGATGTCGTCTGATAAATAGGAACTGCTCTGGAATCTGTTGCCGGATCGGCCTGCTCCTGGCCTACGTGAAGCTGCAGTGTCTCGAATCTGTAATTGTTGTTGCTCATTTTAATTTCTCCTTTATTTGATCTGTTCGTTTTTAATGATATTGTCTGAATGGTTTTCTGATTTCTATTCTGGGCCCTTTTCCGCTGACGCTTCATTAGCTGTCAGCAGCGAGTCTCTCCCGGACAGATCAGGACGACGACTAAAACCTGCAACAGGAAGGACAGGAAGAACTTTCCACCCTCGCCGTCTGATCTGCACGAGAGCTTAACATTCGCCCAAACCTGTAATTCGATCTAAGCAGTTTCGTGAATATCACTTGCATGATCTTGTCTCCTTCCTTAAACAAATCCGATAATGATCTCTTATCCCATATACCCCGGTACGGATATTCAGATTTTCCACAAATCTCCTATGAATTGTTTGTGGCGTTTCTTAATTACCCACCTGTTTGATATGTTATTGGTATGATAAATTGAATTACCCACTTTGTCAATAGGTTTTTCTTGTTTTTATTCCAATAATCATTTACAATCCTATTGAAGAATGAAAAGAAGGAGGATGAACTCATGAAGATCTCAACAAAAGGAAGATACGCTATCCGTGAGATGGTCGACCTGGCTCAGCATGACGGTAATGAGAATTACATTCCTCTTCAGGAGATCGCCACAAGGCAAGGGATCTCAGAGAAATATCTTGAAGCCATAACCAAGGTCCTGGTCCGCAACGGGCTTTTGATAGGAAAAAGGGGAAAGAACGGAGGGTACAAGCTCAGCCGCGATCCCTACGCTTACACCGTCTGGGATGTGATATCCATCCTGGAGGCCGACGACCTGGCCCCCGTTGCCTGTCTCGAGCCGGACTCACAGCCGTGTCCCAGAGCGGATCAGTGCCCTACCGTCACCATGTGGAAGGAATGGGGCCATCTCACAGAGGAGTATTTTTCATCTATAACCATCGGCCAACTGGCAGACCTGCCGCAGCCGTACTTCGAAGGGTCCTACATATAGGATCCTTTTTTTCATGCAGTCTGCAGTTTGCACCACGGCCCTGCTGCTGTATAATCGGTCCATATCGTTTTTCTTTTGGAGAAAGGTTCCAGCCTGGCCCTCCGCCAGGTGAACGGGAGGAAGCAAATGGTGATTTTCGGAATAGAGATATACGATCTTCTCATGTACTTCATGATCTACTCATTTCTTGGCTGGTGCCTGGAGGTAGTATATCATGCGGTATCCAAGGGGATAGTGGTGAACAGAGGATTCCTCAACGGCCCCGTCTGCCCCATATACGGAGTGACCATGATCTGCATTTTCGCCATGGTCCATTTCATCGGCTCCTCTGAGAGCGGCCAGCTGGCGGATGACATGACCAGCGTGAACGCTTTTTACATATTTCTTGGAGGCATGATCCTCTCCACACTCATGGAGCTTGTTGGCGGCTTTCTGCTGGACAGGATCTTCCACGCCAGGTGGTGGGACTACAGCAACAAGCCATTCAACTTCCACGGGTACATCTGCCCGGAGTTCAGCATCCTGTGGGGTCTGGCCATACTGATGGTGGTGAGGATACTCCAGCCTCAGGTCGCCACCATGACCCATGCAGGCATCCCGCATAAACCGGGCTGGATCATCATGGGCATTTTCTACGCGCTGCTCCTGGCGGACTTCATCGTTTCAGTTTCCATAATGGCGGGGCTCAACAAGAAGATAGCCGAGCTGGACAACGTGAGGAAGGAAATGCGCCGGTTCAGTGACGGCCTGACCGAAAAACTTGCAGAGGGCGGAATTTACACGGCCCAGCACGTCGACGAAGCCAGGATACAGGGCGCTCTCGCGGGAGCGGAGCTGAAGGAAAACATTGAAGAACGGGCGGAAAAGCACGAGAACGAGGCGTTCCAGCGCTATCAGGAGCTGGAAAAGAGGCAGCAGGAGCTGCGTGACTACCTCTTGGAAAAGGTCAACCACCACAAAGTCGCAGGCATCGGCCGTCTCCTCAGGGCTTTTCCTGATATGGAGCACCGGGACTATCCTGAGATCTTCACCGCCCTCAAGGACCACATAGACCATAAGGATGTAAAAGAAACAGAAAAAACAGACAGTTCACCTGTGATCACAGCAGGTGACAAAGACGATACGAGCGACAATGAAAAGCAACAAGACTACAAATAAAACAAACAAGACAAATAACGCAGATAAGGCAGGCAAACATGATAAGGCGGGGACCGCCTGGGAAATGCCGGAGGATCCCGCAGAAGAAGAGCGCATCCGCGTCCTGATGGAGCAGATGGCCTCCGATCCGCGGGTGCTCCAGATGAAAAAATTCATACAGCACGGGAATGTGACCTCATACGATCACGTTTTCCGCGTCGCCCGGGAGAGCATCAGGGTAGCACGTCGCCTTCACCTGAAGGTGGACGAAGAATCCCTGGTCAGGTCTGCCATCCTCCACGACTATTATCTCTACGACTGGCACGGCCACGGTGATCACCTCCACGGCTACCACCATCCATATATCGCTGCGTACAACGCCGCCCGGGATTTCCACCTCACACAGAAGGAGCTGAAGAGCATCGAGACCCACATGTGGCCCCTGAACATCAAAGACCCGCCTTCTTCAAACGAGGCCCTCGCCATCTGCATAGCAGATAAGATCTGCTCTATCCAGGAGACCCTCCACATGAGAAAGCCCCATAAATAAACATAAATAAATCAGAACACTTAGCTCTCTTCCTCTGATCTCTTCTCCATCTCGCGCAGTGCATCGTCCACGGCATCCTGGTCCTCTTCCTGGGCCAGGTAATCCGTGGATCCTGTTTTTCTATGCAGGGTGAACATGCCTGTTATATGTCTGAGCATCCGGTTGCCCTTCAAGCCGTAATAGCCGATGATCGAAAATGTGAGGGCACCAATGAAGTTTACGAACAGGTCCTCCATGGTATCTATGAGGCCGATGTCGATGTAGCCGCCCACGCCCAGGTCCTGCCCGTTCACCACCACATTGTGGATGTGGTGTATCTTGACAGGTGTCCGTCCGTCCGGGCTCAGGAGGCCGCTGGAAATGGTGTGTATCACGGTGTCCTTCTGCATGTCCAGTCCCAGGAGATGGTCCAGCGAAAATTCGATGAACTCCCAGCAGACGCCTGTTGTCATGGAAAAGCAGAACGCCACCAGTGCCACGAAAAACGGCGAAACGTCGAAGATGACATCTTCGCGCTTGTTCAGTACCAGCACCAGAGAGAAGCCCACGGCCGCCGCCAGGAACCCGTTTAAGGTATGGAGTATGGTATCCCAGAATGGTATGCGTGCGTAGTACTGATTCACCTCTCCCATGATCTCCGCAGAGTATATGAAGATGAGGATTATTATCTCCAGGGTCTGGGGGATATCCACCTTGAGCCTGAGCTCCAGACTGGCCGGGATCGTCAGAAGCACCAGTGTGAGAACAGCAGTGAAAACCGCCTCATAATTACCCAGCATGAACTGCCTTACGATGCAGAGGACCACCAGTGCTCTCAGCACGGTGTATACGGTAAAAGTCCGCTTATTCGCTCTTATCTCCAGCCGATACGCTCCCACGAAGTCGTGGATCCTGCGCCCGAGGCTTCTCCTGTTTTTACCGCCGTCAACGCTGTTTTTTCCCATGATCTCTCCCCTTATTACCCTTTACCTTCTTATTCTGCCTTCTTGCTATTCTATGCGCTCAGGCTGCCTTCCCCGGTCTCCACGTCCATGGCATCGATCTTCCTGCGGAAGGACGCATACAGGAACAGCCCTATGAATACCGAAAGGATCTCCGCCACCGGTGTGGCCAGGCACACGCCCCTCGCTTCCATGAACGCGCGAAGTATGAACATCCCGGGGATGTCCAGGACACCTTTTCTCAAAATGGAAAGGATGAAGGCTGACTTCTCCATGCCGGCGGACTGGAATACAGTATATGCCAGGTAGGAGAGCGCGGCCATAGGTGCGGCGAAGCCGATGATCCGGAGGAACTCCGTGCCGTATTCGACGGAGCCGGACTCGTCTATGAAAAAGCGTATCATCTCAGGCGCGCCGATGACGAACACCGCCGTGCATGCGCTGCCAAAGAGGACCACTACCGTACCAGTATAGCGTATAATGCGCCTCATGCGGTTGAAATTTTTTGCGCCGAATGAGTATCCCAGGAGCGGAAGCACTCCCATGGTCATGCCCATACATGTGTTGAAGGCGATCATGTTGATCTTTTTTGCCACCCCCATTCCGGCGACGGCACTACTGCCATATGGGCGGATCAACACGTTGGCGAAAATGTTGGACACCATGGCAAGGGTGGTCTGGAGTGCCGCCGGGAATCCGATGAGGAGGACCGGTGAGAGGGCAGGCCAGATGGCGCCCGCCTCGGGGAGCTTCAGGTTTATTATGCCCGGGTACTGGGCACGGCTCTGCTCTGCATCGTCGGCTGACGACCGGATATCACGCCTTTTCATATATATAAGGAAATAGATGAACGCCGCGGTGTTTGATATGAGTGTGGCCATGGCGGCACCGGTGACCTCCATGCCGTCGGGCAAAATGACGAACATGAAGATCGGATCCAGGATGATGTTCAGGATGCCGCCCATGGACATGCCGATGCCAGCCTCCTTCGACGCACCGATGGAGCGGACGAGGTGGCCGCAAAGCACGTTACCCACAGATGGAATTGCGCCTATTATCATGGTCCAGAACATGTAGCTGGACACGTACTGAAAGTCGTTCTCGTCTCCTCCCACGAGGTAGATGATCCTGCTCCTGAACAGGTTGATGACTGCCATGTAGACCACGGCCCCCAGGAGCCCGAACCAGAAACAGGTGGCGAAGGTCTCCCTTGCCTTCTTCCTGTTCCCCTCACCCAGGGCCCTTGATATCACGCTGGCCCCACCGATCCCGAAAAGATTGGCTATCGCTGCCATGATCACGAACATCGGGAACGAGACTCCCAGCGCTGCAACCATTGCTGCATTGGCGGTCCTGCCTACGTA
Organism: Mobilibacterium timonense; assembly: GCF_900155555.1. Taxonomy (GTDB): domain Bacteria; phylum Bacillota; class Clostridia; order Peptostreptococcales; family Anaerovoracaceae; genus Allobaileyella; species Allobaileyella timonense. The sequence goes on along the minus strand of NZ_FUHN01000006.1, from coordinate 367,561 downwards.
CCAGGTGTCCGCGTAGTTGTAGATAATGTTGATGAGCTGCGTGACCACAGTTGGGATCGCCATGGACCACACGGCTTTTGACACCGGCGCTGACTCAAAAATATATTTTCTCTTGCTTTCTGAAGCTGTGCTCATGTTATTCGTTATCGTTCCTTCCTGCTGTTGTTAAAAAAGGCATCTCAAAACCAGGCAGCGCTGTCAGCCCACGCCGCCCGAGCCGAAAATAACAATGTATTATAAAACACGAATTTGAAAGGAATTTGAAAACGAGAGCGATGTGGTGCGATACACTTGCAGCGGAGAGGCGCGATGCGCTTGCGGGCGCCCGGAAAAAGCGCGTTGCGGTTCCGCGAAGGAGCGCAATATAGGTGCGATGCGCTCGCAGCGGAGAGTCGCGATGCGCTTGCGGGGGGCGCTCCAGCCGAGTCTTCGGCGGTTTGAGGCGGCGAAAGAGCGCGATGCGCTTAAGATCATAAATTTTCGGAATTGTCTATAGACAGTTCCGAAAATTTTCAGCACAAACGACCAGCACAGTTTCTAAAAACGGCTGTGGATATTTATGTAAGATTTTGATTCCATAAACATGCCATTTTTTCGGCGTTTCCCCTGGAACTTTTTCCAGTGATCAGGGGAGCTTACGGGGTAATGAATAGAAAAAGTATTTATATTCCGTCTCCAAGCTGGCACCAGTCTCACCGCAGTAGGCATCTTGGTTTCATTGCTATATTCCTGAGACTATCAGAGTTTGATTCTTGTGACGATCCTGCAATTCCCAGACGCCAGGGCGAAAATTGTATTGCCATGTTCTTTTTTTCAAGGGATCGATCGGCAGATTTTCCAGGGGAAACGCCTAAAATCGGCATTTCCCCTGGAAAATCCTCATCTCAAAAAAGCGGTATCCACAATTTCTTCCGAAATTGTGGATATTTCTATGCATGAAACAACATAATTATGCAGCGAGTGAACCTCACCTAAGATTTCTATCATTCTGTCACACGAGATGGTCTCACGATCCTATATATTTACTATCATGTGATTCGCTGATGAGACCCAAACCTATCTCGCGCTCGGTGATCAGCATCGCGAGCAGCACTTTCCCGGAGTCGCTGAGTCGCTTGGCCGCTGAGCCCCGTCAGAGTTCGCGACTCCCGCCGGGACCCGAATTCTTTCGAAGATAGAAATTCACTTTTTCCCCAGGATCACAGCAAGCCCAGAATCCTGAGGGCCACCACTGCTGCGAACACCAGCAGAGACAGAGCCCAGAGGATGCCGTCACCCCTGTGGAACTCGAGGGGATACATCATGGTCACGTTGCCGTCCCCAGTGTATCCGCGTGACTCCATTGCCATAGCCAGATCTGCAGACCTGTAGACCGAGTTCACGAACAGCGGCACGAGGAGAGCAAAAATGTTCCTGCACTTTTCCGCGAACGAGCACTGCCTGAACTCCACGCCCCTGGACGACTGGGCGTCCATCAGATCGAAGGCCTCGTTCATCATTATCGGGATGAAGCGAAAGGCGATCATCACCATCATGGAGATGTCGGAGACGGGAACGCCGATTTTTTTAAGCGGGGAAATGACCTGGCCGAGTCCGTCCACCAGCTCCTTCGGCGTGGCCGTGTACCCCAGCAGGGAGGCCGCGGCCACCATGAGTCCTATGCGAGCGGACAGCTGTATCCCCTTGTTTATGCCTTCCATGGTTATCTGGAAGATCCAGAAGCTGGCCAGCTCCCTGCCCGGCGTGCACAGCATGCGGAATATAAATGTGAACACGAGGAGCAGAGCGAAGCCCTTCGTCCCCTTCAGCATGTATGACAGCGGGATCCTGGCGGACTTGAACAGCATGACGAGCACTGCGAGAAAGGCCAGGAACCACAATGAGTTTTTCACCAGGAAAAGCCCGATGATATACAGCAGTATCGTCCCCAGCTTCGTCCGCGGGTCGAGCCCGTGGAATACCGAGTCCTGAGGATAGTACTGTCCCAGAGTGACCTCATGCATTTTCATCACCTGCCTTCAAAACTGCGGCTATCGCCCGGATCGCCGCCTCGTTCGTCATCTCAAGCCTGCCAGCGGGAAAACCTTTTTCCCTGAGCAGTCTCATGATCTTCCCCGACTGCGGAAGGTCGACGCCCGTATCCTCCAGGAGCTTTTCCTCCTGAAAAACATCCTCCGGCCGGCCGTCAGCTTCGATGGTGCCATCGTGAAGGACCATCACACGGTCGGCCCATCTGGCCACCTCGTCCATGTCATGGGAAATGAGGACGACGGTAGTGCCCTCTTCCCGGCGGATCCTCTGGATCAGCTGAAAGATCTGGTCCCTCGATCCCGGATCCAGGCCTGCGGCAGGCTCGTCCATGATGAGTACGGAAGGCCTCATGGCGAGAACACCGGCGATGGCGACGCGCTTTTTCTGGCCGCCCGAAAGATCCAGCGGGTTCATCTGGAACTTGTCCTCAGTGATGCCAACCAGCTCCAGGGCGTGACGGGCTGCCTCGTCAGACTCCTCCCGGCTCATGCCCACGTGAAGTGGCCCGAATTCAACGTCACTCAGCACGGTCTTGCAGAAGAGCTGCTGCTCGGGGTTCTGGAAGATCATCCCAACTTTTTTCCGCAGACCTCTCAGCTGATAGTTCTTCCCATATATGTCTTCGCCTTCGAAGAAGATGCGTCCTGAGGATGCCTTCAGGAGTCCGTTCAGAAGTTTCACCATAGTGGTCTTCCCCGATCCGGAGGAACCCACAAGAGCGGCGAATTCGCCTTTTCTTATGTCGAGCGTTATGTTTTTAAGGACGGACTTTTCCCGCGCCGTTCCCTGTTCGTATGAAAAAGATACTTCCTGCAGCTGCATCAGTGGCGGAGCGTCATTTTGGAATTCGCTTCGAGTTTCGTTACGGCTATCGTTCCGGATATCGCAGCAGCCACTGCAGTCTCTGTTCTTCTCCGAAAAAGCGGTCTGCGGCGCATCGCCGGACATCTCAGGCCGAAGGCTGCCTTCTTTTTCCCAGGCGCACATCACGGTCTGGCAGAGAATCTCCGGTGAAAGGTACACCCCTTCCGGTATCAGGCACATGTCCGCCAGGGATCTTCCGATCTCCACAGACGCCGGGACGTCCATCCTGAGTTCCTGAATGAGTTTTCTATTGCCGAAGAATTCGGATGGTGAAGACTTTGCGATCACACGGCCGTCTTTCATCCCAACGATCACGTCTGCTCCTGTGACCTCGTCGGTGTGATGAGTGATCAGGACGATGGTCTTGCCCATGGACCTGAGTTTTTCCAGGGTCTCCATGAACTCGCGCCGGGATCTTGGATCCAGCATGGCCGTCGGTTCATCAAGGACGATGCAGGAGTTATCCGTCGCCAGGACACCTGCCACAGCCACACGCTGCTTCTGGCCTCCGGAAAGATGGACCGGAGAACTTTTTCTCTCTGAAAAAAGGCCAACAGCTTTCAGGCTGTCGGCCACGTACCGGCGGATGTCTTCCGGCGGGAGAGCTCTGTTTTCCGGCCCGAAGGCCACATCCTCCTCCACGCTGGTGCCGATTATCTGGTTGTCCGGATCCTGAAAGACCATGCCGACCTTCCGCCGGATCATGTTCGTGTTTTCCGGATCCGAGGTGTCCATGCCATCGACGGTGACCTTTCCTTCATCCGGAAGGAGGAGCGCGTTCGTGTGCCTTGCCATCGTGGACTTGCCGCAGCCGTTGGCACCGAGCAGCGCCACGAACCCGCCATCTCCGACCTCAAAGGAGATGTGGTCCAGCGCGGTCAGAAGCCTGGACTCGTCACCTTCCCACACCTTGTACTTATGAACAACGTTTTCTATATTGATCATCAGCTGGCCCCCGGCTTTACTACTTGACGCCCTTTGTCCTCTGGATGTTCTCAAGGAAGCGGTTTGGCATGGCCTTGATCAGAGCCCACCCGATGACCATCGTGCCGACCTTGTCGATCAGGTTGGAAATAATGTTTCTGATGAATGAAGCGGTGAACAGGCTCTTTCCTCCCTGTACCAGAGACATAACGAGAACGTCGGATGCGGACCCGTTCAGTCCTCCGTAAACGTAGATGCCGATAGGTGTCCCGATGGCCGGGCAGATAACAGCGAGGGCGAGACCCAGAACGATGGCGGACACCAGGTTGAGCTTCCACTTCTTGCACACGAGACCCACGATCAGACCTACAGCCAGGTTTACGATGAAGAACGGAATGTCAGTAGGCGAGAAGATAAGTCCTGTGATGATGTTGGACAGCGCACCTACCAGCATTCCCGGAACCGGGCCGATGATTGCGGCTGTGAGAACTGTTCCCAGCGTATCGAGGTATAGCGGGATACCCAGTGCGCTGGTGATGATGCCCAGAATGATGTTCATGGCGATGGAAATGCCGCAGAAGGCAAGAACATACGCTCTCTTTGTTTCTGTTTTATTGCTCATGATAAACTCTCCCTAAAATGTAACTGTAACTGATAGAATAAGAAATAAGATAAAGTGACTCGAGGAAAAAGGTCCGATCTACTGCCATGGTGCTCCGCCTGTCACACGGCTTCCAGCATTCGAAGCATTACGACCGGTGACAGCGGGCCGGAACGGCACGACTTTTTCCCTAAATACCGGATATCACCTTGCTCATGCTGTCCATCGAAAGGACGGGTATATCCAGGCCTCTCGCTCTGAGCTCGCTCTCCAGGACATCAACAAAGACTCCGGAACCTTCTGTCATCTTCAGCTCGCCTCTGATCTCACGGAACCTGTCTTCAGTCTCGACTTCCCCTCTCCAATCGCCTATGCAGGTGAGCCCGTGGCCGCAGGAAGGGCTCCCCTCTACAGACACGACTCCCAGGATCTTGAATCTGTCCGGCCGGCTGCAGTACTCCTCCATCTCCAGGAGGAACGGCTCCAGCATCGACCTGCATCGAGATCTGAAAAAAGGATTGTCGAACTGGTCTCGCACATGTCCCCATCTTCTGGAGCCCATGATTTGAAACTCCGGGCAGGGGAGCTGTATCACCTGGATGTCCTTCTCCAGAACCAGCTCCATCAGGCGACGGCGCTCCCTGTACTCTCCTTCGAGGCCCGCCTCGTTCTGCTCCACCTTTGAAGCGGTGTTCAAAATACAATGGGAAACAAAAATGATCTTCTTCAATACCTTTACCTTCTTCTATGTTGATTTTGTGATATCGAGTTTAATGATAACGCAAAAGATGCCAGATTAAGATCGAGGTTTTGTATACTGGATACATCAGGTATTAGATTTTATGATAGCCGACGGGTGTAGCCACCTGGAAAACGCATTGCGGACTGGCAAAAAAAGCGGGTTGCGAATTGGCGCTATGCGCGAGTTGGGAAAAGCGCGATGCGCTTGCGGGGCGCCCGGGTCGAGCCTACGGCGGTCTGGGGGACGCGAAATGATGCGACGCGCTCGCAGCGGAGAGGCGCGATGCGCTTGCGGGGACGCCCGGGTGAAAAACGCAGGCGACGTCCAGTCGCCTGCGTACCGCAAAAATCATGAATTTTCGCAGCTGTAAATAGACAGTTGCGAAATTTTTCAGCACAAATAGTCAGCACAGTTTCTACAATGGGCTGTGGATATTTATGTAAATTTTTGATTCCATAAACATGCCATTTTTTCGGCGTTTCCCCTGGAACTTTTTCTAGTGATCGGAGGAGCTGACGGGGTAATGAATAGAAAAAGTATTTATATTCCGTCTTCAAGCTAGTACCAGTCTCACCGCAGTCGGCACCCAGGTCTCATTGCTATATGTCTGAGACTATCAGCGTATGATTCCTGTGACGATCTGACAATTCCCAGACGCCAAGGCAGAGATTGTATTATCATGTTCTTTTTTTCAGGAGATCTATCGGCAGATTTTCCAAGGGAAACGCCGAAAATCGGCATTTCCCTTGGAAAATCCTCATCTCAAAAAAGCGGTATCCACAATTTCATCCGAAATTGTGGATATTTCTATGCATAAAACAGCATAATTATGCAGCGAGCGAACCTCACCTAAGATTTCTATCATTCTGTCACACGAGATGGTCTCACGGTCCTATATATTTACTATCATGTGACTCGCTGATGAGACCCAAACCCTTCTCGCGCTCGCTGATCAGCATTCCATAAAAAGGCCCCGGCCGATCTCTGGCCGGGGTCCATATGATGTCCAAACTATTTTCTCAGCCCTCTCCTCTCCAGTTCTGCGGCCACCTTCTCGTAGCATGGCAGAGACAGCCCGTACTTTTTCCCCATGAGGACCACCTGGTAGACCAGACCATCCACCTCAGACTGCCTTCCGGCGGCCACGTCGCGCTGCATGGATGTGTCCGTTTCCGGCGGCAACTTATCCATGATCTCCATGTTGAGTTCCACGTAGTCCTCCTGGAACGGAAAATCCATGGCTTCCGCCAGCCGAGCGATCTCCCGGATCATGGCGGCGAAGAAAGCCCTCTTTTCCAGGTCGCACTGGAAATCCCCGGCAACCGCGCCGAAATACAGGCCGGCGGCACCGATCGGCGACACGTAAGAAAATTTTCCGAGGGCATCGCGCTCGATGTTTTCGGAGTGGATGCCGGTGATACCGCAGACGTTAAGGTCTTTCTGGATCTCGTCCAGCACCGGCCGCGCCTCCTGTCCCCTGCGGGCGCCGAAGAGCACCCTCAAAATCGGAGCGTGCTGGCGGATCAGGCCCGGGGCCTCGCGGTTGGCGGATACATAGATGCAACCGTCGAGGACGTATTTGCCAGGAAGCTTTTCCTGGAGGCGGCCCCCGGTGCCGAAGATGTTCAAAATCGGAATTATCACGGTGTCCGGGCCTGCGGCGGAGTTCAGAAACGGCACGACGCTTTCGAGGGAATATTCCTTCACGCAGACGAAGATCACATCAGGTGCGGCAGAGCCTTCGGTAGCAACTGCAGTACTGCCGCCAAGGCCATCAGCGCAGCCAGCAGCGCCGGCATTCTCCCGATCATCAGCCAGATACTCTTCCATCGAATAAGCCTGCACCGGCTGGGTCTCAGACCTGTCCTCCCATTGATGCAGGACCGTCAGGCCCTTTTCCCTCATCACCCTGAGGTGCTCCCCCCTGGCGATGAGTACGCAGTCGCGGCCGGCCCTGGAAAGATAATATCCCAGGATGCCGCCGGTCCCGCCTGCACCGACAATAAGATATCTCATTTTCGCGTCTCTCCTCGATTTTTGTTTTATGTCCAGGCCGCGCCCGGAAGCGCATCGTCCGGATCCTGGTCTGCCGGCCAGGTCTCACGGTCCATCATCTGAGTCTTACCGTCCCAGACCGCGCCGAACGCACTCGGCTATCTGAATACCTTTACCCTCGCGTCCGGATCCTGTTCCGGCTTCGGGTCGGGCTGAGCCACGATCCCGCCAAAAGGCATCTGAGCGATGAGCTTGTAGTTCTCAGGGACGTCGAAAAGTTTTTTAACCGTTTCGTCGATCACCGGGTTGTAGTGCTGGATGTTGGCGCCGATACCCAGGTCGCGGAGCGCGGTCCAGATGGAGATCTGGAGCATGCCATTGGCCTGCTGCGCCCAGATCGGGAAGTTTTCGGCGTACGGCTGGAACTGCTCCTGCATGCCCTCCACGACGCTGTTGTCGATGAAATACAGCACGGTGCCGGCGCCGGCCTTGAAGCCGTCGATCTTCTCCCTCTTCACCTTGCCGCCGAAGGCGTCGTAGATGGCGTCCCAGAGCTCGTCCTGCTTTTCGCCCAGAGCCACGATGACTCTGGCGCTCTGCATGTTGAAGGCGTCAGGCACCAGTACCACTGCCCTCTTGATGGTGTCCACCACCTCTGCCTCAGACACAGGCAGCTCCTTGTTGATCTGATAGAAACTTCTTCTTTTTTCGAGTGAATTTATTATGCTCATGTTGTCCTCCTTTTACTTTCCCGTAAGCTGCAGCTCTTCTGCGTGGTCCTTCATGCCCTGTATAACGATGGCTGCCACGTCCCTGATGTCCATGCCCAGCATCTCGCAGCCCTGGAGTATCAGCGGCCTGTCGCACTTGGCGGCAAAGCGCTTGTCCTTCCACTTTTTCATGAAGCTCTTCAGCTCCATGTCGGTGATGCCGTTAGGGCGCATCCTCGCGGCTGCCTGGACGATGCCCGTGAGCTCGTCGACGGTGAAAAGGCTTTTTTCCATGTTCGTCTCAGGCTTTACGTCGTTGCAGAGGCCGTAGCCGTGCGCCAGTATAGCCCTGATGTCGGCCTCCGGCACTCCCAGTTCCCGCAGAGGCTCCTCGGTGTGGGCCAGGTGCTCCTCAGGATATTTTTCGTAATCGAAGTCGTGTAGCCAGCCGACTGCCTCCCACTCCTCCTTGTCCTCTCCGAAGTGATCGGCCATGGCGCCCATGGCGGCGGAAACGTTCGCCGCGTGGAGGATCAGGTGCTCCTCCGTGACCATGGTGGCATTGATCTTCTTCGCTTCCTCAAGTGTGAGTTTTTCCATTTAATACCCCCTTCTGAATGTTATATCCCCAGTCTCGTCGTTCATGGACTGTATTATCCGTTCTTCAAGAAAATTCATTGATCTACCTTCGCAAAAACATCATCCCGGCTATGGCGAGCATGACCACCCCGTCCAGCGCCAGCGGCACCGCCGCCAGCCGGTAGGCCAGCCACTGGTCAACCCGGTAATAGAGAACATATAGTATCATGTTCGCGGCGAATACCGCTGTCTCCACCGCTATCGCACCCACGGCCATCCCGTGGCCGAAGCGTTCCGTGCCGTACAGCGCGTTGACCGTCACGACCTCCAGCACCAGCCATCCGGTGATCAGGAAAAGCTCTGTGGTCACCGGGCGGTGAAAGGCGGCCACCGTCAGGGCCATCATGGCGAAGTACAGTATCACGCCTGCCATCAGAGGATGGAAGCCCGGAAAAAAATCTCTCGTGCTCTCCGCCCGGCTGTTCCCCATGGTGGTCAGAACGAACCCGGCGAGTCCCGAGAGGAACGTCATCAGGAGCATCGCACCCGCTCCTCCGGCCACCCAGTCGTGGGGTTGCCCCGGCTTGAAGACCTTGAACCACCACGGGATGTAGATTCCGCAGCACAGGGCCAGGAGCAGCTGGCCGGCAAAAATCAGCTTTTCGCTTTCATCAAATCCCGTCATTTCCGTAAACGCCTCCAATTACCCGCGACCTTTTCCACTGGCGCGCAGCGCAGTCATGTCAGAATATGCGGCGATATGCATACTCCCGCGCTCCTCGCAGGCTTGCGCGCGTCCCGTGACCCTCGGGAGTTCCCGCAAAAAAAGGACGATGCGTCTGCCGCAGCGTCCTTTGAAAACTTTTTTCATAAGAAACATCACCGGAGGGCGGTCAGGCTTACGCCTAGTATATGCCCGGGCTTCCCTCTGGTCAAACATATTCAATTACCGGCACCGGCCTCCGCCCGAAGATACAGACCGCGACACTCCGGTCCTAAACAGCCTTCGACTCCAGAGCCTCGGGATGCGGTCCCGCAGTGGCGATCTCCTCCGGCATGTCGGGATACTTTTCCTGGAAGTTCTTCTCGAACATCTCCGCCAGACGGAGAGCCTGCTGATCGTATGCGTTCTTGTCCTTCCACGTGTTCCGCGGGTTCAGGATCTCCGCAGGGACCCCCGGACAAGCCTTCGGCACGTCCAGGTTGAACAGGTCGTCGTGGACGAACTCCTGCTTTTCCAGCCTGCCGGCCAGAGCCGCCCTGATCATCGCCCTGGTGTAGCTGAGCTTCATCCTGCGCCCCGTACCATACGGGCCGCCGGACCAGCCGGTGTTCACGAGATATACTTTTGTCCCGTATTTTTCAAGGCGCTCTCCCAGCATCCTGGCGTAGGTCTCGGCCTTGAGAGGCATGAACGGTTCACCGAACAGCGTGGAAAATGTCGGCTGCGGCTCCTTTACTCCCCTCTCGGTACCCGCAAGCTTCGCGGTGAAGCCCGTGACGAACTGGTACATTGCCGCCTCGTTGGAAAGCCTGGAGATCGGCGGCAGCACCCCGAAGGAATCTGCGGTGAGGAAGATCACCGTCTTAGGGATACCGCCCCTTTCTTCGGCAACTGAGTTGGTTATGAAATCAAGTGGGTATCCCACCCTGGTGTTTTCCGTGAGGGTCCTGTCGGAAAAGTCCATTGCTCCCGTATGCGGATCCACTGCCACGTTCTCCACCACCGCTCCGAATTTCACGGCGTGGAAAATCTCAGGCTGCTCCTCTTCCTTGAGGTCGATGCACTTCGCGTAGCATCCGCCCTCGATGTTGAAAACGCCGTCCCTGGACCAGCCGTGCTCGTCATCCCCGATGAGCATGCGGGAAGGATCCGCGGAAAGCGTTGTCTTTCCGGTCCCCGAGAGGCCAAAGAAAACAGCCGTGTCTCCAGTCACCGGGTCCATGTTTGAGGAGCAGTGCATCGGAAGAACGTTGTTCTCCACAGGGAGCACGTAGTTCATTATGGAAAAGACGGTCTTTTTTATCTCGCCGGCGTATGCGGTCCCTGCGATTATGGCCTGATGGGCGTCGTAGTCGATCATGATGGCAGCCTCGGAATGGATGCCGAAGCGGCGGAAGTCGCACTTGTATCCAGGGACTGACAGGATGGTGAAATCAGGGTTCAGAAATTCCTCCAGCTCTTCCTGGTCAGGCCTTATGAGTAGGTCGTGAATGAAGAGATTCTGCCAGGCCTTCTCGTTGATGATCCTGAACTTCCTGCGATACTTCGGGTCCGCCCCCGCAAAACCGTCAAAAACGAAGATCTCTTTTCCATCGAGATACCTGATCATCTCCTCGCGTATCTGGTTGAACACCTGGCGGGACACCGGGCGGTTCACCTTGCCCCAGTGTATCCTGGAATGCGTGCCGGCGGAATCCACGATGAACTTGTCCTCAGGGGATCGGCCGGTGTACTTGCCCGTGCGGACGGCCAGGGCTCCCGTGTCGGTGAGCATCCCTTCGTTTCTTCTCAGCGCGTCGCTGACCAGCTCTGCTGTACTGGCGTTATGGTGCACTTTTGATGGATTTATGCCTTGCAGATCCAGGAAATTCATTATTTCAACCTCCACTGTTTCCATTTTTCTTACGGATAAAGTATAATGTCCTGGAAGTGCATAGGCTAATATATATATTTTTATTTTTTATATAGTTTTTACGCTATATCGTGGAAAGTGTGTTTGAGCCGGAAAACAGGAAAAGGAGCGACGTATGTTTCGTGGAATGGAATACGTGTACGAGGTCTACAAGGAAAAGAGCTTTTCCAAGGCCGCCGAGAATCTCTACATCTCTCAGCCGTCTCTCAGCGCGAACGTTAAGCGCATCGAGCAGAAGATCGGATACCCGCTCTTCGACAGGAGCACCAAACCCCTTGAGCTCACCGACGTCGGCAGGGCGTATATCAAGAGCGCCGAGGAGATCATGAGCATCCAGAAGGATTTTCATTCCTACGTCAACGACATGGGCACGCTGAAGACCGGGACACTGCGCCTCGGCGGCAGCAGCTTTTTCTCCTCGTGGGTACTGCCGCGGATGATAGCCCGCTTTTCCAGAAAATACCCTGAGCTCGACATCTCCCTCGAGGAGGCCAAGTCCTCGGAGCTGATCACCCTTCTCCGGGACGGCAAGATCGACTTCCTCCTGGACAACAAGGAGCTGGACCCGGCCGTCTTCCAGCGAAAATGCGTCGGCGACGAGGAGCTCCTCCTCACGGTCCCCCGGAGTTATTCCATCAACGCGGAGCTGACAAAATACCAGGTGCCCCTGGACTCGATCAGGGATCCGGAGTTCTGCGGTGAGGATCACCTGCCGGTGCCTCTGGAAAAGTTCGAAAGCCTGCCCTTTGTCATCCTGCGCAGCGTCAACGACACGGGCTCGCGGGCCCTCAGGATCTGCCAGGAGCAAGGCTTCCACCCTGACATCGCGTATCTCCTGGATCAGCAGCAGACCGCCTACAATATCTCGAGCTCAGGCGGCGGCATAGCCTTCGTGGGACAGCTGCTCCTGTCGAAGACGTCCGGCGACGACTCGCTCTGCTGCTACCGGCTCGGAAGCCCCCTGGCGACGCGGAACATCTACTTTTACTGGAAAAAAGCCCGGTACTTCAGCCGGGCCATGGAGGAGTTTTCAAAAGACATAATAGTCGACGGCGCCCTCCGGCAGATCTAGGCCGCAGTAGGTACCACAGGCGGCGCCCCAGGCAAATCTGTTTCGCGGTCAGTGCCCCGGCAGATTTGGTTCGCGGTCAGTGTCCATTGTTGGACCGACCTGGAAAAGCCGCACCTCGGTCGCGGTGACTGCGGCGCACTGGTCACACGGATGCCCTACATCAGCGGCATTTCGTTGATGATGTAAAATATTACGGTCTGGAAAAATGCCACGGGATCCAGCGATCGTCTCTTTTCCGTGGCTCTTTCGCACGGCGGGTTCCACGGGATCAGACATTTTTTTAAATTCCGTGGAACTTATGCGAAAAAGATACCACTCGATACCACTCGATTTATCATTTCTCCCTTTTCCGTGGCTCTTTTGTAAAACAGGTTCCACGAGATTCATGAATTTAATATTTTCCGTGGTACCTCTATAAATAAAATGCCACGGGAACCGGCACTATGATCTATTCCGTGGAACTCGATCTTTGTCTGCGTATTATTAATTTCTATCCGGATGGCACCATTGAGTCCATGACATCGACCATGTCGGACAGAATGATCGAGCTTGTGAAACCTTATTACCTTTCAGATGATAAATTTTTTGAATGGTGGCTCAATCGACCTGCGAGGTTCCTTAAACTGAAAGAAGAAAGCAAGCGATTTGGCAGCGTCAGCAGCATACGCACTCGTTCCAAATCCGAACACATCCTTGCCACTGATCTCAAGGATTTCGGACTGCCCTTCTTGTATGAAAGAGGCCTGTTCCTTCCGCTGACAGAAAAGTGGGTCTATCCTGATTTTACACTTCTCGATCCAGAGACGAGAGAAGAAATATACTGGGAACATTTTGGGATGATGGACGATCCGAAGTATGCAAGCAAGGCAGTGGAAAAGCTGAACGAATACGAGATCAACGGATTCCACCTGGGGCACCAGCTGATCGCCACATTCGAATCCGCCGATCATCCATTGGACATCGAACTTGTGGAGGGGATCATTTCTGACATAGCCAGTGGAAAGTGGACAGCCAGATGACTTGCGCCATCCTTGATGCCGATCTTTCCTAACTGTAATGTTCCTAACTGTAATGTTCCTAACTGCGATGTCTCCCGGAAAAAAGAAAGCTCGCTGCAGCTGCTCTCCCGGGAGTGAGTCGAGATGTGGGGATGTGCCAGTGCGAAATGTCCCCAGCGACACAAAATGTGTCAGTGTGAACGTCCCCGGTGATACGCCATTGACACAGAAATGCGAGTATTGAAAAGGAGATGCCTCACCCTTTGGTGCGACACCTCCTTGTTTTTTTTCGACCGCCGTCCGGCCTGATCAGCCGGTCCTTCCAGCGCGGCTGAATGAGCTGAAGGCCAGCGCGTCCGGATAGCTTAAGCTGCTAGATAGCTCTGGTGTACTTCTTCAGCCACTCTTTTTCCTCGTCGTTGAGGTATGGCGAAGTCACATCGTATACCAGCTTGTGGTAGTCGTTCAGCATCTGCTTTTCTTCTACGGACATGAGGTCCGGGTTGATGGCATCCAGGTCGAACGGGATCCATGTTATCGGCTCGAGGTGCATGAACTGCCCGAACTCGTTGGTCTCGTCCTTGCAGACCAGCAGCTCGTTCTCCAGGCGGATGCCATGGGAGCCTTCACGGTAGAAGCCAGGCTCGTCAGTTATGACCATACCCTCCTCCATGATCGCGGTGTCTCCCTCGATGAACCTGGAGCGGAAGCTTGCAGGGCTCTCGTGGATGTTCAGCAGGTATCCGACGCCGTGTCCCGTGCCGTGGTTGAAGTTCATGCGGCGCTTCCAGAACGGGTTCCTGGCCAGGTTGTCAACGGCCACACCTGTGACTCCGTATGTGAACACGGCGTTGCCAAGGGACAGATTGCTGATGGCGACCAGAGTGAAGTCGTCCTTCATCTGCTGGGTGATCGGGCCCAGAACGTATGTCCTGGTGATGTCTGTTGAACCCTCCCAGAAACCTGCTCCTGTATCTGTGAGCAGCATGCCCTCCGGTTTCAGCTCGACGTCCGTCTCAGGTGTCGGAGCGTAGTGAACTATAGCGGCGTGCTCTGCATAAGAAGAAATAGGCTCAAAGCTCGGCTTGATGTAGTTGCCCATCTCCTTGCGGAACTCGTCCAGCTTGTCGGAAGCGCTGATCTCGGTGATCTTGATCTTTCCCACGTTCTCCTTCAGCCACTTCATGAAGCGGATGTGGGCCACGCTGTCCTTCAGCTCAGCCTTCTTGATGTTCTCGATCTCCACAGGGTTCTTCACCGTCTTGAAGCACTCCTCAGGGCTCATGCAGTTGACCTTGGCGACCTCTGCAGGGATGTTGCTGTAGAGGGCGTAGTTCACCTTGTGAGGATCCAGCATCACGATGTGGTCAGCCGAGATGCTCTTTACGTCCTCGTAGACATCGTTGTACGGATGGAGGGTCACGCCCAGCTCAGCCAGGTGGCCCTTGATCTCGTCGCTCAGCTTCGCGTCGTCGACGTAGAGGTGGTAATCCTCAGGAGTGATGATGGCGTAGGACAGGAGCAGTGGAAAATAATCGATGTCGTCGCCGCGGATGTTCAGGGTCCAGCAGATGTCGTCCGGAGTGGTCTCCACATGAACATCTGCTCCGGCCTCTGCCATCTTTCCGCGGATGTCCGCGATCTTGTCTGCGGCCGTCTTTCCTGCATACTTAACAGGAAGCTCCCATGCCGGCTTGTCAGACATCGGAGGACGATCGTTCCAGATCTCGTCGATCAGATCGACATCATACTTGATGTTGCAGTGCTTTTTCTCTGCGACCGCGGCATACTCCGTGCCCTCGTCCATGGAAACGACTCTGCCGTCGAATCCGATGGTCTGGCCTGCCTGGAGCTTTTCCTCCAGGAACTCGCTCAGGCTCGGATAACCAGGCTCGTACATCTTCATCAGCTGCACGGTGGTACCCTCCAGCTGCTTTCCAGCCTGGATGAAATACCTGCCATCTGTCCACAGCCGGGCATCGTCCATTGAGATCATGGCCGTTCCTGCGGAACCTGTGAATCCTGTGATAAACACGCGGGCCTTGAAGTGCTCGCCTACGTACTCGTCCTGATGGAAGTCGGCAGTTGGAACGATGTAATAATCGACGCCATTCTCCGCCATCTTCTTTCTCAGATCAGCAAGTCTTTCTGGAATAGTGCTCATGAAAAACATCTCCTTTCAACAGAACCGCCCTGCCTCACGGCAGAGCGGTGTTAATCATTTAATCAGACCGATGCCGGCACTAAGCCTCAACATTCTCGTCCTTATTTTCAACAAGCGAACGCAGCGGCTTGTCCATGATGAACAGCACGATTGTGCAGGCAAATGCAACGATGGCTACGCCGATGCAAGCGTGTACGAAGGAGAACTTTCCGCCGAAAGCGAATGCGTATACGTTAGCATACAGCTTTGCGGCGAAGAAGAGTCCAAGGCTCCATACGGCCTGCATAACGCCCATTACACGGCTCGGTGAGTACTCGGCGATGAAGGCATTTCCCAGAGGGGAGAAGAACATCTCGCCCAGAGTGAGGAATACCAGGAAAATGATGAGCCACAGGCAGCTCGGAGTTGAGTTGCCACGAACAGCGTCGATGATAGCGAAGTAGATGTATCCGCATCCCAGGAATGCGATGCCGATCCCCAGCTTCTTGTAGATGCTCATGTCGCCCTGTGGACGAGACTCAAGCTTATGCCAGAGGGCAGCAGTGATAGGTCCGGAAATGATGCAGAACAGAGCGTTGCAAGCATCGAACCACGTCTGCGGGATGGTGAATGAACCCATCTTCCAGTTCATTGCTGTTCCCCAGTGGTAATATGCCGGCAGGTAAGCCAGGTACCAGAACAGCCAGAATACGATCTGGAACGCAGAAACGAGTATGATGGCAGCGATACGCTTCTTCTCGTTGGAGTTGAGGGTCAGCTTTACTTCCTTGTTGGCTGCCTTCTGAGCTGCCTCACGAGCGAGCTCCTCCTCGGTCTTCTCTGCCTTGAACGGCTTCTTTCCTGCCTCGCCGCCCTTCAGGTGCATTCCAACTGTGAACCATACGCATCCGGCGAGGATAACGATAGATGCCAGTCTGAAGCATGGACGGAATCCCAGGACACCATTATGAGCAAACGTGTTCATGTACAGGACGCCTACCAGGAGCGGTCCTACCAGAGCACCGATGTTTACCAGGGAGTAACGGATGGAGTAAGCAGACTTAAGATCTTCCGTCTTTACGATCCTTCCTACCATTGGTCCGGTCTTGAACAGGCCGAGTCCGAAGGCAACACAGAAGATCATGACGTAGACCATACCGGCAGAAGTAGCGATAGATCCGCAGAAATATCCGGCTGCGATGATCAGCATGCCGATAGGAGTGGATACCCGAGGCGGGATCCAGCGGTCGACGATAAATCCGCCCAAGAGAGCGAACAGATATGAAAATGCGGTCAGGTTGGACTGCATCTTCGCTGCGGTAATGTCGGAAAGTCCCAGTCCTCCGGTTGCAACTGTTGCTGCAACGAACACGAGGATCAGCGACCTGCCGAGATAGAAAGACATTCTCTCGAAGATCTCCGTGCATCCGCATATCCAGAATGCGAACGGATACCTCCTCTTGCTTTCCTGTGTCTGAGTTTCAGGCATTGTACACCTCCACATAAGAACCTAACATTAGATCGTAACGTACTCGAAATAATGAATCAAAAGTGCCGGATGCATCCTCAGTCACTTTTCATTGTGGTGATTCTAACACTTTTCCTTCACATTTGTAAACCGTTTCCTTTGCATTATATTCACAATTTACTGTGATTTTTTTATCCCACTTGAAAATCATGACCAAAGGTCACTTAATCTGACAATATTGGTTTTTATTGAAGTTGGCACTTATCGTGCGGCCGATATTGTACCGTGGTCAATACTTGATTTTTTGCATTATTATGCGTTATTTTGCATATTCTGGTGCTTGACTGCGGTGCGTTCTCTTCACATAAAATTCACATATTTTTTATTTTTTCAGCAGGCAATTCTTTGTCGCCCGATATAAATAATCTTATTTTTTGTTATATCGTGAACACAAGATAGTGATATTGTCATGCATAAAAATGACCGATGGACATTTTTCGAATATTCTGCTACAATTCCGCATTATAGCAATATTATTGACGTTAATTGACTCGCAGCCATTTATGGCTTCATCACCAGATCTTTTTTCGCCTGAAAAAACACCCCCGCGATAAATGGCTCTTAGTGAAAGGAGTTGATGAAAATGATTGAATTCGACCATGTTTCCAAATACTACGGCAAGAAGCAGGTCCTGAAGGATCTGAACTTCACAATTCCTGACGGAAAGTTCGTGACACTGATCGGCCCTTCCGGCTGCGGAAAGACCACCACGCTCCGTACCATTAACCGGCTGAACGACATAGATGAGGGTTCCGTCCGGATCGACGGAGTAAACATCATGGACAGAGACAAGGTGGAGCTGCGCCGCTCCATAGGCTACGTGATACAGCAGATAGGCCTTTTTCCTAACATGACCGTGGCCGAGAACATCAGTGTAGTGCCAAGGCTCCTGAAATACGACAAGGCCCGCTGTGAGAAGATCGTGGACGACATGCTGGCCATGGTCCACATGGAGGAGTACAGAGACAAGTATCCTTCGGAGATGTCCGGCGGACAGCAGCAGCGTATCGGCGTGCTCCGGGCACTGGCCGCATCTCCGGAGATAATACTGATGGACGAGCCTTTTTCCGCCCTTGACCCTATGACACGGGCATCTCTGCAGGAGGAGTTCAAGAGCCTGCAGCAGAAGCTCAACAAGACCATCGTCTTCGTCACCCACGACATGGACGAAGCCCTGAAGCTGGCGGACATCATCATTTTCATGGTAGACGGCAAGGTGATCCAGATCGCATCTCCTGAGGAGATGCTTGACCATCCTGCCACCGACCTGGTGAGGTCTTTCCTTGGCAAGCACGTCCACGACCAGGCCGCTCCTACCAAGGTGGAGGACTACATGCTCCGCAATGTCCGGAAGATCACAAAGAACCGCGGCGTCCACGAGTGTGCCGAGATGATGGCCCGCTACAGTGTAGACACACTGCTTGTGGAAGAGAGCCGTAACGGGAAATACATGGGCATCGTCTCCATCGGAGATCTGCGTAAATACGGCAGGACCCTTAAGACCATCGAGCCTATCGTGCGGGATACGCAGCGGACGGCCAGAGTCGGTGACGAGGCAAAAGAGAGTTTCGACTACCTGATAGACTCCGGCGCGGGCTACGTGGTAGTCCTGGATGACAGAGACAGAATAGCCGGCATCGTCACCAAGACCAGTGTCGCCCGCAGTGTGGCTGAAAATCTGTGGGGTGATGAGCAATGAGAGAACTGATAAACACATATGGACTTGCGTTGCTGAAGGCTCTGGGGATCCATACGGTGTATGTATTGGTTTCTGTTGCCATCGGCTTCGCCATCGGGCTGATAGTTGGGATCCTGCTGTCACGGAAACCGAGCTGGTCCACCGTGGTGCTCCCCATAGTTTCTATTTTCCAGACCATTCCAGGCCTGGTGTTCATCGGCGTGCTCTTCATCTGGATAGGGATGAAGCCCGCCACCGTGATAATAGCGCTGTCGGTCTACGCGATGTTCCCGGTCATGAAAAACACATATACCGGGATACTGGAGATCGATCCGAAGTACATCGACACCGCCAACGGCTGCGGCATGACATCGACCCAGCGGCTTTTCCAGGTGGAGCTTCCCCTTGCGATGCCTACCATCATCGCCGGCCTCCGCATGGCCACAGTATATACGGTATCCTGGGCGGTGCTTGCTGCTATGATCGGCCTCGGCGGCCTCGGTGATTTCATATACCAGGGCACGTACACCAACAACAACCTGCTGATACTGATCGGAGCCATCCCGGCAGCAATACTCGCCGTTGTGCTCACCAGCATCATCGATCTTCTCCAGAAAAAAGTCACCCCTAAGGGGCTTAAGAAAGGAGGCAGGTCATGAGTGCACAGATCATTCTCGAGCATCTTTTCATGGTGCTGGTAGCCGGCTTCTTTTCTATTCTGATAGGGATACCACTGGGGATCATATCCTATCAGCGCCCG
Source organism: Mobilibacterium timonense (assembly GCF_900155555.1). Lineage (GTDB taxonomy): Bacteria > Bacillota > Clostridia > Peptostreptococcales > Anaerovoracaceae > Allobaileyella > Allobaileyella timonense. The sequence continues at coordinate 348,300 of NZ_FUHN01000006.1, read as the reverse complement.
GGTCCCGGAAAGGTGATCCTCAAGGCAGTTGACGTCCTTCAGACTATCCCGGCTCTCGCGCTGCTCGGCATCATAATGGTCTTCGCCGGTGCAGGAAAAACCACGGTGATAATCGGAATAACCCTTTACTCCCTGCTCCCTATCGTGCAGAACACCTGCATCGGCCTGCAGCAGGTAGATGACGGAGTGAAGGACGCGGCACGGGGCATGGGGATGAGCCGCTCCGGAAGGCTTTTCAGGGTAGAACTCCCTCTCGCCTTCCCGACGATGTTCACAGGCATCCGCATCGCCATCGTCAACGCCATCGGCACCGCGGTCTTCGCCGCATACGTTGGAGGCGGCGGCATCGGAGGCATACTGAACCAGGCCATCCGCAACAAGGACATGGGCACCCTCATGAAGGGGACCGCATCGCTGATGATCATCGCCGTGATCCTGGACCTTTCCATGGGTCTCTATGAAAAGCACGTGAAAAAATCCCACGGCAATACGAGGCAGATGGTCACCGCCGCGGTGGTGCTCGGCATAGCCGTGCTGATAATGATCCCTATCGGCATGAAGGGCAATTCCGGCACCAACGAGATTGTCCTCTACGACGGCAACTACAGCGAGACCCAGATAATGCACCGGATGGTGAAATATCTGGTCGAAGACCAGACTGACTACACCGTCACCATCAAGGACCAGATGACTCAGGTCAACAACTTCAAGTGCATGGTGGGCAACGACCCGTCCTGCGACATGATGATCAGCTACGACGGCACGATCCTCACCACGTTCATGCACCAGGACACTTCGGATGTCCCTTCGGGCACCACCATGTGGAAATACGTGGACGATTATTCCAGAAAGCACTATGACTCCCAGCTCATCGGAAAGCTTGGCTTCGACAACACCTATGCAATCGCTGTCACGAAGGAAGTGGCTGATAAATACAATTTGAAAAAGGTCAGCGACCTTCAGCGGGTGGCTCCTCAGCTGACCTTCGGCGCGGAGTCCGAGTTCTTCAGCCGCGAGGGAAGCATGAAGTACGAACCATTCGTCAAGTTCTACGGTCTCAACTTCAAGAACACCGTATCCGTCGATACCAGCCTGAAGTACAACGCCATAGAGAACGGCAGCTTCCAGGTCACCGAGGTCTACGCTACGGACGGCCTGAACAAGAAGGCCGGCCTGGTCACACTGGAAGATGACAGGCATTTCTTCCCTGACTACTACGGGACGTTCTTCGTTAGGAACGACACGCTCAAGCGCTTCCCTGAGCTGAAAAAAGTCCTGCGCGAGCTCAACGGACAGATCAGCAACGAGGACATGGTGAACATGACTTATCAGGTAGACGTGGAAGGAAAGTCAGTGGACACAGTAGCGAGGAACTTCCTGATCAAGAAAGGACTGATAAGCAAATAGGAAGAGGCGCGTGGCGCGCGAATGCTGTAAAAAGCAGTGCGTAGATGATGCGAAGGGCGGCGCGCGGGCGCTGCGAAATGCGGCGCGCGGCCCGTGCTCGATATCGGCAATTGAAAAACGGCTGGCGGTTCCGGAAATGGGGCCGCGGGCCGTTTTTGCGGTTTGCGGAGGCCGGCGGCTTTTGGAAGGCGCTGGTCTGTATGATCTCGACTGATCGATGGTAATCTCATCACCGGGTCACAAGCACGAAGATATATCTGTTGTGAATAAATGTGGCACCCCGTGAGCTTTACGACACTCGAACGGCTGTTTTCCCAGGCTCTTTCTGAGAACCGGCGCTTCCCCATTCCTGATCCTACGTCCCAGGCCTCACGCCTCAAGCATCAAGCATCGAGCTCCCGCCCGTTCAGCACAGCCTTTTCCAGCTCATCGTCCGTGTTGTACACCAGCTTCAGTGAGAAGAAGTCCATGTCTTTCTCCAGAAGCTTCAGGAAGATCCTGTCCCCCTCCCAGAGTTCCAGATCCAGTATCCGGTCCCGTGGTATCCATTCGAGGACGCCTTCGTCACAGTCGACCGGATCCCCGGTAAAGCCATCCGCGGTGAAAAGGTGCATGTACTCCACCGTGTCCTCTCCGTACACGAATGTCACGATGCCGCGGAACCTGAAGGAGGTGAGAGTGTATCCGGTCTCCTCCCTGACCTCCCGCAGCACGCAGTCCTCAGGGCTTTCCGCGTGCTCGAAATGGCCGCCGACCCCGATCCACTTGTCGTGGTTGATGTCGTTTTTCTTTACTATTCTGTGCAGCATCAGGACGTCGCCGCCCCGGCGGATGTAGCACAGGGTGCTCATTTTTGTCATATTATTCTGCCTTTCCCTCGTCTTAGTCCCCGGCCGCAGCCTTCCGGCGGATCGATCGCGCCGAAGGCCTCCGCACCCAGGTCACAATCCATACATCTGATCCAGCAGCCGGAGCCCCGTGGCGGTCCGAAAGACCTTTTCGCGAAAGCTCAAAATCCCCTCGCGGCTCACGTCGGACTCGTCGGCGTTCACCAGGAAGTCGGCCTCCAGCATTACCTGGTAGTCGAGGCCGTCGACCCCAGTAAAACTGTGGTGATGTGCCACGATATAGCAGATCCTGTCAAGCTGCTCCTCCGGCAGGCCGAAACCCTGGTAGAACTCCCTGGTCAGCCCCTCTCCTTCCAGCTCCTGGTGTCTGCCGTCGGCCGCCCCGTATTTTCTGCGGCACAACGGGCAGGCGATGTCGTGGGCTACTGCGGCCAGCTCCAGGGTCTCCTGGGTCTCAGGATCCAGGCCTTCCAGGGTCCCGATGGTCCTGGCGAACCCCCAGACCTTCATGAAATGGTTTACATCGTGTACCACCATCGTGCTTTCTTCCTCGTAAAAGGCCACCATCTTTTCGACGGCCTTCGCAACTGTATCAGACATGCTCTTCTCCTTTTTTTCTGTATCGTTTTCTTGCTGTATCATCGCGCAGATCGTGTTATCGCGCTGTACTGCTGCGCATTAGCGCCTAACCATCGCGTGCAGATGAGACGGACCAGTCGCAGGCTGCGATGTATCGCCCTTGTTCGCTCATGAAAAAGACTTTTTCGCCCGTCCAGTGCTGCGGCGCTCCCGACCAGTACGGCCGGCCCGGCTACAGTTGGACGTCGTTGTCTGCCATGGACTTTATGTGGTCGATGAACGCCCTCATGGCCGGGGAGACCCAGCGGGCGCTGTTCCTGTAGAACCTTATCAGCAGATCCAGGCCGATGTCCTCCTCGGCATCGATGACCGCAAAAGTGCCGTTGTTCACCCCTGTCCGGACCACGTACTCCGGCAGGAACGTCACGCCGCCCCGCTCAGCTATGATGTTCATGACCGCGGTAGTGGAGCTGAACTCGGCGATCGGATCGATATACAGTCCCTTGGAAGAGAGGATGCGCTCGAAGTCGTGGCCGTAGTTTTCGTCTCTGTCGGTGGTTATGAAGGGCTGTTTTACGATCTCCTCCAGGGGGACTTTTTTCTTCCCCGCCAGTTTATCATCACTGCGGCAGATGAAAACGGTTTTGCAGGAAAATTCTCCAAAGACCTGATGGCGGATCATCTCCGTGGAGGCCTTGATGGATACCGCGAAGTCCGCCGTGCCGTCGTCCAGGTCGGCGTTGTAAGCCTCGGCGTCGTCCATGACCCTGACCTGGAAGCGCAGCTTCGGCCAGTCCCGGCACACGTCTCCGATTATCCCGGGCAATAGATTGTCGGATATCGATGTTCCGGTGACGATCACGATGTTACCCTCCGGCTCCACATCCTCCGCACCGAAGTTCTCCGCCTCCTCGACCGCGTTCAGGAGAGACGTGGCATAGGGTATGAATCGCCGGCCCTCGTGGGTGAGGATCACCCCGTTTTTGAGCCGGTCGAAGAGCCGTACCCCCAGCTCGTTCTCCAGCTGCCTGATCTGCGCCGTCACCGAAGCCTGAGAATATCCAAGGGCCTCTCCCGTCTTCGTGAAGTTCAGCAGCTCGGCGGCCATCATGAACGTCCTCACGTTTCTTATCTCCATATATGTATCTCCATCTGCATCGTTTCCAGCGATCAGAAAAACTGATTGCTTCAATCAAATCAATTAGTTTAACAAATTGATTGTACCCTGCTATATTATAGTTGCAACAAGGAAAGAGGCCTCAAGGGCGACGGGAGAGATCCCGGACCCCATAACTCACACATACAGATAATTTCCTTAAGAGGCAATTTAAGAAAAGGAGGAATATGTCATGAGAAGTTTCAGAACATCTATTGCATCGTTTGTACTGGGTATTGCATCAGCTGTTATCGCCTGCGTGTTTGATAGCACTCCGGCACTGTTTACGGGATTCATGATCGCTTCCCTCGTTTTCGGAGCAGTGTTCGTAGCTACTGTGGGCAAAGGATATGACGCAGAGGTCGAGGATACTCACCGGGAGAACATTTCCGGATCTTCGCACGCTCACATGAGCAAGGCTGCTTAACTGACCAAGCTAACCACCATTAAAAACCAAGGCTAAAGAAAAGGAGGTGTCATCGCGGCACCTCCTTTTCAATTCCGATATTTCCGATCTGTTTTCTCTGTATTTCAATTCTGCGCCGACTCCACCGCCTCGTGGATCAGCCTCGGCTTTTCACCTACGGCCTGCAGGGACCTGGACTCCGCGCAGTACCGCCCCTCTTCGACGAGCGACGGCTACGGTATATTGTACACAAGCCACTCGTCAAATTTTTGGTAAAGGGCAACAATCGATTTTAGCAGCAAAAACATTTTTTTAAAATATTTTTTGTCACCTTCTGAAACCTTTTGAAACCCGGCGTTTATATTGTGCACATAAAAAAGAACAACAGAGGTCTTCCGGCCGCTGAAAGTGAATTGGAGTGTGAATGAAATGAAGGACAATGTAAGTATTGGAAATGTTATCAAGTTTGCAGGCGCCTACATTGCCTGCGCCATCGGATCCGGGTTCGCCACAGGGCAGGAAGTCATGCAGTTCTTTTCCGGCCAGGGGATCTGGAGCATCGCGGGGACAGTGGTGACGACCATCATCTTCTCCTGGGTGGGCGCCATGTTCATGAAGCACGGATACGAGCACCAGCTCGGCGATCCGGGAAAGATCATCAGCTTCTACTTCGGCGACCGGCTCGGAAAGGCGTGCGAGATCATCTTCCAGATCTTCATCTTCGGGATCTACGTGATCATGATCGCCGGGGCGGGAGCCACGCTGGCACAGTATTTCGGTCTTGACCCTGCGATCGGCAGGATCGCCATGGCGGCAGTCGCCTTTTTCACCGTGATCCTCGGCATCACGAAGCTGACGGACATCCTCGGAAGCCTCGGAAATGTCATAATAATTTTTTCTGTGGGCATCGGCATCTACAGCTTCCTCAGCAGCACCACGGGCCTCGCGGCGGCCGCTGACATCATCCCGGCTCTGGACATCACCAAGACCCAGGGAGGCTGGCTGTGGTCTTCGATCCTCTATCCTGCGTATAACGCCATCATAGTGATCATGCTCTCCTGCAGCATCGGAAAGAGCGCCAACAGCGCAAAGGAAGCTGCCCTCGGCGGTACGCTCGGAGGGATCCTCTTCGGGGCCGGCGTGCTGGCACTGGATCTCGGACTTATGGCAAACATACATGACATCTACAGCGCTGAGGTCCCTACCCTCGTGCTGGCTGACAGGCTAAGCCCGATCTTCGGTGTGATCTTCTCGATCATCATCTGCTGCGGCATCTACACCACCACGGTGCCTATGCTCTGGAGCGTGGTGAGGACTTTCGCAGAAGAGGGCACAAAGAAATTCGTGCTCATCGCACTCGTGGTCTCCGCGGTCGGACTGTTCCTCGGAATGACGAATTTCAAGACTCTCGTGAATATCATCTATCCTCTCAGCGGCTATATGGGGCTGATACTGTTCGGTTTCATGGCATTGAGGGAATACCAGGGCCACAGAAAAAGAGCACTGGTGCAGGTGGAAATGCCTTTTGCAGAAATTAAATAGCGTAAGACAGATGGCGCAGACCATCCGATGACGCAAGCCGCCAGATGGCGCAAAATAAAAGAGAGGACGCCGCATCAAAGGGAAAAATGCGGTGTCCTCTTTTATGTGCCTGTCACTCCGTGCACCTATCACTCCGTGCACGCGTCCACCAGTGCCACGATGAACTTCTTGATGCGGACGTTGCCGTGCTGTGTGGACTTACCCTGGATGAAGTCCATCTCCTTCCTGACCTGCTGGAAGTTGAAGAGCCGGCTGGCGTACTCGTTGAAGATCTCGTTTCCGTAGTCGTCCAGGCCCAGGTTTGCCATGTTGGCCAGGCCCGCGGCCGCTGCGCGGCGAATGCGCTGCTCCATGGACTTTGGAGAATCTGAGAACAAGCTGCAGATGTCCCTGAGGGTCATGCCTGAAATCTTGTCCTCGTGATCGCAGAAGTAGCTGACCACGGTGATGATGTCCTCGCTGCCCAGCTCTCCGGAAAGGCCGATGTCCTGGAGGATTCGGCGCAGGCGCTCCGGCGTTTTTCCAACTTTTCCGGCCTTGCTGCTGCCCTCCGCTGGATCCCCGTCAACACCGGCGTCCAGACCGGAGACCGCAAAGATATCCCGCACCTTGTCCACGGTCCTCTCCAGGCTCTGCTTCCGGGACACGTTCTCGATGACCTGCCTGACCTCGATGGCGTTCACCGGCTTCTGGATGAAGAACTCCACGCCGGCTTCGTAGGCCTTCGCCACCATGTCCTTCGAAGACACCTGTGACAGCATGATGAAAGCAACTCCCGGCAGTTGCTTTTTCGCTTTTTCCACGAATGTCACCCCGTCCATGTCGGGCATCAGGAGATCCACCACCACGATGTCCGGCTTCAGGTACGGCAGGTCCTCCAGGGCGTCCACGGCGTTGTTGGACGCCCCGCACACCGCGCCGAGCCCCTGCTCCTCGATGATGATCTGAAGGATGCCCGTGACCGAAGGGTCATCGTCGACGAGGAAAATTCTGATCATGTTACCGCCTCCAGTCTGTCTTTCGGTATGGAGATGACGAAGCACGCGCCGCCGTCCGAGTCGGCGAGGCGTATCGTCCCGCCCAGGTCCTGCTCGACCATGTCCCTGACGATACAAAGTCCGAGGCCTCGGCTCACTGCCCCCGTATTCGGGTCTATCTTGGTGGAAAACCGGGGTATGAAGATGCTGTCCCTGTACTTAGGAGGTACTCCCGGCCCGTTGTCCTGCACGGAAAAAATATAGTTCTCATGTTCCTCAGTCCCGGTGATGCGTACGGTGCAGCCTTTGTCGCCGCAGGCCTCCACGGCGTTGGCGATCAAATTGTGGAATATAGACAGGAAGAGATACGGATCCCTGGTGTAAAGCCTGTCCTCCCCCTCAAACGAGACCTGCGGCGGAGCGGCCGCCTGGGGAAACTCGTCTTTGACGGACCGTGACAGGATCGCAAATATCTCCCCCATGGTCATTCCCTCCGACCCGGTCTCGTTCTGTATGGCCTTGGATATCCCCTGCTTTATCAGCAGGTACTCCTTCTTGATCTCGTGGACGTCCTTCGCCACGCTAAGGGCTTGTCTCGCCAGCTCTTGCCCTTCCGGCGTCTTGTCTCCCTGAAGCCTGCCGTAAAGATCATATGAAGTATTCATGGTCTCTTCTATCGTGGAGGCGCTCTTGTCCATCCACAGCATCTCACCCTTGAGCTGAGCGATCAGCATTACCAGCCGCTGATAACGCCTGGCGTGGTTTCTTGTGAGGAGCATTACCCGGTACCGGTCCAGAGACTCCAGCACCAGAGCAAGTATCAGCCCGCGTATGCAGGCCACTATCACCAGCAGGATCTGTGGATCCCAGCTGTATGGCGACCCCTGGAGACGGGCGAAGAGTTCCAGCACGTTCGACAGGTAGTCGATGCAGACGACGCCTGCGATATATGGAAAAAGTTTTTTCCTGTGGCCCCCGATCCGATCGAAGAGATAGAGGAGCGTCCCCAGTGCCACGTAGAAAATGACCTCAGGCAGGTAATCCGACACCGCTCCCGCGGTGCTGCCGGTCCTGAGGGCGTGGATGAGCACACGGCTTCCGAACACACCGAATCCGGAGATCACCGAAAGTGGGATCACCGCAACATCGTCCAGCAAATAAAGAAAAGCCGGTATGCACACCGAGCCCAGCGATATGGTAAAGGTCTCCGTGAATACATGGAGATTGATCTGGGCTGCGCAGATGGTGATCAGGCTCAGCACCAGAGTCTGACGGAGCTGACCTTTCCAGCGTGCTGAAGTGTGGTTCATGACCGGCTTTCCTTTCGGTTTCTGTTCAGTTTTTCATGTGACGGCCGCAGCAGCACACGGCGACCGTTTCTTTTTCCCGGGTCTCCCTAGGCGTTCAGGATCTTCATGAATTCCTCTCCGGTGATGGTCTCCTTCTGGTAGAGGTACCTGGCCAGCTCGTCCAGCTTCTCTCTGTGCTCCACCAGGATCTCCCCGGCCTTCTTGTGCTGTCTCCTTACGAGCTCGACGACCTGTCTGTCGATCTCCTTCTGCGTGTCACTGGAGCAGGCAAGGGATGTGTCTCCGCCGAGGTACTGGTTGTTCACCGTCTCCAGGGCGACCATGTCGAAGTCGGTGCTCATTCCATAGCGGGTTATCATGGCCCTGGCCATTCTGGTGGCCTGTTCGATGTCGTTTGAGGCTCCAGTGGTCACGTCTCCGAACACCACTTCCTCCGCGGCTCTTCCGCCGCAGAACGTGGCTATGCGGTTTTCCATTTCCTTCTTGGTCATCAGGTAGTGATTGCCCTCGTCCACCTGCATGGTGTAACCCAGGGCTCCAGATGTCCTCGGAATGATGGTGATCTTCTGGACCGGAGCGGAATTGGTCTGGCAGGCCGCCACCATGGCGTGGCCGATCTCGTGATAGGAGACGGTCCACTTCTCCTGATCCGTGAGGATGGCGTTCTTCTTCTGGTATCCGGCGATTACCACTTCGATGCTCTCCTCCAGGTCTTCCTGAGTGGCAAAGGACCTGTGGTCTCTCACGGCCCTGAGCGCCGCCTCGTTCACCATGTTCGCCAGCTCGGCTCCGGAGGCACCGGAGGCCATGCGGGCGATCTTGTTGTAGTCGATGTTGTCAGCCATGCGGACTTTTCTGGCGTGCACCTTCAAAATGGCTTCACGGCCCTGCAGGTCCGGAAGCTCTACAGGCACGCGGCGGTCGAAACGACCCGGGCGTGTGAGCGCCGGATCCAGTGAGTCAGGACGGTTGGTGGCCGCCAGGATGATGACGCCGTTGTTGCCCTCGAAACCGTCCATCTCCGTGAGGAGCTGGTTCAGGGTCTGCTCACGCTCGTCGTTGCCTCCGATCTGCCCGTCCCTCTTTTTTCCTATGGTATCTATCTCGTCGATGAAGACGATGCACGGGGCCTTCTCCTTGGCCTGGCTGAACAGGTCTCTCACCTTGGAGGCTCCCATTCCCACGAACATCTCCACGAACTCGGAGCCCGAGATGGAGAAGAAAGGCACGTTGGACTCTCCGGCTACGGCCTTTGCCAGCATGGTCTTTCCTGTTCCCGGAGGGCCCACGAGGAGCACGCCCTTAGGCATTGATGCTCCGATGGACCTGTATTTTCCAGGGTCGTGGAGATAGTCCACGATCTCCTGCAGGTTTTCCTTAGCCTCGTCCTCTCCGGCAACGTCATCGAATTTGATGCCGTCGGTGGACTGGACGTAGACCTTGGCGTTGGACTTGCCCATTCCGAACATCATTGAACCCGGGCCGCCGCCGGCCTTGTTCATCATCTGCTTCTGCATGTACTGACCCAGCCAGATGAATATCAGTATCGGCAGGATCCATGTCAGGATGAAGCTGAGCACAGGCGACATGGTCTGGTCGATCTTACCGGTGAATGTAACACCGGCCTTGTCGAGACGGCTCACCAGATCGGGGTCATCCATCTTGGCGGTCTCGTATACCTGGTCGCTCCCTTTCAGCGTATAGGTTATCTTGTCATCGTCCACCTGGACTTTATCTACATTCTCTTTCTCCACCTGGTTCAGGAATGCGCTGTAGTTCTCCTCCTTGATCTGTGCCTTCTGCATGTACGGCACGAGCATGAAGTTGATGCACAGGAGGACCATCAGCGCGATGATCCAGAAGTTGATAAGAGGTCTCTTTGGCGTCTTAACTTCGTTCAAAACAGTCCCTCCATTTTGTGACCGGCTTTCTTAAGCCTGTGATAAATGCTTAATTGTAAAATAACACTCTTCTGGTCGCATTTCCACCACTTCACCAACTCTTGACACGGAAAACACCCGTTCGTTGTCTTCTGTAAAAAACACGTCCTGCGGCCGGTCGCTGCTGGTTGCGGCTGTTGCAGTCAGCGGGCGATCTCAGCCGATCATCCGGTCGGCGGTCCAAACCGCCGCCAATCCCAGGAAAATGCTGAGTGCCATGTACATGAGCGCCGTAAAGCTCTGGCCTTTTCCTATCAACTGGTGAGTTTCAAGGGCAAAGGATGAAAAGGTGGTGAAACCTCCGCATATTCCCACTTTTATGAACATCACCATCCTCGGGCTCATGGCGTCCTTTGCGGCAAGGGCACCGATGATGCCGATAACAAAGGCTCCTGCCACGTTGATGAGCAGGGTCTTCACCGGGAACCCGCTCCCCGGATCCAAAGGAAAAAGGCCTATGAGATATCGTCCCACGGCCCCTATCGCTCCACCAAGTCCTACGATCAGACACTCTATCATCTCTACCTCCCGGGCTGACATAAAACAGCAGTCTCAGACCGTAGTTATACCACTTCTGTCAACCTTTTCTGCTCCGTCCCTCGCGGTCACATCGCGGCGACCGTCAGCCTCTCCTTTTCCTCGCGGCCCCGGGCCAGGAGATCCGTGAGCGTGTCCCTGTTGTTGTCCTCCAGGGCTCTTCTGTATTTCTGCAGCTCTACCGTGAGCAGGTCGAGGCGGTCCAGGAGATTGTCACGGTTCTCCAGGAAAAGGTCCGCCCACACGTTTTCGTTCAGGAAAGCCACACGCGTCATGTCCCGGAAGCTGCCGCCGGCCACCTGCGCCTGCTCTCTTATCCCCTCGTCGCACTTCACGAAGGAGCTGGACACCAGGTGGGACAGCTGAGACGTGAGGGCGATGACGCTGTCGTGCTCTTCAGGTGTCATGACCCGCAGTCTGGAGAAGCCGGCCATTGCGAGCACATTCTCCACGCCGGACATGAGCGCGATGTCGCGCCTGTTCTCTTCGCCGGGTATCACCGCGCACATAGCCCCCCGGAAGAGATCTTCGTCGCTGAACTTCAGGCCCCAGTCCGCCCGGCCAGCCATGGGGTGGATGCTGACGAATCTGATGCCGCTAGTCTTCTCAAGTGAAAAACCCACCTGGCATATCCGTCGCTTCACGCCGCAGCAGTTCATGATCACAGGTTTTTTTGCACAGGCGCCAGGCGATCCCAGCTTGAAGGCCTTTTCCGTGAGCCAGCTCTCCGCCGCACCTACCGGGACAGCGAGGAAAATGAAGTCGCACCGGCCGGCGTTTTCCATGCTCAGGATCTGGTGACATATACCCATGTCCACGGCCACCTGCAGGGTCGACGGCTGTGCATCGTATCCCATCACCCGTGCGCCCGCCGCACTGAACGCCTTAGCCAGAGAACCACCTATAAGTCCGAGTCCCACGATACCTATGACCATTTTCAAATTCCTCCCTTTCATTCCGCCACGCACAGTTGCCTGCAGGTGCGACATCGTCTGCCGCCTCCTTACCTGCGAACCATAAAAAAAGAGCCTCACAGCGTCCGCTGCGAAGCCCGTCCGATCCTCTTCAGTCTATCATTAAGCTCCAGTCATCATGCCCTGATCCAGGGTGCAGCAAAACCATCTCTTCTGTTGTCGCAGAAAAGATAGTAGTAATAGTATTCAGCTGCGTTTCTGAAGCCCTTTATCATGGTATTTTCCTTTCGAAATCAACTATGTGCGAAGGATATCACAGTTCTGGCAAAAAGTACAGTGGTTTTTCACAAATTTATCGCTATTCTTCGCATCGTTTTTGTAAAACCGCACAAGGCACATGGTGTTCGCCGTAGGGCGTCGTCACAGCATCCGCGCTGCCGCAATGTAATGCTAATGAGACATCGCTTTTTCCACAAAAAACCTCGTGATGTCCTCCACGAACTCCGCCACCTCTTTTCTGGCGCCGGCGGCGTTCTTCTGGACCAGCTTGACAGGCACCGGAGTGTCTCCCTCTATGTGGAGCGCCGCTATCCCGGTGTAGTAGCGCAGGCCCTCCCGCGGGATGAATCCGGTGCCGAGTCCGGCCTCGATCATCTCCAGCATGGTGCTAACCTGCTCAAACCGGCTCACGATCATCGGCTCATCGTCGACCCCCGCGGCGGCGAAAAGCTTTTTCAGGTAATCGTCCTTATAGCTGTCCTCGAAGGAGACCATCTTCCGGTCCGCGATCTCCTCCACTGTGACGGATGTCTTCCGGGCCAGCGGATCTGATGTGGAGACGCAGTAGACCATGTCGGTGTACCGGAGCGTGCGGGCGTCCAGGTCCTCCATCTTGTCGATCCCGTGGTCGGGCAGGATGATGAGGTCAAGCTCCTCCCGGCGCAGCTTCTCCAGGAGGACATGGGGAATGGCCTCCGCGATCCTGATGCTGACGGCGCTGTATTTCTGCCGGTTCTCTGAGTAGTAGTCAGCGAAGGCCGAGACGCCGGAAAAGCGTGCGACGCCTATGCGTAGTATCCCGCGGCCGGAGACCATGGTGTGTATGTTGGTGTCGAACTGGTCTGCGTACTTCAGCATCTGCCGTGCATACTGGTAGAATTTCCGGCCCTCAGCGGTCGGGCGGGCGTTCTTCCCGTCCTTGATCAGAAGCTGGACAGAATATTCGTTCTCAAGAGCGTGCACCGCCGCGCTGACCGCCGGCTGGGTCACGAACATGCGCTCCGCCGCATTTGTTATGCTGCCGGCCTCGCACACCGCACAAAAATACTCCAGCTGATACAGTTTCATGATCCTGCCCCATTTCCTTCTCATATAGATTTTTCATTATGTTATGTGATGTGATGCTATGTGATCCACTCGCAGCGGCTGCTGTGCGGGCCGCTCGCGCTGCGGTCGCCGTGTGGCTGCGTGCGCTGAGGTCGCTGTGTGGGCCGCTCGCGCTGCGGTCGCTGTGTGGCTGCATGCGCTGAGGTCGCTGTGTGGCTGCACGCGCTGTGGTCGCTGTGTGGCTGCACGATGCGGTTATTGCGCGGGCTGCGTGCGCTGCACGCTGCGGTTACTGCGCGGGCTGCGTGCAGCGGATCACATGACATTGAATATAATAACGCATAATGCGATTCAGGGCCAATCGAACCGAGTTATCCGCCGATACAGAGGGATCCGCACTTTCTCTCTATTCCGCTGTATTTTTGATCGATTTTACAGCGGAATTTGCACACTACCTAAAATCCCTCTGTATCGGCTTTGCGAGCTGACAGATGGGCTGGCGTGGCGATACAGAGGGATTTGCACTTTTGTTGTGACCCCAAAAAGTTAGACCTGAGAGCGTAGCAGATTTGATTGCTGCTACTCAACTTATTTATGCGGCCTGATGACTGAGTCGGTATTGTACCGGACTCGTCCAGCCAAGCTTCTCTTTGATTCGTCGATTATTGTAGTATTCAATATAGTTCTCAATAGCAGTTTTTAAGGATTCGTAACTGTAATAGATCACTCCATAGTATATCTCCTGCTTCAGGAGCCCGAAGAAGTTCTCCATAACAGCATTATCGTGACAATTTCCCTTGCGTGACATGCTCTGGATTATTCGTTCATCCTTCAGTCTCTTTGTATAATCTTTCATCTGGTAAGCCCAGTCTTGATCGGAGTGAAAAGTCCGTCTGAATTTGCAATCTTCAGTGATCTTTACAGCCTCATCAAATGCCTTCATTACATTTTCTGCCGAGGGTTTTCTATCGATTCCAAAGCTTATTATTTCTCCATTAAACAGATCCATGAATGGATCCAGATAGAGCTTTCGTGCTACGATCCTTCCGCCGGGTTTCCTCTCGTAATACTTGAATTCTGAGGTGTCCGTGGTTATCTTCTGGTGCACGATGCTTGTATCGAATCTTCTGTTGATCCTGTTCTTTGCAGTCTTTCCGACCTTTCCCTTGCAGGAGTTGTATTTCCGGTTCTTGCGGCCGAACGAAGTCACCTGCAGACCGTATTTCTGCATGACCCGCTGCACTCTCTTCTTGTTGACTCTGTATCCCTGATTCCTCAGCTCGGCTGTCATTCGCCGGTATCCATAATTCTTATTCTCTTTCTTGATCTCGATGATCTTTTCCACTAACTCCTTATCGGGGTCCGCCTTGCCAAAGCGTTTCTGCCAATACATGTAGGTAGCTTTTGGCATATGTGCATATGAGAGAAGGTCTTTTAGTTTGAATTCTCCTCGGAGGCTGTGGATGACGAACGCCGTTCTCTCATTTCCTTTTCGTCCTCCAAGCGCAGTCTCCTCACGGCTTTTAAAAAAGCATTCTCCAGCCTTAAATGCTCGTTTTCTTTTTCCAGTTCTTTTATGTACTCAGCAGCTGTTTCAGTAATATCTGTCTCTGCTGACTGCAATTTCTGTTCTTTTAATTGTTTTGCCAATACTTCTCTTTGACCTTTCCTGTAAGGCTTTAAAGCATCCGGACCAGCCGCACGATAACGCTGTACCCAGCTTGTGATCACGCTTGGGTTTCTGATACCTTCCTGTAAAGCCAGTTTTCTATACGACATGTTACTTGACAAATACAACTCTACAACAGAAAGCTTTTTTTCGAAAGTGTAAACTTCTGGCTTCGTTTGACGCTTGAGTCCCGCATCACCAAACCTTTCATATGCGTGGACCCAATTTCTTACACATGCGCAACCAAGCCCGTATCTATTTGCGAGGACCCGGAATCCTCCTTCACCGTTTAAATAAGAATTGATGACCTTCTTCTTAAATTCAAAATCGTACTTAGACATAAAGATCGACCTCCAATCGCTAGATTCTTGGTCTAACTTTTTGGGGTCAGCTCAACTGCCTCAAATTCCTCTGTATCGGCGTTGTATCAGCGTTGCACCAGAGCTGAATCGGCTTTATACCGGCATTGCAAGCTGCTGTATCATCGCTGCATGAACTATATCGCAGATGCACCTACGCAAAGCCGCCACCTGCCGACCAGAGCCCTGAAGCGATTTTTCCAGCCAGCATTTCCACTAATTCGAGGTCGATCGGGTCTTCCAATGATTCAAAGGTGACTATGAGGTTTTCTCCAACCTTGATCCCGTTGCGCTGATACTCCATGATCTTCTTCATGTTTTTTTGCACGTAGTGCTGATTATCCATCATGCCAAAATGCTCCCAGAAGATTTCCTTCCTGTTCACAACATCCAGGATCGTAAAGTCCGGGAAGACAGGGTCGTCGGGCTCGTGACCCTCCAGCAGCAGAGGTCTTTCATAGAGGTAAAAAAGCCCCAGATCATCGAAGATCCCGGAGATCAGACACTCAGACTTCGAGAGCATTTTCTCGCCTCTGCGCGAGATATACACCTTCTCCCCCTCGCGGAATTTTCTCTTTTTGTAAGGCTGCGAAGCCCACTGGCGTCCATATTCCTGATCTGATTCCAGCTCGAGATCAAGCAACTCCCGTATTCTCCCGGGTACCATTCCATAGGCCGTCACGAGGATATTCTCGTAGTTCGATTTTCCTGCCTTCTTCAGCAACTTCAATTCCGCCTTGGCCAGTTCCAACACACACTTGTTATATTCTTTTTCTGCGAGGTCCTTCGCAAGCTGAAAATCAGAAACGGGAATGTATTTTCCAGAGCGATCCGAGAAAAGCCCTGAGTTCTTTATATCATCGCCAGAGGAGAAATGGAACCGCCAGATTTTGAGCCTTTTTGAGCCGTGATTTTATGGTTTTCCAGCAAAAGAATAATGTAATATTTCGAGACGTTTTCGCAGCAGTGTCTGGCCATAGATTTTTTGTATGACCAGGCCGACCGTGTACCAGCGCGAACATCTTCAGCGACAGGTCGACCGTGTACCAGCGCGCGTCTTCAGCGACAATACCGACTACGCACCAGCGCGCCGCGACCTGGGCGTCCGGCCCTGTGCCATCAAAGTCCCGCCAGCCCCACGTTGATCTGGAAGCAGTATTTTACAGTATCGCGGCAGATCTGCCTGTTGAGCCTCTCGAACATGGCCGAGCCCTGCTTTGCGTACTCGACAGCCGGATCCTTCTGACCCAGTGACATCAGCCCGATGCCCTTCCTCATCTGTTCCATGGCGTCCAGGTGGTCTGCCCACAGCCTGTCCACCACCTGCAGCAGAATAGACCGCTCGGTCAGATCGAACACTTCGCCTCCGAGGTCCCTGCGCTTCCTGTGATTTTTTATCAGTATATCGGTGATCTGCCGGATCAGCGAGTTCTCTTCGAAGCGCTTACGCTCCTCCAGGCTCTCCGGCTGAACGATGCTGATGTCCGCGAACTCAGTCTCGATCTCCTCCGCCAGCCGCTGAAAATCCCATTCCTCCGGGAACCTCGAGGCGCACGTCACCGAGGCGACGATGGACTCCGCGACCCTGCCGATCATGTCCTCCATTATGTCGTCTATCCCTCCGCCGGACAGGATGAGGTCCCGCTGGTCGTAGATGATCCGTCTCTGTCTGTTCAGCACGTCGTCGTATTTCAGGACGTTCTTCCTGATAGCGAAGTTGTTTCCTTCGACCTTTTTCTGGGTGTCGTCCATGAGCCGGAAAAGGGTCCTGGCGGTCTGTGGTCTCGCGTCTTGAGTTCCGTTTATAGTCATAAACGAAATCGTTTAACTTTGACTTACAGTTTTTCTGCATAAAAAAACGCAAAAGTTTGTATTTGCTTCTACGTTTAATGATACGCTTGTTTTTTTTGACAATATCAGATGGGCTGTATACAGTCATATCCGGTCACATTTTGTTATATGGATATATTACACATGATTTTTTTGTGACTCTTAGCCGAACGTCTCTCTCCCGCCATGCTCCCGGCCGCTACTCCTGAGGGACCTTTTCCCGGATGAACTCGCTGAACTTTTTCATGTTCTGGCTGTCGCTCTCCCCAACGTGGACGCACCACAGATTGCACAGGTCCTCGTCCTTCAGAGGGATGAAGGCCACATTGGCCGCCTGTGCCAGCTTGAGGTCCTGAGAAAGTATCATGACGCCGGCGTTCATCTCCACCTCGGAGAGGGCGGTGCTGAGGGAAGAAGCCTTATTGACGATCCGGGGCTTGAAGCCGCTCTTCATGCAGAGGCCGATGGTATCGTAATATCCGTATCTGGATTTGTTCTCGTCGATCACCACGAAGGACTCGTCCTTGAGGTCGGCCACCGATATAACGTCCCTGCCGGAAAGGGGATTCGACCTGTTGATGACGGCGCACTTCGGCACCCGGCCCATGATGTCCCCCTCCAGCCTGTCCCGCAGTGACTCCGGGAAGTGTGTGACCAGAGCGCAGTCTACCTTTCTCTCGAGGACCGCGTCGAAGGCGCTGCTCTCGCTGACCTCCACGAAGTTTATGTCTATGTCCGGATTTTCCTGGGAAAACCCTCTGAGGAGCTCCGCCCTCCTCCCCTGCAGTCCCTCCTCAAGGATCCCCACGGTCAGGGCGCCCTTCTTCATGCTCATGCTGTGGACTTTTTCCGTGATCTCGTTGTACTCGTCCAGGATCCGCCTCATGTTCGGCAGCAGGGTCTCGCCCGCCTCAGTCAGCCGCGGCCCCGGCTTTCCCCTCTCGATGAGTTTGGTCTCCAGCTCCGTCTCCAGACTCTCGATCATCCTGCTGAAGGCAGGCTGGGACATGTACATCTGCTCGGCGGCCCGTGAAAAGTTCATGGTCTCCACCAGCTTGCAAAATCCTTTTACCTGTCTTATATTCATCTGCCCCTCCGCCTTGTCTTTGTCAACACTATGGCTATTGTATCAGATTTTCGCATTGCGGAAACATGGACGCCGGGAAAAATACAGGCGGAACGGCGGCAGCCTGCGGGAGAGTTGAAAGCATACGTGAGAGCGGGGTCATGCGAACACCCGCCATTCTCCGACTCGCCGGCACGACAAAGCCGCGGCCCGGGGGCGATATGCCCCAGAAGCCGCGGCTCTGGTTTTTTCCATATAACTTGTATCTTATGCCCAGCCTGGGAAGATCGTGAGCAGCAGCGCTACGAACAGGGCTGTGATGGTGGTGTTCAGCACCGTTGTGATGAACACGTATCTGTAAGAATCCTTGATGTCCACCTCTGCGATGCCCGTGGAAATGATATATCCTGGGTTGGTCGGCAGAGTGTCCAGCGTCTGTGACGAGAATACCGAAACTCTGTGGAGAGCGTTCAGGCTCACGCCCATGCTGGTGAATGTCTTTGACAGATATGGCAGTGTTGCAGACAGTCCCGCAGGGCCGGATCCGGATGCACCTGTGATGATTGCAACGGCGAGAACGACCTTGAACAGGGCAGGTCCCTTCATCGACAGCAGCGCCTTTGTGAGCACTGGGAAGGCCGGGGATGCGGCAACGATTCCTCCGATGGCTCCCAGCAGTCCTACCTGGAGCACGAGGCTCGTGGTCTGGTCACCGACAGGTCCGAGGAGCTCCTTCAGGCCGGCGAGACCGCCGTAGTACTTATAAAAGAACACCAGTGCCAGGACGATGTTCAGCGCCATTGCGACAAGGATGTTCCATCCGAAGCCGTTGAACGTGATCAGCGTGGCCGCGATAGGGATGAGCGAGATGAACCAGTTAGGCGTCTTGACGTCTGTAGGACGTCCTGCCAGCTCCTTAGGCGCTGTGTAAACGTGGCCCTTGGCGATCTCCTTCTTGGAGATCACGTTCATGATGATGATGTTCATGGCCAGCACCAGCGCGCCTCCGAGGAATCCAGGGATGGCGGCTGCCATTGGAGATGTTCCCAGCATCTGGACGGCGATGACGTTCTGGTCAGAAGTGGTTCCAGGCATGCTGCATGCGGCCGTGGCCAGGGCTCCAAGAACTACTCCAGGGCCCATCTCTCTAGGGATGAGGGATTTCTCGAACAGGTCCATGGCGATCGGGAAAAGAATGAACATGAGGACTACAGGGTTCATGCCGCTGTAGGCCAGCACTGTTCCGATGACGTAGATGGTGATGATCGCGGCGATCGGGTGCATCGTGACGGTCTCACCCTCGGCGGCTCTCTTCCTCGCTCCGATCGTGAAAAGGTCGTACAGCGCATTCGCGATGGAGAGTGCGGCGCCGCTCTTGTTGTAGATGGCGGCGATCACGCATCCGCAGAGCACCGGTCCCAGCATGGCGGTAACATAGTTGCACACCGCCGGCACCATTACGCCGGTGAAGGTCTTGAGCAGCTCCATCCCGTTGAAGAGCGCGATGAGCAGCCCGCACAAAGGAGCAAGTATGATGGTGGAAACTCCCTTGTAGGCGCCGTAGATCAGCAGGGCGATCCCGACGACGATTCCGATAATCCCTAACATAAATCCAATTCCCTTTCTGTTTACGAAAAAAGCATCTTACGCAAGCCGTTGTTTATGCGACTTAAGTTATACTTAGGATAACCGTTTCGTTTTTTTAAGCGAAATGCAAAAATTGCAAGCAAATTATGCGAAATTTTTATAAAAAATATTTATGGAGTCACGGCGGCTTTACACAGCGCTCCTATTATTCAATTTTATCGCTGCACTCGCCTATGATGGCGATCGCGTTCAGACTTCTCTGGAACCCGATGAACGGAACGCAGGCCGAAACGACTTTTTTCAGGAACTCCGCGTCGTTCCCAGCCCTGAAGTTACCGGCGGTGTAGCCAACGGCCGGCCACGCCTCGCGCTCCCTTTGACAGTTCATACTATAGAGCAGAAATCATCCGGGGTAAAATGCTGAAAGCTGAATTTATTATAATCGGCAGTTATTGTGAGGGCAGCGGTGATGGAGGTCGGCGGAGAGGACGATCCGTGGCGCATTACGAGAGATCCCCAGAGAAAGACATTTTCGCTAACATAATGTGCGGAGGAAATTCGTGCTAACATAGCGCACAAGATAAGCACAATGATCAAATATTGAATTGACGTTTGTGCTAATTTTATATATTATATAAGCACGAAAGGCGGTGAACCCATGGACAATGCGAAGATAGTTTTGCGAGATGCCAGCTTACTCACAACGGAAGATGCAAAAAAAGCCGGAATATCCAAGTATAAATTCTATAAATTCCTGGAGGAGAACCAATATGAAAAGGTCGGCCATGGAATGTACGCTGCAAAAAATGAATGGGTAGATGAACTGCTGGTGCTTCATGAAAGATGCCCACAGGCTGTTTTTTCACACGATGAAGCCTTTTACTTTCACGGCCTGACAGACCGGGAACCTCTGACCCACACACTAACGATATACTCCGGATACAATGCCCATAGAATTAAATCTGCCGGATGCAAGGTCTACTTCGTAAAGAAAGAGCTGCTAAATGTCGGCAAAATAATGGTACTGGATAACTGTGGAAATGAGATTCCAATGTATGACCTGGAGAGGACGGTCTGCGACCTTGTCAGAAGTCGTAATTCGATCGAAGTACAGGACTTCAGCTCCGTACTTAAATCGTACGTTTCCAGGAAAGACAGGAACTTTAACAAGTTGATGAAATATGCCAGGTTGTTCAAAGTGAATAAAGTCATCCAGAACTATATGGAGGTGCTGCTTTAAATGTCATTAACACCAGAACAAGTAAAAGGGCGAATAAAAAACATTGCTGCGAAGAGTAATGCTGATGCACGTACGCTCATGAGAATATATATGATGGAGAGATTCCTTGAACGTTTAGCAAATTCCAGGTACCGAGATAACTTCATTATAAAAGGCGGAATTCTTGTGACCGCAATGGTCGGAGTTGCGCACAGATCTACGATGGATATCGATGCAACTATTAAAAACCTGAATTTGTCCGCTGAAGATGCATTAAATGTTGCGAATGAAATAATGTCCATCGATGTCGGTGATGACGTCACATTTGAGGTAATAGGAATTTCCACTATCATGGATGATATGGAATATCCTGGAATCCGTATTTCGCTCAATTCGTATCTTGGAAAGCTTGTGACTCCGATAAAGATCGATATTTCCACCGGAGATCAGGTTACGCCAAGAGAAACCGAATTCCATTATGATTTGCTTCTCGAAAAACGTTCTATTAGTTTATGGTCATATAATCTGGAAACGATCCTTGCAGAAAAGTTGCAGACCGTGCTTGCAAGGGGTGTATTAAACACCAGAATGCGTGATTATTACGATCTCTGGATGTTGCATTCTACTTATGAAGCAGATATCGATGCTCAAATTTTTCATAATGCATTTCTTCAAACTTGCAGGAAACGCAGGACAGAATATTTACTAGAACAATACGGCGAAATACTGTCAAGCATTGAGTCTGATGAGCGACTCCGGAACCATTGGGAATCTTATCGCATAAAATTTTCTTACGCATCTGAAATAACCTATCAGGACACGATAGACAGCATAAAGATATTAATAACATTGATAGCGAAAAACACAAAAGGAAGTAATGAAACCTGATCATCCACACATGATTTAGACGAATCAGAGAAAAAAACGAGGGAGACGGCAAATTGCCATCTCCCAAATAACAAAAAGTGTAGAATTCTACACTTTTTGTACTTATCCCTCCTGTATTTACTTTCCCGAGCACCCGTGCTTGTCTTCGTGACAGTGATGCTGTCCGTCGTGGTGACCACACCCATTTCCGTTTTCATGCTGCCCGCCATGGTGGCCGCATCCGTGTCCGTCGCCATGACCGTGGTCGTGTCCGTGGTGGCTGCAGCGGACCTCAGGGTCATAGTTCAGGTCTCCTGCCAGATACGCCTGAACTGCCTCGTCGGCACTTCCCGATGCGCCTCCAAAAAGCTTTATCCCTGCTTCAGCCATCGCTGCCTGAGCTCCTCCGCCGATCCCGCCGCAGATCAGCACGTCTGCACCTGCCTGTGCAAGAAATCCGCCAAGAGCTCCATGGCCCTGACCGTTCGTATCGACGACCTGGCTGTCGACGACTCTGCCATCCTCCACATCGTAGAGCTTGAACTGCTCTGTGTGGCCAAAGTGCTGGAAAATCTCTCCGTTGTCGTATGTAACTGCGATCCTCATCTGATCATCCGCCTTTCCTCTTATCTGCTGCATACCGGCGCCACCTGCTCCGGCGACTCTGCAGCACTTTCTGCCGCAGGCGCCAGCAGGACCGCCGTCGCACAGCACGTAGTTCCCTCCGGCGATAAGCAGGACTTTCCCGTTGACGATGCTGTCCGCGATTTTTTCTCTTGCCGTCTCATAGATGTCGGACACAGTGGAACGGGCAACGTTCATCTGTGCCGCGCACTCCACATGTGTCTTCTTCTCCAGGTCTATCAGACGGATCGCCTCGTACTCATCGAGCGACAGAACGACCTCCTCTCCGGAAGGGATCCCGTCCGGGGCAAAGCTGTCGTATGCCGGCTCCATGCATATTCTTCTGCATTTGCTGGGTCTTGCCATGCCGTCACCTCTTTTTATTTCTGACATATGTCAGAAATATTATGCCGCAGTTCAAGAAGAAAAGCAAGCGTCTACTTCGCCGCCTTTATCATCCGAAAAAGTCGTATCGCGGCCTTGTAATACAGCGGCTCTGCGTTTTCCAGCGCCTGGGACAGCATCATCGGCGCATCCACGGTGGTCATCAGGGACTGGATCCCGTGATCGTAGATCGCCTCGTATCCGGGACCCAGCGAGCCGCAAAGCGCAACCGCAGGAACTCCATGTTTCTTCGCCCGGTCTCCAACTCCCTGGAGCACCTTGCCGCAGCAGCTCTGCCAGTCGGTGCGGCCCTCTCCCGTGACCACAAGGTCTGTATCTTCCAGATAACTGTCAAATCCCACGAGGTCCAGCACAGTATCTATCCCGGATCTCATCTCCGCTCCGAGGAAAACCGAAAGTGCCGCGCCAAGTCCACCGGCGGCCCCGCTCCCGGGTATGGAGTCCGGATCGACGCCGAACCTTCGGATCATCGCGTTCCTGTAATTGATCATCCCTTTTTCCAACCGGTCGAGGACCTCAGGCGAACCGCCCTTCTGCCCGCCGAAGGTCATGGTGGCGCCATCGGGGCCGCACAGCGGATTCGTCACGTCGCACATCACAGCGACCGACACGTCGCGGATCCTCGGATCAAGGCCTGAGGTATCGATGTCTGCCACCTTTTCCAGCTCCTCTCCCCGGCCTTCCAGTTCACGACCGTCAACGTCCAGGAACCTGATCCCGAGGGCTCTTGCGAAGCCCATGCCGCCATCGTTTGTAGCGCTTCCGCCAATGGCCATGGTGATCTTAGATGCACCGGAATC
The DNA here is from genome assembly GCF_900155555.1 of Mobilibacterium timonense. Classification (GTDB taxonomy): domain Bacteria; phylum Bacillota; class Clostridia; order Peptostreptococcales; family Anaerovoracaceae; genus Allobaileyella; species Allobaileyella timonense. The sequence goes on along the minus strand of NZ_FUHN01000006.1, from coordinate 324,932 downwards.
CAGGGCAACACGAAAAAGTTCCCCCGTTCCATAAGTGGTGGTCTTCAGCGGGTCCCGCTCGTCCTCTGCGAGGAGCGGCAGGCCGGAAGCCGAGGCCATCTCGAATATGGCCTCATCGCCCGAGAGCCTTCCGTAAAAGGCTGTCTCATCCTCCATCAGCGGCCCGTGGACCGGAACTTCCACGCGCTCTCCTCCGCGCGCACGGATAACGGCCTCTGCCGTTCCCTCTCCTCCGTCAGCCATTGGAAGTGATTTCACGGTGCAGCCCGGAAAGACTTCCTCCGCGGCCCTCGTCAGCAATCGCGCGGTGTCGTCGCTGGAGAGCGAGCCCTTGAAGGAATCCGAAGCGAAGAGCAAATTCATCACAGCACCTCCAGCACCGCCGGGCCGCCGCCGACCTCCACGACGTAGAAGTCCGCGGGATAGCCGATCTTTTTCAGATAGGCATCTCCGACTTTTTTCCTGAACTCTTCGACTGCACCTTCCTCCACAATGGATACAGTGCATCCGCCGAAGCCACCGCCCGTCATGCGGGAGCCGATCACTCCGGGGAGCTTCAGGGCCTCCTCCTGGAGGGTGTCCAGCTCGGGTCCCGTGACCTCGTAATCCCGGCTAACGGAGATATGCGCCTCGTTCATGAGGCGGCCGAAGCCACGGATGTCTCCAGCCTTCAGGACCCGCACGGCCTCTCTGCACCTGGCGTCTTCGTAAATAGCATGCTTTGCCCTTCTCCTGATCACCGGTTCGCTGATGGCGTCCTTGTATTTCTCGAACTCCTCCGGAGAGAGGTCGCACAGGTTTTCGATATCCACTACCGTCTGGAGCTCCGCCAGCGCCTGCCTGCATTCCGACCAGCGCTGGTTGTATTGGGAATCCACGAGACTGTGTTTTTTGTTGGTGTTGCTTATCACTATCTTCATGCCGTCGAGCTTCAGCGGCACGCATTCATAGGAAAGATCGGACGTATCCAGATAGATGGCGTGGTCTTTCTTTCCCATAGCTACGGTGAACTGGTCCATGATCCCGCAGTTTATTCCGCAGTAGCTGTTGTCGGCCTCCTTGGAAAAAATCGCCAGCTCATGGTCCGCGATGTCCAGGCCGAAAAGTTCCCTGACTGCGAAGGCAGTGAGCACATCGAGGGATGCCGATGACGAGAGTCCCGCTCCTCCCGGAAGGTCACCGCATATAGCCATGTCAAATCCTGTATTCACCTGGTATCCGTGACTGAGCAGGGTGAACACCACTCCCTCAGGGTATGCAGTCCACTCTCTGCTGCGCCCGGGAGCCAGCTGATCCAAGGATGTCTCGACCACTCCCACCTCCGGCTCGTTCGCCGAGTAGAACCGAAGGATGCGGTCATTTCTTTTCCTGAACACTCCGTATGTTCCAAGAGTCAGCGCGCACGGAAAAACATGACCGCCGTTGTAGTCGGTGTGCTCTCCGATGAGATTCACCCTCCCGGGGGCGAAGAAGAGCTTTCCTCCTTCAGGCTCTCTGAAATTATCTTTGTAAGCGTGTAACGCTTTCTCTTTCATGTTTTCAGACATTTTCCTTCTCCACATCCCCGGAGGACTCGTCCTCTGCGCCTTCAACTTCTTTAATAATATAGATCCTGGAGTCGAAGTCCTGGTAGCACCGTGTCTGATCGTTCATCCCGGTCCCGGTATATGATCCTGTCAGGCTGACTCCCGCCTCCATCAGAGCCGCTCCGGAAAGCGATGTGTACTTTTCTTTTTCTCCGTCCATCTTGACGAATTTCGCCGCCACTCTGTGACCCAGGGAATCCTGGCGTATGTGGACCGGAGACTGTGTGTTGATAAGGTCTCCGAACCTGCGTATGTCGACCTTTCTCGGAATGTTCGAGAAGGAGTATCTCTTATCCGGGTCCAGTCCTCTGGCAACGAACCTATGGTACTGTACGTTCGGTCTGACGAGCGGCTGCAGTGTGAATCCCACAGCCCTGGACTTATCCGCAGAAACGCAGGTCCAGCTGTATTCCGCCGGAAAAGCATCTGTAGCTCCCGGATACCGGCTCGAGGTGTCACCGGAATTGAGCCACGCTGTTTCCATGCCGCGGTAGAAGTCCCCGAACTGGAGGACATCGCGCCACTTCTTGTACCACCTGATCTGGTTCCTGACCTCATCCAGCTCTTCTTTCCTCAAGTCGCAGAGGTTGAGCTCATAGCCCAGGAGCCCGAAGGCGGCGACCCCGAATCTCGTCTCCAGCGGTGTCGCCCTCAGTGTCTGATGGTTCGGGCTCGCTGAAACGTGGGCTGATACCACCGACTGCGGATAGCCGTAACTGTATCCCTCCTGGATCGCTGCTCTGCACAGCGGATCCGTGTTGTCGCTGGCCCATATCTGAGGAAAATAGCACAGTATCCCAAGGTCCGACCTGCAGCCGCCGGACGCGCATCCCTCGAACAGGATGTCCGGGAAGCTTTCGACCAGACGTCCCATGAGCCTGTACAGCCCGCAGATGTACCTGTGGAACACCTCTCCCTGACGTTCTGCCGGCAGGTACTGTGAGAAGGCATCGGAAAAGATCCTGTTCATGTCCCACTTGACATATGAGATATCTCCCGATGAAAACACGCTGGTCATTGTCTCTGTGAGGTAGTCCACCACATCCGGGTTCGTCAGATCCAGTATCCTCTGGTTTCTCCCTTCGGAATGGGCCCGGCCCGGTATGGCAAGCGCCCATTCCGGGTGATTCCGGTACAGGTCGCTGTCCACGTTTACCATTTCAGGCTCCACCCATATGCCGAAGTCCATGCCGAGAGACTTTATCTTTCCTGACAGCCCTTTCAGGCCGCCCGGAAGCTTCTTCCTGTTCTCGGTCCAGTCTCCCAGGGAAGACGTGTCGTCATTTCTCTTTCCGAACCAGCCGTCGTCCAGCACGAAGAGCTCTATTCCCGCGTCGGCCGCCGCCTTTGCCAGCTTCATCAGCCGGCCCTCGTCGAACTGGAAATACGCGGCCTCCCAGCTGTTCAGGAGGACAGGTCTCTCTTTGTCTTTCCACTTCCCCCTCACGATGTGCTCGCGAATAAACCTGTGCATGTTGAGACTGATGCCAGTCCAGCCTTTTCCTGAAAATGTGAGCACCGCCTCTGGGGCCTGGAACGACTCCTGAGGCTCCAGCGTCCAGGAGAAGCCGCGTGGCTCGATGCCCGTTAGGATCCTGGTCTTGCCGTAGGCGTTCACCTCTGCAAGCTCACAGTGGTTACCGCTGTATATGAGATTCATCCCTATGCACCGGCCGTGATCCTCTCCCGCATCAGGAGAGCTGAACATCACGAAAGGATTCGCCCTGTTTGAGGACGCTCCCCCACAGGATGATACCTGGTGCTTTCCGGCCGACACGACGGTATCCACACGGTCCATCTCCCGCGCCCAGGCACCTGTGAATGTGCTCATGACGTAGCCGGATCTCCTCAGATCCAGCTGGGCGCTCATGAGACGCTCTACGCAGACTACCGAGTCGCTCTGGTTCAGGAGCCTGGCGCTGCGGCAGACGACGTCTTCATTTTCGTAAACGTAATAATGGAGCTCGAGAGCCAGGTCCCCGGCGGCATCCCGAAGTATAACACACAGGTGTTCTCCCGGCTCCATGCCGTAAGACCCCGGAAGATCGTCGTAGGACTCCTTTTCCTGAAGCACCTCCGCCTTCTCGAACACGAAGTCGGTGGTCCTGCTCCCGTCGGAACGGATCACCTCAAGAAACGGCTCCCTGATGTCGCCCTTGCCCTCTCCTGACACTTCAAGGCATGTGTCTTCCAGAAGCAGGGTCTTGTCATCCTGACTGTAGACGATCATGTTGCCGGTCTCGCAGCCCCTTTTCTCGGAAAAGGCCCTTGCCTCTTCTCCGGTCACGCCGGGCAGCAGAGCGCCGTAATAGAGGTGCTCCAGGTGGCCCGACGGAAGCTTCTGAAACATGTATGTGGTGTTTCTGGTGCTCAAGCAGAAGATGCTCTGGTCCAGGATCTTTATCACTTTCTACACCTCCGGTTCTGTATCTCCTGCATGGAGCTCCGCCACCTGCTGAGCCAGCTCTTCCACCTTCTTGTCCGTGAGCTTATATCTCCTGCGGAACCAGAAGAATGCCGCCACCAGCCCGGCGATAGGCAGGAGCGTCATCACCATTCGAAGCCCCATTTTCTGGGAGACGGAGACCGCCGAAGCGAAGTCCACCGTCTGCTGTGACGAGGTGATGGCACTGTCCGAAAGATCCAGCACTCCAAGAGTGATGGATGCGATGAAGGCGGCTATACCAGACGCCAGCTTTACTACGAATGTCTGCATGGAGAAGATGACCGACTCGTCTCTCCTGTGGTTGCTGATCTCTCCGTAGTCCACCGTGTTTGCAAGGAACACAGTGGTGAGGACGTTGTTTATCCCCGACGCCGCCATGATCAGGATCCCCGGGATCAGGAAAAAGGCGAGCGTCTTGGCGCCGGAGGACGCAAACACCAGCAGGATCACGTATCCGATCACGGACATGGCAAGGCCAATGTAGAAGATACCGGTATTCGTGACCTTCGCCACCCTCCTGAGTACAGGATACAGGAGCATCATGGCCAGTATCTGAGCCGCTCCTCCAACTGTATTAAAAAGTGTGTAATCGTTATACCAGCCCGTTCCTCCGAGGTCGTACTTGAAGAAGTAGATCACCAGATTCGATGTGATGTACATGGCTGTGTTCACCAGGACAATGGTGACCACCACGGCCATGGCCTGGTCGTTCCTGATAAGGGATCTGAACATCTCCCTGACGGTTGCCGTCTCCATGGAAACCGTCGACTTCTCCTTGACGTTCACGCAGGTGATGATGATGAATACAGAAAACAATATTGCAATTATCAGCGAGAACCACTTGAACCCGAGCCTCTCTATCTCGTTCGCGGTGGTGCCGCCAAACCTCGTCCCCAGTGCATGTACCGCGATCATGGTCAGTATCGTCACGATAGCCGCTCCGACCCCCGAACAGGAGCGGGCCATGGCCGACAGGTTTTCCCTTTCTTTTCCGCCTCTCGTGAAGGCTGGTATCATCGACCAGAAAGGTATGTCCATCATGGTGTAGGTAACGCCCCACAAGATATAGGAGACGGCGGCATAGGCCACCAGCCCCGGGCCATCAAGTGACGGCGGGCATGCGAACATGGCGAAGAGGACCACTGAGTTGGTCAGGGTCCCGATCAGCAGCCACGGACGGAATTTGCCCATCCTCGTCCGGGTCTTCGCCACTATGATACCCATGATCGGGTCGTTGAATGCGTCAAAAACACGGGCCGCCAGCAGTATCACGGCCATCGCGTATGCGCTGACTCCCATGACGTCCTGAAAATAATACAGAACATAGCTGGCGGAAAGCATGTACACCATGTCCTTTCCCACCGCTCCAAGACCATAAGATGCCTTTTCTCTTCCGGTCAGTGTCTTCTGTTCGTCCATCGTACTTCTTCCTTTCTCAGCATCCTATCTGCGGTCTTCCTTCAGTCTCATGGCCAGCTTCACCGCTTCGTATGCTCCATCGTATATTCCTATTTCCTTATTCCTGACTATGTTGTGGCACATGTCCTCCAGCAGCACCGGATCGTTCATGAAGAGCTCCAGCATCTGTATCACGTGAGGAATGTCCTGACACTCCAGCGTCCCGTCACCGATCTCCGCGGAGTGGATGGCACCCCACTTTTCGTGGCCGCCGATCCTGTGGATGAACAGCTTAGGCACCGGATAAAACGAAAGCTCACTCGGCTTTGTGATCAGCACGTCGCAGCTCCTCATGAGCAGGTTAGTGCAGTACACCGCCTGGAAGATGTTCTCATGCCAGAAAGCGTGGATGCCTTCCACGTCCCCGTCCAGTGCCCCGGCGGCAAAGTTCTCGGTGTTCTCCCAGCTGTTGAAATGCTCAACCGAAATGTCCTTGAGCCCGCGTATCTCGGAAGTCAGCTGATCCCACACGTTCCTGTAGTCTCCCACGTTCACGTAAAGCGCGGCTCTGCCCTCCCGGACCATCGGAAGCAGGTAGCGTATTATACCTGCAAAGATCTCCTTCTGGGCGCCCGCACCGCCGATGGTGAGAAGAAAGCGCATGGGCTTTCCATTTTTCTTCCTGAGGAGCCTTTTCCGGCAGTCTTCTTCGATATTTGAAACGAGCTCGTGATCCACGTAATGTCCAGTGTAAACGAGGCTGTCTGCCGGCATCGGCTTCAGGACCTCGTCGCCTCTCATTCCGTTCAGGATCCGGTATCCCTGATACGCCTGATGAGTCTGTATAGTGTGGACGCTCCCCTCTGCCAGGTGAAGAGCCATCGGCCAGTTATCCGGGATCGCATTCACAACGTATTTCATGCCTCCGTGGATCGCGGCCTGAGCCGGCCACACATGGGTGCCGATCAGTGGGATATCCTTCGGGACGTTCTGAAAAACGGGCGCCATCAGCTCCGCGTTCTTCTGGTCTGAGGCGTTGTAGCTCAGCTTCCGGAAGCCCTCGTAGTTCATCGGTTCCCAGAACAGCCTGTTGAAGAGCTTTGACTTCTGGGACATCCTTGAGCCTTTTGAATAGAGGTCGTTCTGTGCGGATATCACCTTGGTGCAGGTGGTCTCGGGAAAAGAGTTGAGATCCATCCAGTATGGAACGTATCCCAGGGCGCTGGCGGCCGAGGCCATGGCCATGGATATGCGGTAGTGGCCGAATCCCATCCTGATGTTCCCCACTATCACTCCCTTTTCTCTGTCGAACTCCTCTCTCTGCTTTACGGGAACCTTCCTGGCCTCCTCCTGGCCCACACGAATGTCCCGGACTCCCAGGGCATCGCCGATATAAGGATTTTTCCTCACCACCGCCGGATGATCCGCACCACTGTCGTCGCCGAACCTGCGGATGAATTTACTCTTGGACCTTTCTGCCTTTCTGTGGTCTTTTGCGCTGATCACATTGCCGAATATGGATGCGGCCCTGTCGATCTTCCCCTCAGTCATTTTCTTTCCTTTCTGTTTTGCAGATCATGCTCTTTAGTCTTGTTTGCCGATCCTGCTTGTCTATCTCGATCATCTATCTTGCCGGTCTATCCTGAACCGGCAGATCGCATCCTCTGCCTGTTCGTTCTCCATGATGAGTGCTGCCTCTCCCGGCTCTCCCGTGGTCCTGACGTAAGTGCCGCCGCAGCCACCACGTAGCTGAGCGGTCTCAGGGCCCAGTATCTCTATAGGCCCACGGGTCTTAAGTGTCACGGACCCCATGTAAAACGGAAGCCTGTTCTCGTCCTGGTCTCTCATCTCGATCCTGACGGACGCCACGTCGTAGCTGCTCCCTTCTGTCAGAGTCAAGTGATCGGGTGCGGCGTGGAGATGAACGGCCTGGACGGGCCTCTTCACGATGGTCTTCACGACCTTCCCGTCCTTCACCGCATCAAAACGGTAACCCGAAGCCTCTCCGCCCCAGTTCCCGACGTATTTGTTGAAAAGCATGTATCCGTCTCCGGGCTTCATGTTGTACCGGAGCATCAGCCTGACGCCCGCCGCAAGGCTGCTCACAGGAATGCTGCCGTAGCCGTAAACTGCCGCATGGTTAAGGATCTTTTTCACGTCGCGCTCCTGCTTTTCCGTGAAGTGCTCTTCACGGCCCATCCTGCTCCCGATGTAATCGTCGATCAGGATCGGCCCATGGGCAAGGTGCTTATAATGAGAATCCCCGGGGAAATAGCTCTTGAGGTATTCGTCACCGCGGTACATCCGGACTTCGTCTGCATTGGTGACGATGTATATCTTGCCCGGGTTGCTCGCGGGATGCTCTCCGATGTCCATGGTGGAGCTTATCTCCAGGACAGGGAATTCCTCCTGCTGTGCGGCGTAAATGCTTGCAGCCAGCTTTGGGTTCCTGTACATGTCCATGACGCCGTGGTAACAGATGCGATCCCCGCTTCCGAAATCCTTGTGCGTGTTGTAATCGAACATGCACCAGCCGAAGGTCCCGGCTATGTCTCCATGAGCCACTGAGTCGTTCAGCACCCTTGCGTGGCGGAGCATGTGCTCCCTCATGTGAGCCTCGCTGTCGAAGGTCTTCGTCGGATACATGTGTCCGTTGTATTCGCTTATTATATACGCTTTGTTCATGTCGGATGTGACGCTGCGCTTTTTCTCGCATCCGGCGTTACTGCCATCGTGGAGGAAATCGTTGTAGGTGTACACATCCTCCAGGAAGCTGCTCTTCTTCAGGTATCTCACTCCGCCTGTAGGCCTGGTGTCGTCCAGTTCCCTGGCGATGTCATTGGTCCGGGAATACAGGTCATCGTCGTCCAGCGATTCGTTTATGCGCACTCCCCACAGTATCACCGAAGGGTGGTTCCTGTACTGGACGACCATGTCCCTGGTGTTCTGCACGGCTTGATCCTTCCAGATCTCATTCCCTATGTGCTGCCAGCCGGGGATCTCCGTGAAGACGAGCAGTCCCAGCTCGTCGCATCTCCGGCAAAAGCTCTGTGACTGAGGGTAGTGAGATGTGCGTACCGCGTTCACACCAAGCTCGTTCTTCAGTATGTCCGCGTCCAGCTTCTGCTGAGACTCCGGCATGGCGTAACCAACATATGGCCAGCTCTGATGCCTGTTCAAACCCGTTATCTGGAGTCTCCTGCCGTTCAGGTAGTAGCCGTCGGCCCTGAATTCCGACCTGCGGAAGCCTGCTGTCACGGTGCATCGATCCAGAATTACGGGACTGCCGTCGCCGTTACGACTGAAAAGCTCGGTGACGACGGTGTACAGCTCGGGGGAATCCACGTCCCAGAGCCTCACCTCACCCACGCTAACAGTGAATGAATATTTATTCTCCGGAGCCCCGCCGATCTCCGTCTGCTCGACCGAACACTCCGCAAGGGACATTTCTTTTTCCAATACCGGCGGCTCCCGTGATCCTTCTCTTTTATACGGAAACACCTGCTGCCTCAGAAACAACCTCGCGGACTCGTCTTCCGCATGGCTGCAGCCGGGTCTTTCAGGAGCATCAAGGATGAACCCGGTGCGGATCTCTCCTCCGGGTCTCAGCTCCCCGAGCGCCTCCCGGGCGCTGCCGCCCTTCCAGCCCTCCAGGAGCTTTTCATCGACGGCCACCTGCGGCGCCACAAAGACGTCCTTCATCCGGGCCTCTCCTGTCACCTCGAGATAAACGCCTCTGTACAGACCTCCGTATGTCATGTAGTCCATCACGTAGCCAAAAGGCGGGATGTTCTGCTGCTCCCGGGAATCCACCCGAATGGCGAGCATGTTTTCCCCCGGTCTCAGAAATTCCGTGAGTTCCACTTCAAAAGCCGTATAACCACAGCGATGCCCGCCTGCCAGTCTGCCGTTCACGAACACGTCTGCGGAATGCCCTGCGGCCTCCACGACGAGAAAAACCCTTTTTCCATCTGGCACACCCGCCTCCGGCACCTCGATGACGCGGCGGTAGCCGCACACCATCTGATAAATGCTCTCGTCGAAATAGTCGTAGGGAGTGACCCTGCAGGTGTGAGGCAGGCGGACGGACTGGATGGACGCGTCCTGATCACGATCCTCTGCAGCGCCTCCACCTGAATGGGCTTCCGTATCCGCCGTCACTCCGCCGAAGTCGTCCGTCCAACTCTCGGTGAACTCCCATCCGTCGTTTATGTAAAGTCTTCTGCTCAGGCTTTCGCTCGAACACATACACACATCCGCCTTTCTTTCTCCTGACCTGAAGTCACACAACTGCGTTAATTATACACGAGAAATGATCCTTCGCTCAGTCAACGAGATCTTTTTTCCGCCCGCCCCACAAAACCACACATAAAAAGTGCCCCGGTACCCGGCCAGTACAGCCGGGCGCCAGAGCACCGATCAGAGGCTTATAGATTTGTTATTGGAATATTCGAGGTGATCTCCCTGCAGCTATCCCAGGAAATGCTCCTTGGCAAACTCCATGTCCTCCACGAACTCCAGAGTTCCCAGGTACTTGCCGTCGCGGTCTCTCACCGCCATGTATCTCACCAGCATTGTGCGGCCGCCCTTTTCCATCCACACCGGAACGACGTCGCTCGTCCCATTGCGGAAACCGTCGATTATCGAGCGCACCAGCGGCTCCACCTTAGGCGGATGGCAGGAGAACACTTTCCTGTCTATGGCCATTCCCGGTCGCTTGAAGACCTTTGGTCCCTCGTCGAAAAAGCGGTTGATATCGTCCGCATCCACGAAGGTTATCTCTCCCGGAATGGTGTTCAGGAGGGCGGTGAGCTGCTCTACGGTCATGTGGCCGCCAGGCATCACCACCTCGCCGGCCCCCGCCTTTGCCGGCGCTGCAGCCGCGGTCACGTGATCCTCGGCCTCGTCCCAGGTCTCGTTTTTCACGCCGAAGCTGTCAGCGTAGTCCTTGGAATCGCGGTAGATCCCGTACCATTCTTCCTCGGTGAAGTTCACCGCGCATATAGGAAAAAGGATGTTCTGTTCCTTGTAGATCATCTCGTCGGCGCGCTTCAGCACGGCCTCGACGCGCTGCTTCCACTCGTCGCCGCGCTGAGTCTCCTTTTCCAGGTCGCCCATCTCGTCGCGGATCTCGTCATCCACGGTCCACATAACGTCGGAAGGCCCGGTGATGCCGTACTTCACCTTCAGCAGCGGGTAGAGCAGGTCGCCCTTCTTGGCGTAGTGGATCGATATCTGGCGCAGCGTTTGGAAAAGCTCGTCCGTCCCGTTTTCTTTGTACTCCTCCAGGAGTGCGGCGAGCGCATCGTTCTCCTTTGTGAAAGTATACAGCGGGTGGCCTTTGACCGCCTCCAGCGCCGCAGCCTTCTGGTTCTTGTCGGAGTAGACCTTCTTAGGATAGGAGTCCCTGTGGGCAAGCTCCTCCTGGGCTCTCTTTCTGATCATCTCCTCCTGGACGGCCTTCTCGGCATTGGCTATCTTCTCTTCTCTCGTGGCTCCGTGGAAAAGGGCTGAATGTATGTCGCAGAGTCTCTGGACCTCTGTTATAGGAGTCCCCTCCTTCATCATTTCCTGTTCTGCGGCCATGATCTCTGAGGCATCGACGCCGCTGAAGTTTTCCACGAAGTCCGCGCGGACCGTCTCCAGATCCTCTCCGTCTCTGAGCCTTTCCAGGTATGACTTGAGGAGGGTTCTGCGCTCCGCCTCTTTGTTATCTGCAACGGGCTGAGTCGAAGACGCAGCTTCCTCGACTTCGACAGGTTCCTCGTTCACAGACTTTTCAGCGCTTGCTGCGGAAGCTGCTGCCGGCTTCTCAGCCCCGGCACCCGGGAATGCGACTGCAGGCATCTCTCCCACCAGCTCGAAGCCATTGGAAATGAACGCGGTCACCACGTCCATCATGGAGATGCCCTTCATCTTGGCTCCCTTAGGGATGGTCATCATCTTGCCAACGGAATTGAGTACCGGTTTCTTGGTTATCTCCGTGAAACCCAGCCCCGCCATGATGTCCACCAGCTCGGGATATTCATTTACCAGCTCGTATACGGTCTTGTTGAGATCTATCTTCTTTGCCATGTCAGTTTCCTCCTGCTCATATATTTTGCTTCGAAAAAGCGTCTTATCTTGTTTCGTTCGCTTTGTCTGCTTTGCTCTCTTGCTTACGGTTCAATTATATCCGGAAGGGAAGAAAAATACGTTGGATTAACAACCAAATAGTTAGATCGGGCTAATCTTTTTTATTGATCTCGGTTTTTTAGATCCCTGGAGGCTGGATGCGGCGGCGCGCTCGAACAGGTCTCGCCGCAAATCGCGCGGCCAGGTCTCACACGGCACAAGGGAATATGGCTATTCGCGAGTCGTGAGACTTCAGGTATAAATCGAGTCTCACACTATACGCGGAGATGTTGCTGTTCGAGTGCTGTGAGACCTTTAGTTGCAGGAAATTGGCTTCTTGATTTCTTGAGTGGATCCATTTTCCAGTAAAAGACGTGTTTTTCGGCGTATCCCCCGGAAAAATTATACCGCTCAGTCCTGAGAAAAAGTACATTGCCAAACAATCCTGTATTTTTTTATGCCTATTTTACATATTTATTCGCATAATATGACTTCTGGCCTTGTCTGTTCCAGAAAAGTCACACGACATGGTCACATTGGAGCAGTTATCTACGCCGTTGAGACCAGACAATGAGACCCCTTTAAAATTCCTGAATCGCCGCAGCTCAACTACTCTAATATTTTCCAGGGGATACGCCGAAAAAGAGGCATGTAGAGTGGAATTATTATTTTGCATAAATATCCATGTATCTGTACTCCTTGAATCATTAGAAATTCTCCAGAACTGTATATTGACATTCATTGTAATATATGATTCGAATGTCTTCGATCGGAATCTCGCCAACGTTATATTTATGACTTCGATTGAAACCTACCCAACGCTGTATTAGCTGACCTTCTGCCTCTCCATGTTGTAGCTGATGGACTCATCGCAGGCGAAGAACGCGCCGTCGTTCAGCCGGTACTGGCGCGCACCCACCTCAAGCAAAGTTATTTTTCCAGGAACAGCCGGCGCGATCGCCACCACTCCGTCCGGAGCCGTTCCCGTGGCATTCGTGATAAACATGCTCTCGCCGCTGGTGAGGCTTTTTCCAATAGCTCCGATCAGACCGCCGAGGCCCTTCTTCCCGCTGTTGAACTTTCCTTCAAGCGTGACATCCTGCATGTAGACCATCGATCCGTTTTCGATCTTGACGGTCTCTCCCTGCCCGAGAAAGATCCTCGCCAGCTGGGATCCGGCATCTCCTGTGAGTTCGTATTTCATTTTTCTGTCCCCTCATGCCCCGGGTCTCCCGGAAGGATCATCATCTCTCATCAGATATGTGATGATTCTTCGATAACCTTTCTTGTTGAGGATATCACAACGAAAATGGATAAAACAGGCCGGGCTGTGTAAAACATTTTTTTCGTAAACGGGAAGGGTCCAATTCTGTATTTTTAATTGTGCACTATCAGAAAGTGTTGTGCATACAGCATTTCATGTTATACTCTACTAAAGAAGTAGGAATTTGAACTTCAGCATTATCAAACGACAGAGCATAACAGATCATTTTGGAGGTATAGGGATATGAAATTTTCTAAGGTAACGATAATAGGCGGAGGCGTTCTGGGAACTCAGATCGCACTCATGAGCGCATATACAGGACACGACACCACCATCTGGCTCAGGAGCGAGGGCTCCATCGGAAGGACCGAGCCAAAGGTGAAGGGATACGAAGAAGCCATGATGTCGGATCTCGAGGCGTCCAAGAAACTGATCGGAAACCCGATGGGCGCGTACATGTACCCGAAGGGGCTGATCCGGAAGTGGGAAGGCACAACCACCGAGGATATCCAGGCCCTGGAGGACCAGGCAAAGGAGAACTTCCAGTCTCTACTTCACATCACTCTGGACATGGAAGAGGCTCTGAAGGGAGCGGATATCGTGATCGAGGCCATGTCAGAGAACCCGAAAGCCAAAATAGACATCTACGAGAAGATGCGTGATCTCCTCGATCAGGACACCGTGCTCCTGACCAACACGTCCACTCTTCTCCCGAGCATGTTCGCGGAGCACACGGGAAGGCCTGACAGATACCTGGCCCTCCACTTCGCCAACTCCATCTGGAAGAACAACACCGCCGAGGTCATGGGCCACAAGGGCACCAGCTCTGAGAGCTACAAGAAGGCCGTCGAGTTCGCGAGCGAGATCAACATGGTTCCTCTGGAGCTCCACAAGGAGCAGCCGGGATACATTCTGAACTCCATGCTGGTGCCGTTTCTCAACGCCGCTGAAGCTCTGTGGGCGAACGGAGTATCCGACCCGGAGATCATCGACAAGACCTGGCAGCTGGGAACGGGTGCACCTGTGGGACCTTTCAAGATCCTGGACATCGTGGGTCTTGAGACCGCGTACAACATCGTGAGCATGAACCCTGACGCCCAGAAAGAGGGATCCACGATGCACAAGATCGGTACCCTTTTGAAGGAAAAGATCGACAAGGGCGAGACAGGTATCAACGCAGGAAAAGGATTCTATTCGTACAGTAACTAGGATCGCGGGCGGTCGAGGCTGGTGCGGCTGGTCGCGGCGGCTGGTGCGGCGAGTGATAAGTGACACATGTATCAATAGAAAGAGGTCTTCCACCTCGCAGCGTCACAACTGACGGCGAGGCGGAAGACCTCTTGTTTTTTAACCAAGTCCATGGCTCAGGCCCAGGGGGCGATGCTGATTCGCGGTGCCCTTAGATCTCCGCCTTCCACAGACCGTGCAGATTGCAGTACTCGTATGCGGCAACCGGCTGGTCTCCGTCTGTCAGAGCGAACTGCGCCTCAGGCTTCTCTCCGGGAGCAAGGTCCTTCTTCTGGAAGCCCCGTTTCGTCTCGAGAATTATAAACTGGATGTAGTGCTCTTCCAGCATCGGATGTGCCACTGAGCCGACGGAGACCTTAACGGTATTCCCCTCTACCTCGACTACCGGCACGTGCTTTTCCTGGGCCGCATCGGTGGTGTTAGGCACCAGCTCGGTCATAGTCTCTCCGCAGCACTTCGGCGTACAGACGGTCTTCTCTCCGAGAAAAGTTACAAAATTACCGCATCCTTCGCATCTGTAAAACAGCATGATACTCCTCCTCTCCGGATACATGCGGACGAGCAGCGCCCGCCCTGGCTTTTCTCTCATTATAACCGATGATCGCCGACGAAACAGGTGGCCGCGGGTGTTTTTTGTGTGTTCAGCGCACGCATTTATTGACCGTACGGTCAATAAATGTTATCCTCACATCTGTTGAACGAGAGTTGGAGGTACCACAGAATGAAGCAGGAAGAGCGTTCTCAGCGCACCCGTGAAAAAATAATCGCCGCCGCTGTGAAAGAGTTCGGCAGCAAAGGCTACGAGGGTGGAACGGTTGGCAGCATCTGCCGCACCGGGATAAACAAAGGCCTGATATACCATTATTTTGAGGGAAAAGACGACCTGTACCTGCGTTGCGTAAAGATCAGCCGGGACATGCTTCTTGGCGCCATCGAAAGAAGAAACTCCGAACACCCGGACAACTCTGGCACCGAGTCGGTCAGCCTCCTGATGGAGACCCGTATGGAATTCGGGAAGGCTCACCCGATGGAGAGTCACATCCTTTTCCAGGCCCTCCTTGACCCTCCTGAACATCTCCGCGACACGATCTCCTCCATCCTGGCCCCACTGCAAGACGAGAATCTCAGGGTCTGCAGGAAAATGCTATCTCAGCTGCCGCTGCGAGAGGGCATCACAGAGAAACAGGGGGAGCGGTATTTTCTCCTGATGCAACAGATGTTCAACGAATATTTCAGCTCTGCTGCGGTCCGGGACAAGAGCGTCGATGAGCGCATCGCTCTTCACGAGAAAAGCGTCCCGGAATTTCTGGACATCATGATATACGGTCTCGCGGATAACAGAAAACAGTAATATACCGAAAGAAGGTCAAGATATGTCAACGTTAATAATGATCCTCGGGTGGGTGTGCGTGCTCGCCCTTGGAGCTCTTCTTGGAAAACTTATATCGAAGCTCAGGCTCCCCGCCATCCTCGGCTGGCTCATCGCGGGGATGATCTTCGGTCCATTCGGGCTTAAGATCATGTCACAGGACCTCATGGATCACCAGTTCTACATAGTTATCACCAACTGGATGCAGGTGGCCTTCGGCCTCATGCTGGGTACCGAACTGGTCTGGAGGAAGATCCGTGAATTCGGCCGCGCCCTCATGGCAACCACACTGACCCAGTCTCTGGGCACCTTTGCGGTGGTGTCCGCGGCGTTCATGATCATATTCCGCATGGAAAACGTCCCTGTTTTCCTGGGCCTCATCATGGGCAGCATCGCCCTGGCCACAGCCCCTGCCCCGGCCCTCTCCATCGTCCGGGAGTTCCACACCAGGGGTCCGGTCACCGACACCCTTCTCCCTATGGCCGTGCTCGACGACGTGGTGGGCATAGTCGTTTTCTTCTCGGTGAACGCGGCGGCAGCCCACATTTTTTCCGGCACCTCATCCTCGGCGGCGCTGATCCCTGTTATGCTGCTCCTCCCAGTTGCGGAGGGGATCCTTCCAGGCGTAGTCTGCGGCAAGGCCCTGAGGAAGCTTCATGGAAAAAAGGGCGTTCTGTTCTGCCTGCTCTCCGGGATAACCGCGTCATATCTGCTGTGCTGGGGAGTTCACACCTTCGTCGCACCGATGGTCCCTGAAAACTACATGATGACCGGAGTGGTTTTCTCTACTGTATTCTCCAACATGGTATCGGATGTAGAGCTGGAGCAGATCACCTCGTACTACAGCCCTGTTCTGGGGCTGGCTCTGCTGATATCCATAGTGAATCTGGGAGCGCCACTGGATTTCCACCTGATCCTGGGTTCAGGGATATACACGCTGGTGTACATCGTGGCCAGGGCTGCAGGGAAGTATTTCGGGGCAAGGATCGGTTCCACCGCAACAAAAATGCCCCGGACAGTTCAGAAGTATCTGGGCTTTACCCTGCTTCCTCACTCCGGGGTGTCTCTTGTTTTCACGGGGATAGCCTGTGCCACTCTGGCTGGTTATCCTGAGCTGGTCCAGATCCTACGAGGGACCATTGCCGCAGCAGCGGTCGTCAATGAGATCATCGCCGTGATCGCCGCGAGGGAAGGATTCAGGCTGGCTGGGGAGATAAGAAAGTAGGCTTGCTGCAACATACTTACCACAGCTTTAACTCCCGTGCTGGCCGCCTTACTAATATTCTTTGCTCAGGAGAAAATCTGCTACGTGCATGCTCTTTATGCCCTGGTAGTTTCCTCCTGCAAACTCGTCTGTCCTGAGGACGTATTTCGGGTAGTTGTCCCGTATCTCCAGGAGCCGGTCGAACTCTCTCCGGCGGGTCTTTTCGGAGCCTATCTCCTGAGTCACCTGGACATAGATCCTTTCGCCCTGGCGCTGGGCTATAAAGTCCACCTCTCCTCCTGGAGTCATGCCAGTATACACATCATACCCCCGGCGGCGCAGCTCCAGATATACAGCGTTTTCCAGACTGGATGCAACGCTGTCAGGGTCGTATCCAAGGACGCAGTATCTTAAAGCGGTGTCTGCAAGATAGAATTTCTCCTGAGTTTTCAGGATTGCCTTTCCCTTCAAGTCGTATCTAGAACAGCGGTGAATGAGATAGGCTTTCTCCAGTTTTTCCAGGTAACTGTATACAGTCTCGTTGTCTATCTTTCTGTGCTCCGACTTGAGATAGTCGGAGATGGATTTCGCCGAGAAAATATTCCCCACATTGGAAAATGTGAATTTGACAACACGTTCCAGCTGATCCACCTTTCGTATTTGGTTTCTCCTGATGATGTCAGAAAAGATCGTGGAATTGTAAATATCACGAACGATAGTGTATATCTCATCCTGAGAGTATTCCTGCAGATGTGTGGCCGGAAAGCCCCCCAGTCTTATGTAATCTGCAAATTCCCTGTATATATCTCCTGTCTCCGAGTATTCTCTTCTGAAGTTCAGACACTCCTGGAACGACAGGGTAAAAATGTGAAAAGAAACGTATCTTCCCGTCAGATAGGTGGCGATCTCCGAGGACATCATCCGGGAGTTGGATCCTGTCACGTAGAGGTCGACATCGTAGTCGCTGGCCAGCGAATTTACGACCTTCTCCCAGCCTTCGATCTCCTGGACCTCATCGAGAAAAAGATAAGTTCGTTTGTTCTCGCACAGCCTGGCCTTAGCGGCCTCGAACATCTCCTTCGCGGTCATGTCATCATATTCCATGGAATCGAATCTCATGTACACGATCTGATCTGCCTGGATCCCACGCCCCTGCTGAAGCTCTTCCATGAGCAGCTTCAGAATGGTGGACTTCCCGCAGCGGCGGACACCTGTGAGCACCTTGATAAACGGAGTATCAACATAAGCCATGATCCTGTCTGTGTACAACGGTCTGCTAATCATGTTCACCACCTCCTTTTTCGCTAAGATATTATCGCAATCATTGCAAATTTTCAATCATTGTTGCGATTATATTACATTTTATAAATATAATACTACATTATTTCGGTTTATAACCGCAACACTTCTTATCAGTTCTGTTAATTTAGATTATATACTGCAATCCATTTCTTCTTGTAAGCAGATAACTGTATTCATCACGGGCCAGTCCGGACCGAAAAAAAGGAGAGGACAAAATTGTCTTCTCCTTCCCTGCGTTTGTTGTCATATATAGTTGAAGACCGCCTACTCTCCAAAAAGCTCCTGAGTCTCCTTGAGTTTCGCGTACACTCCGTTCTTCTCCAGGAGTTCTTTTTCGGTGCCCATCTCCTGGATGTGGCCCTTTTCGATGACCACGATCCTGTCGGCGTTCTTAACAGTGGACAGCCGGTGAGCAATGACGAAGGAAGTCCTTCCCTTCATGAGCTGGTCGAACCTCTTCTGGATGTTCTGTTCGGTGACCGTATCCAGGGCCGATGTGGCCTCGTCCAGGATCAGTATCTTCGGATCTTTCAGGAAGATCCTGGCGATGGCTATCCTCTGCCTCTGTCCCCCAGACAACCTTGCTCCCCGCTCGCCCACGTAGGTCTGGAATCCATCCTCCATCTCCATGATGTCGTCGTAGATCTCAGCTTCCCTCGCAGCCATCACCACGTCCTCGTCGGAAGCCTCCGGACAGCCGTAGCGGATGTTTTCCATTATGGTGTCGGGAAAGATGAAAACGTCCTGCTGTACGATCCCGATGGCCCTGCGAAGGGAGTCCTTAGTGGCGTCCCGGATGTCCATGCCGTCGATCCTGATGTCACCGGCAGTCACGTCGTAAAATCTCGGAATGAGCTGGCACAGGGTGGTCTTGCCGCCGCCGGTGGTGCCGACGACCGCCGTCACCTCTCCCCCGGTCACGTGGAGGTCGATGTTGGAGAGGACCTGCTGGCCGTTCTGGTAGGCGAAGGAAACGTGGTCGAAGTCGATCTTTCCCTCGGTCACCACGAGAGGCTCGGCGTCATCTTTTTCTATGACCGTCGGCTCGACGGCCATGAGTTCCGAAAATCTCTGCAGGCCCGCGTACCCTCCCGCAAAGACCTCGGCGAACTGGGCCAGCTTTCTCACAGGTGTGACGAAAGCAGATACGTACAATGTGAATGTGATCAGGTCGATGTAGTTCAGCTCATCCTTCATTATGAGATATCCGCCGAAGGCGATGACCACCACAGGCATAATGCCCATGAAAAACTCCTGATAGGCGTTGAACAGGCCCATGGCTCTGTAAAAATCCTTCTTGGAGTTCCTGTATCCGCTGTTCACGTTGTCGAATCGTTCCCTCTCCACGCCCTCGTTGGCGAATGCCTTAGATGTCTTAGTGCCGGAAAGGCTGGACTCGATATCGGAGTTGATGGATGCAAGCCTGACCTTGACGTTTTTTGACGTGGTGGAGAGGTTTGTCCTCTGCTTCATTATTATTCCTATGAATATCGGCAGCAGGATGAACACCACCAGCGCCAGCCTCCACTCGATGGTGAACATCATGATCAGGGCGCCGACGATGGTGAGGGTGGAGATCAGCAGGTCCTCCGGGCCGTGGTGGGCCAGCTCGGTTATCTCGAAAAGGTCTCCCGTCAGCCTGCTCATCAGGCTTCCCGTGCGGTTCCTGTCGTAGAAATCGAAGTCGAGCGTCTGGAGGTGCCGGAAAAGGTCGGCACGCATGTCGGTCTCCACGCGAATGCCGAAGGTGTGTCCCCAGTAGGTCATGACGTAGTAGCACACAGCCCTGAGGACATATGCCACTGCAACGATGGCCATCACGGTAAAGAAAGTCTGGAACGCCTTGTTCGGAAGCATGTCGTACATGGCCTTCCTGGATATCACCGGGAATGACAGCTCGATGAGAGACGCCAGCACGGCGCATATCATGTCCAGGAAGAACAGCTTCCTGTGGGGTTTGAAGTATTTGACCAGTGTTTTTATCATGTGGATCGGATTTCCTTTCGTCCTGTTATCTATATCAAGTCTTTCTTTGATACCTTCCGGTGCCGCAATATTCTATCACAGTTGCCGGGACATTCCGAACGGCGAGATCCTCTTTTTTCCTGGAAAAAGCTACCAGATGTCCATTACGTGCTGCATCAGCAGGCTCACTACGGTGATCCCCGCCCAGCAGCTGGCGCCGAGGATCAGCGGCCGCCCGCCGGAGCGGATCAGCTTTACCACGTTACTGTTCAGTCCCACGGCCACCATTGCCATCACTATGAAAAACTTTGAAAGTTCCTTGAGGGGTGCGAACACCGCCGGAGATGCGCCCAGCCCGATGCTGACCGTTGTGACGACTGCCGCCAGCACGAAATACAGGATGAACATCGGAAAGGCCCTCCTGAGGCTGAAGCTGCTCTTATTATTTCCGTCGGCCTCGCACTCCCTTTCCTGTTTTCTCGCCTGAGCGATGGCAAGTACCAGCGTGATCGGGATTATGGCCAGCGTACGGGTGAGCTTCACCGTTACGGCCTTGTCCAGAGTCTGATTCCCGAGGCCCCACATGCTGTCCCAGGTGGATGCGGCTGCGGTCACAGAAGACGTGTCGTTCACCGCGGTCCCGGCGAAGATCCCGAAGGCGTCTCCGCTGTTCGTGGAAAAGCCCAGGGCGTGGCCCAGCACAGGGAACAGTATGGCGGCGAGTACGTTGAAGAAAAAGATGACTGATATGGCCTGGGCCACCTCGTCGTCGTCCGCGTCGATCACCGGCGCTGTGGCGGCGATGGCAGATCCGCCGCAGATGGAGCTCCCCACGCCTATGAGCACAGATGTGTTGCCCTGGATCTTCAGGGCACGGTGGAGGCTCCACGCTATGACCAGAGATGTGGTGATGGTGCAGATTATTATGGGAAGGGACTGACGCCCGGTCTCGAAGATCACGCCCAGATCCATTCCGAATCCAAGGAGGACCACCGCGGTCTGGAGGATGTACTTTGAGGTCCATCGGATGCCCGTGTCAAAACCTTTCTTGTCGTTCCAGAACAGGGCGATGACCATTCCTGCGATGATGCCGATCACCGCACCGCCTACTATGGGAAAAACTTTTCCCAGGAGCCAGGACGGCAGGGCGATGGCGGCGCACAGCAGTATGCCTGAGGCGTGTTTTTTTACGAAGCTGTTCATTGCGATAGGTTCTCCTTAATTTGCATTTTATGCTAAAACTTCATTTGCGCGTTTACTGCGTGGATTTTGCACACGATGGTAGTATAATGGAGAACAATCAGAAGTAAAAATTATGATTATTTATTGCTAAATAAATTTAGCTTATTTATAAGGAGGGGCACATGCTGGATCACAGGATAAAGACGTTTTTGACGGTATGTCAGACGCTGAACTACACAAAGGCCGCGGAGGAGCTGCATATCACACAGCCCGCGGTCTCCCAGCACATCCGCTACCTGGAGAAAGAGTACGGAGTCTCCCTTTTCCAATACGAAAACCGCAAACTGACACTCACCGACGAAGGGCACATCTTCAGGGACAGACTCCTCCTCATGGAAAACGATGAGGCCCGGATCCTGCGTGAGATGAAGGCCTGCCAAACAGACGCCCTGTCCCTGTCCCTCGGAGTCACCATGACCATCGGGGAATACGCTATCGGAAAGCCTCTCGCCCGGCTGCTCAGAAAACACCCGGACTGGAACATCCGCGTAGTCTACGGAAACACCGAAAAGCTCCTGTCCGAGCTCAGGACCGGCTCCATAGACCTCGGCCTGGTGGAGGGATATTATCCTGAGGACAAGTTCGCCCATCGCACCTTCAGCCGACAGCCATTCGTGGGCGTTTGCGCAAGCCGGCACGTCTTTGCAGAAAAAGAGGTCCGCGTCATGAAGGATCTGGTAAAAGAGAGGATCATCCTCCGGGAGCCCGGCTCCGGCACAAGGGAGATCCTCGAGAGGAACCTGGCGGTGCAGGGGCTCAGGGTCTCCGACTTCCGGTCTTCAATGGAAGTCGGCAACATGCACACCATCAACAGCCTCCTGGAGAACGACTGCGGCATCTCCTTCCTCTACCGCATCGCCGCGGAAGAAGAAATCAAAAAGGGGACCCTCAAAGAGATCCCACTCGAAGATTTCCACATGTACCACGACTTCGATTTCGTCTGGGAAAAAGGCAGCATATATTCGGATCACCTGGAGCAGATCTGCAGGGAGATGGAATCCTGATCCTTCAGAAGGTTTTCCAGTGCTCTCCTGTAGATCTCCCTCAGCTCGTTCATGTGGTCTATTCCGACATATTCGTTTGCGATGTGTTCCACGCTCTCCTGCCCCGGGTACACCGGTCCGAAAGCAACGATATTGTCCATGCCTCTGGCGTAGGTGCCTCCTCCGATGACTATCGGCTCCGACATGTCGCCCGTCACGTCCCTGTATGCGCCGAGAAGAGCGTCCATCACGGGGCCTTCCTTCGGCATGTACACGTGGTGGAGGTCGTGGACCACCTTCATCTCAACGCCGTATGGCTCGAGTGTCTTTCTCAGCCCCTCAAAAACATCCTCAGACGTATAAGTGACAGGATACCGGATGTCCAGAGTCAGCCTCACCTGTTCACCTTCGGACTCCAGGAGACCGGGATTCACGGATATCTTTCCGCTGGCCTCATCCTCGAACGGTACACCGCACTTCTCGCCGTGGTGGCTACCGGAAAAGAGCTTTGAGTACATCTCTGTGAACTTTCCGGCTTTGCCTGCTCTTTCGGCTTTTTCAACGGCGTCGGCGATGGCGTTCTCACCTTTCCACGGCGTGCTGCCGTGAGCGGACTTGCCGGTCCCCTCGATCGTGTCTCCACCGACCTTGAGAGTACAGAGTGCCGGCACCACGTTCGGTGCGCTGCCCGCAGATGCTTCCTCGAGGCCGCTGTCCTTCAGGGGCATGGCGATCTCCACGAAAAGAATGCCCTTTTCCCCGTACAGCGCCGGGAACATGGCATCGGGAGTGAATCCGCACACCGGCAGCTCCTCGTTGGCCTTGTAAGCCTCGATGTCGTCCCAGTCTCCCTTTTCCTCAGTCTGGCCGAAGATCATCCTGATCCTCTTGTTCAGGGGCTTCCCCTGATCCAGGATGTCCTTCATGGCGTACATTGCGGCGACCATCGGGCCCTTGTCGTCGATGGTCCCCCTGCCGTATACCCTTCCGTCTTTCTCCGTGGCCTCAAATGCCGGGGTATCCCAGCCGCTGCCCGCAGGTACCACGTCCAGGTGCCCCAGGATCCCGATGATGTCATCGCCCTGGCCGATCTCGGCGTAGCCATACTCGTGATCGGCATTCTTCGTCCTGAATCCGAGCTCTTCGGCTTTTTTCAGCATGTAGTCAAGTGCCTTTGCAGGGCCGCTTCCATAAGGATAGCCGCCCTCCCCTCTGTCGGTGACACTCTCGATGGAAACGACTTCCTTCAGTGTGTTGATCATTTTCTCAGTCCCCTTTTCGTCCCTTTTCCTGTTTATTCAGTTTGCTGCTTTCAGGCTCTCAGTTCGCCTGCAGCTTTTACTTTAACACGGTTGGTGTTTCCAGGGTAGTACTGAAGTGGAACATCTTCGACATCGATTATCTCCACGGTCTCTCTCACGGCACCGGCCTCGGCCGCCATGTCCGCGGCAGCCTGCTTTGCCTTTTCCAGGGCATCATCCCTCGGAACCTCGTCGTAGTCCACCAGGGTCTCGTAGGTGCCGCTCACCTTGGAGATGGCTGAGCCTATGGCGTTGGCACATCCGAAATGCTCGGGCTTGATGGTCCTTGACGCGCCGGCCAGCTCGTCAGGCAGGATGATGGATCCGCCTCCAACGAGGATGACATCGCTGTCGTCGCTGGAGACCTTCATGGCGTCCACCGCGTCCTCGGCCATGGTCCTTATCACCGACATGGCCTTTTCCGCCAGCTCGAGAGGGATGCTCTCCACCAGGGAAGGATCTCCCACCTTGGCCTTTCCAGTTCTGACCGCCACGTCTGTGGCCGTCATCACGTCGCCGCCGAACACCATAGCCTTGCTGGTTATCTCGTAACCCACGGAATCAGGCCCGACCGTCACGGAGCCGTCCTCATGCTCTCTTACGATGGAGCCGCCTCCTAGTCCGATGGACATGACGTCAGGCATCCTGAAGTTGGTCCTCACGCCTCCGATGGTAACGGCGACGCTGGACTCACGCGGGAACTCGTTCTGGATGACACCGACATCCGTGGTGGTGCCTCCCACGTCTACTACGATAGCGTTAGCGACCTTGCTCAGGTAGCTGGCGCCCCTGATGGAGTTCGTCGGGCCGCAGGCGACCGTGAGGATAGGATATCTTCTCGCGTATTCCATGGTCATAAGGGTGCCATCGTTCTGGGAAAGGTAGATCTTAGCGTTTTCTATTCCCTCGTGAGCGATGCTCTTTGCAAAGCCGTCGGTGAACTTCTCCGCCACCTGACAGAGAGCGGCGTTGAGGATCGTGGCATTCTCCCTTTCCACGAGGCCCATGGAGCCGATCTCGCTGGAGATGGAGACGTGGACGTCATCGCCCAGTACTTCTCTCGCTATTTCCGCGGCACGGAGCTCATTGTCATTCCTTATCGTGGAGAACACGCCGGAGATGGCGATGGACCGCACACCCTTTTCCTTCATCTCCTGGCAGAAGTCCCTGCAGGCATCCTCGTCCAGCGGCGCCAGCTCGCGGCCGTCGAACTCGAAGCCTCCGCGGATGATAACGGCCTTTTCGCAGACGGCCTTGATGTCGTCGGACCAGTCGACCATCGGAAGGATGCCGCAGGACGCAGGGGCTCCTATCCTCATGAAGCCGATCTTCGCCAGGTTCTTTCTCTCGACTATGGCGTTGGTGCACTGGGTTGTGCCCAGCATCGCCTGGCCGATCTGCTTCCTGTCGACGCCGGACTCATTCAGGACCTTCTGAACTGCCCCGACGATGCCCTCGTAGACATCACCGGACGTAGGGTTCTTTACACTCGCAACAACGTTGTAATTCTCATCTATGATCACGGCATCCGTATTGGTGCCGCCTACATCTATTCCAAGCTTGTACATTACCGGATACCTCCTTTTCCTCTGACTTCCACAGGCACGTAGTCCGTATCCAGCCCGAAGTACCTCGGCCCGACGAGGTCGAGGCCCTGCTTCGAGCGCCACAGATCATAACACTTGAGGCCCACGATCAGGACCCTCTTGCCGTACTTGAGGGCGTCTGTAGGCACAGGAGTAAAGGTCTCCGTGTCCACCAGCGAGATGAGGTCTGGAGTCGTGGCCACTATCTCTCCGTCCACGACGGCGGCCAGGTTCTCGTTCTGGAACTCCACATAGGCGCTCCTGCCCTTGCAATCGTCGATGCCGTCCACTACTACCTTGCCGAAGTTGAAGGCGCCTCTGGTCTCTCTGCGGACGTCGGTGATCTTTCCCTTGAAAAGCCTTATACCTTCTGTGAATTCCAGGAAGGCCTCTTCCGGGGTCTTGTCGGTGACGTTCTTCACGTTCCTCATGGCAGCGCCCAGCTTCTCGCTCCTGGTCACGATGCCCTTGACTCCGTATTCCTTCATCTGCTTTCCGGTCATGTTGTAGAGCGTCACGGCGACGGAACCGCCGCAGCTCATGACCACGGATCTCGCCAGCTCCTCGGACCACTTGTTGGTGATGGTGTCGAAGATCACGGTGTTTCCTTTTTCGTCAGCGAGTCCCACCGGAGAGCTCTTGATCCCTCCGATGGTGAAGGTCACCATCTGGAGCTCAGGAAAGGCTCTTCCCATGCCGTCGCAGTCCACCATCGGGAGCCCCAGCCTCGCTGCGGCCGCGATAGGGAACATGGAGTTCAGGCCGCCCGCCTCCATCGGCATGGTGGCGAAGATCTTTTTTCCCTCGTGATTCTCCACGAGGTCGAAGAGCGCTTTATATTCCTCTCCTCCTATTCCCTTCTCGCTGAGGACGGTAGGCGCCCCCATCATGGCAAACGGAACTATGAGGGCGTCGTCCGGCACCTCCTCTGGATCCAGAAGGGTCACCGGCCCGCACTCGTTGATGGCGCCGATGGCCACCAGCTTTCCAAGATAAGGATCTCCTCCTCCGCCTGCCCCGAGAAGGGCAGCTCCTCTAGCTATGTCCTGGATCTCCTGGATCCCAAGCTTACGCATTTCCTGTCTCCTTTCTGCTGAAAAAACGGTTTAAAAAACGATCTATTCTTCTGCCGCGGCAGCCGAGGATCCGGCCTTCGCTGCGCTGGCTATCTTATCTAGCACCACGTACACCACCAGTGAAACGACGATCCCGTTCACAGGTCCCACGAAGAACGGGATGTTCAGGAATGGCGCCGCAGCTACGAGTGCAGGGAAGTTCGCGAATGTCCCGCCTGTGATGCAGCCGACCAGCGCTCCTACGATGTAGGATGTTACGCCGACGCCGGAGAACCCGTCTCTGATCTGGAAGTGTTCCTTCTTCCCTCTTCCTGCGATCCAGTATTCCGCGATGATGACTCCGGCCAGCGCCGGGATCATCCCGGACATCAGGGACAGGAATCCCTGGAATGCGTTGAGCAGTCCTGCCGCCGCCAGAACGGTACCAGCTGCACCGGCCACTCCCGTGGTGATCTTGAACTTACTCTCATCGAGGCCGAGAAGGTTGCTCAGCGCCAGCCCGCCGGAATAGGCGTTTGTAACGTTCGTCGTCCACGTAGCGAGCACCAGAGCCACCAGTCCCAGGAAAGGAACTCCCAGTGAGCTGAGAACTGCCGAAATGTCGTACTGTCCGGTGACGATGCTGAGCAGTGCGCCGGTCATCAGCATGAAGATCCCCGCAGGGATCACTCCTACGATAGAAGACTTTATAACGTCTCCTCTGTTCTTCGCAAATCTGCAGTAGTCGGCGGAGATAACACCTCCAAGCGCAAATGACGCTACTACCATCGAGATACCGAAGACCAGTCCCGAGGATGTTTCAGGAGCATAGCTGGCGATGGCGCTTCCTCCACCGTTCTTCGTGATGCCGGCGATCAGACCGTAAAGGCACACGGCCACCAGCAGCGGCACCGCCACGTAGTTGAGCCACTTGAGTCCTTTTAATCCGACACACGCTGTAACAAGCATGATCACGCCCCAGACTACGGACCAGAAAGCCGTGCTCGCCGGGGTCGCCTGGGTACCCAGCATGGATGCTGTCATGGACGCGAATGCGCTTCCACATGTGGCAGACTGGATGCCGAACCATCCTATGCAGGCGATGGCCAGGATGATGCTGATTATGTATCTGGAGCCCTTCGTCCCCAGCGATCCCGAGGCCATCACCGCAAGCGGCAGTCCCGTGTCACAGGCCTGCATCCCTATCATTATCATGTAGGCACAGATCAGGCCGTATCCTATCAATATGGACAATATCATCTGTGCGATCGACAGCCCGCCTCCCGTCAGAACGCCGCCTATCATCAGTGATGGCACGCATATCATGCCGCCGGCCCACACGGCCGCTATGGAAGTCCACTTCTGTCGCTGTTCGGGTTTTACCTCAAACCCAGTACCCTTTTTACTCATGATCTCTACCCCTTTTCCTTAAATATGATCGATGCATTGATTGTAGTCTCTGCTGTGCATCCATTTCCTTATCTCCAGGGCAAAACAAAACCGCGGCGTTTTGTCCATCTGGACAAAGGCCGCAGCAATGCTTCATAGATATTCAATTTCGTCGGCAATGCAGCCTACAGTAGAAGTCTCCTGATACCGCAGGCGATATAAAGGTTCATGGACTCCGGCATGCTCCCGGCGTGGAAGCCGAGCCGGTCACTGATGGTGTTGATGCGGTATTTAACTGTGTTCTTATGAACAAACAATTTATCAGCCGTTTTCTGAACGTTCCTGTCGGTGTCCAGGAGATAGATGCACAGTGTGGGGATGAGATCGTTGCTGTCGGTCTCGTCGATCACTCTGAGCACCCGGAGATACCCCTCGACGCTCTCATTTCCTTTTTCCACTATCTCCCTGCACTTTCCGGCAAACTCCATGTCCCCTCTCATGAAAAAGTCTCTGCCCGGCAGTATCTTCAATGCGCTGTCATAGTTCTCACCGTTGAGCAGGTAGGCGCGCCTTACGTCTCTGGTGTTCCTGAAACCCGTGTAGTAGCACATTTTCACTCCATGCGGAAGCACGGCCGACAGGTTCGTACGCAGTGCGTCGACATCTGCCTTCTTCCGTATGGTGTCTGTAAAAAGTATGATCCGTTCTTTGTAGACGTCCGTGCAGACGGTGCTGCAGAATTTATTCGCCTCTGCGGCGACGTTTCGGACATCTTCCGGCCCGAGATCGCACCCGGTGAAGATCCACATGGAGTCCACAGATGCGATGTCCAGTTCGAACATTGAAGAGAGCGACCTCATCTTCAGCGGCTGATCCGTGAGAATAGCGTCTATTATCTCGGAGGCTATGCCGATACCTTCGCTGCTGCCCCATAGCTTTATGGCGATGCGCACTCCCTCCACCGCCTGCTGCAGGTTGATCTGAGACATCTCCTGTCCCACGTTCACGATGTAGAGCTTGTAGTTGGTCCCCGAAACGTGGACTTCCCTTCTGTATATACTGGCGTCGTCCATCCCTGGAAAATCCAGCGGCTCGGCCCCCATCTCAACTTCTGCGAATTTTTCCACCTGCTGGTGGATCCCGGCCAGCTCGCTCGGCCACGCCGCTTCGTAAAGTGTCCTGCCGCTTTCTGTTGTGAGGACTACGCTGGCCCTCAGCCGGTTGGAGATCAGGCGCATCATGGTGTCCACCGTCTGCTGACGCGGGGAGAGCTTGGATATGGATTCCAGCAGGTTCACGATCATCGGCTCGCCGGAAAACTGATCCCGCACGATCAGGCCCATGATGTCGTTGATGGCCTCGCCATATCTAAGGTTGATCTGGTTCTCCGGCATGGATATTATCGGAAAGTCCAGGTCATCCGCGAGTTTTATGATCTCCGGATCTATCTTCTTCACGAATATCCCCACGTAATAGACGATGAGGCCCACCTCTCCGATGGCAGAAAGATTTTTTATCAGATTGAACTGCGCCTCCACGTCCTCGGCGCCGTTGACGAACCCCGTTATCACTATCTCCCCGCCGGTGAAGGCCTTGTTTCCAAGCGCCTGCTCGTCCACCAGCTGATAGTCCATGGTCTCCAGCACTGAGACCGTGGACACGATCTTGTCCAGGCCTCCGGCTCCAGCCACTACCCTGGCGTTGGCCAGGGATGGGAGCTTCAGGAGGCTCTTTACAGTTACACTCATTTTCCAGTCCCTTTCGTTTATATCCGGTCGGGACGGCCGACGGGCCGCCCCGGAATAATGGATATTATATTTTGAGATCCGCATATATACAAATCCTACACAGAACACGGCCTGCCCTCCAGGAAAAAAGCAGTGCCGGTCAGAGCAACGTATCGGTCCGGCCGCACGCCTCCGACTGTCCGTACATGTTTTTTTCACCTGGAGCGGCACATTTTTTCGAAAAACGTATGGACAAAGCGATGACTCGGTGTTAAATTATTGTCAAGTCGTGGTAATACCACGAAATTCCGATAAATATTTTCCTATTCTCCCTTACAACGGCGAAGTTTACAAGGATTTGCAGGCATTTTACATATTGTATGCAGCGGAGAATCCAAATGTGGACGTTCCACAGCCTGGTGAGGGTCATCAACGATGGCACCAGAATTTTCGGGAGGTGTACTATGTTATTTCAACTATATGGCGACATGGCTCTATGGCAGATCCTGGGATGGATCCTCGTCTTCACCGGCCTGATCCTCATGAACGAGATCGGGAGGCGCACCGTCAAGGGCGGGATCGCAGTTTTCGTTATTCTTCCTCTGGCACTGACGGCCTACTTCATCGCTATCAAGATCGGCGCAATGAACGGAGCGTCCTGGGCGCTGAGCAACCCGACTCACATCTACATGAACGGATGGTTCCACTACGCTAAGCTCTATGCGGCCGACATCGGGTGCGTGGGCTTCCTGATGCTGAAGTACAAGTGGGGTCTTGGAAAAAAGGAATGGTTCAAGCCTTGGCCTTTCATCATCGTGGCCATCAACATCCTCATCGCGGTAGCTTCGGACTTCGAGTCCGCATTCAACGGCTTCGCTGCAGGCGGAATGGCAGGCGGTTGGTGGAAGTCCACCGAGGACGTGTGGCTCTACGGCGGCTGGTGGAACGTTGTGAACGGCATCGCCGGACTGCTGAACATCCTGTGCATGACCGGATGGTGGGGCATCTACACATCCAAGAAGAAGGACGACATGCTTTGGCCTGACATGACCATCTGGTTCATCCTGGCCTACGATGTGTGGAACTTCACTTACACATACTGCAACCTGCCGACTCACACCTGGTACTGCGGAGTCGCGCTGCTCCTGGCCCCAACCTTCGCAAACGCCTTCTGGAACAAGGGCGGCTGGATCCAGAACCGCGCCAACACCCTGGCGGTATGGTGCATGTTCGCACAGGTATTCCCTCTTTTCCAGATCACAGAGCCGTTCTCGGTGCTGCCTTCCCTCTACAAGGGAGCCGTAGCTCACGGGGTATCGGCATTTGACATGACCACCATTAATTCCGTGTCCGAGCTCACGAAGGCCGGCGTAACTGCCGACCCTACGGCACAGGGCGTGGTAGCTCTGCTGGCTCTCGCTGTCAACGTAGTCACACTGGCGGTGATCATCAAGAGAGCAAAGGCTCAGCACAAGAATCCTTATAAGAACGAGATCTTCGCCGGCACAAAAGACTTCGAAGAAGCTATGGAAAGAGTGGCCTAGTTTGGTATAGAATACAGTATCAGTGCATCGTTGATCGCAGAAGCACCCGCAGGCATGATGTCTGACGGGTGCTTTTTTCAGGAGGCCTCTATGAAATTCGAAAAGATCTCACTTCCTTCTCAGCGGGAATTGTTCATCAGGAAAATGCAGGAGATGATACTCTCCGGAGAACTGCCGGTAAACGAGAGGATACCGCCGGAGCGGGAGCTGGCGGAACAGCTGGGCATCAGCCGCACGGTGGTGAACACCGGGATAGCCGTTCTCGAAAACCAGGGCTTTATCGAAGTACGTCCACGTCAGGGCACCTTCGTGGCTGACTACAGAAAAAAGGCCAGCGCCGAGACGCTCGATGCGATCATGCGCCTGAAGGGCGATATACTGACAGACGGCGACATCCGCAGCATCCTTGAGATCCGCTGGGCGCTGGAAAGGCTCACGGTCAAGAACGCGATCCAGCACCTGGACGAGAAGTCCATCCCGGAGATCGAGGCCGTGGTGGAGAGCATCGGAGCTTCAAGCAACAACGTGGAGGCCGCCCGGCACGCACTTGAGTTTCAGAGCAGGCTGGCGGAGATGGGCGGCAACGTGATGTTGAGCCTTATCATCGTCACCTTCAGGACCCCGTGTCTGGCGATGTGGGTGCGCTTCTGCAAGATCTACGGGATCGACACTCTGTATGAACACACCATGGAGTCGTGGCGGCTTGTAAAAGACAGAGACTACGACGGCGCCCTGGAGTGGATCGAGACCTTCTCGAAGGACGCGATAGACGGGAAATACACATTGTACGAAAAGGACCTCAGGAAATGACGCAGAGGTGCGCTGCTGTCATTACTGTCTCTGTTGCCGTCTCTGTTCCAACGCCATACCGATCAGGCGGTCGGTATGGTCCGCCATGAACAGCGGGATGTTCAGCTTATGTGACATGTGCCACACTTTTATTGATTTTTCTGTGTTTGAGTTCTCACAGACATCGATCCATCACATTTCTACCTGTTTACTAAATACATGGAACTAAAACAGGCTTCCGCATTTTCTTTTCAAAATGCGAAAGCCGCACCGGCCCGAACGACCGCTAGAACTCTTTTTTCTCCATTATCCTGATGCCCCACCGATACGCAGTGAACACCACGATCGCACAAGCACCTGCGATCACGAGCAGTATCATAGCATCAGACGGGACGCCAGCGCCCTGCGCCTGGTAACCGGTGCCAAGCCCGGCACTTGTACCGGAGCCGCCTCCCGCTCTCGAGACCACCATGCCAGCTGCGCACAGCGCACCGACGCAGAGCAGAAGGACGACACGGCTTTTTTCCACCCCGAATCTCATCTGTATCGTCGTGGAAATGGCGATCATCGCGAATACCACAAACAGTATTGCGGCATTTTCCGGGATCTGACCGGATACCCCATATCCCGTGTCTCTGATAGCGCTCACGGCAGCGGCGACGACCATGGATGTCAGCCATCCAACCAGAGTGCAGGCCCCGGTAAAGAGGAATTTTTCCGTCACGTACTGTCTTCTCGTGACCGGAAGAGTGAACAGGAAGGCGAAGCCGTTGTCTGCCTCGTCGCAGCTCAGTGTACCCATCGCCAGGAACCCGAAGATCGCCGTTCCATATCCGGTGAGGAACAGGTTGTCCGAGGACAGTCCCATGACGATCAGTATCATGAGCAAAACCAGAACCGTCAGTTTTCTTCTGAGGATCAGCCTCAGATCTTTTTCGAACAATCCGCTCATATTTACCTCCCAGACATCATCAGGATCAGGTCATCGATGCCGCCGTTCTCCACGATCAGGCCCGGGTAGTTCTCTGCGTAAAAAGCCTTTTCCTTCGTCAGGCACTTGTACACGGTGCCCTCTTTCCGGGCGGTGAGAAGATACCGCCTGTCCAGCTTTTCGTATGCCTCCTCATCCGCCTTGATCACCGCGTAATCGGAAAGGATCACGTCCGTGTCTTCGTGGAGCAGGATCCGTCCCTGGTGGATCAGATAGATGTCATCACAGATGCTCTCCAGATCGGTCGCTATGTGGGATGTGATGAGGATGCTCCTCTTTTCGTTCCGGGCGAGATAGTCCCGGAGTATATCCAGTATCTCGGTCCTTGCTTCTACGTCCAGTCCTGCGGTCGGCTCGTCAAGGACAAGGACATCACGTATTCCTTTCTGTACACGTTTTCAATTGAAGGAACTGTCCCATTTTGGTAGAATTACCTTGATTTATCTTATTTTTTTGTGCATGAAACAAAACGCAGGAGTTCGAAAGAATATGCCGGTGATAGACGTATCAGATGTGAAACTGTCAGATGGTGACAGAAACGAGGTCCTCCGCTACCTCGGATATCAGGGGCAGACGATCTCTCAGGACCTCATGGACACCTTTTCGGAGTGCATGGAATCGGTGAACGATGCCGCACAGCCTAAGGCACTTTACAACATCTATGATCTGCATCAGGATGAAGATCACCTTACACCAGGCCCTGACAGGAAATACCCCGCGGCCGTGTTCCCCGATGAGCTGTCTTTTCTTTCTGGAAACGACATAAAAGTCCACCTCGCGGGCTGTACACAGGCCGTGCTGATGGCTGCGACCATCGGCCTCAGACAGGATATGATGACGAGGCAGCAGAGCCTCATGGATCCGCTGAGATCCGTGATCATCGACTCCGCCGGATCCGTGCTGGTGGAGGCGGTGTGCGACACCGCAGAGGCCGTGCTTCGAAGCCGGCTGAGCGAACAGGGACTCTTCCTCACCAGCAGGTTCTCGCCTGGATACGGCGACCTGCCTCTGGACGCACAGCAGAAGTTCTCCGAAGTTCTCGAGATCAGGCGTATCGGGATATCCGTATCCGCCGACTTCCTGATGACGCCGAGAAAATCCGTCACGGCGGTCCTCGGCATCGCGCATCACCCGGTCAAGAAGAATCAGCGGTCGTGCGACAGCTGCAACCTCAAAGGAGCCTGCCGCTTCCGCAGGATGGGCTTTTTCTGCAGCGAATGACCGGCGACGACCTACCCTCAGCGGACGGAACCGAGCAAAAGATATTTTTTACAGATAACGCCACAACCAGATGAACAGAAAGAAGGACATATGTCAAAGCCACTTATCCTGGACGGCGCCATGGGTACCATGCTCCAGGCAGCCGGACTCAGGCCGGGCGAGCATCCAGAAGTGTTCGGGTGCCAGCATCCCGATGTGATAACAGAAATAGAAAAGAAATACCTAGCCGCGGGTTCTGACGTGATCTACACCAACACCTTCGGCGCGAACAGCAAGAAGCTCCAGGGCTGCGGAATCACGGTGGACGAGGCGGTAAAATGCGCCCTGGCTTCCGCGGAAAAGGCCGTGACCGAGCACGAAGCCGCCACCACGGGCCAGCCCACCCCTGATTTTTCCATTTTCAAAGGGCTGAAGGAGCGCCTTTCCGAAAAAGGGCGGCACCACGCGATCGCCCTTGACGTCGGACCGATCGGAGAACTCCTGGAACCACTCGGCACCGTGACATTTGAAGATGCCTATGCCGCATATGCCGAGGAGATCGAAGCAGGAGCCAGATACGGTGCCGACCTCATCGTGATCGAGACCTTCACCGACCTGTCGGACGCCAGGGCCGCCGTCCTGGCCGCAAAGGAGCATTCCGACCTGCCCGTCGCCGTGACGATGACCTTCGAAGAATCCGGACGGACTTTTACCGGGACCACCATCGCTTCCTTCGCAATGGCCATGGAGGGCCTGGGCGCGGACGCCGTCGGCATTAACTGCTCCCTCGGACCCGAGGAGATACGGCCCCTCATCGAGGAGATGGAGGACTGGACGTCGCTTCCGATCATAGTCAAGCCGAACGCCGGGCTCCCCGACCCGAAAACGGGAGAATACCGCCTCAAGGCCGCGGATTTTGCGGCACAGATGAACAAGTACAGCGATCTTTCCATCGCGCTCGCCGGAGGCTGCTGCGGCACAGATCCGGAGTACATCCGGCTGCTGTCGGACACCGCCGCGAAGTGGGCTGATCCCGGAAAAAGGCCTGACCGCAGGAAGCGCGGCGTATGCTCTCCTTCAAACGTTTGCGAGTTCGGAGGCGTGCGGGTGATCGGCGAAAGGCTGAACCCTACGGGAAAGAAAAAGTTCCAGCAGGCCCTGCTCGAGCACGACATGGGATACATCTGCAAGGTCGCCCTCCAGGAGGAGGAAGCCGGTGCTGACATCCTGGACGTCAACGTGGGAGTCCCGGGCGGCGACGAAAAAGAGCTCATGGTGGAAGTCCTCCGAGCCCTGCTCGGCGTCATCTCTCTCCCTCTCCAGTTCGATTCCAGGGATCCGGAGACGATCGAAGCAGCCCTGAGGCTGTACCCGGGGCGAGCCATCGTGAACTCGATCAACGCCGATGACGCCACCCTGGACAGGATGCTACCGGTAATAAAGAAATACGGTGCCGCCTCCATCGTACTCTGCCTCGACGAAGACGGGATACCGACCGACGCCCGGGGCAGAATAGAAAAAGCAGAGCACGTCATCGACCGGTGTGCGCAAGAAGGGATCGGGCCTGAGGACCTGCTCGTTGACTGCCTCACCCTCACCGTGTCAGCCCAGCAGGATCAGGCGCGGGAGACTCTGAAGGCCCTGCGCTACATCACGGAGCACCACCACACCCACGCATCCCTGGGAGTCTCGAACATCTCCTTCGGGCTGCCGGCCAGAAAGCACATAACAGAAAGCTTCCTGGTGCAGGCGATGGCCTGCGGCCTGGATTTTCCGATAATTAATCCTAACCAGCTGGAAATGATGGACGCCGTGGCCTCCTTCAAGGTCCTGTCCGGCGAGGACGCGAACTGCGCCTCCTACATAGAGAGATTCGCCGACAGGGTCGAGGAAAAGGCCGTGGAAAAGAAAAAGTCTGCGGCTTCCGGCAACGCCGGGAGCAATGCGGGATCCGCAGGAGACATGACCATCGAGCACGCCGTGCTCAAGGGACTGAAGGACGAGACGAGGGTTCTGGCGGAAAAGGCCCTTCTCACCATGAGCGAAGAAGAGGTCATAAACAAGGAGCTCATCCCCGCCCTCGACGTGGTGGGCGAGCAGTATGAAAAGGGCATCTTGTTCCTGCCTCAGCTCATCAGCTCCGCTAACGCCGCCACCGCCGCCTTCGACATGATAAAGGAACGGATCAGCGCCAGAAACGCCGGTGGCGTGAACATATCCAGAGGTACGATCGTGATCTGCACCGTCAAGGGAGACATCCACGACATAGGCAAGAACATCGTGAAGGTCGTGCTGGAAAACTACGGCTACCACATGATCGATCTCGGCAAGGACGTGCCGGTGGAAAAGGTGGTCGACGCCGTGAAGAGCAGCGGTGCAAGGCTCCTGGGGCTTTCAGCTCTGATGACCACCACGCTCCCGGCGATGAAGGAGACCATCGAGGCGGTCAGATCGGCATCTCCGGACACGAAGGTGATGGTGGGAGGTGCCGTGGTAACTCCGGAATACGCAGCCGAGATCGGCGCGGATTTCTACTGCGGCGATGCCAGAGACAGCGTGAAGGCCGCCCAGGAAGTGCTGGGGTAACGGCACGGTGACCCTCACCGCAGCACATACAGACAGAAAACATACGAGACAGGAATTTACTGATGAAGACCACTAACATACGCGAATATCTCAAAAACAACGTCCTGCTATTCGACGGCGCCTTCGGTACCTACTTTTCCATGAAGTACAGGGACAACACGAAGGCCTGCGAGCTCAGCAACATATCCGCGCCTGAGAGGGTGACCGAGGTCCACAGAGAATATCTCGAGGCTGGTGCAACCGCCATCAAGACGAACACCTTCGGAGCATATCCCGAGGTCATGGAGGGGATCGAACAGAGGAACTCTGTCGTCGAGGCCGGTTACAGGATCGCAGTGGATGCAGTCGCCGCATCTGGAAAAAACGCCTACGTCTTTGCAGACATAGGGCCGGCCCCGGGAAAGACCCCCGAGGAGATGCAGAAGCAATACATCGAAACGGCGGACATCTTCCTGAAGGCCGGCGCCACGAATTTTATTTTCGAGACCCTCTCATCCATCGACGGCATTCTCGAGTGCGCCAGGCACATCAGAGACATCTGCCCTGACGCCTTCATAATAGCTTCGTTTGGCGTGCTTCCCGACGGTTACTCGAGGGAGGGCCGCTACTACAGAAACCTCATGGGTGAGGCGGAATATTCGGGTCTTTTTGAGATAACCGGGCTCAACTGCGTGTCCAGCGCCGGCCACATGGCCAGGCTGCTCATGAAGATGGATCCTGAAGAACTGAAACACACCTCGGCCATGCCGAACGCCGGTTACCCGACGGTAAGAGGTTTCAGAACATTCTATAAGGGAGCCCCGGAGTTCTTCGCCCGTGAGATGCTCGAGCTCGCCGAAAGCGGGGTCCGTGTGCTGGGCGGATGCTGCGGCACAGATCCTCAGTATATAAAAACACTCGCCGGTCATCTCTGCGGTTTCACCCCGGCCGAATCCTCATTTGAAAGGCGCAAACCGGAAAGCGGGTCATATCCCGCAAGAAAGCTCGGAGGCTTCAAGGAAGGCGTCACCATAACGAATCGTATATGGCAGAAGCTGAACGCGGGAAAGAAGATAATAGCCGTTGAGTTCGACTCCCCCAAAGATACGAACCTGGATAAGTTCATCGACGGGGCCAGGCGGCTCCAGGACGCGGGCGTTGACACTCTCACAATAGCAGACTGCCCTATAGCAAGAGCAAGGATGGATTCCACTCTCCTGGCGTGCAAGGTCATGAGAGATCTGGATCTCGACGTCATCCCTCACATGACCTGCAGGGACAGGAACATCAACGCCACCAAAGCTCTTCTTCTTGGCGGCTCTGCAGAAGGGCTGAGGAATGTGCTGGTGGTGACCGGAGATCCGATCCCGACCGCAGAGCGCGACGAGGTCCAGCGTGTATATCAGTTCAACTCGCGTAAGCTCATAGCCTACATCCGCTCGCTGAACGAAGAACTGTTTGATGAGCCGATGATGATCTTCGCCGCACTGAACGTCAACGCGGCAAACTTCGATGTAGAAATGAGCCGCGCTCAGGAAAAGGTCATGGAGGGTGCCGACGGCTTCCTCACCCAGCCCGCAATGTCCGATGAAGCGATCGAGAACATTAAAAAGGCCAGGAGGGAGCTTCCTCCTGACGTATATATCCTGGGCGGCATCATTCCTGTGGTGTCCCAGAGAAACGGGCAGTTCATGGAGTCTGAGATCTCAGGGATACACATACCTGAAGATATGATACAGAGCTACGCCGGCCTGAACAGAGAAGAAGGCGAGAAGCTCGGAGAGAGATACACTCTGTCCATAGCCGCCCGCCTGCTTCCATACGTAGATGGTATATACCTCATGATGCCGTTCGAAAGAGTCGCACTGATGGAGCGCATCGTAAGTCCTGATGTAAGTGGCCACGCTTTAGTGCGTCTTCATCCCTATCTGCCTGAAATCTACAGGCAGATCTTTTTTGTTGCAACGACGTCTCTGAAGGGTCAGAAAAGTTCTTCCAGCGCCTGGACATCCTCGATGGATATCTTCCTGCCCTCGACCCTGATCAGCCCGTCCTCAACCATTTTCATCAGCTCACG
Organism: Mobilibacterium timonense; assembly: GCF_900155555.1. Taxonomy (GTDB): domain Bacteria; phylum Bacillota; class Clostridia; order Peptostreptococcales; family Anaerovoracaceae; genus Allobaileyella; species Allobaileyella timonense. Next base: position 286,587 of record NZ_FUHN01000006.1, on the reverse strand, counting down.
GGACAGCGATGGCCGGGCGACGTTCAGCGTCTGGGCCATCTCCTCCCTGGTCATGACCAGCTTGCGAGAGTAGTCCCCTTCGCAGTAGAGAAGCAGCATCTTGCCGATCTTCTGCCTGAGGGTCTGGCACATCAGGACCTCCAGCCTGTCATTCAATGAATACGCAGTCTGAGCCAGGATCATCAGCATGTTGGATACCATCCGGGTGTGGTACCCGCAGCCGCGCGGGCAGGTGCTGCTGAGGAACCCACGGGGGATGCTCACCACCTTGCTCTCCTCGCCGGCCTGGGCGAAAAAGCCGTACTGTTTTTTTCCGAGAAAAAGGATAACGTCCCCGAAAATATCTCCGGTCCTGCCGTAGGTCACGAGGATGCTGCGCTTTCCGTCCACAGAATCACGGCCCACCCGGACCATGCCGCTCACCAGCACGTAGAGACGCCTCGGTTCCATGTCTTCGGTGAAGATCATCTCGTCCTTGCGAAAGACAGCGCATTCAGCACCGGCGCACTCCATGCTCTTGTATATATCCTCGGGATCCAGTCCCTGAAACAGGACACAGCTCTCGAGCTGCACCAATGCCTCTTTGTCATTGATCAGTTTCGTGCTGCCTGCCATTCTCCCTCAACTTTCTTCCTGGCCCATCAAACATATCACTCTTCTCTCTCGGAGAAGCGGAACATGGAATGCCTGAGCTCGTTGGTCTGGTCGTAGCGCTTTCCGCCCCAGTACAGGCGGCCCTGGATCTCACACTTAGGTCCAGGTGTGACGTCCTTCATTATGTAGCTCAGGAATTCCTCGAACCCCGTTCTGTCAACGATGTAGCCGATGTGCTCCTTGCTCTCCACCGCGTCTCTATCCAGATACTCGTCGAGATACGCGTACACGTTGGTGATGATCTTCTTCACCGTGTCGTGGTCCGCCCACTTCATGAAGTCCTCTGCCATCCTCGGGTTCTTCTTGCCCGTGCGGCCCAGCAGGACGACCCTGAAGTACTGCTCCTTGCTGCGAGTCCAGGCCCTGGTAGGGCAGTAGTTGATACAGACGCCGCAGCCGATGCACTTGTTGGTATCTCTCTCGATCTTGCCATTCACCACCTTGAGGGCTCCTACCGAACGCTTCTTGCAGTACTTCACGCACTGCCCGCAGCTGACGCACCGGTCCTTGTTGTACTGCGGCTCGGTCTGGCCGATGATGCCGAAGTCGTTGAGGCGGGTGTGTGCGCAGTCGTTTGAGCATCCTGTAAAGGCTATTTTAACATGGTGGTCGTTAGGATAGATAGCCTTGTCGATCTCCTGGGCGAAGGCCTTGGTGTCGTAGCACCCGAAAGGACAGAGCTGTTTTCCCGGACACGCCACAACGTTTCTGGTCCCGGACGCCGGATATCCGCCGTCGTACTCTTCCTGGTTTACACCGCGGTTCTCGATGATCAGCTGGAGCAGCTTGTTCACCTCTTCCACGTCGGCCAGGTCGATACCGGGGATCTCAAAGCCCTGGCGGTTAGTGATATTCACCGTGCCCTTGCCGTATTTCCTGGCGATGTCCACCACCCTCTGCAGGGAGTCGACATCTATTTCGCCGCCCGGACACCTCACTCTCGAAGCCGTCTCGCCTCTGACCTTGGAATAGCGGTAGGCATTCTTCTTCAGCTTCTTCATATTGAAATCGAGATTTGTCTTGTTCATACTGCCACCTCCGCTAGTCGACCAGTGTCTTGTGCTCGGAGAACCTGAACACCGGCCCGTCGATGCAGACGTACTTGTCGTTGATACGGCAGTGTCCGCACTTTCCTATGCCGCAGCTCATCCTTCTGGAATCCGAGATCCAGACGTTCTCTTCCTTGAGGCCGCGCTTCATGAGCTCTATCATGGAGAACTTTATCATCGGCGGCGGTCCCACTACGATCACCTTGCAAGTGTCGAGATCCTTGATCGGAACATCAGGAATATACTTCGTGACCATCCCCACCGGACCGTCGTAATCGTCCGGAGCGCCGTCCACCGTCAGCACGACGTCGATCTTGTCTTTCCACTCGGCGAAGTCCTTGCGGAACATGATCTCTCCCGGGTTCTTGAACCCGGCGATGAGGTGGCAGTCCTCCGGGTGGTCTCCCTTGCAAAGATACTGCACCACGCCCCTGATAGGCGACACGGCGGTGCCTCCAGCCACGATCACGATCTCGTTCCTGGCGTATTCCTCCACGTCGAATCCGTTGCCGTACGGTCCGCGGATGAACATCATGTCTCCCGGCTCGCAGTGCTCAAAAAGGTAGTCAGTCACCTTTCCCACCTTTCTTATGGAAAGGTCCACGAAGTCGTCTCCTATTCCGCTGACGGAGATAGGACATTCCCCCACCTTAGGGATCGACACCTGGAAAAACTGTCCCGGCTTCACGTCTCCGACGTAGGTGAAGCGGAATGTCCAGTCGTTAGGAGTGTGCTTCACGATCTCCTGGATCCTGGACGGCACCGGTCTGTATTCGTTGTTATCTCTCATCGCCATCAGCCTCCAGTTCTTTTACTCTCGCATTCAGCTTGTTCACGCAGTTGGAAAAAGAGATGTACTCAGGGCACACTGTATCGCAGCGGCCGCATCCAACGCACATGTCGTAGCCAAAGCGCTTCCTGAAATCGTATACCTTGTGGAGCACCTTGAAGCGCATCCTCTCTCCGTTTTTCTTGCGGAACTGGAGCCCGCCGGCAACGTCGGTGTATCCGTCCACCATGCAGGAGGCGTTCACCCTGCGGCGCTCGCCCACCTTTCCGTTGTCCGTGTAGAAAAGGTCCTGGATGGTGAAGCAGGTGCAGGTAGGACAGACGAAGTTACAGCGTCCGCAGTTTATGCAGCGCTTCGTGTACTCATCCCACATGCCGTCTGTGAAGATCTCCGAAGGCACCTCTTCAGGGCGCTCCACTCGGAACTCCGCCTCCGTCACGTACCTCGGGGCGACCTCTCCCTGAGACTCCGCAGCCTTCTCAAAGACCGGAACGAGGTCCTCGTCCTTCACGTCCGAGTAGATCTTACCGTCTATCTGGTCGATGGAAAAGATGTAGTCATCCGTGCGGTTGCTCCCCATGTCCACGCAGAAGCTGTTGGCGCAGGCCTCCCCACATCCGATGAGCGCGAACTTCACTTTGTCCTTCCGCCTCTCGTAGAACCAGTCGTCGTTAGGACCGTTCCCGGTGTAGATCTGATCCAGGCGCCTGAGGCCGTGGATGTCGCAGCTCCTGGCGAGGACTATCACCGGACGGTCATCGAATCCGGCTTCCTTGATCTCGTCCTCCGTAAAGAAGAACATCGTCTCCGAGAGGGGCATCAGGATCTCCTTGAAGGAATAATCCGAGCGCTCGTCCAGCTCGATCTGATCCAATGTGTCCACGAAGTCGTAGCGGATGACATCGGTATCAGTGAATCTGCCCTCGCCGGTCTTTCTGACCGGAGCGTAGATCCGGTAATTCTCCCTCAGGCCCTCCATGACTTTATCAAAGCCATCTGTGTCAAATACAAAGCCCATGTTTCCTCCGTTCACTGACAAAATGCATGACGATACTGCTGTATTTTTAACAATTATATCAACGGTATTTCCTTGTTTCTGTAACATATGTCACGAAATTGTTTTCTTTATCATGAGGTTGCGCAGTATTGCAAAATGTCGTATCATTTCAGCTGACACACTTTCGCTCCTCGTCATTTTCTGGCTCATGAAAAAGCAAGAGGCATCTGTATCCTTGTGATCTCGAAAAATCGAGAAATACTAAGAATACAGATGCCTCTTTTTCAGCGTCTGCCCCGCGATCGTGCGACAGGCGCAGAGCATTTTTCAGTGACAAGGCTTGCCTCGACGGCTGACCTCAACTGCGGCTACTTCCTTACTACGCTGATCCTCTGCTGAATGTGATCGCCCTTTTCGATCTCATCCACCATGGCTACGGCGAAATCTGCGTAGGAGATGACTGACTCGCCTCTGTCGTTCAGCGTCAGCTCCTCTCCCGCCAGGATGTACTCCCCTGTTCTCTCTCCATCTGCCTGGAAGTCAGCGGCCGGGCTGATATAAGTCCACCTTACGTCACTCCTCTTCCTGAGCTCGTCGAGCGCCTTTGCCATTGCTGTTGCCAGAGGCTTGAACGCATCAGGAAAATCAGGGCCGTCAGCGACCTGCGCGGTGTGCTCCGGATCCACGTACAGGCTGCCTGCTCCTCCTACCACCAGGAGCCTTGTCTCAGTTCCCGAGAGAATGTCGCACAGATGTGCCAGCGACGTGCTGTGCTGCGGCAGCGTCTCCTCGGTCCAGGCGCCGAAGGCGTCGACAACGGCATCGAAGTCCTTCAGATCTTCTGCTGTCAGATCAAAAAGATCCTTCTTGATCACCTTATCCGCTACCGTGCGATTTTCAGATCTCACCACTGCTGTGACGTCGAAGCCTCTCTCTGCCGCTTCCTTGACGATGAGTCTTCCTTCTTTTCCATTTGCTGCTACTACTGCTATCTTCATTTTGGTCCCTCCTGTATTTTTCTGTGGGTCAGGTATACGTTCTGTCGCTTGATGTAAGTTTATTGATTACATCTATAATTTAGCATCGTTCTGTTGTAATGTCAATAGTTACATTTATATTTTTTTTGCAAAAAAAAAAGCGTCCCCTGACCGAGACGCTTCTTGTCTGGATATCGCAGAGCTATCTGTAACGATCGTAGCGCGACACTATTATTTTACGATCACCTTTGGAATTATCTCTACCGCCTTCTTTACAGCCTTGCCACCTTAAACGGCCTCCTCGATCATCACATACTCACTCATTTTCATCCACTACAGTCCCGCTCAGAAACGAGACCATCTTTTCCGAGAAGAACACCGTAATTACTGCTTTAATATGATGGACAGGATCTTCTGCCAACTCCTTTACGCGGCCTGTTACCGGCACTTTCCCCTTATAGTTAAAAGAATACACCTCCCAGTCACCTGTCTCAAAACAGCTATCCACCGCCTCGCAAAACTCCGGATCCAGCTCCCTCTGAAACTGGATCTCGATCTCATCTCCAACTTTCCCTGGGAGCAGCTCGAGAAGCTGCATCGCCTCAAAGAAGCTCAAGGAAGCTTTACGCCTCGGGCTCTCGCCATGAGCTCATCCTCCAGTATCCTGTCAAGCATCGCAAGATCAAGCAGATGAATGAGATGATCCTCCTCCAGAATGGGTATAAATTCACCTGGCTGAACTACCGTTCCATCCTTTTTTATCCACCGTGCCAGCGACTCCAGTGCAGCTGTTTCCTTCTACAAAACGTGCCACCGGGAAACGCCCCCGATGACATACTCATTATATATGATTTCTTCGGATGCGGAGCTCAAATCTGATATCTGGTACCCTGCCTTTTACCAGAGACAGTCGCAGGTGATCCCACCGCCAGTTGCATCGCTTCGGAGGCAGGCAAAAACAAAAAAAACGGACGGCAAACTGCCGTCTCACGAAATCGCTAAAGGGGTCAATTCCTCGATCTGTCATTTTTTCTTCCAAGGGGGCATCTCATCTGCAGCTTTAGAGTTATACACCGGTTTCATAACGTCTATCACTTCCACCGTGTCACTGATCACATCTATGATATCATCAAGAGATTTGTAGGCCATAGGCGCCTCGTCCAGTGTTGCCTCGTTGACAGATGTTGTGTAGATCCCCTCCATGGACTCTCTGTATTCATCCATGCTGATGGCTTTTTTCGCCTGGGTCCTGGACATCAGCCGCCCGGCACCATGAGGAGCGGAATAGTTCCATTCCGGGTCGCCCTTTCCCACAGCCACCACCGAACCGTCCCTCATGTTGATGGGGATCAGCACCTTTTCTCCTGCATGGGCTGCTATCGCCCCCTTCCTGAGGATCATCTTGTGGGTATCTATATAGTTGTGAACGGTGTGAAATGCCTCCACCGGACTCATGCCAGTCCTGTCGAGAATGATCTCTCCCATTCTCTCCCTGCTGCGGCGGGCAAAGCGCTGGCAGATCTCCACATCGTTGAGATAGTCCTCCAGAAAGGAGCCATAAAGCCAACACAGATCAGAAGGAACATCAGGATCCTTTTCAGCATATTTCTTATTCAGCTCATTCAGAGCTCCCTGTATCTCAGAGCGTCTTCCTGCGGCCTTGTAGCTGCTGATGATCTGATCTCTCTTCCTGAAAAGCTCTTCTTTTCCCTGATGAAGGTCTACGGCCAGCCGCTGGTAGATCTCCGCCACCTGCTTCCCCAGATTACGGCTGCCGGAGTGTATCACAAGGCAGTACGTCCCGTCGGATGCCCTGTCGATCTCGATAAAGTGATTTCCTCCTCCAAGGGTCCCAAGGGACCTTTCCAGTCGCCTGGTATCCCGGAGAGAGCGGTAACAGCGCAGCCCTGTTAAGTCGAAACGCTCCATTCTTCCCTGCCAGACATTCATACCGGACGGAATGCAGTGGCATGCCTCGTCCACCTTCTCCAGATCCAGACTGGTGTCCTCAAGCCTAATCGTATACATTCCGCAGCCTATATCCACGCCTACTATATTCGGGCACACCTTGTCGGTTACAGTCATGGTAGTACCTATCGTACAGCCTTTCCCCGCATGGACGTCCGGCATTATCCTGACACGACTCCCCTCTGTCAGTTCGTAGTCGCACATCCTGCGTATCTGCTGGACGGCGCCATCCTCGACGACACTGGCGTAGCAACGGGCCGTGCCGACCTTTCCTTTTATCTCAAACATGTTATTATCCTTTCGTTGCCTTTAAAAGTGCCTCTCCAGAACGCTCCACCGAGCACCTGAGTGCTGGATGGCCTGGAGGGCTCAGGCGGCTATGGCCGAATAACGTGGGTTGTTTAGTGTCTCCATCATAAACTCATATGGCGAAATATTTCCTCCAGCCACCATATCGAAGAGCCTCGGGGTCGTCCCGGATACCAGGGTCACACCCTGCTCATTCTTGGATACGGGCTGCTGGCGGTTTCTGCTGGCAACGTTCCAGAACACTATCTCCGGAAGCTTGTAGCCAGCTTCCGCAAATCTCCGCTTTGCGTTCTGGAAATTCGTCTCTGAGGCATTTTCCACGCAGCAGTTGAATTCCATATCCGATATTATGATGAGTCTCGACGGCAGCTCCTTCTGGCTGACGTGGTTTTTTACAGCCGCATCCAGGATCAGCTGGAACACCGCCTCAAGGTCGGTGTCCGCCACCGTGTTGAACGACGCAGCATAGCGGAGCCGATCCGCAAAGGTCTCGCCTTTCAGCATTATGAGCTGCGGTCTGGCTGAGAACTCGATAAAGCAATCCCTGAAAATCCCCTCGTTGTGCTCCGCAAAACAGAGGCCCAGTGACAGCGCCACAGCTGCGGGAAGAGGCCTGCTTTCAAAGTACATGGAACCGGATGTGTCGATGATGGCCAGAGCATTTTCATCTCCCCCAAAATCTGGCATAGCGGCCCACGTGGCATTGAGCGCAGCAGCCTCCTCCGGGCTTATGTCACGCATAAATGAATGGGCGTCTTTTCCTCTACTGTAGACATCATCTGAAAGATATGGTGCCACCAGCTCATACGGAGCGACATTGCCGGCGTGCAGTCCGGCCTCGCCGCTTTCTACTTGTTCGAGAAAGTTCATGTAGCGATTGCCGTCGTTTCTCAAAAAGGCCTTTCTGTATTTGAACATGGCTCTCGAAGGCTGCTTTGAATAATCGAATGAATAGTCCTTTTCCCGTAGGTGGTTCTCGATGATGTCTATCTGCCTGCGCAGCCTGGTCAGCGACTTCCTGTATGCTGCGTCGCTCATGCCCATGTATCTTGCGATCTTCCTGGCTTTCATGACGGTCTCCATGCTGGATGCATTCACAGATGGAAGCCATTTCCCCAGAAGAGAGACTCTCCCGCCTTTTCCAAGGCAGTCCATATCCTTTTCGAAAAGCCTTCTTATGAGCTCCAGCACGTCCTTTTCGCAAGGCGTGCCAAACAGAGCAAGCAGGTCGTCATACCTGCCGTATTCCGGGATGCGTTCCAGATTTCTCCTGACGGTTTCCGGTTTGTTTTTTCCGAGCCAGTTGAGGATGATCCTGAACACCCGGCGCTCCCCGAGGCCACCCCTGATGTCTCTGGCAAAAAAAACAGTCTTCATTGCCAGGTCAGGGTCTTCGGCATAGGCCCGGAAAAACCGCAGGATGATCTCTTCATCCGGTTCACGGCGAAGGGCGCCGATGGTGGCAAACAGATCCAGACACCAGGAACCAGTTGTTCCGTTTGAAACTGCGCCATTCTCTGTAAAAGCTATGTTCGCTTCCTGTTGGAGGTTGTCCAGCATTTCCCTTCTCCTTTCCCGTGATGTTCTCTTTACAAGGCACATTTAGTACTGTTGGCAGTCTGGACCCGCATCATGCAGATCCTCCGCCGGATTTTCCTGATCTATACCTGGTTGCTGTTAGTGCCTTTCCTGTGTTTTGCTCACGGTGACAGTATAGTGCCGGCGGCACGTTCAATCACGGAAAAAAAGTTGCGAGCTTTCACTGCCCGCAACTTTTATGGTCTATCTGGTCTATGGATCTCTGATCTGCCAGTCTCTGTTTTATCAGGTCCACGAAGTGCTGTGGAGTCGTGACCCGTATCAGCGGTCCAAAGGATAATATTCTTATCACCAGTTCGGTCTCGTCCTCTTTGTCGTAATGGATGGTCACACTGTAGTGCTTGTCATCCAGCTTTTCAGCAGACTTTTCGAAATGTGCGAAGTGAAGGAGCACCCTCTCCAGCGCCTTCCTCTCGTCCACCAGCTGGAAAGTCACAGTCCTGGACCTGACGGCACGATCTTTTCCAGAAAAAGCCCCTGTTTTTTCCTCAGACGCCCTGCAGCTTACGATTCGCCCGAGGTTCAGGGTGCTCCCGAAGCGGCCACACGCTCCCCTGAGGCGGAACTTGTCGTCCTTTTCCGAGTACTCCAGGCACCGCGGCAGGACGGTCTGTTTGATCATCCGGCCTCTTCCGCTGAGACTCTCGATATCCAGCAGATACTTTTTCCGTATGGCGTCCAGAATGAGCCTGAAATTCGCAATGTAAGTCTCATCTGTGTAATCGTCTCCGTCGGTGAACCTGTCGAAAACAATCACGTCCTCCGGCAGGAACAGCGGCTCCACGCCGTCGAAGTCCGGGCCGAGGTCAATTTCCCCGAAAAGCTTTATTCTGGGGTCGCAGGCCACCGATTTAAGCCAGCGCTTTTCCATGGTCGTGAGAGGCATTGAGGGCTGGTGTTTCAGGACCGCTGTCCCGTCCGGGCGTAGCAGCGGCCACCGTTCTTCCTTCAGAGCTGTCGGAATAGACAAGATGCTCTCACCAAAGGCGTATTTTTCCACAATTATCCTGATATCTTCCTGGGATACCGGACGGGTGACCGCCTCTCTGAGCACATTCGCAACGGTGACGTAATACGCGCTGTACAGCTCGCTGAAAAACATCTAATTGCCTCCTTCCAGGCCGTACAAGGCATACATCTCCCGGATGTCCTGCCAGAACTGCTCCTCCAGCCTGCTGTCAGAGAAATGTATGTCAGTGATCCTGCAGATGAAGGTCCTGATCCACGGGATCATTTCCCAGGCGTCAAAAACGTCTGCCGTAAACCTGCTTGTGTTTTCATCTATGTGCTCCACGGTGCCGCAGCGCTTCTCCCGCTCCAGCCGTTCCCTGATGTACTGCTCGTCATCTGCGTATCTTATTGTGAATTCCACGCGCTCCATCCTCTGATTCGAGCGGCTCCGGGTGCTGACGCCCCAGAGATGTGGGCGCATGCCCTCGAAGGTACACTGCAGCTCATCGTAGTTTTCGCAGATCTCCCCGTGACTGACCGAAAGGATGTTGTCAGCCCTGAAGGGCGTGATCTTTTGGTGTGCTGGCACGTAGGCCATCAGGTACTGCCGTCCGCTCTGTACACTTATCATTATCCTGAGGGGGATGACACGTGTCTCCGAAGTCCGATCACTGTCCCTGTTGACGGTCTCCAGCGCAACGCCTCTCCTCTCCCGTATTGCGGAAAAAAGTTCGTACAGCACCTGGCTGTCCAGGGTCCCCGTAATGTAATGGTGCTTAAAGGCGAAGTGCTGACCAGACTCCTCACGGTCTTCCCGATCTTCCTGCCTCACTTGCCCTGACTGCCCGTCCAGGATGAAGGAACCTATCACTCCGCAGGGCATCACCTCCGAGAAATAATTCAATACGTCCACGCAAGGCACCGGCACGTCATCTGCACGGCTGTAGTATGCAGTCCTCCCCCTTTTCTCCACATTCACCAGCCCTTCGGCTGCGTATTCGTTGAGCTTCTTCCGGACCGTTGAGACATCAAACACCCTCGGTTCTTTAAACTGCGCAAGGTATCCGTCCAGAGAATTCATTATCTCCTTAATGGAAAAAATTTTTCCGAGAGTTGAAAGGATATCGAAAAGGAGAAAGTGCAATGTGATGTCACCATCTGTAAAACTTTTCGCCTTCCATGCTTTATACATCGGGTTGTGGGCAGCGCGACGGCTGTCGATGGAGATGAACGCTATCCTGCCATCCGGCGCCTGCCGGAACTGCATGTAGTCCCCAAGCCAGCTCTCGATCCTGCGCCGTTCATCGTCATAAGACCGGGAGCTTTTCTCTGTGTACTCGCTGCGGCTCCTGAAGCCATATACGTAGAAGCTGCGCATGTATTGGCGGATCTTATTGAAGTTTTTAACCACTTCACTGTATGCCATGTTTTTCTATATGGAATAGAATTTCTGTTTAGAACTTTTCGGCTTTTCAGGTAATGATCTTGCCAGTTCAATGCTTGACGGATCACCCAGTTTGCCAAATTATTTTACGATTTGCCAAGCATTTCAAGTGATTTACCAAATATTTTAAGTGATTTGCCAAGTTTTCTTAAAGTTTGGCAAATTCAACTTCAACTTGCCAACTTACTAAGATCTCATTTCAATTTCTTTATTATCCCCATGGCGACACACGCCTGCAAAGACATCTTCTTCTTTCCCCGTCCGCCAAAGTCGATATCCGCCCTGCCGTCCTTGTCAATGCTGACTATCCGGCCAGTACCGAAACTCCTGTGGCTTACCAGGGAACCGGCCTCGAAGCCCTCCGCTTCCTTTCTGTCCGCCTCACTGATCCGGATGGGACCATTTCTCCTGATCCCAAGCGCCTGATCCGGAAAAGGCGTTTCCACGTCTCCGTATTTCATCATCACCAGCGTGTCCATCGCTCTGGTGACGGCAACATAGAAGATCCGCCGCTCCTCCTCTTCATCGTTTTCTCCGGAAGGCAGTATCCCCTGCACGGCGTCCATTATGATCACCTTCGGGTACTCCAGCCCCTTGCTGCCGTGGACCGTGCTGAGGACCACATTCCCGCCGCCGGTCCCATGCCCGCCGTCCATAGCCTCAGACATCCTGCGGAGCTTCTGAAAAAATTCCGGAATGCTTTCTCCCTCTTCTGCCAGGGCCTGCATTATAAAAAGCTTTTCGCTCGAAGCGTTCCTGTAGGACATGGCGTTCCTCAGACAGCGCAGCGCGAACCTCGCGTCGTTCCTCTGCCTGATGGTCCTGAACTGGTCCTGGAGCACCCTGAGGTCCTCCCTGGCGCTCTTACCTAGAGCGGGCGAAGCCGCGAGAGCATCGAGATACGGGTCATCGCCCGACCAGCCGGGAGCTTCCACCGCATGGGCCATTGCCTTCTTGGATATCTTCACACCGAATTTGTAGTATATCTTCCACAGGATGTCACGCCTCAGCGGGTCGAGGGCAAAGGTGAGGATGTCAGAGGCCTCCGTCACGATCCTGTTGGAAAAAAATCCGGCATCCTGCCCCCTCAGTTCATATGGGATGCCGGCTCTCTCAAGGCGAAGGATCAGGGGCAGCGCGCTGGAGTTATCTCTGTAGAGGATCGCTGTTTTCTCGTCACTTTCTCCGATGAGCCTGATGATCTCATCGTACTGGTCCTCCCTCCTGCGAACGGCCACGGCCCTGCAGGCTCCCGCTTCGGTCCGGGCGGCGACCATGTTTTTTTCATAGCGGTTCCTGTTGTGCACGATGACCCTTGAGGCTGCTTCCACGATCTCCTTCCCCGACCTGTAGTTTGTCTGGAGCCGGTGGATCTCCGCCTCCGGCCAGGTTCCGCGGAAATCGAGGAGCGCCTGTGGAAAAGCGGCCCTGAAGCCGTAGATGCTCTGGTCTTCGTCTCCCACCATGAAGATGTTCCCGCGGCCTCCGGCGAGAGTCCGGATGATCTGGTGCTGGAGCTTCGACGTGTCCTGTGCCTCGTCGACCATAAGCCACCGGAACCTGCTGCGATACCGGTCCAGCACCCGCGAAAACCGCGGATCCCTTAATATCTGCGCAGCAAAGACGATCTGGTCGTCGTAATCCATGAGCTTGCGGCTTTTCAGGGTCCTGCTGTATTCCCGGTAAACGTCCCAGTCGCCGCTGTCGATGAGCCTGTCGGACTTGATATCCTTTTCCGTGAGGCCCATGTTCTTGATGTACGTGATCTTCTGGGAAGCGTCCCGTATGTCGCTGTCCGACGTGTATTCACCGCTGTTCTTTCTCAGTATGGCGGCGATGGCGGCCCGCCGGTCCGGCTCGGATATCAGGTCCGGCATCGCCCTGTGGTATATCCTGGCGTAAGACAGGCATATCCTGAGGCACAGCCCGTTTATCGTGGAAAAGGTCACTCCGCTCACATCGCCATGTCCCGACGATGCGTTCGGCTCCTGCTCGTCCTGATGCATCTGGAAAAACCTGTTTTTCATGTCCGCCGCTGCCGCATTGGTGAAGGTTATCACCAGGATGCCGCGGGGGTCTATATTCTCATCTCTTATCATGTGGATCAGCCTTGCGATCAGGGTCGTGGTCTTACCGCTTCCGGGCACCGCAAGGAGCAGCTGAGGGCCGCTCACATTTTCCACCGCCTCCAGCTGCTCGTCTGACAATTGAACGTTTTTGAAATCGATGCTTCTGATCAGCTCCTTCTTCTTCATGATGTTTAGTATATAGCATTTATCTACCCGCGTGGAGGAATTGAAGTTATTCTGTTTGCCTGTTTGAGCAGATCGATATTAGTTTCCTTGCCTCGATTCTGCAAATAGGTTGAATTTAACCTATTCAAAGTCTACAATAGTGGAAAAGGAGGTTTATCAAATGAATATCAACACTGACAATCTTATTTCCATCACTGAGGCAAATCAGAATTTTTCTAAAGTTGCGCGTATGGTAGACGAAAAAGGCCCTGTGGTGATACTGAAGAACAATTCACCGCGGTATATTCTTATCGATTTTGATGATGCAGAAAGTGAACAAGTTGCCAGCAATGAAGATGTTCTCGATATCTCAAAACGGATCATCGCCAAAAACAGAACTGCATATGAGGTGCTCGCCAAATGATCGTACTGACAAAAGAACAAGTCGTTGCTTTACATACGCAAATCATCACTGAAACGGGAGGCGAAACAGGCATTCGCGATGACGGATTGCTGGATTCTGCACTTCACGCTCCATTCCAATCATATGCAAACAAATACATGTATCCATCGATTCAGCAAAAGGCCGCGCGCCTCGGATTCGGCCTGGTAACAAATCACGCTTTTATTGACGGGAACAAACGTATTGGAGCTCATGCAATGCTGGTATTCCTGGCATTAAATGGCATCGAACTAGAATACTCACAGGATGAATTAGTCAATATTTTCCTCAATATTGCTACAGGCAAATCGTCACTAAACGACCTTTTGCATTGGATCATCGACCATCAGATCTAAAGGAATTACACCCTCTCCTAGATTCTTTCCGCCAATGCGTAAGCTCCCCTCACCGCCTCCAGCACTCTTCCTCCGCTGAAGCTGTCTCCGGTGTTGTATATCTCGGGAGCCGCATTGCACTTCACCAGGGCCTCGTACAGGCTGTCGTCTGCCCTGCCTCCCATAGCGAGAACTGCCAGGTCCGCTTCAAGCTCCTCACTCCTCATGCTCTTTCCTATTTTCGGTGCCAATGGGTTGAGGACGTTCTCCGGCAGGATCGGCTGCCACGTGTTGTACGGATCCGGAACGTTCTTATCGGTATTCACCTCAATATTGACGGTGCTCTCTCCGAAGCTCTTAACGCAGGTCGAGTTATAAACACGAATACCGCTCTTCTTCATGTAGTAGAGGAGGTATCCGCGGTTCGCCGTGCAGACGCCCTTCATGAGTTCTGGCATCATCTCGACGACCACGACATCACAGCCTTTCTCTGTCCTGAGCCAGTATGCGGTCTCGCATCCCGTTGACCCGCCGCCTATCACTACGACCTTTGACGCATCCCCAAGCAGCTCCGGACGGGCCAGGAGCTCCGGGGCCTGCACGGTCCTGATCTTTTCAATGCCCTCTATATGCGGCGAAGTCTCCTTAGTTCCCGATGCGGTGACGATAGCGTCAAAGCCACCCGAGGCAAGGCCCTCGGCAGTCGCGTACTCCCTTATCCACCTGATCTGCCCCCGACTGACCGCCTTTTCCACGCGGTGCTGCAGGTAGATAACATAGTTTTCCACGTCGAACTTTATCTTAGGGACCGAAGCAGCCAGGAGTTTTCCTCCTATCTTTCCAGGCTCGTACAGAGTCACCTCGTGACCTCTCTCCGCAGCTGTGAGAGCGAACACAACTCCCGCAGGGCCTCCGCCAACGACGGCCACTTTTTTCCTGACATGTGCCTGCGACGGATGCGCGGGCTTCACGTCTTCAAATCCCGTGACCGGATCCACCGCACACTGTGGATGGCCTCCGTTCACGAATTCGTTGATACAGCCCTCCTGGCAGCCTATGCAGGGACGGATCTCGTCGACTCTGCCTGAGTAGGCCTTAAGAGGCCAGTCCGGATCCGCCAGCAGCGGCCTGCCGAGCATCACCATGTCGCACTTCTCCTCACGAAGGGCTTTTTCGGCGACATCAGGGTAGCCAAGCTTCCCCACAGCGACCACAGGTACCCTGATGCCTGCGTTTGACTTGATCCCATTTTCATCAAAGTGATCCCTGACGATCCGTGACACCTCAAGATAGCAGCCCGCCGGCATTCCTGAAGGCGGATGCGGCAGCCACCAGTTGTCATAGCAGCCGAGATCCACATCGAACACATCCACTCCTGCCTTCACCAGGTTCGCCATGTATTCAAGTGTCTGCTCCGGCATGCGCTCCTTCCCGAACTTCCGAAGCGCCTTCGTCTTCTCCATTTCACTGCCGTACGTCTCCCGCAGAGCCAGGGACAGGTCTATCCTGTACATCACGGGATAACGGTCTCCCACACGATCCCGTATCTCCCTGACCAGATCGATGCCGAACTCCTGCCAGTCGCTGTAGCGCCCGGTCTTCCTCCTGTTGAACGCAGGATTGGTCAGCTGCTCGAGGAGATACCCCTCGTGTCCGTGAAGATATACACCGTCGATGCCGCACGCCTTTGCATCGGCCGCGGCCTGTCCGGTGTTCTTTATGATCTTCTTGAGGGCGTGATCCGAAAGAGGCCTGCACGGGATCTCCGGCATATAGTAGTTCGGATTCCACGAGGCCGATACCGGAAGTTTTTTCAGGGTCATCAGGCACTGCGGATTTCCGACCCTGCCCATGCCTGGCGTAAGCTGGATGAAGATCCGGCTTCCGTACGCGTGTACTCCCTGAGCCAGGTCTCTCCATCCCGCCAGCACCGTCCTGCTCCTGTCGATGCGAGGAAAATACGACAGGCCCTCCGGTTCAGTCACTGACGGGTCGACCCCGTGGCTCACAGGTATGAGGCCCGTGGTCAGCAGCCCGGCGCCTCCCTTCGCCCTTGCAAAGAAGTACTGCAGCATCTTGTCATTCGGCCTTCCTGTCTCGTCGCACATGTTGAGATTCCCCATGGGCGCCATGACGATCCTGTTTTTGATCTTGAGCCTGTTGATCATCACAGGCGAAAAGAGTTTTTCATATGGATAGAGCTCTGCGGTCATCCTGCCGGACGATCCTCCCCGCCAATCCTCCTCCGCGAACCAGCTGCCGTACCCATCCACCAGCTCCTGCACGATTTTCTTATCATCTCTGTCTGACATCGTCGTCACCACTTTCTTGCTGTACCAGTCGTTATGCGCCGGTCGCCAGCGCCGCATCAAAGCTCCTTCAGGACCTTTTCCACGTCAAAAAAGTCGCCCCACCTGTAAAAAGGCTTTTTCGCCTTTGCCAGGTGCTCCGCCAGGACGTCCCGGGCAAACACCGTATCAGCGGCCATTGCCATTATTATGTCTGTGTACCCGTCTCCGATGCATATGCTCTGTCCGAAGTCGTAACGCTTCATGACAGCTGTCTTGTTCATTAGCTCACGATCGCTCCTGTACTCCGGAAGCAGCCTGATATACCCGTCAACGCAATCCGAATCTATGCTGTACACATCCAGTATCTTCTCTCTGTATGGCTCGAGGATCTCCTCCACATAGGATCTCAGACCTCCGGAAATGATCACCACCGGTATCCCCATGGCTCCTGCTGTGTCGAGGAACGCATCGAATCCGGGACGGAGCTCAACGCTGCGCACATACTCCATGATATCCTCCATGCGGCTGTACGGTATGGTGGAGAAAGCATATGTCAGAAGCTCCGGCAGCCCTATCCGGCCCGCCCTGAACTCCGCCTCTCCTTTGGCGTACTCCCCGGGATCCGTGAACCTCCTGAGTATCCCCTCCAGGGTCTCCTCAGACGTGACCGTCCCGTCGAAGTCTACGAACAAGATCTTTTCGTACATAGCATTTTCCCTCATAGTGTTTTCCCTGCCCTTTCTGAAAAAAGTGCGGGAGCCTCGGCTCCCGCACTGCCGGTCGCAGCTCGTTGCTATTCCATGAGGTCGAAGTTCTTCTTGATGTCAGGGTTCAGCATCTGCGCCATCTTGAGAAGCTCGTCGTGGCCCTCTGCTGCCTGCTCCTTAGCGTACTGAACGAGATCGATGCCCTTAACTGCCGCATCGATGGCCTGGCGCATGGACTTAGCTCCTGCGCGGCTCCCTTCCGGATGACCGTGAACGGCACCGCCTGCAGCCAGGATTATATCTGTTCCGCAGACGTCGATAGCGTTCTTTACTATCAGCTGTGTTGTTCCTCCGGAGACCGCATACATCATAGGCTTGATGTTCCACCATGGCTGGGTGAACGCCCTGAAGCTCCTTGCAAACATCTTGTAAGGAATAGGGAATTTGCCCCACGGATGGCCGTTGATCTCGAAGTCTCCGCCGCAGAGACGGGTTATCTTTCCCATGAGAAGTGCCGGGTTCACGCCTACATATGTGCCTGCCACGGTGGCTCCCACATAATCTGAATGCGCCAGGATAGGGACGTTTATCTCAGGATCGTCCGCCAGCATCTTGAGCGCAGCCTGTCCTGCCGTGTATGCGTTCACCATGATGCAATTTGCACCCAGATCTATCGCCCTCTTCGCGTTGTCCTTCAGCTTGTCGATGCTGTCTGTGATGTTTACTGCATACAGAGTATGCTCGCCGGTCTCCTCGAAGGCCCTCTTTTCCATGGCCATGAACTTCTTGACACGCTCTTCCAGCGGGCAGAAATCTTCGTTTGCAGGCATCAGCTCGTCGTCCTTGATGATGTCCACCCCTCCGCAGGCGGCTTCATAGAAAAGCTCTGCACCCTCGTCAGGGGTCCATCCGATATTAGGTTTTATCATGGCGTTCAGCAGCGGCCTGTCTGGAACACCAAGAACCTCTCTCATACCTTCGACGCCGAACTTAGGGCCCTGGAACTTCTCAACGTATTTGCGCGGGAACGCAACGTCGATCCACTTTACCATTCCTGATGCCGAAATATTACCGAACACAGTGCTGAGCATCATCGGGATGCTTGTGCCGATGTTGCGGATAGGGAAAGCCACCTGGATGATGTAGATCGGAGGAAGGTCTTCCACCACGTCGTTTCCGGTGTCGGGTACCTCGTAGATAGACACTACCTTGGCTCCGAATTTCTTCTTTTTGTCGGCCGTCTCATGGCTGACCTTTATCCATGTTCCCGTGGTCTGCTCATCGGCCAGAGCCATGGCCAGCCTCTCAACATTTCCTGTCTTCACTCTCGCCTGATAAGTTGCGATGATGTAATCCTCATCGAATGCCACCTCTGGGAATGCGTGGGACATGTTCACATCTTCGAGCTTTCTGATCATTTCTAACCTCCTTATAATAAATCTGTTTTTCTTCGGCTGCTCTTCTATTCAACTTCTATGTTGCTGAACACCTCATCGAAGGCGTCGAGTGTGGCCTTCAATGTCTCGTCGTTATCCGCCATGCTGGTGTAGATGCGGCTCCCCGCCAGAGTTATCACGCCGTTTGCCGTCATCGCCGCACCAAATGCCTTGATGTTGGCATATCTCTCAGGCAGCTTCTTCATGATGTCCGGATCCTGTACGGACAGATACATCACGCCAGAGACCTCGAAATGGATGATCGATCCGAAATTCCACGCCACGAACGGCAGATGATAGCGGTCGATCAGCTTCTGAATACCCTGGGTGAGCTTGTCGCCCTGCTCGCCCGCGATCTTCGCAGCATCCTTTTCTACGATCTCCTTTATCGCATAATACCCCGTCGCGCACGTCAGCGGATTGGCTGAAAGTGTGCCTCCTACGTAGGCCTTTGCTGCCCCTCCCGCAACTCCTGCGGCGATGCTGTCCATGATGTCGGCTCTTCCTCCGACGCCTCCTGCCATCGGGAATCCTCCGCTGACGATCTTTCCGAACACGGTCAGATCCGGTCTTACGTTCAGGTAGCCCTGTGCTCCGCCAGGGCCGGCGCGGAACGCCGTCACGACTTCGTCGAAGATCAGGAGGGCTCCGAACTCGTCACACAGCTGGCGGACCTTTGCGCAGAAGTCTCTGTGAGCGACCCTCGTGCCACATTCCGGCCCGAAAGGCTCAAGCAGGACTGCCGCCGTGCCTCCGTTGTTTTCATTCTCCTCCAGGATCTTCCGCAGGGAGTCGATATTGCCCGGATAAAACTCCTGTGTGTGTGCCGTGCACTCCTTCGGAATCCCGTGGGCCTCGAACCTGCCGGTATACGGTATATGCAAACTGTATACCAGCTGATCGCTCCACCCGTGATACGCGCCTCCTTCTTTTACTATGTTTGCCTTCCCCGTGAAAGTACGCGCTATTCTGATGGCCACCATGTCCGATTCGGTGCCGCTGGCGAGGCTCCTGTAGCGCTCCACCCACGGCATGTTCTCGTGGATGATCTTCGCCAGCTTCATCTCGTATTCATTGAAGAGGCCGATCACCGCACCGTTCTCCTTCAGGACCTTCTCCGCTGCCTCGTTGATACCGGGGTAATTGCTCCCCAGCATGGTCGGCCCTCCTGCCTGGAGGTAATCAACATAGCGGTTCCCGTCCACGTCGTACAGATATGCTCCCTCGGCCTTCTCCATGGCGAGCGGGAACGGATAGTTGAAAGCGAGATTGTGCTGCACGCCTCCCGGAATGTATTCCTTTGCCTCCTCGATCATCTGCTTCGACCGGGCGCACTTTTCATCGAAGTATGCCAGGTACCTCTTCATGGCTTCCGGCTTTATGTGCAGCAGCGGCGCATCCACCAGTTTCTGCATCTTTGAAGCGACATGATCCGCGTCAGGCCAGTGAGAAAGCGCGTAGTGCTCCAGCTTTCCTGTGTTCTCCTTCATCGATCTCCACCTCCATTTCAACAGACTTAAAGCTATTGGCCATCGGCCATATCATTGACTTTTTCCTTATTCAGTTTTGATTCGCGTATAAATGCCAGTCTCAAGATGGACACGGCTGTCAGACAGAGCATGAGCAGCATTATCAGCATGTGCCTGTCCCCGAAAAGAGACGCTATACCGATGAGTATTACGCCTCCGATGTTTCCAGTGAGCATCATCATACCCTCGCTGGTTCCTTCGCTGGTCGGATACGCCTCCTCAGCCGCAAGGGTCAGGAGCACCGGTGCACTTCCTATGGTGAAAAAACCGTATATGCACCCTGCGACGATCATCCCCGAAATGCCTCTTAGCACGAGGAACATGGCGAACCCTATCATTCCAACAATGTTGACTGCCACGATATACTTAAGCCTCCTGTGGAGGGTATCCCTGTCAGACATCATGGAGATCACCAGGCTTCCGACGATCCCAACTATGAGGATCACCACGCCGATGACTCCCGACTGGGTGCTGCCCACCGTACCTCCAGACATGGTGTGCATGAGCGGCTCTATCATGGTGAACACCGTATTGAAGATCCCGAAGAGCAGAAAAAACGAGAGAAGGCATCCGCGGAAGTTTTTCTTTTTGAAAGCGCCTCTCAGGCCCTCGCGAAAGTCCAGTCTCTCCGCGTCCGTTGCGGAGCAAGGCGGCGTAGGCGGCTTTTCCCTCGCAAAGGCGATGAACAATACCGCCGACACTGCCGAGGCGGCGCCGTACAGAAGCAATATGCTTCTGATGCCCATCCCGTGCTCGTACAGGAGGGGCGTCACGATCAGCCCCACGGACATTCCTACGTAGTTCGCCAGCAGGCCCGCACCATTCGCCGTGGCCCTCTCGCTCTCCGGGAACCACTTTCCTGCCACCAGGCCGGGAGCGTTCATAATGAACGGCTGGGCTACGGCGAATCCTATGGTCATGGCCAGCACCACCCTGTAGGAGTTTCCACCGATGCCACGTATCACTCCGCAGACGCCCATTACGGCTGCCCCGAAGCTCACGGCTTTTTTGAATCCCCATTTTTCAAAGGCGGCAAATGCCGGTACTGACAGTGCCACCATGCCGATCATGAATATCACCGACAAAAGGCTTATGGCCCTCTCTCCGCTGTCTGCCGACGCGAACCCGAAATACTTCCACGCTGCAGTGGTAATGGAGAAAAACGTTGCCCACAGCAGCTGGATCATGGCGCTGATCAGAAGGAACACGGTCAGTACCACCCATCTGTACGGATATACCTTGTATCCCCTTTCTTCGTTGTCGTTGCCATCCATCATTCTATTCCCCCGCCGCTCCGGGCTCCTGCCCGTTCAGCGTCTGATAGGCTTTTTTGTTAGCCTTATATAGTTCCTTGAATACCGGGAAAATGCGGTCATATACTCTTATATTCGCCTCATCCGGCTCGAATCTGTCCCGGATCTTTATTATTTCCCGGACATCCTGTATGCTGTCCAGCATACCGAAGGCCACAGCAAGGACTGCAGCTGCCCCGGCCGTACCGGACTGTTCCGGGACTTCAGGCACCTCGATAGTGCGTTTCGTAACGTCTGCCATGATCTGTCCCACGACAGGTGTTCTCGCGATACCTCCGACGAATCGTAGAGCAGGGTTGGTCTTCACGTTGCGTTCGCTGGTCTCCAGAAGCCACCGCATGTGCATGGCCACGCCTTCTACCACAGCCCGGATGAGGTCGCTCGAATGGCAGTTCACATCTACGTTGAAGAAAACACCTCTCGAAAGGGGATCCTCAAACGGGCATCTGTTACCATGCATCCACGGTGAGAACACCACATTGTGGCTTCCCGCCGGAGCCCTTTCCACTGCGTCGAACATCTCTCTGTATGAGTCGAATGGCGTCCCCTGAAGTCTCTCCTTTGCCCATTCAAGACATTTTCCAGCTGTCTCACAGTCTGCTGTATAAAGCAGCGTCCTGGGATCCGCACAAACGACACTTCCGATGCCCGAAGCTACGTCCACCGTCATCTTGTCCACTGTGGTGCACACCCATCCCGATGTTCCTCCGCATATGGACACATCTCCAGGGCGGACGGCTCCTGCACCGACCTGACACAAGCTGATATCAGTTCCACCGGACACTACAGCCGTGCCTGGTTCCAGTCCCAGCTCTTTTGCCGGACCTTCCAGGAGTTCCCCTACCACCGCCGTAGAATCACAGACCTCCGGCAGATGGTCCATGTTTACACCGGTCATTCTGCAAAGCTCCCGGCTCCACTCTTTTTTCTTGTAGTCATAGAGAAATGTCATATAGGCATCATCACGACTGGCCATCAGTTTGCCTGTGGCTCTGAATATCAGATACTCCTTTGTGTCTATCCATTTATAAGTACACGAAAAAATCTCCGGTTCGTTTTCCTTGACCCAGAGATATCGCCAGACAGAATCCTTTGCGCTGGTGGAGGCCAGCCCTGTGATCCTCAGAAACGTCAGTAGTCTCTTCGCATTGAGGCCTTCCACCTTCACTCCTGAGCCCATTATCCGGCCGAACTGGGCTGTGGCTCTGGTGTCCATTATGTTCATCGCCGGCCTCAGGGCATTCCCATGCTCGTCCACCATGACCAGGGTGCCCACCTGTGAGCAGAAGGAAATACCCTTGACCTCAGAGGCTGGTACGCCCGACTTCTCCAGGACCTCATTAGTCCCACTGCACATGGCGCGCCACCAGTCTTTCGGGTCCTGCTCAGTCCCTCCGTTCGGGAGGATGGTAAGCTTGTAGTGGCCTACAG
Organism: Mobilibacterium timonense; assembly: GCF_900155555.1. Classification (GTDB taxonomy): domain Bacteria; phylum Bacillota; class Clostridia; order Peptostreptococcales; family Anaerovoracaceae; genus Allobaileyella; species Allobaileyella timonense. The sequence goes on along the minus strand of NZ_FUHN01000006.1, from coordinate 264,131 downwards.
CATCCGCAACAAGGCGGATACCCTCTTCCGAGGATATTTCAAACATTGCCGTCTTGAAGCCCGTGGTGCCGACATCGTAAGTGATAACCTTCATAGAGATCACCGCCTCCCAGCTTGATCACACTGTCTCATATTATTTTGTTGTTATCCGACCATCTCTGTCATCGCAGCCGGCGCCCAGGCCTCATTCGCCCCTGCCTGGTGCCGCTCTGCACCGTCTCACTGCCCTTCAAAAAATTTTATACTCGAGTAAAATTTGTTTGTAATAATTATACTTGAGTAAAATTGTTTGTCAATACGTACAAAACAGCAACCCGCCCCTCATTCCATCCGCGGGATGCCGGACCAGTCCGCAAACCGATTGCATTTTTTTCACCTGATACGCTATAATGGCCGGGTATGAGAAACGAAACACTGTCAAAAAGAGAAGAAAATAAGATCAATAACCGTGAGCAGATCCTGAAGGCCTCCCGGCGGCTGTTCACATCAAAAGGGTATGAACAGACCACCATGGAGGACATCGCCGGCAGGGTGGGGCTGACGAAGGCCACCGTTTACAATTATTTTCCGAACAAGGAGAGCCTGCTCATCGGGACCTGCGAGGACGTGCTGGAAGCCGGCGAGGCCCAGCTGGTGGCTGACTCCGACGGGCTCAGCACCGTGGACTGCCTCAGCAGGACCCTGGCTGTTTTCGTCTGCGCCTCGGCAAAATACCCGGACCTGGCGCGCCGCATAACCTACATGAACGCCCGTACCGACAGCGAACTCTACGACACCGGCAGGCGGATGTCCGAGATCCTCGTGCGGATCGTGGAGCGCGGCCAGGAAAAGGGCGAGCTGAACAAAAAAATAGACCCGTCAGAAATCGCAGACGCTCTGATCGGGCTTTATTTCGTGTCGCAGTTTTTGTGGCCTGACACCCCTCAGGACGGGATGGACGACCTGGAAAAAGAGGTCTCCCGCCGCGTTGCAGACCTGCTCGAGGGGTACAGGGGCTGATCATGCTCCTTCTGCCTTTTGTTTATCTCTTCGGCTGCGATGAAAGAGCTTTTATTCCCTGAAAAATTCTATCGCCAGGTCGGCCACCTTATCGGGGCAAGCCGGGTCGTCGCTGAGCGAATGGCCCTGTCCTTCAAAGACCGTGATCGGCAGATGGTATTTTTCTGCAAATTGTCTTGCGAACTGAACAGGAACGACCTGGTCCTTTTCCCCGTGGACCATGGCTACCCTGGTATTTCCGTGGTCTGACTCTCCAAAATTCCCAAAGAGGTCATTCTCCGGAAGCATCATATCCTCGAACATGCCCCTAGGGACCTTGATCTGCTTTGTCCCGGGCATCCCAAGCATGAGATATCCCTTTTCGTCGAGCTCCTTCAAAGTCGCCGGATCAGGATCCGATCCAGGTGCACCGAGGAAAAGCCACGGCATTATCACGGCCCCGCTCCTCATCAGCAGGTGTGTGCCGACGTGGTCTCTCCTTTCAAGATAGAGTCCCGTCAGATATGCCCCGTAACTTGAAGCAAAGTAGAATATCTCCTTTTCCGGCCAGTTCGTCCGGACATATTTTTCCACGGCAGCCAGACTGTCCATGCAGTTCTCTATCCTGAACGGATCTTCCTTCGCCTCTTCCTCTCCGTGTCCCGGCTGATCATAAAGCACGACTCCGATCCCCGCCTCAGGCATCCTCCGGAGCAGGAGCTCCCCAGTGGGACATTCCTTGCTGCTGGTAAACCCGTGGACCATTATGACGACGGAATCCGCCTCCTCCGGCACCTCGCAGACCACCGGAACGATGTGGCCGTCTTGTTTTGATATTTTCGAACTATTCATTCAACCAACCTCCGCATAAAGCTACTTTCTTTTTCCAGGAAAAGCACGCTTCCCTTCTGCTAAAAAATCTTAGCACACCATTCGGAGCCATGCTATCTACGCAGAGTGGGAATTGAACCACTGCCTTTTAATATATAGCAGACAGGATGATTTCTTACCCATGTTAGATACTTACGTGACAGATACCTTCCAAGTACTGAAATTAATGATTTTCTTTGTCCAGCAGCTGTCTGGAAAAGAATCGTTCAACTGCAAAGGTCTTTCCGACCTGCCTTGCACCCTGCACGATCAGACATTCCAGGTTTCACACGATCCAATCGTATTTCCCGTTCTGTCTTAAGCCAACATTTTATTTATTCAATACGTTGCCTGTATCAACATTATGGGCTCACAAAAAGTATGGATAATCAACATTTTGTATATGGACTCTTTTGGTCATATTATACGCTATTTTCTGCACATTGTATAACTGATAACACAGAATGCGATTTGGAGCCAATCGAACCGGGTTATCCGGCCATACAGAGGGATTTGCACTTTTGAGCTGACCCCAAAAAGTTAGATCAAGAATCTAGCGATTGGAGGTCAATCTTTATGTCTAAGTACGATTTTGAATTTAAGAAGAAGGTCATCAATTCTTATTTAAACGGTGAAGGAGGATTCCGGGTCCTCGCAAATAGATACGGGCTTGGTTGCGCATGTGTAAGAAATTGGGTCCACGCATATGAAAGGTTTGGTGATGCGGGACTCAAGCGTCAAACGAAGCCAGAAGTTTACACTTTCGAAAAAAAGCTTTCTGTTGTAGAGTTGTATTTGTCAAGTAACATGTCGTATAGAAAACTGGCTTTACAGGAAGGTATCAGAAACCCAAGCGTGATCACAAGCTGGGTACAGCGTTATCGTGCGGCTGGTCCGGATGCTTTAAAGCCTTACAGGAAAGGTCAAAGAGAAGTATTGGCAAAACAATTAAAAGAACAGAAATTGCAGTCAGCAGAGACAGATATTACTGAAACAGCTGCTGAGTACATAAAAGAACTGGAAAAAGAAAACGAGCATTTAAGGCTGGAGAATGCTTTTTTAAAAGCCGTGAGGAGACTGCGCTTGGAGGACGAAAAGGAAATGAGAGAACGGCGTTCGTCATCCACAGCCTCCGAGGAGAATTCAAACTAAAAGACCTTCTCTCATATGCACATATGCCAAAAGCTACCTACATGTATTGGCAGAAACGCTTTGGCAAGGCGGACCCCGATAAGGAGTTAGTGGAAAAGATCATCGAGATCAAGAAAGAAAATAAGAATTATGGATACCGGCGAATGACAGCCGAGCTGAGGAATCAGGGATACAGAGTCAACAAGAAGAGAGTGCAGCGGGTCATGCAGAAATACGGTCTGCAGGTGACTTCGTTCGGCCGCAAGAACCGGAAATACAACTCCTACAAGGGAAAGGTCGGAAAGACTGCAAAGAACAGGATCAACAGAAGATTCGATACAAGCATCGTGCACCAGAAGATAACCACGGACACCTCAGAATTCAAGTATTACGAGAGGAAACCCGGCGGAAGGATCGTAGCACGAAAGCTCTATCTGGATCCATTCATGGATCTGTTTAATGGAGAAATAATAAGCTTTGGAATCGATAGAAAACCCTCGGCAGAAAATGTAATGAAGGCATTTGATGAGGCTGTAAAGATCACTGCAGATTGCAAATTCAGACGAACTTTTCACTCTGATCAAGGCTGGGCTTACCAGATGAAAGATTATACAAAGAGACTGAAGGATGAACGAATATTCCAGAGCATGTCACGCAAGGGAAATTGTCACGATAATGCTGTTATGGAGAACTTCTTCGGGCTCCTGAAGCAGGAGATATACTATGGAGTGATCTATTACAGTTACGAATCCTTAAAAACTGCGATTGAGAACTATATTGAATACTACAATAATCGACGAATCAAAGAGAAGCTTGGCTGGATGAGTCCGGTACAATACCGACTCAGTCATCAGGCCGCATAAATAAGTTGAGTAGCAGCAATCAAATCTGCTACGCTCTCAGGTGGGAGTATCCCAAAGATTGTGTAAACCTCTGTACTAACGTAAGATTGACTTACGAGTATGGAGGTTTTTTATGGCCAGACGAAGATCAGATTCACCGCAAAAGGCTGCTCTCCGAGAAATGATGAGCAACTATCTGAAAGAGAATGACGTTCACATCAAAGATGGTACAGATGTCAATTCGATCATGAGAGATATGATGTCCATCATCCTGGAAGGTACACTGGACGCTGAGATGAACGAAGAACTCGGTTATTCCAGATATGATTACAAGAACAAAGAAACGGACAACAGCCGGAATGGTTATTCAAAGAAGACCATGCATACCAGCTACGGTGACATGGAGATAGATGTTCCCAGAGATCGAAAGGGGGAATTTGAGCCCCAGGTTATCAAAAAGTATCAGAATACCATTACGCAGGACATGGAAGAGAAAATCATTTCTATGTACGCCAAAGGAATGACAACAGCGGACATCGAGAGCCATATGCGTGATCTTTACGATATCGAGATCTCTGACAGCACGATCAGCAGGATCACGGACAAGATCCTTCCAATCGTCAAAGAATGGCAGGAACGTCCCCTGGAAGAAGTCTATGCGGTTGTTTTCATGGACGCGATCCATTACCATGTACGCAGCGAAGGTCGTATTGTGAAACGAGCCGTTTACATTGCTATCGGTATTGATATGTCCGGCAGAAAAGATGTTCTGGGCATGTACGTTGGGGAAAACGAGAGCGCAAAATTCTGGCTTTCCATCATGAACAGCCTGAAGAATCGCGGTGTGGAGGAGATACTGATCACCTGCGTAGATGGCCTGACCGGGTTCCCACAGGCGATCGAAGCCGTCTATCCGCATGCGGAGGTCCAGCAGTGTATTATCCACCAGATTCGCAATTCTACGAAATATGTATCATACAAGGACTTGAAAAAGCTCATGGCCGATTTGAAAAAAGTGTATGCTGCTCCAGATGAACAGACTGCCCTTTCAAATCTGGATGAATTTGGAGAAAAATGGGACGTCAAGTATCCAAAAATCTCAAAGTCATGGAATGAACACTGGCCGAATCTGGCAACTTATTTCAAATATCCAGAAGCTGTGCGGCGTCTGATCTATACGACCAATACGATTGAAGGATTCAATCGTCAGCTCCGGAAAGTGACGAAATCAAAAACAGTCTTTCCTTCGGACGACAGCCTGCTGAAGATGCTGTATCTGGCGATAATCGATATTACAAAGAAATGGACGGGGCACCGCCAGGATTGGGGGCAGATCCATTCCCAGCTGGAAATCTATTTTGAGGAACGGCTAGAAGGACACAGTTATTAAAAATGCCCAGTCTGGACCTGTTTAAAGGCAGTCCAGACTGGCATTGATACGGGGATTCTGGGCGACACAAAGCCAAAGAGAATCCCCATATTGACATGTAATAATCTTACGTTACAATGCTGTTAAGGTTAGGATGGCCTGAAATGACCGCCTGACCACAGAAATATCAACTTATCTTACGTTAGTAATTTTGAGTTTACACAGACTTTGAAACAGTCTCTCTCAGGTCTAACTTTTTGGGGTCACAACATTTCTCTCTATTCCGCTGTATTTTTTGCTGATTTTACAGCGGAATTTGCGCACTACCTAAAATCCCTCTGTATCGGCTTTGCGAGCTGACATATGAGCAGGTGTGGCCGTACAGAGGGATTTGCACTTTCTCTCTATTCCGCTGTATTTTTTGCTGATTTTACAGCGGAATTTGCGTACTATCTAAAATCCCTCTGTATCGGCTTTGCGAACTGGTCAAGTCTTGAATCGTGTGTAAATTGCCCATCCTGCTAATTGGTTTGAGCAAGTCTGACCCGCCTGTGGCCAGCGTACTGTCCCTTGACTCTGCCCCCGCTCCAGAACTTCTGAGCAAATTTCTGATACCGGTCTTCCAATAGGATAATCATATCGATATCTTTTGTAGCTCTGAAATCCAGTTGTGCTTCAGACATCAGAATATCGCAAGCAGTTCCGCCTATAATTGTGTAGCAGTCCTCATAACCTTCAAAAGATCTTTTGAAGGCTTCCATTCCCATTACAGCCATTTAATATTCTCCATCACTTGTTCTAATTCTCACTGAATGCGCTCATCCGGATCATCACGCAGGGCACAGTACAAAGAAATCGGATCTACTTTTCCATCTCTGGCAAAAAGTTTTGGTGAGTATTTCCATTCCTCCAAACGGATATAGTCATCTGCAGTCTCAAATTTCGGATCAACCATGATATAGTCTTTCGATTTCATGTCATTCTTCCAGATCGCTCTGGTTTTAACTGCAGGTGGATTGAGCATTGACAAAACACTTAGTGCTGTCTCCCCTGCCTCCGGTAGATCCCACATATCATCGGCTTCTCTGACATATGCAATTCGCTGTATCGGATCGATAAGATATGGCTTTCCTGCCTCAAAAAAATCTGCCCCCTGAACCGCCTTACGTATATATGTCTTCGTCCCTTCGGTTTCCTCCAGAGTTACGTCTGCTGCGTTAAGCTGTTTGCTGGCGCGGGTCATCGTGGTATTTGTAACACCAAGTATTTTGGCAGCCCGGGTCTTACTGTATCGATCGCTTTCACTTCCGTATGCCAGAAGCAAGAATAAAGCCTGGGCGGTTGGCGACAGTCTGTCCGCATCTACTGATGCATTATCGTGAAACCGGTTCGTCAGCAGCATCCCCAGAAACGGAAGATAGATCTGATCAGGGATACATACAAATGGTACTCCATTACCAATCAGTACTTCTCTCTGATATCGGGAAATATGCTCGAGTGAAAATGCCACATTCGTTTTAAAATGTCCTTTGTATAATTCGATTTGTCTCTCCAGTTGGCGAATACGAAAGTCGAAATGATCAGGAAGCTCTACAACAACGAATTCGATTCCATCCCCGTGAATGTGATACATCGTCCTGACCGACAGATACAAAGGGAGCCCGGATTTATCCACGACCTGTATCTGTTGCGAAACAGGCCATCTTCATCCGTAGGTGCTATTATAGGTGGCGGTCTAAACATGGCGGAAACAAAAGTCATTGGAGCCCGTGCATATAAGTTCTTTGCTTCAGGCGACACTTCAGCAATGAGCAGAAAAAAACTTACCAGAGAAAAGCAAAACCCCGAAAGTATTGACATTTCAATGCTTTCGGGATCTTTATATTTAATGTTAAGTTATTCCATCTCCACTGTCCCCGGCGGTTTTGAGGTCAGGTCGTAGAATACTCTGTTTACGTGATCTACTTCGTTTGTGATCCTGTTCATTACCTTCTGCAGGATGTCCCACGGAATATTCACTGCCGTGGCTGTCATGAAGTCTGATGTTTCAACGGCTCTCAGAACCACCGCATAGTCGTAGGTCCTGAAGTCTCCCATGACCCCAACGGAACGGACGTTTGTGAGAGCTGCGAAGTACTGGGCCGGCTTCCATGAAGGCTGCTGTCCGTCGTGCGCCTCGGCATACTCCGCCGCGGCCTTATCTACCTCCTCACGGTAAATAGCATCTGCGTCCTGAACGATCTTCACCTTTTCCGCTGTGATCTCGCCGATGATCCTGATGCCAAGGCCAGGGCCCGGGAACGGCTGTCTGTTCACCAGGTAGTCAGGCAATCCCAGCTCGGTGCCGAGCGCCCTCACCTCGTCCTTGAAAAGCATCCTCAGTGGCTCGATGATCTCCCTGAAGTCCACGTGATCCGGCAGTCCGCCGACGTTGTGGTGGGACTTGATCACCGCGGATTTCCCGAGGCCGCTCTCGATCACATCAGGATAGATGGTGCCCTGTACCAGGTAATCCACCTTTCCAATTTTCTTTGCCTCTTCCTCAAAGACCCTGATGAACTCCTCTCCGATGGCCTTTCTCTTCGCCTCCGGCTCCGTGATCCCTGCCAGCTTGTCGTAATATCTCTGCTGGGCGTTCACTCGGATAAAGTTCAGGTCATACTGCCCGTCAGGTCCGAATACGGACTCCACCTGGTCTCCCTCGTCTTTTCTCAGAAGGCCGTGGTCCACGAACACGCAGGTGAGCTGCTTGCCGACGGCTTTTGCAAGAAGAACCGCTGCAACGCTGGAATCCACTCCGCCGGAGAGAGCGCACAGCACCTTGCCATCACCGACTTTTTCTCTGATAGCCTTGATCTGCCTCTCCGCAAAGGACCCCATCTGCCAGTCGTCTTCGCAGCTGCAGATGTCCCTGACGAAGGTGCGGATCATCATGCTTCCCTGAATGGTGTGATTTACCTCAGGATGGAACTGTACTGCGAAAAATCTTTTTTCTCTGTTCTCCATTGCGGCAACAGGGCAGTTTTCGGTGTGCGCAGTTATCTCGAAGCCCTCAGGCACCTGCTGGATATAATCCGTGTGGCTCATCCAGCATACCGTCTCGTCATCTACGCCCTTGAGCAGGCCTTTTTTTCCTGTAACAACAACATCTGTTCTGCCGTACTCGCTGACAGGAGCTGTTGCGATCTTTCCCCCCAGCTTATATGCCATGAGCTGTGCGCCGTAGCAGATCCCCAGGATAGGGAGTCCCAGGGAAAAGACTTCGCTGTCGATGGACGGGGCGCCTTCGAGGTATGCGCTCTGAGGACCACCCGTGAAAATGATGCCCTTCGGGTCGAACTCCCTGATGGACTCCAGTGTCACGTTTTCGTAGCTCCGGACCTCGGAGTACACGCCGCACTCCCTGACTCTTCTGGCGATGAGCTGGTTGTACTGACCACCGAAGTCCACGATCAAAATTTTGTTCTGGGCCATGTTTACTACCTACCTGATATTGCTTCTGCTCTCTTTGAGGATAACGTCGTGTGCTCCGCCCTCCACGATGGATGTGGCAGATACGAGTGTCAGCTTCGCTTCCTTCTGGAGCTGCGGTATGCTGAGAACGCCCACGTTGCACATTGTGGACTTCACCTTGTCCAGAGACAGATTCACGTTATCGTGGAGGGATCCTGCATAAGGAACGTAGGAGTCCACTCCTTCCTCGAACTTCAGCTTCGCGTCGCCGCCCAGGTCGTAGCGCTGCCAGTTTCTCGCTCTTGCGGAGCCCTCGCCCCAGTACTCTTTCACGTAGTTTCCGTTTACCATGAGCCTTGCGGAAGGGGATTCGTCGAAACGGGCGAAGTATCTGCCCAGCATGAGGAAGTCAGCTCCCATGGCCAGGGCCAGCGTCATGTGGTAATCGTATACGATGCCGCCGTCGGAGCAGATCGGCACGTAGATGCCTGTCTTCTCGTAGTACTCGTCTCTGGCCTTTGCAACGTCCAGAACAGCGGAAGCCTGTCCACGGCCGATACCCTTCTGCTCTCTGGTGATGCAGATGGAGCCGCCGCCGATACCGATCTTGACAAAGTCGGCGCCGCTCTCCACCAGGAAGTTGAAGCCCTCGGCGTCAACGACATTACCGGCACCGATCTTCACTTTATCTCCGTAGGTGTCTCTCACCCACTTAAGCGTCCTGGCCTGCCACTCGGAATATCCCTCTGAGGAGTCAATGGTGAGCACGTCTACTCCGGCTTCCACCAGGGCCGGGATCCTCTCCTCATAGTCTCTGGTGTTGACGCCGGCGCCTACGACGTAGCTCTTGTTCTCGTCAAGGAGCTCATTTGGATACTCCTTGTGGGTATCGTAGTCTTTTCTGAACACGAAATACTGGAGTCTCATGTCGTCGTCTATGATAGGAAGCTGGTTGATCTTGTTCTCCCAGATGATGTCGTTGGCCTCAGAGAGGGTGATGCCGGTCTTTCCGCACACCAGCTTGTCCAGAGGCGTCATGAAATCGGATACCTTGGTGTCCTGGGATAGTCTGCTTACTCTGTAATCCTTGCTCGTCACCATTCCGAGGAGCTTTCCGTTGGATGTGCCGTCCTCGGTAACTGCTACTGTGGAGTGGCCCGTCTTCTTCTTGAGGTCCAGGATGTCCGCAAGAGTCTGGTCAGGCCTGATGTTGGAATCTGATGTCACGAATCCTGCTTTGTATGCCTTGGCTCTTCTCACCATCTCGGCCTGGCTCTCGATGGACTGAGAGCCGTAGATGAAGGCGATGCCGCCCTCCTTGGCCAGTGCAACGGCCATATTGTCGTCTGAAACGGCCTGCATTACTGCGGAAACCAGAGGAATGTTCATTGTAATGGCCGGCTCCTCGCCTTTCCTGAACTTCGTCACCGGCGTTCTCAGAGATACGTTTTCCGGTCTTGCTTCTGCGCTGGAGTATCCGGGAATTAACAGATACTCGTTAAAAGTTCTTGATGGTTCCGACAGTACTGTTGCCATTTTGTACCTTTCCTTTCTTTGTGCCTGCTGGTGGTCAGCGTGATTGGTGTGCCAAATTGTTTACTAAGATAGAATAAAAAGAAATAAAAGATTTATATTTACAAAAAATGACGAGTCTGCAGCGCGCACGCGTTCCGGCACTACTGAGCTCATCAGAAAAATGCTAGATTGCGTAAAAGTATAACACAATTGGTGTGTCCGGTGAAGTGCTAAATCCTGCACTTCACGCCGCCATCTCAGGCTCCCGGAAACGCCCGCAGATCATCTTTTCTTTTCCTCCGCCTCGGCCAGCCTGACCAGGCGGCTGGTGCCGAGCCTCGTAGCCCCGAGTTCCATGAAACGGGCCGCATCTTCAAATGATCTGATACCACCGGCGGCCTTGATGCCGATCCTGCCCTGGATCTCTCCGGCCATGAGCCGGATGTCGCCGAAGGTGGCGCCTCCGGTGGCAAAGCCTGTGGACGTCTTGATAAAGTCCGCACCCCCGTCCATCACCGCGTGGCACATCTGCTTCTTTTCCTCGTCCGTGAGAAAGCATGTCTCCACGATGACCTTCAGTATCCTGTCGCCTGCCGCTTCCTTCACCTGGCGGATCTCCTCTGCGGTCTGGCCGATGTTCCCGGCTTTCACCCGGCCCACGTTGATCACCATGTCGATCTCGTCCGCGCCGTTCTCGATGGCATCCCGGGCCTCGAAGACCTTGGACTCCGTGGTGCTGTAGCCATTCGGGAACCCTATCACTGTGCAGGCCTTCACCTGATCCTCGGGCACGCCTTGCTCTTCCTTGAGTTCCCGGAGATAATCCGCTCCGTCTCTGACGTAGCATGGGGGAATGCATACTGATGCGCACCTCCACTTCACAGCCTCCTGGCACAGGATCCTGATGTCGTCCCAGGACGCAGTCTGCTTAAGCAGAGTGTGGTCGCACGCCGACAGTATTCGGGCTTTTTCCTGATCGTCCATTTTTACTTTTCCTTCCTTCTTTTCTCAAGACAGATAACATCATCTCTTGCACTGCTCAGGAGCGGGATCTCCCGGCGGACCTTGTCCACCTGGCCGAGGTCGACCTCGTTGATCATGATGCCCTCTTCTCCTCCCAGCCTGTATATTGTCTCACCCCAAGGGGATACGAGCATGGAATTTCCGTATGCGTGGTATGAAGCCGCCATGTCTCTGGCCGGGGATGTTGCCGCCACGAAGCACTGGTCCTCCACAGCACGCTGGCGGTGCATCAGCTCCCAGTGAGCCGGGCCTGTGGTCATATTAAATGCAGCGGGCACCAGAATCACCTCTGCCCCCATTTTCGCCATGAGCTTACCGAGTTCCGGGAACCTGAAGTCGAAGCATATGCAGAGTCCCATTGTACAGAACTCCGTGGAAAAGACCGTGACCTGATCTCCCGCGGTGAGGGTGTCCGACTCCCGAAAGCTCTGTCCACCCTCCACGTCTATGTCGAAAAGGTATATCTTGCGGTGTTTCGCGATCTGGCGGCCCTGCGGATCGAAGACATAGGAGGTGTTGTAGATCCTTCCCGCGCCGTCCCTCTCCGGCATGGAGCCGGCCACCAGATAGAGTCCGTTGTCACGAGCCGCCCTGCTCAGGCGCTGCCATACCGGGCCGCCCTCTTCCTCGGCGTAGACCGGGAAGTTTTTCGTCTCATACGGGCAGCAGAACATCTCGCCCGCCATTGCCACTTGAGCCTTTCCGCTTACAGAATCGAGCGCCCTCTCGAGCTGCTCCACGTTTTCCATTTTATCTGCCCTGACCTTCTGCTGGATCTGGGCTATGGTGAATCTTCTTGTCTCCATTCTCAAAAAGCCTCCTGTGTGTCATCCGGATCAAGAGATGTGCTTCGACATCTTTTCGAAGATCTTCTCTCTCGTGAGGAGATAGGTGCTCGTCACGATTATACCCGTGATCACCCAGCTCATAGGATACACCGCCATGAGCAGCGTAAAGCTGTGGTGGTGCGGAAATATGGTCACAACGAAGAGTATCCTCAGCAGGCAGGAGCCGATGAGCGTCTCCACCGCCGGTATCATGGACATTCCCATTCCCCTCAGGCAGGCCCCAGGGATCTCGTAGGTACCTGTCAGGAGCTCGAACAGCGCGACAACGCACAGCCTCGTCAGTGCGTATTTCATGACGACGTCGTTAGATGTGAATATGTGCAGGAACGGATATCTCCCGATGAAAAATATCAGGGACATCGCCAGCGTCAGGGACAGGCCCGCCATGGTGGCTCTGATGTATATCTTCCTGCACCGCGCCCTGTCGCCCGCGGCGAAGTTCTGGCTGGTAAAAGTCGTGGCCGCCTGGCCGAAGCCGTTTATCATGAACCAGCAGATGAACTCGAAGTTCTGGGCTGCGGCGGATCCCGCAACGGCGTCTGAGCCGAAGCTGTTTATCGCCGACTGTATCACGACGTTGGAAAGGGAGAACACCGCTCCCTGCAGGCCTGCCGGGAGGCCGATGGCCACCATCTTCCTGAAAATGCCCTTGTCGAACTCCAGCTTTTTACTGAGGTCCAGGCGGAGATAGCCCTTTTCTCTCAAAAGAAACGTCAGGATCATCATGGAGCTGATGATATTGGAAATGGTGGTGGCGAGGCCGACTCCAGCGGCGGCCATGTGCCACACGATCACGAAATACAGGTTCAGAAAGACGTTTACGATCCCCGCCACTATCAGAGCGTAAAGCGGCCTTCTCGAATCCCCGTCGGCCCGGAGTATGGCGCTGCCGAAGTTGTATATCATCACGAATGGCATGCCCAGGAAATAGATCCTGAGATACTGTGTCGCCATTCCTATAACATCAGGCGGGCAGGATATCAGCTTCAGGATCTCCGGAGCCACGATCATGCCGAAGACCGCGAGGAACACCCCGCTCGCAACGGCAACTATCATAGATGTGTTTATGGCCTTCCGGATCCTGTGGTGCTCATTTCTTCCTATGAAGCTGGCCACCACCACGTTGGCTCCTATGGAAAGCCCTACGAAAAGGGTTATTATCAGATTTATTACGGAAGCGTTGCTTCCCACCGCCGCCATGGCCTGGCTGGAAGCGAATTTTCCAGCTACCGCCGTGTCCGCGGAGTTGAAGAGCTGCTGCAGAATGCTCGACAGCGCTATTGGAAGTGCGAGTGAACTGAGTTTTCCCAGTATTGGTCCATTAAGCATATCAATTGAGTGCTTACTGTCCGATGTCATGAATACCTTCCTCTCTGCTATCCGGATAAACTCCTCTTCATTCTATTCGCCATGATAAAATTTTTCAACTTGCACAGGGGCAAAACGAACAGGTTTTTCACAGCGCCCACGCAAAAAACTCCAGCGGATCAACGCTGGAGAAAAAAGTCTGACTTTTGGTGATCACATGAAACTCACGATGTTTTTTCTTATTCTATTTGATCGGAGAAATAGCTTTAAGCTCAGGATCCACGACGTGCCCTTCCTCCAGGAACTGCTTTCCATCCAGCCACACGCTGGTGTTCAGGCAGATCCCGTCGGTGTGGGAGGCGGCATCCTGTCCGGCAGGAGGCGCATCCACAGGGCTGACGTATCCGATGCCCCACTCTGTGCATCCCCATACGCGCTCGTCTTCCACCACGTTCCCGGTCAGGATCGCTCCAGGGTTGAATCCGTAGGCGATGTGAGCCATCTTGAACATTCCCGGATCGTCGAAGCTCTTAAGCCATTCTTCATACTGGGCCGCCTCGCTTCCGCCTTCGATCTTCTGGATCACTCCCTTTTCCACGGTCAGAGAGATGTTCTCCGAAAGCTTCTTGCCAAAAGGCGGCGTCACCGTGCCGTCGAAGACGATCTTTCCGTTAACGGTCCCGAACCGCGGAACGATGTTGAACTGTCCCGGCGCCATCCACATCCCCGGGGCCGAGGCGTCACCGTAGTCCAGCTGCATCAGATGGTCTGGGTCGATCTCGAAGGACACGTCTGTACCGGCCGGCGTGGTCACCCTCATGACTTTCGCTCCAAGATGTTTTTCTCTCGCCGCGATCATGAACTTCTTCAGCTGTTTGAGATCCACAGATCCGATGATGCGGGTGAATACCGCAGCATCGATATCTACGAGGCACATGTAACGCAGTTTTTCGTTGTCCCTCATGGCGTTCTCAAAAGGCGTGGAATAAAGCAGCCACTGGTGATTGAACTCCATCCAGACGTCTGCCGCCGTGAGCACCGCCGACAGCGCCTCTACCGGCAGATCCGGATCGGCGGCCTTTCCCACGCCTCCCGGTGTCGGCATGTTGATGACCAGCAGCTTCGCACCGGCCGCCGTCGCACTGGAGGCCACCGCATCCACCACGTCCTCATAGGAGCAGGTATCCGCAGTGATCACCACGGTCTCCCCTCTCTTCACCTGGAACATGTCCTTCACGAGACAGTCCGCCGCATTCTGCAGCTCATACTTGAACATTTTTTACCTCCCGTATATACCAATACTTTATCAAGAAACGGATCCGCTACAGCCTGTCCGTCAGCTCAGTGTCAACGTAACCCGGCTTATCCTGCGGCCGCCCGATGAGCTTCGTCAGAACTACATAAAGCAGTCCGGCTGCGATGATCCCCTGTGCGAACGGGATGCCGTAAGGTATCAGCTTGATCACCGCATAACCTGCGAGCCATGATACGATCCCGAGCCAGTTGAAGCCCATAGGCATGTGGAAGTTCTCGGGCTTTCCTCTTCCCAGGATCCAGTAGTCCGCCAGGATCACGCCCATCGTCGGCAGGAGCAGGTCGCCGAGGATATACAGGAACGCCTCGAAGTGATCAGCCAGCCCGAGCAGCGCACAGATCGTCCCAAGGACTCCGGAGACCATCGTCGCCAGCCAGCGTTTGTCATCTGCAAGCCTCAGCATGAGGACGGCATTGATGCCGCCTGAATATGCATTAGTCGTGTTCGTCGTCCACGTTGCCGCGATCAGGACTATCATTCCCAGTATCGGCAGCCCCACCATGACAAATACCTGTGTAAGGTCGTACTGCTGTGCGACACGTGTCATGATGGCTCCCAGAACGACCATGAGGATCCCCGCCGGCGAAACGCCGAGAACGCTGGAGAGGATCGTGTCTCTCCTCGTTCTCTGAAAACGAGTGATATCCGAAGCCGCCAGGCACCCTGCCGCCATGAAGCTGACGGTCAGGACGATCCCGTCTGCGATAGTCATGCTCGGGTCCGCAGGGTCATTGAACAGATTGCCCGTGCCGAATTTGCGTACAGCCAGGACCGTTCCCACGATCGTGATCACAAACAGAGCAGGTACCGAGATCCTGTTCAGCCAGTCCAGTGCGTTGATGCCATATACCGCGGTGACCAGCATGATAAGTCCCCATATCGCCATGCTGGCCTGAGGCGGAAAGTCCGCTCCCGATGACGATTTGATCAGGTTTGAAAACGCATTTCCGCAGACGCTCGTCTGCACCGCGAACCATCCTATCATCGAGATGAAGATCAGCGTGCTGATTACATAGCGGGTACCCGTCCTGCCAAATCCTGCGATCGCAGTAACGCAGGTCGGGCGGCCGATGTCGCTGCCGATCACTCCCATGAGGCAGAACAGCACCGCGACTACGATATACCCGATCACGCCAGATATGATAGCGTTTTTAAAGGACATCGCCTCGACGAGCATTCCCCCCAGCATCAGGCTCGGAACGCAGATCATGATCCCGGCCTGGATCATCGCCACATCTATCCAGCTCTTTCGTTCCTCCATGGGAACTTCCGCCAGGGTCGTGGTCTCCATGCCGCCCCCGGCCTTCTTCATCTCATCCATAATACCCTCCGATTTGCGATATTCAAAAAGCGCGTTGCTTTAACGCGCTAAAGTATTATACCGTATTGTGGGGCAAATGGCTTTGTCTTTTTCAATAAAATCTTACACATTATTTTATACAATATCACCAAGTAATGCCGCCGATCCACCCTGGCCATCAGTCCAGCTTCATGTCGCCGTCTTTTACCCAACCGGCTTTTCTGAGAAAGCCGTTTATCACGAGCGACAGTACCGCCGGCAGGACGAAGGAGATGAGTATGAGTCCGGCCCAGTCCATACCCGTGATGGCGGCCTTGGTTCCCGCGGCAATGTCCGCCACCCATCCACTGTAGACTCCGATCTGTCCCACGAAGCCGCAGGTGCCCATGCCGGAGGAAACGGCGGCTCCGTTCATTTCAAGGTGGAAAAGGCATGTGGCCATCGGTCCTGTCACCGCCGAGGCAAGAGTCGGGGCTATCCAGATCCTAGGGTTCCTCACGATGTTGCCCATCTGGAGCATGGACGTTCCAATGCCCTGGGAGACCAGACCTCCCCACTTGTTGTCCCTGAAGGATATCACCGCAAAGCCTATCATCTGTGCGCAGCATCCCGCCACCGCAGCACCGCCGGCGAGGCCAGTGAGATTGAGCGCCGCGCAGATGGCCGCCGAGGATATCGGAAGCGTGAGAGCGATGCCCACAACGACGGACACTATCATTCCCATGAGGAACGGCTGCTGCTCCGTAGCCCACATGATGACGGCCCCCACTTTCATTGCCGCGGCCCCCAGCGCCGGCGCCCACCAGGCGGAAAGCGCGACGCCCAGACCTATTGTCACGAGCGGTGTCACCAACAAATCTACCTTCGTCTCCTTGGAAACGGCTTTTCCCACTTCTGTTGTGACGATGGCCACGAAGAGCACGGCCAGCGGCCCGCCCGCTCCTCCGAGGGCATTAGAGGCAAAGCCCACTGCTATCATGGAAAAGAGCACCAGCGGCGGCGCCTGCAGCGCGTAGGCTATCGCACAGGCCATGGCAGGTCCGCTCATGGCGGAAGCGAGACCTCCCACCGTATACTCTATTCCTCCAACGGTGGCCACCGGGTCACAGAGTACCCGTATGCCGAACTGGGTTCCTATGGTGTTGATTATCGTTCCGATCAGCAGCGAGCAGAAAAGGCCCTGGGCCATGGCGCCCAGGGCGTCGATCCCGTATCGCCGGAGGGATATCTCTATGTTTTTGCGTTTGAGAAACTTTCTGAAATTTTCCATATGAGTGTCATGCCTTTCTGTTGATGTTCTGGTAGGTGGCGCTGCGGTGCGCAAGATACTGCGATCGCACAATGAAGCTAAGCGCTGTGGATCGCAAGACGCAGCGAATTGGCGGGCTGATCAGATGAACTCTTCCTGCCCGTAGATTCTGTGGATCGCGAAACGTCGCGTGCCAACGGGATCTAACTGTCTTGTCACATGTTATGTCATAGTACACTACCAGGAATGTGCATGTCAAATGCGAATTCGTGCTGATGTGGCCGACCTCAAGGCTGTCAGATGGCATGATCGTGAACTTAATTGAAAACTATTAGAATCCGGATGGAGCAGATCTCAGATCTGCAAAAAAGTCAATATACAGTTCCATAGAATTTCTGCTAAAACGATGAGTACAGTTGTCAGATCCTCGAAATAATATTTATGCAGAATCCTGATTCCACTCCACATGCCCGTTTTTCGGCGTTTCCCCTGGAATTTTTGGGAATAGTTGAGATGCTGAGGCTCAGAGATCTACAAGGTGTCTCACAGTGCGGTCACAGTAAGGTAGATATTTATTCTGCTGTGACCAAATCGTGTGATGTTTATGGTACAGGCTATGGCAAATATCGCACGATGTGAATATGTATGTAGTAATAAGGATAAACACACTAGATTGTACGCTCATGTACTTTTTTCACGTGATAAACGGCGGCAATTTTCCAGGGAAACGCCGAAAAACAACAATTTTTACTGGAAAAGCATGTGTTCAGATCAGCAGACAGCCCGCAAATGCCGCGGCAAACCTAAAAGCTTCGTATAATCCCATCCTTTCGCAACTGCTAAGTGCTGGCGCCTCATGCTCATTGCCGATAACTTTACGATAATATTAATTTGGTATTGTTACAATAAAAGTTTTATGGTATTATCTCAGTGATTTGACGATAATATTTTATAATTCGTTATTTGTGAGGATGGAGAGATGAAGAGAAAGACTAAAAAGTACCTGGCCACATTTACTGCGGTAGCTACGGGAGCCGTGTTTTTCATGGCTATGGACATCATTCAGCCTTACGCAGACGCTGATTGGGTCCAGCAGGCTCAGTTTGGCCACGTGGTATCGGTGGCAAAAACAAGTTCTGCTGAGGCAGCAGATACAGTAGGTGTTTTCCTGGAAAACGCCACCACGACGATCGCCGATAAGTCACAGCCGGCCGTTCAGATCCTTTCCAAGGCGGCGGACAGCGCCGGGCTCAGCGGGCTTTCAACAGCCACAGCCTCCACAGATGAGGGGACTGAGACATCAGAGGCTTCCTCTGATGGAGTTATCTCCAGCACGGATGTGGCGACGGTAACAACAGGCTCCAATACGGCCCTGAGTTCCTGCAAGGCAGTGATCGAGACCAGCGTGAACGCACCGCTCAACGTTGCCGAGGCCGCAAAGGAAGAATCGGCTAAGAACGAGAGCAATGGCCAGAGTTCCGGCACGACCAACCAGGAGACACAGACCAGCGGATCCACGACGTCCGGTTCTTCCGGTCAGTCTGCTTCTTCTGACAGCACGGCCGCACAGGATGCTGCTGCGCAGAAGGCCGCTCAGGAAGCCGCTGCCAAGAAGGCAGCAGAGGAAAAGGCTGCTCAGGAGGCCGCGCAGAAGGCCGCTCAGGAAGCCGCTGCCAAGAAGGCAGCAGAGGAAAAGGCTGCTCAGGAGGCCGCAGCTCAGAAAGCTGCCCAGGAAGCTGCTGCTAAGAAGGCAGCAGAGGAAAAGGCCGCACAGAAGGCTGCTCAGGAAAAGGCCGCTCAGGAAGCCGCACAGAAGGCTGCCCAGGAAAAGGCCGCTCAGGAAGCCGCGCAGAAGGCCGCTGCACAGAAGGCTGCCCAAGAAGCTGCTGCTAAGGCCGCTACACAGAAGGCCGCTCAGGAGGCCGCTCAAAAGGCTGCGGCTCAGAGCACCGCACAGAAGCGCCTCCATCTGGTCGCTTTTGCTAAACAATATGTAGGTTACCCTTACAAGTGGGGCGGCACCGACCCTACAAAGGGTGGCGCCGACTGCTCCGGATTCGTTTACTACGTGTACAGGCACTTCGGATACAACGTGCCAAGACTGGGATTCGAGAACAAGTACACGAGGGTCTCCTTCAGCGACCTGCAGCCGGGAGACATCATCCGCTACGACACCCACTATACGATCTACATTGGAAACAACCAGGAGATCAGTGCAGAGAACGAGAGAAACGGCATACAGATCAGGACGCTGAGCTTCAGGTTCGGAAGAAGGATCTGCGCATGCAGAGTCATCGTCTAGCTACGGCACACGGTGATCGAAGCTGAATCGTTCAAAAATTGAATGATCGGGTAATTGAAAGAAGCTCATCCGATGGCCAGAGAGGCTGAAGGATGAGCTTCTTTTAAATTGTTTTATCGAGACAGAACAGTATCATGTTTCTGTTCTAATCGGATGATCAGCATCCGGAAGAGGATCTTTCTACTGATCTCACTGCCGTTGTCAGCCCCTCTTTATCCCCGTTATCTCTGCGATGTCTCTGTCCAGAGTTATGAGGTCTCCTGTGGTGAGGTCGTGGATGATCCTGTGGCCGGTGACTCTGGCAAAAGTCCTGAGTTCCGCCTTCGTGGCGTTCAGGAAGTTGCCTACTCTCTTGGCCGCGGCGTCCTCGTCGAAGCGCTTCCTCAGTTCGGGATCCTGTGTGGCGATCCCGACCGGACATTTTCCGGAACCGCATATCCTGTACTGCTGACAGCCCGCAGCGATCATTGCGGCTGTGCCAATGGCGACGGCGTCGGCGCCCATGGCCAGGGCTTTTGCTATGTCAGAGGAGATCCGCAGGCCTCCCGTGATCACGAGCTCCACGTCGGACTTGCGCTGGTCCAGGAATTTTCTGGCACGGCTGAGAGCATATATAGTAGGCACGCTGGTGGCGTCCCTGAGGTGCTTCGGGCTGGAGCCGGTGGCTCCCCCTCTGCCGTCGATGGTTATGAAGTCGGGCTCGGAAAAGAGTATGAAGTCCAGATCCTCCTCGATGTGTCCGGCGGCGATCTTCACGCCGACAGGGCGTCCGTCGGAGCGGCTCCTGATCTCAGACACCAGAGCTTTAAGGTCTTCTCTGCTGTTGATGCCAGGGAAACGGGAAGGGCTCTGCACGTCCTCCCCCTCCTTCTTTCCCCGGATCCTGGCGATCTCCGGAGTGACTTTTTCCCCGGGGAGATGACCGCCCATCCCCGGCTTCGTGCCCTGGCCGATCTTGATCTCGATGGCATCGGCGTTTTTAAGGTTCTCGTCCGTCACACTGTATCGGTTTGGGACGTACTCGAAAATGTATTTGTACGCAGCCGCCATCTCTTCCGGAAGAATGCCGCCTTCGCCGGAGCACATTGCCGTATGCGCCATGGCGCTCCCTTTGGAGAGAGCCACCTTCGCCTCCTTTGAAAGGGCTCCGAAGGACATGTGGGTGACGTAAACAGGACTGTCGAGGATCATGGGCTTCTTCGCATTTTTGCCGATGACCGTAGTGGTGGACACGGGCTCGTCGTTCTCGAGAGGCATGTGTGCCAGCTGCCCGCCCAGGATGAGGATATCGTCCCACTTCGGAAGGGGCAGATCCGTGGCCATTGCACCCGAAATCGGCTCCCCCGTCACCGCCATGCGGTGGATGTCGTCCATGTGAGGGATGGAATCGTCGTGTCGCTCGTACGGTGCTGTAAAATTCAGATCCGGCTCATCTTCGCAGTGGGACTCGAACACTCCCGCGGCTTCCGCAGCGGCCGCAGCCCGCACTTCCGACTCATTCTCGCCATCTGCCGACAGAAGCTCAAGGTCTTTTCCCCGAGCGCCACAGACAGGACATACCGGTTCCCTGCCGTCCTCGATCTCGAAAACCGCTCCGCAGACCAGACATCTGTATTTTTTCATAGCTGTTACCTCGCTGTTGTTTTCTGTAGAGTGCAACCTTCGGAAACATTTTATAACAGCCGGGCGGGGCTGGCCACATAAAAAATCCGGGGAGCACCTCTCGCTTGAGAGACGATCCCCGGCCGTTCTTCTTTTGTGTTGTGGTGCGGCACACTGCTTATGGCAACCCCTCACCGGGCTGACCTAGACGATGACTCTGCAGGCGCAGATCCTCCTGCCGTACCTGAAGCTCAGGTCCCTGACGCGAATGCCGTTGGATTCGTTTTCCGCGCTGATCTCCTGGCCGTTGCCGATGTAGATGGTGTAGTGGCCTGTGTAGTAGATGATGTCTCCAGGCTGGAGCTCGTCGAAGGACACCCTGGTGAACCGGTCCTCAAAGCCAACCCTCGGCATGTCGTATCCGAAGTGGCGGTAGACGGAGTAAACGAAGCCTGAGCAGTCACATCCGTCGGTGAGGCTGATGCCTCCCAGCTTGTACGGATTGCCGATGAACTGCATGGCGAAGTCCACGACCTCCTGCCTCTTCGCAGCCTTGGCCTCCTCTTCCTTCTGTTTTTCCTGTTCCTGAATAACGCTCTGGACTTCAGTGGACGCCGCGATCTGCTCTGTTGACCGCTGTACCACCGACTTCTGGCCTCCGGCGTTCACCGCAGCATCGGTCCCCGCCTGGGTGATCACGTCCCCGATCCCTTCCACGACATCGACCTCAGGCTCGCTCTGGGCGTGGGCCACGAGGACCATCTGAGTCATGGAAAACAGCAGCACCATGGCCATGGCGATGAAAGTGATAAGCAGCTCGTCAGTCAACTTTTTTACTCTTTTGTTCATATAAAACCGCTGTCCTTCTCCGATGGGTCATAAAACTTCTGCTATCAGTTAAAAAGATATCGGTTTTATATTCATTTGTTGTGACAGGTCTGTGAAAAAGCCTTTCACTTTTTGTGCACGTTATACAGATTTTCCGCTCTGAGCGCGCTTTTCCAGCTCTCCCACGAGGAAAGGGATCGCCTCCTCGAAATTCACTCCGTACCATTTTCTGTCGGGATCTGCCATGGTCTTCTTCATACACTCAAGTGTAAAATCCACCGCCAGCTTCATGGCCTCGTCAATGCCGAGGCCCTTTGTCAGAGCACCCGCCATGGTGCTTGCAAAAATATCCCCCGTACCGTGGAACTGCATCGGCACCTTCTCGTTGTAGTACTCGTGGAAGTCGTCCGCGAACCTGTCGTAGCACAGCACGCCGAGCCGGTCATCCCCGTTGGGCGCACCGGTGAGAACGCTGTACTTAACGTTGCCGGTCGCCAGAGACCTGATCAGCTCCTTCAGTTCGTCCCTGGAGTAGTCCTCCCTGTAGGGAGTCCCCGTCATCAGACATGCCTCCGTGAGATTGGGAACGATCACATCCGCCTTTTCGCAGACGCGCTTCATGTCCTGTGGAAAAGTCCGGGAAAAGCCCGGGTACAGTTTGCCGAAGTCTGCCATGGCAGGATCTGCAAAGCGAAGGGCATCCTCGTCCGTGAATTCGTCAAACAGCCTTATCACCAGATCGCACTGCTCCTTCGAGCCCAGGTATCCGCTGTATACGGCGTCGAATCTGAACCCGTTCTTGTGCCACTGGTCCAGGATCCCCGGGATCTCATCGGTGAGATCGTGGAATGTGAATCCCTCCTCGAATGCCGTGTGGTTCGAGAGCACCGCCGTGGGGATGACCCCCGTCTCGATGCCCATTGCCGATATTATCGGGAGAGCCACCGTTAGGGAACACCGGCCTACACAGGAAATATCCTGGATCGTCACTATCCTTTTCATCATCATCCTCCAAAAAAACAGCGGCACGTTCAGCGCCACCAACGTCATTGAATATGTTAAGCTTTTTCCGGTCTTCCTTCAAGATACAGATGAAAAGAGTTTTTTTCGTATTCCCCAGTACAACGGCCGTTTGCGAGGGATCTGTACTTCAAAGAAATAGCAAAAAGCACAAATTACAGATAATCAGCTCGAGATCAGTGTTCCGGATCGGCGGCCCGGAACCGCCGCCGCGCAATGCTATAACCAGGCATCGGCTGCCCGGGGCCGCCGCGGTGCTGTCAGCTTATTATGTTTACGACCGAGCCCTGTGACGGGGTCTTTGTTATGACGACCTGCTTGTCTATGCGATTCCGGAGCTCCGCCACGTGGGAGATGATCCCTACCAGACGGTTCCCCTGGGCCAGACCTCCCAGCGCCTGTATGGCGTGATCCAGAAACTCGGGACTCAGCGTCCCGAAGCCCTCGTCGACGAACATGGTGTCCAGCTGAACGCCTCCCGCCGATGCCTGTATCTCGTCGGCCATGCCGAGGGCCAGAGAAAGCGAAGCCATGAAGGATTCGCCTCCGGAGAGGGTATTAACTTCCCTCTCCGCGCCGTTGTAATGATCGATGATGTCCAGCTCGAGGCCGGCCTGGCTTTTTCTGTCTGAGGCAGCGGCTCTGCGCTTCAGTTCATATTGCCCTGACGACATTACCATGAACCGGGTGTTTGCCCGGGCTATTATCCTGTCGAAGTAGTGCATCTGGACATAGGTCTCCAGCTGGATCTTGTCACGGCCGGTCACGCTTCCGCTGAAGGTGTCGGAAAGGTCTTTCACTTCTTTCCACTGTTCCCGGTTTCTGCTTTCCTCTCGGATCAGCTTTTCG
The DNA here is from genome assembly GCF_900155555.1 of Mobilibacterium timonense. Classification (GTDB taxonomy): domain Bacteria; phylum Bacillota; class Clostridia; order Peptostreptococcales; family Anaerovoracaceae; genus Allobaileyella; species Allobaileyella timonense. The sequence continues at coordinate 240,329 of NZ_FUHN01000006.1, read as the reverse complement.
CCGTTGCGCCGGGCGCCGGCCAGGCCTCGGACGAGGCCTGCCAGGTCCAGGCCTCGGACGAGGCCTGCCAGGTCCGCCGCCAGGCCCTCCAGCCGCTCGCGCCTGGCGGCAAGGACCTGCCGCCTGCCCGTTTCCTTTTCCGTATCCACAACGGGCAGGCGGGCCAGCGCCCCCTCCAGCATTCCGAGCCGGGCTTCTGCCTTCCTGAGTTCGCCCTCTGCATCTCTGGATCTCTTATCTGCATCCTCAGCTGCCTTCCTGAGCTGGCCCTGCAGATCCTGTATCCTCCTTATCTCCTTTTCCGCCTCTGCCTTGCCAGAATATTCCAGCTTGCCAGAAAGCTGCCCGGCAGAATCCTGTGCCGCCTTCATCTCGGTCTCATTCTTCACAGACTCCGCCCGGTTCCCGGCTATGCTGTTCCTGATGTCCGCTTCCTTCTCCCTGAGCTTCGGTAGGGTATCTCTGAGCTTCTCCAGCTCGTCGACCTGCGCCTTTGCAGCTTTGTATTCCCTGACCCTTTCAGCTTTTTCCTCTTCCTTCTTATTAATTATCTCAGAGGCTTCGCTTATTACAGCCTCCACAGAGGCCGGCACCGAAATGTCAACAGCTGCCTCGAGCCCCAGGGCCCCGGCCCTGTTGTTGAGCTCAGAAGCGGCCGCTGAAAGCTCACCGCCAACCTGGGCCGCCTCACGGCTGCACCGGTCAAGAGCCTTGCGCAGGCCCTCCAGATCCTTCCTGGCGGCCTCCACATCAGCCTTCTCCGGGCCGCCCTCCTTCCTGACGGCCGGGGCCGGGTGCTCCACAGACCCGCACACCGGACACGGCCGGCCCTCCTCTAGCTCGCCCGCCATGATCCCGGCCTGGGACTCAAGGAAGCCGTGATACAGCTCCTCGTATCTACGATCTCCCTCTTTTTCCGCGGACTGCGCCCTGCCGAAGCGCCCGACGGCCAGCTTCCTCTTTTCCATGAGATTCCCGACCTTTTCCGCTGAATCCACGGCCTGCTGGAGGTCCTGTATCTCCTTTTTCAGCATGGTCCCGGCGTTGAAGGCCTCTGAAAGCCTGCCCTCGCATCCCTGGACGGCCGCTTCTCTATCCTGTCCCCGCTGGATCCCGGCGGCGACCTCCTGTTCCTCCTCCTTCAGCTTTTCCGACTCCCCGGCCAGCTCATCTCCCCGGGACTTCAGCCTCTTTATCCTGGAACAAAGTCCATCCAGCTTCTCGTAATCACCGAGCGAGTCCTGCAGCAGCGCCGCCCTCCGGTCCAGATCCGCGGCATCCTTGACCTTCTTCTGACACTCCTTGCGGATCCCTTCGGCGGTCTCGAGTGACGCCTGCCACTTTTCGATGTCCTTCAGTGCCTGTTCCTTTTCTCTGACCTGCTCGTCCCGCCGGCGACCCTTTTCGATCACGAGGTCCAGCTCAGAGATCTCACCGTCCAGCTTTTTTCTGGCCTTTTCCAGCCGCCCGGAATTCTCTTCGTTGGCTGCTATAAGCACGTCCATGGCGGTGAGCATGTCCTCCAGTGGCGCATCGCCTGCGGCAGCCTTCTCTATGGCCTCGACGGCTTCTGCCGTATCTGCCTCATAAGTCTCAGCCTCTGCCGCTTCGGTCTCGTCCGGCCCGACATCCGCCGCGGCATCAGCGGTGCCACCGTCCTTTCCGCCCTCGCAGCCTGGCTCAGCAGGGATCCCGATCACCCTCTTGTCTGCGCCGTCGCCTATCTGCCTGATCCTCGTGTGCAGGTCCTCGTTCTCCCTCCGCAGCTCCATCTCCCTTTTTTTCAGCTCCCTCTGAAAATCGCTGAAAAGCTCCGTGTGAAAAAGCTGCCTGAATATCTTTATCCTCTCATCCGTCGAGGCGTACAGGAGCTTACGGAACTCACCCTGTGGGATCATGGCGATCCCGGAGAACTGCCTGTCGTCCAGCCCGATGATGCTCTGGATCTCACGGTTCACGTTGGAGATCCCCGCGACCACTGTGCCGTCGGGCAGCTCGAGCTGGGCGTCGGCCTTCTCCTCGACCATGCCCATCCCCCGCTTCTTAGGGCGCATGTAACCCGGGTTCCTCCTGACCCTGTAGTGCTTTCCCCTGTACTGGAAAAAGAGCTCTGCGTAGGTCGCGGTGTCCGGCGAGCTGTAGCGGGAGCGCATCATAGCCCCGGAGCGGTCGTCGCCGCTGGTCCTGCCGTAGAGCGCGTACATTATCCCGTCGAAAATGGTGGTCTTTCCCGCTCCCGTGTCTCCGGTTATGAGATAGAGTCCGGAAGTGCCCAGCTTGCTCAGGTCGATCACGGTCTCCCCGGCGTAGGGTCCGAAGGCGGACAAAACAAGTTTCTCAGGTCTCATACTTCCCCTCCTATCTCTCCGGCTCCTGCTCGTCCAGGGATCTCAGTATACTTGTACACAAGTCTTTCTGGTCCCGGCTCATCTCCCGGTCGTTCATCTTCTGGAAAAATTCGTCTATCAGCTCCTCAGGCGACCTCTCTGCTATTTCTTCGCCGCCATCCGGCGTCCAGCTGCTCCTGGTCCTCCTGTTGTCGTAATCGATACGCATCAGGTTCTTGTATATGGTCCTGAGCCTGGCCGCGGCATCCGGAACGTCCTCCTCGTCCGTGAGGGTGATGTGGACGTAGTCCTCCTGCCAGGTCGTCCCCTTGTAAAAACTCCTCGCCGTCACCTCTTCGTAGCTCCCCCTCAGCTCCACCATCTCCCTGAGAGGAGTGAGGTTCAGCGTCTCCACCGCGGGCTTTTTCCCCTTTTCCAGGTTTACGACAGTGACCGTCTTCTCCTGGCCGGCCTCCGAAAAAGAATATTTCAGCGGCGTACCCGAATATCTGATGACCTGGTCTTCCTCCCCCGCCACGTTCTGCGGGCTGTGGATGTGGCCCAGTGCCACGTAGTCGAAGCCCTTGTATGCGCTGGCATCCACGTTGTCCAGGCCTCCGATGCTCACCTCTTCGGACTCGCACCTGGAAGCTCCTGTGACGAACTGGTGGGAGACCAGCACGTTCCTGGCCTCATGATCCACAGGTAGACCCTCTAGGGCGCGGGCCACAGCCTCCGTATACGTGTGGATCTCCTGCGCATCCTGCATTTCCTGGGCTCCCGCGATCTCCAGTTCACCCAGAGACTCCGGCGCATCCGGCGTTTCAGCCGATCCTCCGTTTTCAGACCCCTGCGCTTCCAGAGCCTTCCGTATGTTGACGGGCCTCACAAAAGGCAGCAGGTAGAAGTCCACCGGCCCCTCTCCGTCCTCCAGCCTGACCCTCTTCAGGCTGCCGCCGTACACCGGGGAGAGATAGACGCCAGATTTTTCCATGAGGCCCCCGCCAAAGGCGATCCTCTCCGCAGAGTCGTGATTGCCGCTGATCATGAAAACAGCGGGGCACAGCTCCGCTGCCTTTTCCAGGAAAACGTCCATCAGGGTCACAGCCTCCCTCGGCGGCACCGGGCGGTCGTACACGTCGCCGGCTATGATCAGTGCGTCCGGCTTTTCCTCACGGATCATCTCCAGGATCCGGGCCAGGATGTACTCCTGGTCCGATATCATGGAATACTCGTATACACGCTTACCGATGTGCAGATCTGACAGGTGAAAAATCTTCATATGGCCTCCTCGCATGTTAGCTACGGCACCAGTATAACAGAAACCGGGAGCCATATAAGCTCCCGGCGTGTTTTAATCAAGATCTATCTTATTCTTGAGCAGGTAATTCGTGATCAGGAAGAGCACTGCGAAAAACGCTGTCGTGATCGCTATATTCGCCCCCAGGAAGATCCCGACAGAGTGGACATCCGTCGGAACTGAGAACAGTTTCACCGTGATGTTGACCTCTATTATGAACATCACCAGGAAGGCCGCCACGCTGAGAAGTGCCCTGTATTTTCTCACCAGGTGTCCGATCGTCTCTGCGGCGTAGATCATCAGGATCCCCAGGGAAAGCGCCAGCAGCATCCAGATGATGATGCCTGCACCGTATACGGTATATCGAGTGAGCTCGCTGCTCCACTGGAGATTGGAATCCAAACTGAAGAACTCTCCCGATTCGTACGGCGTCATGATAACGATGGTGATAAACCCTGTGATCATGGACAGGATGACCCAAAGGAGACCGTTTATGATCTTGGACCACAGGTGCGTGCTCGTCTTTACCGGCAGGGTGAGGAAAAGGTATCCCTGATCGCCCAGGAGATTTTTGATGCCCCTGTCGATGACCACCAGGGTCATCACAAAGATGGCCGTCACCAGTACTACGTAGCCGATCTGGAGCAGTGTGGAGACCGGCCCTCCGACCTTTATCAGATCCATTATCCTCATGGCGGCCGTCACCGCGATTATCAGTCCGTACAGAGGGAGCATCCTTCTCCCTGTCCAGCGAATGTCGTATTTCAAAAGATGTCCTAGCATTTGAATACCCCCTTAAACAGTTCTTCTACGCTCTTGCCGTTTTCTTCTCTCAGCTCGTCCGCCGGTCTGTGGAGGAAGATCTTTCCCTCCTTGACGAAGACGATGTCGTCCAGCACGGATTCCACTTCGCTGATGAGGTGGGTGGAGATCACCACCAGCGCGTCCGGAGAGTAGTTGGTGATTATTGTGTCCAGGATGTAGTCCCTGGCCGCCGGGTCAACGCCCCCGACCGGCTCATCCAGCAGATAAACCTTTGCCCTGCGGCTCATCACCAGGATCAGCTGGAGCTTTTCCTTCGTGCCCTTGGACATCTCGCCGACCTTCATGCTCCCCTTTATCCCCAGGGAGATGAGCATGTCCACGGCCTTTTTCCTGTCGAAGTCCTTAAAGAACTCCTCATGCATCTTCACCAGGTCCTGCGCGGTCATGTAATCGCTGAAGACCACCCTGTCGGACAGGTAGGCCGTCTCGGCCTTGGTCTCCTTCCCGGGCTCCATGCCGTCCACCAGGACGGTCCCCGCAGATGGCTTGATAAGTCCGGCCGCCATCTTGATCATGGTCGTCTTGCCGGCTCCGTTCGGCCCCAGGAGCCCTACGATCCTTCCAGGCTCCAGATCCAGGTCCAGGTGGTCGAGGGCCAGGCTGCTTCCGTATCTCTTTGTTACTTCCCTGTATTGCAAAATGCCCATTACGCTTCCTTCCTTTCTTTCTCACCTCTCCCGGACGACTCGCTCTCTCCGGATCTCGCACTCTCTTCTTCCAGCCCGGCCATCACCGCCTGTATGATCTGATCCCTGTCCAGTCCCATGCTGCTGAGCTCCTCGATCAGCCGGGATACGTATTTCTCTGCCATCTTGTTGTTCAACTCCTTCAAAACCTCTTCATCCTCTGTGATGAATTTCCCGCTCGTCCTCTCTGTGTAGATGAGCTTCCGGCGCTCCAGCTCTCCGAGTCCCCTCTGCATAGTATTCGGATTCACTCCTGCCTCAAGAGCCAGGTCCCTTACGGAAGGGAGCCTTTCCCCTGGTTTGTACTTGCCTGAGACGATGCGCATTACCATCTCGTCCACTATCTGTGTATAGATGGGAATGCCGTTCTTAAATTCCCATGCCATCTGTTTCCTCCCAATCTTTTTCTGATAACTTGGCCTCCAGTGCCTGCATACGCCCGCGACGCTTGCGTTGCTCCGGGCCTGCGGCGCTACAGGTGTTTCTCTTTTGGTCTGTCTTATTGTATTACGTGTTTAATACAATAAGACATTAATACATGCTGTACGGTATGTCAAGAGTTTTCTGGAAAAAAGTTTTTTACGTTTTTAGAGGGACGGGTGGTTTTGCCGCCTTCCTTTTCGTGACAAAATGAAAGATCTCCCTCCCGGGTGCTTCTACATTACCCGAGAGGGAGATCTTTCTGCTTATTTCTATATTCTATCCAACGATTTTTCCCAGCCGTCAGATCCACAAGCCGATCAGTTCTTCAGGCTCTGTATCGGTGCCGGGATCCGCCCGCCTCTGTTTATCATCTTCGCAGGCGAAAGTGTTGAGACAGGCATCACAGGGCCGGATCCGAAGAGGCCGCCGTAGTCGAACTCATCGCCTTCCTTGAGACCGATGCCAGGGATCACTCTGACCGCGGTGGTCTTGGAGTTGATCATGCCGATGGCTGCCTCGTCTGCGATGATGGCGGATATAACCTCGGCCGTGGTGTCGCCCGGGATGACTATCATGTCCAGGCCGACCGAGCAGACGGCGGTCATGGCCTCGAGCTTCTGGACCGTCAGGACTCCCTCCCTGGCAGCCCTTATCATCCCCGCGTCCTCTGTCACCGGGATGAAGGCACCGGACAGGCCGCCGATGGTGCTGGAGGCCATGACACCGCCCTTTTTCACGGCATCGTTAAGCATGGCGAGAGCCGCGGTGGTGCCGCAGGCACCTACTCTTTCCAGGCCGATCTCCTCCAGGATGTGGGCCACCGAATCTCCCACGGCAGGGGTCGGGGCCAGGGACAGATCCACGATCCCGAACGGAACTCCCAGCATCTCACTGGCGACTGTACCCACCAGCTGGCCCATACGGGTGACCTTGAATGCGGTCTTTTTGATCTTCTCAGCTACCTGCTGGAGGTCCGCATCATCGTCCATGGAAGCGATGGCGGCCCTCACCACTCCCGGGCCGGAGACTCCAACATTTATAACACAGTCAGGTTCTCCCACTCCGTGGAAGGCTCCCGCCATGAACGGATTATCCTCCGGCGCGTTGCAGAAAACCACCAGCTTTGTGGCGCCCACGCACTGCCTGTCAGCCGTGAGCTCCGCACACTGACGGACAACGGTGCCCATGGTTTTTACAGCATCCATGTTGATGCCCGCCTTCGTGCTCCCTATGTTGACCGAAGAGCACACTCTTTCGGTCTCCGCAAGGGCTCTCGGGATGGACTCGATCAGCTCCCTGTCTCCAGGACCGAAGCCCTTCTGCACAAGTGCGGAATAACCTCCGATGAAGTTCACCCCGATGGCCCGGGCTGCCTCGTCCAGAGCTTTTGCGTATTTAACCGGGTCGCCGCCGCTGGCACCGGCCAGCATGGCTATCGGAGTCACGGACACCCTCTTGTTGACGATCGGGATCCCGTACCTCTTTTCTATTATTTCGCCGGTCTCCACGAGCTTTCCGGCACATTTTTTTATCTTTTCCACCACCTTGCGGCAGGACCGGTCGATGTCGCTGTCCACGCAGTCGAGCAGGGATATGCCCATGGTTATGGTCCTGACGTCCAGATTTTCCTCATCGATCATGTCGATGGTCTCTCTTATTTCTCCTACTTCAAACATGTTCTCCTCCACTCGGGCTCAGATCCTGTGCATGGCGTGAAAAATATCCTCGTGCATCACGTGGTTCTTGGTCTCCGGCAGGACCTTGTCCAGGAATTCCTGGAGCTCCCCGATGGAGCAGTCCATGTCGTCCACGCAGGCTATCATCGTCATGGAAAAATAGCCTTCCACGACATGCTGTGTCACCGCCTCAATGTTGGCGTTGTGTTCTGCGCAGAGCGTGCTGACCTTGGCCAGGATCCCTACCTCGTCTTTCCCGATAACTGAAATGATGCTTCTCATTGTGGTCTCTCCCTTCGAATCAAAGCTTTCCTAAGTTTACAGTCCTTTGCTCTTAATATATCTGAAAACAGTCTCCAGGCCCAGCTCCAGCTGAAGGTCTGTGTGGGCTCCTGACAGTGTTATTTTCAGGAACGAGTCCCTGTTCTCCGGATCCGCTGCGAACCGGGAGGAGTGGGCGACTTTTACTCCCAGATCCTCCAGGTCGTTCTCTATCGTTGTCCCGCTGGTCCGCCCTTTGAGGGGGATCCACCTGTAAAAGGAAAGCGGGTTGCCCACGTTCCTCTTCGACGGCGAGTAGAACTTGTTCATGCAGGAGTCGAAGATGTTGTTGGCTGCGATGGCCAGCCTCCGCTTCCTGCCCACTATCTCCCTCGCCGCTCCGCTGGTCACCAGTCTGGTGAGGACCGCGGCACTCACTGCAGATGTCCTGAGGTCCATGGCCTCCAGGCCCCTGAAAAGCCGGCCTCTCACCATGTCTCCGGCCACCATGTACCCCGCCTTGAGGCTGCCGCTCACCGGCTCAGCCGCGGTACTGATGTACACCGCCCGGTTCGGCACCAGCCTGGCCACAGGCCCCTGGTAGTCGGGATTCACGTCCGCGGTGAAAAAGGCGAACGGATCGTTCTCCACCAGTATCATGGACCCTCTCAGTATGACGCCCGCAAGTGCCCGCTTCCTCTCCTCCGTCATATAGATCGCGGCCGGGTCGCTGCATGACGGCATGAGATACACTCCCGTAATAGGTGTCCGCCTGTTGATGATCTCCAGCTCCCCAGGGATCATCCCGTGGTTATCTGAAGGCACGGGCACCAGCTGTATCCCCATGAGCCGCGCCAGAGTTATCAGACGCTCCGGCACGAATGGATCCACCGCCAGCCTGTCTCCCGCCCGGAAAAGAGTGAGCATCGCTATGCTCAGTGCTTCGGCCGCGCCGGGAACTATTGCAAGGTGGTCCGGCACGGTGCGCAGACCCACGTTCCTCAGCCAGCTGATGCCGGCAGCCTTGTGAGATGGTATCCCCTCGGGACATGAATAGTCGAGAAGGTCCCTCAGGCTTGAGGTTATCACGACATTCCTTACCCCTTCGGTGACCACGTCGTTGAACCTGTCAAAATACGCAGGTGATGCAAGGTCCACTTGATCTCTGCGAAACTTTATGACACCCTCCGGCTCCGGAAAGTGGACGGATCCAGCCACGTACGTGCCGCTCCCCGGCACGGAATACACCATCCCCTTTTCCTGGCAGAAGCTGTAGGCCCTGGTAACGGTGGTCGTGTTCACATCCAGGTACTCTGCCAGTTCCTTCTGAGCGGGGAGCCTGGTCCCCGGCGTCAGGTATCCGTTCTCTATGTCCGATTCCATCATCTGGGCGATCGATCTGTATATTGGCCTGTTCAGCCTTCCTCTGTCAGGGCGCCACGACAGAGGAAGCGTGCGGAGCCCCTGATCAGTCTCTCTTTTTTTCTGTTTCGTTTCCATTTCGCCTTCCATCCTGTCCGGTATTACCCCTCTGTCTCCTTCGTCGCTTATCCGTTTCACGTCGAACTGCCTCAGGTCTTTTTTTATACATGCCATTGTAACATTAATCAAGACTTAAGAATCAATTTAAGGGCAATTAAGATAAAGCTTCTATACTGGCACTGTTCAAAAGCGGCGGCGGTCTTTTCACGGCCGTGGAGAAGCCTGCCGTATCCTGAAAGTAAAACAAAGGAGCCATATCTATGGACATTATAGAAACCATCAGAAAACACGCAGCATCCGACCCGGACAAGACGGCCTTTCAGTTCTCCGGTGAAGGGATCACCTACGGCCAGCTCTGGGAAAAATCGGGACGCCTGGCCAATTATCTCCTCCAGCTTAAAGGCCTGAAAGAGCATCAGCCCGTTCCGGTCTACGGCCATAAATCGGCGCTCATGCCGGTCTGCTTTCTGGCCTGTACACGCTCCGGCCATCCCTATGTTCCGATCGACACGAGCACACCAGAACAGAGAGTGTCGGACATCCTCTCGTCGCTGGAAAGTCCCGTGGTACTCGCCCCGGTCGCCCTTCCTGTGGACGTGCGGCAAGAGTCGCTCATCGGAGCTGAAGATCTGGAAAAGATCTCCGAAGATCCGGCCCTCGGGCAGCCGGACATGAAATACAGAAACCTCAAGGATGACATACACTACATCATCTTCACCTCCGGGAGCACCGGAAAGCCCAAGGGCGTGAAGATCACCACCAGCAACCTTGAGGCGTATCTCTCCTGGTCTGTTGGCCTTGTGGACGAAAAGCCCGGAGTCTTCATGAACCAGGCCCCGTTCTCATTCGACCTGTCGGTGATGGACTTTTACACGGGGCTGGCCACGGGATCCACCGTCGCATGCACGGACAGAGCTATGGTCCAGGATCTCTCCGCCACATTGGAATTCCTCGGCAGACAGAAACCCGACTACTGGGTCTCCACCCCGTCCTTCGCAGACCTGTGCCTGAGCGAACCATCTTTTTCCGGAAGGGCCCTGCCGTCCATGAAAAAGTTTCTCTTCTGCGGCGAGCCTCTGCGAAAGCAAACGGCATCCCGACTGATGGAACGCTTTCCCGGGGCCGAGGTCATCAACACCTATGGGCCCACCGAGGCCACGGTCTGCGTGACCGGCGTCACCATCACCGAAGAGATGATATCGGCACCGGGTGACCTGCCCGTGGGCAGGGCGAAGCCCGGTACCGAGGTCTTTGCGGGCGATGTCGATGGAAAGCCGCTTCCGCAGGGTGAGACCGGGGAGCTGATCATCGCTGGAGATACCGTAAGCCCCGGCTATTTCCGGGATCCGGGCAGGACCGCGGAAGTCTTTTTCACCCTGGACGACGGCACCCCCGCCTACCGCACCGGCGACCTCGGCCGCGTAGATGAAAACGGCATGGTCTGGTGCAAGGGTAGGATGGACGGCCAGGTGAAGTTCCACGGCTACCGCATCGAGCTCGGCGACATCGAGAAGAACCTCACTCAGCTCCAGGACGTGGAAAATGCGGCGGTCTTCCTGAAAAAGAATCAGGGGTCCGGCGAGTCTCTTGCGGCCTGCGTCCTCCAGGCTCCGTCCGTGGACACGTCCTACGCCAGGAGGAAGTGGATACGCGGCGCGCTGGGGCAGCGGCTTCCTCAGTACATGGTGCCAAAGAGGGTGATCTTCTTTACCGATTTTCCGACCACCGCGAATGGCAAGCTTGACAGGAAGGCCCTGGGAGAGATGATCTGATGCAGCTATTTCAAGACAACACTTTTTTCGTACTGCTGGCGGTACTGTCGGTGCCGGCCTTCATCCTGGGATACCTGGAAAAGCCCATTCGCCTTTACGGCTTCGCGGTCTCTCTGGTGTTCCTGTGGCTGGTTATGGGAGGCACCCCGAGGGCGCTGTGCTTCCTGGGAGTGTTCCTCCTGTGGGAGATCCTCGAGGCCGAGCTCTACGTGAGGGTGCGGGAAAAATACGGGCGGAACAGGAAGATATATTACGTCTTTCTGATACTGTCCATACTGCCGCTGGCCCTCAACAAATACGCCACCGCCACGGGGAGCGCACTTCACCTTTTCGGGTTCCTGGGCATATCCTACATGACCTTCAAATCCGCGCAGGTGATAATACAGATCTTCGACGGACAGATACAGAAAGTCGATCTTCTTTCGTACGTATACATGATGATCTTCTTTCCCGTCATCACCTCCGGCCCCATCGACAGGAGCCAGAGGTTCCAGGACGACATATACAGGAGCATCCCCAGGGATGAATACCTGAACATGGCTGGAATCGGCATCTTCAAGATCGTCCTCGGTATGGTGTACAAGATCGTGATCGCCGCCGGTATATACCAGCTGATGATACGTCTCGGGAACGGGACCGATCTGAAGACCACGTTCCTGTACATGTACACTTACGGGTTCTATCTGTTCTTCGATTTCGCCGGCTACAGCCTGATGGCTGTGGGTGCATCGTACCTGTTCGGAGTAAAGACGCCTGACAACTTCAACAAACCGTTTCTCAGCGTAGACATAAAAGATTTCTGGGACCGGTGGCACATAACGCTGTCCCACTGGTTCAGAGACTTCGTCTTCTCCCGGGTGACCATAAACCTGATGAGAAGCCGGAAGTTCAAGAGCCGTCTGACCATCGCGGTGATCGCCTTTTTCATAAACATGGGCCTCATGGGAGTATGGCACGGCACCGAACCTTATTACATAATGTATGGCCTGTATCACGGACTCCTTCTCTCGGTCACCGAGGTGTACCAGAAGAAGAGCCGGTTTTACAAGAGCCACCGCAAGGACAAGTGGTACCGGCTGGTATCCGGGATCATCACGTTTCAGCTGGTGATGTTCGGATTCTTCATATTCTCCGGCCGGATCATGAAATACATATAAACCGGATCCGTACAGGCCATACCTGAGCCATACCTGTACGGATCGCAATATCATTCAATATCAGCCGGTGATCACAAACTTTGATGACCGGCGCAACACCACGGAGGTGCAAAATGAGCGATAACACAAAGATCTACGAAAAGGTGATGGATATTCTCACCGATGTTACAGGTGACCCTGTAGTCAGAGAAGATCCTGACATCAACCTTCCGGAAGAGGGTCTCATAGATTCAATGGGATACATGGAGCTGCTCATGGACGTGGAGGATTCCCTGGGCATAGTCATCGCCCCTGCCGAGTACACCAGGGAGGAGATGGACACACCGAGAAAAATCGCCGCTGTAGTGGAGAGCAAAAGCAGATAGCCATGAAGAGACTCAAGGCATTCGCGGCGGCCCTCGTGATCTTCCTCTGCATCACCGGCGGGATCCGCATGGTGGTGATGCACAGCGGCGTGCATAGCTCCAGCAGGGAATTCCGCTACTGGTACAACCCCTACAAGGACAAAAGCGCCCCGTCCCTCCAGGAGGCGCTCGGCAAGAATACCATGGTGATATTCGGATCGTCTGAGCTGGGCCACAGCAGAAAAAGCCCTTACTACATCAAGAACATGTTCAGCGAAAAGGCACTTGACGCCATGCTGATCGGCCAACCCTACTCGCAGGACATGAACCACGCCACCACCCTGGCCGCACTTGCCCCTTACATGAAAAGCAGGAAGGTCGTCCTTCTCCTGTCTCCAACGTGGTTCATGGGAAAGGACACCAGCCCTGAAAACTTCAGCATAAGATACTCGGATTCCGCCTACATCGGGATGCTCAGAAATCCCGACATCTCGCCGGCACTCAAGAGATCCATGGCGCAGCGCACCCGGCACCTGCTGCGAAACGACAAAGCGGCCCTTTCCAGGGTCAAGGCCTACGATGCGGTCTATCTGAACGACACCAGGGATCCGTTCACCAGACTGAAGGCGAGATATTACCAGAACCACACGATGCTCCAGGAGCGTGCCGCGCTGCTGATGGCAGAGCAGTACCGGCGCATCTCCGATCCCGGGACCGGCGCATCTGGAGCCCCAGGGCTTCCTGGAAAGTCCGGAAACGCGGAGCCGGCCAGGCTGCACTCCAGCGGATTGCGATCCAGCGGGCCGATCGTATCCCCCGGGACCACACCTGACTGGCAGGCCCTGCAGGAAGAGGCTCTCGCCGGCGTCGACCGCAAGACCAACAATCCTCTCATGATGAAGGACAGTGTCTGGAAGACCAGGTTCAGATCAAAGTACCGGTCCTCAAAAGAACTCCACGCCGGAACGGAGACCACAGTCTCCGGAGAATACGGCGACCTGGAGCTCTTCCTCCAGGTTTGCAAAGAGGAGAACATCAAGCCGCTGCTGATCATACAGCCCGTAAACGGCTTCTGGTATGATCACTCCGGTCTTAAAGCTCCGGCGCGGGACGGCTACCGGGCAAAAATCAAAGACGTCGCATCCCGATATGACGCACAGGTAACAGATCTTTCACAGTATGATTATGAGCCGGGAGTGCTCACCGACGCGGTGCACCCCTGGGGGAAAGGATGGGTGATCCTCGATGAAGTTATCTACAATTACTACAAAGCTCCGTAAGTACTTCAATGACCGCGAGTTCCTGAAGTACACCGGCCAGTTCCTGCTGATGATGACGATTATCTACCTCTTCAGCATACTTTCTCTCGGCATCCAGTCACCGGCATTCACATACTCGGTGTTCTAAGCCTTGCTGGACTCCATCCTCTCAGCGCCTCCGCGTAAACCCAACGCCGCTTCAACGCCGCTGATCATATCTTCGATCGACACTACCAGGGGCCGGACTGTATTTCTCAGTTCCGCCCCTGTTTTTTTGCAAAAGCGCTATTCTCTTATACTCGGACCTCACGATCGCCTGATTTTCGCTCAATATATGCGGTATTCAGCACCTATCTTTTCTCCAGAGATCCCCACGATCCAGGATCCACTGTGTGACTTCCCATTTCGACTTCTGGTATCATTGCGGATCTACAACGTTCAGAGAACTGGATCGTGATCCTTTCCTACATGGGATGATGCTTTGATACCAAGTTTCAGCCTCATAAAGATATGACGCCCATACATGAATGGGGTTTCCGAATTCCTGTGGTGATCAGGGTACTGACGTAAAAAACTCATGTTTTTTTGATCGACCACAGCGGGATATCAATGTTTTCAAATCCCGGGGTAACCAAAAAAATGAAAAAGGACACTCTTTCGAGTGTCCCTGTCTAACTGGCGACGTCCTAATTTCCCGGGCAGCTTCCCGCCAAGTATCTTCAGCGCTAAGGAGCTTAACTTCTGTGTTCGGGATGGGAACAGGTGTATCCTCCTTGCTGTAGTCACCAGATATGAGCAGTAAGAATGCTATACTTTCCTTCTGCTGTTTGTGAGAGCAGCGCCCTCAAAATTGAATAACACATCCAATCTAGAAAACCTTTTCTGGTCAAGTGATCGACCTATTAGTATCAGTCAGCTCAATGGATCGCTCCACTTACACCTCTGACCTATCAACGTGGTAGTCTCCCACGAGTCTTACCTTTCGGAGGAAATCTCATCTTGAGGGGGGCTTCGCACTTAGATGCTTTCAGCGCTTATCCCTTCCATACTTAGCTACCCGGCTATGCCCTTGGCAGAACAACCGGTACACCAGAGGTATGTCCATCCCGGTCCTCTCGTACTAAGGATAGCTCCTCTCAAATTTCCAACGCCCACAGCGGATAGGGACCGAACTGTCTCACGACGTTCTGAACCCAGCTCGCGTACCTCTTTAATGGGCGAACAGCCCAACCCTTGGGACCTACTTCAGCCCCAGGATGAGACGAGCCGACATCGAGGTGCCAAACACCCCCGTCGATGTGAACTCTTGGGGGGTATAAGCCTGTTATCCCCGGGGTAGCTTTTATCCGTTGAGCGATGGCCCTTCCACTCGGTACCACCGGATCACTAAGCCCGACTTTCGTCCCTGCTCGACCTGTTTGTCTCGCAGTCAAGCTCCCTTTTGCCTTTGCACTCTTCGCGCGATTTCCGTCCGCGCTGAGGGAACCTTTGGGCGCCTCCGTTACTCTTTAGGAGGCGACCGCCCCAGTCAAACTGCCCACCTGACACTGTCCCGGTACCGGTTCACGGTACTCGGTTAGAATTCCAACGTTACAAGGGTGGTATCCCAACGGTGACTCCACCAACACTGGCGTGCTGATCTCGCAGTCTCCCACCTATCCTGTACATCTAACGCCGAAACTCAATATCAAGCTACAGTAAAGCTCCACGGGGTCTTTCCGTCCTGCTGCGGGTAACCGGCATCTTTACCGGTACTACAATTTCACCGAGCCTATTGTTGAGACAGTGTCCAGATCATTACGCCTTTCGTGCGGGTCGGAACTTACCCGACAAGGAATTTCGCTACCTTAGGACCGTTATAGTTACGGCCGCCGTTTACTGGGGCTTAAGTTCCGTGCTTCGGTTGCCCTGACACTTCCCCTTGACCTTCCAGCACCGGGCAGGCGTCAGCCCCTATACTTCAGCTTTCGCTTTAGCAGAGACCTGTGTTTTTGGTAAACAGTTGCCTGGACCTCTTCACTGCGGCCCTCTTTCGAGGGCACCCCTTCTCCCGAAGTTACGGGGTCATTTTGCCGAGTTCCTTAACAATAGTTCGCTCGCTCACCTTAGGATTCTCTCCTCATCTACCTGTGTCGGTTTGCGGTACGGGCACCTTGGATCTCGTTAGCGGCTTTTCTCGACAGCGTGAAATCAGTTGCTTCCGGTCTTACGACCACCCCATCACGCCTCAGCATTAATAAGGAAACGGATTTGTCCTGCTCCCTCTGCCTCGACGCTTGGACATGCTTTACCAACAGCATGCTCAACCTATCCTTCTGTGTCCCCACTTCACTCAAGCGATCCTCGGTGGTACAGGAATATCTACCTGTTGTCCATCGCCTACGGCCTTCGCCCTGGGCTTAGGTCCCGACTGACCCTGAGAGGACGAACCTTCCTCAGGAAACCTTAGATTTTCGGCGGACAGGATTCTCACCTGCCTTACGCTACTCATGCCAACATTCTCTCTTCTATACAGTCCATCTCGCCTTCCGGCTCGACTTCGTCCCGTATAGAATGCTCCTCTACCAATACTTACGTATTCCAAAGCTTCGGTGGTAAGTTTCAGCCCCGTTTATCTTCGGCGCAGGACCACTCGACTAGTGAGCTATTACGCACTCTTTGAATGTATGGCTGCTTCTAAGCCAACATCCTAGCTGTCTGTGCGATCCCACATCCTTTTCCACTTAACTTACTCTTTGGGACCTTAGCTGTTGATCTGGGCTGTTTCCCTTTCGACCATGGAACTTATCTCTCATAGTCTGACTCCCAAGTATGATACTACGGTATTCGGAGTTTGATAGTTGTTGGTAACCGGTGAAGGCCCCGCGAACAGTCAGTGCTCTACCCCCGTGTATCTTTACCTTGAGGCTAGCCCTAAAGCTATTTCGAGGAGAACCAGCTATATCCGAGTTCGATTGGAATTTCACCGCTATCCACAAGTCATCCTGACCTTTTTCAACAGATATAGGTTCGGTCCTCCATAACCTTTTACGGTTACTTCAACCTGCTCATGGATAGGTCACCCGGTTTCGGGTCTACAGCATGCAACTCTTCGCCCTCTTAAGACTCGGTTTCCCTACGGCTCCGTTACTCCAGTAACTTAACCTCGCTGCACACCGTAACTCGTTGGCCCGTTCTACAAAAAGTACTAGGTCACTTGCGCTCCCTATGCTTGTAAGCATCAGGTTTCAGATTCTATTTCACTCCCCTCCCGGGGTTCTTTTCACCTTTCCCTCACGGTACTATTCGCTATCGGTCACTGGCTAGTATTTAGGCTTGGAGGGTGGTCCCTCCTGCTTCAGACCGGGTTCCACGTGTCCGGCCCTACTCTGGTGTCATCTGCGCGTCTTCTGCTTCGTCTACGGGGATATTACCCTCTGTGTCGGAACTTTCCAGTCCTCTTCGACTCGCATACCTCGATCGCATTGTGATGATCCTCAACCCCGAAGCAAGCTTCGGTTTGGCCTCTTTCCCTTTCGCTCGCCGCTACTCAGAAAATCGATGTTTCTTTCTCTTCCTGAGGCTACTTAGATGTTTCAGTTCACCTCGTTCCCTTCCATGAGCTATGTATTTACTCATGGATACATGGACATTGCTCCATGTGGGTTCCCCCATTCGGACATCTGCGGGTCAACGGATATGTGCTCCTTACCGCAGCTTTTCGCAGCTTATCACGTCCTTCATCGGCTTCCAGTGCCAAGGCATCCACCTGATGCTCTTTTGTACTTGACCAATGTCACGCTCTCGCGTAACTTGTCGCCTACCAGCGTTAGTAGGCTCTTCACTATTGCTTACTCTCAGTGAATTCTGGTTTTCTCTCAACAAATCTTCTCTGAAATCGTTACCCTTCCCGATCTGCTCTTCGCAGATCAGGCTTATCTCGATTCGTTGTCAATTTGTTTCTCTTTCTCTTGGTGTGTTATTCAATTTTCAAGGTGCTGCAGACCCATTCGGGTCAGCTTCCGGATCTACCGGAATGGTGGAGAATAAGGGGCTCGAACCCTTGACCCCCTGCGTGCAAGGCAGGTGCTCTCCCAGCTGAGCTAATTGCCCATAAACTAATAGTACAAAGACTTTCCAGTCTCCTTAGAAAGGAGGTGATCCAGCCGCTCGTTCTCGAACGGCTACCTTGTTACGACTTCACCCCAGTCATTGGTTTTGCCTTAGGTAAACTATTTATCGTCCAACTTTGGGCACCCCCAACTTCCATGGTGTGACGGGCGGTGTGTACAAGACCCGGGAACGCATTCACCGCGGCATGCTGATCCGCGATTACTAGCAACTCCATCTTCGTGCAGGCGGGTTTCAGCCTGCAGTCCGAACTGGGACCGGTTTTAGTGATTTGCTCCGCCTCGCGGTTTTGCTTCTCTCTGTACCGGCCATTGTAGCACGTGTGTAGCCCAGAACATAAGGGGCATGATGATTTGACGTCATCCCCATCTTCCTCCGAGTTGACCTCGGCAGTCTCGCCAGAGTCCTCAACTTAATGTTAGTAACTGACAACAAGGGTTGCGCTCGTTGCGGGACTTAACCCAACATCTCACGACACGAGCTGACGACAACCATGCACCACCTGTCTCTGCTGTCCGTAGAAGGGCCCGGTTAAGGACCTGTCAGCAGGATGTCAAGTCCTGGTAAGGTTTTTCGCGTTGCTTCGAATTAAACCACATGCTCCGCTGCTTGTGCGGGTCCCCGTCAATTCCTTTGAGTTTTACACTTGCGTGCGTACTCCCCAGGCGGAGCACTTATTGCGTTAACTGCGTCACTGAATCCATTCGGACCCAACAACTAGTGCTCATCGTTTACGGCGTGGACTACCAGGGTATCTAATCCTGTTTGCTCCCCACGCTTTCGTGCCTCAGTGTCAGTTGCAGTCCAGAAAGCCGCCTTCGCCGCTGGTGTTCCTCCTAATATCTACGCATTTCACCGCTACACTAGGAATTCCGCTTTCCCCTCCTGCACTCAAGTCTTCCAGTTCGCAAGGCGAACAGCAGTTAAGCCGCTGCCTTAGACCTCACGCTTAGAAAACCACCTACGCACTCTTTACGCCCAATAATTCCGGATAACGCTTGCCCCCTACGTATTACCGCGGCTGCTGGCACGTAGTTAGCCGGGGCTTTCTCCTTGGGTACCGTCACTTCCTTCGTCCCCAAGAACAGAAGTTTACAGCCCGAAAGCCTTCTTCCTTCACGCGGCGTTGCTGCATCAGGGTTTCCCCCATTGTGCAAGATTCCCTACTGCTGCCTTCCGTAGAAGTTTGGACCGTGTCTCAGTTCCAATGTGGCCGATCACCCTCTCAGGTCGGCTACTGATCGTCACCTTGGTGAGCCGTTACCTCACCAACTAGTTAATCAGACGCAGGCCCATCTCACACCGATAAATCTTTGGCCGATACAACATGTGTTGTTCCGGCGTCATGAGGTATTATTCATCGTTTCCAATGGCTATCCCTCTGTGTGAGGCAGGTTGCCTACGCGTTACTCACCCGTCCGCCGCTGTCCATGAACAAAATCTACCGAAGTTTCATTCATCCATTTCTCGCTCGACTTGCATGTATTAGGCACGCCGCCAGCGTTCATCCTGAGCCAGGATCAAACTCTTTTTATGTTGTATTCATCGGGACTCTATCCCGTTTGAATCGATCCTGATTTCAGATCTGACGCTTTGCGCTCGATCTCGTTTCGAAATCATTGTTTTAAGAATCGTACGTGAACCACTTGACTTACCATCTCATGATTGCTATGTACATTTGTCTTTGGAATCGTATTGCTACAAGTTCCTTTGACTGGTATTCTTTGTACTATTTAGTTTTCAAGGTGCTGCGCCGCTTTCGTGCGACAGCTTGTTTATTATACGGCGCTGAACCAGGCTTGTCAAGAACTTTTTTCGATTTGTTTAAATCTTTTTTCGTTCTTTACTTTTCGGATCCGAAAATCCGAATAATTAGTGGCTTTCTCGCCGTGGATGTTTATTATAACAGAAAGAGCGATATATGAGAACCCCTTTTTTCGATTTTTTCTCTCCATGTTTCCCTTCAGCATTTTACCTTTTTTTGTTGCTCAAACATGGGCCTTATTGTATAAGTTAATCGATAGATCTGTTCTGTCAATTGAGGTAACTCACATGAAGTTCAGAAACCATTTATATGTTGAAACAGGGATCCTCATTTTTCTTTCCCTGATATGTCAGGTATGTCAGACAGGTGCTCCCTGGATATGGGGGATTCCTGCTGTATTTTCCATCTGCGTTTTCATTGGTCAGCTGGTGGATGGGTTCAGAGATAAGAAAGAGATAAAAGAAGGCAGGGCTCTTTCTGCATGCGACAAACTGTTTCTGGCCGTTCTCGTCTCGGAACTTCCTCTCATCTTCCTCTTTCGCAACGGACCGGATGAAATGCAATCGTTCATAACGGATTATATCGTTTTTATCTGTGTATCTATCGTGGTCAAAGCAATAGTACAGTTTCTATTTGATCATTACATCAGGCGAATTCGCGAACGGTGACCATCCTCGCAATCATCGCTTCATGCGCATCAAGTAAAAAAGCCAGGCCCGCGACACTCGTTCCATGTCGCAGACCTGACTTCTTTTTTTTTAATTATCCTACCAGCGAAGGGGCTGCACTACATCATGCCGCCCATTCCGCCCATGCCGCCCTGCATTGCTGCAGCTGCTGCGGCAGGATCGTTCTCCTTGATTTCAGTGATGCCAGCCTCTGTTGTCAGGAGCATTCCAGATACGCTTGCTGCATTCTGCAGTGCGGATCTTGTCACCTTTACAGGGTCAACTACACCAGCCTCGATCATGTTTACGTACTCGCCTGTAGCTGCGTTGAATCCAACGCCAGGCTCGGACTCCTTGATCCTGGATACGACTACGCTGCCCTCGCATCCGGCGTTCTCGGCGATCTGTCTTACTGGCTCCTCGAGAGCTCTCAGAACGATCTTTGCACCGGTCTTCTCGTCTCCCTCGAGGGAATCTGCGTACTTCTCAACTGCACCGAGGGTGTTGATCAGGGAAACTCCGCCTCCGGATACGATACCTTCCTCTACGGCCGCTCTTGTGGCGTTGAGAGCGTCCTCGAGTCTCAGCTTCTTCTCCTTGAGTTCTGTCTCTGTGGCAGCTCCTGCCTTGATGACAGCAACGCCGCCCTGGAGCTTGGCAAGTCTCTCCTGGAGCTTCTCCTTGTCGAAGTCGGATGTGGTGTTCTCGATCTCACCTCTGATCCTGTCGGCTCTCTCCTGGATCTCGCTCTTGTCTCCCATACCGTTTACGATGACGGTGTTGTCCTTTGTAACCTTTACAGTGCCGGCTCTGCCCAGCATGTCAACGGTGGTATCCTTCAGCTCGTAGCCCAGCTCCTCGCTGATCACTGTGCCGCCTGTCAGGATGGCGATATCCTCCATCATGGCCTTTCTTCTGTCGCCGAATCCAGGCGCCTTTACTGCAACTACGTCGATAGTTCCTCTCAGCTTGTTCACTACCAGTGTAGCCAGAGCCTCGCCCTCAACGTCGTCAGCGACGATCAGCAGCTTCCTGCCGCTCTTCATGATGTCCTCCAGCAGAGGCACGATCTCCTGGATGTTGGAGATCTTCTTGTCTGTCAGCAGGATGTAAGGGTTGTCGAGAACGGCCTCCATCTTCTCGTTGTTTCCAGCCATGTATGGGGACAGATATCCTCTGTCGAACTGCATACCTTCTACTACCTCAAGGGAAGTATCAAGGGATCTGCTCTCCTCGACCGTGATGACACCGTCCTTGCCTACCTTGTCCATAGCCTCAGCGATCATCTCGCCGATCTCATTGTCGGCTGCGGAGATGGAAGCGACCTGAGCGATGCTCTCCTTGTCGTTTACCTGAACGGCGCTGTCCTTCAGCTCTTTTACTGCTACATCAACAGCTCCGTTGATACCCCTCTTCAGGATCATAGGATTTGCTCCGGCAGCGACGTTCTTGAAGCCCTCTCTTACGATGGACTGTGCCAGAACTGTAGCTGTCGTGGTTCCGTCGCCGGCGATATCGTTGGTCTTGGTAGCTACTTCCTTGACCAGCTGAGCGCCCATGTTCTCCACCTGATCCTCCAGCTCGATCTCCTTGGCGATGGTTACACCATCGTTGGTGATCAGTGGGGAGCCATAGGATTTCTCGATGAGAACGTTCCTTCCCTTAGGTCCCAGTGTGATCTTTACTGTATCTGCCAGCTTGTCGACGCCGGCCATGAGCTTTCTTCTAGAATCCTCTCCGTAATGAAGTTCCTTTGCCATTTATTTGCCTCCGTTTAGAATAATGATTTCGTTGTATTATGTAAAAAAGTTAGGCCTCGATGGTAGCCAGGATGTCCTTCTGGTCCACGATGGTGTACTCCTCGCCGTGGAGCTTCAGATCAGTCCCTGCGTACTTGGAATAAACGACTACGTCGCCGACTGCTACTTCCATCTTAACGTCCTCTGTTCCAGGGCCAACTGCTACTACCTCGGCCTCCTGTGGCTTCTCCTTCGCGTTTCCGGAAAGGATAAGACCTCCCTCGGTCTTCTCGATAGCCTCGAGCTTCTTGATGACAACTCTGCTTCCCAGGGGTTTGATGCCTGCACTCATTTCTTACCTCCATAGATCCGACGATCTTTCACTGAATATAAAATGTTAATGATATGCGATTTCATTTCTACTTGTTAGCACTCAATATTCTCGAGTGCTAACTCACAATCATTATTCTACTCACGGTCTCCCTTCCTGTCAACAGACTCAGAAAAAAAATAAAAGGCAGAAAGGTGAAGATACCTTCACATTCCTGCCTTTTAACGCGATCATTCCGAACTGAAAGTTATGTTCTCATCTATTCCCACCTTGTTCCGGCTCCGAGCTCTACAGCTTTGTCGTAGATGACTTTTGCCGCGCAGAGATCCTGGGACGCAACGCCGACTGTTTCGTAGACGATTATCTCGTCGTCAGATTCTCTTCCAGGGATCCTTCCCGCAGTCACGTCTCCGATGTTTCCGGTGATGTCGTCTCTGGAGATGATGCCCTCGGAGATCGGGATCAGCAGGTCTCCTGTTTCTGCAAGAGCAGCATCGCAGGAGTCGCAGTAGATCTTTGCTGCTCTAGGCAACACCGCAGGATCCATTTCATGCTTGTGAGGTTCGTACGTTCCCACGCAGCTGATGGTACATCCCTTCTTGATTTTATTCCCGTCGAATACAGGCTTTGGCGAAGGAGTCACCGTGATCACGACGTCTGCGTCCTCGATAGCATCGTCGGAGTTCTTCGCAGGGATAAACTTCACGCCGTATTTTCCGAGCTCCTCATCCATTCTGCTGCAGAAGGCATTAAGACGCTCCTCGTTAAGATCGAAGATCTTCACTTCCTCGAGATCGCAGGCGCAGATCATCGCCTCGAGCTGAGTGGCGGCCTGCCCGCCCGTGCCGATGAGACAGCCTTTTTTTGCATCCTTTCTCGCAAGAGCCCTGAAGGCCACGCCGGAGGAAGCTCCGGTCCTGTACTGAGTAACGGTGTTGCCATCCAGAAGCGCCGTGATGTATCCTGTCTCTCCGTCGCAGAGCATCACCTGTGCCGGGGCGGAGATCAGCCCCTTATCGATGTTTTCCGGGAAAATGTTTATCACCTTTACGGCGGCAGCGTTCATGCTCTCGGCGTATGCAGGCATGAACAGGAACTCTCCCTTAGGTGCCGGGATCTTTGTCCTGAGCGGGATGTCCGCGGTACCATCGGCGACCATCTCAAACGCCTTCTGCGTGGCATCGATGATGTCGTTCATATCAACTATTTTTCTTATGTCTTCTCTCGATAAAAGCAGCATTGTTCTCCTCCTGATAAACGATCTAGAAATCCGCTTCAACGTACAGGTCCGCAGGATCGATGGCATCGACTACGGACTCCTTCCAGTCCTCTTTTTTCACTTCCTCGATGGATACGGAAAAGTATCTCTTCTCCATGCTCATCTTCTCCGACAGAAAATCAGCCACTCCTTCAGCGATGTCCATCTTTGTTTCGTCCGATCTGCCCGGATACATTTTTATGTCGATGTGAGGCATTTTATTTTCCCTCCCTCTTATCCTTGCGATTTGAATGAATAAAGCTTATGGACATGTAGATCAGCACTACAGCCACGATATACGTCATAACCTTGACCGGCAGCTCCTTGACGATGAAATAGGCCGCCAGGACTCCGAAGATACCCGTAATGGATGCGATCACCGCCGCGCCCCTGTTATACCTTCCAGCCTTGATGAACTCCACGCTGGCCGGCGGCATGAGCAGGGCACAGGACCCCATCATGATAGGGAACGCAACAGTTATGTTGAGGCCCATCAGAGCACATAGCGCCATGCAAGGGGCGTAGAGGCCGACTCCGGCACACATGAGCATGCCCAGGACAAAGTTGATGAGTACGGCTACGATCAGCTTTCCGCCTGTAAGGGCAGTCGCATATCCAAGTATCCCGAAAGGTCCAACTCCGTTGATCTTGCAGACGAGGATCACGGCCACGCACGGTAGCGTGATGGACATGATCGTCCGGATGTTTCTCACCGGCAGGTGGGCTATGATCTTTCCTCCCACTATCCCGCCAAGCATGGCGGCAGCGAGCATGGAGAAAAGGGTAAGGGTATCCACCTCGATGATGTTCATAAACAGCAGGGCCTCCACGATGACCGGTACGGCGAAGATCACGTTTCCGTTGCCCGGAAGGTCCTCGTCAGGACTCAGCTTGGTGAGCTTGAAAAATGCGGCCTGGGTGGCGTTGCTGCCGACGCCCAGCGTATCCAGCAGGTTCAGTACGAAGCCCATTATCCCGTAGATGACCTTGTGCTTTACAGGTACGTCCTTCGGACCGTTCTGCCTGCAGTCCTTCACGATGAGTGCGAATATTCCCACCGCGAACACGAGCATAATTATCCTTAATATGGTAATGATCATGGTTTTCCTCCGATCCGTCAGCTGTCAGAACATCAGATGTGGTGATAGTTGTAATCTGCGGAGAGATCCCACGGCTGCATCGCCCCTCCCTGCTCTGCCGGTCTGCAGTTCTTCGCGTATATGTTCAGCACGCCCTTTTCCTGCTTGAGAGGTGGCTGCTTCCAGTTCTTTCTCCTCTCCGCCAGCTCCTCGTCCGAGACCAGAAGGTTCACCGTTCCGCCGGCGATGTCCATCTCGATCTCGTCTCCGTTTTCGATGAGAGCGATAACTCCTCCGTCGTAGGCCTCCGGGGACACGTGTCCGACTATGGCACCATAGTTGAATCCGGAGAATCTCGCATCGGTGATCAGGCCGACGCTCTTGTGGAGATCCTTTGCGATGAGCGCGTCTATGCTGAGCATGAGCTCCTTCATTCCAGGAGCGCCCTTGCAGCCTTCATAGCGGATAACTATGATGTCTCCCGGAACGATCTCTCCGGCCATGATCGCGTCATACGCCGGCTTGTCTCCTTCGTATACCTTTGCTTTTCCCTTGATGTGCATGACGTCTTCGAAGACAGCTGTAGGCCTTACGATGGCCCCGCAAGGAGAGATGTTCCCCTTGAGTATCTTCAGTCCAGGCTGCTTCGAAACCGGATCCTCCAGTGAGTGGATGACGTCGTTCGCCTCTCCCTTTACTGTATCCAGAATGTCCTTCCACGTGTTTCCATAGATGGTCGGAGCGTCCAGGTGGAGCTTTGACTCGAGCTGCTTCATCACGTTTTTGACGCCTCCGGCGTAGTGGAAGTCCACGACTGTGTACGGACCGCTTGGGATGACGGCGTTGATGCAGTATATCTCCTTGGCGAACTTGTCGAAGTCGTCCAGTGTGAGCTCGATCCCCAGTTCATAGGCGTAAGAAAGGATGTGGAGCACTGCATTCGTGGAGCCGGCCACTGCCATGTCGAACATGATGGCGTTTTCCAGAACGTCTCTCGTGATGATGTCCTTAGGTGTGCGTCCTGATTTCGCCAGCTTTACCACGTACTTGCCTGCGGCTCTGGCCGCCCTTATCCTGGCGTTGTCTGAGGCAGGTATGGTGGATGTGCCAGGCATCACCAGGTTCAGGACCTCTCCAAGCATCTGCATGGTGTTTGCAGTACCCATGGAAGGGCAGGCTCCGTACGAAGGACATACGCTGTCCTCCATAGCCATCAGCTCTTCCTCGCTGGCTCCTGAAAATCTGGCGGAGTCGAGGTCGGCTTCTACAACGGTCTTCCCGCAGTAATTTCCGGCCTGCATGGAGCCTCCGGTGACCACCAGCGCAGGAATGTCCATTCTGCACGCAGCCAGATAGCAACCTGCAAGGATCAGGTCGCAGGTCGCCACGCAGCAGATGGCATCAAAGTTGTGAACTCTGGACACGAATTCGATGGACATGGCTACGATGTCTCTTCCCACTTGCTCGTACTTCATCTCGTCGGCTCCGTTTGCAACGTTGCCGCAGGTCGCCGGGATCCCGAACTCAACAGGGATGCCACCGGCCGCCCAAATTCCTTCCTTGACAGCCTCGGTGACCTGTCTCAGGTGAGCCGTTCCCGGAGAGCCGGACATGTATGAATTGGGAACTCCGATATGAGGTTTGTTTCTGATATCATCATCAGAATATCCGGCAGCCTTCATCATCACCCGGCGATGGGCAGTTTCCGCACCATTCCAATAACTGTAACCCATTTTTTCTTCCCCTTTCATGATGTGAGAATTAAAGAATGAGTGGCCACTTCACAGTTTGTTAGTTAATTAACTTTCTCTTCGTGAGTTCATCATACAGTATTAAAAAATTAAGTCATAGTTACATAAACAGCTATTTATGTTAAGATTCTCTTACATCCAAGGAAACGTCTATTTTTTGACAATATTTTAAGGTTTTCTTACATCAGCCTTCAGAAAGATTTACATCTTTTCTGCAAACAAGATCGATAAAAACGGTGGAGGAAATAATTAAGATGGATAAGTACGAAATAATAGCCACGGTCTACCGAGAGAAAAGCATTTCAAAGGCGGCGGAAAAACTGAACTACACCCATTCCGCGGTGAGCCAGACGGTGAAATCCTTCGAGTCTAAGCTGGGTTTCCCCATCTTCCGCAGGACGAAATACGGAGTAGAGCCAAACCCCTACTGTGAAGAGATCTTCCGGTCTCTGGAGACAGTCTCCCTGGAGCTGGAGCACCTGGAGCACACCGCGGACAATCTCAGGAACCCGGACAACGGCATCATACGCATTGGCACCATCCAGAGCATCTCATACACCTGGCTCCCGGCGATGATATATTCTTTTTCCGAGAGATACCCCCACGTAAAATTCGAGATCGTGGTAGACGGCTTTCAGGGCCTTCACAAGAGGCTGTACAGACGCGAGGTGGACCTGATCTTCACCACCTCGGTGGCGGCCTACGAGAGGCCTTTCATACCGATCTGCCAGGACGACCTCATGCTGGTGACTCCTCTCCGCCACAGGCTCGCAGAAAAGCTGAACGTGACCCTCCAGGATGTGGACCACGAGCCGTTCATCCTGTCTGCAGATGGTTTGGAGTACGAGGCGGGGCTCCTGTTCCAGATGAACGGCATCTCTCCCGAGATCCAGTACTCTCTGAACGACGACTTCGCCGTACTGAACATGGTCCAGCACGGCTTCGGGGTCAGCATCCTCCCAAAGCTTCTACTTCGCAACATCCCGTTCGATGTGTGCATAAGGCCATTTACGGAACACATCTACAGGACCCTCGGTATAACGGCCAAGTCAAAGGACTCTCTGCCCCTGGTGATCCGGATGTTCATCGAGTTCGCGGAGGAATGGCACAAGGAGCAGCATGTGCAGTAAGTAAAAAAAAGCGATCACTCAGAGGCGTCACGCTTCCGGGTGATCGTTTTTCATCAGATTTTATATCTTCTGGAATGGAAGCCTTTGAAGACGGGCACTCCAGTGTACGTGAGGATCTCCTCTTCGCCCCTCAGGGCCCTGTATGCACCTGCCGCCAGGGCTTCCATCTCCATTTCTCCGGGCTTCACCCATACCGGCGCCAGCCAGCCGGCATAATCCTTAAGTCTCTCCACGATATAGTCGCTTCTGGACATGCCTCCGGTTATCAGGATGGCGTCCACCTTTCCCTTAAGGACCATGGCGCAGGCGCCGATCTGCTTGGCCACCTGGTAGATCATTGCGTCGAATATGAGTGCGGCGTACCTGTCGTCCTCCTTGGTGATCCTCCGCTCTATCTCCACAGCGTCGTCGGTGCCCAGCTGGTCGATGAGTCCTCCCTTTCTGGTCAGGCGCTCCTCCAGCTGATCGTAGGTGTAATTACCGCTGAAGGCCAGCTTCAGGATCTTAGTGGTCGGGATGCTGCCTGCTCTCGTAGGTGTCATAGGGCCGTCTCCCGCAAGCACATCGTTGCTGTCCACCATCTCACCCTTGCGGTGAGCGGTGACGGATATGCCGCCTCCCATGTGGACCACGATGAGATTGCAGTCGTGGTAATCCAGGCCTTTTTCCTGGCAGTACTCACGTGCCACCGCCTTCTGATTCAGGCAGTGGACGCGGCTCTCTCTGTATATGCCCTTCAGACCGGAGATCCTGGCCAGGTCCTGGAACTCATCTGTATCCGGCGGATCCACGGTAAAACCTCTCCCACCGTATTTATTCACCAGCCGTCTGCAGATCTGGGCCGCCAACATGGCCGGATGGTGGACACCAGCCGCCGCGGTCTCGCAGTCGTATATGAGCTTTTCGTTGATCTGATACACGCCGCTCTTGCAGGAGAGCATGCCTCCCCCGCACCCCACGAAGGCATCAACCTTATCCAGAATGACCTCGTTCTGCTGGCAGGTCCTCTCCACAAGAAGAGTCCTGTATCCAAGCTGGGACTGGATGGTCTCGAACCTGGCCATCTCGCTGCTGTCGTGATACAGCCTCTCCACGAAGATCTTTTTCTGGTTGACGAAGACCCCTACCTTGGTAGATGTGGATCCGGGATTTATCACTACTATCCTGTATTTCTTTTCCTGGCCTTCTTCCCCGCCTTTTTCCTGGCCCGTCTTCTGGCCCTTCTCCTGAGCCTTATCCTGATCCATCTCCAGCATCCTTTCAATATATACCAGTGCCGGGGAATAACACCCCGGCAAAAATCATTCCTTATTAAATCAATGCTCAGCCCTTCTGCGGGCACTGGAACCGCCGACACATGGGACAGGACTGAGCACGGGGGAAAAACTGATACCATCAGTGGAGGTCACCGACGTAAGACAGTTTTTTCTGTTAAGCCTCCTTTGCTGCCTTCGACTCCCTGATGGCGTCGATGAGCAGAGGTACTACCTTGAAAAGGTCTCCGCAGATGCCGTAGTCGGCGATCTCGAAGATAGGCGCGGCATCATTCTTGTTCACCGCGATGATGTACTCGGAATCCTGCATGCCAGCCTTGTGCTGGATGGCCCCGGAGATACCGAGGGCGATGTATACTTTAGGGTGCACTGTCTTTCCGGTCTGCCCTACCTGGTGGTCTGCACTGATCCAGCCGGCATCAACGCAGGCACGGGAAGATCCTACCACTCCACCGAGCTCGTCTGCCAGCTCCTCAGCCAGCTTGATGCCGCCTTCCACGTCCTTTGCGATGCCCCTTCCGACAGATACGATGTAGTCCGCGCCGATCAGGTCTACCATCTTCTTGGCGGCCTTTACGATCTCAACTACCTCTGTCTCTATGTCCTCAGGAGCCAGCTTGAACTCAGGGTGGATCACCTTGATGGAAGCTGCTTTAGCGTTATCGAATTCCCTCTTCATCATTACGCCCGGACGAACGGTGGCCATTGCCGGACGGAAGCGAGGGCAAACGATGGTGGCCATCAGGTGTCCTCCGAATGCAGGTCTGGTCATCTTCAGGTTGGTCTTTACGTCGAAGAGCTTGCTGTCGAAGTTCATTCCGTCTACATCAAGGGAGGACCCCGTCCTCAGGAAGTTTACATAGCCGTCAAGGTCAACGTCCAGGTGAGTGCAGTCTGCGCACAGTCCCGTGTGGAGTCTTGCTGCGCACCTCGGAGCCAGGTCTCTTCCGATATTGGATGCTCCGAAGAGAAGGATCTCAGGCTTGTATTCCTCCACCATGTCGCAGATGACCTTGGTGTATCCCTCTGTTGTGTAGTTCTTCAGGAGAGGGCTGTTGCATACGATCACGGAATCCGCCCCGTATCCTCCGATCTCCTTCGCGATGCCGTCGACATCGTCTCCCAGCAGGATACCGCACAGGTCCACGCCCAGCTCGTCTGCCAGTTTTCTTCCCTCCGAGATGAGCTCGAAGGTGGTGTTCATCATTTTGCCCTGACGCTGCTCACAGAACACCCATACGTTCTTGAAGGCAGCTATATCAGCACTGTTAAAAGCCATTGTCTGTTTCTCCTTCCTTAGATGATATGCTTGTCTGTGAGTATGGATACCAGCTGCTTAGCTGTTTCCTTGCCGGATCCTTCCAGCATCATGCCCGCACCCTTCTGAGGCGGAGTGAATGACTTGTAGATGTTCGTCGGGGAGCCCTTCAGTCCGATGGTGGTGGCATCGATGAGAGGGTGATCCTTCAGTGTGTTGTAATCCATGATGTGGAGAGGCATGTCGAAACACTCTTCCGTTCCCAGAACGGTCATGTATCTCGGAGTGTTCAGCTCCTTGATGCATGTGATGAGGCAAGGTGTCTTCACCTTGATGGTCATGTATCCGTCCTCCAGGATCCTCTTGATGGTGAGCGTCCTGCCGTCCTTCTCTATGTCTCCTGCATATGTGACCTGAGGGATGTGGAGCTTCTCAGCGATCTGAGGGCCTACCTGAGCCGTGTCTCCGTCGATGGCCTGGCGTCCGGCCAGCACGATGTCTTCCTCTTCGAGTCCATATGTGTCGATGGCTGCTGCGATGATCTGAGATGTAGCATAGGTGTCGGAACCACCGAACTCTCTTGCTGTGATGAGAACTGTCTCATCTACGCCCATGGCCATGAGCTCTCTCAGCATCCCTTCTGCCGGTGGCGGTCCCATGGTGAATGCGACTACCTTGCATCCCAGCCTGTCCTTCAATGTCAGAGCCGCCTCGATGGCGTTCAGGTCATCAGGGTTGATGATCGTCTGCATCGACGCTCTGTCCAGGGTCCCGTCTTCTTTTACTGCTACCTTCCCGGAGGTATCAGGAACCTGCTTTACTGTTACGAGAATTTTCATTTGTTCACTGCCCTCCTTACTTTCTCAGAAGATTGCTGGAAATAACGATCTCCTGTACCTGGCTGGTGCCCTCGTAGATGCTGGTGATCCTCGCATCCCTGTAGAGCTTCTCGACCTTGTACTCCTTGATGTATCCGTATCCGCCGTGGATCTGGACTGCCTTGTAGGCACACCTGTTGGCTGCCTCGGAGGCGAAGAACTTGGCTATGGAGCAGGCCTTGGAAGCTTCCTCAGAGCCGGCGTCCTTCAGCTGAGCGGCGTGGTACACCAGTTGGCGGGCAGCCTCAACGTCCGTCGCCATCTCTGCGATCATGAAGCTCACGCCCTGGAAATCCGCGATAGGACGGCCGAACTGCTTACGCTCTTTTGCATATTTTACAGACTCGTCCAGGCATGCCTGAGCGATACCTACGGCCTGTGCCGCGACTCCCAGGCGGCCTCCGTCCAGGGTCTTCATGGCGGTCTGGAAGCCCTTGTTCAGCTTGCCGATAAGGCAGTCTTTAGGAACCCTTACATCCTCCAGAACAACGTCGCTGGTAGGATATCCTACGATACCCATTTTCTTCTCCGGAGCACCGAGAGACACGCCCGGAAGATGCATGTCAACGATGAACATGGAGATCCCTCTCGATCCCTTTGCGCTCAGGTCTGTCTTTGCAAAAAGGATGCACCAGTCTGCCATAGGAGCACCGGAAATGAAGCACTTACGGCCGTTGATAATGAAATCGTCGCCATCCTGAATGGCTGTGGTAGTTGTTCCGCCTGCATCGGATCCTGCACCCGGCTCGGTCAAAGCGAACACAAGGATCTTCTCGCCTCTGGCGACTGGAGGAAGATATTTTTCCTTCTGCTCCTTGCTTCCCGCCAGAAGAAGAGGTCCGCCTCCCAGAGAGTTTGATGTGTTTGCGTAAAGAGCCAGAACTGCGCTCTGTCTCGCGAACTCCTCGTCCATAAGCGCGTATGTGAGGTGATCGCATCCGGCGCCGCCATACTCCTTAGGTATCTTGACACCCATGAAACCGTACTTTGCCATTTTCTTGTGCATTTCCCAGTTGAACTCACCGGTCTCTTCCAGCTCGTCCAGAATCTCTTTCGTGAATTCTGTCTCGGCGAACTGGCGGAACAGCTTCTGCTGCAGGGCATGCTTCTTGTCCAGAATCATATTTTCCTCCTAAGTTTTAATTTATTTCTCTGCCGGTGCCGGCTCACCGATACCAGCATTAATTTACGATTATGCAGGTATCTCGTGCTTGGACTTACCCTCTGTCATGATCTCGTAGATGCTTTCAACTCCGCACTCTGCCATCTGCTCGCCGGCTTCCTGCGTGAAGAATGCCATGTGAGGCGTGTGGTAGACGTTTACGAAAGAGCGGAGATACTTGAGCTTGAAGTAAGGCATTCCCTCGGTCCTGATGATGTCCTCGTTGTGATCCACGTGGATGATCCCGACCTCTCCCGGGAAAGAATCCATGAACAGAGCACCGATCTTCTCGGTCTCAACGCCGTCGATTATGGCATCGATATCCATGAGCTCGCCTCTTGCGTTGTCTACGATAATGACGCCCTTCTTCATCTTGGCGATGGCATCGGCGTTGATGGTCTTCTCGGTTTTTGGAAGAAGCGGTGTGTGGATGGTGATGACGTCGCTCTCTCTGAAAAGGGTATCCTCATCCACGTAGGTGGCGTATTTCTTTACCTCGTCGTTCTCGTAGATATCGTTAGCCAGGATCTTGCAGCCGAATCCGGAGAGGATCTTAACGACCGTGGCACCGATCTTTCCTGTTCCGATAACACCAACAGTCATAGTCCTCAGCTCTCTTCCCATCTTTCCTCTGAGAGTGAAGTTGTTGTCGTTGGTGTCATAGAGAGCCTTCTTCTGCTTTCTGATGCACATGAGAATGGACATTACTGTGTACTCGGCAACTCCGTTCGGAGCGTAGCTTCCGTTGCACAGCTTGAATCCAAGCTTCCTTGCGTACTCGACATTCATGTGGTTATAACCAACGCAGCGGGATGCCAGCACCTTTACGCCGTATTCCTTGAGCTGATCCAGCACTTCATTGCTGTACGTGCTTTGTCCGAGAGTCGTAACTCCGTCGGCTCCCTCGGCCATGTTCACGGTGCTCTCGTCCAGGTTCAGGCTGGTGATGTCGACATCGATTCCAAGCTTCTCACACAGTCCCTTGATCACAGGTTCTTCATCAGGTCTTACTTCGTATGCAGCGATTTTCATAACGATCTCCTTTGCGATCTCCGCGATAATAATTCATTAAATTCCCGGCGGGGCGAAAACTTGGGGAAAACCGCCCCACGGGAGCATCAATTATTGACTAATCTCTGAGTGCCGGATCCATAGGCACAGCCGCTCCGGACTCCTCCATGGATCTGATCTCGTCTTCTGAATATCCAAGCTGGGTGAGTATCTCTTCTGTCTGCTCTCCCAGGTACGGTCCTCTGTTGTAATCAGGCAGTCCCATCTCCTTGAAGATCACCGGCGGTCTTACGAGGGTACGCTTGTTTCCGTTGCTGTACTGCATCTCGTAGAAGATATCGGACGCCCATGCCTGCTTGTCCACAAGCAGGGTATCCCAGTTCTGGGCAACCGCATAAGGCAAGTCAGCGTCATCCAGGATCTTGCACCAGTCTGCGCAATCCTTCTGAGCGAACTGATCTGAGATCCACTCGGAGAAGATCTTCCTGTTAGGAACGAGGTTCTTTTGTGGGTAGAACCGTGGATCGTCGGCCATTTCAGGATGTCCCATGGCGTTCATGAGCACTGGATAATGTCTGTCGTACTGCGGCATCGCGATCTGCAGCCACTGGTCGTCCTTTGTCCTGTAGCACATCGTCAGAGGATTTCCGTTCTCCCATCTCTCCATAGGGAACTTGCAGCTGTCCGATCCGTACTGGCTGGCCTGGAGCATCAGGGATACGTCCCATACCGCGCTGTGGAACAGAGATACGACTACCTGATCTCCTTCGCCGGTCATCTTAGCTCTGTACAGTGCGGCCAGAACTCCTGCTGCCAGGTTCATTGCGACCTGGTGATCTCCGAATCCCTGTACCGTCAGCATAGGTGTGCTCTTCTTGTCTCTCAGCGGTCCGAGGATGCCTCCGCGAGCGTAGAACGCCGTGAAGTCGAATCCCGGCAGGTCCTTATCAGGTCCCTTTTCGCCGTAGCCGGAGATATATCCCATTACCAGCTTAGGATACTTTGCGTGGAGAGTATCCCAGTCCAGGCCTGCTCTCTTGAGAGGTCCCTGACGCCAGTTACAGATGAAGATATCTGCGTCTGCGATCAGCTTCTCCAGAGCCGCTCTTCCTTCCTCTGTCTTTGTGTTCAGTGCCACACAGCGCTTTCCGGCGTTTTCCAGATCATATGAGGTGTTCTCCTTCTGATCCAGAGGCCTTCCTTCGTTTACTGCCGTGTATCTGAGAGGATCTCCCTTTGGGGCCTCTACCTTGATAACATCTGCGCCCAGGTCTGCCAGGAAACGGGCAGTGCAGGGAGCTGCGATAAATGTAGCCATCTCCACGACCTTGACTCCCTCCAGGGGCCGCTTAACTTCGCTCATCTTTTCCTCCTTTTTTCAAAAGCACCATCAAGATGCACTAGATCGTAAGAATATCTCTGAATGTCTCGAGGTTCGTGCGCACCTGCTCGAACTCCTTCATCTGCCTGTCTACTTCTACCAGCGCAACAGGGATGTCCGCGTCTTCGCAGGCCCTCTTGATCATCACGTAATCGAACTCTTCAGGGTCGCAGAACTTGGTGAGGACCACGATCACGCCCTTTGCGCCCCTCTCCTTCGCGGTGTCCACGATCCACTGGATGCGCGGCTTTTCCGCGTTGTACAGCACCGAGCAGTTGTCCATGTCGGCAAACTTCTGAGCGAGGTTTGTGAGAGGATCTTTTCCCTCTGGAACGTCTGTCCTGTACTGTCTGGACTGAGCTGCGACGTCGTCAGCCACGATGTGCATGTTCATCTCGTCAAAGATACTGTTCAGGCCAGGAGCATCTGTTAGGATGCCGGACACAAGAACCGGTAGCTTTTCATCTGCTGGCTCGCTCTTCTCCAGATCGGCGATCAGCTGCTCTACCAGCGCGGTGTGCTCTTCCTTCGTCATGAAGAAGGCGCTCTTGAAAATGTCGCTCCTCTCAGCGGCTGTGATCTCGGGATGGCCTGCCAGTACCTGGTCAAGCTTCCTCATCGCCGCGTTGTGCTCGTTGTAGATCTTGCAGGACTGAGCCAGCTTTTCCTCGTCGTAGGTACCGCCGGCCTTCTCCAGATCTCTTATTACTCTCTCGTAGCCTGCCCTGGTGAATTTGATGCCGTAGTCAGGCTTCCTGTTCTGAGGATATGTCATAGGGATGAACGGGATGTCCTTCACTGCGTACTTCCAGTTTTCTCCCAGGCACTTCAGCGTATCACAGAGAGAAGGGACTACCAGCGCACTGGCTCCTTTGTACTCGTCCTTCATGCCAAGCTCCAGGATTGACTGAACGATGGAGCAGAGGAATGCAGGGAAATACTCTTTCGACCTGTTCAGCTCAATGTCCGCTCCCCATGCTCCCATAGGTACGAACCCCATGGAGCTGATCAGCTCATCTGGTGTATATACAGGCGCCGTGAGGACTACCTTCTTGCCCTCTGCCAGGTACTTGTCCATCTGAGCTCTGGGAGATACTGCCACCTGGTGGAATTTTTCCAAAAGTTCTCTGTTCACCGTTACTCTCCCTTCTCCTCGTTTTCTTTTCTGGCTTCTTTGTTTGCTTCCATTATCTCCATGAGGCCCTGGACTCTCGTGTCGTACTGTGCCTCGGAGAAGTTCCTCGGGTCTGCCTGGTCTCCGTCGAAGCTCGCCACTGGGATGTTGCATGCCTCTCCGATCTGGCGGCTCATCTCGTACATGAATCCGCTCCACAGCTTGCATGACCTGTTGGTGTGAACCAGAAGTCCCTCAACGTGATTGTCCTTGCAGAGCTTGATCCTCTTGTCTCTGGACTTCTCCAGGTTGATAGCATTAGGCACTGAGCAGTATGCCCTGATCATCTCATCGAAACTGTTGTAGTCGAATCCGAATGCGTCTGCGTAGATGGTGGTGACCATGTTGATGCCTCTGTCCTTGAGGCCTCTCGACGTGGCTCTCAGGTAAGGCCAGCAGGCGATGCCCTCGAACATCACTCTGTATTTTTCCTCTCTTCTGAAGGTGCTGGTGCCGTTCTTGTGGTTTTCCTCGTACTCCTTCAGCAGAGTCTCCATGGCTTCTCCCGCCTCTTTCTTTCCTCTGGCGGTGACCATCACTGCCATGTGGTTCAGCAGGTCGAATCCGTTGAATGGAGACGGAACGTACTTAGCACACTCTGTCGCTTTCAGCCAGGCTCTGCTCGAACGGCAGCTGAAGCCGGAGACCTCCTTGAACCTGTCGTCATCCCACTTCAGGTCGAAAAGCTTTTCCAGCTTGTGCACCGCATCCCAGAACTGGGCAGTCACGTACTCTACCTCCGCGTCAGAGACCTCGTAGTCCGGGTTGAACGGGATGTCCAGCATGATCATCGGGATGTTCAGCTCCTGCGAGAGGTTCTCGTACCACTTGATCATGCAGTTACAGATGTTGTTGCAGCACAGGACCACATCAGGCATGGCGACGTCCTGTTCAGGACATTCCTTCAGCTTGGCATACGCCAGACTGATCCTCGCGTAGGCGCAGATGTCGTTGGAGTAACCCTCCTCCTCTGCGGTCACGCACATCCTCTCTCCGGCGCCTCTCGCGGCGATGCCGGCCGCCTGATTTTCAGGATACGCAGTAGCAAGCCCCAGTGTTTCCGGGATCTCTACCGGAAAGTTGCTGGATACCCATGCCACCGGCTTTCCTGCTGCCTTAGCGGCGATCGCATCCTTGAAAGCATCACCTGCGATCTTCCCCAGCTTGTACTTAGCCGAGTTCGGATCCAGTGGCGGACGGGATTTCTTGACTTCCTTTGCTCCTTCAGCCATTTCGATTTCCTCCTGATAAAAATGAACTACCTTTTATTTCCTCAGCAGCATCTGCTGCGAGATCTCGTTATTTTTCGGATCTGGATGCCTGTCTGTAAGCGTAGAGGGCGGCTCCGATGGCTCCGAAGTACTGTGACAGCGGGCTCGTGAGGATCTCGACCTCGAGGTTCCGCTCCAGTGCATTTTTCACGGCTCCGTTCCGGGCGACTCCGCCTGACATGCACACCTTTTCTTTTACTCCCACGCGCCGGGCAAGAGCGCTCACTCTTGAGGCGACGCTGTCGCAGATGCCAGACACCAGCTCCGGAAGCCTGACTCCGTTCGCCAGCTGACTTATGACCTCTGACTCGGCGAATACCGTACACGTGCTGGAGATCTGAGCGGATCCCTCCGCTTTCGCTGCGATCTCTCCCATGTCGTTCACGTCTATCCTGAGGATGTTCGCCATCACGTCCAGGAATCTTCCGGTGCCGGCCGCGCATTTGTCGTTCATGACGAAGTTCGTCATGCGGCCTGACGGGGAAAGTGCGATGATCTTGGCGTCCTGTCCGCCTATGTCGATGACCGTCCTCAGTCCGTCGAAGATGTGACTGGCTCCCATGGCGTGGCAGGTGAGCTCGCTCACCTCTCCGTCTGCTCCCTGGAATCTCATGCGGCCGTAGCCTGTGACTATCGTCCTGTCAATATCCCCGGAGCTCAGCCCGGATGTCTGCATCACCTCGCTGACGGCATCCTCAGGACCTGTAGTACCCATTCCTCCGACCTCGAGGCTCTTTGCCACCAGGCGGTCTCCGTCTTCAAGGATGACGCATTTCGATGTTGTGGATCCGATGTCGATGCCAAGGGTGTACACGTTTCCTCCCGCTGGACTGAACCAGGCTTCTGTCATCTGAGCCTGACCTGTGGGCCGGGATCCAGATCCGTCTTGCCGGCCCCGGACAAAGCTCAGAATAATTTCGCTATAAAATTAACAATATCTGATGTGAAGATTATACATTCTGTTATTTTTATGTCAATTCTACACACAGCCGTTTGAGGTCGGTTTTCCGCTGTAAGCCTTTTATCGCAAGGCGAAAAAAATTTTAAAAATTTTTAAAAGCCTTGCAATCACTGAGCTTTAGGTGCACAAAGTCCAATGCGTACCGCATCGTGCACGTTATACAGCGAATCCCTGGCGACCTCTTCTGCATTCTGTTTTGCTTATAATTATAATGAATAGGCTATATATTATTTATTCATCTTGTTATTCTTTAGTCAAAAGGTGCAGATTCGCGGACAGGTGTCCGCAGGAAAAGGTTTGCTTTATAGAAATGGGTCTACGGGATCGCGGGCAGCGATCACATGATCGAAGGTGTCAGATGACGGCCCCATCCTGGGGACATCTCCATCATCGATGTCAATGATATGTGCAGAAATCTCTATGCCATGGGAATTTTAAGATGAAAATTCCCATGATATGCGCAGAAAGCTCCATATCATGGGAATTTGAGATAGATCGCTCAAAGAGTCAGTCCCGAGCGTCCGGGATCGTGCTATTTTTTGTCTCTGTACAGGTAGAAGAGATACTGCTGGGCGTAGCCCCTGAGGTCTCCGAATTTTTCGCGGGCGAAGGCCTGCATGCCCTTCACGTCTTTCCTGTCGAATCCGTACATGTCGTTCATGATGGTCTTCACCCAGGTATCTATGGGAAAAGCTCTGAACTCTCTGCAGCCGAACAGCATGATGCAGTCGGCCACCTTCGGGCCTATGCCGTGGTACCCGAGGAGCTCTGTTCTCTTTTCCTCCATTGTACCTGAAGGCTCTCCCAGCTCCAGGAACCTCCTGGCAGCCCGTATGATGTACTCGTCCCTGTAGCCCAGTTTTATTTCCGCGAGATCCTCTGTCGTGGCTGAAGCCAGGCTCTCAGGAGACGGGAAACCGTACCACTCCTCCCCGTTCTCGTCGGCGAATACGGGATCCCCGAACTTCTCGCACAGGCCGCGGATGCACTTCGTGATCCTCGGGATGTTGTTGTTCTGAGAGACTATGAAGGATATGAGGACCTCCCAGAAATCCTGGTTCAGGATCCTGATCCCGCCGCCGGCCTCGGTGGCCCTGACGATCTCAGGCTCTTCCCGGACCAGCCGGGTCTTTATTTCGCCGTAGTTCTTCTTCAGATCGAAGTAGTTTTCCCAGAAATCCCTGGAGCCGCCCGATACGTCCAGCACCAGAGTCCCGGCGTTTTCCACCGCCGGATCTCTATCGAGCCTCGCCCGGCAATACCACTGCCCGGCAGCTCCCTGGTATTCCTGCACATTTCCAGCATATCCTCCTGCTCCGCCATTGACCGGCGTCCACCGGAAGCACTGGCCGCACTGAAAGACGTGCTCCAGATCAATATCCCTCACATTTTCAAAAACTATTTCATTCATTGGATCGCTCATGTTCTGACCTGATCTCCCCTCGTCCCTTTTCTATCTCTATCGCTTTCGCCTGCCCGGGCCGCGTGACGAATTTTTTTCCTGCCGATCTCCATGATCTCCCAGTGATCCGCCGTTCTGGATCCCGCTTATCTTCCTCGTGACAGGCATCAGGGCCTCGCGCCTCCTGGCCGCCATCTCCGCCTCTCTCTTCACCACCACGTTCCTTATCTGCACGTTGACGTTCCTCACGGAAAAGGCGGTCATCTCCTCTATCTTCTCCTTGACCACCTTCTGGAACTGCCGGACGTAGCTCATTATGCCATCGCGCCAGAAGATCGTTATTACGACCACCAAATCCAGTGAATCCGGTTTACGGTTGGAGTACGCATCTATAACCCTGAGGTGCCTGTGGAAACTGTCTTCGGCCGTGATGTGCACTATATCGGACAGCACGGCTGGCGCTATCTGGAACTGCCCGGCGTAGCTGTACGCCGGCCGTACCACTGTGCTCACCGACTGGGCGGGGCCGTTCGGCATCGAAACGTTCCGGAACCTCCTTATCGGGTCCAGAAAGTATCCCGCGAAGTCCTTCCGTATCTCCATGTACGGCGCCGGGATGACGTGCTCTCCTCTCTCGTTCCTGTAAAAGGCAGCTTTTTCGCGGTCCGCCTCTGACGAGACGTCTTCTATGTAGATCCGCCTGCTGGCCCGGGGCAGCTCCAGGGCGTCGGTGATCCAGTCCACCATGCGATCGGAGGTCCCGAGGATGAGGAGCCTGTCCGGATCAAGCTCAAGCAGCTTCTCCCTCACGTCCTTCCTGTTTTCTTCGTAGTTAAAAAGCGCCGTCCTCATGGCCGCCGCCTTCGACTTGCACCTCTTCGCCGATTTTCCCGCCACCACCCGGCCCTTGTATATCAGCAGGCCGTCGTCGATGATGGCGTCCGCCCGCAGCTGCCGGCTGAGGCGCACCGCCTGGTAACTTTTTCCCGTACCGCTCTTTCCTGTAAATGATATGATCTCCATGTGGTGATGATACCACACCTGCGACATCCTGTGTCACTCCCGTGTGGGTTTGTTAAAGTGAAATTGAAGTAAAGGCCAGCCGCCCTGTTTTAACTTTACAAAGTGAAAATCCGCTGTTATAATCCTGTTGTCTTAAAATAACACAAGGAGGTAAAGACCAATGGCATACAGAATCAGTGATGATTGCATCGGATGCGGCGCTTGTGCAGCCGGATGTCCAGTAGAGGCTATTTCCGAGGGAACACCATACGTTATCGATGAGGATACATGCATCGATTGCGGCGCTTGTGCTGGTGTATGTCCAGTAGGAGCACCTGCTGAGGCATAGTCGATATAAGATATATCGAAGCATTTTGCAAAATAGCTCGACGAACCGCGGCTTCGGCTGCGGTTTTTCTTTTTTTGTGCTCTGCAGCGCCGTTATACGTGATGCGTCCGGGCCTTCTTTTCCCGAAAAAAGACTCCCGTCATGCGACAGCCCGCGACCGTTGCCTGGGGTACGACAGTCCGCAGGCGTTCCACTGAAAAAGCCGCCCCGCGGGACGGCCATGCGGATCTTATTTCATTTTGCATTTATTTTGCAGCTATTAATCCCCGGCTTTCAGGTGCTGAGACCGATCCAGGTCCCATCTCCTAGTATTCGACGTTCTTCGAGTTGTTCTTGATCTTGAAAGCCAATGTGTGCAGGCTCTCGCTCAGATGAACGTTCTCGATGGCAACATCCTCCGGGATCTTGAGATCCACTGGAGCAAAGTTCCAGATGCCCTCGACTCCGCCTTCAACAAGAGTATCCGCAACGTCCTGCGCATGCTCTCTGTTCACGCAGATGATGCCGATGTCTATATCGTTGTCCCTCACGTAGTCCCCGAGAACTGCGGAGTCCTGAACGGTCACTCCGTTGAACTGCAGTCCGATGAGCCTTGGGTTCACGTCAAAAAGTCCCACGATGTTAAAGCCGATCTTGTAGTAATAAGTGTAGTTTGTGATGGCCTGACCCAGGTTACCCACGCCTACGACAACGGTCTTGTACTCCCTGTCCAGTCCGAGGATCTTGTTGATCTCCTCGTACAGGTAGTCCACGCTGTAGCCGTAGCCCTGCTGGCCGAAGCCGCCAAAAGTATTAAGATCCTGTCTGATCTGTGATGCGGTATATCCGATCAGACTGCTGAGCTCGTTGGAGGAGATCTTCTCTACCCCCTGTCTCTTCAGTTCTGCCAGATACCTTCTGTACCTGGGAAGCCTGCGAACTATCGCATTTGAAATTTTTGCATTACTATCCTTCATACACGCCTCTGTCCATCATACCATGCCGGGATCCCGCAGTGCCCTGTAGACTACTCCTTGTGAGCCTCCACATACTCGACCAGGTCTCTGACCGTCTCGAACTTCTCGGCAGTCTCGTCCGGAATATCCAGACCGTACTCATCCTCTACCGCCAGGATGATCTCCACTGCATCCAGAGAGTCTGCCTCCAGGTCCTTCATCAGATTTGTATCCATCTCTACCTGATCTGGATCGACACCCAGCTGATCAACTACGAAACCCTTTACCTTATCAAAAACCATAATATCCTCCAATAACAGTTATAAAATACGGATTATAGCCTTGCAAGTTTTTTAACAATCTGCGCGGCCCTGTTTTGTTCTCTCGACTGAAAAAATCTGAGATACTTTACCACGTTTTTGTGCGCATTTCAAGCCTGAAGGGCGAGCCAGCTGTCATATTTCTCGTCCAGCTCCTTCTTCATCTTCTCCAGGACCTGCCCCTGCTCGCTGAGGAATTGTATGTCAGACAGGTGCTCTTCCTTGCAGAGTTCCTCCTCCAGGTTGGATATCTTCTCCTCCAGATCGTGGATCTCTTCCTCCAGGCCCTTGACCTGCCTGGAAAGTCGCCTCTCCTCGGCCTCCTTTTCCTTACGGAGCCGCCGCGCATCCTCCGCGGATATCTCAGCGCCCTCTTTTTCTCCTGACGCTGATGAGGATACGGGACTTTCTGCGGCACCTGCCGCATTTTCAGCGGACCCGCCGGACAGGAGCGACCGGCGTTCCTCTGCCTTTTCCAGGTAATAATCGTATTTGCCCTTATATTCGATCATGCCGTCAGGCGTGAGTTCCAGGATCCTGTCCGGCACCTTTGACAACAGATACCTGTCGTGGGACACGATGATGACCGTGCCGTCGAAGCCCATGATGGCCTCCTCCACCACCTCCTTGGACTGGATGTCCAGGTGGTTTGTGGGCTCATCCAGTACAAGTGTGTTTGCACCGGATAGCATGAGCTTGAGAAGTGCGATGCGGGCCTTTTCGCCGCCGGAGATGTCGCCGATCCTGCGGAACACGTCGTCTCCACGGAAAAGGAAGCGTCCCAGCAGTGAGCGCATCTCCGTGTCCGTGTAGAGGTGGTAGGTGTTCTTCAGCTCTCCTATTACGGTCTCCCGGTCGTCCAGCAGGAGCTGACCCTGGTCGTAGTATCCGAAGTTCACGTTGTGGCCGATCTTCAGATATCCGGAGTCCTGTTTTATCTGGCCCAGTATGATCTTGAGGAGGGTGGTCTTGCCGGTACCGTTGTCACCTATGATGCAGATCTTTTCGCCCTTTCGTATGTCGAAGGTCACGTTGCTGAACAGGTGCTGCCGGCCGAAACTCTTCTCCAGGCCCTCGGCGCTCACGACTTCCTTTCCGCTCTTGTATTCGACATGAAACTCCAGCTTCATGTGCTGTTCCAGGGTCTCTGGCCGGTCCAGCACATCCACCTGCGCCAGACGCTTCTCCCTGGACTGGGCCCGCTTCACCAGATGTTCGGTCCCGCGCTCCTTCATCTTGCGGATCATCTCCTCCTGGCGCCGGATCTCGCGCTGCTGGTTCTCCCAGGCCTTTTCCTCGGCCTCCAGGCGTTCCGCTCTCTTGCTGATGAACTCCGTGTAGTTCCCCTTATAGGCGTAGAGATGGGTGTTCCTCACCTCAAAGACCCTGTTTACAAGGCGGTCCAGGAAAAACCTGTCGTGGGACACCACTATCACTGTCCCGTTGTATCCGCCGAGGTATTTCTCCAGCCACTCCATCATGTGGAGGTCCAGGTGGTTCGTAGGCTCGTCCAGCAGAAGTATCTCAGGAGCCTTGAGCAGCAGTGCCGCCAGGGCGAGCCGCGTCCTCTCTCCCCCGGAAAGAGCGCCGATCTCCTTGTCGTAGGAATCCGGCTGGAAGCCCATGTTGCTCAGGACGGACTTCATCTCGCTCTCGTAGGTGTATCCGCCTGCGTCCTTGTACTTTTCCAGAAGGTCCGTGTACGCCGCCAGGTCCTGTTCGAAGCCGCTCCTCTTGTGGTCCGAGATGAGCTCCTGGAGCCTCTCCAGCTCCGCCTCCATCTTGTAAAAGCGCTGAAAGCTCTTTTTTACCTCCTGGATCAGAGTCCCTTCAGAATCGAAGTTATCCTTCTGCTTCAGGTACCCTATGGTGTACCCGCTCTTTATGAAAAGGTCTCCTGACGTGGGTTCCAGGTCTCCGGTTATCATGCGGAGCAGCGTGGTCTTGCCGGCGCCGTTAGGCCCGACTATGCCGATCCTGTCTCCTCTGTTCACCGAAAAACTAACGTCCTCCAGTATCACATCGGTCCCGTATGATTTGTTCAAGTTTTTTGCTGACATTACCAGCATGCTGTTCTCCTGTAAAAAGCTATCCTCCGTGGCACTGACATCCCCGGATCAGAATTCGAGGCCGGGAACCGCGTCGAGCTCCGGCCCGGCAAAATTTCCTTTTTTCCCTTCGTAGTACGCGCTGCAGGCGATCATCACGCCGTTGTCAGTGCACAGCACGGGCGCGGGCTTGAGTATCTCAATGCCGTATTCGGCCGCCCTCTCTCCGAGGACTTTTCTCAGCCTGGAGTTGGAGGCTACGCCCCCCGCCATGACGATCCTGTCCCTGCCGTACTCCCTGGCGGCGGCTACAGCCTTGTCGGCTATCACGTCCACCACCGCTTCCTGAAAGCTGGCGGCGACGTCGGGAACAGATATCTCCCTCCCCGCCTGTCTCTCCGAGTTCAGGTAGTTGAGAGCCTGTGTCTTCAGGCCGCTGAAGCTGAAGTCGTAACTCCCCGGCTCCAGATACACTCTCTTGAAGTGGATCGCTTCAGGGTCTCCATTCCTGGCGGCCTTGTCCACCTTCGGGCCACCAGGATATCCCAGTCCTATGACTCTGGCTATCTTGTCGAAGGCCTCTCCCGCGGCATCGTCCCTGGTGCTCCCCAACGTCTCGCAGCGGTTGTAGTCGACCACGTTCACAATGTTCGTATGACCACCCGACACCACCAGAGCCATGAAAGGCGGCTCCAGCTCCGGGTACTCGAGGTAATTCGAAGCGATGTGCCCCTGCATGTGGTTCACGCCCACGAGAGGCTTTCCGCAGGCAAAAGCCATGGCCTTCGCCGCGGCCACTCCCACCAGGAGCGACCCCACGAGGCCCGGCCCGTAGGTCACGCCGATGAGATCCACCTGATCCATGGTGACACCCGCCTCCTTGAGTGAAAGGTCGATGACACTGTTCACGCACTCCAGGTGCTTCCGGGATGCGATCTCCGGCACCACACCTCCGAATCTGGTGTGTATGTCTATCTGGGAGGAGATGACATTGCTCAGGATCTTCCTTCCGTCCTGCACTATGCCAACGGCGGTCTCATCGCAGCTGCTCTCCAGTCCCAGCGTTATATGGCTTCCATTAATCATTGTCCTTCAGTTCCTTCTTCATGATCACGGCATCCTCGCCGTTGTCCTGGTAATAATCCGGGCGAACTCCGAGTTCCCGGAACCCCAGCTTACTGTATAAGCTCCTTGCGGGTCTGTTCCCCGCCCTGACCTCCAGGTTC
Organism: Mobilibacterium timonense; assembly: GCF_900155555.1. Lineage (GTDB taxonomy): Bacteria > Bacillota > Clostridia > Peptostreptococcales > Anaerovoracaceae > Allobaileyella > Allobaileyella timonense. The sequence continues at coordinate 195,334 of NZ_FUHN01000006.1, read as the reverse complement.
ATCTCCTGGTCTCCCTGGCTTTTCAAAATGGAGATCATCTCCTTCATGAGCCGGAGCCCTATCTTCCTTCCTCTGTAGCTGCGGTCTACGGCGATCCGGTTCAGTTGCCCTTCGCCGGCGACCCTCCACACGTCGATGTATCCTGCAAAAACAGTGCCCCACTGAGCCGTGAGCACCACGGCATCAGGGGAGTTTATGTCCTTCGCCAGGTCGTCCTTCGTCCAGGGATCCGGAAAAGTTTTCTTTTCCAGCTCGGCGATCCTGTCCAGGTCTCCCGGGAGAGCGCGCCTTATGGTGATGGTATCCGGAGATTTGATCCTCTTGCTGAGTGTCCCGTTCTCCAGGCGCATCTCCGCCTCGCTCTTCCTCATGTAGTCCGGGAGAAGGTGACTGTAATCAGTAAATTCGCCTTTTTTTGCTTTTTCAAGGGCAACAGATGCCACCGCATCCGCCCTCTGATATCTGAAATTCTCCGGTGCTGGCACGATCCTGTTATCCCCGTTGGTCAGACCGTATATGGCCTCATCATACGCATCGAAGCCATCTCCCACCACCAGTATCCTGCTGTCCTCAGATATTGAACTGTCTATCTCCGGAACCATGTCGTCGATGATGTACTGCTTCTGCTCCATCACCTCTTCCGGGAGTCCGCTGCAGTCTTTCCACAGCGCACCGTACGCCTGACGCCTCCTGGCGTTTATTACTGTGAGGATGTATTCAGGCTTTTTCCCGTCGTCCGGGAGCGTATCAAGGTACATCTGCCCGAGCCTGGCCATGCCCTCCAGCGTCGGCACCGCTATGCATGGCACTCCCAGCATCTGACTGACTGTCCTCGCCGTTGTCACACCGATGCGGATCCCGGTAAAAGATCCCGGGCCGATGGAAGCCGCCACGCAGGTGACCTGAGACACATCAACGTCCATCTCCCCCAGCGACTGGCGGGCCAGGACGGTTATGTCCTTAAGGTGATCCATTTCCTCATGGGAAGCGCTCCAGCATATCCTGCCGTCATCTGCCGCCACCGCAGCTGAGCCTTTTTTCCCTGTCGTCTCGTAGGTCAGAATGCGCATCTGTAGATCCTCTCTCCTTCCCGCTCACCATAGGATATCTCGATGATGATGGCGTCCTCCGGCAGGCAGTCCATCACCAGGTCTGCCCACTCCACCACGGACACGCCGTCGCCGTAAAAATAATCCTCTGCACCGATGTCGATGAGCTCCTGGCCGCTGCCCAGGCGATACACATCAAAATGGTACAGAGGAAGGCGTCCCCCGTAGTGCTCTTTCACTATATTAAAAGTAGGGCTGCTGATATTTTCCGTGATACCAAGGCCCTGCGCGAGATACTTCGTAAATGTGGTCTTCCCTGTTCCCAGGTCTCCTATAAGCGCAACAACATCGCCGGCATGAAGTCTGCCGGCGATGTCCATTGCAATGCGCTTAGTGTCTTCTTCATTTTGAGCTCTCAGAACTCTCTGCTTTGCGTCCTCTTCCCTCACTGTGTAAAATTCCCGAAATTCTCTTGTACAGCACGAAGGTCACCGCACCGTTCAGGCCACCCTTGAGCAGGTTGAACGGAAGCACGATCGGAACGATCATTGCCGCCACGGCTGATCTCGGAGCCCCCATATATATCGGCGTGATCACCAGGTTCATGGCGCACATGATGGCCGTCATCACCAGGATGCCCACTATGATGGAAACGATGGCGGTCTTCCTGGTCTTGTTCCTCTTGTAGATAGCTCCGGCTATCACCGCAAAGGCTCCCGTCGCAATGAAGTGCATCAGGAACCCGTAGATCCCGTCTCCTCCCATCAGGAAGGCCTGGATGAAGCTGACCACGAAGGTCACAGCCAGGCCGGCCACAGGGCCGAAGGCGAAGGCCGTGATGTAGATCGGGATGTCCGCCGGATCGTACACCAGGAAAGGTGCCGGCGGGAACGGGATCCTGATTAGCAGCATCACCAGCGAAAGGGCTGTCATCAGTGCCATCTTGACCAATGTGCTCGTGTTGAAATTACTTCTTCTCATAACATATTCCTCCTGGAAAAAAGTTTTTCTCGCTGCGCAACCGGCGACCCGGCCACAGCTCATCGCAGTTGGAATCTGTCAGGCATTAACAAACGGCCTCGCATAAAATACAAGGCCGTCTCTACAAATCAAAATACATAATTTGTAAATGTTTCTTTCATCCGGACTGTTACCGTCGGTACCAGATTCTCACTGGTTCTGCAAATGCTCGCGGACTTAAGGCTTCTCACCTATCACCGCCGGTGTGGACTTGCACCACGCCCTGAAACAGATTTACTTGTCGGAAAGATGATACTACTTCACCTGTACCACGTCAAGACTACTGACAGCAGATCTTGTAAATGGCTCTTGCGTAGATCCTGGCTGCCTTGTAGAAGTCCTCGAGGAGCATCCTCTCGTTGGCCTGGTGCATCCTGTCCTCTCTGCCCGGGAACATCGCTCCAAATGCCAGAGTGCCTGGGATCAGCTTGGCGTACGTGCCGCCTCCCAGTACCAGAGGCTTCGTCTTGTCGTCTCCGGTCTCCTCAACGTATGACTCCATCAGGTTGATCACCAGCGGAGAATCATCCGGCAGATATACAGGGTTCTCCTCCATTACCTTTACTATGCCGAGCTCGGTGCCATCCATGGTCTTCTCCACCACGTCGTAGAAATCTTCGCCCTTGCGGGTAACAGGGTAACGCACGTTCACGGTGACGGAGATCACCTCCTCGTCAGCACTCGCCAGTCCCACGTTGAAGATCAGGTCACCGGACGGCTCGTCGGTTAGGACAGGCCCCATCTTTCCGCCCTTCAGGTCGAATCCGATGTACTTGTTGTAGTACTCTACGAACTCGTTTACTCCAGGATCTGCGAATTCCAGTCCTCCGAAGAACTCCATGATGATGCTGATGGCGTTCAGTCCTTCGTGAGGCCTTGCTCCGTGAGCCTGAACTCCTCTGCTGACAACATTTAGGTTCTTCCCGGACTTCTTCGCCTCTACCTTATATCCAGTCTTTTCGGAGAACTCCTCGGCCTTCTTGATGATGGCGTCGTACTCTGCGGCGCTGTCGCTGTGGAGCACGGCCTTTGCCTCAGGGGATACCAGGTTGTACGCAACTCCGGACTTGAGGCTCTTGAGAGCCAGGCCATCATACTTCCTGCCGCCGGAGAGCTTTCTCACTATATCGAATACAAGGATGCCCATCTCTCCCTGTACTACCGGGAAATCTCCGTCCGGGGTGATGCCCAGCTCAGGGAGCTTGTCTGCGTGCTCCTTGTAATATATCATTCCGTTCTTCTCGGTCTCCTCGTCAAGGCCGACGATCATCCTCACGTTTTTCTTAAGAGGCAGTCCGGACTCCTTGATAGCCTTCATGGCGTAGAGAGCAGCAACTGTTGGGCCCTTGTCGTCCGAGGTACCTCTGCCGTAGATCCATCCGTCCTTGACGATAGGATCAAAAGGATCTGTCTCCCAGCCTTCTCCTACAGGCACTTCGTCCAGGTGGACGGTTATGCCGAAAGTCTCCGAGTGTTCAGGATCCTCGCCCTTCAATTCGATGTGACCGCCATAGTTGTCGTAGTTCACGGTCTCAAAGCCCATGTCCCTGCCGGCCTTCAAAGTATACTCGTAAGCGTTCTGAATACCTTTTCCGAAAGGGTAGACAGCCCCGTCCTCGCCCTTGACTTCCGGGGTCTGGACGCTGTCGATGCGGATGAGATCCTGAAGGGTCTCAAGCATTTCTCCTTTCATACCGTCAAGCACTTCTAAATAATCCATACATCCTCCTAATAGAAATGCGTGCAATGCACACCGAAGGCGTATACAGCCTTCCCAACCAGCAATAACCTTTATATTGACCCGTCGGCATAACCCTTACCGGCGTTTCAATCGGAACGATGAATTAATATGAATATGTTTTTCCTGAAAAGATCAGCCTATCTTCTGAATGTTCTGAGCCTGTGTGGTGGTGTCCGTAACGTAGGCGGATACTATCTGCCCGTTCTTTATTGTGCAGACGTTCACCCTCCTCACAGGGTTGCCGTTCTCGTCAAATGTGAATACTCCGGTGGCACAGCGCACGTTGTCCAGGGATGCCAGGGCATCTCTTACGTCCTTGCCCTTCATGCTCCTGGAAGCATTGATAGCGTTCATCGCCAGCAGGTAGGCATCGTAACCCTCGGCCGCCTCATCTGTCGGGATATCGTCGTCGCCGTATTTGCTGGCGTACTCGATGAGGAACTTCTGCGTCTCGGCAGTTACAGTACCCGTGGTGGAGTTGTTGGCCTGCACCACAGTATCTGAAGGGAAGGCGATCCTGATGTCGGGATGCTTTTTCATCATGGCGATGAAATCCTGGGATGACCAGTCCCTGTTCCCCAGGAACGTGATGTTCGTCATCCCCTCCTTCTCGATCTGCGTGAACAGACGGTCTGCGGCCGCAGCTCCAACCGGCAGATATACCACGTCCACCTTGGACTTTTTTATCTTCTTGATCAGCTTGCTTATCTGTGGCTTTTCGGCGGAGACAGTGGTGTTCATCACGACATAGTTATCGTCCCCGTCAAGCTCGTCAGTCTTTTCTCTGAAGCCTTTTACTGCAGCTGCAACGGAGCTGTCGTTCTGTATGCTCACGATGCCCACGTGCTGTGAACCGAGGCCGTCCGCGCTGACGGCGTACTCCGCCATGCCCGCACCGGTCTGGTAGCTGGTCATGCACACCCTGAAATAATAAGGGTTCCCCTCTGTGATCAGAGGGTTGCTTGCGGAAGGCGTGATGGTAGGGATCTGGGCCTTCTGGATGTACGGCCCGGCGATCATGGACGAAGCCTCTCCTGCCCCGCCGATTATGACCACCGGCTTCATCTTGATGAGGGTCTGTATCGCTGTCTTCGCCGTGTTGGTGTTGGACTGCGTGTCCGCGTAGACCAGCTCGACGTTGGCGCCGGCCACGTTGTCGTACATGCTGTGCGCCAGCTCTATGCCCTTGATCTCGTTCTTGCCGACCTCGCTCTGGTCTCCGGTCTGCGGCTCGTAGACGCCGATGTAGATGGTCTCTGCGTCCTTCTCCACATCCTTTGAAATGAAGGTCCTCCTGAAATTGTCGAAGGTGGTGCAGCCGGACATGAAAACGGCGACGGTCACCAGCATTACTCCCAGGAAAAGTATTTTGAATTTTCTGTTTCTGTATCTATTCTTCAAACTTTATGGCCTCTCTCATCTGGGCGGCGCTCTCGATCTGATTCACAGCCCTCCTCATTGCCGAGCCGTTTCTCTGGCCTTTCGTGTACCAGGCGATGTGTTTTCTCATCTCCCGCACTGCCGAGTACTCGCCCTTCAGCTGGATGAGCTGATCCAGATGTTCTGTCATCATGGCGGAGATCTCTTTCTGGTCAGGTCTCGGAGGCACCGGATCCCCTCTCCAGGCAGCCATCAGCTCTCTGAAGATCCAGGGGTTTCCCTGTGCTCCGCGGGCCACCATTACCAGGTCGCAGCCCGTCTCCTCCATCATCCGGATCCCGTCTCCGGCGGTAAATACATCCCCATTGCCCACCACCGGGATGGACACGGCTTCCTTCACGGCCTTTATTATACCCCAGTCCGCCTTTCCACTGTAGTACTGTTCTCTGGTTCTCCCGTGAACGATCACGGCAGAGGCTCCTGCCGCCTGGCAGGCCTTTGCCACCTCGACGGCGTTTACGTGCTGATCATCGAAGCCCTTGCGGAACTTCACCGAAACAGGTTTTCCGGCTTTTTCCACCACGGCCCTCACGACGTCATACACCCTGTCTGGATCCTTCATGAGTGCTGAACCGTCACCGTTTTTTACCACCTTGGGTACGGGACAGCCCATGTTTATGTTAAGTGAGATGTTCGGCCTCCCGGCCAGCATCTCCGCGGCGCATCCCATTATCCCGGGATCGCTGCCGAATATCTGTATGGATACCGGCCCGGAATCCTCAGGGATATACAATAGGGACTCCGTCTTTCTGTCACCATAATACAGGCCCTTTCCACTGACCATCTCTGTATAGGCGAGAGATGCGCCCTGGCGGAAGCAGAGCCTGCGCATCACTGCGTCTGTTACCCCTGCCAGGGGGGCCAGCAAAAAAGGGCCGGAGAGCCGGTTACCGTAAAGGTTGAGCTCTGTCATATTTTTTTCTTTCTGTTTTTTCTGTTCTTGTTGTACAGGATCACCAGGCCGTCCAGTGTGAGGCGTTTCTCGATGAAGTCTATGCAGTCGATATCGCTCTTCACCATGGTGGCAAGTCCTCCCGTGGCAACGACTTTTATCTTCTCCGGATCCACTCCGTAGTCCTCCGCCATCTCCTTCTTCATGTTTTCCACCACGTAGTTGGTGAGTCCCATGTGTCCGTAGATGAGGCCGGACTGGATGCTCTGGATCGTGTTCTTGCATATGGTCTTTCCAGGGCGTTCCAGATCCACGTTCGGCAGCTTCGCCGTCTTCTCGAAAAGAGCGGAAGCCGATATCTTTATCCCGGGAGCGATTGTGCCTCCCAGGTAGTCCCCGTCTTCGGTTATTGCGCAGAAGGTCGTGGCCGTTCCGAAATCGATTACCACAAGGGGGCATTTGTATTTACTGTGTGCGGCAACAGCGTTTACGATCCTGTCGGATCCTATCTGTCTCGGGTCGTCGGTCTTTATCCTGAGGCCGGTCTTGATGCCGGTCTCCACCACAAGGGGTGTGCAGTCGAAATACTTCAGGCACATGTGCTGCATGGTGAATAGCAGGGATGGCACTACGGTCGAGATGATCACGTCGTCGATATCACCCGGGTCTATCCCTTCGTGCCTGAACATCTGATCTATTGTAATACCGTACTCGTCTGCACTGCGGCCAAGATCCGTGGCAAGTCTCAGGCTGGTTATCATCCGGTCTCCGTTGAATACTCCCAGCACGACATTGGTGTTGCCTATATCTATGGCCAGCAGCATTACTTGTCCTCCAGACGCCTCAGGGCCAGCGCGATGGTCAGGCCCGGTATTATCCTGTTTCCTGTGATCTCGGCTCCCAGAAGCTCGTTGATCCTCTTGAGCCTGTACTGAACGGTGTTGTTGTGGATGTTCATGAACTCTGAGGTCTTGTTGCTGTTCATGCTGGCATCCAGCACGAAGGTCTCCAGGGTATCCAGGAGGAGCCTGCCCTTGTTCACCGACACCTCTTTCTCAAATGGCTCGAGCAGATCCAGATAAACCTTCTTGAGGCTGGAATTCTGGACCTGAAGGTTGATGCAATTGCTCACCATGGACATCTCGTACTTGGTGAACACCCTCTTGTAAGGGAACACGATCTCGACGTCCTCGTAAGTCTCGCTGATGATCCTGAAGCCCTCGATGGCGTTGTCCAGATCCTCGAGGCCTGTTGAGTGGAAGATCCTCACGTCCTTGCGGCCGTCCTTCAGCTTCTCATACATCTTCAGAGCGGCGTTCTTGAGGGTCACTCCCTTTTCCACGGAATTATCCGTGTAGATCATCCCGTAATACTCGTTGTCCTCTATGAACGGAAGGAGACCGAAGTTGTACTCCTCCTTGAAGTTCTCGATGATGTCCTGGGACTCAGGATTGCTGATGCCGGAAGCGTAGAACACGCTGATGAACTGCTTGTTCTTGAGGCCGGCCTCGTCTGCCAGGGTGTGGCAGAAGGCAAGATCGCCCCTGATGGCGGATTTGATGAACTCGGACCTGGAATCCCTCTCAGGCGTGTACTTCCACATTCCCATGGCGAGCTCGATGATCTCGGCGAGCTTCTTCATCTCCATGGCGGTGTAGTTGTCCTCGTTGTCCACGATCATGAGGAGGTGCTTCTCGCCCTTTATCTCGATAGTGCCCCAGTAAGTGATCACGTCCTGTATGTTCACTCTGGTGAACATGGTGGAGTGAGCCACGTCCTGCTTCCTGGCGATCTTGATGGCATCGTCTATGGTCTGCTTGTGCCTTGTCTCGATAGTCAGGATAGGGTTGAACTCAGTGGTCATGAGGACTATCTGATAATCGTTGTTCAGAGCCGCTTCCTTGAGAGCACTCTGGAAATTGCTGTGCTTCTCGAAGTTCAGCAGGTGATAGATCGTGTTGTTCAGGATGTTGTCGCTGTAGTTGTGTCCGTAAAGGATCTTGTCCAGCACCTGCTCCATCGTGACGGCATATGTGTTGGTGTTGTTGTCCGGGATGACGATGACCAGAAGTCCGGCCGTCTCCGCGGCCCTGATCACCCTCTCGTCCAGGCTTCTCACTCCCGCCTCGTTCAGAAACACCACAAGAGCCGCTACGGACTTTTTTCCAAGCCCTGTAACTACCTTGATCTGAGCATCTATATCGTCCTTGCACGTCCAGAAGTGGGTGAGCACCATCTGCTCCTTCAGGCCGTTCCTCTCGATACCCATGTCCAGATTGTCTTCGTCCAGGACTGAAATGGTCCGCACTCTCCTGTCGCTCTTTCTTCCGCAGGAAACCACTGTGCCTCCGTTAAAAGCGTCCAGGTTAAGGCAATCATCTACGGTAATTCTCATTTTCTATCACTGCTCCCTTACTGTTGATCGGTGTTGTTATCATCGTTCTTTTTATCCTGATCGCCTTCGCCACCCTTACCGTACCGGTGGAACTCCTTATAAACAGGGGGCTCTTGCTGATCATTGGCGTCTTCTCCAAGCATGGCCTGCTCCAGCTCTCTCATCCTGGCCTCGGCCTTTGCTCTCTCCTCTTCCTCTAAGCGCTTGCTCTCAGCAGCCTCTTTTGCGTTGCGCTCCTGGATCTCCTTCTGCTCTCTGCTGACCTTATCCTGGAGTTCTTCAGGAGTGATGTCACCGTTGTAAAGGGCCTCGAACTGCTCTCCGTCGAGGGTCTCAACGAGGAGAAGGGCCTGTGCGACTCTTTCGAAGCTGTCGTCGTGCTCTGTGAGGATCTTTTTCGTGTCTGCGTAGCACTCCTCCAGGATGTGCCTGATCTCTGTGTCGATCTCGGAGGCGATCTCCTCAGAATAGTTCTGCCTCGTGGAGAAGTCCTTGCCGAGGAACACCTCGTCATTGGAGCTGAAACTTACAGGGCCCAGCTTCGTGCTGAATCCATACTTGGTGATCATGGCTCTGGCGATCGCCGTAGCTCTCTCCAGGTCGTTGCTTGCACCGGTGCTTATGTCGTCCAGCTTGAGTTCTTCTGCCACACGTCCTCCCAGCAGATGCCTGATGTTGTTCAGCATGTTGCCCCTGGTCTCGAAGAACTTGTCCTCTTCAGGCAGGGACATGGTGAAGCCGCCGGCCATTCCTCTCGGGATGATGGTGATCTGGTGTACCGGATCGGATCCCGGAATGGATCTCATAACGATGGCGTGGCCCGCTTCGTGATATGCGGTCAGGCGCTTCTCCTTTTCGGATATGACTCTGGACTTCTTCTGAGGCCCGGCCATGACCTTGGTGGTGGCCTCCTCTATCTCGTCCATCCTTATCTTCGTTCCGTTTCTTCTCGCCGTGAGGAGAGCGGCCTCGTTTACGAGGTTCTCGATGTCGGCAGGGGAGAATCCCGGAGTCCTCTTGGCCAGTATCTCAGGGGATACGTCGTCGGCCAGAGGCTTGTTCTTGGTGTGGATCTTGAAGATCTCTTCTCTTGCTTTGACGTCAGGCATGCCGATGACGATCTGCCTGTCGAACCTGCCCGGTCTGAGCAGGGCAGGGTCCAGAACGTCCGGTCTGTTGGTGGCGGCAAGGATGATTATTCCCGTGTTGCCGTCGAATCCGTCCATCTCCACCAGCAGCTGGTTCAGCGTCTGCTCTCTCTCGTCGTTGCCGCCTCCGAGGCCCGCGCCTCTCTTTCGTCCAACGGCGTCGATCTCGTCGATGAAGATGATGCAAGGAGCATTCTTCTTGGCCTGCTCGAACAGGTCTCTCACTCTGGATGCACCGACACCGACGAACATCTCGACGAAGTCGGATCCGGATATGGTGAAGAACGGAACACCTGCCTCACCGGCGGTGGCCTTCGAGATATAGGTCTTACCTGTTCCCGGATTTCCCACGAGCAGCACGCCCTTAGGGATCCTGGCGCCCAGCTTGGTGTACTTCGCCGGGTTCTTAAGGAAGTCAACGATCTCCTGGAGCTCTTCCTTTTCCTCGTCAAGGCCCGCAACGTCCTTGAACGTTATGCTCCTGCCGTTATCCTTGTAGAGCCGTGCCCGGTTTTTCCCGAACTGGAAGGCCTTGTTGTTCCCTCCCTGGCTCATCATGAAGTAGAACAGGAAAATCAGCGCCACGATCATGATGATGGTCGGCAGCATGGACAGGAGGTTGAAATCGCTCTCGGGCGGATCACTCTCCATCTTGATCTTGCCATCCTTCAGCATCGGGTAGACGTAGGTGTCCTCCAGCCAGCTGATCTCGACTACGGAAGGGGCGTAGGCCACTTCCTGGTCGCCGTTGTCCTTTGTACCCGTGAGCTTTCTGTCGGTGATGTTAAGTTTCTCGTAATCGCCGTCAGAAAGGTGCTGGGAAAAGGTGGAAAACTTTATTTCTTTCGTCTTGCTGGAGTTGTCCAGCCCTCTGTAGAAATACGCCGTGCCCAGGACGAGGGCGAAGATTATCACATATATTCCAAAGTTTTTGCCAAATTTCTTCAAGTCGCTCTGTACCTTTCCTAAATTTTGAAAAATTTGTCTTTTTACACAAACTCTCGCATGATTTTAGCATAGCGTAAAATTTCTTTCAAGGAATCCACGGCTCCATGTCTCATGATGTTTCTGTGAAATACCCTCCATTGGTTTTCACACTTTTTTTGCTGCCATTGCCGAACGGTAAACCCTGGGAGACATGCCCTTGTATTTTTTGAAGATCCTGCTGAACTGAGCAGGATCGCCATATCCGATATCCCTGGCGATCTCGCTGATGGACAGTCTCTCATTCGCCAGCATCGAGCAGGCTTTGTTCATTCGAAATGTGATCAGATACTCTGTGAAATTACATCCCGTCTTTTTCTTGAACACGCTTCCCAGATATGGTGGAGAAACGTGAAGTATTCCGGCCATACCGTTAAGTGTGATGGTCTGGTGGTAATGAAGAGAGATATATTCCTGAACGTATTCTGCGTAATCGCTTTCTGCCGGTTTACCATCGAGTACGCTCTTAAGTGAGCTGGTGTTTTCCACGTCATCAGGATGCTTGAAGGACCTGGTAGTCTGAAGAATAGCTTTTTCGGAGGGGATCCTTTCGAAGGAGGATCCGCCGATGAAGCCCTGGCAAGATGTGTTCTCGTAAAAATATTCTGCGTCCGCCGGGGTTTTTACGGGGCCTCCGTAGATCATGCGTATCTTCTCAGGGGCTTTCTCAAGGCAAATGCGGAAGATCCTGTCTGCCGATCTGCAGGCGGCCTTAATAGAGCTGGCTTTTTTTGCTCCCAGCGTTCCTCCCGTCGTCCAGCCCAGATAGGCACAGATAATATCAGCGCCTGCATTTATCATTTTCTCTGCCTGCTTCTCGTCGAAAACGAAGGCAAGAGTGAACATTCCCTTTTCACTGGCGATCCTTATGGCCTCCACCTCCGTGTCGTAGCTGATCCCCTCTCCCTCCAGAGCCTGTCTGAATCTGCCGTCTATCAGACCTACAGTTGGAAAGTTCACAAGGCCTGACAATCCTGCCCCCCTAATCTCTTCTATGTATTCAGGAAGTTCTATCATGGGATCTGTAGCGTTTATCCCAAAAAGTATGGGAGTTGATTCCATAAGGGTCAGCAGCTCTCTTGTAGCAAAATCCATAACCGTATCGTTGCTGTTGGTGTATGCCAGATAGCTTGCCATTGACGGCCTTCCTGCCTGTCTGAACCTGCCGGCGCTGAGAGCAAGAATAAAGTCCGCCCCGCCTTTTACGCTGTAGCGTGTCGTCATCCCGCTTCCCGCAGCCACCCCTATAATGTGGCCGTTGATCTTAATTTCCATCTGAAGCCTGTGAACAATATCCGCTCTTGTATTTGTAGTATTTGATCTACTCATTGATCAGCACCTGCCTTCCCCTTTTATTTCTATATGCAATTTTAAAGCAAAAATATTGCATAAGCACAAGTTTCAATATTCAAATTACATTTTTATTATGTACTTTACGGGATACAATGCAGTTGTGAAACGTTCCGCAAAGAGCAGTGGGACTGGAGATTATTATTTCTGCTCATTATGTTCCGTCCCGGAACTTTGAGCAGATATGCTGATGATTACCTATATCGATTCAAGGAGGTGGTATTCTTTGAAAACTGTTGCTATTGTGGGCACCTTTGATACAAAAGGCCGTGAGCTGCAATTTATCAGAGAGTGCATTGAGGAACGGGGGCTGGCCACCCTTTGCATTAACACAGGCGTTTTCGATCCTGTAGTTAAGCCTGATATCGGCAGCGATCAGATTGCATCTGCCGTTGGGGAAAATATGAAGGCCATAGTTGCCAGAAAGGACCGGGCAACTGCAACTGACGTCCTCTCCAGAGGTGCGAAGGTTCTTATTCCCCAGCTTTATGCCCAGGGAAAATTTGACGGGATCATTTCCATTGGCGGTTCAGGAGGCACTTCTCTTGCTACACCAGCTATGCAGGCCCTGCCTCTGGGAGTGCCAAAAGTAATGGTCTCCACCATGGCTTCCGGAGACACTTCCCCATACGTGGGGACCAGCGATATCGTCATGATGCCTTCCGTCGTAGATGTGGAAGGACTGAACGATGTTTCCAAGGTTATTTTCAGCAATGCTGCAAATGCCATAGCCGGAATGGTGGAAAACCGCAAAGAAATTGAAAATGACGGCAAGCCTCTTCTGGCCGCAACCATGTTCGGTGTGACCACACCATGCATAAAGGCCGCGAAGGCTTACCTCGAAGAACAAGGCTATGAAGTACTTGTGTTCCACGCCACAGGAACGGGCGGAAGATGCATGGAATCCCTTATCGATCAGGGCTTTATAAAAGGTGTCCTGGATCTGACCACCACAGAATGGTGCGACCAGGTGGTTGGAGGCGTCCTGAACGCAGGACCTGACAGGCTCACTGCCGCTGGAAGAAAGGGCATTCCTCAGGTGGTATCTGCAGGTGCGCTGGACATGGTCAACTTCGGTCCAATGGACACAGTTCCTTCAAAATTCAAGGACAGGAACCTCTATAAACACAATCCTACGGTCACTCTCATGAGGACCACCTCTGAAGAGCTTCATCAGATCGGTCACGAACTGGCAGTCCGCATGAACCAGGCAAAGGGAAAAACTGCTCTCATGCTTCCTCTTAAAGGGGTTTCTGCCATCGATGTTGAAGGCGGACCATTCTATGATCCTGAAGCAGATCAGGCACTCTTCAACACACTGAGATCCGAAGTCGGAGATAATGTGGAAGTAATTGAGATGGATACAGATATCAACGATCCGGAGTTTGCTGTTGCTGCAGCAAAGAAGCTGATCTCCATGCTGTAGTCTTCTGGGAGCAGGGCAAACGGAACACTGACCGGACAAGCTCTATAGCGGGCAGTCCCGGGCAGTTCGAACAATGAAACGTTTTTTTCAGTAACCAATAACTATTGATATTTAAACGGAGGCAAAGTATGAACACTTTAACAAGAGCTGAAAACATCGCAAGATTCAAAGAGCAGCTGGCAAAGGGCCACATTCTGGTCGGCGTAGGCGCAGGCACAGGAATTACCGCAAAAAGCTCAGAGGCAGGGGGTGCTGACATTCTGATCATCTACAACTCCGGCCGTTACAGAATGGCCGGACGTGGTTCTCTGGCCGGACTGCTTTCTTACGGTGACGCTAACCAGATCGTTGTTGAAATGGGTGCTGAGGTCCTTCCTGTAGTTAAGGACACTCCTGTTCTGGCCGGCGTTTGCGGGACAGATCCGTTCAGGGTCATGGATATTTACCTGAAGCAGCTGAAAGACCAGGGATTCAGCGGTGTTCAGAACTTCCCTACCGTTGGTCTGATCGACGGAACATTCCGTCAGAACCTGGAGGAGACGGGCATGGGATATGGTCTTGAGGTAGAAATGATCAGAAAGGCTCATGAGCTGGATATGCTCACATGCCCTTATGTTTTCGATCCTGATCAGGCTGCTGCCATGGCTGAGGCTGGCGCAGACATTATCGTTGCTCACATGGGTCTGACAGCAAAGGGAACCATTGGTGCAAAGACAACTAAGACTCTGGATGACTGTGTTCCGATCATCAAGGACATCATTGCAGCAGCGAGGAAGGTAAACCCGGATGTTCTGGTCATCTGCCACGGTGGTCCTATTGCAGAGCCTGCTGATGCTGCTTATATTATTGAGAAGATCCCTGAAATCAACGGATTCTTCGGAGCCTCCTCCATCGAGAGACTTGCTGCCGAAAGGTCGATCAAGCAGCAGACTGCTGATTTCAAGTCCATCACAAGGTAGGTTTTGTGGTTAAAGGTTAGGTTTGGGTCAATATTCTGGTTCACAGGCTTCCCCTTCTTTTTGAAGGGGGAGCCTGTTTTTTCATGTCGCCGATCGTAACATCAATAGGTGCGTTATAACGCATCTCACATCAATTTGAAACATCCTCCGTGAAACACATGACACGCATAAGTACCAGCGCCAGCACTACGCTTGCCTGCCCAGGTTCGGCCTTATAAGCACCTGAAAACCTCCCTTTTCTGCTCAGTGGTCCGGATGTCATCCTCTCGTCCGGCAGGATCCACAACACCTCGCTGCCTATGGCCGCCATCCTGACCTGATCGCGATACTCCCGCGGCACCTTCATGTCCACGAGCATGTCCTGGATCTTCTTGCGCCCAGTGCCGATGTCAATGAAGTCGCCAGGCCTGCGGTTCCGGATCTCCAATGCCGAAAGGGGATCCGGGTATTTTTTCTTAAGTGCCTCGAGGTCGAAGGCCGCGATTATCTGTCCTTTTTCAGGCGACGGAACATCGTCGGGCGAAGCGACAACAGAAACAGAAACTTCGCCCCGCGCCCCAATCCCGTTCCTTTCGGAGGCACCGGAAAAGATCAGGCGGTCGTATCTCCTTCTTACCGTGCAGCCGCCCGGCAGGTCGAGCTCCGCCGAAGGGTTCGGCGATGCAGCCACGGAAGCGATCTCCCCCATGATGTTCCTGGAAAAGCCCTCTTCGATGGCCAGCAACTGGAATATCCCGCGACATATACGGCTCTGGAGCGCCCTGTGGCAGTCCGCGAACTGCCTGGCGTCGATCTGAATTTCGCGAGATTCCGCCCCCTCGCACGTCTCCTCGAGATCCGCCGTCTCACGATCGGCGAGCCTCATCTTTTCAAAGGCCTCCATTGCCATCGCAGCGAGCAGATCCTCGTCGTCCCTGGCGTTGTCGGCCAGTCTCCGGAGGTTCTCACGGAAACCGGGATTCATGTTCTTTTCGATGTCTGGGATCACCATCAGCCTCAGATGGTTCCTTGAATACTCATCCTGGAAATTCGTCTTGTCCACGCAGGGCTCCAGCCCCTGCTCCCCGATGTAAGACTCGATATCCTTGCGACTCACGGCCAGGAGCGGCCTGATTAGATCGTACCCTTCAATGTCCCTGGACGGTGCCATGGCGGACAGTCCACGGACGCCGGTGCCCCGTATTATGCGGAATAGCACGGTCTCGCTCTGGTCGTCGGCGTTGTGAGCCACGGCGATGGAGGGACGGCGGCCGGTCTCCTTCTCCAGCTCCCTGGCGGTCTCCAGAAAAAGGCCATATCGTATCTGCCGCCCGGCTTCCTCTTCGGTCATTCCGTGCTCCGCGGCGTATCCCGGGCAATCCCGCACATATGATCTGCACCGGATCCCCATTTCCCTGCACATCTCCTCCGCACGGCGCTGGTCCTCATCCGCTGCGGCGCCCCTGATCATGTGGTTCACGTGGACCGCCACCAGTCTCAGGCCAAGGCCGCGCTCCTCCGAGAGCAGATGGAGCCCGGTGAGGAGCGTGAGAGAATCCGGCCCGCCGGAAAACCCCACCACGATCGCCTGTCCCTCTCGTATCAGCCCTGTATCCAACATGGCCCTGAGGATGTAATTTTTCTTTTCGTTCATGGAAAACGCTCCCCGTCAGTCATCGATGTTGAAAAAAGTCTTTCCGTTCTCCGTCAGCCTGCGGGCCGCCGCCTCGTATTCCAGGCCCTTCAGCAGGGCGACCCTCCGCACCACGTGCTCCACGTAATACGGCTTGTTCTCCCTGCCCCTGTACGGGACGGGCGTAAGATACGGTGCATCGGTCTCGGAGAGCAGATGGTCGAGAGGCACCGTCTGGACGACCTCCACGGTCTTCCTGCCGTTTTTGAATGTGACCGGGCCGCCCACGGATATCATGGCCCCCAGCCTCACGTATTCCATTGCGAACTCTGCAGACCCCGAGAAACAGTGCAACTGCACCCTCGGGTCCGCCACCTTCCGCCCGTCCTCAAGGACCTTTTCCGGGAACCAGCCCTTCCTTTCGTCGCTGAACGCGCCCTCTTCGATGAGGATGTCCATGGTCAGCCGGTCCGCGTCCCTCGTGTGGATCTGTATGGGCAGCCTGAGCCGGTTGGCCATGCGGATCTCCTTCCGGAAGAGCTCGATCTGCTTTTCCTTAGAATCCCTGCCGTAGTGGAGATCCATCCCGATCTCCCCGATGGCCTGCACCTTCGGCTCACCGGCCAGCTGCTCTATCTCATCGAGCATCTCGTCCGTATACCCCGGGGCCTGGTCCGGATGCAGGCCGACTGCCGCGTAGCACCACGGATACCTGGCGCTGTCCTCCACCGCCTGGCGGGAGGACTCCACCGAATCGCCGGAGTCGATGATGTACGAAAGGTCGGAAGCCTCTATCTCCCCGGCTAGCTGTGCTCTGTATTCCGGCGTGAATTCCCCGAAGTTCAGATGTGTGTGTGCGTCAAAAAGCATAAATTCCCTCTTCAGTGTTCTGTTCCCCTGCAGCGTCGGCCTTTCGGTGCTGCCGCAGTTTTTCCTTATGAAAAAAAGGACCCCAGGTCGTTCCCCGGGATCCTCTCCGCAGTTTCTTAAGCGTTCTCCGCCAGCTTCTTCTGATGGATCTCCTCCAGAGCCGCCAGCTCCTTCTCGATGTCCAGACGCGGGAACAGCTGATCCCCCTTCTTCACCTTGGTGCCATCAGGCAGGTTGAAGAACTTGAAGGCGTTCTCCCACTCCACAGGCTCCTCCGCTATGCCGAGCTGCTCTCTCATCCTCTCGGACGTCGTGTGCATGTACGGAACGATGAGGATGCTGACGATCCTGAGGCTCTCCGCAAGATACCTCATTACCGTGTCCAGCTGATCCTTCTGCTCAGGGTCCTTCGCCAGGATCCAAGGGGTCTCCTCGTCTATGTACTTGTTTGCTCTTCTGATGATCTCCCAGATGGAGTCAAGAGCCATGTTGAACTGGAACTCGTCCATATAGGCGTCCACCTTGTCGGCGGCTCCCGTGGCGATCTCTCTCAGCTCCTTGCTGTGCTCGTCCTCGGTCTTCGCCTCAGGCACAACCCCGCCGCAGTACTTCTCGATCATGGAGACCGTTCTGGATACCAGGTTTCCAAGGTCGTTGGCCAGGTCGAAGTTGATCCTCTTGAGCATCACCTCGTTGGTGTAGACACCGTCCTGCCCGAATGTGTACTCCCTCAGGAGGAAGTACTTCAGGGCGTCGATCCCGTAGCGGTCTATGAGGATCTCCGGATCCACCACGTTCCCCTTGGACTTGGACATCTTGCCACCGTCGATGAGGAGCCAGCCGTGGCCCAGCACCTGCTTAGGAAGAGGTGCGTTCAGAGACATGAGCATCGCCGGCCATATGATGGAATGGAAGCGTACTATCTCCTTGCCCACCAGATGAACGTCTGCCGGCCAGTACTTCTCATACTCCTCTCCGCACTCGTCAGGGTAGCCGAGGGTGGTGATGTAGTTCGTCAGGGCATCCAGCCACACGTAGATCACGTGGTTGGTGTCGATCGGAACAGGGATCCCCCACGTGAATGAGGATCTGGATATGCACAGATCTTCCAGGCCCTGCTCGACGAAGGATATCATCTCGTTGGCTCTCGACTCAGGCTGAAGGAACGTTCCGTTCTTCAAAAGCTCGAGGACCCTGTCAGAGTACTTGGACAGCCTGAAGAAATACGCCTCCTCGGACATCTTTTTCACAGGCCTGCCGCAGTCAGGGCACTTTCCGTCAACCAGCTGTGACTCAGTCCAGAAGGACTCACACGGTGTGCAGTACCAGCCTTCATACTCTCCCTTGTAGATATCTCCGGCCTCGTACATCTTCATGAAGATCTTCTGGACCTTCTCGGTATGTCTCGGCTCCGTGGTCCTCACGAAGTCGTCATAGCTTATCTCCATGGTGTTCCACAGTCTCTTGATGGTGGCTACCACCCTGTCGACGTACTCCTGTGGAGTTATCCCCGCCTCTATGGCCTTCTGCTCGATCTTCTGACCGTGCTCGTCGGTACCGGTCTGGAACCTCACATCGTATCCGCTGAGCCGCTTGAACCTGGCCATGGCGTCTGCCATCACGGTGCAGTAAGTGTGCCCGATGTGAAGCTTGTCACTGGGATAGTATATCGGTGTTGTAATGTAATAAGTACCCTTGGATCTTTTCTCCGTCATATGATGATTTCCTTCCAAATTAGATTTCTGTCCAGGCTCATCCAGGGCAGGACAGCACCTAGTCGATGCTGTAATCCTCGTCCTCGTCTTCGCCCCAGTCTACGTCAGACCAGTCTTCTCCTACGAAAATGTCGTCAAATACTTTCTTTGTCGCTACAGCGATAACAGCGCCTGCCAGCAGTCCGATGCCCAGAACTCTCAGAGTGGTCTTGACTGCCGCATACTGCTTCCTCTCTTCTTTCCTGGCCTCGGCCAGAGCCTTTTTCTCTTTCCTTGTCATATCAAACCTCCTTAGAGTCAACTATGACACACATGCCATGTCCCGCATGTTATTCCGTATTGAGCTAGTATTCATTATAAGAGATAGGCCCTGTTCTTTCAAGCTGAAGGCGGGTGGCGATAGTGAGAAGAAACTGTGATGTGTCACCACGCAAAAACGACGCCCTCAGGGAGGGCGCCGCCGAAAGCCGTGGTCGTATCTCAGACTACTTTCCCCAGTTTCTTCCGATCTCCAGACCTGTCTCGAAGGCCTTGTCGTTGATCGGAATAACCTTTGGCTTGTTCTCGAACTTGTGGTGGATGCCCTTTGTGATTACATCAGGCTCTACTGCCTTTGTGTATCCAACGTATGCACCCAGCATGATGATGTTCAGGATCCTTGCATTTCCCATCTCCAGAGCCATCTCTGTTACAGGAACGGAAACGACTGTGATGTCGTCTCTCTCGATAGGATCCTTTACGATAGAGCTGTTGATGAACAGTGTCCCGCCTGGCTTGAGGTTAGGAAGGAACTTGTGAAGTGAAGGACCGTTCATTACTACCAGGTCGTCTACGGAGTTGCTTACAGGAGCTCCGATCTCTTCATCAGAGATAACAACGTAGCAGTTAGCGGTGCCGCCTCTCATAGCAGCTCCATAAGATGGGAAGAACGTAACGTTCAGGTCTGTGGCATCACATGTCGCCTGAGACAGAAGTTTTCCCATGGTCATAACTCCCTGGCCGCCGAAGCCAGCTACCATCAAATTTCTTTCCATGCTTTACCTCCTAATTATCTCTGATCGTGCCCAGAGGGAACTCTGCCATCATGTCCTCCTGCAGGAACTTGACGGCGTCAAGAGTGCTCATGCCCCAGTTTGTAGGGCAGGAAGTCATGATCTCGATCATGGAGAATCCCTTTCCGTCAAGCTGGTTCTGGAAGCCCTTCTTGATAGCCTTTCTGGTCTGGATAACGTGCTGAGGTGTGTCGCAGGAAACTCTTGTCAGATAAACAGGAGCCTTCAGCTGGTTCAGGATCTCGCACATGTGCATTGGATATCCGTGCTCCTTAGGGTCACGTCCGTTAGGAGCAGTTGTAGCCTTCATTCCGATCAGAGTCGTAGGAGCCATCTGTCCTCCAGTCATTCCGTAAATTCCGTTGTTTACGAAGATAACGGTGATGTTCTCGCCTCTGTTTGCAGCGGACATCGTCTCCGCCAGTCCGATGGAAGCCAGGTCTCCATCTCCCTGATATGTGTATACCAGTGAGTCAGGGGATGATCTCTTGATACCTGTAGCTACTGCACACGCTCTTCCGTGAGCTGCGATGGTCTCGTCGTGGGTAACGTAGAACTGTCCCAGTCCGCAGCATCCAACGCCCTCTACACGTACCAGCTTGTCCAGCTTACCAAGGTCCTCGGCTACCTCGCCGATGAGCTTGTGGATCGTACTGTGCATGCAGCCAGGGCAGAAACCTGATACGGCACCTGGAATGATGCCCTTTGTTCTCTCATATACTTTCTTCATTACAGTACCTCCTTAATCAGCTCACGAGCTGCTGCCATAACCTGATCGTTGGTCAGGAGCTGTCCGCCGGATCTCAGGCACTCCTTGATAGGAGCTCTGCCGTGTACAGCGTGCTCAACGTCGAACTTCATCTGTGCAGGGATGGACATCTCTACATCCAGGATACCCTTTACTCTGTTGAAGTCCAGGTTCTCGAAGGTGCTGTATGGGAATGGGTGAACTGTGATAGGCCTGATCATTCCGATCTTGTAGCCCTCTTTTCTCAGCTCTCTTACAACAACTCTGGAGATACGTGCGGAGATACCGTAGCTGGCTACGATGATCTCAGCGTCGTCCGTCATGTATTCCTCTACTCTGATGTCCTTGTCCCAGGTCTTGTACAGCTTTGCAGCCTCAATGTTTACAGCCTCCTGGCCTGTTCCTACAGAACCAGGTCTGCAGTAAGCCTGCTGTCCCAGAGGGTGACCTACGATAGCTCTGTGAGCGAACTTAGCTCTGTGCTCTGCCAGCTCCTCATCACTCTTCATCGGAGGCAGAACTACAGGCTCCATCATAGTACCTACCACACCGTCAGTCAGTACGAGAACAGGGTTCTCATCTCTCTCTGCCAGGTCGAAGGCCTCATATACCATGTCAACGCACTCCTGAACTGAGTCAGGTGCGAGAACGATCATCTCAAATCCACCGTTTCCAGATGCCTTTGTAGCCTGGAAATAGTCCTGCTGTGCAGGCTGGATAGCTCCGATTCCAGGGCCTCCTCTTACCACGTTTACATAAACGATCGGAAGACGTGCGGATGCACTGTAGGAAACTCCCTCGGAATACAGGGAAATACCTGTAGATGAGGAGGAGCTCATGGCTCTGATACCAGTGGATGCTGCACCGTACAGCATGTTAACGGAAGCTACCTCGGACTCACCCTGTACGAATGTTCCGCCTACCTCAGGCATTCTTCTTGCGAAATACTCAGGGATCTCATTCTGCGGTGTGATTGGGTAACCGGCGAAGAAACGACATCCCGCTCTGGTAGCTGCCTCAGCGATAGCTTCACAGCCTTTCATAAATACACGATCACTCATTTGTGTTCTCCTCTCCTAAGTTAATCTCTCCAAACCTCGATTGCCGAATCAGGACATATCTGGGCACACATTGCGCATCCGATGCAGTCATCAGGGTTTGCAGCAACTACGTAAGGATAGCCCTTAGAGTTCACATTCTCGCCAACGGCAAGTACATGCTTTGGGCAGCTGACAACGCAGTACTGACATGACTTGCAGGATTCAATGGCGATCTCGACTTTACCTTTAGCCATCAACATTACCTCCTTAAGAATAAAATGTATTAACGGTCAACCCATGAATAGGTCATGTACAGATCGAGAGGGAAAATATACTTTTCCGTCTGGTCCTTCACCTGGTCGTACAGCTCTCTGCGGACGCAGGCGCTGCTCACCGTGGTGAAGTTCTTGAGGAGCTCGTCGATCTTGTCCAGCCCTTCCATGAATTCACTGGCCTCAGTTGTGTATCCCACGTTGGGATTTCCGAGTATGTATATCTGATCCAGCCTTACGGCTCTGAGGATCGTCCCCATGGTCAGGTCGAGGGACTCGGTGTTCTTCGTCCACGGCCTGTATGGGTTCACAATGTATACAGGAACGGAGTTCGTGTTCTTCAGGATGTGGGCGACGCCTCCGGCAGCCCTGGCAGCCTGTTCTCCTCCTCCTATATCCATCAGCGTGTAATTGTCTCCCATGAGAGAGACCTCAATGCCTCCCACTCTCGTAGGGGCGTCGAGATACTGGGTCTGGTAGTGGATCTCCACACCTTTTTTTGCAAAGGTGTCTTCCATATCCCTGGACCTGAACAGTGGCTTGGTCTGATCCATGTCGAAGACATCCACCTTGGAGCCGTCCCCGTGCTCCGCCAGCCAGGCGGCCACGTTCAGCACGATCTCCGTCTTGCCGCTTCCCGCTTCACCGATGAAGAGGAAGTTCTTCTTTTCCTTTAATATGTCGCCGAAGGTCTTCTCCGGCTGATAGAAAAAATCGCTTACGCTGCTCATATCAATCTCCTGTTATCAGCTGCCCGCACTCCTTAGCCGTGTCTCTCATCTTGGCGATGGTGCCGTACAGCTCTCTTATCATCCTGTCCTTGAATCCGCTGACGCTGATGCTGCAGATGGCCGTCCCATCTCTGCTCAGCACCGGCACCGCCGTGCACACCAGGCCCTCGGTGATCTCCTCCATGTCGAAGGCTACCTTTTCGGCCCTCACCACGGCTATATGCTGTCTGAATTCTTCTTTATCTGTGATGGTCTTCCTGGTGAAGGCCACATAATTTATCTCGTCTATCAGCTTGTCCGGCTCGGTGGCAAAAGCGGTAAGGATCTTCCCTCCCGCAGAGCAGTTCAGGCTGATGGAGTCGGAAACGTTCGCGGTGAGGAAAAGGCCTCTTTTCGGGTCCTTCCTGAGAGCCGTGACGCTGTGAGTTTTCTCTCTTATCGATACTGTGACGCTGAAGCCGGTCCTCCGGCACAGCTTGCTGATGGGCTCATCGATGACGTTGATGAGCTGCCTTTTTAGATTGGTGCTCCGCCCCAGCAGATATACCTTGTCGGCCAGGTAGAAGCCCCCGTCTGTCCTGTCCCTGTACACGTATCCCGTGTTCTCCAGGGAGTTCATGATCCGGCTCACCGCCGCCGGTGAGAACCCTGTCTCCTGAGCGGCAAAGGTCAGAGTTATGCGCCTGTGCAGCTGAAACAGGTCAAGAACGGTCAATGCCTTCTCAAGGGAATTGTTCTTTTCAGCCATAGCAGTGTGTCCTCTTTTAACCTCTATTTCACTCATGTATAATATAGTCTTGCCGGGGCCATAAGTCAAAATGTTTTCCGGAATACGAAAAATTTTTCGAAATGCGGAAAGTTGGATATCGTGCACGATATCCAGGAAATGGCCTGTGCTTTGTAGTGACAACACAATAACCGGTGTTGTATCTACCAGTTTTAGATATTTTCTACAACATCTCTGCAGATCAGCAAAAGCCCTTCAAAAATTGTATGGAAGAAAAAACGAGATTTCGAATTCTAAGCGTGACCACGCAGAAACCTCACTCCACCGGAAGCGGTGTATATCTCACAGAACTCGTAAAAGCCTTTCGCAGCTCCGGCTGCCGGCAGAGCGTCGTGGCGGGGATATACCACAGCGATGACGTGAACTTTCCGCCTGATGTTACGTTCCACCCGGTTTACTATACAGAGCCCGGCGCGTGCTGCCGACCGGGGGACATCCCTTTTCCCGTGCTGGGAATGTCCGACGTCATGCCCTACCCTTCCACCAGGTACGATCAGCTCACCGACCAGATGGCAGAACAGCTGGAGGCGGCCTTTATTCCGGCCATACGCGAAGCGGTGATGGAACTCGACCCACAGGTCATCCTGTGCCACCACCTCTATCTGCTGACGGCCATGGTACGCCAGGCCTTTCCCGACCGCCAGGTGTGGGGGGTATGCCACGGCTCCGACCTCAGGCAGATCAGGAACTGCTCATTCAGGCGCGACTGGATCCGCCAGGAGATATGCGAACTTGACCGGATATTCGTTCTCCAGTCAGAGCAGAAGGAAGTGCTGAAGAGCTATTACGGCGCGGCGCCGGACAAGGTCACCATCATCGGCAGCGGGTACAATCCAAGGATATTCAACTGCGGCGGAGAAAGCGCCCCGTCCACGGTACCGGGCCCCGTACGCATCATATATGCGGGGAAGCTCAGCCGGGAAAAAGGTCTTCTGCCCTTCATCGACGGTCTCCGGGAGATCGCAGAGGATCCCGTCATGCCCACTGTCTCGCTGGAGCTCGCCGGCGGATGCAAGGACAGCCTCGTATCACAGCGACTGGCCTCCGTGGACTGGGAGGACCTGAAGCCCGGGGTGCTCGCCGAAAAGCCTTTTTCCATAAAATACCTCGGCCTCCTGTCCCAGGACCAGCTGGCCTCAGCCTTCAGGCGAAACGAGATCTTCGTCCTTCCGTCGTATTACGAAGGGATCCCCCTGGTGCTCATGGAAGCCATGGCATGCGGCCTGATCCCCGTGAGCACAGATCTCCCCGGGCTTCGGGACTGGCTCGGCCGGACCATACCTGACAACAACGTCATATTTGCACCCCTCCCGCCAATGGTATCGCCGGGAGTGCCGGATCCCGAGTCCCTGGAGGATTTCAGGGTGGGGCTCGTGCGCGCTCTGAAAAAAGGGATCTCACAGGTCGAGAGACAGCGGCAGACCGGTCTCAGGAGGCTTCCTGAAACCAAAAACGCCTCCTGGCAGGGCGTGGCGGACAGAATACTCTCATTTCAGGAAATCCACACCCAACCGGAGGGTTGAAGTGCTATAAATAGAGAGAAATTTAATTTGAGGTGAATCACAATGAACAAAGACGAAGGAAAAAGACTTCTTCTGACCAGATCAAAAGCCTTCAGAGATAGATATTTCAAGGCCTATGGGCGCATGGCACTCCGGGTCGGCAAAGGCTCGTACCTCATGACCAGGAACACCCTGCCGCTTTCCGGCATCAGGGAGAGCGATGTACATCTTTACGATATAAACACAGGGGAGATCGGTCTCCTCTTCCGCTCCAGGAGCGACGTAAACGCAGTGGTGCTCGCCTGCACCGAGGCGTCGGTCCTCTTTTCCAGTGAAGCCCAGCTGATGCGTCCCGCGCTTGACGACCTGGCCCAGATCATCGGCCCGGACGTTCGCATATCTCCTACAGAGGACAGTCCGGACGTCCTGAGGGCACTCAAGGACAGAAACGGATGTTTTCTCCGGAAAAGAGGCATACTCGGCATAGGCCGCGACCTGGACGAGGCTGTGGCGGCGGCGCTCATCCTGGAGAAGAGCGCCGAGGCGGAGATCCTCGCTCCCAAGGTGGGCGGCCTCAAATACCTCAGTCCGGCCAAGGCCAAGGAAATGAGGCAGTTCTACCTGAACAAGTACACCAAGGTGAACACCCAGGACCACGTTCCATTCGTCAACATCGGCAGCCAGGAGTTCAAGATCCGGAACGCCATCATCGACTGCGGCAAGGAGATATGCCACAAGGATCTCGTACAGGGGAGCTGGGGCAATATCTCCGTTCGCCTGAACAGGAATGAGATGCTGATAACTCCATCCGGCATGGACTATTTCGACATCAAGACCGAAGACATCGTGAAGGTGAACATCGGGACTCTGGAGTACATCGCTCAGGGACGGCGGCCTTCCAGCGAGGTCCTGCTCCATGCCGACATATACAAGAGCCACCCCGGGTGCAACGCCATAATACACACCCACTCCAACGGATGCAGTGTTTTTGCCGCGGCACGCGCGGGCTTCAGGATCGACAACCCTCTGATCCACGAGATCATCGGAGACATGAACGTCACAGAACCGGAGATGCCCGGAACACCTGAGCTGAGCCGCGAGGTGAACAAGGCTCTGGTCGAGAATTCTGCGTGCATCATAGCAAATCACGGGGCCATTTTCTGCGGGCCGGAGCTGGATATCGTTCTGAACGTGGCGGATGCGATCGAGGCAAAGGCTTGCAATCTGCTGGGCCTGAGCTCATCCACCAGGCTGATGGCGGAAAAGGACGAAGAAGAAGAACTGCAATAACTGTAAGGAGGAAAACATGAGCTGGATAAGAAGAAGTGAAGACGTAAAGGTCAATGACAGACAGGCAGTACAGAATGGACCTGGGCACATGATCGCCCGGAGCCTGGCCGAAAGTGACGGCGAGCTTAACGACAAGGGAAGGCTTCTGGCCCACAACACCTTGAACAAGAACTGCGGCGTGGGATGGCACATCCACGAGGGAGATACAGAGATCTACATCATCCTCAAGGGTGAGGCAGAATACAACGATAACGGCACCATCACAACCGTGAAGGCCGGGGACGTCACCTTCACCGACGCCGGAGAAGGTCATTCGATCACAAACAAAAAGGATGAGCCCGTGGAATTCATTGCTCTCATCCTTTACAAGTAACATATTGCAACACCATCCGCCTGCCGCATGACCGGCAGGCTTTTTTTCGACCCGACTGCTGCAGTGCGTACCGCGACGGATCCTTTATTAATAGAAGAACAGGCGACTGGCGCCGAACTCCGTGAGGAAGTACAGGACCAGCAGGACCGCGATGCCAACGCCCCAGACCGTGAACAGCCTTTTCATCGGCTTCTCCACTCCGAGCCCCTTCATTACGCACCTCTCCATCATAGCAAACATCACGATCAGTACCGCCACATAAACAGCTACTGCATAATTAAGATATGGCAAAATGTAAGTCTGATAAAACGCAGTTATCTCTTCAGTCATTTCCGGCGATATTCCTTTCCTGAAAACAAAAAACACCCGGCGCACAGACTCTCTTCCGCCCGTCCGCTGGATGTATATTCTATCATATAAAAAGTATTTTTGAACGCCAATTTTGCGATTCGATCGGCTTATTCTCGTGACGCTTCCGGACCGCCCGCACTACCTGGTCTTCCCATTGTAGTGGTTCTTCTTGGTGAGGTGGAACTGGATGGCCTTGAACACCTCTTCTCTATCCCCGGTCTTCACTTTTTCCAGGATCCCCTGATGCTCTCTGAAATTGCTGAGATACGACTCCTTCTCGTCCTGATACAGGTAGAATGCACACAGCGCCAGGAGGTAGAATCTGGATTCCATCAGATTGCTCAGCATGTCGTTATGGCAGGCGTCCACAAAGCCCTTGTCGAAGTTGATGGTGGTCTGGACGTACTCGAATGTCAGCTCTCCGTCATACTGGCTGGCCTGCTGATCCAGTCTCTGCTGCAGGAGTTCTGCCAGATCCTGTTCCTGTCCGTCTTCGCAGCACATCTGATAGCACCCGCTCATCGTTACTATAAGCGTGTCGTTCAGCTGATCCACCAGCTTGTCGTCGAAGGTCAGGACGTGAAACCCGGAGTTCGGATGATTGATCACCAGCCCCTCGTTCTCAAGTCTCGAGATCGCCTCTCTTATCGGGCTGTTGCTGATGCCCAGATCTCTTGACAGATCCGCAACGCTCAGGTGTGACCCCAGCGGAAGCTCTCTCGTAACGATCTGATTTCTGATCAGCTTGTATGCCTGATCCCTCAGTGTATCCGGTTTTACTATCATTTCACTCTCCTGAATCTATACAGGCAGATCGCTGCTGTTTCCTGTCTGCCCCTCTCATAACTCTGTCCCGCATAAAATTCGAAACTATTCGATTTATTATACAAACGAATCGATCAATAATCAACGCATGATGCATGAACCATGGAATACTTTATGCAAAATTTTATGCAAAATTTTATACAGAGCGCATCTTTGCCAAACACTGTGAAGAGTTGTAAAATTTTACGAAATGCATTTATTTGCCGCCCCCTTTCGGGCAGATATCCAATGGAGACGAACGAATGAAAATAAAGAAACCTAACCTCAAGAGCGGCCGGGGCATCCTCAGGGAGTCGGCCCCCTACTGCACCGCCATCTTGTTTTACCTTCTCTTGAAACACATGTATGTACTGGGTGACGTGATCGCCGCCATCGTGTCCGTCCTGACCCCTATCCTCATCGGACTGATACTGGCCTACATCATCGACCCTCCCGTACGGAAGCTGGAAAAGAAAATGGCCGCCCGCGGCAGCAGGCATTACCGGGGGAAAGCCATCACCATAGTGGTGCTCATCATAGTGTTCTCTCTCCTGCTCCTGGCCGCTGCCGTCATCCCTCAGTTCACCACCAGCATCATCCACTTCAGCAGCAACACCACGGCGTATCACGAGTCCCTGCAGAACTCTGTGGATTCCCTGGTAGGGCACCACGTGGATCTCACCAGCACCTTCAGCATCACCGACAAGATCATGGTGAAGCTCAACAAGTCAGTGCAGAACTTCATCGCACAGAAATCCGCGGCGACGGGAAAAGCCATCGGCAACCTGGCGATAGATTTCATCCTCGCCATCTATTTCCTGCTGTACAAAAAGAGCGTCCTCAGGAGAGGCACGCACCTCCTCCACATGATCGTACCGGAATCCTCCTACGATCAGACCGCTGCGTTCCTGAAGCGCTGCGACGTGATCTTCATCAAGTACATCTCCTGTGAGGTGATCGACGGCATCATCGTGGGTGTTGCCAACGCAGTCCTCATGCTCATTTTCCGGATGGAGTATATCCCGCTGGTATCAGTCGTGGTTGGAGTTACGAACCTCGTTCCTACATTCGGGCCCATCATCGGCGCGGTTTGCGGAGTCTTCATCCTGATGATCGACAACCCGCTGCATGCGATCATCTTCCTCCTCATCACCGGACTGATCCAAGGCCTTGACGGATACGTGCTGAAGCCTAAGCTCTACGGAGATACTCTTGGCATCCCGGGCATCTGGGTCCTGATCGCGGTCATCCTCGGCGGAAGGATCTTCGGCATGTGGGGAATGCTCCTCGCCATCCCTGTGGCGGCGATCCTCAGCATCGTCATCGACGAGGCAATTATCCCGGCTCTGAAAAAAAGGCAGGCACGCAGAGACGGAGAGACAGCGGCCGCCTCCGGAGGCGGAGACCCTGGTGCGGGGGCGTGAGGCATCATAGCGTATCTTCAACGCTTCAGCTCTTAGACACTTCGGTACAACGGCATCTTGGCGGCTCGACGCTCTGGCGCACGGAACTTTGGCGCTCGGGTGCTTCGAGCCGTTCTTTTTATGAATTTTTATTTAGTTAGTTGCATTTAACCTGCCGTCCTGTTATACTCCTCATTGTCAAGTTAGATGTGTTTAATAAAAATAATATTCTTTATGTTATTTAAGGCAGGTGTTATATGAGTGTTGTAATTATCGGAGGCAATGAATGCATGGTCTGCAAATACAAACAGCTCTGCAGGAAGTACAACTGCAAGGCCAAGGTATTTGTGGACTTCAACGAGGGAATGAGGTCGCGGATAGGAAGCCCGGATCTCATGGTGCTTTTCACCAGCACCATGTCCCACAAGATGGTAAAGAGCGCGCTGGACAAGACCAAGGGCAGTGACTGCATCATCGCCCGGTCCCACACCAGCTCCATGAACGCTCTTAAGAACATTCTGGAGGAGCATGCGGCATTCGCATAGTCTTCCGGAATAAGGTTTCGCTTGACCCACTATTATTTGTTTTCTTCCATTGAGGGGTGCCGTCACGGGCGCTCCTTTTTTTGGTCAGGTAAAAAAAGAGACCGCCGGCGGCAGTCTCTTTCGTTTGATATATTGTTATATACGATCTACGACAGTCCCACGATGGTGCCGTCTGCGGAGATATCCATTCCGTTGGCGGCTGGTACCTTAGGCAGACCAGGCATGGTCATGATGCTTCCTGTGAGGGCAACGATGAACCCTGCGCCTGCGCTGACCTTCAGCTCCCTCACGTGGATCTTGAACCCGGTCGGGGCACCAAGCACCTTCGGGTCGTCTGTAAAGGAGTATTGAGTCTTGGCCACACAGATCGGAAGCTTGTCGTAGCCGAGGTCCGTGAGGGTCTGGAGCTGCTTCTCTGCGGCAGGCTCGAACTCCACGCCGTCGGCCCTGTAGATCTCCTTTGCGATGACCTCCAGCTTTTCTCTGATAGACAGGTCGAGATCGTAGAGCGGCGAGAAGTTTGACTTCTTGTTCTCGCAGATGTCCACTACCTTCTCCGCCAGCTCCAGGCCGCCTTCGCCGCCCTTCGAGAACACCTCGGACAGGACGAAGTCAACGCCCTTGGATCTGCAGATCTCCTCAAGGAGCTGGAGCTCGGCGTCAGTGTCCGTAGGGAACCTGTTGATGGCAACAACTGCAGGAACACCAAATTTTGCAACGTTCTCGATGTGCCTCTCCAGGTTGGCGCTTCCTGCCTTCAGAGCCTCGAGGTTCTCCTCCGCCAGGTTCGTCTTAGGAACCCCGCCGTTCATCTTGAGGGCCCTTACGGTGGCAACGATGACGACCGCGTCAGGGTTCAGACCCGCATATCTGCACTTGATATCGAAGAACTTCTCGGCTCCCAGGTCAGCGCCGAATCCGGCTTCTGTAATTACATAATCACCAAGCTTCAGGGCAGTCTTGGTAGCCATCACGGAGTTGCAGCCGTGAGCGATGTTGGCGAAAGGTCCGCCGTGAATGAACGCCGGGGTATTCTCCAACGTCTGCACCAGATTCGGCTTGATGGCGTCCTTCAGGAGGAGCGCCATAGCGCCTGTTGCCTGCAGATCTCCGGCGGTGACAGGCTCGCCCTTTTCATTGTATGCGACCACCATTCTGGACAGCCTGTCTTTCAGGTCGTCTATGCCGTCGGCAAGACAGAGGATGGCCATTATCTCCGAGGCCACCGTGATGTCGAAGCCGCTCTCCCTGGTGACTCCGTCGCCCTTTTTTCCAAGGCCGATGACGATGTTCCTGAGAGACCTGTCGTTCATGTCCATGACTCTCTTCCAAACGATTCTCTTGGTCACGATGCCCAGCTGATTGCCCTGGTGGATGTGGTTGTCCAGCAGTGCGGCCAGAAGGTTGTGGGCCGATGTGATGGCGTGGAAGTCTCCGGTGAAGTGGAGGTTTATATCATCCATTGGGACCACCTGAGCGTAACCGCCGCCCGCGGCGCCGCCCTTGATGCCGAAGCAAGGTCCGAGAGAAGGCTCTCTCAGAGTGCAGATGGCCTTTTTTCCCATCTTGTTCAGCGCCATGGAAAGGCCGACGTTAGTGGTGGTCTTGCCCTCTCCTGCCGGAGTAGGGTTGATGGCTGTCACGAGAACCAGCTTGCCGGTCTTGTCTCCCAGATCCGGCTGTTTGCGCAGATCGATCTTGGCCTTGTATCGTCCGTAAGGCTCCACTGCCTCCGGATGGATGCCGAGACCGTCAGCGATCTCCTGGATCGGTTTCATAACTGCTTCCTGAGCGATTTGAACATCTGTTTTCATGTGACAACTCCTTGTATTCATCCTTGAGCTAGGACCGGCAGCCTTTTTTTGCCGGCCTGTGTCATATTATGCATCAGATGCCGAACAATTGCACGGCGTTTCGGAGTCAAAATCGCGGGGAAAAAGAGTTATTTTTCCGTCAGGTGTCTGCGGCAGCAGATCAGCGGCTGCCCGGCGGCGTTTTCTACAGCTTGGTCTCTGCGATCTCCCCGCCGTCCCTTCTGTGTGTCGGATCCGGATTATAGTCCTCGTCCCTCAGCAGCATGGTGAAGCCGTTTCCGTTGACCTCGCTGGCGCTGCTGATGCTGATGAAGGCTTTTTTGTCTATGGCGAGGGCCTCCCTCTTCACCCTGTTCAGGTTGCGGCTGCTGACTACGCAGTAGCAGACGTCCTGCGGCTCTCTGAGGTAGCCGCCTGTAGCGTGGAACATTGTGGTTCCGAAGCCGATCTCCAGCAGCCTCTCGTTGATCTCGTCGATGTTCTTGCTGAAGATGAACATCTGCATGCCTCCCTGATCCATCACGATCACCCTGTTCATCACGATGCTGTAGATGATTGCATACAGGAGTCCCAGGATGATACCGTTTGTCTTGGTGATAGGGAGCTGTATCAGGAATATCAGCATGTCGAACATGTACATGAGCGGAGCGACCTTGACCCCAAACTTCCTGTTGAGGATGATCGGCGGCACGTCGATGCCGCCCGTGGAGCCGCCGCACCTGATTATAATGCCGAGGCCGAGGCCGTCGACGATACCTGCGCAGATGGCCGCCAACAGCGGGTCGTCCACCAGGTGCTGAAGTGCTGCGATGTTCTGGAACAGGTCCAGGAAAAGAGGGAATGTCAGGGAGCCGACCAGTATCGACAGCGCGAAACGATTCCCGAGGCAAACCCAGCCCAGTATGAACAGAGCGATGTTGATCACCAATACCGTCCCGGACACGCTGAACCCGAAATAATAGTGAGACATTCTTCCGAAGCCGGAGATCCCTGATGCGACCATGTCGTACGGAAGCACGAAGCACGCGATGGCGAAGGCACTGAGGGCGTTGCCCACAGTTATCTGGGCCGCCTGGATCAGGAATTTTCTAAAGTTGAACTTCATCTTTCACCTACTACTTTCTGTTACCTTATATATAGCGATGCCTGATATCTGCGAAAAAAAACGCGCCGAACCTGCCAGGATCCGGTGCGTCAATTAGTACGCGGAGATGCACCCCTCCGCGGTAAAATCTGTGTATGCGTCCGCAAGACGCAAAAATATTCTAACATTTTAAACTTTCCCGTCCACCCCTCGATTGTATTTTTTCAGAAACATTTCTACCTGTGGCGGACACTTTTCCCGTTTATTCCGGTAAAGTGTCCGCCTTTCAAGGACAGTCTGCCCAACCGCCCTCAATTATGTTAAAATCAGTCTGCATTGAATTTTCAGCAGATCATGTGATGCACTGCTTTTACAGGAGGAACGAAATGAAAGCTTACGAAAGATTGCTTAAGTACGTGGTGGTCCGCACCCCGAGCGATGAGAACAGCTATACGCATCCGTCCAGCCAGTGCCAGTTCGACCTGGGCAACATGCTGGTGGAGGAGCTCCACGAACTGGGAGTCAGCGATGCCGCAATAGACGAGCACTGCTATGTCTATGGTCATATCCCTGCCACTCCAGGACTCGAAAATAAGACCCCGATCGGATTCATCGCCCACATGGACACCGTTTCAGACTTTTGCGATCACGATATAAAGCCTGTGATCCACGAGAACTACGACGGAGGATCGCTGGCCCTCGGAAACTCAGGCAGGAGCCTCGAACCTTCTGTTTTTCCACATCTCCCTTCTCTCAAAGGAAGGACCCTCATCACATCGGACGGCACCACCGTACTGGGCGCAGACGACAAGGCCGGCATCGCGGAGATCATGACGGCGATACAGGAACTTTCCGAGAATAACATCCCTCACGGGCCTCTTTCCATAGCCTTCACTCCTGACGAGGAGATCGGCGCCGGCACCTACGCCTTCGATGTGGAGAGATTCGGAGCAAAATACGCCTACACCCTGGACGGCGATCAGGAGGGTGAGCTCCAGTACGAGACCTTCAACGCCGCAATGGCTACAGTTGAGTTCAAGGGCGAGAGCGTCCACCCTGGTTCAGCAAAAGACATCATGATAAACGCGGCCCTGGTGGCCATGGAATTCGACTCGCTCCTCCCTGCCGCCGAGAGGCCGGAGCGCACGGAGGACCACGAGGGATTTTACCACCTGATCCACTCCACCGGATCCGTGAGCGAGGCAAAGCTCACCTACATTCTGAGAGACCACGACTCCCGCGTCTTCCAGGACCGCCACCGCGTGATGGAGCACGCGGCTAAGTTCCTCAACGAGAAGTACGGCGAGGGACGTGTAAAGCTGACCATAAAAGAACAGTACAAGAACATGTCGGAGGTCATCGAGAAGTATCCTGAGATCACCGAAAAGGCGAAGGCCGCCATCAGAGACGCAGGCATGGAGCCGGCCATCATACCCGTAAGAGGCGGCACAGACGGAGCCCAGCTGAGCTTCATGGGACTGCCCTGCCCGAACCTGGGGACCGGCGGGCATGCGTACCACGGTCCTTTCGAGCACATCACCGTAGAGGGAATGGACAAGTCCGTTGAGATACTCGTGGCGCTCATAAAGGAATTCGCAAAATAAGCAAGAGCAGAAGGGGACATATGACTGAGATCAGCAAGAAGCCTGTCAGGCTCCACATATTCGATATGGACGGAACCCTCCTGGATTCCATGAGGATGTGGGACAACATCTCCTCCGACTACCTGAGATCACGCGGATTCGCCTCTCCGGAGGGGCTGGCGGGGATACTGGATCCCATGACCTTTCCAGAGGTGTGCCAGTACCTGGCGGAGAGGTGGGACCTCGGATCCCCGGAAGATGTCTCCCGGGGGATGATGTCCTACCTGGATCACCAGTACGAGGAGGAGCTGAAGCTTTTTCCCGACGCCATGGAGGCAATAGAGGAAGCTGAGAAGGACAAGTGCTTCATGGTGATTCTGTCCAACAGCACTGCTCACCAGGTGGCCGCGGCCATGGGTCGTCTGGGTGTGCTCGACCACATAGACGAGATCTTCACCTCGGAGGGCCTGGGGATGAGAAAGGACTCCCCGGACATATTCCGTAGGGTGTGCAGGCACATGGGTGCAAAGCCGGAAGAGACCATGGTGCACGACGATTCGGATTACGCGCTGAAGGCCGCGGAAGAGGCCGGCTGCATGACAAAAAAATACGACAGATACCGGTAAGTATCTGTCGCTGCTACGGGGATGCCGCAATAACGCGACACCCCCGTTTTTCTTCTTATTCCTGCCGCATTCTCCCGCCGTGGAAAGCGTTCTTTTCCTCGTAGAGCATACGGTCGGCGCGGGTCAGTATATGCCTTCCGTCTTCGTCAGGTGATGTCACCTCTGTGTAACCCACGCTGATGGTCATGCCCCATTCGGCGACCTCGGGATCTCCCCTGAGGATCTCGTCGAGATCTTTCCTGGTGGAACTTATGATGGCCTGCGGATCACCCTTCCGGGCATCGCAGATCAGCACGAACTCGTCGCCGCCAAACCTGGCAGCGAAACCGCCCCACTGTCCGGAGGACTTTTTCATGGCCTGCGAGACCATCACAAGCGCCCGGTCTCCGGAAGCGTGCCCCCTTGTATCGTTGATCTGCTTGAAATCATTGATGTCCACTAGAAAGACGTAAAAAGGGCCGAGCTTCGGTATGGTCTCTATCCTGTCTCCGATGTATTCGTCCAGCCTCCGCCTGTTGTTCATACCCGTCAGGGCGTCGTTGTACACCCTCATGTCCTGCATGTTCAGGAATATCCAGAGGATGGAGAAAAATGCCACGCATTCCAGCGCCGGTTCCTCCGGGACCAGGTAGTTCAGGAACACGGTCCCTATCGGAACGAATATGAACCAGGCCATGTTCAGGCAGATCATACGCTGTCTGTGATTTTCCGCCCTGTACGCAGACCACAAAGCATATATCGTTGCCACGACTACGTAGAAATAGTCCAGCAACATCTTTACGCCATACAGTCTGCCTTCCAGGTAATAGTTGTAACTCGTAATATAGAACATATGATGTGTCCACATGCTGGCGATGCTCATGAATATGGATATGAACATCGGTATCATGGACGCGATCCTGAGCCTCATGCTGTAGTCATCATTCCGGTGTATGGTAGTCACGCAGTAGGCGAACCAGCAGTACATCATTACGCTGATCGAAATAAAGATCAGGCAGTTCAGAACGTAGTTCGCCGGTATGCAAAACGGAATGGTCCTGCTCTCCCCCATGGCCCACAGGAAATTTGAGCCCGTGTATACTATATAGAGGATCAGCACCCTTCTGAAAAGTTTCACCTGCCGCTCAGAACCCATGTTCCAGTTGACCCTCCACAGAATGGACAGAGCCCCCATGACCCCGAGCAGGCAGATCATTTTATATGAACTGTAATTGAGCATTCTTCTTCTCGCTTAGACGACGGGAAAAAAAACGGCCTCGGCACCCCGATCCTCCGGTTCTCCCATCTATTGTGTTTGTGATCGCCAATTACCCTTTTCTATGCCATCAATACTTGTCGATGGCGCTCCCGATGGAGTTGTAGTCGTATGAGGTGGACTTGCCGCCGTAGAGATATACGGCGCTGTTTTCGTTGAAGGCCGCCTTCTTGCTCTTGGCGTATTCTGTGGCGTCCACTTCCTGGCCGTTCCAGCTGTACCAACCGGTATCCTCGAGGAAGCTGGACCAGAACCGAAGCTCGTACTGTCCGTAGGCCGTCCTCTGGAACTGCCCGTTGACTATCTTGTAGATGTTATCTCCCGCCTTATCTCCGTCCTGGTAGGAGAAGCAAACGGTATTCGCTCCCTGGATGTAGCCGATGATCCCAGGCGACTGCTTCAGAGAGTAGAGCTTTGCCTTGTAAACCGTGTAGAGAACGGCGCTGGACTCGCTTGTGCTCAGCATCTCCGGCACACCGTCCCCGTTGATGTCGGCCAGATAGTACTGGGCGTCCTGGTCCTTGATGCCGCCCTTCAAAGCGTTCTTCCAGGCCAGCACGATCTGCGCGTCTGCGGTCTTGCCGAGGAAGTCCTCTCCCGCGTCGAGCTGGGATCCCACCTTCGTCACCGCATCCTGCATGACGGCGCCGGCGGTCTGCTGCACGGCCCTCTGCTGTGCCCGGTCTTCTGCCGGTATGTACCGGTAAAAATAGTAGTACGCCGCGGCGGCGATAGCGGCTATGAGCAGGAAGACGATGAGCACTGCGAGCTTCTTCCCTGTGGTCATTCCGGATCCCCTTCCGGAATTCTTCACGGAGGTCTCTTCTGCGATCTCCTCTTTGCTCTGTCCGTCATGTCCTATCTCGCCCGTCGGCACCTCTCCCCTGATAGCAGTCGAAGTTAAGCCTGACTCCGGCGTGGATCCCGTTATCTCCTGCGTTGATATCTCGTCCGCAGGTGTCGATATCATGTCTTCCGTCGCTGGACCGGCCTCCGCCTGGGCTGAAGTATTTTCCACATGTGCAGCAGGCGTCTCTGTCTTGTCTCCAGAATCCGCATCTGTCTTGTCAGCTGCGGATGTAACCGATGGCTCAGATGTCTGTTCGGCCTCAGTTACGGATCCGGCATCCTGTACCGCCGGATGCTCTTCCTGTGTCTCGCGCTCCACTGCTATCTCCGGTTCTGAGCTCCCCTCGTCGCTGGCATCCGCAACGACCTGAGGTGCTGTCGGAGGCTTTTCCGCAGCGATGTCACCTGCGAAAAGCGGGTTCGCCTCAGGATACGTCTCCGTCTCTTTTTTCCGGCGGCCGAAAAGCCCTTTTTTCCCGGTGTACGGATTCACGAGCCCCCTGAGCCCCGCGGCCCTCACCACCTGCTTGTATATGCGCTGCTCTCCGCCCTCAGGCAAGAGAGTTTTTCCATCCTGTGAAAGCGATCTTATCGCCGCGCCTGTGAACTGCGCCGGCGTCCCGGCGCCCTCAAGACCCATCTTCCCGAAGCCCTCAAGCGCCCCGGATATCTGGCGACGGTCAGCCACCATCATTCGTTTGGTGTCACCGATGGTCTGGTCGAGGGCCGCTGCGATCTGTTCCACAGAAAGTCCCTCTCCGTAGGCCGCCACGGTGGCGATCACCGAAGGAATCTCCATTTTTTCCAATGCCCCGAGGACAGCCTGGTTGATGCTCCAGATCCCGGCACCGATGTTGCCGTCATAGGCCCAGCCCGGATCGTCGAACACGGTCTCACGGCGAGGAAGGCTTGATATGGCGTTCACGTTGGTGGACCTGTTTTCCAGGAAAGCGCCGTTGATCGCCTCGTCGAGGCCCATGGCAAAAGTGGCGCTTATGGTGTCGGTGGTGACGCCCTTCTCCCCGGCAGGGCTGGTGCTCTGGCCCTGGGCTCTGATGAACTGGAGCTGGCGCTGGCGGGCGTGGCGCCTCAGCACTCCAAGGCTCCACGTGTCGTATGCATCTGGTGACCGCAGGTTGCCCAGGTCGTCCGTGATTTCCCTGATGGTGTCGGCCAGGAGATCCTCCGCGTCCTTCTGGGCTCTCTTCTGAGCCGCCTCCTCTTCCTGACGCCTGACCCGGCTGCCCTTTTCGCCGGGTTCCGCGGCGCCGGAAGAGCCACCCGTCAGAGATCCTGCCAGGGCCCGGGCATAGACAGAAAGACGCCTCACCGTATGCATGTATATTTCATTGTAGGCATCTGTGTCCCGGTTCTGAAACCGACGGACGGCACGTATAATGCGTATCTGTTCCTGATCCATACCTGTTCCATGCAGCAAGTCCCTGCTGTTCCAACGTAATTCGTCATTGATTATACCATATCGGGGAACCGGATTTGTTGAAATTTAACTATGTAAAAACTTCAAACGCGGGGACTTCCGGGCTGGAAGTCCTGCGCGGGCTACATCGTAAGCGTTCCACATCGGGTCACAAAAACTGTGTATATTTTCTGCAACAACAGGCGTATGAGACCAAAACGAGTCGACCGTGCCACCAGACAGGCGACGCGCCCTCGAAACAGCAGGATCAAAAAAAAGAAAGCCCCAAGACCAAGTCTCAGGGATTCCGTGGTATAGGTTATATGGGTTGGGCTATGTTTAAATCGGCTACTTAGTCTCGCCCTGGAATCTGGAAGCCATCCCCAGGACCGCGACTATAGCAGCGCCTCCGATCAGTTCAGCCGGGAAAAAGTTTCTTCCGCTGGCTACATCTACCAGAAACGCACCTATTGTAGCAACAAATACAGCAACGCAGATAATCTTCTTAGCCATCTCTACTTCCTCCCCCTTGATCGGGAATGTTGTGTTCTTTTCATCGACTAGAGTCTACATCAGTTAAAAGATTAACGGAAGACAGATTTGCTTATCCGGCATATTACTTGTTCTGATATATAAACATCAACAATTATTTCTTGATTATTTTTGTAATGATATCACAATTTTTATTTTCTACCCTTGTACGTTTCGCTGTACAATTGTGCGCAATTATTTTTTTGTAAAAGCAGGCAGCCCACATCTGCCGATTCCCTCGTCCGAGGAATGACGATCTCCCCTGGTCCATGAAAAAAGCCGCCACACTTTTCGTGTGACAGCCTTCCATCAATACCGTTTTCCGCCTCCCAGGCACGCCTTCCGGAGCGTCGTCCGATCAATCGTCCAGATCCTCATCCGGATCATCTTCACCGTCGGATGTCCTCAGCAGTTCCCTCAGCTCTCCGTCCTGGTCATCGTCGTCCTCTGATCCGCCGCCTATCTTGCCGGCAGCTACCAGCAGAGCGATCCCAAGAGCAAGGCCGGCACCCGCTATCCCAAGCAGGATGTTGCGGTCTTTTCTATCTTTTCCAAAGCCCATATCTTACCTCCCGTTTACGATACCATCGTTCCACAAGGTGATTTTACCCTCTGCCCTCGTGCGGTTCAAGTCGATGATGCGCTGGTTTCTGGAGCCTCTGAACTGAAGCGATATATCTTTTTGCGCCTGTACGAACGGACCGTCGACCAGCACGTCTATCAGGGAAAGCATCTCGTCGGTATACCGGCACCTCGGGTGGCTGCCCTCTGTGAGGAGCATGTCCAGGGTGAAGCCGGTGAACGCCCAGACGGACTTGTGTGTCCTGTCGGGGAATTTCTCGCGGATCCTCTTTAGAAAAGGAAGGAGGGCCTCCTGGTTTTCCGGCTCGAACGGCTCTCCCCCCAGGAGAGTGAGGCCGTCGATGTATTCCGGTTCCATCATTTTCAGTATCTTCTCCTCAGTTTCCTCTGTAAATGGCTGTCCGTACTTAAAGTCCCAGGTCTGTGGCTGGAAGCAGCCTTCGCATCGGTTGGTGCATCCGGAAACGAAAAGCGTTATGCGCACTCCTGTTCCATTGGCAATATCGCAGTTCTTTATCTCTCCGTAATACATTCTCTTCCCCGTTCTACAGGTGGAGCACCCTGTCCTTGATCTCCTGGGTCCTGCCCTGGTTCCAGAACTGAGTACCTATGTACCCGCAGGTCCTTCTGGCAACGGACATGCGGTTCTGATCCCTGTTGCCGCAGTTAGGGCATTCCCAGATCAGCTTGCCGTCCTTGTCCTCCACGATCTTGATCTCTCCGTCATAGCCGCAGGCCTGGCAGTAATCGCTCTTGGTATTGAGCTCGGCGTACATGATGTTGTCGTAGATGTACTTCATCACATCCAGCACGGCAGGGATGTTGTTCTGCATGTTCGGCACCTCAACATAGCTGATGGCTCCGCCCGGGCTCAGCTTCTGGAAGTCGGACTCGAACTTCAGCTTGGAGAACGCATCGATATTCTCCTCCACGTGCACGTGATAGCTGTTGGTGATGTAGTTCTTGTCGGTCACGTGAGGGATCACTCCGAAGCGTTTCCTCAGGGCCTTGGCGAACTTGTACGTAGTGGACTCCATAGGAGTTCCGTATACGGAATAGTCGATGTTCTCCGCGGCCTTCCACTCTGCGCACTTGTCGTTCAGGCGCTGCATGACCTTAAGAGAAAACTCTCTTCCCTCCTCGGTGGTGTTGGACTTGCCGGTCATTCTCCAGCACATCTCGCAGACTCCGGCGTATCCCAGAGAGAGCGTGGAATACCCGCCGTAGAGGAGCTTGTCGATCGGTTCGCCCTTCTTCAGCCTTGCGATCGCCCCGTGCTGCCACAGGATAGGCGCGACATCAGACGGCGTTCCGAGCAGTCTCTCGTGTCTCAGCCTGAGGGCCTTGTGGCACAGCTCGAGCCTCTCGTCCAGGAGCTTCCAGAACTTTTCCATGTTGCCGTTGGAAGAGCAGGCCACGTCCACCAGGTTGATGGTCACGACGCCCTGGTTGAACCTTCCGTAGTACCTGTGCTGTCCTTCCTTGTAGTTTCCTGCGTTGGCGATGTTGCCGACACCGGCATCCGTGAATCTGTCGGGCGTCAGGAACGATCTGCAGCCCATGCAGGTGTACACGTCCCCGCCCTTCAGCTGCTTCATGGTCTTCACGGAGATGTAGTCAGGCACCATCCTCTTGGCCGTGCACTCAGCAGCCAGCTTCGTGAGATAGTAATACTTGGAATCCTCGTGGATGTTATCCTCGTCCAGCGCGTAGATCAGCTTAGGGAAGGCAGGTGTGATCCACACGCCCTTCTCGTTCTTCACGCCCTGTATCCTCTGCTTCAGCACCTCCTCGATGGCGAGAGCCAGATCGTCTCTGGTCCTCCCCTCAGGTGCCTCGTCCAGGTACATGAACATGGTCACGAACGGTGCCTGGCCGTTGCATGTCATGAGTGTGATGAGCTGATACTGGATGGTCTGTATGCCGGAGCTGATCTCGTTCTTGAGGTGATGCTCCGTGATCTTGTCGATGATCTCGTCGTCAAGAGGCTCTCCGCAGGCTATCCTGTCCTCGATCACCTGTCTCCTCAGCTTCTGCCTGCTGATGTCGATGAATGGTGCCAGGTGAGCAAGGGAGAACGACTGACCGCCGTACTGGTTGCTGGCCACCTGAGCGATGATCTGGGTGGTGATGTTGCATGCGGTGTAGAAGCTGTGCGGCTTCTCGATCTTGGTCTCGCTGATGACGGTCCCGTTCTGGAGCATGTCCTCCAGGTTGATCAGATCGCAGTTGTGCTCCCTCTGTGCATAGTAGTCCATGTCGTGGAAGTGGATGATGGCCTCGCTGTGGGCCTCCACTATATCTTGTGGCAGAAGGATCCTGCTGGACAGGTCCTTGCTCACCTCTCCCGCCATGTAATCCCTCTGTGTGGAGTTGATCACAGGGTTCTTGTTGGAGTTCTCCTGCTTTACCTCCTCGTTGTTTCTGTCTATGAGAGTCAGGATCTTGTCATCCGTTGTGTTGGACTGGCGCACCAGGGTCCTGGTGTAGCGGTACGTGATGTATGCCTTAGCCACCTCGTAGGCGCCGTGCTGCATGATCTGGCGCTCTACCATATCCTGTATCTCTTCAACGGAAGGTGCCCTTCCCAGGGTATCGCAGGACACGGCAACGCTGTCGGATATCCTCTGGATCTGGACCTTTGTCATCCGTATTGCCTCTGGAACAGCATTGTTGGCCTTCGTAATGGCGGTCACGATCTTGTCGATGTCGAACTCGACCTCGGCTCCGTTTCTTTTAATTACCTTCATGAAAGACTCCTCCGATCTCGCTTTCTGTTTCGTTTGATTCTTCGTCTGCAAGCAATTTGCATATATATCTATATTGTGTGATTTGTGATATTGGGACACAATATGTCGTGTGTCAGCATGGTGATTATATGCTACATGATGTGTATGTGTCAATCGGCCGGCCACAGGAAAAACATTTCAGGACATACCCGGACTACACCGTCAACGCCATCTATGGTAACATGACATTGCTTAAGTGAAATGTTTTTATTTAGACCACGGTATGTGCTCTTTGCCCCTTGCATTCGGCAAAAAACCGTGGACTGCTTGAATATGCCCCACCACAACATATAGTGGTGGCGTTCATAGAAAGGAGAACGGGAAAAATGAATGATTTTGTTTACTACACTCCTACGAAAGTCATCTTCGGAAGAGACAAGGAGGACCTGGTCGGCGACGAGCTGAAGAGCCGTGGTGCAAAAAAAGTCCTGATCCACTACGGCGGCGGCAGCGTGGTGCGCTCCGGTCTGCTGGACAGGGTGAAGGCCAGCCTGGACGCATCCGGGATCTCCTATGTGGAGCTTGGAGGAGTAGTACCGAACCCGCGCCTCTCTCTGGTGTACGAGGGGATCGAACTTGCCCGCCGGGAAAAGGTGGACCACATCCTCGCAGTCGGCGGCGGCAGCGTACTGGACTCCTCAAAGGCCATCGGCTACGGAGTGCCATATGACGGGGACGTGTGGGATTTTTACGACCGTAAAGCCCAGGCCAAAGAGATCCTCCCCGTTTGCGACATCCTGACCCTGGCGGCCACCGGCAGCGAAATGAGCAACTCCTCAGTGATCACCAAAGATGAAGGAGGCATCAAGAGAGGCTACAGCAACGACCTGGGACGCCCTGTTTTTTCCATTCTCGATCCTCAGCTCACCACGACACTTCCACCTTATCAGACGAAGTGCGGCTGCACCGACATCATCATGCACACCCTGGAGAGATACTTCACCTCAAAGGGTAATATGGACCTCACAGACGAGATCGCCAAAGGCCTGATAAAGACCGTCATGAAGCACGCCCGCATCCTGCTCGATGACCCGGAGAATTACGATTCCAGGGCAGAGGTGATGTGGGCGGGCAGCCTCTCCCACAACGGACTCACGGGCTGCGGCAACGGGGGCTTCGATTTCGCCACCCACAGGCTGGAGCACGAACTCAGCGGCATGTACGACGTGGCCCACGGAGCAGGTCTGGCGGCTCTCTGGGGCAGCTGGGCGAGATACGTGATGGACGACTGCCTGTGGAGATTCAGGAAGTTCGCCACCGACGTTATGGATGTTCCCGACCAGGGCAACGATCACGATATAG
Source organism: Mobilibacterium timonense (assembly GCF_900155555.1). GTDB lineage: Bacteria > Bacillota > Clostridia > Peptostreptococcales > Anaerovoracaceae > Allobaileyella > Allobaileyella timonense. Next base: position 152,003 of record NZ_FUHN01000006.1, on the reverse strand, counting down.
CCCTGAAGGGAATAGAAAAGATGGAAGACTTTTTCAGGGAGCTGGGCATGCCTGTCTCCATGAGCGAGCTTGGACTTAACCCGTCCGACGAGGACATAAGGACTCTCGCGGCAAACTGCAGCAAGGCCGTGGGCGGCAAGATCGGAGCGGCCAAGGTCCTCTACGAGGAGGACTTCGTCAGGATCTACCACATGGCGAAGTAGGGGACGCGGCATAAACAGCACGATCCCGATCAAGCGGAACTGCAAAGTGCAAGGAAGCACAGGAATAAAAGGAAAGAACAGAAAGAGTTTATTTTGGAAAGCAACGCAAGAATAAGGAAATTCTTCAGAAGGGCTGCCATACTTTGTATGGCAGCTTTTGTGGCAGCGGCAGGCGGCGGCTGCGGCTCGGTAACAGAAAAGACCGTGGACAACGCCACCGGAGCCACTGGAGCCACCAGCTCCGCCACCTCTATGGACGAGATCCCGGACTACCAGGACGGACAGCCCATGGTGGTGACCATAAACGACGGGAAGACCGACTTCACTTCAGAGGAAAGGTCGAAGACCCGGTCCTACGTCCAGTACAACGAGCTGGACAGCCTGGGCAGGGCCACCGGCGCAGAGGTCATCCTCGAGGCATCAGAGCTGCCGGAAAAGGACCGCGGCTCCATCAGCAGCATACACCCGACGGGCTGGCACAGCACCGACTTTCAGGGGCTGGTGCCTGGAGGCAGCTTCTATAACAGAGCACACCTCATCGCCTATTCCCTCACCGGCATCGACGGCAGCTCCACCTTCGCACCGCGAGACCTCGTCACGGCCACCCGGACCTGCAATACGGAAATGATCCCCTACGAGACGAAAGCACTGGAATACCTTGAAAACAACGAAGGCTCCCACATCCTCTACCGCGTCACCCCGGATTTCCGCGGCAGCGACCTGGTGTGCCGGGGCATCCACATGGAGTGCTGCTCCATTGAGGACCAGGGGCAGCTGGAGTTCAACGTCTACATCTACAACGTGCAGCCGGGATTTTCCATAAACTACAGCACCGGAGACATGACACTGACCAACGAGGCATATGCACGGGAGTTCACGAAGACCGGTGATCTTCAGGGGGCCTGGGAAAAGACGTCCGGAGAGTCGGGCTCTTCCGGCTCCGGATCCTCAGGCAGTGCGGGATCCGGGAGTTCGGACACCGCTTCAGCGGGCGCTGACAGCAGAGGGACATCAGATACTGAAGAATATTACATCATCAACACCAGCTCCGGCGTATTCCACAGACCGGACTGCAGCGGTGTGAAGAAGATGGCGGAGCACAACAAAAAGATATCCCGCGAGTCACCGTCCCAGCTGGAAGCGGAGGGATACAAGCCCTGCGGGATATGCCGTCCTTAGGCGCCGTCCGCCGCCCCCGGCGGGCCCGCTCGCTTTTTTTAAGAAACACAGAACCGGCCGCCAAACACGGTGTATGAGACGTATCAGAGCGTTTTTATTACCTTTGAATGATATACTACTGAAATTATATTAACAATAACTGGCGTCAGATATCAACTATAAATTGCAATTCCAACTTGAACACTAGCGTAAAATTAAGCACTTTGAACTTTGACAACTGAATACACTTGATCGAGAAATTCGTCGAAGAGCTCTTCTGGTGTAAAGTATCCAAGACGTTTTCGCGGCAAAGCGTTCATCTCATCGGCAAAACTCAGTATTTGATCTGCAGAATATTTGTCGATGGACACTCCTTTCGGAATGTATCTGCGAAAGAGACGGTTGTGTCGCTCGTTCTGACCTCTTTCCCAGGATGAGTACGGATGAGCAAAGTAGACGCCTACACCCCAATACTTTAGTTCAGAGAGCCTTTCAAATTCAGGTCCGTTATCTGCGGTGATGGTCTTGAAGATCTCTGAAAAATGTGTGTCACCATATTCTTCTCTAAGGGTCTCCATTGCAGCCATTACCGAGTCAGAGTCTTTGCCGGGAATCTTTATAGCCAGATAGAAATCAGTGACTTTTTCAACCAGAGTGAGAACCACTGATTCCTTGCCAGCTCGTTTGCCCACTACTGTGTCTATTTCCCAATGACCGCACACGATGCGCATGGATGCTTCCTCTGGACGATCATCTATGCTCTTGCCGAGGACCTTCTTGTTCTTGCGAGTATGGGCCTTCTTCGACTTGCGGGAGAGAACTTCAGGCAAGTCGAATGGTGAGAGAGGCAGATTACCGGCCCACAGCTCACGGTATAGCGTCTTTGTGCAGACGATATACTCGCTTGGAAACAGCTTCTTACGTCTGGCGTACCCTACACAGCAATCCAATGACCAGTGCTTTTCTCGCACCTGCTTGACCATCCAATCGATAAAAGGATTTTCTTCTTCTAGTTTGTGCGGCTTGTGACAGCGGGTCCGGTTAGTTTCATAATTTGCCTGCCCCCTTTTAGCTGAATACTCAGGGAACCTCCCACGATTGCCTTTGCGCTTTCCTGTACCGCGGCGCAACTCATTGAGTACAGTGGATGCAGAACAGTTTACAACTTCGGCAGTTTTGCGTAGAGACATCCCCAACTTCTTGCAGGTCTTGATGCTGCATCTGTCTTCGAATCCGAGATGCTGTCCTCTTTCTCTTTCAGGTGTGGTAGAATTGTCACGATCCATGGTGATCTCCTTTGGTGATTTTGTGTGGTGACTTAATTCTACCAAAGATAGGTCCTGTGGATCTTCTTTTATTTAGTTTTAGTGTTCAACTTCATATTACAATTAACCGTCAGATATCAACAGAGTTTGATCAGAATGGATCTGTCATATGAACGAGAAGTCATCTGGAGTATATGTGATCGATAGCGATTACAACGTAGTAAGCTGCAATCAGACGGTACTGGAGCTGTATCCGCAGCTGAAAAAAGGAAAGAAATGCTATAAGTGTCTCATGGGCCTGGACGAGCCATGCCCGCCATGCCCCGTTGCCAACCACGTAAATGGGCCTCGTACGTATCTGGACCCAATCAGAGGGATCCATGAAACGGTGGACGCGGTGGAGATGGTGCTGGAAGACGGCAGTGTAGGTCACGCCCTGGTGATGAGCACCGTGGGCGAACGGGCCACCATATCATCCAAGCTGCCCGAGTCCCAGGATGAGCTGGACAGGCTCCTGGAGCACGAATACTTCGACGCCCTCACGGGAGAGTACTCAAGGAAGGGTTTCATACGGGAGACACAGCACGTTTTCCAGAGGGAAGATCAGCAGCAATACGCCGTGGTCATGTTCGACATCCGCAACTTCAAAGCCATCAACGACGTATTCGGCATCCAGAACGGAGATCTGGTGCTGCAGAACGTTTTCAGGACTCTGAAGGACAGCTGGATGAATCCGGTGGTCTCGGCGCGCATAGAATCAGACTGGTTCATCTTCCTCGTGCGTAAGAGCTCTCTCGCAGGCAATGATCTGGCAGATCTCCTCGACCTCACCTGGGAGAACGGGACACAGCATATTCACGTCCACCTGCGCTGCGGAATATACAACGCGGGATCCGAAAAATATTCCGTCTCCAGGATGGTGGACTGGGCCATCCTGGCAAAAGAGGCGGCAGACAGAAGCGAGCACAGCAGCATCGGGGTATTTGATTCAGCAATGCGAAGCGAATACGTTAACCGCGCTGAGATACTCTCTTCTTTCCAGTCCAGCCTGAAAAACGGTGAAATGCAGGTATACTACCAGCCGGTATTCCGCTGTGATACCGGGCAGATCTGCTCGGCCGAAGCGCTCATCCGCTGGGATCACCCGTCCCTGGGCATCGTGTCTCCGGGCGACTTCATCCCGGCTCTTGAAAAGCACGGCTTCGTAACACAGCTGGATCAATATGTGCTGAAAGAGGTCTACAGGTTCCAGAATTCCAGAATTGAACAGGGGCTGGATCTGATACCGGTCTCCATGAACCTGTCAAGACAGGATTTCTACAACGATGCGCTGATGCATGACATTTTTCTGTATGGAAGAGAAAGCGGACTCCCGCAGGGTTCGGTGAACTATGAGGTGACTGAAACTTCTCTCGCTGTCCTGAGGGAGAACTGTTCCTACTATCTTTCTCAATTCAGAAAGAACGGATCGAGGATACTGCTGGACGATTTCGGAACGGGCTATTCTGCACTTGGGATGATCGGCAACTATCCACTGGACGTAGTCAAGATCGACAAGTCATTTATTCAGAAGATAGAGACACAGCCGACCACACGCTCCGTGATCTCATCCATGATCACCATGTGTCACAGGACAGGCCTCGCCACAGTTGCTGAAGGCGTTGAGACAAGGGAGCAGAGCGACTTTTTAAAGAAAAACCACTGCGACTTCGTGCAGGGGTATTACTATTCCATGCCGATGAGCGAAGAAAACTTCATCCGTTTTCTGTCGTCTCACCAGAATAGCATTTCCAGGGAGGAATGCATTCCGTCAGAACATATCGAAAAGAACGTGGATATCGGCAATCTCATCGATCTGATAGATCACTCAGGCCAGTTCATCCAGGTATGTCATCCCGAAGACTACACCATGGTCTACGCCAACCAGATGACCCTTGATATCTCCGGACATCCGGATAAGCCTTATCAGGGCGAGAAATGCTATCAGTACATGCTCGGGCTGTGCGCGCCGTGCGGCCACTGTCCTATGAGGAAGATGGGGGATGCGAAGGAAAAGGAGATAGAGACAGACGACGGAGAGCACGTCTTCCGGCTCAAGGCCCGCTATGCGGAATGGAACGGTAAAAAGGTCTTCATGGAATACGGCAGGGATGTTACCGGCCTCATGAACGACCAGCGGCGCTACGCCAGCCAGATCAGAGATATCCTGGAGACCATCCCTGAAGGCCAGGGAGTCTTCCACATGGACCTAACCGCAGACAGGTGGCTGAGCTCCGGTGGACATGCGGAGAACGCAAGGAAGATGCAGGATCTGGAGAACGTGGACGCACTCATCCATCAGATCGCGTCCTTCGTGCCATCTGCCGACGGACAGGAAAGCTTTTTCCAGACCTTCTGCCGCCAGGCACAGCTCGATACGTGGTCCGAGGGCAAACGCCAGATAATACTGGAGACATTATCCTATTACGACGACCTGTCCATCCGCTGGTCCAGGATAACCACAAGGCTGATCGAAAACCCTTCGAACGGCCACCTGGAGAGCATCTTGTACGGTGTGGATATATCACAGGAGAAAAAGCACATCGAGGAGCTGGAGATAGATCGTCTTCACATCCGCCAGGAGAAAGAACAGCTCCAGCGTCAGGTGGAGATGGCTATGTCGATGTATTCAAAGGCAGATCACGACAGGCGATATGATTTTCTCACGGGTCTCTACAGCCGCCTCAGCCTGTACGACGTCATGACCGATATAGAAAACGGGAGCGCTCCTCCCGTGACCGCGGCCATCCTGCTGGACCTCGACAATTTCAAGGTCACCAACGACAGATACGGTCATGCTGCAGGTGACAAGTGTCTGCAGGCCCTGGGAACAGCACTCCTGAACTTCGGGCTCAAGTGGTCTATCTCATTCTATCGATATGGAGGAGATGAATTCGTGGGACTCGTAAACGGCGGAAACGACGGAAATGACGTAAATGACGGAGGCGAAGACATACCATCCGTGGTGTCGGCCCTCCTGGACGAAATACGGAGCACCCGGGTCACACTGGAGGACGGAACAGAAATAAGCATTTCCGCTTCGATCGGGTACACCACCGCCACCGAAGACCTGCAGAAGATGATCAACAAGGCCGACAATGCCATGTACATTGCAAAAAACAGAGGCAAAGACCAGACCGCCTGCAGTGACTGAGCAATGCAGCAGTGATCTGGCAGAAATAACAGAACATCACACGGATGAAAACAGGAAAAGGCGCCGGGACGAAGCTAGGAATGCTCCGCCTCCGGCGCCTTTTCCGCAGGTAATTATGTGGTATGAACTTGTTTGCGTCTGTCATGCGCGGTTATTTTGCGCTCTGCATCTCGATGGACTTGTCCGTGGCTGCGTTCACGCCCTCGATCACAGCGCTTCTGAAACCGTTGAGCTCCAGCTCTCTCACCGCTGCAATGGTGGTCCCCGCAGGTGAGCTTACCATGTCCTTCAGCTCGCCAGGGTGCTTCCCTGTCTCCATGACCATCTTGGCTGCTCCATACACCGTCTGAGCGGCAAACTCGTAGGCCATCGCTCTCTGCATTCCGCCCACAACGCCGGCATCTGCCATGGCCTCGATGAACATGAACACATATGCAGGACCGGATCCGCTGACGCCCGTAACGACGTCGAAGAGGTTCTCAGGTACCTGTTCTGCTTTTCCGAATGCCCTCAGGATCTCCAGAGCCCTTGCCATCTCATCCTCTGTTACGTACTGGTTAGGGCATGCAGCAGCCATTCCGGCTCCGACCTGTGCAGGTGTGTTAGGCATGACCCTGACCACCTTGACCTTCTTGTCTCCGAACTGCTCAGCAATGTAATCCAGTGTTCTTCCGGCTCCGATGCTGATGATCAGCTGATCCTCTCTGATGGCGTCCCTGATGCTGGCGATGACGCTCTCGTAATACTGAGGCTTCACTGTCAGAAAAACTGTCTCACAGTTCTCAACTACCTCGACGTTGCTGTCTGTGACGTTGATGCCGTTGGCAGCCTTCGTCTTATCCCTGCTGCCCTGAAAAGGATCTGCTCCCCAGATGTCCTCAGGCTTGTAAAGTCCGTTCTTGATGATACCGCCCATCATGGCGTTCGCCATTACACCGCAGCCGATAAATCCTAGCTTCATTGCTACTCTCCTTGTTTTCGATCATCTGAAATGAATTAAGATATCCGATACGCTATGTATTAGACCGTGGTCTAAACTTCGGTATCATTATACCACCAAAAGGAGCCGGTTTCAATCCGGCTCCCTCTGGTTTTGTAGAAAAGGGTATCAATCAAAGGACTGTTCTGTCCTGTTGATGATCTCGTCCTGCAGGGCCTTGTCAAGGTTCCTGAAGTAGTCTGAGTATCCGGCCACGCGGACGATCAGGTCCTTGTAGTCCTCAGGGTGCTTCTGAGCCTCCAGCAGGGTCTGCTTGTCGATGACGTTGAACTGGATGTGGTGTCCGTCCATGGCGAAGTAGGAACGAACCAGTGATGCCATGTTGTCCAGTCCCTTCTCGCCCTTTACGACGGATGGGGTGAACTTCTGGTTCAGCAGAGTCCCTCCTGTGGAGATGTGATCCATCTTTGCACAGGACTTGATGACCGCCGTAGGTCCGTTCACATCGGCGGACTTTTCCGGAGAGATGCCCTCGGATACCGGAACGTGTGCCAGGCGCCCGTTAGGTGTGGCCAGAAGCACGTCTCCGAAGTAAACGTGGCAGGTAGTAGGCAGCATGTCTACCCTGTATTTTCCTCCGCAAACGGTCGGACGATCAGTGATGGTGTCTCTGTAAAGGGTGAAGATGCTCTGCATCACGTCATCGGCGTAGTCGTCGTCGTTTCCGTATTTAGGCGTCTTGTCGTGTACCATGCTGAAGATGTCCTCGTGGCCCTGGAAATTGTCTTCCATCGCCTTCTTCAGCTCGGCCATCGTGAACTTCTTTTTCTCGAAAACGTTGTACTTGATGGCCGTCATCATGTCGGTGACAGTTCCGATGCCCACGCCCTGGATGTACCTCGTGTTGTATCTCGCTCCGCCGGCGTTGTAGTCCTTGCCCTTGCTTATGCAGTCGTTGGTGACGATGCTCAGGAACGGAGCAGGCATCTCCTTTGCAAAGATGTTTTCAATTACGTTGTTTCCTCTCACCTTCAGGTCTACGAAGTAGTTAAGCTGCTTGCTGAAGGCGTCGAACAGCTCATCATATGACTTGAAGTCCTCGGCGTTTCCGAGGTGCAGTCCCAGCTGCTTTCCTGAATACGTATCGAATCCATCGTAAAGAGTCATCTGGAGGATCTTAGGGATGTTCATGTATCCCGTCAGGATGTACGCCTCGTTGCCCCAGGAACCGGTCTCAACACATCCGGAGGAACCGCCCTGCCTTGCGTCCAGCAGGCTCTTTCCTGCGTTCAGGAGCTCCTGTACGATCTCGTCTGTGTTGTAGAATGCAGGCTGGCCCCATCCCTTTCTGGAGATCTCCAGCGCCCTCTTGAGGAATCTCGTCGGAGTCTTCTTTGAGATCTGGACGTTCGAGTTCGGCTGTACCAGCTTCAGCTCGTCCATGCAGTCCAGGATCAGGTAGCTCACGGCGTTGACTCCGTCAGAGCCGTCCTCCTTGATACCACCAGTGTTGATATTGGCAAAGTCTGTGTACGTTCCGCTCTCCTTCAGGGTGACGCCTACCTTGACAGGTGCAGGCTGGTTGTAGAACTTCACCCACAGGCACTCCAGGAGCTCCAGTGCGTGATAGTCATCCAGCAGTCCCGCCTCAGTGTCGGCCTCATAGTAAGGGTAGAGGTGCTGGTCCAGTCTTCCCGGTGAAAAAGCGTCCCAAGGGTTCAGCTCTGTCGTCACGCCCAGGTGTACGAACCAGTAGTGCTGCAGCGCCTGCCAGTAGGTCTGTGGCTTGTGTGCAGGAACTACTGCGCAGTTCTCCGCGATCTGCTCGAGTTCTTTTTTCCTCTGCGGATTCTTTTCCTCCGCAGCCTTCTCGAGGGCCAGCTTCCTGTATCTCTCGCCCAGTATGCAGATGGCGTCGCAGTCGATGGCCATGGCCTTCAGCTCTTCTGCCTTTTCGTATGCCTCAGGATCGTTGAGGAAATCAAGAGCGTCGAGAGCCTCCTGGATCTCCTTCTTGTAATCCTCAAAGCCCTTGATGAAGACGTTCTTGCCACCGCATGTGTGGCCAGGTCCTCTCTGCTCCATGAACTCGGTCCAGATACCCTCGGCGTAGCACTCTTTCCACTCCGGTGTCATCCTCTCCAGCAGATGTTCTCTGGTGGACTTGCCCTTCCAGAAAGGTATGATTTCTTCTCTCTCCAGCTCGATGTCTTCAAGGGTTACGGAGAAGGAAACCAGATCTCTGGCGTTCATGATCTCCATGTCCTCTACTGTGTGGGTGCAGATCTCAGGAAATGTCGGACACGCCTGTGGCCTCGATCCCTTCTCTCCAACGATCAGCTCGTCGTCCCCAAGGTACAGGGTCTTTTCCTCCATGTACTTCTTGAAGAACATCGCCCTCATCACAGGGACGGAATACTTTCCTTCGTTTTCCTTGTAAAAGTCCGTCTCGATCTTCGCTCTCTCAAGATCCACGCTCGGCTGAGTCTCGGTGCTGATCTTGCGCAGGTTCTTGATCCTCTGGTTCATTCCTCTTTCCTCTGCCATGTTAACCTCCGATTTTAACATTGCCGTATCCGGCTTCGTTGAACATTTTTACAAATGACTGCATCTCCTCATTGTCCGGAGCGTGCAGATTTTCGGCTTCGTATTCGCGCCCGAGACGCGGGTATTTTGATTTGCCCGTGTCGTGGTAGGGCAGCAGGTTTATCTGAGGAGGGGCGATGTGATTTTCTCCCAGGAACCGTATGACGTCTCTCATACTCTCCTCTGTTCCATTCACTTCCTTCACCACCGGGATCCGGATGTAGATCCTCTCACCGGCTGCGGCGAGCTTCTTAAGATTGTCCAGAATGAGCTGGTTGCCAGCTCCTATGTATTTCCGGTGCAGTCCATCATCGAGCGTCTTGATGTCGTAGAGCCAGGTGTGTACATACGGGATGATGGCCTCGTAAGTCTCCCACGGGGCCTCTCCGCAGGTGTCTATCGTTATGTCGATACCCTGGCGGTGAAGAGCCTGGCAGAGTCTGACAAGATAGTCCCTGTCCATCGCCATGACCTCTCCCCCGGAAAGAGTCACTCCCCCTCCTGAATCCTCGTAGAACATACGATCCTTCATTATCTCTTTTACAAGGGATGGCACCGAATATTCTTTTCCGATGATGTCCCTTGCGCACTGTGGACAGACGTCTACGCACCGGCCGCAGAGCTGACACTTTGACTGGTCCGTCACCACAGTGGGAGCTTCCCCCGGAGCCGCCTGTGAGAATGAAAGGGCTCCATTCGGGCAGGCATTGACACATCGGCCGCAGCCCGTGCACTTGTCACTGTCGTACTGGATCTCCGGCTTGAAATTCTGGGTCTCCGGATTGTGGCACCACTGGCAGCGGAGCTTGCAGCCCTTGAAGAAAACGGTGGTCCTTATTCCGTCTCCATCGTGTATGGAGAACTTCTGGATGTTGGTGATGTAATGCATTCCAGTCTCCTTTGAATCTGCGGGATCTTCCGGCCCCGGCACCCGTCCTGCTCATGGATGTCCGGCGGCTCAGTTAGACCGTGGTCTAAACTTAAGTTCATTATATTAAATGTTATAAAATTGTCAATAGTAAAACACAAAAAGAACCAGATCCCGCTTTCTCAGCAGGGTCTGGCCTCACAGTCAAACTCTATCGTATCATCGAATATTTCCCGCAAAACGCTGCGGTGAAGGTCTCATCAATGTCGTTATCCGGCTCCGCACGCCGTCGCTATGCCTTGAACTGAGCGAAGAACATCGGCATGTATTCCTTGCTGAATGCGCCCAGATCGTAGTCCCCGTTGTTCATGCACCAGTCGGTGATGAGCGCCCTCTCGCAGAGGCTGTATATCCGGACTATCTCGTCCACGGACTTGTTCCGGATGATCTCCCCCCTCTTCTGGCCCTCGTCGATTATCTTCGTGATGAGCCTGAAATAATACCTGTTCCTGTCCAGAAGGTATCCCTTATCCTCGTGGAGAAGCTGGGCGGAGTACAGGTTCGCCATCAGATTCGGATCGATCTTCTCTCCTATCATCGTGTGGACCTTGTAGTTCAGGTACATCAGTTTGTCGTAGGCGTTGTCCTCGTCCCTGAGCTCCTTGTCAAGCTCTGCATAGTAATTGTCCAGCACCACGGAAAGGGTCGTGAGCAGGCTGTCCTTCCCCCTGAAGTAGTAGTAAAAAGTCCCTTTCGCAATGCCCGCAGCTTCCAGGATGTCGTTCAGGGTCGTGGCCTCGAAGCCCTTCTCCGAAAACAGATCCCACGCAACGTTGATGATCCGCTCTTTCACCGCGCTGTTTTCCTTGCGCCCCTTTTCTATCTCGTTTCTCTTAACCATTTCATTATTCCCTCTCGTGCGATCCACCACCGCACTCATCAGCGGATGAGGCTGAACTGCCTGTATATCGTCCTGATGGCCTTCTTGTAATCGCTTTCGCTGACGCCCAGCTGGATGCTGATGCTGTCGGCGCTGTGGTCAACGAATCTGGTACTTATGTGCTCGTTGGCGAGGGCTTCAAACACCTTCACCGCCACGCTGGACTTGTCCGCCATGTTCCGGCCCACCACCGCAATGGTCGCCAGCCCGGAGGAAATGGTCACGTCGTCCGCGTCCACCACATGCTGGATCTCCCTGGAGATCTCCTCTATCTCATCGCGCAGAGGCCTCGCCTCCACCTCGATGGATATGGAATCCGTGGTGATCTGCTCTCCGGCCACCTGGATGCCCCTGGATCCCAGCAGATCCATCAGCGCCTGGTGAGCACCGGAGGACCTTCCGATGCCTTCCTTGTCGATGGCGATGGAAGCGTATCCCTTGCTGCCGGAAATGCCTGAAATATCCAGCACGGAATCGTAAAAGTCCGCGTTCTGCACTATGAGCGTACCGTTGAGCTCCGGCTGCTCAGTGCTTCTGATGTTTATCGGGATACCGGTCCTCCGCACAGGGGCGACCGCATCCTCGTGGAGCACGTTCGCTCCCCTCAAAGCCAGCTCCCGCAGCTCCTTGTAGTTGATCACAGGGACCGTGAGAGGATCCTTCACGATGCGAGGGTCGGCCATGAGCATCCCCGGAACGTCCGTCCAGTTTTCGTAAACATCCGCCTTGACCGCGGAGGCGACCAGCGCTCCCGTGATGTCGGAGCCTCCCCTGGAAAAGGTGACTATCGTCCCGTCTTCCTTTGCTCCGTAGAACCCGGGGATCACCACGTTTTCCACGTTCCGCAGCTTCGAGGACAGCAGCGCCCTCGTGGCGGTCCTGTCCAGCCTGCCCTCGTCGTCGAAGCGGATCATCCCGGCTGGGTCCATGAAGGTCCACCCTGTGTACTCCGCAAGCATCCTTGCCGACAGATACTCACCCCTGCTGGCCAGATAGTCCCTGAGAGCGCAACCCTCCAGGGAATCCGCCTTTTCCCTGATCTCCACGAAGATCTTTTCCACGTCCATCTCCGGAGCCACGATATCCGCTATGTCGTGGATACGCTTCTCCACCTGGGCCAGGAGCCTGTCTCTCTCTTCTCTGCCTTCCTCTCCTGCCGGAGCCTTTGCAGCGCGGATCAGGAGGTCCGTTATCTTTTCATCGTCATCGCAGCGCTTGCCCGGGGCGGAGACCACCACGTACTTGCGTGCGGGATCCGACTTTATGATGTCACGCACTTTGCGGAACTGCTCAGCGTCCGCCAGCGACGTGCCGCCGAACTTCGCGGCGGTGAGGCTGCTTTTCCTCTGTAGCACCGGTGCCAGCTCCTCGTTCTGGATAGCGTGTATGTCGTACGGGGTGGACTGGTAGACGAAGTAGTTCAGCCAGTTGGAGTAGATCAGGTTGGCACAGGAACGCCAGTTCACCACAGGCTCCTTCGTCGGATCGTCGTCCGGGAAGTAGTGTTCCGGAACGTCGGGATCCAGGCCGGCCTTGACGTCTCTCTCGTATTCGTTCTTGAGGGTGTCGCCGTCGTACTCGGAGTGGCCGGTGACGAAAATCTGCCTGTCGTCCTCGCTCTTCACGCAGAATACACCGGCCTCGTCGGAGCTGCAGAGGATCTTAAGCTCCGGGATAGCCTCGATGTCTTCTCTGTATACGGTGGTGTTCCTGGAGTGGGGCACGTAGAACTCGTCGTCGAAGCCCCGGAAAAGCATCCCCTTCTTGTAGTCCAGGTGGTGCTTGTAGACGCCGGAGAGCTTCTTCGGCAGCAGGTGCTTGTGGATGCCGTAGTGGTAGTAAAGCCCCGCCTGGGCGCCCCAGCAGATGTGGAATGTGCTGTGGACGTGGGACTTGGTCCACTCCATGATCTCGCACAGCTCGTCCCAGTAGTCGACCTCTTCAAAATCCATGAGCTCCACCGGTGCACCAGTGATTATCATCCCGTCGTAGTTGTTTTCTCTCACCTGGTCGAAGGTCTTGTAAAAGGAGATCATGTGCTCCTCGGAGGTGTGGCTGGCCTTGTGGGTGGCGGTCTGGAGGAGCTCCAGCTCGATCTGGAGCGGGGTGTTTCCCAGCAGTCTGGTGAGCTGTGTCTCTGTGGCGATCTTGGTCGGCATGAGATTCAGGAGCAGTATTTTCAGCGGACGGATGTCCTGGGTCATGGCCCGTGTGTCCGTCATCACGAAAACGTTTTCTCTCGTCAATATGTCTATGGCCGGCAGATTGTTAGGTACTTTGATTGGCATTTTGTCTCTATCTCCTGTCTAAAATCTCTCTCCTGGCGTTCTCGTCAATGTCCTCATTCTCGAGGATCTTCTCCAGCTCCTCGTGATCCTCCGTGTTTTTCCGCACGTCCACGCTGGCCCTGTCCACCAGCTTGTCTATCTGATCGACCTTGTCCAGCAGCGGCTCCCTGATCAGCTTTCCTCTGACCACCACCATGTACATTCCCCTCAGGGCCTCCAGGTCGTTCAGTGGATTTCCCTCGGTCATTATCATGTCAGCGGCCTTGCCCGGCTCTATGGTGCCGGTGACCTGGCCGAGTCCGGCGATCCCGGCGTTGACCTGGGTCGCGGTATGGAGCGCAAAATTCCTGGACACCCCGCAGTAGTAGCTGAAGTACGCCAGCTCTCTCCACATGTCGTAGTGGGTCGTGAAGCTCGTTCCGGAGTCGGTGCCCAGCCCGACCGGAATGCCCTCTTCCAGGCATGCCCTGGCGCAGCTGATGATGCCGTCAAGCACGGTCCTGCAGTTGTTCTGCTCCATTTCTGTGAAACCGGTTATCTTCGGGTCTCCGAAAACATACGGTATCGTCGGCGAGATGGTGCAGATGAGAGCGGCTCCTTTTTCCTTGAAAAGGTCCATCATCTCCTGGTCCGGCTTCGCTCCGTGTTCGATGTAGTCGACACCGTTTCGGAGCGCCTCCTTGACACCTGCCGGACTCTCACAATGGGCCGACACCTTATATCCAAGACGGTGTGCCTCATCGCAGGCCGCCTTGATGATGTCCGGGGACATTTTCAGAGCTCCAGGCTCGCCCTCTTCGTCTGCGTCCAGGACTCCGCCTGTGACCATGAGCTTGATCAGATCCACTCCCTGAGACACCAGCTTTCTCACAAAAGACGCCGCCTCTTCAGGACTTGTGGCCTCATATGCCAGCGAACCCGCCATGTGGCCTCCCGGCACAGATATGGCCATGTTGCAGGTGAGGATCCTCGGCCCCTCGACCTTTCCAGTTGCAATGTCATTTCTCAGGGTCGTCTCCAGATCCGAAAGCCCTCCCATGGACCTCACGGTGGTGACGCCGCTGACCAGCTCGGTCTCGGCATTTTTCTGGAACTGCCCCATTGCGTATCTTCTGGTGAGCGGGTTTGAGGACATCAGAGAAGTTATCTTCTTTATGTCCTTCTTGCTCCTCGCTTTAAGAGGTTTCCCCGAGGATGCCAGATGAGTGTGCATGTTGATCAGCCCCGGCATGATATACGCCCCGTTAAGATCCACGATCTGACATTCTCTGTATGTTCCGTCGGCGATGGCCTTGTCTTTGTATTCTACACTGATGATCTTCGACCCCTCTGTGATCACCATCTTGTCCTTCTGAGGGACCATATTCTCCGTTCCGTCCAGAAGTATCCCGTTTACATATCCTGTCTTCATTTCAACACCCCTCACATATGACCTTTTTATTTTCCTTTAATTGTTCAGCCTGGCAGCCATGGCACACCACTGATCCTTCTCTCTGATCCTTTCCACGGTGAAACCGCTCTTCTCCAGAGCCTCCATCACCTCTTTTTCCTGGGAGACCAGCACGCCGGAAACTATGTAGACGCCGCCACAGTTCAGATGCGCTGCTGCGTCGGGAGTCAGCGCCTCGATCAGAGGCGCCAGAAGATTGGCCACTATGATATCAGCCTGATAACTCACGCCTCTGGTGAGGTCGCCCTCTCGGATCTCGATACCAGGGGCGCTGCCGGATCCTTCTGGATCAAGGTTTTTCGCCACGTTCTCTCTGGCCGTCCGCACTGCTTCCGGGTCTATGTCTATTCCCAGCACATCTCCGGCGCCAAGAAACCTTGCCATGATCGACAGGATACCCGTACCGCATCCAACATCCATGACCTTTATTTTCTCAGGATCTTCGGACGCCGAGATGTAGTGATCCAGGAGCTCCGCACAGAGGCTGGTGGTCTCGTGGGTGCCTGTTCCAAAGGCCATGCCAGGCTCGATCCACATCACCTGCTCGCCGTCTCCCGGCTCATAGTCGATCCAGGTCGGGGATACGGTGATGTGTCCGCTCACCGCCACTGGCTTCAGGCCCACCTTCCATTTGTTTTTCCAATCCTCATCGTCCACGACGGTCCTGGAGACCTGCAGACATCCTGCAAGCCCACTGCCTGCCGGACAGTCGCCGGAGTCCGGACTGTCGCTGTTCCACTTTTCCAGGAGATCCTGAAGGGCTTCCGCCTCTTCTTCTCCCGAAGGTGTGTCCTCAAAATACAGGGCTGCCCCGGGCGTCTGGGCCAGCTGTCTCTCCAGGTCGGGGGAATCCCAGTACTCAGCGTTCCTGAGATCCTCTGACATGGCTCTGGACATGGCGGGATCTCTTATGTCCATAACTCCCCATCCCGCCTGGACGAGGCTGTCGGTCAGCTCATCCAGCTTTTCCTGACTTGTATCTATGTTTATTTCTATGAATCTCATGCTTTATCAGACCTCGGCATGGTGCCGGAAACATCCTTGAAGTTTGTATAGACCGCCAGTCGACCGGGCTTCGATCTATTGTTAAAAAAACCACATTTTACAAGGGCTTTACAGATGTACCTGCTGTCGACCGCGCGGCCTGTTTTGCGATTACATATTATTATAGCCAGTTGCATTATGTGTTCAATACCATATTTTAAACTGTGGTCTAGGTTTTTTGTACAAAAAACAGAACGTCCGGGGCCTGACGACTCCGGACGTTCTGCTGTGCATAGCACGCGGGATATTATGACGGCCATCAAAGGCATGGATAATGTGCCGCCGTAATCTTATTGAATTACGCTTGCATTACAGGGGTGTTTCGGTGACAACTCTCTTGCGTCTATGCGTTGTCACTTCACGACTTGAGTATACCCTCGTTTGTACCACAGCGCAAGCCCTTTTTTATTCAAAAAGCGGGGCTACCGCGCGCAGCGCCCCGCTCTGATGGCCTGTTGCCCTATGTAACTACGGTCTCTTCCCCGTAGGCGAATACCAGGTGCCGCGGCCGTTCCCGTGTTTTTCCAGGAAGCCTCCAAGGACGATCCTCCTCATCAGCTTCGAGGTCTGCTCAGGAGTCAGGCGGCACATCTTCCCCGCTTCACGGCTGGTGATGCGCCCGTTCCTGGTTGCCAGCTGAAGTATGGCCTTCATCTCGTTCGTGTAATCCCTTGCCTGGTTCTTCCTGACCTTCGGACGGATACCCTTCACCACAAAGGTGCTGAGCCACGGTTTTTCCTCGTAATCCACCTTGATATCCCCGTCGGTGATCACGCCCTTCGATGGCCAGAAAACCATCCCCACCGGGCCCCTTACGCACTCATATCCTTTGCTCCGGTACAGTTCCAGAGCCTCATCTTCCGACATTCCCTTATCAGCAAAACCTACTGATATCTCCAGTTTCGGAGGGGCGCATCAGCTGGTGAACTTTATCACGTCCAGCACCACGTCTCTCAGTCCCAGACGCTTCATATAAGCCAGCGCCTGCTCGTTCATAGATATGGACCTCACCTTGCCCATCGCAAACCTCCTGCTATTTTCCTGATTCACTGCACTTCTGAGCTCAATGTTCCGGCCTTATTATCCCACATTCGCGGCCACTGGAAAAGGGCGCCCTCAGGCACCCTTTTCCTTAAAATCTCCCTGATATCTGTCCTTTGTCCGCTATCTCTGATACCTCAGATCAGAGTCTCTTCTTTTCCTCCAGATCCTCTGTGAGTTCGAAGATCTCCTCCTGATCCTTCTTCATGGAATGCGTGTACGCGATCACCACGATCATGGTCAGGAGCATGAACAGGAATGGCAGGATGTTGCACTTCTCGTGAAGCATCCTGTTGGCCTTTGGTGTCTTAACGTCACCCAGGTCAGTGAGCGTGTCTCCGCTCGGTCCTGCTACGATCGCCGCACCTCCAGTGGTTATTCCTGTTCCAGGATTGAATCCAGGTCTTACCGGAGGAGTTACCGGCGGCACCACAGGAGTAACAGGTGTTACATCCGGGTTCCTGTCGTAAACTACGGTCACCTCTACGTTTCTCTCCGGCATGCTTGCCATGGTCACATATGCCTCTCTAGGAGTGTAACCGGACACTGCCGGGGATGTGATGCTGAAGCTGTCTCCAACCATATACTGTCCGATGTAGTCAGGTGCCAGGGTGTTTCCGTTGGCATCTGTGTAGTGGATAGTAGCGGTGTACAGTATCGGAGCTGTTACCGTCAGCTTTCCGTAGTTCACCTCGATGCTGTAGTTGTTGCTCTTAGTCCCATCGTTCAGGGTGTAATCGAAGGTGTTGTCACTCTCGCCCTGCTCTGTCTGGCTTCCGGTGAAGGTGTACGATGCACCCTCGCCTGCCGCAAATCCGTCTCCGCCGACGGTCATGTCGCTGTTGGTGAGCGGCGTTCTGTCGAACGGCTTGCTGGCGCTTCCGGATGTGAGGGTCACCGATCTAGGATCGATCCTCAGCTCTCCTGCTGCATATTCGATGCTGGCGAAGTATGCCGTCACATCTTTTCCGTCACCGTCGCTTATCACCAGCGAGCTCTTGTCCACTGCGGTCTTGAGCGATCCGACATCCTTGATGGATCCCGTGCTGTCCGCTGCCCCCGTGAATCCTGCCGGCAGTCCGGTTACTGTGGCTGCACCGGCCGTCAGAGGCGTTCCGTCGTACTTCTTGGAGCCGGAGGCTGCGGTCACCTTGATCTTTGCCGAAGTGTTCGCCGTGATCTCCAGCGTTCCAGGGTTTTCTGTTATCTGGTAGTTTCCAGCCTTGAATCCATCGTTCGTATCGTACTTGATGGTGTTCTTCACCTTGCCAACTCCGGTGATGGAGCCGGTAGCTCTGATGTTGGACACCTCTCCTGCGACGAACTGGTCTCCTCCAGTGACTTCGCTATTGGTCAAGGCCTTTCCGTCGTACTCCTTAGTGGCACTGCCAGATGTGAGGACTACCTGTCTCTTCGTAACTTCGAGAGTTCCGTCCGCGGTCTTGATGTTATCGAACTGGTCGGTAACGTCGTTGCCGTCTGCATCTCTGACCACATAGGAGTCGATCTTGTTCGCGGTCTTACCAACGTCTGTGATGGAGCCGATGGTATTCGCCTCTACAGTGTATCCTGCAGGTGCCGTCCAGTCGTATCCGGCCGTCAGCGCGGTGCCGTCGTATGGCTTGTCTGCAGACCTTGCAGTTACTGTTACAGCTTCGCTGTTCTTCGTGACTGTGAGTGTACCGAAGCTCTCCTCGATGTCGTAGTTGTCCAGAGTGTATCCGTCATTGACGGTGTACTTGATAGGGTTATCAATGCTTCCGGCCTTTGTGATCGAGCCGGTACCCTCTGCCTTGACCTCACCCTCGACGAAGGCCTTTCCATCCTGGAAGTAAACCTTGGAGTTGGTGAGAGGCTTACCGTCGTACACCTTGGAGTCGCTTGCGCTCTGGATCACCACCGGCTTCTTCGTGATGTTCAGAACTCCGTTCTTGATCGCAACTCCGCTCTCGAACTGGTCTGTCACATCCTCGCCCTTGTACATGATGGCGGCCTTAGTGATCTTGTTTTCTGTGCCGCTGTCCCCCACGTTCTTGACTGAACCAACTACAGTCGCCTTTACAGAGAATCCCGCCGGCATCTTGTCCAGGCCGGATACGGTGTAACCGTCGTCGCTGTGGCTCTTGCCGTCGTATACCCAGGTATGGCTGTTTGCCGTCACAGCCACGTCAGCCGTGGATACAGGGACCTGAGTTATAGTGAGATCACCCTCATCTTTCTTGATGTTGTAGTTTTCCTTGTTGAAGTTATCTCCGGCGGCGAATGTGATCAGGTTCTTTACCGTTCCGACCTTTGTAATGGATCCGGTAGCCTTGATGTCCTTCACCTCACCATCTACGAAGCCCTGTCCGCCAACTTCCACGTCAGGTCTCGTGAGTGCGCTTCCGTTGTACGCTCTCGTTGCGGATTCACTCTTAAGCGTTACGTTTCTCTTCGTTACCTTCAGCTCGCCATTCTTGTAAGTGATGTTGGAGAACTGATCGGTGACGTCATTGCCGGCTGCATCCCTGATCACCAGGGTGCTCTCGTCCACGGTAGTTGCGACGGTTCCTGCATCCCTGATGGAGCCCTTGCTGTCCGCCGTTCCGGTGAATCCGTCAGGCAGTCCAGTAACGGTCGCTGCACCCGCCTTGAGGGCCTTGCCGTCGTATACCTTGGTATCCGATGCGGCTGTCACCTTTATGGCGGCAGTCGTGTTAGCAGTGATCTCCAGAGTTCCAGGATTTTCTGTTATCTGGTAGTTTCCTGCCTTGAATCCATCGTTTGTATCGTACTCGATGGTGTTCTCAGCCTTGCCCACCTTGGTGATGGATCCGGTCGCCCTGATGTTGGAGACCTCTCCGTTTACAAATCCCTGTCCGCCTATCGTAACACCAGGCTTCGTGAGAGCCGTTCCGTCGTACTCTCTCGAGTCAGATCCGCTGCTGAGGATCACCTGTCTCTTCGTCACCTCGAGAGTACCGTCCGAGGTCTTGATGTTGCTGAACTGGTCGGTGACATCGTTGCCGTTGGCGTCTCTAACAACATAGGATTCGATCTTGTTTACAGACTTACCAACGTCTGTGATGGAGCCGCTGGTCTTCGCCTCTACAGTGTATCCTGCAGGTGCAGTCCAGTCGTATTCTGCCGTCAGTGCCGTTCCGTCGTACGGCTTGCTGGCAGATCTCGCAGTTACCGTAACAGCTTCGCTGTTCCTGGTTACTGTGAGGGTGCCTTCTGACATCTGAATGTCATAGTTTTTCAGAGTGTAGCCATCTGTTACCGTCAGCTTGATGGTGTTTGCAGTGCTTCCCACCTTTGTGATTGTTCCAACTGCCTCTGCCTTGACCTCACCCTCAACGAAGGTCTTTCCATCCTGGAAGGTCACCTTGGAATTGGTGAGAGGCTTTCCGTCGTACACCTTGGAGTCGCTTGCGCTCTGGATCACCACCGGCTTTGCCGTTATGCTCAGCGTTCCGCTCTCGGCGGTCACTCCGCTCTCGAACTGGTCTGTCACGTCCTCGCCGTTATACATGATGGCTGCCTTAGTGACTTTGTTCTCAGTGCCGCTGCCCTTCACGTTCTTGACTGAACCAACGACAGTTGCCTTTACTGAGAATCCGGAAGGCATCTTGTCCAGGCCGGAAGTTGTGTAACCATCGTCGCTGTGGCTCTTGCCATCGTATACCCAGGTGTTGCTGTTGGCTGTTACAACTACATTAGCCTTCTCTGAAGGTACCTTCTTGATCGTGAGTGTTCCCTCATTCTTGGTAATATCGTAGTTATCCTTGTCAAACGTGCTGTTTTCGGTGTAGGTGATAGTGTTGGTCACAGATCCCGCCTTGGTGATGGATCCGGTGGCCTTGATGTCCTTCACTTCGCCACCTACGAAGCCCTGTCCGCCCACTGTTACGTCAGGCCTTGTGAGCGCCGTTCCGTCGAACACCTTCACAGCGGACTCACTCTTCAGTGTAACAGCCCTCTTTGTTACTGTCAGCTTTCCGTCTCTGTATGTGATGTTGGAGAACTGATCGGTAACGTCATTTCCGTCTGCGTCTCTGATCACCAGAGTGCTCTTGTCCACGGAAGTCGTCACTGTTCCTGCATTCTTGATGGATCCGGTGCTGTCTGCAGTTCCGGTGAAGCCGTCAGGCAGTCCCGTTACAACAGCCTTGCCTGCCTTGAGGGTCTTGCCGTCGTACATCTTAGTGTCTGACGGAGCAGTCACCTTGATCTCTGCGGTGGTGTTAGCAGTGATCTTCAGAGTTCCAGGGTTCTTGGTGATGTTGTAGTTTCCTGCCTTGAATCCGTCGTTGATATCGTACTCGATGGTGTTCTCGGTCTTGCCCACCTTAGTGATCGAGCCGGTCGCCCTTACGCTTGACACCTCTCCTGCAACGAACTGGTCTCCTCCGGAGACTTCGCCGTTCGTCAAGGCTGTACCATCGTATTCCTTAGTGGCGCTGCCGGATGTGAGTGTCACCTGTCTCTTCGTCACTTCGAGATTTCCGTCCGCAGTCTTGATGTTGCTGAACTGGTCGGTAACGTCGTTGCCATCGGCGTCTCTTACAACGTAGGAGTCGATCTTGTTTGCAACCTTGCCCACGTCTGTGATGGAGCCGCTGGTCTTCGCTTCTACCGTGTAACCAGCAGGTGCCGTCCAGTCGTATCCGGCCGTGAGTGCTGTACCATCATATGGCTTGCTGGCAGATCTCGCAGTTATCGTTACAGCTTCGCTGTTCGGTGTGACTGTGAGTGTGCCAGGATCCTCTGTGATCGAATAGTTGTCCAGCGTGTAACCATCAGCTACGGTCAACTTGATAGTGTTCTTGGTGCTTCCCACCTTTGTGATTGTTCCAACTGCCTCTGCCTTGACCTCTCCTTCAACGAATGTCTTTCCTTCATCGAAGGTGACATTGGCGTTGGTGAGAGGCTTTCCGTCGTACACCTTGGAATCGCTGGCGCTGTGGATTACTACAGGCTTAGCCGTAATATTCAGGACTCCGTTCTTGATCGCGACTCCGCTCTCGAACTGGTCCGTCACATCCTCGCCCTTGTACATGATGGCGGCCTTAGTGATCTTGTTCTCTTTGCCGCTGTCGTTGACGTTCTTTACAGAACCTTCGACAGTCGCCTTTACCGAGAATCCCTCAGGCATCTTGTCCAGGCCGGATACTGTGTATCCATCATCGCTGTGGCTCTTGCCGTCGTATACCCAGCTGTTGCTGTTCGCTGTTACGGCGACATTGGCCTGAGAAACTGGCACCTTGGTAACGGTGAGTTTACCCTCGTCCTTCTTGATGTTGTAGTTGCTCTCTTTGAAGTCCTTTCCGGCGGTGTATGTGATGGTGTTGATCACGGATCCGGCCTTTGTGATGGATCCGGTGGCCTTCACGCCTGTCACCTCTCCGGAAACGAAACCTTCCTGTCCAGTAACATCAGGCCTTGTGAGCGCCGTTCCGTCGAACACCTTAGTCGCGGACTCACTGGTCAGCGTTACAGATCTCTTATTTACAGTCAGCTTGCCGTCTACGTACTTCACGTTGGTGAACTGGTCTGTGACGTCCTTGCCGTCTGCATTGTAGATTTTGTAGGACTTTACTTTTGTAACAGTCACGCCTGCATTCGTGCGGGTCTCTCCACCGGATACGGCCTCTCCAGTGAAGCCATCAGGCAGTCCCGTAATCGTTGCATCTCCAGCCTTCAGCGGCGTGCCGTCGTAGGTCTTGCTGCCAGAAGCTGCCGTCAGAACGATCTCCTTGGATGCGTTCTTTGTGACTGTGAGCGTTCCGATAGTCTCAGAAATATCGTAGTTGCCTTCCTTGAAGCCATCTTCCTTGGTGTAGGAGATGGTGTTGTCGGAGGTTCCGGCCTCTGTCTGGCTTCCGGTGGCCTTTATGTCGGATACTTCTCCTGCCACAAAGCCCTGTCCACCTACGGTGACGTCAGGCCTGGTGAGAGGAGTCCCGTCGTATTCCTTGGAAGCGGTCTCGCTGGTCAGCGTTACCAGCCTCTTCGTAACCTTGAGTGTCACTGCTTCTGCTTCCGCAGTCTTGTAGTTGCTGTTCTCAGCCTTTACATAAACAGTCTTCGTTCCTACGTCTTTGATCGAAGGCGCGTCAGTCGTCCACTCGCCGTCCTGGCCCACCTTGAAAAAGATGGTGGTGCCCTCAGTCACGTTTGCAACTGCGCTGGCGGCATGGGACTCTCCGTCGTATACGCCTTCATATCCTGTGGCGGTCACAGTCAGCTTGTCGGACTTGCTGATCGTGAGTTTTCCATCAGCGAACTTTACGGTGTAGTTACCCTGCTCCTCGCTGCCGGATGGTGTGATGGCGTATGTGCCCACATCTTCACCGGCCTCACGGCTGAGGGAGTACTGGATCTTGTCGTCGTTCAGGACGCCGGCCACCTTAGCGGTGAGCTCAGGATCCTTTTCTCCGTAAGCCTTGGACTTGTCCTCCGCCGTCACGGTGACTTCCTTAGGGTCTACCCTGAGGGTTCCCGTCTCCTTGGTCACCTTGTACAGGAGGTCTGTAACGTCCACGTTGCCGTGCATGATCTTGAAGGATGCAAAGCTGCTGTCGGAGGATCCGGCATTGGTCTGGCTGCCGCCGTATGTTGCGACGATCCTGTCTCCTTCTCCGAGGGCCCCTCCGGTGATCTCGTAGCTGTCCGCCTTGAGAGCCGTACCGTCGTAGGTCTTGCTCTCGTCGGCAGGCTTTACGGTGATCTCGGTCTTAGGCTTTTCCGTCCACTGTGCGTAGAGGATGTTGTCTCCGCTGTTGTCCACCAGGATCTCCGTCGCCGGATCGGCATCTGCTGCTATGGACTTTCCGGAGCCACCTGGCTCGGTGTTCCATCCGGTGAACTCGTATCCCAGAGGTGCGGTGAAGCCGGTCTCCTCCAGTGTCAGAGTCTTGAGCTTCGTGTTGTTGGTCAGGTCTGTCCCGCCGTTGTACTTCTGGGTCACCTTCTGATTGCCATCCGTGTCGATGGAGCCTTCAGGATAGTTGGAGTTGTAGGTGAGGCTTGCGGTGTCTGCCTTGTTCCCGTAAACGGCGGTCAGGGTGATGATCTTGTCATCCCCGGCGTTGGTGCCGTTTACAGCGATCTTGTCGTCAGGGTAGTAAGCATCGCCGCTCTCTGACTGCCAGTAAAGGAAGACTTTTCCCTTAGGCGCCTTGATGGCGGATCCGTACTGCACGTCTGCATGAGATCCCTCAGCATAGAGTTTAGGGTCTTCCACTGAACCAGTGCCTGCTCCAGCGCTGTATTCTACCTTGTACTTGCCATTGCTTACGTAGAACGGATAGAGCTCAATGTCACTGTAGATCTCGGTGTTGAAGTTGAACAGCGTGTAGCTGTCTCCGGACTTAGTAGCCCAGCCCTTCCAGTCGTATCCGTCCGGGATCACGATCTTCTCGCTGCTTCCGGTCTGCACCAGGTGTCCCTGACTGTCGTATACTGATGGCAGCTGGCTTGCGTCTATCTTGTCTCCGTATTCCAGCTGAAGATCTACTGAGTCTCCTCCGTGAACAGCCAGATATGCTTTACCGTTTACCTCAGGAGCTGCCCACTTGGCGTATACCATCACATCGTTCACCGGCATGGTGGTGTTGAAGTCGAACGGTACGGTGCACTCCTTGTCCTTGTACCAGCCCTGGAACGTGTATCCGTCAGGCAGGTCCGCAGGCCTCTCCGGAACGTAATCCGCATATCCGGAGAGAGGTGCCTCGTAAAGGACTTTGACATCCTTGGCCGTCTTGTTGTAGTTGTAGTAGGTCAGCGTGTAGCTGTTCCTGCTGTAGCGGACGTACAGGTTTCTGTCGTACTTTACACCGGAACCAGCGGATGCATCGTTCCAATTTTTTCCATTTGTACTGTAGCTGTTTATCGTAAAGCCGTTGTACTTGTTGGAAAAATAAAACGTACCGCCAGTTGTTGTAGTGCTGTTTGCAGGATCACCATAGCTGTATGATCCGTCCAGATTCTGCTTGTAGTGACTTATTGTGCTGGTTCCACTCGGATTTCTTCCGTACACACTGATATCCGTTGACGTACCATATTCATCGAGGGTATCAAATATGAATGCGTCAAGGAACGTAAGCTGCTGGTTCCATGAACGGTTATGCCAGTTGTACTGAGACGGCCATGTGTAACCGTTCTGCGCCAGGGTCTGACCATAAAGGCCTGTGAAGGTCTTGTATTTCTGCCAGCTGCTGCCCCACCAATCTCTCTGAATTGTATAGAAATTGATGGTCAGCGTCTCTCTGTCGTAGTACACGTTCAGGATCGTTGTGCCGTCTCCCGATACGGTGACAGACTCGGACTTGCTGCTGTTGTACTTGAATCCTGTGTAATCCTTGTTCCTGTCACTGTAATTCGGAGAAACCGTTGCTCCGGTCGTCCCAGTCCTACTGGCAGAACCGGCGTACTCGTAAGTCTTCTGGCTGTCCTTTGCGTCCTTGCTGTCTTCAACGGACTGCTTCCAGTAAACCACCGTGTAGCTGGTGTCGTCCTTCGCTTTCCAAACCGCGTACAGCGTTGTGTCCTCGCTGATGGTGCCGCCGAAGTCGAAATTCGCGTTAGTTGCGTCCTTTTCCGTAGACCAGCCAACGAAGGTGTATCCAGGCCTCTTAGGATCCGAAGGCTTCTTCGTGCCCTGATTTGCCGCCACGAACTGCGGTGCTATATACGATGCGCCCTCACCAGATGCGAACTGGAGGTAATGTCCCTCTTCGATCTTAGGGTAGAGCTTGATGTTCTTTGTTCCCAGTGTCACAGAGTCTCCCACAGGGTTTGTGAGGGCCTTGTCTGTGTACCATCCGGTCACGCTCTTGGTGGACTCCAGAGGCAGCTTCACGTCAGCGGTGCTGATCCTGTCTCCCTCCACTCCTTCCTTGGTGGTGGATACCCTGGAGCTGTCGTCTATACCATCCATGAAGAATACGTAGTGAGCTTCCTGGAAAACAGGGTATACGTTCACCGTTTCTTCCTTGTCCACGGTGACTTTTCCGAATCCGTCAAAGTCGGCGGTGGAAGCTCCCTTCGTGGTGGACCATCCCACCAGCTTGTATCCGTCCTTCTCCGGTGAAGAAGGCTTGTTCAGGGTGTCGCCCGTCTTGACGTTCTGAGTGTCGATAACGTTTCCGTCAGCATCGTGGAAGTTGTAGGTGGCGACCGGGATGTTCTCCTCGCCCTCTCCCGAGATGACGTAGATGGAGAAAGAGCTCTCGCTGAAGCTGGCTCCTCCTGCGCTGGCGCTGGCGGATACCTCGTTCACCTTTCCGCTGTCGGACTTGTGGGAAACGGTGAAGCTGTCTCCGTCCAGCTTGCTCGCCAGTGACATGGAAACGCTCACGGCCTTCTTAGGCTCTATCTCGTTTCCATTGGCGTCCTTGAATGTGATGTCTACGCCCACGGCGTCCTTCACCTGTGCGGAGGCGGTCTTCTCGGCGATGCTCTTCGCGGTCTTCGCGGAAACCGCCGTTACCACCATCGTGCTTCCGGACGGAAGTGCACCCTCAGGTGCGCTCACCTTCACGGTCACACCGTTGGAGGCTGTGCCGCTGAAGGACTGAGCCGGCATGGAAGGCTCTTCCGTCTTCGCTGCTTCAGAGGAAGCTGCCTGGTCAGAGGCCTGACCGTCCGACTGACCAGAGGCCTGCGACGATGTGTCGCTGCTCTGCGCCGTCTGATTTTCAGGCAGCTGAGCCTCCTGGCTGGTCTGCTCCTGGGCATCTGCAGTCTGACCCGTGGTCCCCGCGGTGTCCTGAGACTGATCCTGCGCGGTCTCATAGGTGTTTTCTTCAGATGCAAGAAGGCCAGGCGCCGTGGTCAGCACTCCGCTGGTGACCACCATGGCCAGCGCCAGAAAAAGCGCCATCCATTTTTTTGCGTTTTTCTTCTTCATTGTGCTAACTCCTTCTCGATCTTACTAAACTTCCTGAGCAGTATCACTTCCGCCATCCTGACCTTCTATCTGTTCTATCTGATCCTTCAGGTCATTCTTCACACTGCTCATCTTCCTCTTGCGAACTATGTACACCACTACTGCGCAGATGAGTACCACCAGCGTCAGCAGGGCCCAGATATCAAACTTCACCTGGGTGTGTGCAATCAAGAAACTCATTCTGCACCTCCTTCTTCTCTACGCAGTCCGGGACGGGTCGCTCGCTGAGGCACCGCCCGCATTCGAGTTGTATTTCTTTTCCAATTCGTCCTGGAACTCCTTCTCCCTCTTGTTCTGTTTCCTCCAGTGAAGGAGTCCGAACAGGACAGCCAGTGCGGCTGCAATTATCAGAGGAATGGTGTACATGTGTACCCCCAGGGTTTGGTGGCAAAATTCGTAATATGCTTCTACCATGGCTTTCCGTTCCTTTCTTGCTGAGCTGCGGGAGAAGTACGTTGTTGTTTATAAAAAATCTATCATTACTGTTGTCCGACGATCCTGCCCTGGATCTGGGCTGAGGACACGGGGCCGAAGGTCCTTGAGTCCGCAGAGTTCTCTCTGTTGTCTCCCAGAACGAAATACTTGGACTTCGGGAGCTTGTATGGGTATACCATCAGCCCGTCAGGTGCTTTCATGGTCTCTCCATTTGCATAGGACTCATCCACCGCCTTGCCGTTCACTATCAGCTTTCCGTCGCGGATGTCCACGGTGTCCCCGGGGACGGCGACGATCCGCTTGATGTAGTGGTCTCCGCCAGGCATCTTTATTGAAACTACGGTACCGCAGCTGTAGCTGTTCCCGCTCTTTACGAACCACACCGTGTCACCGTCTTTGTATGTAGGATACATGGAGTTCCCGTCCACTCTCGAGATCCCCATAAAGAGAAAAAGCACAGCGGCCAGGATCACCACCACCGCGATCACGCCTCCGGCCAGCCCAAGTGTCCTGCTCCTGGACAGCGCCTTTCTGACCTGCCCGCCCGGCTCCTGTTCCTTTACCGTCGCCTGAAAGTCCTGCAATCTCTCTGCCATGAAATCTACCTCCCGTCGTCATGAAGCACGTCAGTTTATCCACCGACCTATATGAATCATACACGATTGGGTGATATAATTCACGTACGGCAGTTGCCGCAGAGGCAAAGCGTATCTGGTATCATCCTTCTTGGCATCGAGTATACCCGACGCCCGTCTCACGACCGTCTCATATTGTGTCGATCACGAAACAAATTTATCGTTCGTGTGATATTTTTTTCGAAAATCGCCATTTTACATTCATACAAGAGCAGATAAGCACCCTGCCACAGGGAGGTATTTAATGAAGAAGACCGACAGGATCAAGACACTTCAGCTATTCGTCTTCCTGCTGATATCAGTTCTGTCCATCATAATCGTAGTCATAATGGGAGGCGGGAACCGCAGCGCCATTCTGCTGCTGTGGCTGACGCTCGCCGTGTCCTTTTTCTTCATCTTCGTGGACTTCACCCTCTTTGCCGACCAGCAGAAGGCCTACGAGAAAATGCTGGAAGCCCTGGGTTCGGATCCTGTCTCAAAGATAGCGAACAGATACAGCATCGACGCCCTGCTGGACAAGTACGAGGGCAGATCCCTGCCGGCCACCTTCACCTGCATAGCCTTTGAGATAACGAACATCAAGGAGATAAACAGAAAATACGGCAGGGCAGGCGGTAACGAGGCCCTCAAAAGGTTTTCCATAACTCTGAACCTGGCGTCTCTCGACAGCTTTTTCGTGGGTCGTAACGGCGGCAACCGGTTCATCGCCATGTCCGAGGATCTGTCGCGGGACGACGTGGCGATCTTTCTCCAGCGCATCTCGGATAAGATAGACCAGTACAACAGCCAGGCTTCCAGCCCTCACATCAGATACACGATCGGTGCGGCATTCAACGACGGAGAGAAAGAAAGAGACATCGTGGATCTCATTGCCCTGTCCAACAGGCGCATCCGCGAGACCGAAGAGATACACAACATCGTAAAGAACCATCCGGCGCCGCTCTCAGGCAGTAAGGACGACGAGGACCATGAATAGCAACAGATTCCGCAAGCTCAGTTCCAGGCGGAACGCATCATACACCCGCAGCCTCATCCAGGGGATAAAGGCGAAGGACAGCAACGCATTCGCCTCCTTTTACTCGCTCACGGCTGATCAGGTGTACAGGGATTTCTACAGCGAGCTGGAGAACACCTATGTGGTGCAGGACTGCGTCTCTGCGCTCTACATACTGTTCTACCGCTCTCTTGGGAATGTGGAGACCGCGGAGGAAGCCGCGGAGACGCTGAGCAGGCTGGAGCGGGAGATAATATCCAGCGTCAAGTCAAACAGAGTGGTAAAAAGAAAAGATCCTTCGCCGCGACCGAGGATGCGGGAAAAGGAGTCGGACATCATGCTCTCGGATCTGCTGGACAGGCTGAGGCTTCCAGAGAACACCATTCCACTGGAGTTCATCAAGGAATTCGACATCTACCGGGGGCGCAAGACTTACGCAGTCAGATGGCTCGTGGCCGCGGCAGCACTGGTCCTGCTGCTGATCCCCCTGCTCCTGCTGGACCCGAAAGCCACGTTGTCAAGGGCCGATAAGGTCAGTCCTTTCACCAACATGCCGGCCTATACCCTCAACGTGAGTTCCGTGCTACCTGTAGAGTCCGTGGTCGCCACTATAAACGGGGATCCGGTGCCCGTCATGCAGGAAGACAAGGACACCTACACACTTCTCCCGAGGGAGAACGGCGTGTTGACAGTGACCGTAAAGTCTCTTGGAAGGGGCTCCGTGAAGGAGTCCATCGCTGCAGACGTGAGCGACACATCCGTTCCGCAGATGACCGATACCACAGCCGAGGACGGAAAGCTAATCGTATATCTCTCTGACAAGGGCTCCGGAGTGAACTTCAGCAGGATCACCGCCCGTGACGAGGATGGAAACGAGGTCAGCTACCTGTCATATGACGAAAAGAACGGATCCGTCACATTCAATTATCCGGACTCTACGTTATACGTCGACGTTCCGGACAACAGCGGAAACGTGCTCAGCCTCAAGCTGGATAAATAGCTCTTCAGTAACATTTTAAAAGGGCCGTTTCGCGGCGACACATCTGCATCGCAAATGCGTCGCCGCGAGACGGCCCTTCTAATGATCCGATATTCCTATTCTGTCACTTCCCCATCGGTCTCGCAATCCGTCTCAAAAGCAGGATGCTCTCTGCCGATCACTGAATCCATGAGCTCTATGAGTTCGAGCGCGCTACGGAAGTTCTGCTTCTTGTCGCTCTCTACCCAGGTGATAGTCCCCTGCCAGGTGTGGTTCCTGTTATCCAACACATTTATCACAAACGAATCCATAGTCACGATCCCCCTGAATGTATATGTCCCAACGCAATTCATTTCATCTGATGTCATTCTTCCGCTACTACATAGTACTACAGCAATGTCTCAGCGGAGTCATATATCTGAAAAATCTTCACATGATCATTCTGTTTACCTTGTGCATCATGTCCAGCTCGCTGACGAACGACGCCTCATCCCCCTTATCATCGAATATCGTCCCCTGCCAGGTGCTGTTGTTTCTGCCAAAGAATCTGATGTTGAATGTGGCCAGCTCTCCCCTGTCGTCCATGATCTCCTCTGCGGTGTGATACAGGAGCGGAGCGTACTGCCAGCTGACGTCGCTGACCTCCGGACTGGAAGAGCTTTCTTTTCCAGGACCGTCATCTGTTCCGGAGCCTTTGGAGCTCTCCTGGAATCGCCTCTGAACGGTGTTGGTCTGAGGCCTGCCCATGTCGTCTAAAATTCTGTTCACAGCGGAAAAGAACTCCGCCGTACCCTCGAACGAAACAGGGTCTTTTACCGCAGCGCCGGTCACATGTCCTCCGAAATCACCTGTGCCGCTGCGGTGGTCTACGCAAATTCTAAGGGAGTCAGAACTCATTGGGTTCTGTACCGGAATGTTTTCCCCCTGCGTCCCCGGCATCTCCCTTAAGGTAAAAGGGTGTCTGTACCTGCCGCTTCCCCTCTTGCCCTCGAAATCGTCGAAGATTCTCTTCATCACCTTTTCCCCGGTCTCGTACTTGCACGCCGGGAGCATGATCACGTACTGAGTCCTGCTGTACCTGGTCACCACATCTCCGGACCTGAGAGAACTCAGGATGCTCTCTCGCAGCATGTCCATGCCCTTCTCGATCGCAGCCCCATTGTCCCGGCCGCCCTTGCTCTCATCCTTCAGGTGAAGGTCGACCAGGGCGATGTGGATAGGGTACCCGAAGCGGCGGAGCCTTCTGGCGGAGAGCTCGTAGATCTTCTTGAAGACTCCGAACTCGCAGTAAAAGGCACCTGCCGGAGTATCAGACTCCCTGAGCTGATCCAAGATGGTCTCGATCCCCGCCTCATAGTCGTGGACCTGGTCAAGGGAATTCTCGTAGGCCGCCACCAGCTCCTCCGACGGGCCTATTCCCAGGGCGTCGTAGAGCTTCTCGGATGTTGAGTGGAACGTCTGCTCAGCCTTTCTGAATTTTCCGGCTGCTCCCAGCGATCTGATGAGAATGGCCCACAACTCCTCGTCCAGAGGCTCTTCC
Source organism: Mobilibacterium timonense (assembly GCF_900155555.1). Lineage (GTDB taxonomy): Bacteria > Bacillota > Clostridia > Peptostreptococcales > Anaerovoracaceae > Allobaileyella > Allobaileyella timonense. The sequence continues at coordinate 120,510 of NZ_FUHN01000006.1, read as the reverse complement.
AGGGTAGCTCTGTTGACGATCCTCTCCACATTCTCGTATTCTCCCAGTCTTTCATACAGACCGGCCAGCTCCTTCGCCACGGAAATGAAGTAGTTCTGATAGTAGGCCGCCAGGTTCATCACCCAGTGGTCCGTATCGTAGTCGGCCATGAATCTTCCCTTGTAAGTCTGGAACGCCTGCTCCAGGAGCCTAACCTTGTCCCTCAGATCCGAGGCACGGCGCCCCTCCTCTGTCAGGTCTGTCAGCTCGTCGTAATCGGTGACGATGTGGATGTCGGGATTGATCTTGTAGCTTCCTTTGTATGTGAATATGAAATCCACGTCAGGCCACTTGTTCTTCAGAAATTTTCTCAGACGCCAGGCAAGATTCTTCACAGCTCCCGATATGTTCACGTCTGACTCCATGCCCCAGATGGCATCCGAGATGTCGGCGATACTGCATACCTTGTCTCTGTTGGCGATCAGGTAAAAGAACAGCCTGACCAGCCTGTCCGAGTGCATTTCCTCCTGCGTCAGAGTTACCTCTCCATCCGACAGTTCCAGCTTGGAAAAGAAACGAGCCTTGAATTCTTCCATTCAACTACCTCCCAAGTCGATGCTTCATTATCTGGGGATCGCTGGCGTACTGAACGGCCACGTCTGAGGATATGATACCCTCGCTGGCCAGTTTATACAAACCTCCGTCATTAGTCAGATTCCCGCTCTCACGGCCGCCCTGTATGGCGGCGTCGATCTGAGCGATCTTGTTCTCTCTTATCATGTTCTTGATAGCCGGTGTCACCTTCATGAGTTCAAAGACGGGGATCACGCCCCCATCGAGTGTTGGCACCAGCTGCTGTGATACCACCGCGTTAAGAACCATGGACATCTGCACCGCCACCTGGCGCTGCTGGTTCGCCGGGAAAACGTCTATTATCCTGTTGATGGTGTTGGCCGCCCCCACGGTGTGGAGTGTGGAAAGCAGGAAATGCCCTGTCTCCGCGGCGGTCATGGCCACCGAGATGGTCTCGAAATCCCTCATCTCTCCCAGCAGTATCACGTCGGGACTCTGGCGAAGAGTCGCCCTGAGCGCCGTTACATAATTCACCGAATCCACGGCCATCTCCCGCTGGCTCACTATCGCCTTCTTGTGGCTGTGGAGATATTCTATCGGATCCTCCAGGGTGATAATATTGGCACTTCTGGTGTTGTTTATATGGTCTATTATACACGCAAGCGTGGTGGATTTCCCGCTTCCCGCCGGCCCGGTCACCAGTACCATTCCGTCCCTGGCGTCTCCCAGGTCTATGATCTCGTCCGGGATGTTCAGCTCCGCAGGGTCCGGGAGATCGAAGGATATTACTCTGATCACCGCGGCATAGGAGCCTCTCTGTTTATAGGCACTGACCCTGAAACGTGACAGTCCGGGGATGGCAAAGGAAAAGTCATCGTCTCCCCGCTGGGTGTAGTCCTGCATGGAGCGGTCTCCCGCCAGCTCTTAGATCTCCGTGACGAGGCGGCGTGTGTCGTCCGGCATGAGCCTCTCCCCTTCCAGCATCTTCACTTCTCCGCTTATCCTGCATCCGACGGTCATGCCGGCCACGATGAAGACATCAGAGGCGCCGTCCTGTACTGCCCGGGTAAGAATGTCTGTAACGCTTTGTGTCATTTTCTATCCCTTTCCAACGCGCCGGATCACTTCGATATCCGGAAGCCGGACACAGTCTGTCCTTCAGCACTTCCAGAGCTGCTTCCGGATCTGTCTCCGGAGCCGCCACCGGGCGCCGGAACCTCCCGCATCCAGGCGATCCTGTGCTTTCCTCCGTTCTGGCTCACACCGGCCTCGAGCTTCCTGCCGGACTTCATCCTCACCGTGATGACGCCTTTTTCCTGATCAAAAGTGGTCCTCTCCGGCAGCGTGCCACCTGTATCGATGGCCTGACATGCCTCCTCGGCCCTGTTCACAGCCACCTGATAGGACACGGCGCGGGTGCCCTGATCTCTCGCCTCCCTGTAGTCCTGCCGGGCCGTGACATAGGCACCGGCGCTCAGAACGATGAGGCAGACCGCGATGAAGGTCACCAGGAGCAGCGGGATCCCTATGGAATAGATCTGTCCGGCAGGTCTGGAATTCGTATCAATATTATATTTCTTTCCCGGATCCATGGCCTGTACCTCTCCTCGCTCTCGTCTCTCTTTCGCCGCCGTACTTTTCGCGCTATCCTGTGTAGTGCATGTATCTGACGGACGATATCTTTTTTCCCGTCTCCCTGTCCTCTATCCGGACGCGGGCGGTCATCATGCCGTCACTCTCGGTGGCGGTCACCTTCATCACCGTCCTGGCACCGCCGCTGTCCGCCCGGCCCAGGGCTTTGAAATTCTTGTCGTAGTATATCACTGCCCTCAAGGGTGCGTCCGCGGCGTTCCCGAACCCGTCGCCGCCCCCCATCACGGAGAGCTCCTGATACTGCGAGGACAGGACCTCCCGGAATTCTTCAACGCTCCCGGAGCTCCTGAAAAGCTCTCCCATGTTGTCCACCTGGTCCGCACTCCAGGATATCCTCCTGGACTCCCAGCTCTCCTCGCTTGCCTTGGCAAAAAAAGCCACCGCCACGGAGCTCACCAGGGCGAAAATCAGCACAGAAACCAGGAGCTCCATAAGCATTGGCCCCCAGCTCCTCCTGTTGAATTTTCTGCTGTTTCTCACCTGGCGGTCGTCCATGTCCGGTCGTCTTCCTGTTCCTCTTCCTGCCTAACTGTACAAATTCATAAATGCGGTCTCCGCGCCGCCGCTCCCGGCCGAGTACGTGATCTTCAGCAGTCTGTCGTTCACCATCTCCAGCCTGAACTCCCCGGCTTCGGCGATCTCTGTCCCGCCCCGGGGATCCACCGCGTTCCCCGTCTCCGTGTACTGCTCCATCAGCTTTCCATCATATCTGTATATATATGTGGACCACCTGCTGCCGTCCTTGGCGATCACCAGCGCCTGGCTGTCCCCGACGTTCCCGATGGACACGGAACCCGGATCAGCCTGTCTCACCTTCTCCCCCACATAGGCGGATATGATCCTCGACGAGTAATTGTCCTGCAGCTTTGCCTGCTGCGACCTGTAGACTCCCACCGACCCCGATGCCACCCACAGGGCCAGAAGTGCAAACAGGCAGAACAGCATGATGGGCAGGACGATATTTATTCTGAAGATCCTGTTTTTCATCACGCACCCAGGCCTTTCATGTCTCCGGAAGCTCCTTTGCGGATCACAGTCACATAGGGCCTTATGTTCGAGCCCCTGAGCTGGTATTTAACGGAAAAAGTATCCTTGTCGTATGTCAGGCCGTAGTGGTCCTCCAAGTACTTCACGCTTTCGGGGTAGCGTCCCTCCCGGGCGTAGCACAGCGTGACATCCCTGTTCACCGCCTCTTCCAGGACCTGCTCCTGGTTACGGACGGCGCCGCTGTCCACCTGCCCCATGCCGTAGAGAAACAGTCCCAGGACAGCGAAAAAGAACAGGACCGTCACGATGACCGCCGTCCTCGTTCTCCTCTCTTCTGATTTTGTCCTGGTGAAACGCTTCATCTGTCTCTCCCGAAAAAACTTTTTTCCTGTATCACAGCGCCGACATTATGCTCATTAGCGGCACCATCACGGACATCAGTATGCCTCCGACGATCACCGACACTATGATCACCAGCGCCGGCTCGAGCCGCGCCATCCTCCTGTCGATCCTTGTGTTCAGCTCGTCCTGGTACAGGTCGGCCACCTTTTCCATGGCCTCGTCCATGTTTCCCGTGCGGCTCCCCGTCTCCACGAGCTGCGCGTAGATCCCGGAAAAGATCCCGCTTTTCCTCAGTGCCCCGGAAAAGCTCTCTCCGTCAGTCATCATCTTGCGGCAGTCGCTGAGCTCCTGGCGGAAGTGAGGGTCCTCGTTCAGCTCCTCCGCCATGTCCAGCCCCTCGTCCACGGTGAGACCGCTGGAGAGCACCAGCCCCATGTGAGCTGCAAACCTTGCGGCAGCCTCGGCGTGCCTTGTGCTCCTGATCCCCGGGAGCCTGTTCCCGAGGGCCCTGAGCCTGTCAGCACCTCCGTCCGTCCTTCCCATGGCCAGCATGACGACAGCCAGTATCAGGACTATCACTATTATCACGAACCCCGAGCCGCTGAGTGATGCCCCGATCCTGTAGAGGACCAGGGGCACTCCTGTCATGGTCGTCCCGAGTTCCTTGAATACCCTGTTGAATATCGGCATGACCTGGATGACCAGTATGAGTATCACGGCCGTCACCATCACGGACAGTATCACAGGATATATGACCGCCTGGTAGATGCTGCTGCGGATGTCTCCCTCTCTCTGGTAATGGCGCTCCATGCGCATCATCACCTTGTCCAGGTTTCCTGTGACCTCTCCCGTGCTGACCATTCCGGTCATGTAATTCGGGAACACCCCGGAGGCCTTCATGGCGCTGCTCAGGCTTCCGGTCTTTCTGAAGTCGTCCAGCATGATGTCAAGGATCTCTTTCTCATCGCTGTTTCCGGCATCTCCCTTCATGATCTCCAGCCCGTCCAGCACCGACAGCCCGGAGCTTATGATCAGAGACATCTGGCCGGAAAAGGCCGCCAGCTCATCTGTGGAAAGCTTCCTGATGTTCTTTTTTTCTCTCCTCTGCCATGTTAACTCCTTTGGCTGCAGTATCAGTAGTTGTACATCACGGTATAGTGGCTGCTGTCCTTCATGTATTTTCCAGCCGACTTCTTGTCGTTTGCGGAGGCCAGCGTCGGGTCCATCAGCGTCCAGCTCTTTCCGTCGAACTCTATGATATCGTCCACCCAGCCCTGTTCTTTGAGATACACGCTTATCCACGCGTGGTACACATCCCCTGCGTATCCGACCTCGAGCTTGGTCGGGATGCCCTGGGACCGCAGCATGGCAGTCATCAGGGACGCGTAATCCAGGCATATGCCCTTTCCCGTGTCCATTGTCCGGTCGGGGTCCGGCAGGTAGTTCACCGGGATGTTTTCCGATTTCTTCGTATCGTATTTCACGTGACCGGTGACGTAGTCGAAAACATCAGTCACGAAGTCTATGTCGTCATCCGACTTGTCCGACAGCTTCCTTGCGTAGGTGGTGGACTCGGAGTCGTTGGTGTATTCCACGTACTGATTCGGATAGAGAAACGGTCCGAATTCATCGGCGAGCTGCACGGAGATGGTCCTGGAAAGAGCCACCGCATAGCTGTCGCCGGATACGTGAGAATAGACGATTATGGTGTAGCTCCCGCTTCCTCCCGACAGAGGCACGGCGTGGTATTTTTCCTTTTCAAAGGGATACGGCGTCCTCGTGCCATCCGGCCCCGTGACCTGCACCTGCACCTTATCGGCGCTCCCGGTGTACTTTATCATCACGTACCCCTGGGATGCGTTTGAGGCGTCTATGGACGCATCTCCTCCGGTATATACCTGAGTGCCTGAAGCCTGGGGCATCTCGGCCTTTTCTATTGTCTTCCTGCCTCCTCCTGAGCCTCCTCCCGGGCCCACGGAACAGCCGGACGCGAGGATGAGGATCAGCGCCAGAAGGATGGCGAGCATGGATCTTCTGCCCATTGCTAAAACCTCATCTTTTCCGGCGGCCGGGTCATGTCACGGCCCTCTGCCGGCTTATTTAAACACAAAACACAGTGATCTGCTAGCAGTCCCACCCCTCCAGTTCCGGGTCGTCGTCATCCCATTCCTCGACTCTGCCGTATTTTCCTTCGTCCTTGATCATCTTGGAGCGGATGAGGAACACGAGGCAGATGCCGATGATCTGTATCAGGTTCTCTGTGACAGACGTCTCCGTGACCAGCATGTGCCTGGACAGTGCAAATATTATAAGGTCGAGGACATCCTTCATCTTGTGGGTGGTGAGCAACTTGACCATCTCTATGCCCATGACGAAATACAGAACGTCCTCCAGGAAAAGTCCGAACCTGCTGGCGCTCTTCACGATCATCGGATCATGTATCACCTCGATGACCAGGTAGCCGCAGGATATTATTATCAGGATAATTATAAAGACGGACAGCGCCACTTCGATCCAGCGGCAGAGCCTTCCAATACACTTGTTCAGCTTGAATTTCTTCATAGATCTCTCCCGTTGAAAACACAAAATTCTAAGGTATTATACATGATTTTCGGGGACATGGTAAACCTGATGTGCGACAGAGGCACGAACGGACATTTCAGCGTCACGAAAGTCTGCTTCGCCAGGATATTCCGTATGAAAAAAGCAGGGCTCCCCGGGGATCTGCTCATGTCCCGGGAACTCCCTGCTTTCATCATTATTCGTCAGCGTGGCGACGAGCGCGGGGCTTAGCCCTGCACTGCAGCCGCAACCTCTGCTGCGAAGTCATCTTCCTTTTTCTCGATGCCCTCGCCTACCTCGTAGCGAATCATGGATACCACCTGCATAGGCTTGCCCATCTCCTTTGCAACGCTGTCAACGTACTGCTTTACGGACAGGTCGCTGTTCTTTACGAACGGCTGGTCAACGAGGCATACTTCCTTGAGCTCTTTCTTGATCTTTCCTGCAACGATCTTGTCCACCATCTCAGGCTTCTTGCCCTCGTTCAGGACCTGCTCGGTGAGGATCTTCTTCTCGCTCTCCAGGTACTCAGGATCAACGCCTGCCTCATCCACGAACTTAGGGCTCATGGAAGCTACCTGCATGGCAACGTCCTTTCCTACCATCTCGATCTCCTCAGGGGAAGCCTCGGTCTTGATGCCCACGATAACGCCGATGCGGCCGCCGCCGTGAACGTATCCTGTGTACAGGACGCCTGGCTCACTTACCTTCGCAAATCTTCTGATGTTCAGGTTCTCTCCGATCTTTGCCACCTTTGCTGTGTGTACCTCGGAGAGTGTGGATCCCTCGAAAGGCTCAGCCATGAACTCCTCCATGGAGTCGTCGCCCTTCTCCAGAGCGAGAGCTGCCACGTCCTGAACGTACTCTACGAACTCCTGGTTCTTCGCAACGAAGTCTGTCTCGGAGTTGATCTCCACGATGGCAGCTGTCTTGTGATCATCGCTGAAAGCGAGTCTTACCAGACCCTCTGCTGCGATCCTTCCGGACTTCTTCTGGGCCTTCATGATGCCCTTCTCGCGAAGCCAGTCTACAGCCTTGTCGATGTCTCCGTCTGTCTCTACCAGGGCCTTCTTGCAATCCATCATTCCGGAGCCTGTGAGCTCACGAAGCTCCTTTACCATTGCTGCTGTTACAGCCATACTATTCCTCCTTGTGGATCACCGGCATCTGCCGGGCGCGTTTTGTATAGATCTCGGTTTACGAAAGGTCCGGGAGAATTACTCCTCGGATCCCTCTTCAGCCTCTGCTGTTTCATCGCTCTCTGCAGGAGCCTCGGAGAAGCTCTCGCCCTGTCTTCCCTCGATCACAGCGTCTGCCATCTTGGATGTGATCAGCTTTACCGCTCTGATGGCATCGTCGTTTGCAGGGATGATGTAATCTACATCGTCAGGGTCGCAGTTCGTATCCACGATACCAACCACTGGAATTCCCAGGATCCTTGCCTCCTTGACAGCGATCTTCTCCTTCTTAGGATCTACCACGAAGAGTGCTCCAGGCATTCCCTTCATGTTCTTGATGCCGCCGAGATATTTCTCCAGCTTCTCTTCCTCAGCCTTCAGCTTCAGAACTTCCTTCTTGACCAGCTTGTCGAATGTTCCGTCCTCTTCCATGTCCTTGATGGCCTGGAGACGGTCGATCCTCTGCTTGATGGTCTTGTAGTTCGTGAGCATTCCGCCCAGCCATCTCTGGTTTACATAGTACTGGTCGCAGCGCTCTGCCTCCTCCTTGATGGCGATCTGAGCCTGCTTCTTTGTTCCTACGAAAAGGATAGGCTGTCCGTCTGCGGCAGTCTTGCGGATGAACTCATAAGCGTCGTCGATCATCTTGATGGTCTGCTGCAGGTCGATGATGTAGATGCCGTTTCTCTCTGTGAAGATATAAGGAGCCATCTTAGGGTTCCATCTTCTTGTCTGGTGGCCGAAGTGTACGCCGGCCTCGAGAAGCTGCTTCATTGATACTACTGACATGATTAAACCTCCGGTTGTTACATCCACCACGATCCAACGCCTTAAACCCCTGGGGCACCGCGGCTTCATCGTGGTGTGCCTTGTAAAAAAACTTAAAAGTCCGCACAAAAAAATACGGAACGCCTCTCAGACGCCCGTATATTATATGACAGCGCTCGAAACGGCGCAAGAACTTTTATTTGAAAACAAAGATAAAACACCGATAAAAACACGATCACATACTTGCCTTCCTGTCGAAGATCTCCTTTGCCCTGTCCAGCAGTACCATCCCCGCCTCCAGCTTGGAGAGCTTTCCGAGCTCCTCGGTGGTGTCCTCTGTGACTATGGTGATCACGTTGGTGTCACCGGCAAACCCGGCTCCTTCCGTGCGCAGGCTGTTGGCGGCGATCATGTCCAGCCTCTTCCGTTCCAGCTTGCCCCTGGCGTTTTCCACCAGGTCCTCGGTCTCCATGGCGAAGCCGCAGATCACCTGGTCGTCTCTCCGCATTTCGGACAGATCCCTCAGGATGTCTCCGGTTGGCTTCAGCTCCAGCCGCCAGCCGCCGGACTCCGTCCGGGTGTCCTCCGGCAGTTCAGTTTTCTTGACCTTGTGGTCCGCCTTTTCCGCCGGCGTGAAATCCGCCACCGCAGCGCTCATGAACAGCATGTCGAATTCCCCTGCCCTCGATATCACGGCCCTTTGCATATCCGCAGAGCTCTTCACAGACACGTTTTCCACGAACTCGACAGGCGGAAGGCTCGTCGGTCCGCTGATCAGCGTCACCTCCGCTCCCCGCAGCATTGCGGCCCTTGCGATGGCCTGTCCCATCTTACCGGAAGAGTGATTGGTGATGTACCGCACCGGATCGATGTCCTCCTGGGTCGGCCCAGCCGTGACCAGCACCTTCATGCCCCTGAGGTCCTTGTCCCTGGCGATCTCCCTCATTATATATTGTAATAAAACATCCGGCTCCGGCATCTTACCCGCCCCGGTGTCACCGCAGGCCAGGCGTCCGCTGGCCGGCTCTATCACCGTGAAGCCGTAACGAGTGAGTTTTTTCATGTTGTCCTGTGTGATCGGATTGAAAAACATTCCCGTGTTCATGGCCGGAGCCACGATCTTCGGGCAGGCGGCCGCCAGAATCACCGTGGTCAGCATGTCGTCGGCGATACCGTTTGCGGCCTTGGCGATAAAGTCGGCCGTGGCGGGAGCCACCATGATCACGTCGGCTTTTTTTGCCAGCGAGATGTGGGTCACATCAAACTTGAAGTTCCTGTCGAAGGTATCGATGTAGCACTTGTTGCCCGTGAGCGTCTCAAAGGTTATAGGCGTTATGAAATTCCTGGCGTTGGCCGTCATTATCACGTGCACGTCCGCCCCTTGTTTCACCAGTGCGCTGGCCAGAGACGCGGACTTGTATGCGGCTATGCCGCCGGTGACCCCGAGGACCACACATTTATCATGAAGCATGAGCTTTTCCTCCATATCATTTGTCTTCCCGCCTCGCGGGAACAAGTGAAGTATATCATATAAGGTAGAAAATATGGACGGCCGCATGGAGAGGGTACAAGAAAAAAGAGAGGACGGCCTCCCGAAGGACTGCGGCCGCGCCGCGCCTCGGCGCTTTCCGAACATTCCTCGCAAGACTTTCGCCGATCGTTCAGTTCTTTTCCCGGAAAAGCAATTTTTCACATCGATTTTCTGCGTGTTTTTCTCATTTCACTCTGGCCGGCCTTGCGGATCCCGAGGACCACAAACTATAATAATATGGCTCGAGGGAGTCGTTTTTTTATTTTTTGCGGCTTCCAAACACGGAAAGAAAGAACAGTCAAACAGTAAAGGAGTCTTTTATGGAAAAATTCTTCAAACTGAAGGAGCACCATACCGACACCCGCACGGAGATCACCGCCGGCATCACCACATTTCTCTCGATGGTGTATATCCTCGCGGTAAACCCGAGCATCCTGTCGGCATCCGGAATGGATCCTTCTGCAGTATTCACGGCAACAGCCATCTCCGCGGCATTCGCCACTCTGATCATGGCCTTCCTGGCCAACTATCCGGTGGCACTGGCATCGGGAATGGGACTGAACGCCTACTTCGCCTTCTCCATCTGCGTTCCGATGGCAAAGGCAGGCATCCAGGATCCTTACAAGATCGCGCTGACGGCGGTCCTGGTAGAAGGTATCGTGTTCGTCCTTCTGTCTCTCACTAACTTCAGAGAGAAGCTGGTCAACGACGTTCCGGCCAACCTCAAATACGGCATCACCGCCGGCATCGGACTTTTCATCGTCATCGTAGCCCTGAAGAGCGCCGGGATCATCGTTTCTGATGCTTCCACACTTGTCACTATGGGAGATGTAGGCAGCCCTCAGTTCGTTCTCGCCATCGTAGGATTCCTGATCATCGCGATCCTCGACCACTTCCACGTTAAGGGTCACATACTCCTGGGCATCCTCATCACATGGATCCTCGGAATGATCGCACAGGCGACGGGCTGGTATGTAGTAGATCTCGAAGCCGGAGCAGCCTCCCTGTTCCCTTCGTTCTCCGCTTCCTCTTTCATCCCGAAGGCTCCTAATTTCATGGCCTTCAACTTCGAGTGGGCGGGAAAGAACATCATTGAGTTCATCGTCATCTGCTTCTCCTTCCTGTTCGTAGACCTCTTCGACACGGTTGGAACTCTGATCGGAGTAGCTTCCAAGGGAGACCTGCTGGACGAGAACGGAAACCTTCCGAGAGCCAAGGAAGCGCTGCTGTCCGACGCCATCGGAACCATCGCAGGCGCATGCCTCGGAACGTCCACAGTTACTTCGTACGTTGAATCCACCGCGGGTGTTGCCAGCGGCGGACGCACCGGAATGACCGCGCTGACCACAGGCATCCTTTTCCTGGTAGCGATCTTCCTGTCCCCGATCTTCATCGCCATCCCCGGATTCGCCACAACTCCGGCTCTCATGTACGTAGGCCTGCTCATGCTCTCTTCCATCAAGAACATGAAGTTCGAGGGAGACATCGCAGACACAGTATCCGGATTCATGGCCATCATCATGATGCCTTTTACATATTCCATCGCGAACGGCATCATGTTCGGAATGCTGTCATGGGTCATCCTGAAGCTGGTATCCGGCAAGGCAAAGGAGATCCCTGCAGTTATGTGGGTATCAGCTGCCCTCTTCGCCGTGAGGTTCGCGACCCTGATCTACGGTATAGGCTACAGATAGAATAAGTAGACAGAACTTTTACGGAAAAGCATTTTCGCTTTTAGTCCGCCGTCGTCCTGACCGGGTGATCCCGCCAGGCGGCGGCTTTTTTGCAGGGAGCGGGTGATTGTGAAAAAAAAGTACAAAAAGCGCAACATCTTTACTATATTAGTACTTGATTTTTCCCTTCCATGATGTTTTAATACTGACAGTTAGTCAGAAATTGCTGCCCCGTACCTTCGCAAAGGTACCTGTACAGCCAAAAATGAACGAATAGCCCGGTCCTGCCGGACTACATTGGAGGTATATCTTATGCAATTGTCAATTACAGAAAAAGCGAAAAGAGCCGCATTTAACAAGGCGGTCGACGTCGTTTACGCCCGCGTGAAGAAGGATCCGGAAAAGGGCATCCTCGATGCCGTAAACGTCATGGAAGAGTACATGAACCCGAAGTCTTCCGAGGAGAGCAGCAACAAGGGCGCCTTCGACAGGATCAGGAAAGAGCTGTCCACTCCTGACTCCAAGTGGGTGGAGTATGCCATCGACATGGTCGAGAACGTAGACGAGAACCTGGTGAAGGGATTCATCAGGAACTTCGGATACAACTCTGCTTACATGGGCAACAAGAAGAGGAACGAGCTCATGAGATCTGAGGGATGCAACATTCCTTGGGCCATCCTTTTCGACCCTACTTCAGCCTGCAACCTGAAGTGCATCGGATGCTGGGCTGCCGAGTACGGCCACAGGAACAACCTCTCATATGAGGAGATGGAGAAGATCGTCAGAGAGGGAAGAGACCTCGGCTGCTACTTCTACATCATGACCGGCGGTGAGCCTCTCGTTCGCAAGGATGACATCGTAAAGCTGGCAAAGGAGTTCGACGACTGCGAGTTCCACATCTTCACCAACGGCACACTGATCGACGACGCTTTCTGCAAGCAGGTCATCGATTGCGGAAACATCTCCTTCGCGATGTCCATCGAGGGCACCGAGGAGTCCACTGATGCCAGAAGAGGCGACGGCGTTTACCAGAAGGTCATCGACGCCATGGACCTTCTGTACAAGTACAAGCTCCTCTACGGAGTTTCCATCTGCTACACAAGTGCGAACTACAAGTACGTAACAGCTGACGACTTCATCCAGATGCTGGTAGACCACGGCTGCAAGCTGGCATGGTACTTCCACTACATGCCTGTCGGAAACGACGCAGACCCAAGCCTGATGCTGGATCCTGAGCAGAGGACATACATGTACCACAGAGTAAGAGAGCTGAGATCCTCCGGATATCACAAGAACATCTTCACTCTGGACTTCCAGAACGACGGTGAGTACATCAACGGATGCATCGCCGGAGGAAGAAACTACCTGCACATCAACTCCGCAGGTGACTACGAGCCATGTGTGTTCATCCACTACTCCGACAGCAACATCAGAGAGAAGTCTCTGCTGGAGGCTCTGAAGAGCCCTCTGTTCATGGCTTATCATGACAACCAGCCATTCAGCGACAACCACCTGAGACCTTGCCCGATGCTTGAAAACTCCGGCAGGATCACCCAGATGGTCAACGCTACAGGCGCCCACTCCACTGACCTGGTATCCCCTGAGTCACCGGAACACCTGTGCGCAAAGACCGTGGACTACGCCAAGAACTGGAAGCCGGTAGCCGACAAGCTCTGGCACGATTCCGGCCACGACACACCATCCGTAAAGTACCTGGACAAGGACGCTGAGTAATAGCGGAGCACCAGGGCGGCCGGGTAAAGGCGCCGCAATACAATAACGTGACGGCCTGACGCCTGGTTGCCGACACACCACAAGGCTGCAATAAGTTAAAGGCCCTGAAAGCGGGCAGCTTCCGCGATGATCGATCATCCGGCAGCTGCCCGTTTTTTTAATGGTCGCGGGAATCTGGGCATCTCGAAGCTGTTCAACTCCCGATTTCTTCTATTTCCATGATATATGCATTACTTCGTATATCATGGATACATTTCCTTTGATTTCCATGATATGGAAAATTTCGCTTATATCGTGGAGAGAGTCTTCTCTGATTTCCATGATATAGACGGTTTTGCGGATATCGCGGAATTTCTCCTCGCCGACTTCCACGGGATGGACAGATTCTACATATACCGTGGAATGTTCGTTAGCCGGCGCCCACGGGATCGACAGATTCTGCATATACCGTGGAAATTTCCCTTGCCGGCTTCCACGGAATCGACAGGTTCTGCATATACCGTGGAAAATTCCCTTACCGGCTTCCACGGAATCGACATGTTCTGCGTATACCGTGGACATGTACGAAGGAGCCACCAGCGCGGATGCGCGTCCGCGGCCAGCTGACAGTTGACTTTTAAGCGCGTACTATCGGCAAGTGTCAGCTAATTTGAGACGAGATTTGAGGGATGGGACAGCCTGACGCACTGGATCCCATCCTTTTTTTATTGAGAAGAAGTTTTTTCCAGGGGAAACGCCGAAAAAGCCATGTTTTACTGGAAAAATTCTTTACGTTTCCTCTGGAAAAAAATACAATTGACGTACAATTGAGAAGTTACGCCACGCGCGCGGCGTAACTTTACTTATCCGAAGACCTTTGTCACATATGGTGGTCACATGGGGCACGATACTATGCCACTGAGACCCTGAGCAATGACTTCTCCCGTAAACCGAACCGGTTTCTCATCTATAGACACCTGATTTTCATTTCTGAAGCAGAATTTTTCCAGGGGAAACGCCGATTTTCGGGCATGTGGAGTGGAATCACAATTTTGAATAAATATTAATACAGAGTTTTGACCTCTGTACTCATCGTCTTTGCAAAAATTTTCAGTAACTGTATATTTACATTTTAAAAGATCTATGATTCGATCGCTCCCGCTTTGTTTCCACTGAGCTACTTTGGTCTGATATCCAACAACAATGCCGTGCCGCTGGAAGCAGCCACGAGTCAATACGCCGCCAGCGGTAACGTTCCTGTACGGCAGCGCTCCTGTGCCACAGCGCTCCTGCGCCCAAGCGACTCGATGCTACCGTTCAGAAGCGGTTATTCGTCGTGTCTTTTCAGCATCTCCGCCATGATGGCATCCGTGTCGGCAGGATCCACCGGAGCAGCTGTGCCTGCCTGGGCCAAGGCGCCACCCGCATCGTCGTCTGGACCAGTCGAGCCGCCAGCGGCGCCATCAGGTGCTGAGGGATCCCGTCCAGCGGACTCATGATCTGACATCTCCAGGCCATTCCCAGCGGTATTCCCCGCGGAACTGCCCGCGGCTTTTCCTGCTACATTCCCTGTGAAATCGCCTGTAACATTCCCTGCGGCATTCCCAGAAGTATCACCCGTGGCATTCCGTGCTGAATTCCCAGCATCTTCCCCGCCGCTATATCCGGCGAGGCCATCTCCGGTGAGTCCCTCTGCCTTCCACTGGGGCTTCAGAGCTTCTATCTTCTCATCTTCCTCCTCCCTGGTAAGGCCCGACTTCCTCAATACCGTGCGCACCACCGGCTCCACGGCGGACCGGCTCATGCGGTCCATTCCCTTTTCCAGAGCGGCCTTCATGGCAGCGGCACCTCTGTCGGATCTCGAAACACGGCCGGAGATCATCACCCTCTTGGCAACTGCCATGAGGAACCTGTCCATGCCCTGGACTTTTTCGGGGTCGTAGCGGCCGGGGAGGATATGCATTGGCACGTCTTTCCAGTGGCCGCTGTCGTCGTCAAGGTTGATCTCAAGTACCTGCATGTAGTTTTCCGGGCTGGCTGGAGCGATGCCCACCCCGAACACCACCAGACGAGGTGCAACATCCGGAGCAGTTTTCTTGATCTTGTCCAGCCCCACTATGCCGCTTCCCCGGATCCATCCGCCGAAGACCACCTCGTCGAACTGGTCCAGCGAGTGGAGATCGGCCTGGTCCAGGGCAACACACTGCTCTGCCCGGATATCCTTCGCTATCCAGCGTGCGTATTGTTCAGTGCTGCCACGCTTTGAATTGTAGATCACTATGCTTTTCATAGTACCAAATCACCCTCTCCTGTATCGTCTGTTTCTATTCTGCTTCTATCTGCTGAGGACGTCGATGGCGTCGTAGAGTTCCCTGTTGAAAATGTTTTCCTGTGCCAGGGCCTCCTCCAGGTCGAAGCCCAGCACCTCTCCGCCGACGGTCCCTACAGCCTTGTTGTACATGCCGCTGCTGATGAGGTCGATGGCCTTTTCGCCGCACCGGGTCGCCAGGAGCCTGTCCTGCAATGTAGGCGATCCGCCCCTCTGGAGATACGACAGGACAACCATCTTCACCTCGCGGCCGGTGCGCTGAGACAGTATGTCCACCACCTCTGAAGAGCTGTATTCGCTCCCCTCGGCGTTGATGATGATGCTGTGCTTTCTGCCCCTGTTTATGCCCTCGATCACCTTCAGGCAGAGGTCGTTCATGTCCGGCTCCACCTCAGGGATGAGCACCGCCTCGGCGCCTCCGGCAAGTCCCGAGTAAATGGCTATGTCACCGCAGTGCCTGCCCATGACCTCGATGACGGACGTCCTCTCATGAGCGGAGCTGGTGTCTCTGATGCGGGTTATTGCGTCAAGTACCGTGTTGACCGCGGTGTCAAAGCCGATGGTGTAATCCGTATAACCGAGATCGTTGTCGATAGTCCCAGGTATGCAGATCACGTTCACACCTTTGCGGCTCAGCTCCAGGGCTCCCTGATAGGACCCGTTGCCGCCAATGACAACGAGAGCATCTATTCGGAAGGTGTCCAGGTTCCTGGCCGCCCTCTCCAGACCCTCGTCAGTCATGAAGCGCTTGCTCCTCGCCGTCTTTAGGATGGTGCCGCCACGCTGGAGGATGTCACCGACCGACCGGCGATCCATCTTTTCCAGCTCACCGTCCAGCAGACCCTCGTAGCCCCGGGAAACGCCCCATACCTCCATGTCTTTATCGATGCCGAAGCGGACAACGGCGCGAAGGGCCGCATTCATGCCAGGGGCATCGCCGCCGCTGGTCAGAACTCCTATTCTGGTCATATTATCACCTCTCTTTATTTCGTCTCCATCTCGTACCAGATCGCATTAATTTGCATCTGGTTGCGTTTGATGCATTTGATCGCATCCTGTTGCAGCTGTTTGTCTCCACAGTCGCGCTGACCTGCATCTGCGCATCTGCGGTCGCTCCTATCCCTTTATGTTCCCGGATCCGAGCCTGCCGATAAGGACCTTCCTCAGATTTTCATCCAGTGTGATCCTGTGCTCACTGTCAGCCCTGACCATCCTGCCATCAGGAAGGTAGACAAGCACGTCACGCTGTCCGCCGTGTCCTGAAAGGCAGTCCAGGATCCAGGTAAGAGCCTGTCCAGGTCCTCCCATCTCCTGAGCGGCCAACTCAGGCACCCGTATCTTCACCGGGTCGTTCAGCTCGTGGCGGGATCCGTTCCGAGGCTCGTGGCGTGGATCGCCGCTTGAAGATGGACGCCCACCCAGGGACGAACGCCTTCCGGCATCTTCTCCGCCCCGCGGGCCGCTGCCGCCTCTTCCGCCCCGTAAGCCGCCACCGCCGCGATGACCGTCGTCCTGCAGCGCCATGATCTTTTCCATCTCGGACACCCTATCCACAAGCAGCTCCGGATCCTGATCCTCCCGGAAGCTCAGCCGCCCTGAGAGGGCGACGATGGCGTCCTGGCCGAGAAAATACCTGTATTTTTCAAACACCGAAGGGAACACTATGGCGCTCATAACCCCCTCGTAGTCCTCGAACTCCATGCGGGCCATCTCCTGGGCCTTTTTCGTGTACATCGTCCTGAAGCTGGTGATCTGCCCCGCCATCACCACGCGGTCGCCGTCCTTGTAACGATGGTACTCGCCGCCTTCGTCGGCGCTGGCCAGCACCTCGCCGGTGGTCGTGGAAACGTATTTGCGGATCAGCTCCCGGTAGTCGTCGAGCGGGTGTCCGGAAAGATAGACACCGAGGACTTCCTTTTCCAGGGAGAGCTTCTCCCGCTGGTTGAAGGGAGCGATGTCCGGCATGTTTTTGTGGATGCGGACCTCTTCCATGACCTCCTGGTCCATCTGGAAAAAAGAGATCTGGCTGCTCCCCGCAGCTTTCGACCTGCGCTGGGCGGTCTGGAGGGCGTCGTCACACACCGTGAGGAGCATCGCCCTGTTTTCATCGATGCAATCGAAGGCGCCGGCCTTGATCAGGCACTCTATGGCCTTCTTGTTCAGCATGGAGGCGTCCATCTCCTCCAGGAACTCGTAGATGTTGTCAGGAGTCTCCTTGAAGTTTTTCCTTCCTTCTATTATGGCCTGCACCACGCCGATCCCCACGTGCTTCACACCCTTGAGGCCGAAGCGGATGCATCCGTTTTCCACGGTGAAGTCCTCGCCGCTCTTCATCACCGACGGAGGCAGGACCTTGATCCCCATCTCCGTGCAGTTCCTTATGTATGCGGCCGTGTGCCTCTCGTCTCCCATCATGGATGTGAGAAGGGCGGCCATGAACTCCACCGGGTAGTGTAGCTTCAGGTAGCCTGTCTCATAGCTGACCACCGCGTAGGCCGCGGCGTGGGATTTGTTGAAGGCGTACTGGGCGAAGCTGGTCATGTCATCGAATATGGCCTCCGCCGCCTTTTCCGGAACGCCGCGGGCGATGCACCCGTCGATGGCCTCACTGCCGTCATCTGCCGCCTTACCGTAGATGAAGTACTGCTTTTCCTCGAGCATGACCTTCATCTTTTTCTTGGACATGGCCCTCCGCACGAGGTCCGACCGGCCATAGGAATAACCTCCCAGGTCGCGGACGATCTGCATGACCTGCTCCTGGTAGACGATGCATCCGTAGGTGACGTCCAGGATGTGGGCAAGATGCGGATCCACATAGGAGATGTTCTCCGGATGCTTCTTGTTGTCTATGTAGCGAGGTATGGAGTCCATAGGGCCCGGTCTGTAGAGGGCGATGCCGGCCACAACGTCCTCGAAGCAGCTCGGCTTCAGGTTCTTCATGAACTCGGTCATGCCGTTGGACTCGAGCTGGAAAACGCCCTGGGTGTTGCCGCTGGATATCAGCTTGTAAACGCCCGGGTCGTCGTATTCCATGGAGGAAAAGTCAAGCTCCACCCCGTGGTCTTCTTTTATCATGTCCAGGGCGTTGCGGATCACCGTCAGGTTTCGCAGACCCAGGAAGTCCATTTTCAAAAGCCCCAGTTCTTCGATGGTGGTCATGTTGAACTGGGTCGCAGGCCCCTTGTCCGAATTGTAGAGAGGCACGTACTCGTCCAGCGGCCGCTTGGAGATCACTATGCCCGCGGCGTGGGTCGAAGCGTGACGCGGCAGCCCCTCGAGAGCCATGGACATGTCGAGGATCTCGCGGACCTTTTCCTCGTTCTCGTATCTTTCCTTTAGCTCCGGATTCATCTCCAGGGCCTTCGCGATGGTCATACCCAGATCGGCCGGTATGGCCTTTGCGATGGCATCACCCTCGGCGTAGGTCGCATTGAGTGCCCTCGCCACGTCACGGACGACGGCCTTTGCTTTTAACGTCCCGAAGGTGATGATCTGGGACACCTTGTCTTTTCCGTATTTCCTGACTACGTAGTCGATGACCTCCTGCCGCCGCTCGATGCAGAAATCCACGTCGATATCCGGCATGCTCACCCTCTCCGGGTTGAGGAAACGCTCGAAGATCAGGTTGTATTTGATCGGGTCGATCTCTGTGATGTCGAGAGAATACGCCACGATGCTACCCGCGGCGGAACCTCTCCCCGGCCCCACTGGTATGCCGTGGCTCTTGGCGTAGTGGATGAAGTCCCACACGATGAGGAAGTACTCCACGTACCCCATGCCCTTTATGACGCCCAGCTCCTTGTCAAGGCGCTGGCGGTACTGGCTCTCCGGCTCCAGGGCCTCCCGGCCGTAGCGCTGCTCCAGCCCCTGGAGGCAGAGCTTGTCCAGGTATTCCTCGTTTGTGAGGCCCTCCGGTGGGATGTACTCAGGCAGATGGTACTGCCCGAACGTGAATTCCATGTGGCACCTGTCTGCGATCTTCTGGGTGTTGTCGCAGGCCTCGGGTATATAGGAAAAGAGCTCCCGCATCTCTTCCTCTGATTTTATGTAAAACTCGTCGGTCTCGAAGCGCAGGCGCTTTTCGTCGTCCAGCGTCGTCGCCGTCTGGATGGCAAGCAGGACCTCGTGGGCCCTGGCGTCTTCTTTTTTCATGTAGTGGGCGTCGTTGGTGGCAACGAGGGGTATGCCCGTCTCTCCAGAGAGCTTCATGAGCCCCTGGATCACCGGCTTGTCCTCCCGGAGGCCGTGGTCCTGTACCTCCAGGAAAAAGTTGTTCTCCCCGAAGAGCTCCCGCAGCTCCAGTGCCTCTTTTTTCGCCCCGTCGTAATCTCCGTTCATCAGGCGATGCTGCACGTTCCCCGCCAGGCACCCCGAAAGACAGATGATCCCCTTGCTGTATTTTCTCAGCAGGTCCTTGTCCACCCTCGGCTTGAAGTAAAACCCGTCGATATACGCCTCGGAGTCGATCTTTACCAGGTTGCTGTATCCCTCCTGGGTCTCGGCCAGCAGGATCAGGTGGCCGCTCCCCCTGTCCTTCTCCGGGTCCTTCTGGTACATGGACCTTGCCGCGGTGTAGACCTCACAGCCGATCACCGGGTGTATCCCCGCCTTCTTGCACGCCTTGTAAAAGTCCACCACTCCGAACATCGCCCCGTGGTCGGTTATGGCCAGAGAGTCCATCCCCAGGCTCTTGACGTATTCCGCCACCTCGCTTATCCGGGTCATGCCGTCCAGCAGACTGTATTCAGTATGTACGTGAAGGTGTGTAAATGCCATTTATCGCTCCTGGAAAAAAAGAAATATCGCGTGCCGGGGTCCGCGAGCGTGCGTCTGGCGTTGCCTCCGCGGCGGAGATCCCCGTAGATAAGCAGCCGAGGCCGCAGGCCTTCGGTGCTTATCACATTCATTGTAATTTTACTAGCATGTAAGACAGTACGCAAATGAGGTATTAGTGAAAACTGCAGAGCGGTGGCTGATGAAGATCCCGGATGCCATTTGCCCCGGGATCTGAAAAAACATCCCCGGAGTCGTGATTACACTTCACTCCGGGGATGTTCATTCCTTTAACTATTGAATTTCTTCTGAGTTTCTTCGATCCAGATCGTCATTCAGTCACAGTCTTATCTGCTATCTCTGCTGTTTTCTCCTCCTCTCGAAGACTACCACAGCCGCCAGCGCGATGACCGCCGCCATGAACATGAATACCGGTGTCCAGCTGAAGCTGTCTCCAGTCTTGACTACGGATACCTTTGTTACAGTGGTACCCGTGATGCTGTGACCTGCCCCGGATCCTGCGCCATCGGCAGCTGCCACTTTTACGGTGAAGTTTACAGAAACAGGATCACCGTCCATGAAGTATGCGGTGAGAGTGTGTGTTCCCGCACCCAGCGTCTCCATGTACTCAGGCCTGATCTCTGTTATCACGCTGCCAGCCTTTGCGACGTAGTCCTGATCTCTGACGAGCTCCTTTCCATCGATGGACAGACCGATAAAGTTGTCGATGGTCTCATCGTTCTTCGTCGGATCGGTGTTCTCGAACTTCGCGATGTAAGTTGTCTTGTCGCCCTTGTTCCATACGGCACCATCACCCATAACATCGGTGTACTTTCCGAGAGAATCGTAGTACTGGATCACCACGTTACTCACGCCAATGCTGTCCGCCTTGAAGGTGACAGGGTCTCCCGCCTTCGTCTGCTTGAAGCTGAGGGCCTTGAGCTTGCCGTCGCTGCCAAGCATATAAACTGCCTTCACCTTCACTCCTGCACGTGTCTTCTCCGTTACCGTGAAATCTCCGGCAGCCAGCTTGGATACCTCGCTCCTGTGAGGGTTCATGGCTTCGATGTCATAAACATCGTATGAGCCATCGGAAAGGCCGCTGACCTTGGTGTCCATCTTCTTCTCGACACAGTAAAGGTCTTTGAAGTTCATTCCGGAGATGGTCGTGTCTCCGCTCACGGATGTAATGGTCTTGTCGTTCTCGCGCTCCGTGCCCTTGTCAACAAGCTGGATCGGAGTGATCACTCCATTGTACCTCGGGCCTACTCCCTGGCAGTCGGAATGGTCATAGGCATATTTACCCATTCTGTACTCAGACTTGTCCTTAACTGCAAGCGGAAATGCCTCCACAGCGTACTTGTCGCTTTCCACGCTCACCATGTAGTTCACGTCTTCAAGCAAATCTGCCTTCAGGATGCCATTCTCATCGGTCGTGGCTTCAAGAGTCTCCACCGGGCTCACAAGCCTGAACTTGATGCCAGACATGGCCTTTCCGTTATATTCAACCGGAATTGCAGTAGTATACCTGCTGTAGTTGCTGGTCGTGGACTGAGTCGATTTTACGACTGTAAGGTTGTTTATCGGTGCATAGTTATAAACCGGCTTCGTCTCATCCTGAGGGTCCGGATAAACATCCTTGATATTTCTCAGCTGACCGTCGTGTACCCAGACGTACTTGTTCTGCATGAAGTATTCATTTGAATCGCAATAGATCAGATAGTTGTGATCTCGCTTCAGTTTCAGATCCTTGATAAAGCCATTAGAATCCGTGGTGACGGTGATCTTGTCATCTGGATCCTGAGTCGTAACATCATAGAACACGAAGTCAAGATCCGGAACCATATCGTCCCCACAGGAAACATCTATCCAAGGGATGTTCTCTGTAGCTGTTTCCCAGATGTCCTTCGGCTGGTTGGCCGGAAGGTCGTTCATTACGGGCCAGTTCACCTTCTTCTTTACTTTGACTGGCACCACGGCCTTTATATCAGGATTTTTGTTGTATGACACCGTTACCTCAGTGACATCAGACGTAAGCGGGCCACTTGGGCTGATAGTTATATCGGAAGAATTCAGTTTTTTTATAGTTCCGTCTTCGTATTCAAGGATCGCATTACCCTTCAGTTTGAAGGATTCGCCCTCGAGATACTCGTCTCTTGCAGACTCGGCCGTAAGTCCCGTGATCTTCTTCGCCTCGTAATTAGCTGTGACGGTAACGTCTGAATCCGGCATGGTAAATGTAGTAGTTTTAGCATTTGCATCTGCTAAAGTCACAGAACCGTTGGTCACAGACCAGTCTCTGAAAGCATAGCCTTCTTTGTCAGCGGCAGTGATTTTCACTGTCGAACCCGCAACTGCTTCTGATTGATCTGCCGATCCTCCCACTACGTTCACTTTATACTTTGCTTGTGCAGATCCGGAATCGACCGTTAAAGTAAGCTGAGCCCCATCATAAGCATTCCCATCTACATCAGTAAAATATAAATCATAAGATACTATCAGCGGATTTTCACACGGATACTTATCCTTATCAACAGGTCTTAACTGGTAATCATTACTCTCTTCGAGTTTGTAGGCATCAATGCTCACGATTCCATTTTGATTTGTTGTTGCCGTAGCATCAGCTGATGGATAATAAACATCGCCATAGTTCAATCCAAAAAGACCTATCTCAACTCCAGGAATTGGATCTCCGTTTCCGTCTACGACTTTCACATTCAGTTTATCTGACTCGGCGTGCACGTAGGTCATATTAAACGCCCCGCAGGTCATAATCATCATCATCGCCAGGAGGAGAACAGTCCCCCGCTTCAGAATGTTCTTCAAAATCGCACTCCTTTCGCTGAAAACACTGTCACAGTTTTCATTATTCAGGTCATAACTTTTTTGACATATGATTGTTAGCACATTGCATTATGGGCGGTCAATAGATTGCGCCTACTATCGAAGTTTTCTATACTTTTTCAGTCAATTTCGGGATGTATTTGTGACGAGTGACAACCTTAAGAATCCTTTCTTTGTGAAAAAAATATGTCGCCTCTGCGTTGTGCTGCGGCACAACGATGCTTTTGTATTTTTTGAAAGCCTTGCAACGACTGGCACATAACGATTTTCTAGCTGGAATGTATATTATGCGCTTTTGTTCATAAATTCATCATATTAGTTTGACAGAAAATGAACAGGTTGGTATAATTCACCTATCTGAAAGGGGACTTCGGGGGTGTTCTCTTTCACGCAATCATTCCTTTTTTTAAACCTGGAGGTTATATTATGAGTGCTGAAATAATTTTGAAGGCATTGTGCGTAGTAGGCTTCATATTTGCAGGGGTACTGGTATACAGACAGATCAAGAAAAACAGAGCTACTCCTGAGGGCGAGGCTGAGTGGCAGAAAGAGATGAAGCACTGGAAATGGAACGCCGGCGTTGGTGTTCTGGCCAACTTCGGAGACACCCTGGGAATCGGATCCTTCGCTGGTTCTTCCGCAGCTTTCAAGCTGAAGAAGTCCGTTGAAGACATCAACATCCCTGGTACTCTGAACGTAGGAGACACATTCCCAGTACTGATGGAGGCATTCCTGTTCTTCGGATTCGTAGACCTGGATCCTCTCACACTTATCTCGATGCTGGCAGCTGCTACTGTAGGAGCTTTCGTTGGAGCTTCCTTCGTTACCAAGTGGGACCTGAGGACCGTTCGTCTCGGAATGGGCATCGGCCTGCTGCTCCTGGGACTCATCATGGCATGCAGATCCCTGGGCGTTGGACCTTTCGGAACAACTGGTGACGCTCTCGAGCTGAGAGGCGCTAAGCTGGTTATCGGAATCGTTGTTAACTTCTTCCTGGGCGCTCTCATGGATCTGGGCTGCGGACTCTATGCTCCGTGCATGGCTCTGGTTTCCCTGCTTGGCATGAACGTAGGAGCTGCATTCCCTATCATGATGGGATCCTGCGCATACCTGATGGCTTTCGGAAACACTCCTCAGTTCGTAAGAGAGAACAGATTCGACATGGTCGCTACAGTTTGCCAGGGTGTTTTCGGAGTTATCGGAGTACTCATCGCTTACTTCTTCGTAAAGAGCATCCCGCTGACAGTTCTTACATGGATCGTTACCGGAGTTGTAATCTTCACATCCATCATGTTCTTCAAGGATGGAGTTAAGACTCCAAAGGGAACAACTCACTAGTTGATAGTAAATTGATATATCTTCTAGATACCATAAGAGGGAACGGCAATGCCGCTCCCTCTTTTAATTTGCATTTTCTTCATTATGGTTCAGGTCTGTATGCGCAGCCCCTCTATGCAGCGATCACGTTTCACCCTCCTGTCTGCTTAAGCTATCTGGACATTCCCGTCCTGATCACTGTCTCCCTGAGTCGTCTGATCTCATCGACTACCGGTTCGATGTTTTTCCTGTCAACTCCGTCGTATCCCTCATCCATTCTGGTCCTGATGATGCAGCTCTCATCGTCTGTCAATCCGTCGAACATCTTGTCTCCAAAGGCCTTCAGTATGGTCTTTTCGGACATATGGAGGTCCTTCCGATGATACCTGCCTGGGAGGTGAAAATAGTGGTCTCTCGGCAGCTTTTCGATATAGTTGAACTGGCGGATCTTCGTGATGTAATCCTCGTCCTCCGGATCCCCGAGGCCTACGCCGAACACGTAGAAATTTTTTCCCGCCATGTTGAAGTTCTCGTAATTGTTGAGCACCAGGTTCAGGCCAACGATCTCCGAGGCGCGCATCCATCCCCCGTAGACGATGTTCTGGTATACGGAAATGAGACCAAGTCTGTTTTTTACAAAGGGCATGACGTCGCAGGACAGCTCCTGGGCCATCCAGTTTGCGTATTCCATAGTGGAACCGTTTTTCGAGTTGTAGATTATCAGGGTATCAGGCCGTTCCGGATCCTTATCCAATGCCCTGCGCCTTTCCGCCTGTCTGTTGGGATTTCTCATTTTGTTTCCTTCATCATATAGTATTCTGGCCAGATCACATTCTTCTGGCCTGCTCTGACATTTTACAAAAAGAAACACCCCCAGTAAACCCGGGGATGCCTCCTTATTCCGAAAGGCGATGTCGCCGGAAAAAGAGCTTTTGCCACTCTTCTATTCCGACTTCATCTCCTTCTCCCTCATCTTGATCTTGAGCTGAATGAGTGCCTTTTTTACGTCCTCAGGGGACATATTGTTCTCTCCGACAATGTTGGACTCCACTCCCTCGGGATTCTTCGCGATATCGATGATGTTTTTCCCGATATACTCGGACTCCGTGACGAACTGTGCCATGGAACCGCTGAAGTTCAGCCCGCTCATCGGGATGCCTCTGTCGCCGAGCTCCTGGATGCAGTTCACGTAGTCGACGTCGCTGTTTCCCCAGCCGTCGGAGGAGACGATCACTCCGTCAGCCCTCATGCACTCCGCGATCTTTGCGGCCATGGTGCTGTTGCGGATCTTGTCCACGTTGTCGTCTGCAGTACCGAAGACCAGTACCCCCATGAGATCGATCCCCGCATCACTCCCCACGATCTCCACCAGCGGATCTCTGAAGTGATGGAGGCTTGTTTCCTTAGTAGATGGACCTATTCCCATTTTACGCCTCCTTTGCTACTGCATTGAACGGATAGCACCGTCTCTGTATTCGTTTGGTGTGAGCATGATCGGCACATTGCCCATGTCGATTATGGACTTGCCGCCTTCAACGCCGGATGGCTCGTCCGGGAAAAGCCATGTATCGTACATCGCACCCTGTCCGGCCACCTGACGGATGATCAGGACGCGCTTCTGTCCCGGCCTGATGGTATCGTGGTACTCGTGGCGCTCTGTGCACTTGCTGCCATCGAACTTCTTCAGCTTGTTTCTGTATACCTGCATGAAGTCATCGGCTGCGGCATGGCCCTGGATACAGCCCTTTCTCTCCTGACCCTGACCCTTCTTGAAAAGGATGTCGAAGGAGATTATGTAATCATCGTCTCCCGGAGTACCTGCCTTGTTGAGTCTCAGCATCTCCTTAAGGTTGCCCTCGGATGAGCCGAACTCATGGGCCTGCTCTCCGTCAACGTCAACGCCTGTGAGCATGACGTAAACGCCTGTAATGGTGTGGGTGATACCGTCACCGCATTTCCCAAGGACCTTAGTCGAGATAGGCACGATATCCATTATGGTGTTCGTGAATCTGTCGTGGTCTCCAGGAGCTATCAGGTTGATGTCTATGTCCTGGATGGTATCGTATTTCTCCAGAAGTGAAGGTATGATCTCCTTGCCTACCGTAAACTCTCCGTTCATCTTTACGTCGCAGGCATCCCCCATCTTCACGTCATTCATGTGGAAGGCCTTTATCACCAGCCTTCTGAGATCGATCTCTTTCATAGTTGACCTCTCATTATAAACAAAGTGTGAAAGAAATTTGCCAGGAGAACAACGGAAGATGTACTCCCGACCCCGGTCCCCCCGGTCTCGCCTATAATCAGTGTCCCGATTCCCGATAAAATCCCGGTCTGTCCCGAAGCGCCAGAGCCGTAATTGTTCAGGAATCGGTACGCATCACTAATATAAATTATAAACCATCCTGTTATTTTTTCAACAGTATTCGACTATAAAAGCGTTGAAAATTCAATGGTTTTGGCGTTTTTTCAGTTATCTTATCACCGTCTGAACAGCCATGTCGCTCTAATGTGACGGACTCATTCTCTACAAAAATCGAAACCGCGCCCCGACTATGTCGGAACGCGGTTTCTTATTATGATCTGCGTTTAGCAAGCGATCAAGCTGTTCACCTTTTCTGGAAACAGATTAGATCATTGCGTGATACTCGAATGGCAGTGGAACGATCTTGCCAGGTGTCTCGATATCCTCGAGTGCCTGCAGAGCGCCCTTTACGATGCCAGTCTGCATCTCAACGTTGTGTGGCTCACCAGCGTTAGCACCCATTGGTACCAGTGGAGCAACGGCACGTGGAGTACCTGCCTGTCTTACTACTGGAGGCAGTGCTGCGATGATGACTGTAGGGATTCCGATCTCCTCAATTGCTCTCTGCACGATTGTTGCAGAGCGGTGGCAAGTTCCTCATCCAGCGGTCATGAGAACGCCGTCAACATCTTCTGACTTCAGCAGCTTAGCGATGGCCGGGCCTGTCTCATGAGTGAACTTCTCGATGTTTCCGCCGCCGCCCATGAATCCAACGTGGGTAGGAGCAGTTCCGCCAATGAATCCTTCCTTAGCGAGTTCGTGAAGTCTTGTGATAGGGAACATGCAGTTGATGTCCTTGTTTACATCGGAGTTATCGTAACCACCGTGGGAAACCATCAGCATGTCTTCTGGTGTGTCATCTGGAATCTTTCTCCAAGTGAAGTCTCCGGCCAGGTTGAACCTCTTGTCATCCTTACGGTGTACTCCTGCTGCAGTTGCCAGTGCGATAGTCATCTCTTTCAGTGGCTTTGTGCAAGGAGTGAAGATCGACTTTGGTGTAACAGGAACGAAGATCTCAGATTGCAGTCCTTTAACAACTGTCAAACTCATTTTAATCCTCCTCTTTATCTTTCTTCTTTGCAGCTATATCTCTGCGTTTCTGGGTGTAAATATTCAGTCTGCTCACATACTTCTCATCGACTTCAGGTCCTTCCTGTTCGATGAAGCTCATGTTCCAGGCTACCGTCTGTCCAACTTCGAACGGATAATCGCTGATGACCATCCTCACCGGTACCTCCAGATATCCAAGCCGACCCTTGAGGTCGATCCCGATGGCTCCGTCATGTACCTCCACGATGACGCCCTCAACTCTGATTATCTTATCTCCGTATTTCATAAGTATGTTCTCTCCTGATAATATTCTCTAATCAGACTACCTTCCGATTAGTCGTACTTCTCACGTCTCTTCTCAGACATTGGCAGAGACTGCTCGTTCTCAACGGTCTCGATCTTCTTGCCTGTTGCCTTCTCGATGAGCTCCAGGTTATTGGTCTTAACGTTGACGTTGTACTTTCTCTCAGGTGCCTTGACTTCCTCGCCGGCCATCTCAGCCTTGAGCATTGCAACTCCACGAACAGCATCCTCTGGGCAGAGTGTGTTGCACTCCAGAACCTCGTTCTCGATACCGGACATGGACTTGTTGTTGTCGATCATAGCGTTGCAGTACTTGTTACCAACTACCAGAGCACCCTGTGCTGCGCAGAAGGAGAATCCAACTACTGGAATTCCTCTCTTACCGATGTTCTCGATATGAGTTACGAAATCAACGTGGTTGTTTCCGAATCCCTCGGTTGTTACGAATGCTCCGTCAACGTCAAGCAGCTCTACCATCTGTCCCAGTCTTCTGGAAACGTAGAACTTCTCGGAGTTAGCCTGTGGGGAACCAACGAAGATAACGCCGCAGAGGTCCAGTTCAGGATCATGCAGTGCCTCGAGTACCAGTGGCTCTCTCCAGTAGTGTCTGGACATCTCCTTGGAAGCAGGTCCGATGCATGTCAGAGCGTGGATGCAGCCATCCAGAACCTCCAGTGGGGAAGCAGCGATAGGAACGTTACCCATATCTACGTTAGGCTTAGCTCCCAGTGTTCCAACTGGCTCTACAGGGAACAGGAAGTTATCGTGCATAGCACCCTGGCCCATGATCTCCTTGATTACAACTACCTTCTTCTTTCCAGGTCTTCTTACCTGCTTGAACTCCTCAAGGTCAGCCTCGAACTCGGACTCGTCTACCTTCTTCAGAGCCTTACGGATAGCATCTGTGATGACATCTGTAGCCTTGTGAGCTGCGATAGGACCAGGTCTCTCCATGTTCTTTCCAGCGTCGATTACGACCTCTGTCTTGATCAGAGTCTCGCCCTTGTCAGCTGCACCAGGTCTGCCCCACATCATGTTCTCGTCGATGTATCCCTCGGATGAACCGAACTCACCGATCTGAACGCCGTTAGCATCTGTTCCGGATACCACCATCAGAACGCCATCCAGCACTCTGGTAACGCCCTCGCCCAGCTCAGCTTCGCCTTCCTTAGTAGCGATAGGCTGGATGTCCATGATGGTCTCGGAATATGTATGATAGTTATCTGGTGTGATGACATCGATCTTCAGGGACTGAACCAGCTTCTCGCTCTCAACAGCCTTCTCCTCGATGCCTTCCTCGATGTACAGTACGTGGTTCTCGATCTTTGTCTCAGGACCTCTCTCGACCTTGTCGATTCTCAGGTGTCTTCTGGACAGAGTTCTTACGACCTTCTCCTCCTGCTCTGCTGGAGCTGCTGCCTCAGCTGCGCCTGCTGCTACTGGAGCTGCTGCTGGTGCTGCTACTGCGCCGCCGCCAAGTCCTGCAGGGAGCTCGATGTCGATGTTCTTTCCTTCTCCGATGTGAAGCTTGATTGTTCCGCCAACAACTGGAGCCAGTGTAGCCGCAGGTGCTGCAACAGGAGCCTCCTCAGCAGGAGCTGCTTCCTCAGCAGGTGCCTCTTCCTCGCCCTCCAGCTCATCATACTTGTCAATGATGTCTGGTGTGATTGGAGTCAGGGAATCAACGGTCTTGGTCAGCTTGGAGCCGTTGAGAACCTGTCCCAGCTTCAGTGCGCCATCTGTGTTCAGAAGTCCAGAGTCAATGAGGTCTGGGAAAATAGCAGGATCCTCAAAGTTGGATGGAGCCAGTACGGTTCCCTCTTCTGCTCTGCAGCACAGGACAGCCGGATCGTTAGCATGTTGTTTAGCTGTTTCAGCTGTAATTGACATATCGATCTTCCTCCTTAAAAAATAATTGATGCTTGCTTTCGCAAAATTTATATTTATCTGCACCTCCGATATGCTTCGGGGGTTCGGAGATGCAGAATAAATACTTTTTTACTCCTTTCGGAGCCTCCGGTCACCCGGACAGAAACGGCATTCGCCATTTCCGGTAAGCGAGCACTCTGTTTTACGATTAGAAAACAGGGAACTCGATGTAGATATCTTTTCCTTCAGCGATCGCCAGCTTCACAACTCCGCCGGCTACGGTCATTTTAGTGCCTTCCGGAACGCTTACCGCAGGAGCGGTCTCCTCTGCAGGAGCCTCCTCTTCATTTTCCTCGCCTGCATCTTCCAGTTCATCGTACTTGTCGATGATGTCTGGTGTGATAGGTGTCAGGGAGTCAACGGTCCTGGTCAGCTTGGATCCATTCAGGACCTGTCCCAGCTTCAGCGCTCCGTCAGTGTTCAGAAGTCCGGAGTCGATGAGGTCCGGGAAAATAGCAGGGTCCTCAAAGTTGGATGGAGCCAGTACGGTTCCCTCTTCTGCTCTGCAGCACAGAACTGCGGGGTCGTTAGCGTGAGCTTTTGCTGTTTCTGCTGTAATAGACATTTTCAATTCCTCCTGTATTACTGCTTAACATTTCTATCAATGTATATAAGCTGAATACTATTCGCTTAAACAAGCTTGGGAGGGGAGGAATCAAGCGAATCATATTGCAGTTTAATACCTACATATGATCGAGCAGATGTCTCCGCCCGTATTAAATTAGTTGTTCTCTATGTTATCTGCAACGTTCAGATCCTGATCTACCTCTTTGGATACTCTCAGTGTTCTGTACAGAGGGTGTCCAACGGCTCTCATCAGGTGGTCTGTCATATGCATTACCTTCAGTCCCATCTTAGGGCCGGAAGCCATTACAGTGTTCGAACAGTCGGAGCAATTTCCGATCAGGATGTACTCACATCCGGACTTCTTGAACTCCAGGTTGTTCTTTACCTGTCCAGGGCAGATTCCAGGACGCTCGCACTTCCTTGTTCCGTTCTTCTGCTCCTGAGCCTGCTTGCAGTAGCAAACATGGGTAACCGTGCCGTTGTACTTCTTGGCCAGATCTTCCATTCTCTCAAGGTTTCCGCCGCATGCGCATACCAGGATGCCCAGCTTTGCTCCCTTAAGATCTACGAAAGGCATGGATACCAGGATAGCTCCTGTCGTCTTGGTGATAGGCGCGTCCAGTGTTGTAGCGTGGCCAGTGAAAGCTCCGCCCATGGTGATCTCGCCGTATTCTCCGTCGATTCCGCCTGCTCTCTCGATCAGATCAGCAACGCTCGTTCCTACCGGAACGTCCATGAATACGTGAGCCTCGTTTCCTCCGTTCAGCTTTCCTCTTACTGTGAGGTTCTTCAGGAAGGAAGGCTTTCTCTCATCGATGGCCTCTGCGATCCTGGAGCAGGTCTCACTGTTGATAACAACAGCTCTTGCAGCTGATGGCAGCTGGCTTGGCTCCAGCTCGATGCCAAGACATGATCTTACTACAGCTCTCTCCTCTCCTTCTGGATAGATGTCTGCCAGGAGGTGGCGGGAGATGTTCGGCTCGTCCTTGATCAGCTCGTCCAGCTTCTCGATGGCCTTGCGGTTCTTCTTCTTGATAGCGAAGATAGCCTTGTTCGCTCCGGAGATCTCCATCGCGTACTTAACGCCCTTCAGAACCTTCTCAGGCTCATCTTCCATCTGCTGGATGTTGTGTCTCAGTCCAGGCTCGCACTCGGAAGCGTTTACCAGGATGTATCCGTCTCCGTCGAAGTGTGTGTCCAGCTTGATCCCTGTAGGGAATCCGGCTCCGCCCATTCCTACGACACCTGCTGCCTTGACCATCTCCAGAGGTGTTCCCTCAGGGATCTTCTCGTACTCGTCAGGCTGCTCATCGTCAGGCTTGATTATGATCCTGTCGTCGGTGATGTCCTCAACAACGCCGTAAGCGCTGGAGAAGATGTTTGCACCAAGGCCTGTAGGCTCGGCGATCAGCGTGCCCTTCTTTACCTTGTCACCAACTTTAACAACCGGTGCGCAAGGCTTGCCGACATGCTGTCTCAGTAAAATCTGCAAATTTTCCATGCCCAAGTTTCTCCTTTGTGAAATAAATTACTAAACCAATGTTTCTCAGTATTTTCAAGGGCTGAGAGACATCCAATTCCGTGGTAATGATAGCATATCGGCCGCCGTCTTTCAATATTAACGACGACTTGGTCATTGAAGATATCAATATGCAGACATAAAAAAACTTTTCCGCGGAACGGAACTCAGTATTGATTTCGTCAATACTTTAACATCGAATTTTCTATAAATCAACCTACCTGTTATAGATATTCTCAATGGATTTTTGAATGTGATAAATATCTCGATTTTTGCACGGATTGTTCGCATCGGGATGCAGAAAATTTTTTTCGCTCTTCGCATGCCTTCGCCCGGCTCCCTTGATTTTTCCGGCGATCCGAAGTATTGTATTTTTTGAAAGCCTTTATTTTCAAGGGGTTTACGGCTCCAGCACTTTGTTAAAGATTTGTTGACTTTGGAATTGCCATGGAATACAATCTAATCAATCGGAGGCGATGTATTGAGATCGTCTATTGTTTTTAAGGAGGTAACTAGCAATGGCACTGGAACCTAAAATCAATTATTCCAACTACACCGACCACATCAGAACAATCGAGGCTCACACAGAGGGCGAGTACTGCAGAGTTGCTATCGACTGCCCGGAGACCAAGGGCAACACCATGATCGAGAGGAAGCACTACCTGGAGGAGCACTACGATTACATCAGAACCATGCTGATGTACGAGCCTCGCGGACACCATGACATGTTCGGTTCTATCATCACTGAGCCTTGCAATCCTGAAGCAGATTTCGGCGTATTCTTCATGGACGGCGGCGGATATCTGAACATGTGCGGACACTGCACCATCGGAACTGTCACAGCCATCCTTGAGGGCGGCCTGATGGAGATGAAGGAGCCTGAGACAGAGGTAGTTCTGGAAGCTCCTGCCGGCATCATCAGAACAGTTGCAAAGTGCAAGGACGGCAAGGTTACCGGCGTTACGCTGACAAACGTTCCAGCATTTGTTTATAAGAAGGATCTCCACCTGAACTACAACGGCAAGGATGTTGTTTACGACATCTGCTTCGGTGGTTCATTCTTCGCTCTGGTAGACACAGAGAAGAACTTCGGATTCAAGGTTGGTCCTGACACAGCCGGCGAGCTCACAAAGTTCTCCAGCTTCGCTCTCAATGAGATCAACAAGACGGTTGAGATCCAGCACCCTGAGCTGGACATCACTACAGTAGACCTGGTAGAGAACTACTGCACAACAGATATCGATCCTAAGGAGACATGCCCGGATGCCAAGTTCGCTCTGAGGAACCTGGTAGTATTCGGAAATCCTGACGATCCTCAGCTCGACAGATCTCCATGCGGCACCGGCACATCCGCAAAGATGTCCTGGCTGTATGACAAGGGAGAGCTGGGCGTTGGCGAGAGCTTCGTTTACGAATCCTTCATCGGAACGAAGTTCATCGGACACATTGCTGACACCGCTAAGGTAGGCGATTTCGACGCAGTTATCCCGCAGGTCACAGGCGGTGCTTACCTGACAGGTGAGGCTAAGTGGTTCCTGGATCCAGACGACGCTATGGGCAAGGGCTTCGTAGTTCCTAAGTAGTCAACAGTTAGCGGATCTTATACTAAATGATCCAGATGACCGGTCCCTTCGGGGCCGGTTTTTTGATGGTTTTTCGTAAATGCAATTTCAGGTGTTGACATTCGTTTTGTGTTTTTCTATAATAACGCCAAGTTAGCCAAAGGTTTTTATTGGGGGATTTCACAAATGTCACAAGTTCAGAGAAACAGAACTGAATATCTGAATGAGTTGACCGGGGAAAGCCGCAGGTGCCGCTCTATCTCTCGTTCCGTCAGGAACGCCGCACGCTGCAGCGATCTCGCCTTTTCCTTTTTCGTCTTTACGAGCGAGGGCTATTTTTGCCCTTGCCTTTTGACGTGAAGAGGATCAGGCTTATTCCCCAAACGGCTCCGGCCGTTGGAACAGCATCTCGAGCGGATCCTCAACGGGATCCGCTTTTTTGGTATAATTCAGTTGGTAATTTGTGGCGGGCAAGGCCCGGGGAAGGATCTTAAGGTTCTGAAATGGTATCAGGAGACATGAAAAACAGGTGGGATGGCGTTCCGGAAGAGAGCGTTTCAAACGAGCTGGACGAGTTGCGGGAGGACATCAACGAGGTCGACGAGGAGATGGCAAGGCTTTTCCAGAAGAGGATGGAGACCGTGCACTCCATAGCGGCATTCAAGCGGGAACACGGGCTCTCGATCTTCGACGGCTCCAGGGAGTCGGACGTGATCGCAAGGAACCGGAAATACATTTCCGACCCGGAGATCGAGCCGCACTACGTAGATTTTCTGAACAATGTCATGGGGATCTCCAGGAAATATCAGGAGAGGATCATCTCTACCATGAAGATCGCATATGCCGGGGTGCCAGGCGCTTTCGGGTCCATCGCTGCGAAAAAGATGTTCCCGTCGGCGGAGCTGATACCTTACAAGAGTTTTCGGGACGCTTACGCTGCAGTCGAAGCAGGCGAGGCGGACAGCGCGGTGCTGCCTCTTGAGAACAGCTATGCGGGTGAGGTCGGTTCCGTGATGGATCTGGTATTCAGCGGAAGCCTTTTCATCAACCAGGTGCTCGACCTTCCGGTGGTCCACAATCTACTTGGCCTGCCGGGCGCCCAGCTCAGCGACATCACCAGGGTTCTGAGCCACCCGCAGGCGCTGGATCAGTGTGACGGATTCATTACCCGCCATGGACTGGAGACCGAGACCTGGAGCAACACCGCCAGAGCCTCCCAGCAGGTGGCCGAATCGGGAGACATCCACCTTGGGGCCATCGCAAGCCAGGACACCGCGGATATTTTCGGGCTTTCCATCATTGAGCCACACATCAACGACAGCGACAACAATACCACCAGATTCGCTGCCTTCAGCCGTGCCCAGAACCATCCAATGCCCGAGGAAAATCACGAGGACGACCACTTCATTCTCGTCTTCACCTGCAAGAACGAGGCCAGTGCCCTTGCGCAGGCACTGAACATCATCGGAGCCCACGGCTTCAACATGGGTACCCTGCGGAGCAGGCCGATGAAGGGGCTGCTGTGGAACTACTATTTTTACATCGAGGCCGAGGGCAACGTCTACACCCAGGAGGGTCAGGAGCTGATGCGGGAGCTGAACGTACTGTGCGCCCAGCTGAAGATGGCCGGGACCTTCCGGGCCGGCACCAATCTCATAACGAAGTAAGGTGGACGCGATGCAGGCTATCATAAAGGCGGGCACACCTCGCGGCACGGTACAGGCGCCGCCGTCAAAAAGCGTGGTGCACCGAGAGATCATCTGCTCGGCGCTGGCCGCAGGGAAAAGCACGATCTCAGGCGCCGCAATGAGCAAGGACATCGAGGCCACGATCAGGGCGGTCAGGGCGCTCGGGGCCGAGATCTCCCAGGAAAAGGAAAAAGATTCCGGCGGGCTCGCCCTGGGCGTGCGGGGGATCGGAAGCTGCTGCGATCCCGGTGGTCCAGGTCGCATCACCGGTTCCGGTACGACAAGTGCAGGCGGAAGCGCCTCCGGCGATCTGCCCGTGCTGTATTGCGGGGAATCCGGGAGCACGCTGCGGTTCATGATCCCTGTCGCTCTTCTGTCCGGAGGCGGCGTGTTCATATGCGCCCCGAGGCTGATCGAGAGAGGGATCTCCGTATATGAAGAGGCTTTTTTGCCTCTTGGGATCGATATATCCATACACAAGGATACAAGCGAGATACTTGTGAGGGGCCGGCTGCGACCGGGGGCCTTTGAGATCCCCGGAGACGTGAGCAGTCAGTTCGTCTCCGGGCTGCTCTTCGCCCTTC
This sequence comes from Mobilibacterium timonense, assembly GCF_900155555.1. Taxonomy (GTDB): domain Bacteria; phylum Bacillota; class Clostridia; order Peptostreptococcales; family Anaerovoracaceae; genus Allobaileyella; species Allobaileyella timonense. Next base: position 84,784 of record NZ_FUHN01000006.1, on the reverse strand, counting down.
CATTACTCGAAGGCGACAGCCGGATATCCGTGCGGCCCCCGGTGGAGAGCCGGCCGTACATCGACATAACCGTGGATATATTGAAAAAAGCCGGTATCGAGCTGGACATCTGCGACGATACCGCCTCCGGAGGCGGCATCACATTCGAAATACCGGGACAGCAAAAATACAGAGCACGGCACTGGAAAGCTGAGGGAGACTGGTCAAACGGAGCTTTTCTGCTCGGCATGAACACGCTGGCGAAATACGGACCGGCGGGCGCCGCTCAATATGACGGTAGCCGCGTTGACCGCGATGAGTCTGAACGCGCCGGCGGTTCCCCCGGCAGCGACCGCCGCCGGCCGCCGGTGCAGGTCTCCGGACTCGATCCTGACAGCTGTCAGGGAGACAAGGTCTGCGTCGAGCTGCTGGAGGCGGCCGGCCGCTGGCAGGCCGGTGATGAGCCGATCGGCATCTCCGGCTGTCCGGATCTCGGGCCGGTGCTCATGGCCGTCGGAGCTGCGTGCGGAGGCTGCGTGCTCATGGGCACCGCGCGTCTCAGGATCAAGGAATCCGACCGGGCTCAGGCTATGGCCAGCGAGCTGGCGAAGTTCGGGATACGGGTGGATGTTTTTGAGGACAGCGTTATCGTTGAACCGGGCTGCCTGGCTGCTCCGGATGAAGTGCTCGACGGTCACAACGACCACAGGATAGTCATGTCACTGGCACTGCTGGCCTCCATCACAGGAGGAAGGATCGACGGATGCCAGGCGGTCTCCAAGAGCTGGCCGGGATTCTGGGATGTTTTCCGGGGCCTCGGCATGGACGTCGAGATCGTGAATGCCTCCGGCGCCGCACAGGCCACACAGTAAGATGCAGAACACAGCGATGATATAACGAGGATATAAAATGAACCTTGAGTTGAAGAGAAAAATACCAACAGTCCAGGAGATACGGGCAATGTACCCCCTCTCCCGGGAGGACCGCCGCAGAAAAGCGGAGAACGACGAGAAGATCAGTGAGATCTTTACGGGAAAAAGCAGCCGCTTTCTCCTCATCATCGGCCCCTGCTCCGCGGACCGTGCCGACGCCGTGGTGGACTACTGCAGGAAGCTTGTGGAGGTCCAGGAAAAGGTGAAGGACAAGATCCTCATCGTCCCGCGTGTGTACACCAACAAGCCACGGACCACGGGAGACGGCTACAAGGGGATGCTGCACCAGCCGAATCCCACCGGTGAGCCGAACATGCTGAAGGGCCTCATCGCCACCAGGAGACTCCACATACAGGTCCTGGAGGAGACCGGTCTGAGCACCGCAGACGAGATGCTCTACCCGGGGAACCAGCGCTACCTTTCAGATGTTCTGAGCTATGTGGCGGTGGGCGCCCGCTCTGTCGAGAACCAGCAGCACCGCCTCACGGCCAGCGGCCAGGACATTCCGGTGGGCATGAAAAACCCCACCAGCGGCGACCTCAGCGTAATGATGAATTCGATAACGGCCGCACAGCACCCTCATACTTTTCTCTACGAAAACTGGGAGGCTTCCTCCAAGGGCAACCCGATGGCGCACGCGATCCTCAGGGGGTACGTTAACCGCCACGGCCAGAGCAGCCCGAACTATCACTACGAGGATCTGGTCGCCGTGAGCGAGCTCTACGCCGAGACCGAGCTGAAGAATCCGGCGATCGTCGTGGATACGAACCACGCAAATTCGGGAAAAAAGTTTTACGAGCAGCCCCGAATAGCAAAGGAGGTGCTCCACAGCATGCGGCACAACCGGGACGTTGCGAGGATCGTGAAGGGGCTGATGATCGAGTCATACCTGGAGGACGGAAAGCAGGGCCCGGGAGAGTGCACCTACGGCAAGTCGATCACGGATCCATGCCTGGGCTGGGAAAAGACGGAACGCCTCATACTGGATCTGGCAGAGCTGCTGTAGCGCTCCCCTCTCTCGTCTCAGTGAGCGGAGCCTCGCAGAAGTGCGCCGGGGCGCTGGCAAATCGCCGGGCGCGGCGGCGGTTTTGCTGAGGCTTGCGGCAAGGTCGCGACAAAGCGGCCGGGGATTTGTGTTTTTCCATAAAAGCACACTAAAAGCGTTGACGCCTTTTGTGAATTTTGCTAATATATCACCACAACGTAATAGTACAAACCTTTGACGAAGAGTGAGTAGTTTCGCACCTTCCCATCCGAGAGAGCCGCCGTTGCTGTGATGGCGGTATGGGGAAGCGGGATGAATGGACTTCGGAGGGCGACCGGAAAGGGCCTGGCCTGAGTATGGAAGACGGAGAGGGTACTTCGTGAACAAACCAGGCGTATGAACACGTACGCTAAAGTGGGCGCATTTTGCGTCAAGCCGGGTGGCACCGCAGGAGCGGCGGTTTATTTTTGAGTATTGGCTCCTGTCCCAGCAGCAGTTCTGGGACGGGGGCTTTTTTGGTCTTCCGGTCCCGGGTATGAGATGGTCATAAACGGAAAGGAGACGAGAAATGACTGCAATGAATGAAAAAAATGAGATGATCCCTAACAAGATCTACCTGAGCGAGGATGAGATGCCGAAGCAGTATTACAACGTCAGGGCCGACATGAAGGTTAAGCCGGCGCCTCTGCTGAACCCGGGCACCCATAAGCCTATGACTAAGGAGGATCTGCTGCCTGTGTTCTGCAGCGAGCTGGTGGATCAGGAGCTGGACGACGAGACGCCGTATTTCGACATACCGGAGAAGGTCCAGGAGCTCTACCGCACCTACCGCCCTTCCCCGCTCGTCCGCGCATACCGCCTGGAGGAGGCTCTGGGCACGCCAGCCCACATCTACTACAAGTTCGAGGGCAACAACACCAGCGGCAGCCACAAGCTGAATTCCGCGGTCCCTCAGGCATACTACGCGAAAAAGCAGGGCCTCAAGGGCGTGACCACCGAGACCGGAGCCGGACAGTGGGGCACCGCGCTGTCCATGGCGTGCTCTTTCATGGACCTGGACTGCAAGGTTTTCATGGTAAAAGTGTCCTACGAGCAAAAGCCTTTCAGGCGTGAGGTCATGCGTACATATGGCGCCTCGGTGACTCCGTCTCCTTCTGAGACCACAGAGGTCGGACGCAGGATCCTGGCCGCTCACCCGGGGACCACCGGAAGCCTCGGTTGCGCCATCTCCGAGGCCGTCGAGGTCGCCACTTCCAGCGAGGGATACCGCTACGTGCTGGGGAGCGTGCTGAACCAGGTGCTCCTCCACCAGAGCGTGATCGGCCTGGAAACCAAGACCGCCCTGGACAAGTACGGCATCAAACCGGACATCATCATCGGCTGCGCCGGCGGCGGCTCCAATCTGGGCGGGCTGATCGCGCCTTTCATGGGGCAGAAGCTCCGCGGCGAGGAGGACTACAGGTTCATCGCCGTCGAGCCGGCTTCCTGCCCAAGCTTCACCCGCGGAAAATACATGTATGATTTCTGCGACACCGGCATGGTCTGCCCACTGGCAAAAATGTACACTCTCGGCCACGACTTCATCCCGTCCCCGAACCACGCGGGCGGCCTGAGGTTCCACGGCATGAGCTCCATCCTGTCCGAGCTCTACCACCAGGGGCTGATGGAGGCGAGGTCCTACGAGCAGACCAATGTTTTCAAGGCGGCCGAGTTCTTCGCCCGTACCGAGGGAATCCTCCCTGCCCCTGAAAGCAGCCACGCCATCCGCGGCGCCATCGACGAGGCGCTGAAGTGCAAGGAGTCCGGCGAGGAAAAGAACATTCTCTTCGGCCTCACGGGCACCGGCTACTTCGACCTGGTCGCTTATCAGCAGTTCAACGACGGGACGATGACAGACTACATCCCTACGGATGAGGATCTGGCAGCGGGATTCGCCAGCATTCCGCAGTTCCCGGGGAATGAACTCAGATAACTGACACCTGGATATTGCCGTTTCACTGGGGACATCCTGGCCACACGCCAAAGTGTGGCAAAAGTATGGCAGTGTGGCAAAAGTATGGCAGTGTGGAAGAAAGTTGGGCAATTGGGCACAAAGTTGGGCACACACGCCGAAACAGAGCCCGAAAAAACACCTTCTGCCACACTTTGCAGATACTTAAAAGCACACGAAAAAGCCGCTGATTTCAACGTTTCCGTTGATTTCAGCGGCTTTTCTCATTCGCTATGGTGCACCCGCAGGGACTCGAACCCTGAACCTCCGCATTCGTAGTGCGTTACTCTATCCAATTGAGCTACGGACGCTTAAGTAGCTTGACTATTCTATATGCTTTTCACGGCGATGTCAAGGCCGCGGCGCCCTTTCTCTGTCTTTTCTCGTCGCCTGTCTTCTTCGTCTCTGACTTTGTGCCCTCCTTTTCCCGACCTGAGCCCATTGATCAGCCCGCCAGATGGAACATGTCGATCAGGAAGATCGAGCTCAGGCCGTAGTACGCGATGACAGCCACCAGGTCGTTGACCTTGGTGATCAGCGGCCGGCCGTGAACGGTGATCGACAGTCCGGCCATATCGTGCATGATATGCTTGTGTCAGTATACAAAATAATACAATTTTATTGTTGTTTTCTAACAATTTGCTATTGACTCCCGTCCGAACATGCTTATAATAAATAACAAGTTAGATAAGATTTTCTGTGGAATTTAACAAATTTCGTTATCTGCACACGGAGTCGATCAGGAGCTGCCCATACAGTTGCGAATACTGATCATCCGAAACTGTTGACGGGATTTGTTATTATCCTCAGACTGTACTGTATGAATAAGAGAAGATAAGCGGAAAAGAGAGGAACAGAACGATGGGAAGAAAAGTAGGAGTAATAGGTACCGGCCATGTAGGGGCCCATGTAATGTTTGCAATGGCAGCATACGGCGTCTGCGACGAGCTGGTGGTCACAGATATAAACGAGACAAAAGCCAAGAGCGAATGTCAGGACATCTTCGACACGGTGTCCATGCTGCCTAAGAGAGTCAGAGTCTCCACAGGCACATACGAAGATCTCGCCGACTGCGACGTTATCGTAAACGCCGCAGGTAAAATAGAGCTTCTTCTCGGGTCCATCGACAGGAGTCGCGAGGTGGACTTCACCATCAACGCAGTTCACACCTGGGTAGACCGCCTGAGAGAAGCGGGCTTCAAAGGCCGTCTCATCAACATCAGCAATCCATGCGACGTAGTCACCCGTGAGATCGCCCTGGGACTGGGGCTCCCGGACGGTCACGTGTTCGGGACCGGCACCGGCCTTGACACCGCCCGCCTGAAATCCCAGATCGCCGAGCAGACCGGCCTCGACCACAACAGCTTCGTTGCATACATGCTGGGCGAACACGGCAACTCCATGTTCTGCCCTTGGTCCAGCGTCAACATCAACGGCAAGCGCTACTACGACCTGGACAAGACGGATCCCCGCTTCAACTTCGACCCTGAAGAGATCGAGGAGCGCGCCAAGATGGGCGGCTGGGTCACCTTCTCCGGAAAACACTGCACTGAATACGCCATCGGCACCACCGCTGCCCGCATGGCCGCCGCTGTCTTCAACGACTCCAAGCTCATCATGCCGGCCAGCCGCAACCTGTGCGGCGCCTACGGCCAGGACGATATTTTCGTAGGAGTCCCTTGCGTCATCGGCAAGGACGGCGCCGAGGAGATCGTGGAGCTCCCTCTCACCGACGAGGAAAAGGTGAAGTTCCAGGCCAGCTGCGACGCCATCAGGAAGAACATGGCAAGGGCCGACGAACTCTTCCCGGAAAAGCAGAATTCTCCTGCGTAGAAGCGCGGCGCTTTCGCAGGACGCAACCGCGAAAGCAGCACGGTCTCACAGCAAACTGAGCTCAGCTGGGCAGGTTCCAGCAGGCTGAGTTGACATATAGATTTTACATACTAACCTCCAATTCACTAGAAAAAGGACTGACGCAGTTAATGGGAAAAGTCAGTCCTTTTTCGTGTTCTATCTCATCTTGCTCTTCTGCCCCGCTCCGGTGATCCTGAGCTGGAGCCTCCTCGGAAGAATGTTGTAAAAAGGCATCCCCCACCGCTGCGGCCCTGGGACTATGATGAGCTTTTTCCTATTAAGTTTCCTCAGGGCGAACCTCGCGCAGTACTCCGGAGAGATGCCAGGCAGCGATGATCTGACCCCTGCAGATTCGTTAAAATTCGTGTCAACTGGACCCGGGCAGAGGGCGCTGATGGCAACTGTGCTCCTTCTTTCCTTCAATTCTGTAAAAATCGAGGATGTCAGGCTCACCACGTACGCCTTCGTGGCGTAGTAGGTGGCCATGTACGGGCCGCCCTTCAGCAGGCCCGCCGAAGAGGCGACGTTCAGCACCTGGCCGCCGCCCTCTTTCTCCATGTGAGGGATGATCTCCCGGCAGAGGATCTCCACCGCCTCCACGTTCAGGCGGATCATCTGGAGCTGCCGGTCAGTATCCAATTCGTCGAAGCGGCCGACTGCGCCGATGCCGGCGTTATTTATCAGAAGGCGGAGATCCGGAATGGTCTCCAGTTGTTTACAGAGGCGCAGGCACTCGTCCTCTCTGCTCAGGTCGCAGGGAAAAACATCTGCCGTGGGCGCGGTCGCCCCATCCGCAGCAGCCGAAACACCGCCAGTCAGCTCCTCCGCCAGCGCCTCGAGTTTTTTCTCGCTTCGGGCGACGAGGACGAGCGACCATCCTTCGCTGAAAAGCTGTCTGGCGAAGGCTTTTCCTATCCCCGAGCTCGCGCCGGTCACACAGGCAACGGACATTTTTGACTCCTTTGAAATCTTCTCTCACGCAACGGGCGCGGCTCCTAGTCCCACATCTTCCTGACCTTAGGATCGTTAAAGACTTCCTTGATGGTACCCTTCTTGTATTCAGCCATGAGTTGCTCCAGGTCGTCCACCTGCCTCAGCAGCTCGGCTCCGATGTCTGTGTCCACTATCTGCATGCGCTCCGGAAGGTTCTGGACGATCTGCATCTTAGGGTCGTGGAAGCGCTGTGAGCCGTCTTTTCTGATCGGCTCATACGGCTTGTGCTCCGACAGCGCCATGAATCTGGAGTTGAAAATGAAGGTGTAGCCGGCGATACCCGTGGTCTTCTGGTAGGCCTTGGAAATGCCTCCGTCTATTACGAACAGCTTGCCGCCGCCTTTTATCGGGCTCTCCCCGTCCTTGATCTTCACCGGAACGTGCCCGTTCAGGACTTTTCCCGAAGCCGGATCCAGGCCGAAGCTGCGGATGATCTTCTCGCAGATCTTAGGATCGTTGATCAGTTTGTAATACGGGACGGTGTGTTCTTTTTTTGCTTCCTTTGAGTCGGTGAAGACGCGCTCGAAGGTGGTCATCTTGTCCTTCCCGAAAAGAGGTGAGTCCGGTCCGAGCCAGAGGTACCACATGAGGTCTGCGGCCTCCGCGCTCGTGTGGCCGAGAGGCGGATTGAAGTACGCGTCTCGGATCTGCTCGTCCAGATACTCCATGAGTTCCGCACCGCTGTGGGTCTCGCCGTTTATTGTGACGTCGAGGAATTCTCCGTTTTCGTCCATAGGGATGCAGCCGTGGAACATCAGGTTCCCGTTGCACTTCTCGTAGAGTGCACCGTGGCTGTACAGGTATCTGATGTGGCGCTGCAGCTTTCCGGAGTTCAGGATGGACCCCTCCAGTGCCACCATCACCTCCTCTTCCTCAGGAGTGAGTTCATAAGGATCTTCAGGATCCACGGTAGGGAGGTTGGTGTCCTTCATCTCGTATTCTTTTCCGTAGGCCTTAACGACGCCGCGCTCTCTGTCGATCTTGTCCAGCAGGAGCCTGTGGTCCAGTCCGTATTCCGGGTGCTCCATTATGAGCTGCCCCTCGATCTTGAACTGGATGATGGCGATCATCTTATGCATCTTCGCGGCCAGCCCCTCAGGGATCGGATCGAACCGGTTCTTGTCCAGGATGTGAGGTGCAAAAGCGGTGCACGGGTCGTCGCCGTAGATATCCTGGGCAAATGTTGCGAGCGGGCGCAGGTTTATGCCGTAGCCGTACTCCAGCATATCGAAGTTGTTGTAGCTCACGTTCATACGAATGATGTTGGCGATGCACGCCCTGTTTCCGCAGGCCGCACCCATCCACACGATGTCATGGTTGCCCCACTGGATATCCACGTTCCTCCTGGACATGAGGAAATCCAGGATCTTGTGAGGCTTCGGACCACGGTCGAAGATGTCTCCGATTATGTGGAGTTGGTCGACGGCGAGGTTGCTGATGGTGTCAGCCAGTTCTTTGATGAAAGTAGTCGCCGCCCTGTATTCTATGATGGAATTGATGATCTCGGCGTAGTAGCTGCTGCGGTTCTCGTCGTCGTCTGCGAAGAGGAGCTCCTGCATGGCGTATCCGGAGTTGGCCGGGAGCAGCTTGCTCACCTTCGAACGGGTGTACTTGCTGGATACCATCCTGCAGATGACTATGAGGCGGTAGATCGCGGAAGCGCACCAGGCGTTGAAGTCGTGCTCGCTTTTCCTGCGGCGCAGGATCTCGTTCTCAGGGTCGTAGATCAGGGCAGCGAGGCTGTCCCTCTCCTTTTCGCTGAGGGTGTTGCCAAAAGCCTCGTCGATCTTCATGCGTATGGTGCCCGAGGCGCTGCGGACGATGTACTGGAAGGCGTCGTACTCTCCGTGGAGGTCGCTGAGAAAATACTCGGTGCCCTTCGGCAGAGCCAGTATCGCCTTCAGGTTGATGAGCTCGGATTTCACATATCTGTGATTCGGAAACTTCTGAGCCAGCATCTGCATATACTTGTAATCAGCCATTTGAAACTCCTGTGATCTTAGTGTAGCGGTGATACCTTACAAAAAAACGAATATAAACGAAAGAAGCCGCCGGAGCAGCTCCGGCAGCAAAAAATTCTTTTTCTAGTCTTCCTCTACCCTCGTGAGCAGCGCGCCAAGGCCGGTGAACTTTTCCACGAACTTCTCGTAGCCCCTCTCGATGTGGTAGATCTCGCTGACCTCAGTCTTCCCCTCGGCGGCAAGGCCTGCCAGGACCATGGCGGCTCCGGCCCTGAGGTCGGTGGCTCTCACCTTAGCCCCGTGGAGGGTCTTTCCACCTGGGATATAAGCGATCCTGTTTTCAATTGTGATGTCAGCACCCATGCGGTTGAGCTCGTTCACGTGCATAAAACGGTTCTCGAAGACGGTCTCCTTGACCTCGCTCTTTCCTTTTACAGTGGTGAGGAAAGCCATGAAAGGAGACTGGATGTCTGTCGGGAATCCCGGATACGGCAGTGTCTTGATGTTGGTGGCGATGAGCTCCTTATCCCTTGCGTTCACGTAGATGCCGTCGTCCACCGTCTCCACCTCTACACCGCATTCCTTCAGCTTTGCGATGATAGGGCGGACGTGCCCGGGCAGGGCGTTCTTCACCAGGATCTCACCCCTGGTGATGGCGGCCGCCAGCATGAACGTGCCGGTCTCGATCCTGTCCGGGATGACAGAATGGATGGATCCGCCCATCCTCTCCACGCCTGTGACCCTTATGGTATCGGTGCCTGCGCCCTTGATCTTGGCTCCCATCTTGTTCAGCTGGTTGGCAAGGTCTACTATCTCAGGCTCCTTAGCGGCGTTCTCTATGATCGTCGTCCCGGCGGCCATGGTTGAAGCCATGAGGATGTTCTCCGTGGCTCCTACGCTTGGAAAATCCAGGTAGATAGCATCGCCCACCAGGCCCTTCGGCCCCGCCGTGACGATGACCTGCTCGTTTTCGTCATCCTCGATCACCGTGGCCCCGAGAGCCCTGAAGCCCTTGAGGTGAAGGTCGATCGGCCTTTTCCCAATGGCACAGCCTCCAGGGAGAGGCATCACCACCTTGCCGCATCTGGCGAGGAGCGGTCCCATCGCCACGGTGCTGGCCCTCATCTCAGTGACCAGCTTCCGGTCACCGTTGACCGTCCTGATCTGCGACGCGGTGATCTCCAGCAGTCCGTTCCCGTCGTCAACTACGGTGGCGCCGAAATTCTCCAGCATCCCCTTCATGACCTTAACGTCTGCAAGATCCGGCACACCGTCAATAACGCACTTCTCCTCGGTCAGGAGCGTCGCCGCCATAAGAGGGAGCACCGCATTTTTTGCGCCGCTGATCTGGACCTCTCCGTAGAGAGGCCCTCCGTTTTCTACTATAAGTTTCGCCATTTGAATCTCCGGTTTTTCCTTGAAAAAAATTATCGCGTCCGCCGGGGTGTCCCGGCCGTCGTGCCTGCCTACTTGGAGGCCTTTGCCTTGTGCGCCTTCCTGCGGCTTCTCGCCCTTTCAGCGAATTCCTTTTCCTTGTCTGTCCTGAGGCTGTTCACAACGCTGGCCAGGCTGTTGATCCCCAGGCCAATGTTGCTCGCCTTGTCTATTATCGATCCATCCGCTCTGAGAGCATCTGCCACTGTGGAGATGGCATCTCCTGCCTCGTCGAGAGCGCCTCCCACGGACTCCGTCTTCTCCGCGGCCACGGTGGTGACCCTTTTCACGTCGTCCAGCACTTCGTTGGTCTTCTTCAGGGTCCTGATGGCGTTGGCCGCCAGTACCACGAGGTAGATCACCAGCACGATGAGGGCTACGAGGAGCAGCAGAATAACCAGTTGTTTGATATCCACAGTAATAGTCATTTTTTCTCTCCTTTGTCAGAAAATACCCCGGCCAGTTTTCTCCGATCCAGGGCAAAGAGATTATACCATTTTGTAAAATCCAATTAAATACGATGCGATCAAATACGGTGCAAGGATCTACGTTCTGTATATCTCCAGCAGCTCTTCAGTGTAGCCGTTCCCGCTGTGTACCGCCAGAGAGGGCAGGACCTTGAGCTCCGGGCCGCCGTTTTTGACTCCGTGTATAAGGAGTATGTTGGGGGCCTCACTGTCGCGAGGGACCACCAGGCGAAGGGTCTTTGGCTCAAGCCCGGCTTCTCTCATCTCGCATATTATATCAGCCATTCGGAAAGGACGGTGGACCATGTAAAAATTTCCTTTGTCCTTGAGGAGGCCGCCGGCGCATCTTATGAAGTCTCCAAGGTCTGCCGTGGTCTCCCACCGTGCACTCCTGCGCCACTGCTCAGGCGGCGCCATCCCCGCTCCCGCCTTGAAATAAGGGGGATTGGTCACCACGGAATCGAATGTCCCGGCCATTTCCGGCCGGTTTTTCAGGAGGAGCCCCACGTCGTCCTCCACGAACTCGAGTCTCTCATGAAGGCCGTTCAGTTCTGCGGATCTCACCGCCCGGTCCACGGACTCAGGACGGAATTCCACCCCGCATATGCTGCACTCCGGGATCTTGTGGCTGAGGATCAGCGGTATGACGCCGTTCCCGGTGCCGAGATCCATGATCCTCATTTCCCTTCCGACCTTCAGCTTCCGCGCCGCCGGAGCTCCAAGCTGGCCTGCTGCCCAGGCCGCCAGCAGAACGCTGTCCACGCCGTAGCTGAAGCCGTCGCCCTGGATGACCTTTATCCCGGAAAAGCCCGTGTCGTCCAGGCGTTCTCCGCCTTTAATTTCCATCGCCGCTTCCGCCGCCGTTTCCGCCATGCCCGTTTCCGTTGCGGCTGCCGCCGTTTTGTCCGTTGCCGCTTCCTTCGTGACCCACATGACCGCCGCGGCCGTTCTTCTGGCCGTTCCTGTGTTCAGGCTTCTGACCGTTCTGGTGTCCCGGTCTCTGGCCGTTTTTAGATCCGTTTCCATTCTTCGGACGCCTGCGGCTCCGGCTCTTTCCAGATGGATCGCCGTTTCCACCGTTGCCGCCGTTCCCGGCCTGTTCTTTTGGGGCTTCGCTCCTGCCCTCACCCTTCGGCTTCCTGCGCCTTCCCCGGCCGCCGGACTTGCTGCCGCGCTTTATGCTGGACCTGCCGGCCTTTTTCTCCTGCTTTTCCTGGTGGGCCTCTTCTCCGAGCGGAGCATCTCCGGCGCCTGCGAACACCTCAGCGTCCTCCGTGTCCTCGGGGTCGCCCACGAAAACATCGTCAGATACTGCAGGGTCGTCCCAGTTGCCGTTGACCGCCGCGCCCTCGTAGGCCATCTCGATGTCCTGTCCGCGATTGCAGTGGCCGCAACCTCCGGAAGAGGATCCCTTCAGCTCGTCTCTCGTGTACGTCCTCGTCTCGGTGCTCAGCGTCTCCTCACCAGTCTCCGGGTCCTTGGTTATCGCCCGGGTGACCACGTTCCCTCTCAGGAGATCGACGCTGATGACCTTCACCATGCCGTCTCCTATCTTTATCCTCTGGCCTTCGTTAGGCATGCCCTTGCGGAGCTCTGCGTAGGTGCTGTTCTCGTAGTTCAGGCAGCACATGAGCCTGCCGCAGGATCCGGATATCTTCGCGGGGTTCAGGGAAAGGTTCTGCTGCTTCGCCATCTTGATGGACACCGGCTGGAAGTCAGAGAGCCAGCTGCTGCAGCAGAAAGGCCTGCCGCATATGCCGATGCCCCCCAGCATCTTCGCCTCGTCCCTCACGCCGATCTGGCGGAGCTCGATGCGCATGCGGAAGTGGGCCGCCAGGTCTTTTACCAGCTCACGGAAATCCACTCTGTTCTCGGAGCTGAAGTAGAAAATTACCTTGCTCCCGTCTATGGTGTACTCCGCGTCGATGAGCTTCATGTCGAGGTGATGCGCCTGGATCCTCTCCTGGCAGACCTTCATGGCCTCTCCGCGCTTCGCGTAGTTTTCTTTGTAATGAGCCAGGTCCGCATCGGTGGCCCTGCGCTTGATGGGCTTCAGCGGCGCCACCACCTGGCTGTCCTCGATCTCCCGGTTCTCGGCCACGATGTGTCCGAGCTCCATGCCCCGGGCCGTCTCAACTATGACCATGTCCCCGGCCTGATACTCCTCCCCCTGGGGGTCGAAATAATAGCTTTTTCCTCCGTGGACAAAGCCGACTCCAACGATTTCTTTCATATATGTAAACTCCTCAATCAGTGCAGTTTCAGGAAGAGCTGCTTCAGGGCCGTCTTGTGGGCCATGCCTTCCATTATCTGCTTTCTGCACTCTTCAACAAGTATTATGGCTCCCGTTGCGCCCGGCTCCCGGTCTCCCAGGCCGCCTCTCCAGGCCATCTCCAGGGCGTCGAGAAAATCGAGTGCGTCGTTCTGGCTGCTTATGGCGCTCTCCATGGCCTTCCGAAAAAGGTAGAACTCTCCGCTCCCCGCAAGGCTTGCGATGAGAGGTGACCAGTCTTTTTCCTCAGAATCCCGAGCCTCGAAAAAGCCTTCTTCTCCATCTCCATCGGCGGATGCGCCGGAGATATCTCCCCTCGCCCTCAGCTTGATGCACCTGGACTGGACCGTGGGAAGAAGGGCGTCTCTGTTGCCCAGCTCGAGGATGAGGACAGTGTCCGGAGCCGGCTCCTCGATGTATTTCAATAGCTTGTTCTGGATGACGGGGCTCAGTCGGTCCGCCTCTGGTATGATGCCCACCATGCGCCTGCCGTATGGCCTCATGGCGATCCGGGTCAGGAAGGCCTGGCTGTCCTCCACCAGATACTGGGTCTTGCCTTTTCTGGTCATGACCACCACGTCCTCGTGGGTGCCTGATGTGCATCTGACACAGGAGCTGCAGGTCCCGCAGGGGGATCCGTCCTCGTTCGGGCTTGTGCACAGGGCTGCCTTCACGAAATATCCGGCAAGCCCTCTCCTGGCTCCCTCGTCCTCTCCTTCTATTATGTACGCCTGAGCCAGGCTGTCTCCTCTGACCAGGCTGTTTATGTATTCGCGTTCATTCATCTGTTATCGTCTCGAAGATCAGTTTTTCCCAGGTCCGGCGATCCCGCCGAAGAAGGTGTCCAGGGTGGAAAGGACGCTTTCCTTCACTTCCTCGAGAGGCCGGTCCGCGTCGATGCGGATCACCCTCGTCGGGCAGTTCTCCCAGATGTCCTTGTAGCCCTGGTAGACCTTGTAGTGGAAATCCATCTTTTCCTGCTCGAGGCGGTCCATCACATCTTTTCCGATGCGCTCGCGGCCCTTCTTAGGGTCGATGTCCAGGAAAAGAGTGAGGTCCGGCTCCAGTCCCGCCGTTGCGCTCAGGTTCACGATGCGGACCTGATCCCCCAGGTCTCTTCCGTAGCCCTGATAGGCGATGCTGGAGTCCACGAAGCGGTCGCTGATCACGATCTTTCCGGCCGCCAGCGCCGGCTTTATGACCTCGGCCACCAGCTGTGCCCTGGCTGCGGCATAGATGAGCATCTCCGTGACGTCGTCCATCTCGCTGTTGTTCTTGTCCAGGAGGATCTCCCGCAGCTTCTCGCTGATGGCAGTGCCGCCGGGCTCACGGGTGATGATCACTTCTTTTCCAAGCGACTGAAAATACTCTCTGATGAAGCCTATCTGCGTGGTCTTTCCCGCGCCGTCCGGCCCCTCAAGGGTGATGAAAATGCCTCTGCTCATGGCTCCTCCCATCTGTATGGTGCTCTGTGCGGCCTTTCTACATGGCCTGAATATACAAAGGAAGGCACAGCCCGACGGGGCCCCGCCTTCCGGGTTTCCTGTTATTTTTTCCCCTCTGTTCCGCGGGTGGCATCATCCCTCTCGGGATCGCGTCCGCGCCTCCAGGGGGTCACGTTTTTTCTGGTAAAATCCCTCACCTGCCTCCTGCCGATATAGGCCATCGGCACGGTGAGGAGCAGGGCCAGTATGAATTTGAAGAAGAACATGCTTACCTCCTTCAGGCCAGCCGGCTACTTCCAGAGCTCTTCTGGGTAGATGTCCTTTTCCTTCATGTCCTTGAACCTGGCCATGACCTCAGGCTTGTCCTCCTTGTAAGTCACTCCGAACCATTTGTCGTCTGTCGGCAGGACCTGGATCCCGGCCTCGCCGGCCTTGATCTGGAGGTCTGCGCAGTGGTGGAGGAGGAACTCGCTCTTGAGTGGGTTCCCAGGGACCTCGTTCCGCAGGAAGTCCTCGAAGCCCTTCTTCATGACCTCTATGTACTCAGGGCTGAAGCCCCACAGGTTCATGGAGACCGGAGTTCCTTCCGGGATCACGTCCGTCTCGCCGGACTCGTTCCTTCCGACGATCTTTCCCTTGTTTTCCCCGTCGGCGGCCCTGCCCAGCTCGTAGTGCTCTTCCACGTCTGTGAGGAGACCGTTCTCCTCTCGGCAGATGCCTCTGTTCACGGTGCCGTTTTCCGACAGCGTATTCTCCACCTTGTATCCCACCATGCAATAGTGGGTCTCATCTGCGTGATCCTTGAGATAGTCGTAGATGATCTTGAATGCGTGGGTGCCGTAGTAGTCGTCGGCGTTGATCACGGCAAAAGGACCGTCGATCACGTCTCTCGCGGAGAGCACCGCGTGGCCTGTGCCCCAAGGCTTGGTCCTTCCCTCAGGGATGGAGAAGCCTTCAGGAATGTCGTTTATGTCCTGGAAAACGTATGTCGCTTCCAGCTTCGTGGCGGCACCCGGCTGGATGTGGGCTTTGAAGGCCTCCTCGAAGTCCTTGCGGATGATGAAGACGACTTTTTTGAAGCCGGCCTTCCAGGCATCGTACAGGGAGAAGTCCATGATGATGTCTCCCTGCTCGGTAATAGTATCTATCTGCTTGTTCCCGCCGTACCTGCTGCCCATTCCCGCAGCCATAACGACGAGCGTAGGTTCTTTTTCCATATCCATCTCCTTCTCGTTCAGGTTCTGATCCGGTCCGATCCAGTCTGATCCACTCTGATCCGCGCTGATCCACGGCCTAGTGGCGGGCCAGCTCGCTGCTGATCCTCTCACGCACCTTGTCCTCTCCCATGATCTGCTGGATGGTCCAGACGTCTGGGGACTGGGCTCTTCCCATGAGGGCGATCCTGATCACGGTGCTCACGTGACCCACGTGGCCCTTGTAATCCTCAGGATTTTTCTTGTAGTCCTTAGGCTTTGCCGCATAACCGTTGCTGGATGCGATCTCCCTGATCTTCTCGAACCACTGGCTCTGGTCGTCGTTGTGGTCGTAGGTGGAAAGGTAATCGCTCAGGATCACGGCGATGTCATCCTCGGCCTCCTCAGGGTACTGGTCCTGTATGGTGAAAGACTCATCGAAGAAATATCCGATGAAGTCCACGATCTGCCTTGCGTAGATGAGGTCCTTACGAGGCTTCTTGTCATGGCGCCCGATGTCCAGGATCTTCGTGAGGTAGTCCATGTTCTCGAACATGTAGGAATACTCAGGGGCAAACTCCTCCGACCACTCCTTCAGGAACTGCGCCAGGTCGGCGGCAGGGATCCGCAGGAGCACGTCCTTGCTCACGTCGTTGAGCTTGTCCAGATCGAAAAGCGCGCCGGAGTTGCTCATCTTTTCCGTAGTGAAGTGGAACTCGTCGATGTCCGCCTCCGGGTTCGCGATGCGCCACTCCTCGAAGTTGGAGTTCAGGATGGTGAGGAGGTACTCGCGGACGGCCTCCGGGTGGTAGCCCATATCCCTGTAGTAGCTGAGGGACAGCTCCGGGTCCTTCCTCTTGGAAAGCTTCCTCTTGTTTCCTTCCTCGCCTATCTTCATGAGCTGCGCCGTGTGGCAGTACACCGGCGGCTCCCATCCCATGTCATCGAAGAGCTCAACGTGGATCGGCAGCGACGGCAGCCATTCCTCTCCTCTGACTACGTGGGTGGTCCTCATGAGGTGGTCGTCTATGACGTGGGCGAAGTGATACGTAGGGATGCCCGTCGTCTTGATGATGACGATGTCCTGGAAATTCTCCGGGACCTCCAGCTTCCCTCTGATGGCATCCGTCACGGTGGTTCGCTTTATGTCTGCGCCCGCCGCATTCGGGGTCCCCTGGGACTTCAGCCTGATGACGAAGTCGTCTCCGGCCTTGAGCCTCTCTATTACTTCCTTTTCGATCTCAGGATCCTTGTCCCAGTCCCTGTACTTAGACCAGCCGGCGTAGATGCCAGGGGCCAGCTTCTCCGCCTCCTGCTTCTGGCGGATCTCAGTGATCTCGTCCTCCGTGAGGAAGCAAGGGTAAGCCTTGCCCTGAGCGATGAGCCACTTGGCAAAAGTCCTGTATATCTCCCCCCTGTGGCTCTGGGTGTAGTCACCATAGGCGCCGATGTCCCCGTGCTCGGTCACGCCCTCGTCGAACCTGATACCAAAAAAGCCCAGAGACGAGATTATGGTCTCCACGGCGTTTTCCACAAAGCGCTTGTCGTCTGTGTCCTCTATTCTAAGGTAGAAAACTCCACCGCTCTGGTGGGCCAGTCGCTCATCGACGAAGGCACCGTAGAGGTTCCCCAGATGGATGAATCCTGTAGGGCTCGGTCCCAGCCTTGTGACCATGGCCCCCTCCGGGAGTTCCCTCGGAGGGTACATCTCCTCGTAGTCCTCCGGCGTCCTGGTGATATCCGGGTATATAAGCTGACTCAGCTCGATGCTATCCATATTTCAGTACTCCGATCTAAAAATTCTGTCGTTCCGGGCAGTGTCCCGACCATGAAAAAGCCTGCGGTCTGCCACAATCCTGATAACGCCTCCGGCGATCGTCCGACTACCTGCAGGGGCCGCTGGCCGTCTGCGGACAGGCCTCTGGCGGTCTGCGACCTGCGGCAACTGGAGAGGCCTCCGGCGGTCTGACGCAACACAGAAAACGCCTCCGGCGGTTGCGGCGTTCCTAAAAAGGCCGCTGACCGTCGGTGAAGCGCCAGCGTGCGACGCGAACCTGAAAAGGCGCTGGCCGTCGGTGGAGGGGCCTCCGGCAGTTCCGGCTACTTGCATGGGCCGCTGGCCGTCTGCGGACAGGCCTCTGGCCGTCTGCGACCTGCGGCAACTGGAGAGGCCTCCGGCGGTCTGACGCAACACAGAAAACGCCTCCGGCGGTTGCGGCGTTCCTAAAAAGGCCGCTGGCCGTCGGTGAAGCGCCAGCGTGCGACGCGAACCTGAAAAGGCGCTGGCTGTCGGTGGAGGGGCCTCCGGCAGTCTGCGACCTGCGGCAACTGGAGAGGCCTCCGGCGATCTGACGCAACACAGAAAACGCCTCCGGCGGTTGCGGCGTTCCTGAAAAGGCCGCTGGCCGTCGGTGAAGCGCCAGCGTGCGACGCGATCCCGAAAAAGCCGCTGGCCGTCGGTGGAAGGGCCTCTGGCCGTCTGGCGAAGCGCAAGCGTGCGACGCGAACCTGAAAAGGCGCTGGCCGTCGGTGCCCACCGCGGGACACTAAAAGCTAAAATATTATATACTATGGATAGTTTCATTGCAAAAAATCGGGGCCGCCAGTTTTTGGTTCCACCATGGGACGAAAATGGGTATAGCGAAACCGAATGAGCAAGCGCGTCCATGCAGAGGGATTTACACTTTCTCTTTATTCCGCTGTATTTTTTGACGATTTTACAGAGGAATTTGAGCTCTACCTCAAATCCCTCTGTATCGGAGTTGCAAGCGCACGAACGGGAAGGCGTGGCCATACAGAGGGATTTGCACTTTCTCTTTATTCCGCTGTATTTTTTGACGATTTTACAGCGGAATTTAGGCACTACCTCAAATCCCTCTGTATCGGCGTTGCGAGCGCACGAATAAGCAAGCGTGGCCATACAGAGGGATTTGCACTTTCTCTTTATTCCGCTGTATTTTTTGATGGGTTAATTGTAATATGAAGTTGAACACTAAAACTAAATAAAAGAAGATCCACAGGACCTATCTTTGGTAGAATTAAGTCACCACACAAAATCACCAAAGGAGATCACCATGGATCGTGACAATTCTACCACACCTGAAAGAGAAAGAGGACAGCATCTCGGATTCGAAGACAGATGCAGCATCAAGACCTGCAAGAAGTTGGGGATGTCTCTACGCAAAACTGCCGAAGTTGTAAACTGTTCTGCATCCACTGTACTCAATGAGTTGCGCCGCGGTACAGGAAAGCGCAAAGGCAATCGTGGGAGGTTCCCTGAGTATTCAGCTAAAAGGGGGCAGGCAAATTATGAAACTAACCGGACCCGCTGTCACAAGCCGCACAAACTAGAAGAAGAAAATCCTTTTATCGATTGGATGGTCAAGCAGGTGCGAGAAAAGCACTGGTCATTGGATTGCTGTGTAGGGTACGCCAGACGTAAGAAGCTGTTTCCAAGCGAGTATATCGTCTGCACAAAGACGCTATACCGTGAGCTGTGGGCCGGTAATCTGCCTCTCTCACCATTCGACTTGCCTGAAGTTCTCTCCCGCAAGTCGAAGAAGGCCCATACTCGCAAGAACAAGAAGGTCCTCGGCAAGAGCATAGATGATCGTCCAGAGGAAGCATCCATGCGCATCGTGTGCGGTCATTGGGAAATAGACACAGTAGTGGGCAAACGAGCTGGCAAGGAATCAGTGGTTCTCACTCTGGTTGAAAAAGTCACTGATTTCTATCTGGCTATAAAGATTCCCGGCAAAGACTCTGACTCGGTAATGGCTGCAATGGAGACCCTTAGAGAAGAATATGGTGACACACATTTTTCAGAGATCTTCAAGACCATCACCGCAGATAACGGACCTGAATTTGAAAGGCCCTCTGAACTAAAGGATTGGGGTGTAGGCGTCTACTTTGCTCATCCGTACTCATCCTGGGAAAGAGGTCAGAACGAGCGACACAACCGTCTCTTTCGCAGATACATTCCGAAAGGAGTGTCCATCGACAAATATTCTGCAGATCAAATACTGAGTTTTGCCGATGAGATGAACGCTTTGCCGCGAAAACGTCTTGGATACTTTACACCAGAAGAGCTCTTCGACGAATTTCTCGATCAAGTGTATTCAGTTGTCAAAGTTCAAAGTGCTTAATTTTACGCTAGTGTTCAAGTTGGAATTGCAATTTATAGAGCATTTAAGGCTGGAGAATGCTTTTTTAAAAGCCGTGAGGAGACTGCGCTTGGAGGACGAAAAGGAAATGAGAGAACGGCGTTCGTCATCCACAGCCTCCGAGGAGAATTCAAACTAAAAGACCTTCTCTCATATGCACATATGCCAAAAGCTACCTACATGTATTGGCAGAAACGCTTTGGCAAGGCGGACCCCGATAAGGAGTTAGTGGAAAAGATCATCGAGATCAAGGAAGAGAATAAGAATTATGGATACCGGCGAATGACAGCCGAGCTGAGGAATCAGGGATACAGAGTCAACAGGAAGAGAGTGCAGCGGGTCATGCAGAAATACGGTCTGCAGGTGACTTCGTTCGGCCGCAAGAACCGGAAATACAACTCCTACAAGGGAAAGGTCGGAAAGACTGCAAAGAACAGGATCAACAGAAGATTCGATACAAGCATCGTGCACCAGAAGATAACCACGGACACCTCAGAATTCAAGTATTACGAGAGGAAACCCGGCGGAAGGATCGTAGCACGAAAGCTCTATCTGGATCCATTCATGGATCTGTTTAATGGAGAAATAATAAGCTTTGGAATCGATAGAAAACCCTCGGCAGAAAATGTAATGAAGGCATTTGATGAGGCTGTAAAGATCACTGCAGATTGCAAATTCAGACGAACTTTTCACTCTGATCAAGGCTGGGCTTACCAGATGAAAGATTATACAAAGAGACTGAAGGATGAACGAATATTCCAGAGCATGTCACGCAAGGGAAATTGTCACGATAATGCTGTTATGGAGAACTTCTTCGGGCTCCTGAAGCAGGAGATATACTATGGAGTGATCTATTACAGTTACGAATCCTTAAAAACTGCGATTGAGAACTATATTGAATACTACAATAATCGACGAATCAAAGAGAAGCTTGGCTGGATGAGTCCGGTACAATACCGACTCAGTCATCAGGCCGCATAAATAAGTTGAGTAGCAGCAATCAAATCTGCTACGCTCTCAGGTCTAACTTTTTGGGGTCACAACAACTACCTCAAATCCCTCTGTATCCCGCTGTATGGCTGTGCCTGCGTCATTTCTTGTCTGTATTGCCGTTTACTCTGCTGCGAAGCTTACCTTCATTATTTCAGCCGCCTTTCGCCATCCGTAACTATCAACCAGGTTAATATCACAGGTCAATATCATCCAAACTGATATGGGAAGAGCCGGACCTCCGCTGTGTCAGCAGGATCCGGCTCTCTCTTCTCTTTTTATTCAGGATACACCAGACGACTCTCGTCCATGTGCTCCAGCACCTCGTCCAGATATTTCTTCGATTCGTATTTCGCCATTCCGAGATTCTGGTCCAGGTAGTTGCCGCAGTCGCGGGCAGCGGCCCCGGGTATCTCACCCTCGTAACCTGCGATGAACGAAAACATGTTTTTTACAAGGTCGACCACGTCGCGCGACTCCAGGTCGCCCTTCATCACCAGGTAAAACCCCGTGCGGCAGCCCATCGGCCCGAAGTAGATGACCTGGTCCGAGCGCTCAGGGTCGTTGCGAAGAAAAGTTGCACCCAGGTGCTCGATGGTGTGGCACTCCGCTGTGTTGATGACCGGCTCGCGGTTCGGGGCCTTCATGCGGATATCAAACGTTGTGACGATCTCGGTGCCAACCTGATCTTTGCGAGAAACGTAGATTCCGCGCTTGAGCTTAAGGTGGTTGACTGTGAAACTGGGGATCTTTTTCATATTATTATCTGCCATTGAATTGCCTCCTTGTCGTTTGTTCAATTATAACAGGGGCGGGCAAAATACAAACACCTTATTGCCAGGCGGACAGATTTTAATGCTCAGATCCCGCGGCGTACATGCTGATACTCTCTGCGAGGCCGGTGAGATCCACGCTGTTCTGCCTCTCCACTATTTCCTTCCATTTTTCCGGGAAAACCTTCGATCCATACAGAGCACCCGTAAGCGCGCCCGTGACCACGGCGGCCGCACAAGTTTCGTCCCCTATGTTGACCGCGTCATAAATCGCTTCCAGAGGCTGTTTTTTTCTGGCAATGAGCAAGCCCATGGACAGAGGAACTGTTTCCGCTACCTCAGGGCCGCATCCGATAATGTCTCTCAGTTCTGACGCGGCATTGTCGTTCCCCACATTCTTCAAGGCGATCTGCTGTGCGAGTCCGAGGCGCCTTGTGGTAGACGGGCCAGGATAGTCCCAGACATCATCCCTTGCGCGGCCGGCTTTTTCACCCTCGACTGAGCCATCAACGGCTGCAGATACGACCGAAAAAACTGTGGCATCTTTTTCAAAGCATGCTGCCACGGCCGCCGAAACCGCGCAGGCTCCAGAGATGCTGAGCGGGTCATCGTGAGAAGACATTGTGATCTCCACACAATCATGAACTACGCCGTCAAAATCGCCCGGGTTAAACAGTCCTGGCACAAACGCTTTGCAGGCAGAGCCATTTGACGACAGAGCATAGTAGTGACCCTTGAAAAGTTTGCTCCCGAGGTGTCCGGAAAAAGCCCACAGATCGTTAGTCTCTGCTGCATTCAAAGCATTGACCACTTTCTTAGTCGTCATGCCGGCGAATCGAGGGAAGTATTCCGTCTGTCCCCATTTTTTTAGTGCTGCCCTCGCGACGTCTGTATCTATCCGCCCTCCTTCGTCGAGGATCTCGTTCACCAGGAAAAGAGGAATCGAAAATGCGTCTGTGAACCGGCCGGCCTCACGCCCGGAGGATTGGCTCCCTTCTGCAGGCTTTTTAAAATCCCGCACTTCCTCACCATATGCTTCCAGTATCTCGCCATGGGATCTTCCATCTGTCGCAGATGCCATCGCATCACCTGACGCAGCTCCTATGAGGGCACCTAGTATCTTATCATTCATTGCCTCGACCTCCAGTTTCCCTGACCTTCAAGTCAAATATTCTGCCGGCCAGATCGGTGATACCAAGTCCGTTCGCCTCTTCCATAACAGGGAGGAAATGCTGAGGGAAAACCTCTGCCCCGCAAAGGGCTCCGGCGATACCGCCGGCCATCGTCCCGATGGTATCGGTGTCGTATCCGATGTTAGCAGACTCAACTACTGCATCGTAGGCATTGCCCCTGCATATTGCGACTATGCCAAAAGCTGCTGGGACTGCTTCGGAAATGTGGAGTCCCGTCCCGATGATGTCCGATATCTCCGCGAGCCTTTCCTCTCTGCTGCCGCCTCCGAAGGCTATGTCAGAAGCGAGCCTGATCCTCTTCGCCACCGACGGGCCTGCGACAAAGCTTTTTCTGGAGAGCCCGATGGCCTCACCCTTTTCTGCACCATATACACCAGCCTCGATCACATCGTAAAGGTCTGCATCTTTGGTCACAGCAATCGCCACAGCGGCCGCCACGGCTGCCGCACCTGAAAGGGCCAGCGTATTGTTATGTGTGAGTTCACTGACCTTGATCGCATCCTCAATGGCCTGATCAACATCGCCGGCATCGATCAGGCCCACAGGAGCTATCCTCATGGCCGATCCATTTGTGGCCTTTCTGGCGGAATTGATGGTGCCCGGGCTTTCCTCAACTTTTTCGCCTTTGAACTTCTTGATTGCAAGCCTCGTTGTAGGACCGGCAAACCGGTCAAAGAAAACAGCATGTTCCGACCAGTTCACAAGAGCTCTCTTCAGAGCTTCCTCGTCTACCACCCCGCCGTTCTTAACTATCTCGTCTGCCACAAAGTATGCTGAGCTGAAATCGTCAGTGTAACCTCCGGCCCTGTTCCCTGCGCCAAAGGTATCCATAGGCGGAGCGATAAGGTCAGTTACCTTTCCGTTAAAATGCCGGCGGATCTCCTCGGCGGAACGGCCTTCCGTGGCGGCTCCCATAGCGTCTCCAGCCGCTGCTCCAATGAGGCTTCCAAGTATCCTGTTATAAAGATCCATGTCATTCTCCTTAAAAAAAACAGGGAGCGCCCTGAGGCGCCCCCGGACCGGATGACTACTTCCAGTCCTCCATGTCCTTTACATTGTCCTTGCTTACGAGGATCATCGGAACGTAAGAGCTTACAGTTCCGATCTTCTTTCCCTGAGATGCCCTGATCATGGTGATCATTGCAGCTCTTCCTCCGAGATAAGGGGACATTGCAACAGAAGCGTCGAGGGTCCCATCCTTGATGGCTGCCTTTGCTTCAGAAGTGAAGTCGTTTCCTACTACTACGACCTTGTCATTTTTACCGAGTTCCTGCAGCGCCTTTACAACGCCCATTGCCATATCATCATTTCCGCATGTGATGGCAACGATCTTCGGGTGAGCCTGCATGATCTGCTTTGTAGCATCATAAGCCTTCTGCTGATCGAAGTCGCACTGCTGAACGGCAACAACATCCATTCCCTTTTCCTCGAAGACTTCCTTTGCTCCATCTCTTCTTCCATCGGACTGAGTAGCGCCCTCGGTTCCTGCAATGATGGCAACTTCGCCCTTGTTATTGCACTTTTTAGCGGCAAACTTGGCTGCCATTACGCCCTGCTTGTGGAAATCCATTTCCATTATTCCATCGACGTGTGCATTTGCGGCCTTCATGGCATCTTCATTCTGAAGGGTGCCGTTGAGGATGACCTTTGTTCCCTTCTTGTTTGCATCGGCGATACCGTTGACAAGGTTCGTCTCAGACAGCGGAGAAACTCCGATGGCCTTGTACTTCTTGGAAACCATTGTCTCCATGATGTCGAGCTGTCCGGTGAAGTCCGTGTCATTGTCTGTAGCCTGAACATCAAGGTTTACGCCGTAATCCTTAGCTGCGGCCTCAGCGCCTTCCTTCTCGGTCTGCCAGAATTCGTTTCCGAGCGAACTCAGAATAAGTCCGTAGTCGTCGCCCTTGCACTTATCCTTATCGATCTCATCAGCCTTGAGATTCTCGTCCAGCGACGCCTTCGCCTTCTGGAACTCAGTCTGCTTTCCGCTGCTGCTGTCACTGCTGCTGTCGTCCTTGGATCCGCAGCCGGTGAACACCACCATCATGAGCGCCATCACGGCACATAGCGAAATGATCAGAAACCTTTTTCTTTTCATGTCTACCTCCCGATTGTCCTTCAGAAAAGCAATTAAGTAATTTAGTAAAATGATTTAATATTCTAAAAATTCCGGCACTAGTCCCTGGAATTTTCAAAATCAAAGACCTGAGCTTCGGAAGCGATACTGCGCGGCCCCGGCTTGAGGCATTTTATTGCCGCAGCCCCGTTCGCAAACTTCAATGATTCCTTTCTGCTCATTCCTTTTTCATAGAATGCGTACATTATCCCGCCGTTGAAGCAGTCTCCTGCCCCTGTGGTATCGACTGGATCTACTTTGTATCCCTCAGAATAGATAAAATCGCTTCCGTCATACCAGACTGCACCTTCTGATCCTAGTGTGCAGATCGCTCCATCTTCTATCTGGTAATGCTGAACGGCATACCGGAGCTGAGCCTCAACGTCATCTCCCGCTCTTTCACCGAAAAGGTCAGAATAAGCCGCCCTTCCCCCGACCAGGACTGAACAGCATTCCAAGGCTTTTTCAAACTGCTGAAGAGAGACTCCGCACAGCTCCATGAAGCTGATGACAGCCTGCATGTTCAGCATCATCTTCTTTCCTCTTCTCACCGACTCCTGGGCAAGATAGAGGGATACCTCCGGGGAAAACATGTCCGTGTAATAAATATCTATATCGTCCAGTATTTCCTCGGGGAGCTCATGGTGAGTGAAATCCTGCATACAATCTCCAAGGTTGGCAAAGATCGTGTGCTTGCCCTGTGGTGCCGTTACGATGTATGTATGCATAGTGATCCCATTCTCTTTGGTGATCATATACTCGGGACTTACACCATCCTCTCTAAGAGACTGTATGAAACGTCTGCCCATCTCATCGTCTCCGACCTTGCCGACCTGGCATGCACCCATGCCGAATCCCGCCGCGGATACCGCTACATTCGAAGAGCTTCCTCCCGGCTGCATCTTTTCTTTTTCTATAAGAGCAAAGCCATCATCTTCTGGAAGGGCACTGCTGTTGAGCACCACATCCATAGCAATGCTGCCCGAAGACAATACATTCATCAGTTCTACACCTCACTTTTTCTTCTCATGTCTCTGCCTGATACCAGTACTGAGATAATGATGATCACGCCGGTTATTATTTCCTGATAGTGCGTGGACACACCCAGCAGAGTAAGTCCGTCCTTGATTATGTTCAGGATGATGCAGGCGATGAACGGTCCGGAAATGCTTCCTTTTCCGCCTTCAAGTACCGTTCCTCCAAGGATGACCGCAGCGATAGCGTCCATCTCATATCCTGTTCCCGCCAGAGGTTCCGCGGAATTAAGTCTTCCCATGACCACGATCCCCGCAAGTCCTGCAAGCAGACCGGAAAATGCGAATATCGATATTTTGTGCCGTCTTGTGTTCACTCCCGCCCGGGAAAGAGCCACTTCGTTCGATCCCATGAAAAGCGTGTAAACTCCGTAGCGGGTCTTCCTCATGATAAGATCCGCGATTATCACGGCGATTATCGCCATGAGGATAGGCATGTTTATTATTCCTATCTGGCCAGATCCAAGGAACGCGAATACCGGCCCGAATCCATATCTCGTCCTGGAATTCATTACCAGGAGGACGATACCGCGCATCACCGTCATAGTGCACAACGTGACGATAAAGGAATTGATCCTGAACTTTGCCACAAGCCAGCCGTTAAACGCACCGATAATAACAGAAGAAATTATCCCCGTGATCAGGCACACCCCTGCCGGCACCCCGGCGTAGTACAGGTTGGACATGACCATCCCCTCGAATCCGATAATGGCTCCCACCGAGAGGTCGATCTCCCCAGCCGCGATCACATAAGCCATCCCCACGACCAGGAAAAGATAAATAGACGATTGATTGAGTACGTTCTTGAAGTTCTCCAGAGTCAGAAAATACGGTGATACAAACGACATGACAACGATCATCGCCAGCATAACCAGGAGAAGCACAACGGTATATGACTGGCCGGATTTTTTCAGTTTTGCCATCATTAGTTCTTTCTCCTTTTCATTTCTCATTCATCTCCCAATATCTTATCTGCGGAAGTGAGCAGCGCGACCACTTCGTGCATGGACGACTCACTGGCAGGCTTTTCCACGAGGACTTTTCCGTGTCTCATCACGGCGACCCTGTCTGCCGTATCAAACACCTGTGTCAGGTTGTGGCAGATTATGATCACGACCATCCCCTTATCTGCAAGGCTCCGGATAAGTTTCAGGGTCCTTGATGCCTCCACGACACCCATGGCGGCTGTCGGCTCATCGAAGATCAGAATGTTTCCTCCGCGATTGACCAGTCTCGCCACGGCGATGCCCTGCCTTTGTCCTCCACTGAGGTTGCCTGCGATCTCGGCCGTATCCGGAATATCTACGTCCAGGTCATCCAGCAGTTTTCTTGCCTGCCTGTCCATCTCATCCTTCTGAAGTATTCCGTGCTTCGTGATCTCCTGTCCGATGAAAATATTTGTTGTCACATTCAGCGTGTTCGCCAGTGCAAGATCCTGATACACGGTAGATACCCCGGCGTTCAGCGCCTCGCTCACAGAAAGACTGCTGTAACTCTTTTCACCGATCCTGATCTCACCGCTGTCCGGTCTCAATACACCGGACAAGATCTTTATCAGCGTGGATTTGCCGGCTCCGTTATCTCCCACGATCGCAAGGACTTCACCCTTGAACGCTTCAATCGACGCATCGTTCAAAGCCTTTACATGGTTGAAATTCTTGCATATGTGGTTCAGTTTCACATAGCTATCCATTCTCTGTGTTCACCTCTTTTTCAATGTGATATGAGTCTTGACGCCAATCTGGCATTCGCCGCAGCAGACCTTAGCTGGAGCCTTGAAGCTAAGCCATCGGTAGCCTTGTCCAGGGCTGCATTTGCCGCCGGGTGAAAATGCTCCCCCCGGCTTGCGGCTTCCTTGCCGGTTTCGACCGCTTTTTTCAAAATAGAAAGATCCTGTATTCTTTCACTTCCAGGGATCGGGTTCAGAATCAGCTGATTACTGCCCTCTCTGTCGATCTCTCCACCAAACATTCCATCCAGACGGACATCGGCACTGTTGAACACGTATCCCGTGCACTTATCGACTCCGACGCCATATGTTTTCACGTTGTTGTCATGCAGCCAATTTATGGTCTCCTGTATATCCATCATGTCCTTTGGTGAGGTGGCAATAAGAGGGACGTTCAGCTCGGCAAGCCCTGGAAGATCGTCGCTGACCTCTCTGTCCCAGATGCTGCTGACGCCGCCAATGCCACAGGACACCGCCAGCCTGATCCCCATCTCACGACAGATCCTCATTGTGCCGGAAGCCGTCAATGCTGCATTTTTTCCGCTGGCGATAAAATCATCCAGGGTCTTCATGCTGGCTCTGCCCTTGACCCGCAAGGCTCTGAACTTCATGAATTCCTCCAGATCACCTGTGTGCAGGCTTCCTTCTTCTATCCATACGAACCCTGCGCCAGGTATGCCTTTAAAAACTTCAGCCATCTCATCGTCGGATATTGACACCAGCCCATGGCATAACAGGCAAGTTTCCACAAGAAAATCGATCACAGCTTCAATAAACTCCTTTCTCTTTCACTATCTGGATACATCAGCCGCGGCCCCCTCTGAGAACACTTTACCGATGCCGCAATTGATGCATGCTCCATAGAGCGTTCTCTGGATCTGCCCTCCAAGAAATACGCCTTGATCACCCCTGCTATATAGGCATCACCGGCTCCGGTCGTATCGACAACGTCAAGCCCGGAAAAAGCAGATACGTGGATACACTTTTCATTTACATACCAGTTCGCTCCCTCGTCTCCCAGAGTTACTATCGCTCCCTCTGCAAGCGTTGCAGATCCGACCAGAGCCCGAAGGGCATGTTCTGCGCTTCTGGTGTTTTCATATTTTAGAAGTGTCGTTTTGCTCACTATGAAAAGATCTGCAAGTTCAAGCATCTTTGCTATACCGGCTCCGGTCTCCAGTGAGTTTTCCGTCGGCACATTCTGGAGATTGTACACGACCTTTATCCCATTTTTCCTGCATTCGCGGGCAAGGTGGATGGAAGTCTCAGGCCAGCTCATATCGGTGTAAAAAACGTCTACATCATCAAGTATCTCCGGCGGCAATTCTTCGACCGCTATGTCCTTGCGACATGTTCCGCCATTTGCAATGATGAAATTACTGCCAGCGCGATCTACTACGATGTACGTGTGCAGCGTCACACCATTTTTCCTTACTACCACAGCGGAAGTATCTATGCCCATATCAGCCAGGTCGTCCATCAGGAACGTCCCGAACTCGTCATCCGCCACGGCCCCTGCCTGTCTTACACCGCAACCGAGCACCTTAAGCGCTGCACTCACATTTGCGCTGCTTCCACCTGCGTACTTTTTCTCTGAATCCGTACCGACGATACCTCCTGTATAAGGCATCATCTCCACGTTAATCACTGTGTCCACAGCTATTGTTCCAAGAACGAGGATCACCAGTGCCTCCCTCTACCGATCACGATCACCGTTACATTGACCCGCAGCAATGATCTCACCAATATTTCTTCCGTATAAAACAGGAAGCTCACGCGTCAGGAGCCTGCTGCTCAGCGCCAGCTCCGGACATGAGATGAAGCTCCTCAAGTACCCGCCCATAGGCTGAAGAACCGGATCCCCGAGAACCACATCGTACGGACCCGTTCTCTCCAGAAATGACATATAATCGTCTTCGTCGTTCAACGTTTCATCGCCATCCTCAGCGAACTCCTCACGAAATGCGAAAAATCCTACCACTGCCACATCACGGGCACCAAAATTTCTTCTGAGGTATCTACGAAGATTGTTCATCAGAAACTGTTCACCAACGAGAAGTATCTTCTCATCGGAAAAGGATCGCACCTCACAGGCCTCAGTCTGCGGATCACTGCGCATATCCATATTTTCCCAGGCATGGCCAGTACCAAAGTATCTATAAGGCGTCCCGAAGGAATTCTCAAGCTTTCTTACCGCCTCATAGGCAGATGCGGAAACCGCTATGTTCAGAGACGATCTGTCAATGGCTTTCCAGTCACCCATGCCAGCCTTCCGCACTGTAATATCGTCTCCTTTTTCCCCAAAGGAATAGGCCTCGCCGCCTCCTGCGAATACTACTTCCACCGCACCATCCGCGTTCCGGAGAATGTCACGTCCGTAATCCTCCCTCATTTTTTCCGTCCAGCCGTTTAGAGGTGTATCTCCTATCACATACACGGTCCCATGCCTCTGATCTCCTGACGGCGCAATGCGTTCGGCCCTTTCTATCATTGCCCGGTAGACCTTGCTTTCACCCGCATCGTAAGTTTCTATTCCTGTGGTATCCACAAACAGAGACGGTATCCCGGTTTTTTCTTCCACCTTCGATGCGATCGCCCTGTAGTCTGTAGCTATTATCATCGGTATAGGCGATCCCAGCAGCAGGAGCCAGTCCGGAGCCGTCGAATCGGTAGCGTCGGCTATCATCTCTACCAGTTTTTCGTCATTCCCGGTGATCGTCTCTATTTCAGAGATCTTGGAAAAAAGGGTCCGCCAGTCGTCAGTTTCCGACTCGTAGTCGTCGCACGTGCAGACTCCTCCGCTGCATCCGCCCTGGCCGTGAAGTATCCTGAGGCACCTCATATGCGATACCGCCATCATTGCGCCGCTGTAGTCTGCAGCAAAGCCGGGGAGTTTATGAAAAAGATTTCTCATTCTGCGTGTGCCTCCGCCATATCCATGAACCACCGGATACTCGCGTAATCGCAGCCGATCGGATGGTCGTCCAGATCTATGTAATTCTCTTTTTTTCTGAGAAACAGTTTCTCTGACATTCCCCATGCAAGATCCACATCAGGCGGATCTATTATCAGATCTCTCGAACAGGGGTCAGACAGCGCCACGACTTTGGAGCCAGGAGAGTTTTCAGCCAGCCAGCCGAGTTCATCATGTTTTCCTCTGAGCTTTCCATCGGAGTAAATGTACTGAACGTCGACTCCCAGCTTTACCGCATCTCTTGCCAGAGAGAAAGCATCTTCATTGGTGGAATACGCCTCGCCTATCGCGGCGTGCAGCGGGTGGAGCCTTCTTCTTTTCCTGAATTCAGAGGCCTTCTGACAGATCTCTTCATACTCGGTTCTGTCATCTATCTCTGTGCCAAGAGCCTTTCCTATCTCCTCGTAAACAGCGTGCACTCCATCTGGATCAAGGGTCGGACGGGCGATCACATACGGTATCCCAAACTTTTTCTCTGCCAGTCTCGCCGCTTTGATAGCGAGCTTACTACCCACGACATTCAGCCGTGCGCACCCCATCTCCTTGAATTCCTCAATGGTGCTGCACTCGCTCAGGCAATTAACTTTCTCAACACCCGCTTTCATCAGCAGGCGCCTCATATCACTTTCCTTGTCAGGTGGAAAAAGTCTCCCTAACAGATTGACCGAGTTCTGATCACCGGACTTCCCTCGCCACTGCAAAACAACATCCTCCCAGCATCTTACCTGCGGGTGTTCTTTTCTCCCTATCACGGGATCCATCCATGTGACAAAAATATCCGCAGGGATCCTGTCTTTCAGATCGTGTACGATAAGCTGATAGTCTGTGGCAAGCAGGCGATCTATACAGGAGCCAATGACATTGATCTGCCTCGGCTTTTCTTTTCTTGTCTCGTAGATCTCCAGAAGGGCTTTTTCGATCAGGTCGGTCTGCTTTCCCATGACGATCTCAGCCTCTGTGAAGGCGAGAGCATACATACCGCCAGACCTCTGCCATGTGTGAGTAGTAACGTGCCTGGCACAGCCGAGGGGAGCGCAGAATACAGTAACAGATTCCGGTATCATCAGGCATATATCGATGATACCTCCACAGCCTTTGGAGTTTGCAGGTACCCCCAGTTTGCGGGGCACGAGTCTGTCATTTTCGAGAGAAGTTTCATATACTTTTTGGATGGAATATGTTGATTCTGAATTTAAATTCATTTGATATCAATTGATATTTGCAATACAAAACCGATCAGCAGTAGCTATTTCACATATGAATATATTCTATACCCTGTATATGCACTGGTTAATTCGGATTATTCTATACAACAGCTTATTAATATTCATACAATTTATTAAATTTGCATTCTGTATACCGCTGCAATATTAAGCCTGTTTTGTATGGTGATTTTTTTCGCACTCAAAAGGGAGCCAGCGCGAAGAACAGTAACTGTTCACCGAAGCTGTACTCCCTGGCCATACACTAACAATTCCCATTGGATCCACCTTTTCAGGATCCAACGGGAATCGTGTCTATCTCCTGATCAAATCTGACAAGCCCTGTGAATTTTTCGCTCACTTACCGACGCTCGCAGCCCGCAGTTCGATTTAAGACATGCGTTCTGCCTGATATCTACTAATCAACTGGATATACACAAATCTCCATATCGCTGAGCGGGAATGTACAACATGGATGTATCCAGTTGAATTTGACATCCGCCGCCCTTCGTCCATCAACGTCCTTCGGGCAATAGTATTCACCTGAGATCAGCTTTGAACGGCACCATCCGCACTTACCACTCCGGCAGTGTGAAGGCGCATTTATGCCAGCTCTTTCCATCGCTACCAGCAATGTCGTGCCAGCCGCACAGGAGATCATCTGCTTTTTGCCGCGTATATCAACTGTAACGTTAAATTCTTTATCCGCGAAGTCTTCAGGGTGATCTCCGTATTTCTCTATATCTGTGACATCGCCGGAAAGTTCCTGGCGGACTCGGCGGCGAGGCAGTTCAAGATTCGCAACTTCGTCGTTTTCATACCGATACATAGCTTTCGGTCCGCACTCAAAAATCGAATAGTCGCCTTCAGGAGCATATTTTCGAATGAGAGCGGCGGTCAGCAGACCGTGCTCGAAGCCCGGCTTTTCCTCATCTGAAAGGACATAAATAACTCGAACCTTTCCATCACTTCGTGAAACCATTTCGTCTAACTCATTCTTGAAAAGAATATCTTCCTCTTTTCGGCTTCCGTAGAGTATCGTTATGTTAAAATCCTCAATGCCATCTGCAATCGCAGATGCCATGGAAAAGAACGGC
This sequence comes from Mobilibacterium timonense, assembly GCF_900155555.1. Classification (GTDB taxonomy): domain Bacteria; phylum Bacillota; class Clostridia; order Peptostreptococcales; family Anaerovoracaceae; genus Allobaileyella; species Allobaileyella timonense. The sequence continues at coordinate 52,008 of NZ_FUHN01000006.1, read as the reverse complement.
GTGATACCACTTCCACCGGCAAGTGCAACGACGGTCGGCGCATCCCTAAGATCCTGATAATAAAACTCCCCGAGCGGTCCACTGATATCGACGCGATCTCCTTCTTTCCAGTTATCCAGAATATATGAAGAAGCATAGCCAGAATCACTGTGCTTTACTGTCAGCGTATAACTGGAATTTTCCCTGTTCAGCGCATCTGACGGACTGGAACAGATCGAATACGGCTTGTTGAGCGTCGCATTTCCGATTTGAAGCGACACGCTGACATACTGGCCAGCGCGGAAAAAAGCCATTTTCGAGGTGCCTTTCTCCGGATCAGCAGTCAAGACAAAACGCTTGGCAAAGCCAAAGTCTGTAACTTCTGTGATCTTCGTATGCTGAACCAGAGGATGCAGAGACGCAGCGAGCCTGTTGGCATTGAAAACCGATACCGGCATGTCTTCCGGGGCCTCGCTGATTTTTTGATTTCGAAGTTTCACCTGATTGAGAAAAGGCTTTACCGACAGTCCCTTCAAAACACTTTTGTCATAATTGTACTTCATATCAGCAGCCCTCCTTCATATCAAGAAGCATGTACCGAGCCTGCTCTGCGCCAGACATATACGCCTGGCTGTATCCATCCATCTGAGTACCGTGTCCACCGACAAAACGGAGTCCCTTAACCGTATAGTCTTCTTTGTGCCCAGACTGTACACGCGGAAACATTCCATCCCAGTCCGCCGGCATATAACCATATACATCACCCTGCGGCGTTCCCAGATAACGTGCCCAGGTTGGAGGAGCAGCTACCACGATTTCCTCGATATGACCCCTGATGTCAAGTCCACTGACTTTTTCGTAGTCGATGATCGTCTCTTTTGCGATTTTATCCTTGAGCTTGAAATAATTTTCTTCTGTAACATCCTTGAAGGTATCTGCAGTATAAAATTTACTGAACTGTAGCATGCAGCTGCCTGGCCGGGACGCATCTGGTATGGCATTGTTTAGCACCGTCACACAGTAGTCTTTGTGAGTATCCAGAGAAGCGGCATTGTTGAATTGTTTCAGTGTATCACCCGTAGTGCGAACGAAAGTGTCATATCCCTGTAATCCTATTTCTTCTGCCGATGCATCCAGTCCCAGATAAATAGTAAAGGCAGATTGAGCCAGCCTGCGCGCATTCATTGCACGCCGATCTCGTTCAGGAACTTCTTTCGAGTTCACCATGCGATCAAACACAACTGTCGGCATGAGGTTTGAGATCACCCTCTCGCAAGCAATATACGTCTTGTCCTTCAGCTCTACGCCATGGACCTGTCCATTACTGATATCGATTTTCGTCACTTCCGTGTTGTACCAGATATCGCCGCCAAGGTCCCGGATCCGCTGGTCAAAAGCCAGAGTGATCTCGTGGCTTCTGTTCCTTGCGATCCATGGCCTCCTGACCAGATATGAATAGGTCATGAAAGTATATACAGCAAAGCTCATCTTCGTGGAATCCACACTCACGTAGTCCCAGTAAGATTCGAAGATCTCACGTGCCTTGTCTGGTACCCCTATGCGTCGAAGCATTTCATCAGTAGTTACAGGAACCACCTTCATCAGGTCGCCCCATTCCAGGAGCATCCTGACCTTGTCCATACCGCCAGGTTCGTTATGGCGTTCTGCCAGCCAGCCCACACCGTCACTAAGCATTCTTCCAAGTTCCATCACGTTGGTCATAGAAGGACGGCTTCCAGGAACCTCTTTTTCCATCTCAGCCAGAAAAGCTTCCACTCCATTCGGCATCTGAACATTGAAGCCATTCTCCGGATCGGTGTTGATGGAGTTGAAACATTCGTTCACAGGTACCCATTCAACATCCAGCCCATAAGTATCAAGCAATTTCCGAGTCGCTCCCGGATCCTCAGCAGTTCCCATCTGGCAAAGTTCGTGGAGCGTGGCCTCGAATTCAAAATCCCCGCGTCGGAAACTGGTAGCGCATCCGCCTGGAGCATTGTTCTTCTCCAGCACCAGGACTTTCTTGCCGGCTTTGGCTAGATAAGCGGCCGCCGAAAGGCCACCGTTACCGGCCCCGACAACAATAACATCATATTGTGCCATCTTCGACCTCCTTGCTCGTTTCCTTCATCCTATCGTTGAACTTACTTCGCGTACGGCACTATTATCTCCAGGTCCGACAGCGGGAATGTCACACACGGGTGTATCCCGCCAAATTTGAGGTCCGCCAGTCGGCGGCCGTCTACGGCTTTAGGAACGTACACTTCACCGGAAACCAGCTGTGATCTGCAGAGCCCGCACTCTCCGCTGCGGCAGCTGGCGGGAACGGATATGCCATTTTTCTCCAGGGTCTGCATTACGGAATCATTTACAGAACCAGTCACTGTCTTTCTCGTATCCCTTATGGAGACGGTGATCTTGACCTCAGGCATGTCCGTGCCAGGGTAGTCTTCCATCCCAGCGGGTCCGTGTATCTCTCCAAAGAGCTCGTGGCGCACGAACTTTTGCTGGAGACCAAGCTTTTCGATCTCCTTGTCGACGAACCTGTACATCTGCTGAGGGCCGCAGACGAACACGGAATATTCGCTCGAAGGAGCGTATTTTCTGATCAGGTCGGCGGTGATGAATCCGTGTTCATAACCTGCCTTTTCCTCGTCAGAAAGGACGTGGACCACCTTGATCTTGTCTGAGGCCTTTTCCAGCTCATCAAATTTATCCTTGTACAAGATGTGGTCTTCAGAGCGGCTGCCGTACAGCAGGATCATCTGAAAGTCCTCGTATCCGTCGACTATGGCCTGGGCGAGAGACAGGAAAGGTGTGATGCCGCTTCCTCCTGCCAGACATACGACCGTCCGGGCATCTCGGAGAGGTGAATAGAAGAACGAACCTTCAGGACCTGAAAGTTCCACCTCGTCCCCCTCTTTCCAGTTGTCCAGAACATATTTGGACACCAGGCCGTCATCGACGTATTTTATCGTCAGCTCGTAGAAGCCTTCCTCTGCTTCCTTCGGCGAGGAGGAAATCGAGTAAGGCCTGCTGACCGTCATCCCGTTGATAGTGATGTATACATCCAGATACTGGCCGGCTAAGAAAGGTGCACATTGATCGGTCCCCCGGGCCGGATCAGGCACGAACCGGAAGCACTTTGTGCCCGGCTCGAGTTCCGTGACCTTGCCGATCTTCATGTACTGGCGGACCGGATGGAGCCTGCGGGCAAAGTCGTTTACAGGAAAACTCTTCCGTGCCTGCGAAGATGCGCTGTCGATGCGGTCACGCCTCTCCTGGAGCTGTTCTCTGAAAGCTCCGTCGCTCATAACACTCTTACTCTCAGTCATCTCACCAGACCTCCTTTCTCCCTCGCCCTGGCAAGGATAGCTTTTCCGGCATCTATGCCCGACAGATAAGCGCTGCTGTAACCGTCGCCTCTCTTGCTGGCGGCACCCACGAAATACAGATCCTTTATGAACTGCTCGCTCTTTTCCTCGACCTGCCGCTGGATGAACGAGTCCGTCTTCGTCACCTGATAGCCGTACGGTGTCCCTTCCGGGGTGTTGAGGTACCTGGCAAAGGTCGGCGGCCCGGCGATGACTATCTCCTCGATGTACGGCAGGATGCTGATGCCCATCGCCTTCTCACAGTCGCGGATCATCTTCATTGCGGTGTCGTTTTTGAGTTTCCTGTATTCCTCCGGATCGGTCACGTCGTCCCAGCCGCCGTAATAAAGAGTGGTGAAGAAGAGCTGGCACGTTCCCTCAGGCGTGCAGTCCGGTATGAGCTTGTTCAGGCAGTTCATGATCACATATCCGGAATAATCGTGAGTTCCTGTGGCGGCCTGCTGGAGCTGCGCCGAGTCGGTGGTCGGCATGATGAAGTTGGAATACGTATCGATGCCGAGTTCTTCCATGGACTTGTTCATCCCCAGGTAGACTGTAAGGAAAGAAAGTCCGATCTCACGGCTGTTCGCCAGCTTCACGCCTCTCTCCGGGACCTCTTCACCGTCGATCATGGAGCCGTACACCAGATCAGGGTACGAGCTGCTCACCACGCTGCCCGCATGGTACTCCCTGTCTCCGATCTTCACGCCGCAGGCCTTTCCATCTTTCACGAGTATCTCGGTGATCTCGGTGTTGTACCAGATCTCGCCGCCGTTGTCTCTGATCACCTTTTCCAGAGCCAGCGAGATCTCGTGTGAACGGTACCGCGGCATCCCGGCGCCGTAGATAACATATCCGGCGAGCATCCTGGAGTATATGGCAAAGTCCAGAACATCGGCGTTTGCTCCAAGATACGGCCAGTAGGTGGTGATTATCCGCTGAGCCTTTTTCGGCATCCCGAGACCGTCCAGGACTTCGGTGATCGAATGTCCGGCGTACTTGAAAAAGTCGGGGAACTTCTCCTCTACAGTCTCCATTGTCGCCCCCGGCTCGTCCATGGCAGCGAGGGCCTGAGTGCACATCCCCGCCAGCTTGAACACCTGCACCATGCTCGGAGCACTTCCCGGGACCTCTTTTTCGAGAGCGCCCAAGAACTTCTCTATCCCGCACGGCATCGTCACATCTATGCCTTCCGGCGGACAGATCAGTCGGAAGGTCTCGTCCATTCCGGTCGCCCAGTCCACGTCTGCCCCCAGCATCTGGAACAGCTTGTAGATACCGCCGGGATTTTCCGCCGTGCCCACATTGCACAGCTCGTGCAGTGACGTCTCGAACTCGAACCGGCCTCTTCTGAAGCTGGTGGCACTTCCTCCAGGGATGTTGTGCTTCTCCACAAGAAGAGTTCTGAGCCCGTTCTTTGCGGTCAGCGCGGCCGACGCCAGACCGCCGTTTCCGGCACCTATAACGATAACATCATAGTCTGCTGACATTCCTTGCCTCCTTTCAACGTAATAGATCGGGTCAATGAGATCCTGTCTGTTTCTGTGATTGAATCACAGGTTTATTTGCCTAAAATATAACAGAGCCCCTATGCTCTGTCAATTGACATCACAGAAATAGAACAAGTATAATCAATTTCAGAATACTGATTATTCAGAGAGGTAGACAATGCGCATAGACGAGGTCAGAACACCCACGCTGACGGAACTTTTCACCGGTCAGCTCCGGGAAAAAATACTGTCTGGAGAATTGAAGGCCGGCGACCGGCTCCCGCCGGAGAGGGATATGGCAAAGAGCGCTGGTGTCAGCCAGAGCATCGTACACCAAAGCGTGATCCACCTGCGGAACGTGGGGTTACTTGAAGTAAGGCCCAGAAAGGGCACCTTCGTAGCTGATTATCTCCGCACTGGTACAGCATCCACTATAAAAGAACTGTTCGAGCATTCCAGCATACCCATGTCTCAGGAAACCGTGGAGCCGATCATGTCGTTCAGGCGAGGCATCGAAGTGCCGGCAGTAAAGCTTTCCTGCCTCAACAGGACAGAGCAGGACCTCGACCGCATGGAGGAGATACTCCGTGGAATGGGGCCGGAGCAGTCCGCCACCGAATGCGGACAGGCGTTCTTTTCTTTTTTCCACGAAGCAGCGCTCGCCAGCGGTAACCCCTACTACCCTCTCATCATCAACACGTTCGGGGACATCTACCGGATGTTTTCCTCTTACTCTGTTCGAAACGGCCAGAGCTCCGCGGACCGGATGCGCCTGGACCTGGATGAGATCCTTCAGGCGATCAGGGACAGAGATGTTGAACTGGCTGACAAGCTGGTGAACCGGGAGATAGACAGGTGGATATCCTCATTTGAAAAGAGCTATAACGCCAAATAGATCTGAGTGATCCATTTGATGAAGGCAAAACACGAGAAAGGCACTGGTCATGGAAGAACATTTTTTCCTCGGAGAAGGGTACGAGATCTCCACTGATCCCGGCAAAACGCAGCTCAACAACAACATTATGGTGGTGGGCCCCAGCGGTGCGGGCAAGACCATGAGCTACGCAGAGATGTGCCTGCTCAAAACCTTAAATACGTCTCTGATCGTGACGCTGACCAAGCGCCGGCTGGTAAAGAAATACAAGGCCTTCTTCCGGAAAAAGGGCTACTCCGTATACGACCTGAACCTGGTGACCCCGGAAGAAAGCGATGTATCATACGACCCCATGATGTACCTGCACACGCAGGCCGACATCACACACCTGGCAAGGTCCATAGTAATGGCGGACCCCCGGAAATCCACGGCCGCCAGCGTGGATCCTTTCTGGGATGCCGCCTCGATCTCGCTCCTCTCGGCCCTCATCGCTTACGAGTGCCACGTCAGAACACGCCCCTCTTTTTCAGATGTGCTGGAACTGTTTGGCCGCCTCAGGATCACCAACAGAGGAGACTCCATCGAAACATCTCTGGACACCATATTCGACAGGCTTTCTGAAGAGGATCCCGAGAGTTTCGCCTGGCAGTGCTGGAAAACGTTCCGCTACGCTCCCATGCGCACGGCGAGCAGCATCTATTCATCGCTCAGCGTGACCATGGACACGATCTTTACGCCCCAGCTGCAGCAGGCCATGAGAGGCCGCCCGCCTCTGGATCTCCTGAGCCTTTCCCGGGAAAAGTCAGTTCTCTTCGTCACCACGTCTGCGGTGAACCCGTCACTCGACGCCTTTGCGGGGATATTGTACTCCCATGCGATAAAAGAGCTTTTCGAGCACGCGGAATCCAGGCCCGACGGCACGCTGGATATCCCGGTACACCTCCTGTGCGACGACTTCGCCACCGGTGCCAGGATACCGGATTTTCCTTATTACATTTCCATCTTTCGAGAAAAAGGGATCTCTGTCTCCATCCTCCTGCAGTCGGAATCCCAGTTGCAGTACATGTACGGGCAGGCGGCCGCGCAGACCATCGTCAACAACTGTGACAGGTACATCTACATGGGCGGGAGCGACCTGGCCACGTGCCAGAGCATGGCTCAGAGACTTGGAAAGCCTCTGTCAGACGTGCTGTATATGCCGCTCGGCACAGAGTACATTCTGGAACGCGGCAGAAAGCCGGTGTTCACAACCAGGTGGCAGATAACAGAGGATGCTGACTGGAAGGCGCTGGAGCGGAGCCTGGCAGGATCACAGGAGACCCGCTGATCCACAGTGACGATCCCGCTCTCCTCAGTTGCTTATCGGGTTCACCCCCGCTTTTTCCAGCCGCGTCACCCTGATGGCCTCTATATAGTACATGGGCTGAGAGCTGCCGTCGCTCAGCTCTACGGAGCCCTCCCGGAGGATCCCGGTGACGCGGATCCAGGACTTTTCCGACTGGAGCTGCGAGAGATCCTGGTCGGACTTGAACTCGAAATCCACGTAGCCTCCCGTGCAGTACGGGCAGGACGGACCGTTCCTGCCCACGAGGGTGTACTTGCCGAATTTCAGGTAGATGCCCTCGATCTGCACGGTCTTGTTTTTGTAGTCGCCGAAGTTTTCGAACCAGTCGTTGATCTGGGTCATGTAGTGGCTGTCGCTGACGGTGATGTCGATCTTTTTCCAGTAAAAGCCGTCTCTGTCTTTCGCGATGTCGTACGGGTAAACGTCCTTTACGATGGTGACGCGCTCACGGCTGGCGGGAGTGCTTGCGTTGTTCGTGCCGCGGCCGGAGCTCCCGGAACTTCCGGAACTCCCGGAGCCGCTTGAGCTGCCGGAATTTTTCCCCTGGTCGGCGGACGCTGACTTCGACACGGCCGCAGGCTGACGGCCCGCCTTTGCTATCTTTTTCCAGGGCATCGCGCAGAACAGTAGCACCAGGCAGAGGACGAGGATGTACGCTTTCGTGTTTTTCATATCACCCCCGCCTTTCTCTGAGCTTCTCCACGCCCCGGAAGATTCCAAAAACGAGGATATCGACCACTACTATGCAGGCACCTGTAGGCACCGACCGCAGGTACGAAAAGCACAGCCCCGCCAGGAAGCAGCCCGTGGCGAGAACGGCCGACAGCACTATGGTGGTCCTGAACCGCCTCGTCACACGCATGGCGGTGAGCGACGGGAACACTATCAGGCTGGAGATCAGCAGGGTCCCCATCATCCGCATGCCGAGCACCACGGTGACCGCGGTGAGAATGGCGATGATCACGTTGTATCTCCGAGAATCAGTGCCGGTGGCAGCGGCGAAAGTCTCGTCGAAGGTGACGGCGAAGATCCGCTCGTAGAACACGATGAACAGAACCAGCACCACAACGCTGAGGATCACGGACAGATACAGGTCGCTCCTGCTCATGGCCAGGATGCTCCCGAACATGTAGTTGCACACGTCTGTGTTCATCCCGGTGGTCAGCGAGATCACCATGACCCCGACCGCCAGGGCGCCGCTGCACAAGAGGGCGGTGGCCGCGTCGCCCTTGATCTTAGCGCTGTCTTTCATCTGCAGCAGGAAAAATGCCGCGGCGATGCAGGCCGGGATCGAGATGTACAGCGGGGAAAAGCCGAACGGGTACGCGATGGCCAGGGCGGCGAAGCCCACATGTGAAAGGCCGTCGCCGATCATGGAGTAGCGCTTCAGCACGAGGCTGCCCCCAAGCAGGGAGGCGCACAGCGACACTAGCACACCAACGATGAAGGCCCGGACCATGAATGGATAGGACATCATTTCCATAATGATACTCATAAGCAGGCTCCTTTCAGGAAGGCAGCCCCCACCGGGTCTTCCATGTATTCCTCTGCAGAGCCGAAAAAACGCACCTCTCCCGCGATGTGGAGTATGCGGTCCACTTCACGGACCGCCCCGTGGACGTCATGGGAGACCATGACAACGGTGATCTCCTGTTTTTTGTGGATCTCCCGGATCACCCCGTAGAGGCCACGGGCGATCACGGGATCCAGGCCGGTCACGGGCTCATCGAGGATGAGGAGCTTCCTTGTGGCGCAGAGGGCCCTGGCCAGCAGCACCCTCTGCTGCTGGCCTCCGGAAAGCTCCCGGTAGCACCTGTCCCTCAGGTCGGCGATCTCAAGCAATTCCATCCTGTGGTCGGCCAGCTCCCTCAGAGCTCTGGTGTAAAAAGGCCTTTTCCCCAGGCGGTTCAGGCACCCGGAGAGCACCACCTCCCGGACGCTGGCCGGAAAATCCCTCTGGATCTCGGTCTGCTGAGGAAGGTAGCCGATCTCGTCGGGCTTCAGTCCGCGGCTGTATGTAAGGCGCCCGGACACAGGGGCCTTCAGGCCGAGGAGACCTTTTACGAGCGTGCTCTTCCCCGCGCCGTTCTCGCCGACTATCGCGAGGTAGTCCCCCTTTTCCACTTCAAAGGATATGTTTCTCAGAACGGTCCTGCCCTCGTAGGCAAAGGCCGCGTTTTCGCATGTGAGAAGGCCCATCAGTTCAGCGCCTCCTTCAGCACCTCGACGTTGTGCTCCATGAGGCTCACGTAGGTGGCGCCGTTCCTGAAATCCTCGTCGCTCACGTTGTGGACGGCGTTCAGGAGACGGGACTTCGCGCCGGTGGCCTCCGCGATCAACTTCGACATCTCCTCGTTTGAGAGCTCGATGTGGAACACCACCGGGATCTTGTCCTCCTTCACCTTGTCCGTGAGGAATGCCACGGTCTTCGCCGATGGCTGCGTGTCGGTGGAGCACCCAGGAAAAGCCGCGTAGTACTTCAGGCCGTACTCCTCGCAGAAGTAGCGGAACGGGAACCTGTCGGCGACGATGATCTCCTTGCGCTTGCCGTTTTTCACGACTTCCCTGAACTCCCCATCCAGCTTGTTTATCTTTTCCACATAGGCATCGGCGTTCTTCTCGTAGGTCTGCTTATTCTTCCCGTCAAGCTTTTCCATGGTCTTCGCCATGTTCTTTACTATCGTTGCGGCGTTTTTCGGAGAGGCCCACACGTGCTCGTCCATCTCCGGCTCGTCCTCTTCCTCACCGCTCTCTGCTGGCTCCTCTTCGTCCTCCGGCTCCATGCCCTCCACGGTGACCTCCTCGACGGTCTTCACCTGGTCCATGAGCCTGAAAACAGTGACTTTCGACTTGTCCACCGAATCCAGCACGTCCTCGACCCACTCGTCGGAATCACCGCCGACGTAGACGAACATGTCGCAGTCCTGGATCTTCTTGATGTCCTCAGGCGACGGCTCGTAGGTGTGGCTCTCCGCCCCCGGCTTCAGCAGCATGGTGACGTCGGCCTTGTCCCCGGCGATCTGCCTGGCAAAATCGTACTCCGGAAAGTTGGTGCAAACGATGGAAAGCTTTTCATTGGTGGCTTTTTTATCCGCGTCGCCTCCCGTAAGCGCGCAGCCCGAAAGAACCACGGCCATAGCGAGCGCCGCCGCGAGTATCGTCACGATCTTTTTCTTCATTATTAAATTCTCCCTTCCTGTTCAGTCGATGCGCGACCACAGCGGTTGATCTGTGTGGTCATTCCCGTTCGACAAGCGAGCGGCCGCTGTTGCGGTAATTCCCGCTCAGATAGTGCGTGGCCGCTGTTGCGGTTTTCAGAAAAAAGGGAGTTCAGTCGTCCATGCGGACGCGTTGGGTGATGAGTGTGGATAATACGAAGAGTGGCGAACAGATGATGAGGGCCTCGAGGACCGGCTGAAAAAAGATGTTCGGCGCCCCGATGTTCTCCGGGGTGCCGGAACCGAAAAGCTTTGCGGCATTTTCACACCGCTCGATGGCGGCGCAGATCGGACAGCCCGGGCCGATGCAGTCGTGGTCGGCTTCCTGGGCAATATAAAAGACAGACAGGAACATGGAAAGGACGATGACCGCCGCGCAGATCAGCGCGAGCCATTTGCTTTTCCTTGTGATCTCTGTCTGCATGTTCCCTCCCTGGGATTTCTTGTAAAGGGCGACCGCCGGCGGCCAGTGCCAGGCGGCGTGACCCGGAGCGGCACAAATTACTCGCCTTGCAGGTCTCCGGCCCCATCTGGCCGCTGACTGTCTTATGCAAGGCCGTGACGCGACGCTGACTCTGTCGATGACCTGCGGATCCTGACGACTTCGGGACCACTGGCCAATCGCTCAAGCGGGCCGCTGGCCGTCTGATGCAGACGCGGTGACGCAACGCTGACTCTGTCGATGAACTGCGGATCCTGACGACTTCGGGACCACTGGCCAATCACTTAAGCGGGCCGCTGGCCTTTCCCCTTTCCGGCAAAACGCCGACTCTGTGGTTTCGGCCCCCTCTACCTGGCCTCGGGTCGAGCCTGCTGGCACTTCTGGCAAAGCCCGTAAAAAACCGTCCTCTTAGGATCCATCATAAAATGGTGTTCCTTGAGCAGGTGCTCTCCAATGCCGGAAAGCTCATGGCACTGTATGTGGATCAGTGCCCCGCAGCCTATGCACTTGCAGTGGAACTCCTCAGGAGTGCTGTTCTGCTGGTCCGGGTCCAAATACTCATAGCAGGCGGGGCTGCCGACTCCCGTCACATACCGCGCCACGAGCCCATTCTCCACCAGCTTGTCCAGCTGGCGGTAGATGGTGGCCGTGCTGATTGGCCGCTCGCCATTCCTGGCGTTCCTGCGGATCTCCTCAACAGTCACATGCCTGCCGGCATTTTCCCTGAGATACTCCTGTACAACGTTCCCCTGCTTCGTCTTGTATATCGCTTTCTTGTGTTCCATGTGCTGCTCCAGACTTAAGATGTCAAATTGAAAACTGTTCTCATATTGTAAATGACGTGTGGAGAAAAGTAAATATGAAAACGGTTCTCAAAATCGGGAAGCAAAAGAAAAGCGAGATGGCCATGACCAGCAACGATCAAGGGACCATCTCGCCTGATGATGTTAATGAGAAAACCACCTAAATATCAGGTTTCTCGTTTATTATTTCCTCAATTATTTTCCCAATATTGCTACTTACCTTTCCCTTCAGTTCATGAATATTCTGATTAACCTTTTTCTCCTGCTCTATAGCGATTTGCACATTGTCTGCAAGCTCGCCGATCTTTGAATTCTTTTTTGCGTTCATTTCAGTCAGATCACGCAGCACATTATATGCATGGCTGTATCTGCCCTTTTCATCTGCGCGCAGATATTCATCCTCTTGACCCCTGATATATTTTTCATAACTACCATTGATGTGTAAAATAAGGAAGAGTTCAAAGCCGGGATTCGTTACTGCAGCGATATCATTTCGTTCCTCGATCGACGCAATGAGCTCATCATAACCGCATACTTTTTCTTCAAAAATGTCACCATCAAATACGATGACCATCTTATCCCGATCGCAGTCAAAATCGTTAGCCCCATCCTGTTTCTGCTTCTCCGCAAAGTCCATTAGATTTTTCGCAAAAGAAAGATTCCTGTCCTCATCCGTTTTTTCCCACAAACGAATATCGATCAGTGGATGGATCCCCAACTGTTTTCTCAGATCGATCAAGCGCTTAAAGTAAAACGTTTCTGTATTCGCGCCCTCGCAAATAAAAAAGTATTTTCGAAAAGGCTCTATCTGATCTTCCCAATCAGATCGGCGACTGTTCCAGTTAGTATATGTGTGCACCGGCATAGCTACTCTCCCTTCTGGAAGGAAAACTGGCTGAAGACAGGGATTGCTCCATATCTCCCCTCAAGATACGCCTTGCTCAATTTTTTATCATACCTTTCCTTAAACCTGTCAAGAGAATAGATCTTGCTGGCATTGTCTGCATCTCTTTCAACGAACCAGATCTCATCTCTACGAAAAAGTCTCTGATCCATGATCGTGTCTTCGTGAGTAGTAAACACCAGCTGCATTCTGACTCCTTCATGCGCTTCCATAAACATTTCCAGAAAATGTTCAGTGAGCTTTGGATGCAAGCTCCGTTCAAGCTCATCCACCACAAAGACCGTATCAGGACGATCCGTAAGCAACATGTCGACAAGATCGAACAGCCGCTTTGTTCCATCCGACTCGTCCACGAAGCTGAAGTCAAAAGCGGATCTGCCATGCTTCAAAACAAGTGTCGTTATCTCCGGTTCCAAATTACCTTCAATTCGTACGTTGAAAAATCCATCTGCAACTCTCCATGTAGTTTGAATTCTCGGTAAATTTGTCATTTTCAACTGGTTCGTTAAATGAGTAAAAATATCATGTACTATCTCAGCAGGTATCATTTTACTCATCTCATCGATCGTGACGCGCCTTGTCTTAACTTCTGTTATTCCTGTGTCAAATGTCCTTATCAGGTCGCTGATATTTTCAAGCGATTCATCATTGTAATATGCATCAGTATTGGAAATTCCAACATTCGGATCAATAACAATGATGTTTCCCATTATCCAGAAAAAGGCCTCGCGGAAGAAGTTAAACCCGGAGTGCTCGTCATATTTTTTTCCGCGGTTCATCTCGGTTAGAAAGAGCTGCGTTTCCTGATCCGCAAAATCTTCAGAATAAACATTAAATCTGCTCAGCTCTGCATCGGACAGTTTTATATGCTTCCCCAAAGTGGGCTTTTTATTTCTCTCCCGAATAAATAACTGGTGCGATCCGCCATCCTGCGTCAGTTCATACAACCATTCCTCTGTAATCACTCTTTGACTGAGGATCGCAGAAAACCCATAGGCATAAAACGTATCTCCAACTGTGAACTGAAGCTCGAACACACTCTCTCGCGTCTTATTTGCTTCCTTATTTCTGCAAAAATCATCTGTAGAGCCAACCGGCAGTCCATTCTCCAGTGTCGCCTTAATAAATGCAAAGGCTTGGACCAGATTAGATTTGCCCGAAGCATTTGCGCCATAGATGACAGCATTCTTCAGGAGTTGCGTCTGCTTGATCTTCATACGGTGGCTCTTATGTCCCTGTATCTTACTCGAGGAGATCATGGAAAGCTCTTCTCTTTTGTCAAAAGACTTGAAATTTTCCACAGATATTTTGATCAGCATCGATGCTCACCTTCTTTCCAAATAGTGACATTACTATATTACAGCTCAAGCCTGACTGCAATCTTTTTTTGCTATTTAGAGATTTATTCTCTAAATAGCAAAGTTCGAGAAGGCCACTACGGTCAGATCAACGCCAAATTCCCCGGCTCCATTAAAGTCTGATATATCAACGGTTCTGACCATTTTCTACATTTTCATGAGCCAGTTTTGCGACGATTCTTACACTTTTATGAGGATGTTTTTGATTGTTCATTACACTTTCATGAGGGAGTTTTCGGCAGGTTTGCACACTTTCATGAGGCAAGCATCTGCTCAGCCCCGACACAGCATTTTATTTATGCCATTGTTATTTACAGTCACCCGTATTCGTTGCAAAATAATAACCAAAGAACCGAAAGCCTCACCGAACACTGGAGGACCATCATGGACAAAGACAAGTTCCTTAAGCCCGCAAACGCGGCAGGCACCCCTAAGAAGAAGATAGTGAAGTTCGATCTCGACATCGACATGGACGCGCTCAAGGAAAGGGCCATGCAGGCCGGGGACACCATCTACTCCATGGCTGCAGACGTGAAGGATGTCGCCATGGACACCAAGGAGGATATCACCGAAAAGTTCAATGCGCTGGACAACATGCTCAAGCAGTCCGTCACGGATTACAACGACGCGTACACCCAGATGAACGACAAAGGCATACAGCTCTACGTGGAAAGATGCAGGGCCGGCGACATCATCGACAACGTTGAAGATCTCGTCAACAGCATCGCCAACCACCCAAGATCCTTCGACACAGATTTCCAGGAAGTGGAAGTTTGCAGGAAGATTTTCTCAGACAGCTGCGACTTCGCTGAGCGTCAGCTGCAGGATGCAAGAAAAGCAGCCGGCGAGGCGGGCGCAGGTCTGGCGGCCGGTGCGGCAGTAGCTTTTATGGGGCCCACTGCAGCCATGTGGATTGCCACCACCTTCGGCACCGCTTCTACTGGAACAGCCATCTCCACCCTTTCCGGAGCAGCCGCCACAAATGCGGCCCTGGCCTGGCTCGGAGGCGGCGCACTTGCTGCCGGCGGCGGAGGCACAGCAGCCGGAACAGCTCTGCTGGCCCTGGCCGGTCCTATCGGCTGGACCATCGCAGGAGCAACTCTGCTTTCCTCTATAGTCATCCTCTCCACAAAGAAGACAAAGCTGAACAAGCAGAAAAACGAAGAGATTGCAGAGATAAAATCCAACACAGAAAAGGTCAGGGAAATGGACGCTCAGATCACCGCTCTGCTCCAGGAGACCTCGAACATCTCTTCCCAGCTGAGAAGCTCCTACACCCGCTGCCTGGATTCATTTGGAAAAGATTACGGTTCCCTGTCCCCGCAGCAGAAAGCCCAGCTGGGGTCGATCGTGAACAGCGCCCGAGCTCTGTCGGCCATGCTGGACAAAACCATAGACTAACTTATCTATCAACTTAATCAACTGATCAGGCAGCTATCGAATGACGCCGAGGCACAAAGCGAGGCACAAAATGGAAAATGTTTCTACCAAAGACCTTGTCAACGGTCTCACCCTCGAATTCCTGGAAAACACGCCTGCCGGCTCCATGCTGCAGAGCGCCATTTCCACGTACAGCAAAGTACAGGCTCTTCTCCTCCGCGTCTCATCTGCGGAGGACGAGGAGTCTCTTGTGGCGCTGAAGATCGGGACAGTACTGACCGAGGCTTTTCTGGAAAAGTTCCTTCAGGGCAAAGCCCCTCAGTATCTCACCAGGGCGGACCTGGCGGAGATCGCGGACAGGGTGACCGACATCGCGGTGCTCATGGATGGCCGGGACTATTCGGTCTTTGTTTTTGAGCAGTACGCGCGCTACATAGATTTTTCTGCAAAGCTCCTTGCTGCCCGATCCGATGCTCGCTCTGCCGACCAGGTCGGATCCATTCTGGCGGTATCCAAGAAACTCCGAAGTAATTCTCAGAAACTTCAAAATGGCGAGATCACAGAGCATGAGTATGTCGAAGACTGCCTCTGGCTGTCGCTGGAGGCGATCCTGAAATGCTTTTCCGCCTATCTATCCTGCACGACGGGCATGCCGGAATTCGGCATGCTGGCCCAGTCGATCTCGATGCTCGCCTTCGAATACGGCCGACTCATGGCCTGCAAAAAAGAGCAGGCCGTCCTGGATGCCAGCCTGAAAAGCCAGCAGCAGCTGGACGAGAATCTATCCGAGGAATTCGAAGCTTTCAAGAACAGGCTCGAGGCCGAAGAAGCTCAGTTCAACGAACTTATCGCAAACGCTTTCGCCCCGGATTTCCGCGATTCGCTGAGAAGTTCAGCGGCCCTGGCGAGCGCCGCAGGGGTAAAAGAAGAAGACGTTCTGCGGACAGCAAACGACATAGACAGGTTTTTTATGGAGTGAGGCGCTTGGCGTTTTGCCAAGCCATTGCACAGTTTTATAGCTATATTAATAGAAAGCCGAACACATCCGACTACTTTAGGCGTAGTCCGCAGAAATTTGCAGTTACTTATATTCTAATGTTCAGCACCCTGTAGCAATACATCTCGCCGATTTATTCAAAGCCTCTTCGATGGCCTCATCCATGTCGTAATACCTGTATTCTCCCAGCCTGCCTCCGAATATCACTCCCGGCTCACTGTCGGCCAGCTTCTTGTACTCGTTATACAGGTCACCGTTCTTACTGTCGTTTACAGGGTAATAAGGTTCGTCCCCCGGTCTCCACTCAGAAGAATACTCGCGGCTTATCACCGTCTTCGGGAGGTCGTTCCCATCCTCGTCTTTTCCGAATTCGAACCATTTATGTTCGATGATCCTGGTCCAAGGGGTCTCTCTGTCGGTGTAATTCACCGCAACATTGCCCTGGAAATTAGGGATGTCCAGCACTTCAGTCTCGAACCTCACGGAGCGGTACTGGAGATATCCCAGCCTGTAGCCGAAATACGCATCTATCGGCCCAGTGTACACCACCGTGTCCGCGATGGCGTCGTATTCTTTTTTATTCTCGAGATAATCCGTACCGAGCTTCACTTCGATGCCTTCCAGCATATTCGCCACCATCCGGGTGTATCCCCCGACGGGGATGCCCTGATACAGAGCATTGAAGTAGTTGTTGTCGAACGTAAATCTCACCGGCAGCCTCTTGATAATGAAAGCCGGCAGCTCGGTGCAGGGACGTCCCCACTGCTTCTCCGTGTATCCCTTTATCAGCTTCTCGTAGATGTCAGTTCCGACGAGGCTGATGGCCTGCTCTTCCAGGTTCTTCGGAACCTCGATCCCCGCAGCCTGTTTCTGCTCACGGATCTTGTCCTCCGCCTCCTGCGGCGTCACGACGCCCCACATTTTATTGAATGTGTACATGTTGAAGGGAAGTGAATAGAGCTCCCCGCGGTAGTTGGCTACGGGAGAATTTGTGAACCGGTTGAAGGTGGCGAATCTGTTCACGAAGTCCCACACGGTCTTATTGTTGGTGTGGAAAATGTGTGCGCCGTACTTGTGCACATTGATCCCCTCGACCTTCTCGGTATACACGTTGCCCCCGATGTTCGGTCTCCTGTCTACGACCAGGACCTTTTTTCCAGCCTCCTTCATCTCGCGGGCAAACGTCGCTCCGTAGAGACCCGCTCCTACTACCAGGCAGTCATACTTCTTGGCGTTCATCGTTCATTCCTTCCCGCCTTGAGCTTTCTCATCACAAAAGCGCTCCCCTTCTTGAGCCAGTTCTGATTTTCCATGAAAACACACGGAAGTTCCCTGTATTTTATGTCGTTGGTCTCTATCCACACGTCCAGCAGTCTCTCGCTCACGAAGCCGAAGACCCTGGCGTCGTTCTTGCTGTACTGGCTGATGTCCAGCCTTTTCTCCAGCTCGAAGAGTATGTCGAACAGCCACTTGCAATAGGCATCCTCCAGCTCCCGCTTCATGATGAACATGTTGAACCGGTGGCCCGTGGTCCGCTTCATGGAGTCATCATACGCCTTCAGGTATCCAGGATACATCTCGGAAATGATCTCCCTCGTTGTGTCCAGGTCCTCGGCATGATGGGCGTGGACGTACTGGCTGTAATTCGTTTCGATGAAGTAATTCCTAGGCTTCGGCAGCACCACGTCGGTATCTGCGAGGATCGCCTCGAGCTGCTTCCCGGTGAGGACGCAGCCCCTTTTATCATTTTTGTTTTTCTTTATGGAAAAGTGTCTGCGGTAGTGAGCGAGGCCGAGGTAATCCGCGTCCAGGTTCTTCCAGGCCCAGTAGAGTCCCGTGAGTTCGCAGAAATTCGGATTCTTCTCGCTGATGTTGTCTCCTGTGTTGTCCCTCACGAAGCCCTCCGGCATGTCTGGAGCCGGTCCTACGAACACCGGTAGATAGATCTCATCGTCCGGCATCCAGTATTTCTTGTGAGACACGACTATTATCTTTGCATTCATTGGAAGATCACTTCGCTCTTTTTCTATTTCTCCTCAGCAGTGGCCTACATATCGAAGGGATTGCCACTAACACTTCAAGGTATCACAAGTTTATACTCATATCCATCTGTCATCTGCGGTTGACACACAAAAAACACATGGCTTTAAAATCAACTGGTCAGAATTTGATCCCTGAATGATGGGTGTTTCATGGATCTTTTTTACGATGGGTTGAAACCAATGAAGCCACAAATTTCCAGCGAAATGCAGAGCAGTTTAAATTACTGATCTTACCTGACAGAACAGCTTGCACCTCTCGTTTGACAGCCCTCTTCCCCGGTGCTATATTTTCCTTAAAATTTAACGCTTTATTGTGGTATATCGAATGCCTTACCGTCCGGCATCCCGATGTCCTATTTCTGGAGGTGTGCAATGACAGACACAAGATTTCTTCCCTCGCAGTTCGTTTACGATCGACTTGAGGAACAGTTCAAGCCAGACAGAGTGACGGACATTTTTCCAAAAAAGGGGCTGCAGTTCGACTTCAACACGAAGATCCACAAGGTCTACACTGCGACGTTCGCAAATCCGAGCGTTATCAAGGAGATCCTGAAACGCGGAGAGACGGACATCATGCTTTTCACTCATCATCCAAGGCCTCCAATGCCAAGCCTTCAGGCAAATTATGCAGAGATACCTGAAGACCTGATCGAGCAGATGAAGGAAAGGCGCATAAGCCTCTGTTCCTATCATATCCCGATGGATGCGGGATACTTTTACTCGCCTGCCTACACGCTGGGAGAAGCGCTGGGAGGTAATATCTACGATTTCTGGTATCCGCAGAACGGAGGCCTGATTGGTGTCCTCTGCTCCAGCGGGTTCGATACGATAACGGAACTCCGTGATAGATTCATCAAAGTACTTGGCCACAAAGTATCCTGCACTCAATATGGCGATGAGAAACTGATCGATGGAAAATTCGCCGTGATGCCGGGCTGCTCGAAGAGTCTTGAGGCATACAAATATCTCAGGGAAAACGGCGTAAACGTTCTCGTGACAGGTGTCACCGCGCCGGTCGTGGATTGGTCCAAAAAAGTCCACGAGGCGGCGAAAGCAAACGGCATCACTCTCCTTGCAGGCACACATTGCTCGACCGAACAGTTTGCCCCGCGCAAGATGTGCGGATATTTTCAGAATCTCGGACTAGACTCAGAGTTCATCCCAGAGGATCCGAATTTCGACGAGCTCGATGCCGAGAACATCTATGAGGATGGTGCGAAGTAATGGGCATTCCTTCAGATGGGTGGCTGAAGCTCCCTTTGCGATACAGACGCGGTGCCCGAGATCTCATTACCGACGTTCCCGGCGTTCTGGTCGGGCACCGAACGTTAAATGATCCGTCCCGCGATATCCACACAGGAGTGACCGCGATCGTACCTGCAGATGGTGATGTTTTTCGGGAAAAAGTATCGGCTGGTGTGGCGGTCATCAACGGCTTCGGGAAAAGTGCCGGGCTTTTGCAGGTCGAAGAACTCGGTACGATCGAGACGCCGATCCTGCTGACAAACACATTTGGAGTCGGTACGGGGATCAACGCCCTGACAAAATATATGCTAGAACGGCATCCCGAGATCGGCGTTTCTGTAGGTACGGTGAACTGCGTTGTCACAGAATGCAACGACGGCAGACTCAACGACATCCGTGGGATGCATCTGACCGAGGACGACTTTATTCAAGCTCTGGATTCGGCAGATATCACATTCGATGAAGGGGCCGTCGGTGGCGGCCGCGGAATGGTCTGCATGGGACTGAAGGGCGGCATCGGTTCGGCTTCACGCATTGTTCATGTCGGCCAGCAGGAATTCACGATCGGGACTCTCGTGATGACAAACTTCGGCTCGGCAGGGAGGCTTCTCATCAACGGAGAAAGAACAAGTGACGGAAAGCCTTTTTACGAAATAATTAAGGACCTGAGATCCAGCTCGCCGTACGAAAAGGATTCAGGCTCCTGCATACTGATCGTCGGAACCGATCTTCCTTTGGACAGCCGGCAGCTCACAAGAGTTGCAAAACGCGCGGCCGCAGCTCTCGGCAAGACCGGATCGTTCATAGGGACCGGGAGCGGAGACATTGCGATCGCTTTTTCAAACGGAAACAGGATCCCTTACGATGAAAAAGGACTGTTCTCCATGCGGACTGCCGGCGAAAGTGCCATGGACGAGATTTTCGAAGCCACAGTCGAGTGCCTGGAAGAGGCAATAATCAGTTCGCTATATCACGGTGAAAGCATGACCGGAATCCGTGGAAACAGAGTCAAGAGCCTTGCGGAGCTTGCCGCAGAGGGGAGATAAAATGCTTGGCATAGTCGGTGGAATGGGTCCGCTTGCATCTGCGCTTTTCTACGAGATGCTCATCAGGAAGACACCGGCCGAGAAGGATCAGGAGCACATAGATCTGATCCTCCTCAGCCACTCTTCTATGCCTGACAGGACCGCAACGATACTTCACGGGAGCGAGGAGGACAAACAGCTCGTACGCTCCCTGCTGGAAAAAGATGTGGAACGATTGGTCGCGGCGGGCTGTGATGAGGTCGTGATCACCTGCAATACAGCACACTATTTTGTTGCCAGAATGCCGGAGGAACTCAGAAAAAAAGTGATCAATCTGATCGACGTGACGGCGGAGAAGATCGCCTGTTCCGGAAAAAAGAGGATCGCGATCCTTGCCACTGACGGGACGATCAGGACGGGTCTTTACCAGAAAGCACTTGAAAAAGCGGGTATCGATTCGTACATCCCGGATCCGGATCTTCAGAAAATCGTGATGCGGATCATATACGATCACGTGAAGAGCGGGAAGAAAGTCCCAGATAGCCTGTGGCACGAAACGATGTCCAGGGTCCGGGCAAGCGGCTGCGACGGAGCGGTTCTGGGGTGCACAGAACTATCGGTAGCATTCGACGAATTCAAAGGAGATGAGACCTTCGACGGAGACGGGCTCAGCCTCTTCGACCCGCTGGAGATCACGGCGGAAAGGTGTGTAGCATTGGAGAAATAGTGAAATAACACGCACATCCGATTTTTCAGAACTCCAGTCACGTATCTACGAATCAACCCAAACATATGGATGCCATTCTGTATTATGCAGATGGCATCCATATCTATTACGACCGAATTAAAGGTACAGCTTGTCCGCTATTCCTCCCCCTTCTTTTTTAAGGAACCTGATGAAGTTGTTAACCGTTCTGATGTCTTCCTTGTTGATGTCAGTCGGTTTCACCTTGATGCCCATGGCTTCTTCTACGCTGACTATGATCTCCAGCAGCGCAAATGAATCCAGGTATCCCGTGTCCAGAAGGTCCATATCGTAATCCTCGAAGATCTCATCCGTTTCGCAAGCATCTTCCAGTACCGTTCTTGCTATCTGTTCATATTTGTCCATTATCCGCTCCTCCTTCAAGTCTGTCATTATCATTACCATTTCTATTATTATTAATTCAGATATTCGTCGGTAAGCCTTCTTCGATCAATCTTTCCATTTGTGTTGACCGGGAAGCTGTCAAGCACAACGATCTTCTTAGGGATCATGTATGAAGGGACAAGTTGCTTCAGTTCCTTCTTGATGTGGATGTTCGTCTTTGCGCGGGACAGTCCCAGGTCTTCAGACATCACGACAAACCCGGCAATATATTCCACCCTGCTGTTTTTGTAGACGGGGATCACAGCACTGTTCTCGATGCAGGAGATCTTGTTCAGATTTTTCTCCACGTCCTCCAGCTCTATCCGGTATCCGTTCAGTTTCACCTGGAAGTCGATCCTGCCGCAGAAATACAGCAAGTCCCTCTCGCGATACACGAGGTCGTGGGTCCTGAAATATCGCAAAACCCCGCGCTTCCCAAAAGCTTTTTCCGTAAGATCCTGCTGCTTGTAATACCCGGGGCTCACGCTTCGGCTCGCCACGATAAGCTCTCCCTGCTTTCCATCTTCTTCCACGGGCTCGCCTTTGGACTCTATCCACCATTCTCCATCCTCCAGGACATGGCCGATGGGCAGGGCATCGTCACTTTGCAACATTTCCGGCGTTATCTCGCACGCAGACGTGAGGACCGTTATCTCGGACGGACCATATCCATTGACGATTTTTACTCCTGGAAATTTTTTCCACAGAGTCTTTACCAGATTCTTCGTCAGCACCTCTCCGGCCAGGACTATCCGCTCAAGGTCCGGCAGAAGCTCTCTCGAAAATTCATCGTATACGGCGCACATTTCTATAAAGCTCGGAGTCGAGACCCACGAAGAAATGCCGCTGCCACCGAGGAAGCTGAACAGCTCTCCGAAGTCTCCTATCATCTCCCTGTCGATGTTGAACAGCGAAACGCCATTGGCAAGGTGATAATAGAGCTGGATGTCGGACACATCGAAGGAATAGGATACCTGGTTCAGCGCGCAGCTGCCCTCCGGCACACTAAGGTATCTCCCGAAATTCTCCGTGAAATTGATTATATTATCCTTGGTTATCTGTACTCCCTTTGGCTCTCCCGTGCTGCCCGACGTGAACAGTATGTAGCAGTCATCATCTCCGGATACCCAACGCTCCTCGTCGGATCGCCCGCCGGGAGTCTTCAGCCAGTCGTGGAAGTCTCCGCCAGACACACGGAACGCCTTGCCATTTCCTACAGTCGCATCGTCTGTTTCTGAAAAATTGAAAAGGATTTCGGCTTCTGTCATGTCTGCGATCTTCTGCAAGCGCTCCACGGGAAAAGTCACGTCCACCGGCACGTAGGGGCGCCCGGTCTTCAGCGCAGCCATCATGACCACAAGGATCTCGATATCCTTGTTTCCATAGATCACGACAGGTGCCATCGTCTTGAGCTCATCTTCCAGCTTCGCCGCCAGATGTTCAGATGCCGTCCAGAGCTCCCTGTAGGTAATGGATCTGTCCCTGTGTATCATGGCCGTTTGATCCGAATGCATTCTGTTCTTCAATTCGTCGAGGATCCACATCTTATCACATCACCTCACAGTCTCATCTGCGTTGTATCTTATCTTGTCTGCATAGTCGCTGTAGAATACGTCATCCGGTTTCGTCACGCCGTATTTTGATCCATTGTAAATGGTCGCCACTGTCTTCGAAAACCTCTCAGCCCCATGTCCGTTCAGGTGAACGGCATCGAGATAATCGTCGTATCCGAATGTTATGTACCCCTTTTTCAGCAGATTGAAATTCCAGTACTGCAGGCCGTTCTTCTCCGCAAACGACCGCACGCCATCGATATACGACTGATAATTTTCCTTGAGCAGCGTAGCATCCGGATAAGGAGTTTCCACCAGGATCAGTTGTATGTCGTGAGCTTTGCAATAGCTGGTTATCGCTTTAAGCTGGCTCATGGCGTGATCGGACATGATGTGGCCAGGCTCGATATCCTCCTCAACCTCATACGTTACGTTCTGATCGGCGTGCCCGTTGCTGTAGACGAATCCGTCTCCCCTGTATGCCTCACTACCATAAGTCACGTAATCGTATTTCCAATTCCTATACGGTGCAGACAGCTTCTCCGGGATCAGCTCCACAGGATCTCCGTTTCTGTGGATAGCGGGGATAAAATCGTTCTCGATGCCCGTGAACCCCTGGCTTTTCCACAAATATTCGTATTTGTTGCTGCTCATGGACATATAGTCCGTGAGCAGATACGTCTGGAGTGCGCCCTCTTCATCGCTTTGATTTCGTGGAAAATCGACATCCAGCATTACGGTCTTCAGGTCATTTGTGCGCTCGGCCTCCTTTATCATCGCCAGAGAACCTCCCATCTGCTGGCTGGCGGAACCGGCGTTGAAAAACCTGTCTCCAGTTGCCTTGCTCAGCACCTCGGGATCATATGCCTTGAAGACCTCTGATCCTCCCACTATCAGCGTATCTATGTCATCGCTGCTGTGCATCTCATGGAGCATGAGCCTTGTATAGGAATGGACATCATCAACGACGCACCAATTCAGCACCATCGCGATCGCCACGACCAGGAGGCATTTTAATGTGAATTTTATTTTTTCCATAAAAAGTCTCCTCTTCTAAAATTGAGCGTAGGCGAACGGCGCAGACTGTACGCTCAGCGACATGAATATCATGGCAAGTACAACCGTGTACAGCCCCCATCTCACCACTGCCGGACGACTTGCTATAACAACGTTCACATCCTTTTCCCTGTACTTGAAAACGTCTGCGATCACGATCAGCACCAGGCCAGCGAGCACCAGGCACAGGCCTGCTGTCCCTCCTGTATTTCTGTTCAAATACGGAAGCTGCAATATCAAAGACGGATCCCAGTGCGTGGTAAAGCCGATCGTTATTCTTCGTATCGCGTCCGGCATCGAGGCAGCCTTAAAAAAGAAATTTCCGACGCTCGCTATGAGGAACGTCCTGACGGACTGGAATGCGTGCCAATAACCCGCCTTGCTGTCGATGTGCAGGAGCTTCATCAGTTTTATATTTTGATCCTCGAACATCATTCCGAGGACTATCACAAGCCAGAACCACATGCCCTCTCCGAGGATGTACTTCCAGCTGTTTCCATGCCACAGCCCCATGGCAAACCATACCACGAGCATGGAGAGATATGCAGGGATCCTGCGTCCCGCCTTCTTTCCGTATCTTTTTCTGATGGCCTTTGTCATGTTGATGAAGGCTCTTGATTTGAGAAGAGAATTCAGGACGTAGTCTCTCAGCCACGCGCCCAGTGTGATGTGCCACCTTCTCCAGAACTCCTGAGTGGATCGTGACAGGAACGGTGCGCGGAAGTTCTCCGGCATGTCTATCCCGAATATTTCGGATGCACCCAGCACGATGTCCATGCAGCCCGAAAAGTCCGCATACAGGAAAACCGTATACAGTATCGCTGATAGCCAGATATACGCCCCGTCGTACCTGGCGGTGTCGCCGTCCAGAATATTTACTACTATCAATATCCTGTTTCCCACCACCATCTTTTTCATTGCGCCAAAGGCCATCCTCTTCAGGCCTCTTGTGACGCGCTCGTACTGGAAATGTTGCTCTGCTGACAACTGGTCTCTCATCTCTCCGTATCTGCAGATCGGACCAGAGATCATCATTGGAAAATAGCACGTAAAGAGGAGCAGCTTCAGTGGGTTTTTTTCGGGCTGAAGTTCCCCGCGATAGCAGTCGATCAGATATGATACGATCTGCAGTGTAAAGAAGCTGATACCTAACGGAGCCGCCCAGTGGACGAGCGGAGATGCCGAAAAGTCATCAGACCTGAGGCTCCCGAAGAAGTTCCACGTCCTGATGACAAGATTGGTGTACTTCAATACGGCAAGGATGCCCATGTCCACCAGAATAGCCAGCACGACAACTATCCTGTTCCTTCTTTCACTCCCGGAACGTTCGAAGAATATTGCAGCTCCATATGCTGTGAAGGTGCTGATGAGCACGTAAATAAAGGTCACGGGCGCCACATATGTACAGTAAAAAACAAGGCTCAATACCAGCAGGACTACCCACTGATACCTACCCTTGACATTCCAGTATATTATTGCCCCCAGCATCACGAATGCCGGGAAAATCAGGCTGGTAACTTCCATAGATCAACAATTGTTCTTTCTATTTATCTATTGTCCATTTATCTTCTTACAGCAAATGCGTGTGAGCCTGACCCCACACGCAATCTCTGTAATTCTTGTTTTTTAGTTATAAACGTCCTCATTCGGGTCGACGCACTTATCATCGCTTGCCGCCTGTCCGGAAGAACCTGAAGCCCCCGATGATCCTGCCGAAGCAGAACCAGTGCTGCCCGATACAGCCGTCTGACGCTGACCCGTAGATGAAGAAGCGCCTGTGCTCGCCGCCTGCTGCTGGGCCGCTGCCGCCGCCGCCTGCTGCTGAGCCGCATCTGCCGCTGCCTTGATCTTCAATTCCACATCCTTAGTGTCGGTCTTGTCGCCGGATTTTATTGAAGTATACGAAACGTATGTAATGTCATCTCCGGTCTGAATGGTCATAGACTTTTTTACATCGGCCAGTGGAACTTCGCTCAATGTGGCAGTAGACCCATCCGAGTAAGTCAGCTGAATATCAAATTTCTGCTGCTTCTGCTTTTTTGTGAAAGCCTTTTTCTGGAACTTCACCTTTGATTTCTTTTCATTCTTGATGGTCTTGTCCTTGGCAAGAAGCGAGTCTCCAAAATCCTGATCCCCGGTCTTCCTGATCTGCAGAGCCGTGATGTCCTTCCCTGTCTGATTCTCGACCGTGATAAAAGCTCCCTCCGGCGCCTTCTTCTCTTCTTTCTGACTGGATCCACAGCCGGTGAATACAAGACACATAGCAATGAACACGGCTACGAGTCCTGTCAGCTTTGCTTTACGATACATATGCTTCTTCTCCTTCTGTCCTACTTGTTTATGCTCAAGTATATTTAAATGTTCTTTACGATACGATACTTCCAGGTGCCTCTCTGCCCATAGCTGATACCAAAGCCGTTGCGCCCGGTCTCATTCTTGAAGTTGGCATCATAGACCTTTCCGTTGATCTCGACCCAGGAATGTGTGGCGCTGCCCACATATCCGAAACGCTGTATAGCGTTGTATCCAAGATACTCGGCAATATATCTGAGGGTGCTGGCCATGACGATGCAGTCTCCACCATGATGGTTCAATCCGTAAATAGCGTAATCCCTGGAGCTCATGATAGGCCAGCTGGTGCGGCCATCACTTGTGAGGTAATATCTACTGAATCCGGCGATCCAATTGTAAGCATTCCAGAGACTGTTGCCGAGAGATTCCGCTACTGACGAAATCCTGCTCCAAAACCAGAAACCTTCTGGCATGTTTACTATTGCGCCAGTCTGATCCGGGTTGTAAACATCCCCCCACTTAGTAAAGCTTTTCGTTACAGCGGCTCCATCTGCTCCCATATAATAGTATGTTGATCCAAAAGAAATAAATCTATTTCTATATAACTCTCCTGACCCATCAGAATAGTATCTTTTACCATTCTGCTCTATCCACTGAGCCTTGCTGATCACCAGACCTGTCTCATCTGCATTGTACATTCTTCCGTCAGAGGCTGTGAAAACTCCTATCTGCGCAGATCCATCCGATCCCATGTAATATCTCTGCGTTCCGAACGTGATCATCTGGTTCTGGTACAGTTGTCCATTGCCATTTGCAAAATACCTTTTACCATTCTGCTCTATCCACTGAGCCTTGCTGATCACCAGACCTGTCTCATCTGCATTGTACATTCTTCCGTCAGAGGCTGTGAATATTCCCGTCTGAGCAGATCCATCCGATCCCATGTAGTATCTCTGTGCACCAAACGTAATAAACTGGTTCTGATACAGCTGTCCATTGCTGTTCGAAAAAAATCTTTTTCCGTTTTTCTCTATCCACTGGGCTTTATTTATCACCAGACCGGTTTCATCCGCATTGTACATTCTTCCGTCAGCAGCTGTAATTATTCCCGTCTGCGCAGACCCATCTGATCCCATGTAATATTTCTGTGTTCCGAACGTGATCATCTGGTTCTGGTACAGTTGTCCATTGCCATTTGCAAAATACCTTTCACCATTCTGCTCTATCCACTGAGCCTTGCTGATCACCAGACCGGTTTCATCCGCATTGTACATTCTTCCGTCAGCATCTGTAAAAATGCCTGTCTGCGCAGATCCATCCGATCCCATGTAGTATCTCTGTGCACCAAACGTAATAAACTGGTTCTGATACAGCTGTCCATTGCTGTTTGAAAAAAGTCTTTTTCCATTTTCCTCTATCCACTGGGCTTTGTTTATCACCAGACCGGTTTCATCCGCATTGTACATTCTTCCGTCAGCAGCTGTGATTATTCCCGTCTGCACAGATCCATCTGATCCCATGTAATACCGCATTGATCCAAATGTGATGAACTGATCCACATAAGCTTTTCCAGATGGATCCGTAAAATATCTTTCTCCATTCCACTCGACCCAACCAGCAGATTCTTTTAATGCTCCAGTATCTTTATCGAAATAGTAAACGCTGCCGGATACAACAGCTATACCCTTTACTTTTTCACCAGTTTTATCCAGATAATACTTATTTCCATTCTCCTGGATCCAGGAATCACAATTTCCCTCACTTCCTGTAACTGGCTGAACTTCATTTTTGTTTTCTTCTGTGCTGTTTATTATGTTCTGTACATCCTGCTGTTCAGGCTCGTCTATTGTTGCACCAGTCTCTTCATTTCCCTTGATCTCATTTCCTTCACTAAAAAGGCCATTGGCTTCTTCAGTTCTTTTCGATTCTCCGCTTTGATGATCAGAATACTGATCTGATATCGCAACTTCGGTTTTTACAGCACTTCCATTCGTGATATTTTGCAACGCATTCGATTCATCAGCATTTACAAAACCTCCTCCAATAATTATGTATGCTACTGTGAATAAAGCCACAAAAAATTTATGTCTCATTTCCTTGGTGCCCCCATTCGACCTTAGTAGATTCTAACTGCTGTGCCGGTCGGAATATTATCATATATCCACTTTGCACTTTCAATTGCCAGCCTCACGCACCCGTGTGATATATTCAAGCCTAATCTACTATCGATAGAGTTAAACGTTCCCTGGCTATATAAAGTTGAGTGGAATAGATATTGAGATCCAATGAAGCCAGTCCAGTAATAACATGTGTATCCGTGCCCAAAAGAATATCCTTTCAGCCCTGTCTGAAAGATCCCGGAAGGCGTCGGCGTTTGTGATGCCCCGGTAGAACAGCTCCAGAATGCTATCGGATTCCACGACCCGCCTGACAGCTGATAAACCCCCAAAACATTAGTATGTCTATCCACTAATATCTTATAGTTTGTCGAACTCCACATGCTTCTCGCCAGAGAGTTCATATTACTCATCCAGGTATGGACAATTGGTTCATTTATTACACCTTTGTCGTTTGTCGTGTATCTTGAGCCATCATAATAAAATGAACCTGTAACAAGAGCCCCATCATTCCCCAGATAATAATGATCATTTCCGAAACTGATAATACAGTTCATATATAGTTCGCCCTGTGAATCTGAAAAGTATTTCCTGCCGTCTTTCTCTATCCACTGAGCCTTGTTCACTATCTGCCCTGTTTCATCGGCATTATACCTGCGGCCATCCGCTGCAGTGAACAGTCCTGTCATCACTGCTCCATCGCTGCCCATGTAGTAGCGCGGAGTCCCGAACGAGATGAACTGATTCCTGTATAACTCTCCCTGCCCATTCGAATAATATTTCCTGCCGTCTTTCTCTATCCACTGGGATTTGTCTATTATCTGCCCTGTTTCATCAGCATTATACCTGCGGCCATCCGCTGCAGTGAACAGTCCTGTCATCACTGCTCCATCGCTGCCCATGTAGTAGCGCGGAGTCCCGAACGAGATGAACTGATTCCTGTATAACTCTCCCTGCCCATTCGAATAATATTTCCTGCCGTCTTTCTCTATCCACTGGGCTTTGTCTATTATCTGCCCTGTTTCATCAGCATTATACCTGTGGCCATCCGCCGCAGTGAACAGTCCTGTCATCACTGCTCCATCGCTGCCCATGTAGTAGCGCGGAGTTCCGAATGAGATGAACTGATTCCTGTATAACTCTCCCTGACCGTTCGAATAATATTTCTTACCTTCTTGCTCTATCCACTGAGCTTTGTTTATTACCTGCCCTGTTTCATCGGCATTATACCTGCGGCCATCCGCTACAGTGAACAGTCCTGTCATCACTGCTCCATCGCTGCCCATGTAATAGCGCGGAGTCCCGAACGAGATGAACTGATTCCTGTATAACTCTCCCTGACCGTTCGAATAATACTTTTTGCCGTCTTTCTCTATCCACTGGGCTTTGTCTATTACCTGCCCTGTTTCATCGGCATTATACCTGCGGCCATCCGCTGCAGTGAACAGTCCTGTCATCACTGCTCCATCGCTGCCCATGTAGTACCTTGGAATACCGAAGGAAATAAACATTCCCGCGAAAGCGATTCCCTGTGAGTTAGTATAGTATTTTTTCCCGTTCCAATCTTTCCAACCAGCTTCCTGTATCAACGCTCCCGTACCAGGATCAAAATAGTAAATTGTATCCCCGATTTTACTGATACCCTTTACCTTGTTCCCTGTTTTATCATAATAATATCTGCTTCCATTTTCGTTTATCCAGGTTTCTCTGGTCGTCTGTTCTGAGCTCGTTGTTTCCTGCTCCTGGTTTTCCCCGAGATCTTCCTGAATTATTGGCGCCGACACTGAGCCAGAAGTCTGGCCATTTTCGTCACTCGATTCAGACGACAGCAATACATTATTTTCATCTGATGTCGTTCCAGTCGCAGGTTGTGTCATAACAGTCGTATTTGTATCATCTGCACAGACCGCGGCTGCTCCAAACAGGAAAATGCCTGTTGTGATTATGGCTATAACGAACTTATGCTTCAATTGGCTTCCTCCTTCTATTAGCACGACGGATCCTTTCACGATACTCTATTAGCTCATTCTTATTACCAGAATATCTCCATACCACTGAATAAACCCTTTCTCTGGAAATACCGGCATTTTGCTCTTTTTGATTGCAATTACCGTCTCATTATACTCCAATGATGCATTTTCTGAACAAACTTTCGCGTTTATCCCCAGAACATATTTTAAGTAACTTCTATAAAAATCGGAACCACTTATAGGGCTGCCGCTTTCCATTCCGGTCAGGCCTTTTAATGACCCGTAAATGTCGTTACTGATATACTGCGGTGTACCTACAAATAACAACTCTGTTTTTCCCTCTTCGTATCCCTCTGTATTTTCAATGGCATACATAACTCTGGTCATTGTCGAAAATGTAGCATTTTCCTCCATTTCTTTTTTTATGTATGCTCCGTTTGCTGTCTGAATACTGGTAATCAATATCAGTAAAATCACCGCTACTCCGGTGCATTTGACTGCAACATTCATGTTCTCCGCTGCATTTGATGCAGGCATCTCTTTACCAATAAGAATGAGGAGAAAGGAATAAATGAGCCAAAAAGAATACATCATGAGGTAGTGTACCGTGCCACCGGAAAGAAAATAAGAAACATTCATTCCAAATGGCATAATAATTTCTAATATAAATTGCAATTCCAACTTGAACACTAGCGTAAAATTAAGCACTTTGAACTTTGACAACTGAATACACTTGATCGAGAAATTCGTCGAAGAGCTCTTCTGGTGTAAAGTATCCAAGACGTTTTCGCGGCAAAGCGTTCATCTCATCGGCAAAACTCAGTATTTGATCTGCAGAATATTTGTCGATGGACACTCCTTTCGGAATGTATCTGCGAAAGAGACGGTTGTGTCGCTCGTTCTGACCTCTTTCCCAGGATGAGTACGGATGAGCAAAGTAGACGCCTACACCCCAATACTTTAGTTCAGAGAGCCTTTCAAATTCAGGTCCGTTATCTGCGGTGATGGTCTTGAAGATCTCTGAAAAATGTGTGTCACCATATTCTTCTCTAAGGGTCTCCATTGCAGCCATTACCGAGTCAGAGTCTTTGCCGGGAATCTTTATAGCCAGATAGAAATCAGTGACTTTTTCAACCAGAGTGAGAACCACTGATTCCTTGCCAGCTCGTTTGCCCACTACTGTGTCTATTTCCCAATGACCGCACACGATGCGCATGGATGCTTCCTCTGGACGATCATCTATGCTCTTGCCGAGGACCTTCTTGTTCTTGCGAGTATGGGCCTTCTTCGACTTGCGGGAGAGAACTTCAGGCAAGTCGAATGGTGAGAGAGGCAGATTACCGGCCCACAGCTCACGGTATAGCGTCTTTGTGCAGACGATATACTCGCTTGGAAACAGCTTCTTACGTCTGGCGTACCCTACACAGCAATCCAATGACCAGTGCTTTTCTCGCACCTGCTTGACCATCCAATCGATAAAAGGATTTTCTTCTTCTAGTTTGTGCGGCTTGTGACAGCGGGTCCGGTTAGTTTCATAATTTGCCTGCCCCCTTTTAGCTGAATACTCAGGGAACCTCCCACGATTGCCTTTGCGCTTTCCTGTACCGCGGCGCAACTCATTGAGTACAGTGGATGCAGAACAGTTTACAACTTCGGCAGTTTTGCGTAGAGACATCCCCAACTTCTTGCAGGTCTTGATGCTGCATCTGTCTTCGAATCCGAGATGCTGTCCTCTTTCTCTTTCAGGTGTGGTAGAATTGTCACGATCCATGGTGATCTCCTTTGGTGATTTTGTGTGGTGACTTAATTCTACCAAAGATAGGTCCTGTGGATCTTCTTTTATTTAGTTTTAGTGTTCAACTTCATATTACAATTAACCTAATAATTTCTAATACTACAATCAAGAATAAATTCTGTATTCTCACTCCTTTTTTTAAAGCAAAGAAGATAATAAGCCCCGCGGTCAGAACAAGCACAATAATATTGAGAAGGCATATCAATGGTCTCCAGGCGATCGAGGGCTGATATACAAATGCCTCTACCCATCGAACGTATGTCTCCCTCACCAATTCATACCACGAACCACTCTGAATTCCATACAAACGGTTCAGGCTGTTGTACCCGGAGGCCGGAACTACCTTCCAGACAATCCATACAGTCTTTAACATGCAGGCATAAACAACACCTGATACACCCAGTAAAAGGACACCCCAGGATCCCTTCTTTAAGACGTTAAGGATATCCTCATTTTCCAAGAGTAATAAAATGCAATAAAAAATCACCAGAGAAATAAAAATGGAGATCATGCTCTGATATATTCCCAAAATGCATGTGATCAATGGTATCGCCAACAGGGACATTTTCCCACCTCTTTTCCACAGACAAAATCCTGCTGTTGCCAGGAAAAGAGCAAAAATGTTTGCGTCACAGTCACCAATATACGTTGCAAACTGTGAAGTAATAGAAAGGTTTACTGCAAAAGAACCGGCAATCAAAACCAAAATAACATTTTCAGCAATAATGAACGTCTTGCAAATCAGATATACAGTTAACCACAGCCAAATAATTGTGAGAAGAGCCGATAACCACGGCATTTCTGTAAAACCATGAAAAACCATCTGATACACTGGCAGAATAAATCTGCCAAGCGCAACCTTCCAACCCACAACGGATCTTTTTTCCCAACCTATATCTCCCCATGAGAAAAACTCATTTAGAGAATCATGGGAGAGCAGAAGATGCGCAAATCTGTAACCATGAGCTACAAACACAAAGGAAAACACTGCTACAAACGTCGTAAACAAGAGTTTTCTATTTTCTCCGATATACTTTTCTACTCTGTTATTTAACGCCATTTCTAATGTCCATTGATCTTATTCAGCATCTTATTTTCAGTTCAAATCAATTGCCTATTGTTCTCTGTCTTTCTTTTTGTTCCCATCTCCAGGAATCTCTGCACATATCTTCTATGGTCTTTTCAGCTTTCCATCCAAGAACAGACTCTGCCTTTTTCACGTCAGCATAAACACGGGCTATATCCCCTTCTCGCCTTGGGCCGATCACAGACGGGACTTCTATCCCATTTACTTTCTGGAACGTGTTCAGCAACTCAAAAACTGTATACCCGTTTCCCGTACCCAGGTTGAACACTTCTGTCCCTGTGTGCTCAAGGGCATACTCCCATGCAGCAACATGACCCTTTGCAAGATCAACTACGTGAATGAAATCTCTTTCGCAGGATCCGTCTCTTGTTGGATAATCATCTCCGAAAATCGTCAGTCTGTCTCTGATCCCTGCTGCTGTCTGTGTGATGAATGGCATGAGATTTCCTGGTATGCCATCCGGCTTCTCCCCGATCAATCCACTTTCATGAGCTCCAATGGGGTTAAAATATCTAAGCAGCACAATAGACATGCTTTTATCTGCAAATGCAAAGTCAGAAAGGATCTGTTCGATCATATATTTTGTCCAGCCATATGGATTGCTGATCCCTCTTCCTGTCTCCATTTCTTCGGTAAATGGAACGGTGTTTTTGCTTCCGTAAACAGTAGCTGAAGAACTGAAAATCATTTTTTTGCATTTATATTCTTTCATCACCTCAAGTATAGAAAGAGTACTGTCCAAATTGTTTTTATAATACATAAGCGGTTTCTTTACCGATTCGCCTACTGATTTGAATCCTGCAAAATGGATCACCCCTTCGATGTTGTTTTCATCAAAAATCTTTTCCAATGCTTTTTTATCGGAAACATCCGTTTCGTAGAATTTTACTTTTTTCCCTGTTATTTTCTTGATTCTGTCTACCACTGATATCTCACTGTTGGAAAGATCATCTACCAGAATAACCTCATTACCTAATTTCAACATTTCAACTGCTGTATGTGATCCAATAAATCCTGTTCCTCCGGTTAATAATACTGCCATCATATCTCCTCACTGTTCTTTACGATTTTACATACTTACTGCTGTCGG
Organism: Mobilibacterium timonense; assembly: GCF_900155555.1. GTDB lineage: Bacteria > Bacillota > Clostridia > Peptostreptococcales > Anaerovoracaceae > Allobaileyella > Allobaileyella timonense. Next base: position 17,443 of record NZ_FUHN01000006.1, on the reverse strand, counting down.
GACGTCCGGTGCTTCATCTCTCAGGCTTCTCATCTGTCCTTTCGCTGATTATATATCGCGGGCGTCTTTTAGTCTCCATATATGTCCTTCCTACATATTCACCAATGATACCTGTACATAATATCTGCACCCCGCCCATAAAGAGCGCCATCCATGCCAGCGATATCGTTCCCGCCATCGTTTTTCCTGCCACGTTGGCTACGATCATCCAAATCACTCCTATAGCGCCAACCAGACTTATTGCCGCTCCAAAAACCACGATAAGATGGAGCGGCCTTGTGGACAGGTTGAATATTCCATCAAATGAAAATGCGATCATTTTTTTCATTGAATAATGAGTTTTTCCTGCCTTGCGAGGCTTGCGCTCATAATAGACCGATGTGCTCTTATACCCTACCAGAGGAAACATTCCCCGTAGAAAAACATTCACTTCTTTAAAGCAGGAAAAGCTTTTCAACACCTTGTTGCTGACCAGTCTATAGTCTGCATGATCAAAGACTATGTCTGCACCCATTCTGTTCATCAGCCTGTAAAAGCCCCGAGCCGAATTTCTCTTGAACCACGTATCAGTCTGCCTGGAAGATCTGACACCATATACTATCTCACATCCATCTTTATAAGCATCTACCATTTCTCCCATTACATTTAGATCATCTTGCCCGTCGCAGTCCAGAGAAATCGTAATGTCACATTTGTCAATAGCCTCCATCAGACCAGCAAGAAGGGCGTTTTGATGGCCCCTGTTTCTGCTTTGCCTTATCCCCTTGTATCGACTGTCCTCTTCGGATAGATCTGAAATAATATTCCAAGTCCTGTCATTTGAACCATCGTCAACAAAAAGTATCTTGCTTTCTTTGCTTATTTTTTTTCATCAACCAAAATTTCAATATGTTTTAGGAGCTCCGGCGCAGTACATGGCAGCACGGCCTCTTCATTATAACAAGGTATCACCAACCAAAGCACTGGAACGCTACTCATTCTGTCTCTCCCCCTTTTTCCCTGAAAACTATATATCTCTGTCCAAAATAGTTTAAAATGAAATAGATCACAGCACCGACAGCCATCGAAATGTTATCTTGAATATCCGAAGGATAAACTCTAAGTGTTCTTATTACAGCTGGCCTGGCGATACCATATGCTACGAGCCAACAAACACCTACATTGATCACAAATTTCAACAGTTCCTGATGACTTTTTCCTTTTGATCCAAAAGTATAATGTTTATTGAGTAAAAAACTTATCACACCACCTGTCAGATAATTTGCACAAGAAGATGTCCAGTACCCTAATTCAAGCAAATTATAAGCCAGAAACATTACTGCGTTCCCCACCAATGTATTCAGTACACCAGTCAACATAAATTTGAACGTTACTACATCAACGAACTTCCCGGAACCCATATCTGTCGTTAATCCCCGCCTCTATATTAAACAATGTAATTATACAGAAAGAGCTGCCCGCTACTAAAAGGAAGGCAGCCCCATTATTCATCTGAACAGCTAATTATAGCTATCATTTCATCACTTGTTGTACCAGTAGTTCATATCCACGTTTCCATTGATCCCGCTTACTCTTCCACTGCTCGTATATTGCCAGCACGTATATGAGCCTTCATATGTAACGTGATCATAATACTGAGCGACCCAAACCTTGACATCAGCCAACTGACTCATATCAAGCGAATGATTCAGCCAACTGGTACTGGCATATATCATCGGCGTATATCCAAGCTCAACTACTCGCTGGCAGAAGCCTTTTACCGCACTGGTCCTTACAGGCACAGAGAGTGAATTTGCTCTTGCCGAAACACCTGAAATGTATTCCGTATCAATCGTTACCGGAAGTGTCACATTATAGCCGCTTATCTGGTCAATAATAAACTCAGCCTCTTCACGCCCTTCAGCCTCGCTGACTGCCTGAGAGAAAAAGTACACTCCAACTTTTATCCCTGCTGCAATAGCTCCCCTGATATTTGTTGTAAACCAGTTATCTGCCACTATTCTCCCAGATCCATAGCCTCTGTAAGCCGCTCTTATAATAGCGAACTGAACGCCATCACTGGCTACCTGCTGCCAGTTGATGGCTCCCTGTGCATAGGACACATCTATACCCTTCAGAACTGCTCCATCTAACCCGATCAACTCGTTTATTACACCTTTATCATCAGTTGTATACTTTGCTCCATGGTAATAAAACGAACCGATAACGAGAGCCCCATCAGTTCCCATGTAGTAATATGTATTACCAAAACTGATCACTGTGTTTCTATAAAGCTCTCCTTCAGAGTTGGAAAAATACTTCTTACCATCCTGTTCGATCCACTGTGCCTTGCGGATCACCAGACCAGCAGGATCCGCATAATAAATTCTGCCGTCAGCAGCTTCGAAAATTCCTGTCTGTGCAGCACCATCAGATCCCATGTAGTAACGAAGATCTCCAAAAGTTATAAAACGATTACGATATAACTCTCCCTCCTGATTGGAGAAATATCTTCTTCCTTCGCTCTGTATCCATTGAGCTTTTCTTATTACCAACCCTGTTCCATCTGCATTGTACATGTTCCCATCTTTTGCTGTAAACACCCCTGTCCTTACAGCTCCATCAGTCCCCATGTAATAGCGGCTGTCCCCAAATGTTATGAATTGGTCACGATAAAGCTCTCCTTCAGAATCAGAAAAATATCTTTTTCCATTTTCATTGATCCATTGAGCTTTTCTTATTACCAGCCCTGTTTCATCCGCATTGTACATGTTCCCATCTTTTGCTGTAAATACCCCTGTCCTTACAGCTCCATCAGTCCCCATGTAATAGCGGCTGTCCCCAAATGTTATAAATCGGTCACGGTACAGCTCTCCTTCAGAATCAGAAAAATATCTTTTTCCATCATCCTGGATCCACTGAGCCTTATTGATGACCTGCCCTGTGTTATCCGAATAATATACGCTACCATCTGCCGTAGTGAAGATCCCTGTCGATAAAATTCCATCCACTCCCATGTAATAGCGTGGTTCTCCAAATGTGATAAACTGGCCTGCATAAGCAATGCCTCTCTGATCTGTGAAATATCTGTTATTATTCCAATTTCTCCAACCTGCTTCCTGGCGTAGAGCTCCGGTCACTGGGTCGAAATAATATATTTTATCACCAATTTTATAAATGCCTTTTACTCGGTGGCCGTTCTCATCCGTATAATACCTTGCACCATTCTCGTCTATCCACGAATTTTCTTGAACTACAACAACAGAGTTATCATCCGATCCCGATGGCGCAAAAGGCAATCCATTCTCGGATGATGACAGTTTTTTCTCCTCTTCTACCTCAGAAACGTAAGCCGCATCCTTTACATCCGTTTTGTCTTCATTTACCGGAACACTTTCAACACCATCAACATCTATCTCAGCAGTAACCTGAGCCTCATGGTCAATAGTTGCTTCTCCACCTGCGTTCCCATCATCTGCCGATATCACACCATATCCTGCAAAGAAAAAACACAAGACAAACATTACTACAATCGATTTATGTTTCATTAACACCACCTGTTGAGCATCTGGCAGAAATAACTCCCGATTGCTTCTCTAAGCAAAAACATAACCCAAAATAACAATATCACATGAACTCAACTGATTTATTGCAAGCTCAATATCCCTCTCTCTTGTTCTTCCTTTGCAGATAAGGAGAACAGCACCAGAATTGTTTGGAATTTTGCCATATTCACCAAACCCTGTTATAAAAACTCCCTCGTCAGTATCTAATGCTTCTGGATATGGTTTTTTCACAGTATACACTACAGCAGCTGTATTTACTCCCACAGACTCTTCTATCCTGTTTAACAAATCTCTATCTACAGATATACCATGCTCACTATTGTTTGCCCCGCTTAAATTCACACCAGAATACATCCTGGTCAAATCCTTGATTGACCAGATCCTATCGTCAAACATCGCTAATAGTAATATTATCAGCAATGCTGCCAGCACTGCTAAAGCAAATACCATAGCCAGCTTGATAGTTGAAAGCCCAAACAGGCCACCGTTTACACCACTTTCTCCCGTTGGAATGTCTTCTTTCCCCAGAACTTTGATCTTCGTCCCCTTGAGGATCTCCTGAGGCTGATCATTTAAACTCTCCACATACGCATTCAGGATAGCCATGGATCTTTCCGGATCAGTTCCAGTTATCTGAAGGGTGGCAGTCTTGCTTGTAGCATAATCATACAAGATCAGCGGAACTTCATCTTCACTGGATACTTTTTCTATTCCGGATTCTTCCAGCCTCTTATTCGCATCATCTGCCACTTTTTTGCTTTTAATGGCAGAAAGACTGTCTGCCATTATTCCGGCTTCCTGAACATGATCATCTTTTACGCTATCCGGTGCTTCAGTGCTGTCGATATAAATAGTCAGAGATGTTTTTACTGTATCGATCTGTCCACCCTTTAAAACACTGGTATAGAAATACAAAAGCACTCCAACCACCAGCACAGCAACTGCTATGATCCACCAGAATCTTTTCAGCACTCCTGCTAACTTCTGGAAACTGAATATTGTCTGATTATCCGAGATTTTACGATTCATGCAGATTTCCTTTCAATTTGTAATATTGATCTGACGCAGTCACCTGGTATGCCCTGGCCATCAACAATACATACGTTAAAAAAAACTGATACTGAAACAGAGTGTTTTCGGTCATCCCATTAAACACGAGGAACAATCCATAAAAAAGACACAACACCAGATCAGCAGAACCATCAACATAACCACTATTGTCTGAAAAATGCTTCCATGTTCTGTTTAAAACATCCAGTAGCACAGCCAACACCACCAGCAGAAACATTATCATACCAATGATCCCATATTCACATAGTAGCTGATAGATATTATTGTGTGCCGAATGGCCTATGTAATATGCCAGTGAGTCAGTACCGGAGCCAAACCAGGAATGACCTCTGAAAACCAGTTTAGCGTTGTACATTATCCTTTCTCGGGAAATCACCGACGATCCCATCATATCAGAAAACTGCTGTCCCGACATTTTCACAGTCACTATAATTGCTCCAACGCAACCAAATGTCCCCAGTGACATGATCAATCTGCTCTCCCAGTTTCTTCTTATTGCAGCATATACAAGAAGGATCACCGCCGTCGAACAAGTCACTGCCAGAAGTGTTCCCTTCTTACCTGTCAATATTATCAGTCCTGCCGAAACCAAAATAAGAAGAAAAAATCCTAGTTTCCTTTTTTTCTCACACGTAGTAAGAAATCTGGAAAGTGAAAATCCGAACAATATTGAAAAAAAGAATGCATTGACAAATGTCTGTCCTGCTATACCTGCGTAAGTTCCATTTTGTTCTATCCATTCTCTGGTAAACGCCTGATCCTCAGGAGAAAGAAGCAAGCCTGTGATAAGGAGAGCCTGCTTCGGAGCAACAACTTGAAAAGCAGTAAACGCCACATGGAATGCTATAAATGTAAGACTCACCTTTATGAACAGTGGAAACCATCCTTCTGTGGTCATCAATAGAATTCCACAAATAAGGAAAGTAGACATTACAAGCATAACCTTGATCCCTGACATGATGGAATATGTATGAGTGCAAGATATGATCATCCACAGCACACATAAAGGCCAAAGGCCGGTAAAAGCGTTCTTCTCCAACAATAGCCCATTTCTTTTAGTAACAATGGAACCAATCGCCAAGAGCAGGATGATCATGCACATGAGGTTATCAACTTTGATGATCGAGCGCCAAAATATATAAACACAGCAGATAATGATCAGTACAGATATTAACAAGTTCTCTATTGAAGCTTTTCTGATCATACCGTTTTCCTATCCTAGTTTTCACTGCTACTCTTATCAGTGTTTTTTTCTTTATCTGGATTCATTACATTTTTGATTTTTTCTTTGGCAGCATTCACACTTGTCTCATCCTGCTCCATTACATAAACTTCCTGACTTCCAGAGCTGTACGTTGTCTGATAAGAATCAAATCCAGTAATATTGCTGTGTTCTATTTTCCATTTTGGATTTTCATCCAGCTGCATTCTGACTAATGCTTTTACTTCTGTAGGTGTGAAATTCATATCCAGATAATCAGAAATAGCCTTGAGTATTTTATTATATCTTGTAAGCAGTGTTGTGGAACTTGTCATTTTATCTATTATAGCCGTGATCACCTTTTGCTGGTCTCTTGTTCTTTGCACATCACCTTCGGCAAATGCCTGTCTTTCCCTGGCGAAAGCCAGCGCTTCATGACCATTCATATGATTTTCACCCTTCACAAAGTGATAGTGATCAATATATGACGTAAACTCATAATCAGAAACTACGTAAATTCCGCCAATGCTCTCCACAAGCTGATAGAGGGTCGAGTAATTCACCTTTATATAGTAGTTGATTTTGATCCCCATAAGATCCTCTACAGATGAAATGGTAGTATTTATACCATAAAGACCAGTATGTGTCAGTTTGTCTGTAGCATCACCCTTATCAACCAGATTGATTTGATAGTCCCTAGGTATTGACGTTAAAAGGATGGTATGAGTCTTCGGATTGACAGTAGCAATCATATTGACATCGCTTCGGCCTTCGTTTGTTATTTCTCCTCCCGTATCCATTCCGGATATGTAAACGTTGAATGGTTTTTCAGTCACTTCAACTGCATCGTTATTTTTGCTACGCGAAACATAGTTAAGAAATGAATCCGTCTTTAAAGCATAAACTGATCCAATAGCAAACGCAGCAAACAATACAAGGCTAAGAATCAATGCAATGAGCTTAACAACGAATTTAAAACTATTGAAAAACAAAAGCAGGAAAAGTATAAAGCTCACTACCCCGAACAACAGTGCACCAACCAGCATATATCTGGCAGGAAAATAATTAGTGACCACCATGATCATCTCAAAGCAAGTCAACATTATCAAATAGATGATCGACCAAATCTTCGTAAATGCTTTGAACTTTCTATGAGAGCTCTTTTTCTTAATTGTTTTTTCCATTACCGCTCCTTTTTTTCACAGTTGTCAAATACAACTGGTTGATCTGTTTCGCCACCACTTCTCCTGCAAAAGATTTTTCAACATCATCTGCAATTTCTCTACGATCAAATTCTTCTATGTTTTCATCCAGATATTTAAGCCCTCTTACTATCTCTTCCAAGGACCCTTTTCCTACGAGAACGCCATTCCTGCTGTTCACAAAATCTTCAGGACCTCCGCATCTTGTTGCCAGAACGGGAAGGCCTTTGGCCAGTGCCTCGATAAACACAACGCCAAAAGTCTCTGATTTCGTGGTAAGAGCGAAAAACTGTGCCTTATCCATTTCTTCAGATATTTCACATCTTGACAAAGTTCCCATAAATTTCACTCTGTCCCTGATTCCTGTCTTTTCAGCCAGCTCCTCCAGATTATGTTTCTGCTCTCCAGAGCCAACAATAATCAGTTTTCTTTGTTCTGACGGAAACGCAATGGCAAATGCACGAATCAGATCAGCAAAATTTTTATTTTCTGACAGTGAACCGACAGAAATGATATCTCTGCTTCTCATAGCGTTTTCGTTATACTCGAAATCATTCAGGTCAACGATATTCGGGATCGTTTCAACATCCACGTCAAAATTCTTCTTGATCATTTTTCCCAGAGCAGAACTAACGGCTATCACCTGATCTGCCCTATGGTACGTTCTTTCCCCTAAATCAAAGAATCTCTGACTTAAATCCTTTTTATTCATGTCAGATCTATGTTCGGTTACAACCACAGGAATCTTTGAAAATTTTGCAGCCTCTAGCGAGTAGTATCCGTTTTCTATGAAATGTCCGTGAATAATATCTATCTTGCCAGATCTGGATATCCGGGAAAAAACTCTTTTAAGCTTCCTGATGGCTATTCTGTCTAACAACCGATCCGGGACTCTTCCCAGAGGAACATTAACTGAGATCACATGTACTCCGTCTTTATAATATTCATGTGTTCCCCATTTCCTCCACCTTCTTACAGATCTGAGATCAAGTGCCACAAAAAAAATCTCATTATCTGTGTATTTTGCCAGTGCTTTTGCCTGGTCATATTCAAAGATCCCTTGAAGCTTATATCTGTCTGAAGGTATCCCTCTGGAAACGATAACTACCCTCATCCATTACCTCCGCTGTGAAATCTTCCTTGCAGGTACACCAGCATTTACAGAATAAGGCTCTGTGTCTTTTGTAACAACAGCACCTGCTCCAATAACACAACCATCGGCAATGGTCACTCCTGCCATGATCTGTGCACCATACCCGATCCATACGTCATTCCCGATGCTGATATCCGCTTCAGAATGTCCTTGCTTATTTATATTAATATCCCTGGCTCTGAAGTTATGAGAATCTGTTCTCATATGTACATAATACGATATCAGGCAATTTTCTCCGATGTTGATGTGACCATCAGGCGAAGCTATTAAATCCCCGCCGTTTATATATGTTCCCCTGCCAATGCTGACATTTTCAGGGAAAGCAATATTCACATCCGGACCAAGCGATACCCCGTCACTTTCTTTTAGTCCCAATTTCTTTAAATTTTGCTGTATCTTATATTTTCCCTTGAGTCCATCTGCCTTACTAAGGATTTTTCCAAGGGCAATCAGAACTAAATTCATATACTCTCCCGTCTTGTTTTCAGTTTTTTTATTGAACGGATCATCGCAGGCATCAGCATCATTGAAGAAAGTGACATCACCGTCAGTGTTGCCCAGGCTGCCCCCTGTGCCCCTAACCTTCTTATAAACAGAATATCAAGTCCCACATTTGCAATGCCTGTAACAATACTGACCACCATCGTAACATTTACTTTTCGCAATGTGGCAAGTACATTTCCTGCATTTATCCTGAATGAAGCAGAAACGAAATAATTCAGCATCAATATTCTGAGCAGAGGAACCGCATCAAGGAATTTTTCTCCCCAGATCACCTTTATAACAGTAGGTGCCAGAACGATTAGGATCAGTGTTATTACACCGTTCATCAGCAGCGAATACCGGAACAAAAGCTTTGTATATTTTTTTATCTTAGCAAAATCATCATTATTTTCCGCAAAATATGGATATACGAACAAATTGATACCTTGCGGCAAAAACAGTAATGCCGTTGGGATCGTTGTAGCGATCTTATAGCTTGCGATCACTCCAGCGTCTTTCATTATTATTCCCAGGATGAAAACATCTAATAGATACAGAAGATTCGCTACTGCTGAATTCACACAAGAAACTGACGAAAAATGAATAATTCGTTTTTTCTGGTCTGAATTCAGCCTGTATTCAGTTTCCCTTATTTCAGAATTATATTTTGTAAGGGCCATTCCCACAAAAGCAGAACAGACATTTGCAGCGTATAGTGCTAGCACCAGTCCTGTTATCCTGAGTACTTTTGCCCCTGCAATAGCACATGCAGCATATAGTATTGAATTGAGGTTGACGACCCAGGCATATAACTTATTTTCCTTCTGGCATCTCAACAGCGTACAGAAAAAATTAAACAGATAATTTGTCAAAGGGAGTAGTGACAGCATCGCAAGATATTTCCTGGACTCAGGAATGCTGATAGGAATAAATGCCGCATACAATATAATCAATAGCGACAATAATAAATTGAAGACTGATCCAAATCTCAAGCCATACTTGAAATATGCATTTTTCTCAGCATCAGGCCTGCTTTCGCTGCCAAATTGCATCACTCCATTTATCATGCCAAGGCCACTTACCAACAGAAAAAAGTTGACAAGATTATCGGCATAACCGAATATTCCATACGCATCCCTTGACAAGATCCTGACTATGCACACATTAGCAACAAACGCCACTATTTTGTTCAGCAGCCCTGTTCCCACAATGTGTCCCAGTCCCTTATCATATATCCATCTTAATTTGCTCTTCAGGTTAATGGCTTTTCACCTCTTTGTAACGACTCGTAGAAGTCCAGAAGTCTTGATCCTTCAACTTCCCAATTATACTTTCCAATGACGGCAGCTCTGCCTCTTTTTCCTTGTTCCTGGGCCATTTCAGGATCATCAATATACATCTTTATGGTTTCGGTGATTTTCTGTATATCGTCTGGCCTTACAAGTGTTCCGCACTGGTTCTGTTCGACGACCTTCCTCCAGACGGGAAAGTCTGACGCGATAACAGGAAGACCTGCGGCCATGTATTCAAACATCTTTATTGGAAGAGAGTTTATGTAGTTTGCTGTAGGCATCAGGACGCTGAGGCCTACCCTGCTCTCGCCGTACAGGGCATTCACTCCCTTACGATCCAGCATTCCTACATATTCCACATTTGGATGACTATTGCTTTTTATTACATCATTCTCACAACCGCCAGCAAGCTTCAATGTGTATCCGTCAAGCGGCCTCATTGCATCTGTCATTATTTTCTCGCCTCGGATGACCGATATTCCCCCAGCGTAACATGCCTGTTTAGATCTGTCCGAAAAAGGCTTCTCCTGAAATACAATGTCATCCAGTTTTGGATAGTTGCAAATTGTAATCGTCTTATTGCAACGGGTCCTGAATTTCTCTTCAATGAATTCTGTCGCAGCCACTACCGCAGTCAGCTCTTTTACTGAACGTGTTTCATATCTTTCATAACGAGATGAAACTGCAGGTCTGAAAATTTTCGGGATCCAAGGTTTATCCATGATCTGTGCAGGAACGTCCTCATGACTGTCAAAGATGACTTTTTTGCCATGTCTCACCAACTTTACAGCATATTTCAACATTTCCGGATCATGAAAATGATAAATATCCGCATCCTGGGCAAGAGCTTTTCCGAAGACGGTCTTATCAAACGAAAACGCTCTCTTGATCCTGTTTTCCGGCCTCTCACCGCATCCGACTATTTTTACTCCATCTTTTTCAAAAGAATCACCTGGGGCCACCAGAGTCACTTGAAAGCCGTTTTTCGCCAGTGTTACACACTCTTTTATGAAGATCCTGTCATCCAGGGGTTCATGGACGCTTGTTACATGACAAACCTTTGTCATCGTGCGCTCTCCTTACATCTTATATCCTATCAATCTCTTGATGCGGGGTTTCAGTATATCTTTCACTTCCCCGAAAAAACTCTTTTTCGATATTTCGTAATATACCGCAGGCTCGCATCCGAACCGTCGGAAAAACGTCTCTATCCCTTCTATCATCGATCCTTCAAAATCAAATGCTCTAGAAACAGTAGATGCAAACCTTATTGACTCGTGAATGAGCAACGTCTGTGCTCCACTGGACCTGAACTCGGGATCAGCCCCTGAAATGAGGTAATAACACGTCCTTTCATCATACAAAAACAATGAAGAGGCATGTACATTACCATTACTGTCCACAGCAGTCAGTATCTTGCCAGAGCCATGTTCTTTTGCAGCTTGAAATATATTGCTGATCAATTCCTTAGAATACGGATATTTCCGATTCTGCACCCTGAATGTTGCTTCAAGCATATTGTACAGATTATCCACATTCTCATCTTCAATTATTTTCACGCCCTTATTTTGGGCACTTCTTATATTCTTTTTTACAGTCTTGTCGTATTTCTTTATTATTTCGTCAATATCAGAAAGGTCATTGAATCTGTATGTTACCCTTGGGTATACATTGAATCCAAGCCAACGGTAAGGTAAAAAATACTCGTTGGACGGATCCAGCATTATAGAAATACTCCTTGTCCTCGGAAGACGAGAAACCAATTCGCCTATTACCTTCTTCTGTTTGCTCACCTTCAAGCCGGGTTTAAGCCAGATGCCAAGAGTCTGTGTCTGTGGTGGCATAGAGATCTTTTTCCCGTCGAATGGAATTGCCCACCGTCCTATGACCTCCCCCTTTTCTTCCACTTTTATCTCCTGCCATCCATTCCCAGTAACTACATCCAGGAACCACGGCTGTTCAAAGACCGAATTCGTATATGGTGTTGAACTATTTTCCATTTCTGTCCATTGCCTCAAGTTCAGCTACCGCATCCAGATATGAAATAAACTCGTATCCCTGCTCTTTAAGGAACGACATAAGCCACGTATACCAGTCCCGTTCATAAGCAAACGCGTCGCAGAACTGGTAATCGTGGAACAATACGGTGAAGTATCTGAGGTCTTTTTCTTTCGCTTTCTTTAATAATTCCAGTGTTCTCTTTTTCTTTCCTTCAGGTTTTTTTGGCAGATAACCATCCATCAAGCAAAGAGGGAATTCCCACATTTTCCCTACTCTGTATGGATTTTTGATACAACATCCTGTTTTCTTATCAAACTCAGTAGTATCATAAACATATCCGCACTGCTCAAGTTTTTCAAATGTGGTGGCATCATATCTCACATAATGCATACGTATCCCTGAAGGCCTGAAGCCACAATATTCAGTGAACGCAGCAGCCTCTTCATCCATTTTTTTCCGATCGTTAAAGGAAATGCCATGAACTCCTGCTTCGAAACCCTTATCTGTGACATATTTTACTACCGGCGGCACTTTGTCTCTCGTATAGGACATTCCAAGCTCATTTGCCATACCAAAATAGAATGTCGACGGGATCCCCATTTGAGAATCGAACCGAATCAAATCTTTTATGTAATTTCTCTCACGGCGGAATGTCCCTCCCAGCCGGCCTCTCCACTGAGCTCCGTCTATATCTCCTTTAATGAAGGAGATAGTCTCCCTGACCCATAACTTTGGATAAATCAGGTCTTTATAATGATCACTTCTATATAGATGATCTACATCATGTGAAACTATTATTTTCATATTATCTCAGCTTACTCAGTTCTTCTCTCACGGCACTGGCAACTCTCTCAACATCGTCCCTTGTGAGGTATGGATGCATTGGAAGAGAGAGAACTGTTTTACAAAGCTTGTCGGTTACAGGGAATTCACCATCTCCCAACGACTCTTTGTCGAATGCCTCCTGACAATGCATTGCCTTTGGATAATATACCATTGAAGGAATCTCTCTACTCTGCAACGCGATCTTCAGTGCGTCTCGTTCTTCCTCACTATTGAGACGAATAGTATACTGTGCCCAGCTGCTCACAAACCCGTCCGGAACTACCGGAGTCTCCACAATATCTTTTAATAACTCAGTATACTGTGAAGCTGCTTTATTAACATCTGCAGCTTCATGTTTTCTGAAAGCCTCGAATTTAGGAATCAATATACCAGCCTGGATCGAATCAAGTCGAGAATTCATTCCGATCCTGACATTATCATATTTCATTTCTCCTTTTCCATGAACACAGAAAGAGCGGATCAAAGCTGCTGAATCGTCATCATCGGTAAAAACGGCACCTCCGTCCCCGTAACATCCCAGTGGCTTAGCAGGGAAAAATGAAGTTGTCCCAATATCACCAAAGCTACATGCACGACCATCTCCTATCTGACCGCCAAAGCCTTGTGCACCGTCTTCCAGTACTTTTAATCCGTACCTGTCAGCTACTGCCCTGATTGCCGGAAAGTCAGCCGGGAGTCCGAAAAGGTCCACCGCTACCACCGCCTTTGGTGTGAGCTTACCATCCTCCAAAGTCTTTTTCACTACCTTTTCCAAGCTGTCTGAGTCCATATTAAATGTTTCCGGTATCACATCTACGAAAACCGGAGTCGCACCCAGAGTCGATGCTACTTCTCCAGAAGAGAAAAAGGTGAAGTCCGGGACGAACACAGCATCGCCAGGGCCTATCCCCCAGGCCATCAACGCCAGAAGAAGCGCATCTGTTCCGTTTCCACACGTAATACAGTGCTTTACTCCAACATACTCTGCAAGCCTTTTTTCCAACTCAGAAACCTTAGGGCCTCCGATAAACCTGCTGCTTTCTATTACTTCAACTATCTCTCTGTCAATATCTTCTTTCAGTACTTCATACTGTTTTTTCAGATCTCTGAACTGCATTTGTTCTCCTTTGTAATCTACCTGAACTCTCCGTCCATATCGGTGCTGGCAAAATCAGTAAGCGGAAGCTTTACCGGGCGTCCCTCTTTCTGGCTCTTATAGATCGCAAGCACCATCTCGAGAGCATTTCTACCAGCCACGGCATCAACATAAGGTTTCCGATCGTTTTTAATTGCATCCATCACGTCTGCGAACAAACTCGTGTGCCCATTTCCGTAAACGTTACTGGTCTCTTCCTCAAGGCCCTTGTTCTTTTCGTCTTCAACCGTCTCGTCTCTGAAATTCCATACATCGATCGTATTTGTGGATTTTCCACCGACCTTGACCGTACCGTTTTCGCCAAAAATATAAAGTGTCTCTTCAAGGTTCTGAGGGTAGACGTTAGTCGTACCTTCCACAGTGCCTATTGCTCCATTCTTAAACTTGATAACGGCCATTCCAACATCTTCAGCCTCGAGATAATCGTGAAATTGCTGGCGCGTCTGTCCGTAGACCTCTTCAACCTCATCTCCCATCATCCATCTCAAAAGATCTATACCATGGATGCACTGATTCATAAGGCATCCTCCGTCTTCCGCCCACGTACCTCTCCATGGAGCCTGATCATAGTATCCCTTGTTTCTATTCCACCTAACATTGATCGAACCATGAGAAAGCCTTCCAAATCGACCTGTCTCAAGAGCCTTCCTGACTTCCTGAACAGCAACATTAAACCTGTTCTGGTGACAAGCAGAAACCTTTACACCTTTTTCGTCAGAACGCCTGATGATTTCCTCAGCATCTCTCATGTTCATGGCCATAGGCTTTTCTATTATCACATTGATGCCCGCATCGATCACGTCAAGAGCGATCTCTGCATGCTTCCCACTTTCTGTCGCTATACTCACCAGATCCAGGTCATTTTCATCGATCATCTTCTTATAGTCACTATATCTTGCAATAGATCCATCATTTTCCAGACCGTGCTTTGCCAGGACATCTTCCATTTTTTCAGGACAAATATCACATACTGCAACGATTTCCAGCTTATTATTTACTGCGGCAGTAATATGGTTCGTTGAAATTCTACCGCAACCGATCAGTGCGTACCTCATCTGTTCCCCCAGTTTACTAACATTAGTTCAATTTTGCGTTATTACAGAAGCTCGATATTATCTCTATCTTCGACATCCTTAAATGCATTTCTTGTGTCAAATATAGCCTGAGCATTTTTCTGTATCATCTGATAGTCATAAGCGTCATGGGCTGTCGTCACTACTATCAAGTCGTAAGAAGACACAATATCTCCATTAATGTGGTCAATTCCTGTGAACCACTCGCCATTTCTTTTATACTTAGGGATCCATGGATCAAAAAAGTCCACATCAGCCCCTCTTCTCTTGAGAATATCAATAACATTCAGAGCAGGGCTCTCTCTGTAATCATCAATGTTATTTTTGTAAGCAACACCCAGAACCAGTACCTTAGACCCATTCAGCGATTTCTTATAGCGATTCAAAACCTCTGCTGCTCTGTCCACAGTGTACTCAGGCATCTGATCGTTGATGATCATTGAGTTCTCGATCATGGATGTATGGAAGCCGTATTCACGTGCCTTCCAGGTAAGGTAATACGGATCAAGAGGGATGCAATGTCCGCCAAGGCCAGGACCCGGATAAAATGCCTGAAAACCATAAGGCTTCGTCTTTGCTGCTTCAATGACCTCCCAAAGTGAGATGTTCATTTTGTTGCACAGCATAGCAAGCTCGTTGACCAATCCGATATTTATATTCCTATACGTATTTTCCAGTATCTTCTCCATCTCTGCGATGGCAGGCGAAGACACTTCATAAACTTCACCTTCAAGCACTTCTCTATACATCGCAGCGATAACTTCAGTGGCATCTTTTCCTATAGCCCCGACTACCTTAGGGGTATTCTTTGTCTTATAAATCAAATTTCCCGGATCGACACGCTCAGGAGAAAATCCCAGATAAAAATCCTCTCCACATGTTAGGCCAGAGCCTTTCTCCAATATTGGACGAATCATCTCTTCTGTGGTTCCAGGGTATGTGGTCGATTCCAGTACTACCATAGTATCTTTGGAAAGGTGCTCAGCAATAGATTCAGTGGAGGAACGCACATAGCTCACATCAGGTTCCTGATGCTTATCCAGCGGAGTTGGAACACAAATCGCAATGAAATCGACATCCTTTACAAATGAAAAATCAGACGTTGCCCTCATCTGTCCGCTGTCGACCAATTCTTTCAGATCCTCGTTGACTACATCTCCAATGTAGTTATGTCCGTCATTTACCATCTTCACTTTTTCAGGCTGTACATCAAAACCGATGGTCTTAAACCCTGCCTTGGCTTTCTCAACGGCAAGAGGAAGGCCAACATAGCCGAGACCCACTACACCCACGGTAATTTCATGTTTTTTGATTTTTTCCATCAAACGCTCTTTCATGCCCATTTGTTTACCTCTCTTTTTTGAACTGATCTACACTATATTTATTTGCTCTGTTATTTATTGAACCACTCGGTTATATTTCCATATTCATCCAGCTTTGCTACAGGGACAGCTGGAACCCCCATTACCAGTGTGTAATCAGGAACGTCCTTCGTCACGACCGCTCCTGCAGCCACCATCGCACACTTGCCCACATTATGTCCACAGACGATCGTAGCGTTGGCACCAATTGATGCGCCTTCTTTTACCACAGTTTTTCCATAATTCTCGGATCCCTTGGGATATCTTGCTCTAGGAGTCAGATCATTGGTAAACACACATGACGGCCCACAAAACACGCCGTCTTCAAGCGTCACGCCTTCATATACAGACACATTATTCTGTATCTTTACATTGTCTCCGATATGAACATTGTTGGATACATTTACATTCTGTCCCAAAGAACACTTCTTCCCTATTCTTGCCCCCTTCTGTACGTGACAGAAGTGCCATATCTTTGTGCCTTCACCGATGATAACATCGTCATCTACATAGCTGCTTTCATGTACAAAAAACTCATTCATGATTTCCCTCCGAAAAAATAATCGAGCACAGCTTTTCTGCCGCATCTCCGTTGCCGTAATAGTTTTCCTTCTGCTCAGATACTCTTGTATTCAGAATCTTATCCAAGATATCCGCTTCGTTGATGTGTGCCAGAATGTTGTGGTTACCATTCAACGTTTCCACCCATTCTGTCTGCTCTCTTAGAGTGACACATGGCGTGTCCAGAATATACGCCTCTTTCTGAAGTCCTCCTGAATCTGTCACCACCTTAACCGCATTTTTGGTAAAATACAGCATTTCCAGATACCCTATAGGCTCGACACAGATCGTATTCTTCAGTTGAAGTTCATCATTTACCTGTTGGATCATTCTTCTTGTTCTTGGATGAGCTGGAAGGATCACCGGTGCATCAAGCTTCTCGTATGATGAAAGAATTGTTTTGATTTTGCTTACATCATCAGTATTCTCTGCCCTGTGGACAGTGGACAGATACCATCTTTCAACCGCTCCACGTTCACCGAATATATATTTCAGATCTGCAAAATACTCTTCTTTTGA
>NZ_FUHN01000008.1 GCF_900155555.1 Mobilibacterium timonense | reverse complement strand
GAATTGTTTTGATTTTGCTTACATCATCAGTATTCTCTGCCCTGTGGACAGTGGACAGATACCATCTTTCAACCGCTCCACGTTCACCGAATATATATTTCAGATCTGCAAAATACTCTTCTTTTGATTTCTCATCAATAAGGTTTGAATAATACATTACCGCATCACACATAACATCCCCTATGTTATATACTCCCTTGGTGATGCCTTCTCTGTGTAGATTTTCCACGGCCGTGTCTGTAGAGCAGAAAAGATATTTTGAGATATGATCCGTGAGTATCCTGTTCTGTTCCTCAGGCATCGCCATATAAAAAGATCTCACCCCCGCCTCTACATGAATGACCGGAATAAGAAGCTTAGATGCTGCCAACGCTCCTGCTATGGTAGAATTTGTATCTCCATAAACCATCAAATAGTCAGGCTTCTCCTTAATCAATATCTCCTCGATACCCTGGAGCATCTCTGCGGTCTGTTTGCCATGCGTTCCCGACCCAACACCCAGGTTGTAGTCAGGTGAAGGGATATGAAGCTCCTGGAAAAAAAGCTCTGACATGTTACTGTCATAATGTTGGCCAGTATGCACCAGAATTTCCTCGCTGTATTCTCTTATTTTTCTGGAAACTGCAGCTGCTTTAATAAATTGAGGTCTGGCTCCTACCACAGTTACTATTTTCATTTGAAAACCCTTTCAATCGTCTAAAAAAGCCTGAGAAACTCTTCTGCAATTTTTTCGTACGTGTACTTTTCCAGAACAGCCTCTCTCCCCCTGTTGCCCATTTCCCTTCGTTGCTCAGGAGTCATATTTTGAATGCAGGTAATTGCCTTCATTATTTCTTCATTATCACAAGACTTTGTGATTATTCCACATCCTGCCTCGCTGACCGGAGTTGATGGTGTTGTAATGGCCATTACGATTGGCTTCGCCGCCATCATAGAATCGAACATCTTGTTCATGCAGATACCAAATCTGTATAATGGCGACTCGATAGTTCCAATGAATATTGCATCAAAATTTGAAACAACTGCAGGTATCTGCCCCTTTTCTACAGGTGGGAGAAAATAAACATTGTCGATACTTTTTTCCTTCGCAAAATCGATCAATTCCTGCTTCAGTTTTCCTTTTCCTACCATCACCAGAGAAACACCCTGTCGATCCAGTTTGCCAGTCACTTCGATCAGATTATGCAATCCATATGACATCTCATGACTTCCAAAGTAACCAAGAATAAATCGTCCAGTATCCCTAAGTTCCTGAAAGACTTTCGAGTGTTCTTCTGGAACAGGCTCTCCGGCATTCCATTCTGCCGATATGACGCCATTAGGTATATAGTGGAATTTTCCTTCTTTAAGACCGTGTTCTTTCATGTATGGTTCTGCATGCTTTAGAAGCGAAACCACAATGTCAGCTTTTCTGTAAGCATGATCCTCAGCAGCTTGCATCAACAATACGAACGGATGATGCTTTGACATTCCTCCAGCTTCGTACAAAGTAGAGGGCCACATGTCGTGTACTTCATGAATATACTTTGCTCCAGCCATTCTGGCGATTCTGCTGGCCGGATATGAGTCCAGCGGATACGTCGAAGATGAGATCACCACATCTGGCTTATATGTCTCTACAAGATATTTCTTTCCCTTTTCCAGTTTCTGGCAGAATCTGAACATGCTCATCGCACGAGCGCTGCCATTACTGTCGTATTCACCTGTTTTTATCCAGACGTATCTTATTCCGTCAATTATCTCCTCTTGAAAATCCTTTGCAACATCAGGATTTTTTTTTCTTAGATGCGAAAAATCACCTCCGACAATGGTTACATCGTGGCCCTTTTTCTTCCACTCTCTTGATAAATAATATGGGCGAAACTCCATTCCCATCTCAGGAGATCCTGCATAATGGTTAATCAATAGGATATTCAATCGATATTTCTCTCCTTTTATTTGCACACTGCAATCACTGTGCGGAACAGTAGCCTGAACTCCCGTCCAAGGCTGAAATCTTCCACTGCTTCCAAGTTATACTTCATCTTCTCCGGAAGGACTTTATTAATATATACTTTGTCCGGATCCTCAGCATTGCCAATGATCTCACTTTCGTCCTTATACATTATGCTCGCATCTGAGGTGACCCCCGCCGGCATGAGTAAAGTAGCCATCATTTCCTCAGAGTACTCTTTCACATATCTTGGTACCTCAGGCCTGGTCCCAACGAAAGACATATCTCCTTTGAACACATTAAACAGCTGAGGTAATTCATCAAGACGATATTTTCTTAGCTTTACTCCAACATGAGTAACTCGTGGATCATTTCCACTTGTCACTTGAGCTCCAAGTTTATCAGCATTCACTACCATTGTACGGAACTTGAAGATCCGAAACTCTCTACCATATCTGGTGATTCTCACCTGCCTGAAGAATGCAGGCCCGTGATCATCTGCCTTTATCTTGATAACAAGTATGAGAAAAACAGGAGACAGTATCAATATCATCAGTCCGGAAACAATGATATCGAAAATTCTTTTTATAAAAATGGCAGCTCTTCTTTTTTTTAATTTCTCATAATATGGCCTGACCGCATCATTTTTCATGAAGTCAGGAAGGTCTTCCCATCTTTTCAGCACCATTTCTTCAGATCAGTCCCCGGTTCTTCAAAACATCAATGAAGCTGTCGATGACATATTGATTCTGCTCATCTGTCATGGTAGAGAATACCGGGATGGAGATCAAATTCGCATACTGGTTATATGCATTCGGGAAATCCGCAATGTCATACCCCATGTTTTTATAGGCTGTCATCATTGGCAGCGGTTTATAATGAACATTGCAGGCTATCTCACGCTTAGCCATGTCGGAGATCACCACGTTTCTATCCTTTTCAGACGCCCCAGGGATCCTGACCAGGAAAAGATGTCCTGTAGAATTCATGCCATTCACATAGTGGTCCAGCATCCTCAACCCAAACGGAGCAAACGCTTTGCGATAATTTTCGTTTAATTCTTTTCTCCTTGACAGCATCCCTTTATACCGTTCAAGTTGAGCCATTCCTATAGCCGCATTAATGTTGGTCATGTTGCATTTATAACCCGGCCATACAATATCGTATTCCCAGGATCCAGCCTTGTTTTTTGACAGAGCATCCTTCGACTGACCATGAAGAGAATACAGTTGCAAATATCTGTAGATCTCATCATTTTCAATGCCATCATGTTTTTTCCATGTCAACGCCCCACCCTCTGCAGTTGTAAGGTTTTTTACCGCATGAAATGAAAACGCTGTGAAATCTGCGATCTCGCCCGCTTTTTTCCCGTCAAGAGAAGATCCGAATGCGTGGGCTGAATCCGCTATAACGGCAATGCGACCCAAGACCTCCTGCGCGGAAGAATCAGCATGAAACTTCATCCTACTGTTTTCTGCTATCTCAAAAAGTCTGTCGTAATCGGCTATCATTCCTCCCAAATCTACAGCAATGATGGCCTTCGTGTGTTCATTGATCATTCCCGGCAGTCTGTCATAGTCCATTTCAAACTGCTCACGAGCACTGTCTGCGAAAATAACCTTTGCCCCTGTATGAACGACCGCACTGGCTGTAGATGTATAAGTATACGCTGGGACGATCACTTCATCTCCTGGACCAACACCTAAGAAACGCAGCGCTCCTTCAAGTGCAGCCGTTGCAGATCCTAGCGCAACAGCGCCCTCTGCACCTACAAATTCAACAATTTTCTTTTCAAACTCTTTTACAACTGGACCTGTAGTAATCCATCCAGACTTTAGAACTTCTGTTACATAATCAATTTCCAACTGACTTATGTCTGGTGGAGAAAATGGTACTTTCATCTATATCCTCCCTTTAGTCTACATTTTCATAATAACAAATCAATTTTTCGGATTATAAGTAGGAACTATGTTCTTGACATATCGCTTAATATCGTCAGGCTCCTTTTGCACATAATCACTAAGATCCTCAATTTGTTTAATGAATTTTTCTTCGTCCAATTTGATTGGGTGCCCAATATGAATAAGCTTATTTTCAGTATCCTGCAGTCCTTCCTCATCCATCAAAAGTTCTTCATACAATTTTTCTCCGGGACGAAGGCCAACATACTTTATCTTTATATCTATGTCTGGCTTCAGCCCTGACAGAAGAATCAGATTTCGCGCCAAATCGTCTATTTTAACAGGCTTTCCCATGTCAAGGACGAATATTTCTCCCCCTTTTGCAAAAGCGCCTGCCTGAAGTACCAACGAAACGGCTTCCGGTATCGTCATAAAATACCGTATAATATCCGGATGCGTAACCGTCACAGGACCGCCTTCCGCGATTTGTCTCTTAAAGAGCGGAATAACACTTCCATGACTTCCCAGTACATTTCCGAACCGAACGGCAACGAAATCTGTTTCAGAATGATTATTGTATGTCTGAACCAGCATTTCACATATCCTTTTTGATGCGCCCATTATACTGGTCGGATTCACAGCCTTGTCAGTTGAGATCAGAACGAACTTGCTCACCTTCCACTTATCCGAAGCCATAACAACTTTCCAGGTGCCCAGTACGTTGTTTTTTATTGCCTCATTAGGATTTGCTTCCATGAGTGGAACATGTTTATGAGCAGCTGCATGATACACTATATCTGGTCTGTACATTTCAAATATGTGGTCTATTCTTGCAGTATTTCTGACAGATGCAATAAGCACGACCAGATTAAGTTCCGGGAAGTTAGCCTTCAGCTCATTCTGTACTTCGTATGTAGTATTTTCGTAGATATCAAGCATTATCAACTGCTTAGGCTGATGGCTGGCGATCTGTCTGCACAGCTCGCTTCCGATCGACCCTCCAGCGCCTGTTACCATGATTACCTTGTCCTTTACATATCCCATAATCGAGTCTATATCGACTTCTATAGGTTCCCTTCCAAGGAGATCGTTAACATCTACGTGCTTGAGCTGGGATACGCTTACATCACCCCTTATTATCTGATAGATTCCTGGGATGATCATCATCTCGCATCCTGTTGTCTTACAGATGTCCAGAATGCGTTTTCTCTCTTCTGCAGAAGCCGAAGGCATCGCAATAAGTATCTGGTCTATCACATAGCTCTTTACCAGATTAGGTATGTCTTCTGTGGTACCGGCAACAAAAACGCCGAACATTCTCTTTCCAACCTTAGTGGTATCATCATCTACTATGCAGACAAGCTTTTTTTTGAGGCTCGGGTTTGCCTTTATCTCTTTGATGAGCCCTGCTCCAGCAGCGCCTGCTCCAATGACCATTACCCTTTTTGTCACTCTGTTTTTATTGGTTAATCCTCTAAATTCCCTGATTGCACGATAAATAAACCGGACAAAGAACACCAAAACAAACAGAAATGCCGCGGATAGTAAGTAAAAGCTCCTTGGCATTCCATTGCTCTCCGGCTCCAAAAAATCATACACTGCTGTCACCAGCAGCATGTATAGTATTGAAGCCAGCATAATATTCATCATTTCCCGAATACTTGCGTAAGACCAGATGCTCGTATACAAACGGCATGCAGCAAATATAATGATAGTAATACCCATCACGAGAATCTGGTGTTGCCTGTATATGGCGAGATATCTAACCATCTCGTCGTTCATCGTAAAATCAAACCTGATAAAAAGTGCCATAAAAGAAGCTACTTCTATAGCAGCCAAATCGTAAATTACCAGTAGCAATACCCTTATTACTGATAACCTATCAAGATTTGAAATTTTTATTTTAAAATCACTCATTTTATATCTCTAACCAATAAACAACTAGCTATTTCATCCGCTACAGTATATAAGCAAAATTCTTGTAATTGTATAGCACCCTGTCACAGGCTGTCAAGAACAGCAGCTATCCTCTCCTTCACTCTTTGATATACATCTGCCAGTTTCTGTTCTGCCTCTTCTTTCTCTCCGTACATCCCCATATACACTTTCAGCTTCGGTTCTGTGCCGGAAGGTCTTATGGCAAGCCAGTCGTTGCCTTCGGCGCCGCCGAGGTGATAGTACAGCATGTTGGTCTCGGGCAGGTAGTCCCTGACCCTGGTGATCTCTATTTCGTCTCCCAGATCCGGCCTTTCCTTCCGGAGGCTGTTCATTACTGCCTCCATGGTGCCGGTGATGTCGGGTCCTTTCAACTGGACGGAAAACCTCTTTTCCGCCGGATAACTATACAGCGAATATATGCTGTCCAGCTGGTCGTAAAGCCTTCTTCCACTGGCGCGGGACATGGCGGACATCTCCGCTATCACGGCGGCCGCGGCCACTCCGTCCTTATCCAGGATCCCTGTGTCCAGCATGTAGCCGTTTCCTTCTTCGAAGCCCATGACAAATCTCTTTCCTTCAGATCTGCCCTGGCGGATGGCCTCTGCCGTGTACCTGGATCCGGTCAGCGTCTCCGTGAGCTCCACGCCGTAACGCCTGCATATGAACTCAGGCATTTTCGTGGAGACCACCGAAACAACCGAGAACTCGTCTCCCTTCAGGCGCCCCTGAATGGCTCTGCCTCCCAGGATGAACTCCATGAGGAGAGTTCCTATCTGGTTCCCCGTGAGGACCCTGTACTCCCCGGAATCATCCGGAAGGGCGATCCCCAGGCGATCGGCGTCGGGATCCGTGGCAATGACAATGTCTGCGTTTTCTCTTTCGGCCATCTCGATAGCAAGCTGGAAAGTGTCCTCCCTCTCGGGATTCGGGACCCGGAGAGTCGGAAAATCACCGTCCGGGAGCTCCTGATCAGGGACCACCATCACAGAGTGGAATCCCATGCTCTCCAGCACCCTTCTAACCGGCACGTTGCCCGCCCCGTTGAGCGGCGTGTACACTATCCTGAGATCCCTCTTGGCCTCCTCATGCACGAGACTTGAATTCAGCCTGTCCATCAGCAGCTGCTCATAGCTGTCGTCCAGCTCCTCTCCCACGTATACGATCATCTCGTTGTGGAGAAGCTGGCGGAGGGACAATGACCTCGCTATTATCTGAAAGATGTCCCCTAGGCCCTCGATGCAGGCGCTGACCTGTGCGGCCTCCTCAGGCATCAGCTGGGCCCCGTCGGCCCCATAGGCCTTGAAGCCGTTATATTCAGGAGGGTTGTGAGAGGCTGTTATCATGACGCCCCCGGCCGCCCCGTATTTTACTATTCCGTAGGAAAGCATCGGTACCGGTCTGAGGGTATCGGAGAGATATACCTGGACCCCCTCGTCCGCCGCCATTCTTGCGGTCATCTCGGCAAACTCCCTGGAGCTGTGCCTTGAATCATAGGAGATCATTATCCCCTTGTCGGCACCGCCGTTAGCCTTGATCCAGCGGGCAAATCCCCTTGCGGCTGCGGCCACGGTGTACGGGTTCATCCTGTTGGTGCCGGCGCCTTCCGGGGCCCGGAGCCCGGCCGTGCCAAATGCCAGCCTGGAGCTGAACCGCTGGTCGATCATCTCGGAGTCCGTGATCATGGACTGGATCTCCCGGCGGGTCTTCGGATCCATGGTCTTGACCCGCAGCCACCTGCAGTATTCCGCAAAAGCTTCATTTGTGAGATCAAAGCCTGAACTCATCCTTCGATATCTTCCCCTGTCTTTCCATAGAAATTACTGTAATTCGCAGATCACTCTGCCTCCGGCCGGCGCCCGGCCAGATAAGGCATCGATAAGGCATCGCCCGTTACTCGACGGTGACGCTCTTTGCCAGATTTCTCGGCTTGTCTATGTCGTATCCCTTGTCCTTAGCCACATAATACGCGTACAGCTGGAGCGGCAGCACGCTCAGGAGCGGTGTCATCTCGTCCATGCACTGAGGCAGGTAGATCACCTTGTTCGAATGCTTTTCGATCTCTGTGTTCCCCTCCTTGGCAATGGAGATCACCTGCGCGTTCCTCGCCTTGACCTCCTGGATGTTTGACACCATCTTCTCGAAGAGGCGGTCCTGTGTAGCCAGTGCGAAGACGATCGTCCTCGGCTCCATCAGGGCGATGGTGCCGTGCTTCAGCTCTCCAGCCGCGATGGCGAAGGAGTTGATGTATGATATCTCCTTGAGCTTCAGAGAGCCCTCATAGGCAACGCTGGAGTCCAGCCCTCTTCCTATGAAAAACACCTGATCTCTGTCGTAGTAGTTCGCGGCCAGAGCCTTCATGGTGTCTTCGGTCTTCAGTACCTCTTCCTGCTTCTCCGGGATGGCTTTTAACTCATCTATGAAGTGATCGTAGTACTCCTCGTCTACCGTCCCTCTCAGGTCAGCGAAGTGGAGAGCCAAGATATACAGGCAGAGGAGCTGGGTCGTGTAGGCCTTGGTGGAGGCCACTGCGATCTCCGGGCCCGCCCAGGTGTAGAACACGTCGTCGGATTCCCTTGCAACTGAGGATCCCACCACGTTGACTATGGAGAGGATCCTCGCGCCTTTCCTGCCGGCCAGCCTCAACGCTTCAAGCGTGTCCGCGGTCTCTCCCGACTGGCTGATGGCGATGAACAGGGTCTTGTCATCCACGAACGGATCTCTGTATCTGAACTCGGAGGCTATGTCCACCTCCACGGGGATCCTGGCCAGCTTTTCGATCAGGTACCGGCCCACGAGACCCGCGTGGTAGGCTGTTCCGCATGCAACGATGTATATCTTGTTGAATCTCGCCAGATCCTCAGCCGTGAGGTCGATTCCGTAAAGGCTGATCCTGCCGTTCTCGTCTATGTTCCTGTTCAGGGTCTCACGAATGCCCTGAGGCTGTTCGTGGATCTCCTTCATCATGAAGAACTCGTAGTCGCCCTTTTCCGCGGCGTCTACGTTCCACTTGATGTGGAGGGTCTCACGCTCTACCTTCTTGTCGTCCTCGTCGAAGATGTCCACAGTGTCCGCGGTGAGCACTACCGTGTCACCGTTCTCCAGGAGATACACATCCTTGGTGTATTCGAGAAGCGGGGCGAAGTCGGAGGCTATCATGTTGAAGCCCTTGCCTATGCCCACCACCAGCGGTGCATTTTTCCTGTAGGCCACCAGCGTGTCCGGCCTGTCCGCCGCGACGAGGCCAAGCGCAAAAGCGCCTTCCATGCGGCTCACCGCCTTGTCCAGCGCCTCCTTGAGGTCATGGCACTGTCCGTAGTATTTTCCGATGAGCTGGGCGGCTACTTCGGTGTCCGTCTCGCTCTTGAACTGGACGCCCTCCTCCAGCAGCTCTCCCTTCAGCTCGAGATAGTTCTCTATGAGCCCGTTGTGGACCAGGGCGATCCTGCCCGCCTGATCCTGGTGAGGATGGGCGTTCACCGTGGACGGTGCTCCGTGGGTGGCCCATCTCGTGTGGCCGATCCCCACTCTTCCACCCAGATGCTCGTTGCCGATGAGCGCCTCCAGGTTCTTGATCTCTCCCACGTGCTTCCTGACCGTGATGCCGCCTTCGTTCACGACGGCGATCCCGGCCGAGTCATATCCTCTGTATTCGAGCTTTTTCAAGCCCTCCACTATTATGTTCTGTGGTTCTGTGCTTCCTACGAAGCCGACGATGCCGCACATACAAACCTCCTGCTAGTTTTCTTCTCCGAATTTTCCCAGTATTATATCTGCTATGTCCTGGGCATAGCCGTGGATGACGTCCTCGTCCTCTCCTTCGATCATGACTCTCACCAGAGGCTCTGTTCCAGAAGGTCTGATGAGGACTCTTCCGGTGTCACCCAGCTTTTCTTCCGTCTCTCTGACCTTGGCCATGACCTCCTCGTCCTCCATGGCCGCGCTCTTGCTGTCGGTCCTGACTCTGGCGTTCACCAGGGCCTGAGGATATATGGTTATCTCATCTCTGAGCTCGCTGACTTTCTTTCCCGACGCCTGCCATGCATTCACGAACTGGAGAGAAGAGAGGACTCCGTCTCCCGTGGTGGTGTAGTTCAGGAAGATCATGTGTCCGGACTGCTCTCCGCCCAGGACCGATCCCGTCTTGAGCATGGACTCCAGAACGTACCGGTCTCCCACCTTCGTGACCTCTGACTTCATGTCGTTGTCCTCCAGGTACTTGTGGAAACCTATGTTGCTCATCACCGTGGCCGTCACCAGACCGTCCGGGAGCTCTCCCTTGTCCTTGAGCATCTTGCCGCAGATGCACATGATGCGGTCTCCGTCCAGGAGACGTCCCTTGTCGTCAACGATCACCAACCTGTCCGCGTCTCCGTCGTAGGCCATGCCGATGTCGGCCTTCTGCCTCACCACCTCTTTCATGAGGTCCTCCGGGTGGGTGGATCCGCAGTGGTCGTTGATGTTGATACCGTCGGGATCGTCTGCGATCATGTGCACGTCGGCTCCGAGGGCCTTGTACACTATGCCTGCCGTTCTATAAGACGCACCGTTGGCCGTGTCCAGTACCACCTTCACTCCGTCCAGCCTAATGTCTATGGTGCTGAGGAGGAACTTAGTGTATACGTCCAGGGCGTCGTCTCCGGCCTCCAGGCATTTTCCCAGCTTGTCGCCAACGAATTCAGGATGCACGAACTCCCTGGCCAGGATGATATCCTCTATCTGCTCTTCGATGGAGTCGTCCAGCTTGAAGCCGTCGCCGTTGAAAAGCTTTATTCCGTTGTATTCAAAAGAGTTGTGCGATGCGGAGATGACAACTCCGGCATCTGCGTTGTAGTGTTTTACCAGATATGCCACGGCCGGAGTAGGGATCACTCCGAGCTTGAGCACGTTCCCGCCCACGGAAAGGACTCCCGCGGTGAGGGCGTTCTCCAGCATATCTCCGGAGACTCTGGTATCGCGGCCTATAACGAAGAGCGGCCTTCCGCTCCCTTTTCCGAGCACAAAGGCTGCTGCCTTTCCGATATCAAAGGCCAGGGATGCTGTGAGCTCCTTGTTTGCCACGCCCCTGACACCATCTGTTCCGAACAATCTTCCCATTTACGATCTTCCTGTCTTTCTAAAATATTTTTCTGAAACGTGCTTCCGGCGGTCTCCCGCCGGTCATTTTACTGGTTCCCCTCATCAGAGGTGCCAGTGCTGCTCCCTCCTGATGTTCCGGAGCTGCTGTATATGTTCACGGTCACACCGCTGCTCACCGCGCTGACTCCCGTTACTCCCGTGACTCTCACGGAAGGCGTCAGCGAGTGCTGCCCGGCGGTGAGGCCTGAAGCATCCACTGTGAGTGTGAAATTGGACGCGGACAGCTTGCTGAGCTGGTCCTCGGTACCAGTTACCGTCACCGTAGCCGACGACTGCACTGACCCGGAAAGACCCGATAAGAGGCCTGTGACGGTTATGTTTCCTGCCGCCACGTTGAACGTCCTGGTGCCCACGCCGCTCACCTTGATGGTCAGCTTCGCTCCGATGGAGGAATTGGCGATGGCGACGCCGTCAGGCAGGTCGTACTCTATGTCCATGGTGGTATCCTGGGTGATCTCCGAGAGATCTATGGGCCTGGTGTCCACCGACGTGATGTTCTTGATGTCCTTGGCCTTGCCCTTGATGGTCACCTGGGACGGAGCATCCACCTTGCGCTGGTACTGCTCGTCCTGGTCGTTCTCCGTGTTCACGTTGAGCTTGACCGTCTTGAGCTCGGCCTTCACGGCGGTGACCTTCACCTTCTTAGGGCTGGTGTTCAGGTACTTTATCTTGTCGCCGTTGCTGTTTACTGCGTATGTTTTAAGTCTGAAGGTCTTCTCGCTGTTCGTGACCTTGTCGTTGTCCAGGACCACCTCTGCGGCCGTCGCCGACGCCACGAGGCTCTCGGCGCCGGTGATCTTGATCTCATCCTTGCTCTGGGAGGTGAGCATCGGCTCCTCGTCGCTGCTGGCGGTCTTGTAGACAGCGATTAGCTTGACCGTCTTCGTATCCTTCTTCTCCACCGTCACCGTTGTGGACTGGGCGCTGGTGCCGACCAGCTTGGTGTCCTTAGGAACGGTGATGCTGATCTTTCCTTCGTTGCTGCCCACCGACATGTGGGAGACGTCCACCGAGGCTTCGATGTCCTTTGAAGAGATCTCGTCCAGCACTGACCTTCTCGCCCTCAGCTTCACATCTATCGTGGTGTCCTTGACGTTGCTTATGGCGGCGCCGCTGTCGGAGAGCTGGGTCGTCCCCGTCACCTGTACGTTGACGTTCTGATACGTGCGGGTCATGGTAGGGTTGACATTGTAGACCACGTATACCCATGCCGCAAAGGCTATTATTATGGAAAGCAGCAGGTTGAGCTTATTGATCTTCATCCTTGTGCCCTCCTCTCTTCGCAATTGAACGGACCCTGCTCTGGAAGGACTCATCAGGCGGCAGGTATATGTTCAAAAGCATTTTCTCGATGGACTTCAGATCCATGAAGCGCCTGAGCTTACCGTCCTCCGCCACGGAGATGACTCCCGACTCCTCGGACACTATGATCACGAGAGCGTCAGATACCTCACTCAGTCCCACACCCGCTCTGTGCCGCGTGCCCAGGTTCCTGCCGAGGTTCTTGTTTTCCGTGAGAGGCAGAACGCAGCTTGCGGCGTGGATCCTGTCTCCTCGTATGATCACCGCGCCGTCGTGGAGCGGCGATCCCTCGTAAAAGAGGTTTTCGATGAGCCGCACGGACATCTTTGCGTCCACAACGGCTCCGGTCTCGATTATGTCGTTCAGCATGGTATCGCGCTCGATGGCGATGAGAGCGCCTGTCCTCGTCGCGGAAAAGTCGTCGATCGCGGTCACCATTGCGCTGACGAACTCCACGGCGTGTTCCTTGTCCACGCTCTTGAACTGCTGGCTCACCAGCCCCCGGCGGCCCATCTGCTCGAGGCCGCGGCGGATCTCCGGCTGAAAGAGGACTACCAGCGCGAACATTCCCATGGTGGCCACGCTCTTGAGCAGCCAGTTCAGCAGATACAGGTCAAAGAGATCCGAAAGGAAGAATATCACGACCAGGATTATGATACCCCTTACCAGCTGCTGGGCCCTGGTCTCCTTGATGAATCCCAGCACCTTGTAGATGACATAGGAGACCACGGCGATGTCCACCGCATCTGCAAATCTGAAGTTCCTGATTATTCCAAGGATCACTTCATACATTTATCTGTAGTCCTTTCCGCGCTTCTGCCATGAGGAAGTCAGCCATTTTGAAACATAACAAGGCAATATATCTTAAAAATTATACCTTTTGCAAGAGCCTTTTTCAATTTTATAGGAAATTGTTCACTTATTTATATGAATTCTGTCACTTAATGTGCACAAAACTCCACTCCAGTCATACGGTAAAGGTCCACCCATTCGTCGTATTCTTCCGGTGTACAGATCCCCAGGGACACCGCCGCCTCCTTGAGGGTGGTGCCATCTGCGTGGGCTTTTTTTGCTGCCTTAGCCCCGGCCTCGTACCCCACGTGGGTGTTGAGGGCAGCGGCGACCATCAGGGATCTTCCCGCGTTTTCCTCCATCTTGCTCTCTATCGGCTTGATGCCTCTCACGCAGTTCTTTTCCAGGCTCGTGATCGACTGTGCCAGGAGCCTTGCAGACTCAAGGAAGGCATCTGCTATCACGGGCATGAAAACGTTCAGCTGGAAGTTCCCCTGGGACGCAGCCATGCCGACCACCGTGTCGTTGCCCATGACTCTCACGGCCACCATCGTTGCGGACTCGGTCTGGGTCGGATTGACCTTTCCTGGCATTATGGAGCTTCCCGGCTCGTTGGACGGGATGGTGATCTCACCCAGGCCGCACCTCGGCCCGCTGGCGAGCCAGCGGATGTCGTTGGCCATCTTCATCAAGTCCGCCGCCAGAGACTTCAGCGCTCCGTGGGCGAAAACGAAAACGTCCTTCGAAGAGAGTGCGTGGAATTTGTTCGGGGCGGTGAAAAAGTCGTGTCCCGTCAGCTCGCTTATTATCCCGGCCGACAGCTCGTCGAAGCCATCCGGTGCGTTAAGCCCGGTGCCTACAGCTGTGCCTCCAAGGGCCGTCTCTCCCAGGCCCCTGAGACTGAGCCTTATGTTTTCCAGGCTGTGCTCCATCATCGACCGCCAGCCACTGATCTCCTGTCCGAACGTGAGCGGCACCGCATCCTGAAGGTGGGTGCGGCCGGTCTTGACGGTGTGCATGTACTTCTCCTCCAGGCCCTTGAGCGTTTCGATCATGTTCTCCAGAGCCGGGATGAGATTTTCTTCTATTGAAGTGACAGAGGCGATGCTCATTGCAGTCGGGAAGGTGTCGTTGGAGCTCTGGGATCTGTTCACGTCGTCGTTCGGGTGAAGGATCTTCTTCCCAGCGATCTCATTCCCCCTGTTTGCGATGACCTCGTTCACGTTCATGTTGGACTGGGTGCCGCTTCCGGTCTGGTAGACCACAAGTGGAAAATTCCCGTCGAGCCTGCCGTCCAGGATCTCGTCGCAGACGCGGGCTATGAGGTCCGCCTTTTCCTGTTCGAGGTTGCCGAGGCGGCAGTTCGCCATGGCCGCGCTCTTCTTGAGGACTGCGAAGGCCCTGATTATCTCCTCGGGCATACGGCCCCCCACCTTGAAATTCTGAAAGCTCCTCTGGGTCTGTGCGCCCCAGTACCTGTCTGCCGGCACCTGCACCTCGCCCATGGTGTCGCGTTCCGTCCTGAACTTCTCTGACATTTTCCGCACCTTTTCCTTTTCTTTTTTCTATAAAAAACACACTCGCCGCGAAGCGGAGGCCGGCGGCACGCCGATCCGAATACCCGCGATCCGGCGACAAATTTTTTCACAAAAATACGACGCCCCCGCTCGACCTGGTCTTTGACCCCACACTCGCCTTGACCCGGATTTCCCGGAGGACTTACATCTAAACTGTGCCATGATCACCGCGGCTCTCTGCTCACGGCTTACGTGGATCCCTTCGCCCACAGCTGGCCTGGACTTTCAACCACGAACACAGAGGCATCGTACAGTCTATGATTTTACTACATCTGCCCCTGCCGCGAAAGTAAAGAAAATCACCCGGCCCGCGCCGGCCGCCGTGAGGGCCGCAGCGATCTCGTCGGCGGTGGAGCCCGTGGTGTAGATGTCGTCCACGACCAGCACGTGCTGCCCAGTCACGTCTCTGGTCACCTCAAAGGCGCCCCGGATGTTCTTGCGGCGCTCTGCGGGAGTGAGGCTTTTCATGGCGCTGGTGTTCCTGATCCTGCGGAGGAGATCCTGGTCACAGGGGGCTTCCATGCGCCGGGCCAGGCCCGCGGCCATGAGATAAGACTGGTTGAACCCCCTGGCCAGCAGGCTCTGGCGGCTCAGTGGGACCGTGGCGATCACGTCGATGCCTCCCTGGAAGATCTCCTGTTTTTCCATCTCGTCCAGGCTCTGCAGCCGGTCCCACATGATCTCGCCGAGGATGTCTCCGATCTCCGTGTGGCCCCGGTATTTCATGGAAAAGATGATGTCTCTCTCCAGGGCGCCATACTGGGCGCAGGCGAGGGCGCGGTGGAAGACGTGGGGGTTTTCGCGGCAGCTGAAGCAGGTGTCCGCGGGATCGTTTTCTGACAAAAGCTTGCCGCACCTGTCGCAGGTCCTGGCGCCCGCAGTTATCCAGTTGACCTTCGCCATGCACTGGTTGCACAGGCTGTAGGTCCTGGTGGCGTCGATGATGGCGCCGCAGCAGATGCATTTGAGACCGGCGGGATAGATCAGGTCGAGGGCGTCCCGGAAAAGGTCTGTGAGGGCGGCGGTGAAGTTTGCGGTGGTGCGGGTGGCAGAGCGAGCAGGCGACCGGTAGGTGGAGTTTGGGCGTATGCTTTTCATGGATGGTCTCCTTTCCACTTCCATGGTGCGGTGTTTTCCATCCTCAGGGTACTCCCTGCCGCCTTCCCCCGCAGTACCGTGATTTTTTTCCGGAGTTTTTCCCGAACTTTTTCTCCGGACCGTCACAGTAAACTCACGGATTTCCTCACGCCAGGGCCTGTATGTTTATTCTGGTTGTGTTATAATCGTGTTAAATCAAACGTAAGGAGGTCGCAGCTATGAAGGTATTGATCACCGCTAAGAATTACAAGCCTAGCGAAAGGCTGCAGGAGAACATCGAGAAGAAGTTCGTCAAACTCGGGAAGTACTTCCCTGACGATGCAACGGCCAACGTTCTGGTTTCGAAGTTCAAGGACAAGACGAAGATCGAGGCTACAATCAACGGCAAGCAGACGATTTTCAGGGCGGAGGAGTCCTCTGACAACGTTTACGAGGCTCTGGACCTGATCATCGACAGGCTTTCCCACCAGATGTCCAAGTACAAGGGCAAGCTGGAGGCGAGATACAAGGAAAACAAGGCGCTGAAGTTCGAGTTCATCCCGGACTTTCCTGAGGAAGAGGAGGACGACGGAGAGATCAAGATCGCCCGTACGAAGAAGTTCGAGCTGCAGCCGATGACTGCAGAGGAGGCCGTTCTCCAGATGGAGATGCTGGGACACAATTTCT
Organism: Mobilibacterium timonense; assembly: GCF_900155555.1. GTDB lineage: Bacteria > Bacillota > Clostridia > Peptostreptococcales > Anaerovoracaceae > Allobaileyella > Allobaileyella timonense. The sequence continues at coordinate 708,898 of NZ_FUHN01000008.1, read as the reverse complement.
TCGTATACCTGGACATGGATACGGATTCAGCAAACATTGTATACAAGAGAAAGCACGGGGACTACGGTCTGATCGAGACTGACAGGTAGTTTTTCCTCCGGGGGCGCGGGTGCCCGCCGTGAGGGTTTCGTGATTGAAAAGAGTGCCGGCGCTCTTCCGGTTTTTCCAAGGGGTCTGTTATGGATCCGGAAAAAGGGAGCGCCGGCTTTTGATTTGCCGTGGTGCGGCGGGTCGGTGCCCGAGGGAATTGCGGGCACGCGGGCGACCGACTGCTGAGGTGCGATGAAACGGAATATGCTGCTACGAGCCGCAATGCGATGCGACTGGCCGCAAAAATGTGCACATATTAATACACTTTTTCATGATGACCCACTGCGAACCATTATGATAAACTTACTGGCGGCTTGACTACAACGATACTGCAAAAAACATCATATAGATGTTCGACATTTTTCAGAGGCATGTTATGCACGATGGGAACAGACAGACACGACATACAAGACATACATCTGAGCAGAAAAACAGGATATCCAACCGCATCAAAAATATCATGATATACGGCGGCATGGAGAAGGACGAATTTCTCTCCATCCACAGGGATATCATCTTCGAAAACGGTGCGATACTTACACCTGCCTCGCTGATCGCCACGATCCTTCTGGCGGCCTCCCTGGTGATGTCGCTTTTCCACAACGGAGTCCACGACCCCAACACCTGGACGTACCTGTCCTTCACCCTGGTATCCGCGGTGGTCACCATCCTTTCAAAGATCTGCCGCAAGAACGCCGACTGGCGCACGAAGATCCTCATTTTCGCCTTCATACTGGCGGTGTACTTCTTTGCCATCATGACCACATTTTTCAATGCGGACAGCCAGGCGACCACCATCATGGTGGCCTTCGTGCTCATCGTGCAGATCTTCACCATGACGCCGGGGCAGAGCGTGCTGATCACGGTGGCGGGTGTGGTGATCCTCGACATTATCTCTTACAACTTCAAGGCCCCGCGCTTTTTCTGGACCGACCTGTGGAACTCCCTTTTCTTCGGCACCATCGCCATCATAATGGGGATCTACAGCAACTGCAGGCGCTACCAGGCGGCCTACGACGCCCGTGAGAGGAAGTACCTGAGCGACTACGATCTCCTCACCCGCATCCACAGCCGCAACTACTACGAGAGAAACGGCGCGGAGATCTGCGCCAGTGCGCGGCACAGCATCATATGCATTTACGGAGATGTGAACGGCCTCCACGAGATGAACAACAGCCGCGGCCACCGCGCCGGAGACGAGATGCTCCAGACCGTTGCGGAGACCATCGCAGGGGCTTTTGGAAAAGAGCTGACCTTCCGGTTCGGCGGCGACGAGTTCGTGTCACTGGCCATGGATTCCTCCATGGCGGTAGTGGAGGAAAAGCTGGAAAAGGTCCGCGACGACCTGCAGGCTTCCGGGTATCACGTGTCCTTCGGGCTCGCGGAGGAAGAGGCGGGCACCGAGCCATATGACCAGGTGGTCCTTCAGACCGAGGAACGCATGAGGAAAAACAAGGCCGAGTTCTATGCGAAGGCCGCCGAAGCTGCGAGGGAAGCGGAGGCATCAGGCGGCGCGAATGCGGCGAATGTCGCGGAGACATATATCGCGGGGCCTGAAGGCTCCGGCGCTGCTGACCTGAGCGATGCGGCCGGAGCCGGCACCGGGGTCGGTTCTGATCTGAACACTGCGGCCGGCCCGGGGGCTGGCGCGGGCTCTGGAAAAGGTGTCAGACGGACGAACCCGAGGATATCGAAGAACTAAAAAGAGATTCCGCTCTGCGGCACTGGCTGTTACAGTCGCAGAACGGAATCTCCATCCTCTCTATCCTTTACATCATTTATATCCTATTTCCCTTATCTGAACGCCGCGAAGGGGTCGCCCCCTCCCATGGCCTCCATTTCCCTAAGCCTGAATTCCAGGCCCGAGTTCCTGGAGTGGACCCGGTCGTTATCCACCATGCGCTGGACGCAGCGCTGGAAGCCCACCAGAACGACGAGTTTTTTGCCCCTGGTCACCGCGGTGTACAGGAGATCCCTGGTCTGCAGGAGTGGCGGGCACCAGTTCATCGGCATTACCACCGCCGGGAACTCGCTGCCCTGGGCCTTGTGGACCGTGATGGCGTAGGCCAGGTCCAGCTCCTCCAGGTCCATGGAATCGTAGACCACGAAGCGGTCGTCGAACTGGACGGTCACGGTGTCGGCGGCCTTGTCGATGCTGGTGACAGTGCCCATGTCGCCGTTGAAGACGCCCTTTCCCGTCTGGAAGTCCACGTTGCTCCGCCACTCGAGCGAATAGTTGTTCTTCGTCTGCATGACCTTGTCGCCCTCCCGGAAAAGGCGGCTCCGCGCCTTCATCTCCTCCTTGTCCTCAGCCGGCGGGTTGAGCGCGGCCTGGAGGCGGGCGTTGAGGGAGGCCGTCCCCAGCAGGCCCTTCCGGGTTGGGGTCAGCACCTGTATGTCCCCCGGCGAATCTATGAAGTCGTAGTAGGCCTCGAGCCTGCCGGAGACCAGCTCTTCCACGGTCTCCAGTATCTCCTCCTCGGAGTTCCGGTGCATCATGAAAAAGTCCTTGTCTTTTTCGTTGGTATACGGGTATTCGCCGTCGTTTATGCGGTGGGCGTTCACCACTATGAGGCTCTCGTTGGCCTGGCGGAAGATCTTTTTGAGCCTGACCGTAGGGATGTACTCGCTCTGTATCATGTCCCTGAGGACGTTGCCCGCTCCCACCGGAGGCAGCTGGTCCACGTCGCCGACCATAATGAGGCGGGAGCCGCTTTTTATAGCCTTCAGGAGCGCATCCATCAGCAGGAGATCGATCATGGACGCCTCGTCGATGATGACCGCCCTTTCCTCGATGGGATTTTCGTAGTCCCTGCCGAACTGCATCTCGTCCTCGTCCTCGGAATAGACGTATTCCAGGAGGCGGTGAATGGTCTTCGCGGGAACTCCGGAGGTCTCGGTGATCCGCTTCGCGGCCCGGCCGGTCGGTGCTGCTATGGCCGCCTTGATGCCCAGGTCGTCCAGGATCTTTATGATGGTGTTTATCATCGTGGTCTTTCCGGTGCCCGGACCGCCGGTGATGATGGAGACATTGCTCTCGATGGCGAGGCGGACGCCCTTTCTCTGCTCCGGGGAAAGCTGGATCTGCTCTCCGGACTCAGCGGCGTTTATCAGGTTTTCGATGTTCGCGGGGATCGCATCCACGGTGGCGTCCATCAGGCGCTTCAGGTTGTGGGCGGTCTCCTGCTCCGCCATGTAGTAGTTGTAAAGATATATGGCCGGAGTCCCGTCCACGGTGTCCGTCTGGATCTCACCCTCGAAGGCCATGGCGCCGAGGCACTCGTCCACCTGATCTCCTGTGGTGTCCAGGAGGTCGATGGTCTTCAGCTTCAGCTGGTCCTTCGACATGTAGGTGCTTCCATTTCCTGCAAAATCCGCCAGGACGTATTTTATTCCGCTCCGTATGCGGAAGGGGCTGTTCTCGTCGATGCCGAGGCGGACGCCGATCTCGTCGGCCTTCTTGAAGGAGATGCCGTAGATGTCGTCGGCGAGCTGATAGGGATTTTCCTTAATTATTGAAAGTGCCTCGGAGCCGTAGAGCTTGTATATCTTCACGGCCTGAGACAGATCGATGCCAAGGTCCGACAAGTCGCGGTACACGTGGGCGAAGTCCCGGGTCTCCTGGTAGGACTCCACGATGTTTTTCAGCGTCTTCCTGCCGATGCCCTTGATCTTGAGGAGCTGCTCGGGATCGTTCTCGATGACGTCGAGGGACTTTTCCCCGAAAGCGTCCACGATGAGGTCAGCGGTCTTTTTCCCGATGCCCCGGATGTTGTCCGAGGCCAGGAACACCCTGATCCCCTCCTCTCCCTCGGGGAGGATCTCCTCGTAGGACTTCACCTCGAATTGCTCTCCGTATTTCTTGTGGGTCCGGAACTCCCCGGTGATCCGGTATCTCGCCCCGCTGTTTACAACATGAAAACTGCCCGTGATGGTGAACATCTCGTCGGCAGTTTCGAAGTTGGCAACGGTGTACCCGTTGCTGCTGTTATTGAATATGACGCGGGTGATCTTCCCCTCTTTCGTCTCGGTCATGGCTAAAAGGTCCTCTTGTAGATCCGCCTGTTATCCAGCGTCCACACCTTCGGTCCGAACTCTCCAGGCTCTACGCCGTTCAGGGATTCCTCCATGTCGAACATCTTGGCGTCCACCATGTCCAGGTAGTGGAGCATCTCGGCCTCCGGGAAAAGGGGTTTTTTCGGGCTGCCGAACTCCGGCTCGTAGTGGTGGGAGAGCACCATGTGCTCGAGGAGAATGGTCTTTTCCTCTCCGATGCCCAGCTTCTCGCACCTCTCGTGAATGAGGGTGACGCCCTGGACTATGTGCCCCAGCATGTTCCCCTCCAGGGAGTACCCCGGGGAGATCCCGTTCTTGTCTGAGATTATCTCGTTGAGCTTCTCGATGTCGTGTATGGCGACCCCGGCCAGGAGAAGGTCCCTGGAAAGGTTCGTGTACACCTCGCAGGCCCGCTCGCCCATCATCATCATGCGCTTTACGTGGTACAGCAGCCCGCCGTACTCCGCGTGGTGGTTGCTGGCCGCCGCGGGATAATACATGAGCCTTTCCTTGTTTTCCTGGTAGAGTCCCAGGCAGAGCTCCTTCAGCTCCTGATCCTCGAAGGCGCTGATGCGGCTGATTATGTAGTCGTACATCTCCTCGGACGGCTCCGGGGCGGCCTTCACCAGGTCCCTGAGCTCGAACATGTCGCCCACGTTGGTCTCACGGATCTTCATGACCCGCAGCTGCTTTGAGCCCTTCCACTCCTTGACGTCGGCCTTCACCGCCACGGTCAGGCCTTCCTTCAGGGCCTGGAGCCTCGGCAGCTCGCCCTCGTCAATGTCCCACTTCTTGGCGCTTATCTCACCGGAGGAATCCGCCAGGGTCAGGTCCAGGTACTGCTTGCCGTTGCCCCCGACTCGAATGTCAGAGGACTTCACCAGAAAATAGTCTGCGAACTCCTCTCCGGTCTTAAGTTCAGCGATGTAGTGTTTCTTCATTATGATACGATCCTTTCACCTAGAACACAGGCATTATAATAGCCACGATCACTCCGATGGCCAGTCCGGCGATGAGTTCGGGAAGCGTATGGCCGGTGTTTTCGTTTAATGGAAAAAGGTCTTCCGGCCTGTCGCCGGTCTTCGGCTCACGCCTCATCTCGCGCTTCTCCCGTTTAAGCTCGCGGGACGCACGTTCCTTTTCCTTCTCTTTTCTCTCCTCTTCCATGTGGCGCTCGCTCCTGCTGAGCCTGCGGCCCTCCGCCGGGATCTCCCGGATCTCTGCTTCGATCTCAGGATCTTCATAGAGCTCCTCAGGGGGTTCATCCTGCGGCTCGCCGCCAGCCTCCGCGGTGGCGTCGGTCTCTTTTTCCGGGGACTTTTCCGCGAAAAGCTCGGGATGCTCTCTCCAGAGGCAATTCAGCACCGCGGACTGTTTTCCGGTCTCCGCCCGGACTCCCAGCGCGTCGTACATGACGATCATGGCCAGGAAAAAGCAGACTGCGAAGATCTCGGAATCCCAGCCGTAGATCTTCACTGCCATTGCCGTGAGGCCCGCCACTGTTGCGGAGTGGGAGCTCGGGAAGCCCCCGGAGCTGGTGAGGAGGTCGCGGGAAAAGCCGCCCCTCTTCACCGAGGCGATGGCGATCTTCATGACCTGTGCGATGAGCCAGGCGACCGCCGCGGCGAGGAACAGGCCGTTGTGTACTATCTGTAAAATGCTGTAAATCATAAAAAATCCTGTGTTTCGGTTTCTGTGTCTATTCCGGCTTGTATACGAAGCTGTCCATGTACTTGAGCTTGAACAGGTTCATCTTGTGCATCCTGTCGATCTTCGCTTTCGTGTCCTTGTCCTCGATCTCTCCGGTGCGGATGTAGCGGTCCAGGACCTTGTAGGTGAAGCCCAGCTTGTCCTCGTCGGTGAGGCCGCTGAGGCCGTCGGTCGGGACCTTTTCCACAAGGTCGTCCGGGAGTCCGAGGTGGCTTCCTATCGCCTTGATCTCCGCGGTGGTGAAGGAGCTGCACGGGCTGAAATCACCGGCGGCGTCTCCGTACCTGGTGGAGTATCCCACCCAGTCCTCGGAGAGGTTGCAGGTGTTGGCAACGCGGCCGTTGTTGGACTGAGCGACAGCGTACAGCGTTGACATCCTGAGCCTTGCCGGGAGGTTGATCTTAGTGTCCCTTCCGATCTCCGGGAGCTTGTCCTCCAGCTCTCCCATGAGGCCTTCGTAGGCGTCGTGGATGTTGATGGTGTAGTGGCGGATCCCCAGGTGGTCCACCAGCTTCTGGGCCATGTCGATGTCGCTCTGTGTGCCGTTCGGCATCAGGACGCCGATGACCCTGTCCGTTCCGAGGGCCTCCTTGAGGAGGGCGGCAACGGTGGAGCTGTCCTTTCCGCCGCTGATGCCGATGACCGCGTTGCATCCCGGGCCGTTTTCCTGGAACCACTGGCGGATCCACTGCACAGTGGCATCTGTAGCGTCTGCGGGATCGAAGTGCTCGTACTCGATCGGTTCTTCGATGGGTTCATTTGAAGCAGAAATGCTTCCTGTCTTTGCAGTCATGTCTTCTGTCCCCTTTCATGTCGCTGTTTGGTTTATCTGTTTCTATCTTATCTGTCTGTTCTGTCGGCACGTGCCACGCCTGTCAAGGCGCCGGCGATCCCCCGAGCTCGCGGGGAAATTTTTTCCAGGGTCTCCCGGGCCTGCGCTCTTACAGCAGGATGCCGAAAGGCGCCACGGCCCTCTTGAGGATGCCCGTGCAATAGGCGATGGTGAGGCCGTAGTTGGTCATCGGCACGCCCTTTTCCTCCGCGTAGTCCAGCCTGTACTGGACCTCAGGCCTGTTCAGCATGCAGGCGCCGCAGTGGACGATGACCTTGTAGTCGCGGATGTTTTCCGGGAAAGAATGCCCGGAATGCATCTGGATGTCCGCCTCCGGCTGTATGGAGCGGATGAGCCTCGGGAGCTTAACCGTTCCTATGTCGTCCTTCTGGCGGTGGTGCGTGCAGGCCTCGGCGATGAGGACCTTGTCCCCCGGCTGGAGGTCTCCCAGGGCCCTGGCCGCCTTCACCATGTCCTCGAGCCTGCCCTTCTGTCGGGCATACAAGATCGAAAAGGACGTGAGTTCCATGTCGTCAGGCACGATCTTGTCCACCAGCCTGAAGGCCTGGGAATCGGTGATGACCACCCGCGGCTTTTTCCCGAGGGCATGGAGGGCCTGATCCAGCTCGCCCTCTCTCGTCACCACGGCGTAGGCGCCCTTGTCCAGGATGTCTCTCAGCACCTGCTGCTGCGGGAGTATCATCCTGCCCTTAGGTGCTGCCGTGTCTATAGGTGTCACCAGGACCGCCAGGTCCCCCGCCTGGATGAGGCCGTCCGTGAGGCCCGGCTCTTCTTCAGTGCGGTCCGAGTTGTCTATGAGGGCCTTCTTGAGCCGATCCATTCCGAGCCTGAGGTCGGCGTCTGTGAAAACGAGGTTCTTCCGGCCGAGCTTCTCGTTCAGGCGGTCCGTCGCCTCGCCCATCTTGTTTACGGCCACCACATACGGGATCTTCCGCCTGTCCATCTGGTCGAGAAAAGAGTTTTCCTCCTCGTCCAAGTAGTTCGCCAGGTTCCAGGTGCTGTCCTCAGGATCCGGGTCCGGCTTGTCGTCGGAGTGGGCCACGAAGACCACCAGGTGACATTTCCGCAGGGCCTCCATTGACTTCTCCACTCTCTGAGCCCCCAGTTCTCCCTGGTCGTCGAGCCCTGCGGTGTCGATGAGCATCACCGGCCCTATGGGAAGGATCTCCATGGCCTTGTACACCGGGTCCGTGGTGGTGCCAGGCACGCTGGAGGCCAGGGCGATGCTCTGCCCCGTCAAGCTGTTGATGAGGGAAGATTTCCCCGCGTTTCTCTTTCCGAATATCCCGATCGTGAACCGGCTCGCGCCGGGTGTATCATTCAGTCCCATTGCATCCCCCTTCCGCGTTTTTCCATGTCTCTTCATTTTGAAAAACACTTGAAATTTTACCATATTCGGGGAGAGCTCTCAATAAAGCGGCCTGGGTGACGCGATGGCTGATGCGGGTCTGGAAAAGGCGGTCCCGTCACGCCGGGCAGGCCGGACAGAGCCTGGGCAGAGCGAACGAGTCACTTTAAAATAACTCCACGGCCCCGCAGGCCTCCCGAACACGAAATATTTTTTTCTTTTCCATATAATGACGTGCTATTTTACAACATTGGATATATAATTACTTCCAATGTTGTGCTTCGGCGCGATACTTTTTGTTGTACGCCGAACGAACTGCCGGGAGGGCTTTTCCTCCGGCGTTTCTCTGATATCGCCCGCGGGCGGAGAGGATGATCTTAATGAAAAAAAGAAAATTCGGAAGGGCTGCCAAGGTCTGCGTTCTGGCGGTGCTCGTCGCGGCCACTGCGGTGGGCTTCAGCTTCGGCAACCCGAATCTGAAACTGAAAGCTAAATACGATGTGAACACCCTCAAGGTGAAGTACGGAACGGTGATCTCCACCGACGCGAAGGACTACGTAGACCTGGAGGGCCTGAGCAGCAAGGACAAGAGCTACGTCCTGAAAAACACGAAGATCCAGTATACCGGTGACAAGGTGGACGGCCAGGAGTACGACAAGGTCGGCGAGTACAAGCTCACTATCAGGTACGAAGGCGAGAAGTTCAAGACCATCACGGTGAGGGTGCTGGACAAGGTGGCGCCTGAGTTCACCAAGACCGAGGACAAATCGGTGCTGGCGGGACAGAAGAATGTCGACTACAAGTCCATGTTCGAGGCCACCGACAACATCGACACGCCTGAGATAACTGTGGATTCTTCCAAGGTGGATCTGAGCACGCCGGGAGACTACGAGGTCAAGGCCGTGGCCACGGACAAGTCCGGCAACAAAGCCAAGGCGACTGCTACGGTCCACGTGCAGAAGGCTGCCTACGGAGTCGACGGCACTTATGTATACGTTGACCTGACGGCACAGAGGCTGTTCTACTTCAAGGATGGACAGGTGGTGTTCCAGTCCCCTATCGTCAGCGGAAACCTGGCAGCGGGCCACGGAACTCCTACCGGAGTCTTCACCGTAAACAACAAGACCAGAAATCAGAAGCTCAAGGGCGACGACTACGTGAGCTACGTTAGCTACTGGATGTCCTTCATCGGAGGACAGATCGGATTCCACGACGCCTCCTGGAGGAGCAGCTTCGGCGGCACGATCTACAAGAACAACGGATCCCACGGCTGCATCAACATGCCGACCTCTGCGGCGGCCCAGCTGTACAGCATGCTGTCGGTAGGCACGCCTGTAATAGTGAGATATGGCGGAAGCCCTTACGGCGAGACTCAGGCGACAGGGGCGAGCACGAGCTCCAGCTCAAGCAGCTCCAGCTCATCTGATTCGTCACAGAGCTCCAGCTCTTCGCAGAGCTCGAGCTCCGGAAACACACAGACGTCCGAGCCGGTATCCGACAAGGAAGCCTCTGAGAGCTACAGCTAGAGGCGGCTTTCAGTTAGAGATGGCTTTCAGCTAGAGAGCTAGAGATGGCTGGAAAAGTCGCGGCAGCGCGGGCAGCGGTGATCGTTGGGGTCGCGTCAGGTGGCGGACCTGCGGCAGGTGGCGGACCTGCGGATGACGGCGAATCGAGTCACGATGTTGGAGTCGCGAGAAACAGGCCACAAAGATCAAGAATCAAGAAAGAAAGGGAGCACTGGCGAGAGCCAGTGCTTTCGTTTGTTTTTGGGACTGGCGCGAGCCAGTGCTTCCGTTATCTGTACTGCTTACACCAGGTTTATTGTTTGAAACTGAGGAGTACAGAAATAAATATTGAAGGATTTTTGCAAAAATGGCGAGTGCCATCACTAAATCATTGCATGAATATTTATGCGTAAATTTGATTCCATTACACATGGCCAAAATCGGCGTTTCCCCTGGAAAATTTCCGCCCCACAGCTGGATCGCAGCTGGTCGCTGGGGGTATATTTGATCTGTTTCCGGAATTTGTCACAGCTGAATGTCTCGCAGATATAGTATCTATTAATTTGTGACCAATAGATGTGACCCAGGCTTTAGGAGCGGTGAAGTTAAAACTCACGTGTGGCGTAACTCTCTAATTGTGTATCGATAGTTTCTTTCTTCAGGGCGGCTCGGAAAATATTTTCCAGGAAGAAATGGTTTTTTCGGCGTTTCCCCTGGAAAAGCTCCTCCTTCCACATAAAAGAAGAAGCGATATACCCCCTCCGGGTATATCGCAACATATATCATATAACAAATAATATCAACATCAAGATCGACGCCCGGATCTTCTCGCCAGGCCTCGCTAGATTTCCATTTCTTCGTATCCATTTTTTCCCAGTACGACATGTTTGGCGAACCCCGCCCGGCGCGCCAGGTCTGCGGCCTCCGGGAACCAGAACTGAAGGGTGGACTTTTCGTGGGAATCGCTGGAAAACGCGATCGAGCCGCCCCCGTCGTGAATCGCCTTCAGGATATCCAGTGACGGATATGGGGAGGTGCGATAACCTCTGGAGATCGCACCTGTGTTGATCTCGAAAGGGACGCCTGCGGGCAGGAGGGCGGCGAGAGCTTTTTGCCAGGCGGCCACGTAGCGGGGATGAGCCTCGTCGAACAGAGGCGCCTTTTCCTGGAACTTCGTGATGATGTCGAAGTGGCCGATGATCTGGCAGCGAGTCTTCCGTATCACATCGGCCTCCTGGCTGAAAAAGTCCTCAACAAGGCTGTATGGATCTCCATCGTAGAGGTTTTCGATAGCCCAGCTCAGGACCTCCGGCGATTCGTCCACTGGGATATACCAGCCCCCATCGGCGAAAATCACGGACTCCGGCGCGTCAGCAACCGCCGGCACAGCCGTATCAGCCGCAGATGCGTCAGATGCGTTGGAAGCCGGCGCGCCAGCGATCGCCTTCCCGGCAGCCGTTCCATCCGAAGCCGCCCGCCTGAAAACGTAGTGAACAGAGCCAATGGAATAATCGAACCCGGCCATGTCCTGCTCCGAAAAATAGTCCAGCTCCAGGCCGCAGAGTATCTCGAGCCTGTTCCCGTACTTTTCCTGGAGCCCCCGGATCTCCCCGGCGTAGGCCGCGGCGGTCTCAGGGCTCATTGCGTAGCTCGGATCGTGAGGCGTGTATGCGTGGCCGGAAAAGCCCAGGCGCGTCATTCCAAGGTTCAGCGCCTGGAGCACGATCTCCTCGGGGGAGCTTTTTCCGTCGCAGTATTTCGTGTGGGTGTGGAAATTCGTAGTGATAGGCATTACTTCGTCATCTTCTCCTGCTTCACCTTGTGGTCGATCACGTGGCGGGAGGCCAGCTCCTGCCTGATGTCCTCCAGGGAGATCCCCATGTTGATCATGAGCACCATCACGTGGTACACCAGATCCGAGATCTCGTAGATGGTCTCGGCCTTGTCGTCCGTGGCTCCGGCGATGATGACCTCCGTGGACTCCTCGCCCACCTTTTTCAAAATCTTCTCCCGGCCCTTCTGGAACAGATATGTTGTATACGACCCCTCCTTCGGCGACGTCCGGCGGCCGTCGATGAGCTGGATCAGGTCCTCCATCGTAAAGTCCTCGAGCTCCGGGTTTTTCCACAGCGGTTCGTGGAAACACGAGTACTCGCCGGTGTGGCATGCGGGGCCGTCGGCCACCACCACCAGCTCCAGGGAATCCCGGTCGCAGTCCGCGGTGATAGACACCACGTGCTGGTAGTTGCCGCTGGTCTCGCCCTTGCACCACAGCTCCTGGCGGGAGCGGCTCCAGTAGGTGGCGAGCCCGGTCTCAACGGTCTTTTCGATGCTCTCCCTGTTCATGTAGGCCTGCATCAGGAGCCTGTGGGTCCCGGCCTCGATGGTGATGGCGGGGATGAGCCCCCTGTCGTCGAATTTCAGTTCGTCTATGTTGAAAAAAGTTTCCATCGCGTCTTCCTCTGCGTTTTCGTCTTTGCGTTTCGTATTTTGTGTTTTGTATCTTGTATTTTCCCGTCGCTGCTGTCTCGCCGCATTTTTCAGGGAAAAAATCTTTCGGCGGTGCGCCCGCTCGCGGATATCCGCGTGGGTGTGGCTCTCACAGCCATGCACGTCTGCGCCAGCCCGCGGGCATGCGCCCGGCGGCGATCATCAGAAGCCAGTCATCCGCACGTTGATGCCGCTCTCGGACAGCTGTCTTTTCAGCTCGGGGATCTCCACCTCTCCGAAGTGGAAGATGGATGCGGCAAGACCCGCGTCCACTGTCGGGATCTCCCGGAAAAGCTCCTTGAAATCGTCTATGGACCCCGCGCCCCCGCTGGCGATGACGGGAACGTTCACGGCATCGCACACCTTTTTCAGGAGCGGCAGGTCGAAGCCCTGCTTCACCCCGTCGGTATCTATGGAGTTCACCACCACCTCGCCGGCGCCGAGTGAGACACCTTTTCGTATCCAATCGATGGCATCGAGGCCCGTGTCGTCTCTGCCGCCGCGGCCGAAGACACGATACTGGCCGTCCACCAGGGACACGTCCACGGAGAGGACCACGCACTGGTCTCCGTATTTTTCTGCGGCCTCCCTGATGAGCTCAGGATCCCTGATGGCGCCGGAGTTCACGCTCACCTTGTCGGCGCCGCACTTCAGCACCCTGTCGAAATCATCGATGGAGCTGATGCCACCGCCAACTGTGAGGGGAATGAAAATTTTTGAAGCCACCTGGCGCAGGATATCCGTAAAGAGCTTCCTGCCCTCTGCCGAGGCCGTGATGTCGTAGAAGACCAGCTCGTCGGCACCCATGGAGCTGTAATACTGGCCCAGCTCGACGGGAGACGACACGTCTGACAGGCCCTTGAACTTCACGCCTTTTACCACCCTGCCGTCCTTCACGTCCAGGCATGGGATTATCCTCTTTGTGATCATGCTATTCCTCCTCAGTGTCGGCAGCCGCGGCGCCCGTTTCTGTGCCGGGTTCAGTGCCGGCAGCTGCCGCAATGGCCTCCTTGAGGTCTATCGCCCCCGTATACCAGGCCTTTCCGATTATGGCACCGTACATGCCCATGTCCCGCAGGGCCTTCACGTCCTCTATAGAGGAGACCCCGCCGCTGGCCACGAAATCGACAGAAGAAAATCTAGCTGTCAGGCCCTTGTACATCTGGCGGTTGGTGCCCTTCATGGCCCCGTCCCGGGAGACGTCGGTGCATATGATCGTCCCGACTCCCAGGGCCGCCATCCTTTCGCAGAAGTCCTCGAGAGTATATTCAGACTTTTCCTTCCAGCCTTTTATGGCGACGAAGCCGTCCTTTATGTCGGCCCCGACCGCGATGCCCGGGCCATACAGGTCAGCCGCCTCCTTCAGGAGCTCCTGATCCGTGACCGCGGCCGTCCCGAGGATCACGCGGCTGAACCCGGCATCCATGTAAGCCTTTATGACTTCCATCGAGCGGATGCCGCCGCCGATCTCCGCCCTGAGACCCGTCTTTTCCAGGATCTCCCGGGCGACGCCCATGTTCGGAGTGCCTCCGTCCCGGGCCCCCTGCAGGTCCACAAGGTGGATCCATTGAGCGCCGGCATCCCGGAACTTCATCGCGGTGTTCACCGGGCGGTCGTCGTATACCGTCATCTGGTCGTAGTCTCCCTTGTAGAGCCTGACGGCCTTTCCCTCGTACATGTCAACTGCGGGGAGAATTATCATCTGATCCGTCCTTTCTCTGCGAAGTTCCGCAGGATCCTCAGACCAACGGTACCGCTTTTTTCCGGGTGGAACTGGCAGCCCATGACGTTCCCTCTGGCTGCCGCCGCCGTGAGCACGCCGCCGTATTCGGTGGTGGCGAGCACGTTTTCCTTTGGGGTCACGGCGCTGTAGGAGTGAACGAAGTAGACGCAGTCGCCGTCGTTCACTCCATCGAAAAGAGGGTTTTTCCGGTCTCTGATCTGCAGCCCGTTCCAGCCGATGTGAGGGACCTTCAGGCCCTCCGGTATCCTCTCCCTGATGTCTCTTATCTCTCCGGGGATGAGGCCTAGGCCGTCGTACTCACCGTACTCGAAGCCCTTGTCGAAAAGGAGCTGCATGCCGAGGCAGATCCCCAGCAGCGGCTTTCCGCCGGCGGCTTCCTGCTTGACGAGATCGCCGAGGCCGTCCTTCGCCAGGAGTGCAGCGGCGTCGCGGAAGGCGCCTACTCCCGGGAGTATCAGCCTGTCGGCCCGCCGGATCTCCTCCGGATCCCTGGTGACCACGGCCTCCTCTCCGATCTCCTTTATTGAAGACTGCAGGGAAAAGAGATTTCCCAGTCCGTAATCGATGATTCCAATCATGAGACGCTCCTATGTCCTTAAATCATACCCTTTGTGGAAGGGATCTCGTTCTCCCTTCCCGCCTCTATGGACACGGCCTGCGACAGCGACCTCCCGAAGCTCTTGAACATGCCCTCGAGGATATGGTGTGTGTTTTCGCCGGCCAGCTGCCTTATGTGCAGGGTGATGGCCGAGTTCCTCACCAGGGCTGCCATGAATTCCCTGGCCAGCTCCGTGTCGAAGTCACCCACCTTCTGGGTCAGGCCCTCGAGCCTGTAGTCCAGGAAGGCCCTTCCGCTGATGTCAACGGCCGTGAGGATCAGGGCCTCGTCCATCGGCAGGATCTTCTCGCCGTATCTCGTGATGCCCCTCCGGTCTCCGAGGGCCTCGTCCAGTGCCTGCCCCATGCAGATCCCCAGGTCCTCCACCAGGTGGTGGTAGTCCACGTAGGTGTCTCCCGAGGCGTTTATCATCAGGTCGAACCTGCCGTGGGCGGCAAAAAGTGTCAGCATGTGATCCATGAACCCGCACCCGGTGGCGATGTCCGTCTTTCCGCTGCCATCGAGGTCCAGCCAAAGGCTGATCTTGGTCTCGGCGGTCTCCCTGTTTACCTCTGCGTTCCTCATTTTTTCATTATCTCCTTAAGCATGTCGACGAGCTTTTCCATTTGCTCCGGTGTGCCCACGGTGATCCTGGACCAGTCCCTGATCCTGTCCTGCTCCCAGTGGCGCACCAGGATGCCCCGCTTCTTCAGCTGGCTGTATATCTCCTGCCCCTCAAAACCCGGGAACCTGGCGAAGATGAAGTTTGCCTTCGACGGGAGCACCTCCGCGCCGAGGGCCTTCAGGGCCTTTTCCGCCGCCTCTCTGGTCTCCGCGACCTTCCTGCAGTTGGCGACATAATAATCATTCTCGTCGATCGCCGCCTCCGCCAGTATGAGGGACAGTGTGTTCACGTTGTAAGGATTCGTAGAGTACTTGATCATCTCCAGATCCCTGATGACGCCCTCGTCGCCGATGGCGAACCCCAGCCTTCCTCCGGCGAAGCTCCTTGACTTGGAAAAGGTCTGGGACACCAGCACGTTGTCCAGCTCCTTCGTGAGAGGGATCGCGGTCTCCGCACCGAAGTCCACGTAGGCCTCGTCCACGAGCACGATGTGGTTGGAGTTGGCCTTCGCGATCTCCCTGATAGCATCCAGTCCCAGGGTCATGCCTGTCGGGGCGTTCGGATTCGGGATCACCACGTTGGAGGACTCCTCGCAGAAGGCCTCCACGTCCACTGTCATGTCCTCCTTCAGCGGCACTTCCCTGTAGTTCACGCCGTGGAGACCGGCGATGACCTTGTAGAAGCTGTATGTTATGTCCGGGAAAAGAAGTGTGTCATCGTCGTCGTTAAATGCGAGAAAAGCGAAGTTCAGTATGTCGTCGGAGCCGTTGCTCAGAAAGACGTTTTCCGGCCTGACCCCGTAAAGCTTCGCGATCTTCTCCTTGAGCCGGCGCCCCGTGGGATCGGGATACAGCCTGAGTCTCTCGAAGTCCGTCTCATCAAGGGCGCTGATCACACCCGGCGCCGGCGGATACGGAGACTCGTTGGTGTTCAGCTTGATGTACTCCTGATCCTGCGGCTGCTCCCCAGGTGTATAAGACTGGAAGCCCTGGTATCGTTCTTTCAGAAATCTGCTCATCGTATCTCCTTCACACAATATGTAAAAAGTTTCATCCTTTCACACCAGATGCGACACCTTTACTTCCCGCGGTTCCTGCTACGGATCACCGCGCTCCTGCCGTGGCCGCCGAGACCCTCTTTTTCCGCAAAGCAGGCGATCTTGTCCGCCGCCTTGTCGAGCGCTTCCGGTGTGTAATAAGAATACTGCATTCTCTTCACAAAATCATCTACCCCGAGCGGGCTGTAGAACTTCGCGGTGCCGCTCGTAGGCAGGGTGTGGTTCGGTCCGGCGAAATAGTCGCCAAGCGCCTCAGGGCAGTCCCTGCCGAGGAATACCGACCCGGCGTTGGTGACTTTTTCCAGCAGCTCGAAAGGCTCCTCTACGCACAGCTCCAGGTGCTCCGGAGCGATCTCGTTGGAGACCTCCACGGCCTTTTCCAGGTCGTCGGTGACGATGATCTTCCCGTTGTTTTCTATGGAAGCCCTTGCGATCTCCTGCCTCGGCAGGGTCTGGAGCTGCTTTTCGATCTCCTGTGCCACGTTCCCAGCCAGCTCCCGGGAGTCTGTGATCAGGACGGCGCTGGCGAACTTGTCGTGCTCCGCCTGGGACAGCATGTCCGCCGCCAGGAAGTCAGGCCTGGTCTTTCCGTCCGACAGCACGAGTATCTCAGACGGGCCGGCGATCATGTCGATGGCGACCTGTCCGAAGACCTGCTTTTTTGCCTCAGCCACGAAGGCGTTGCCAGGGCCCACGATCTTGTACACCTGCGGGACGGTCTCGGTGCCGTATGCCAGGGCGGCGATGGCCTGGGCTCCTCCCACCTTGAAGATCTGCGTGGCTCCGGCGATGTGGGCGGCGGCAAGTATGTTAGGGTTTACCTTGCCGCCAGTGGCCGGCGTGGTTATCACGATCTCGCTGCAGCCCGCCAGCTTTGCGGGGATGCAGTTCATGAGGACCGTGGACGGATAGGCTGCCGTGCCTCCCGGAACGTAGATGCCCACCTTCTGGATGGGGAGGACCTTCTGGCCGAGGACGATGCCGTCCTCTTTTTCCATCTGAAAGCCCCTGCGTACCTGGTTGCTGTGAAATGCCCTGATGTTCTCTGCAGCTTCTTTCAGGACCTCCAGGAATTCCGGGTCGACCTCCTCGAAAGCCCGGTCTATCTCGGCCTGGCTCACCTTGAAGTCCTCATAATCGAAGCCGTCGAATCGCTTGTTGTATTCTCTGATGCTGGCGTCTCCGCCTTCCCGGACATCCTTGATTATCCCCTTTACGATGTCCTCAACGTCGGCAGGCATCCGGGTCCTGGAAAATATCTTCTCTGCCTCGTCCTGCCCGTATCTCATTATCCGGATCATGGATCTTCCTTTCTCTTCTGTGTTATATGCGCGGCGGCTGGTATTGTAACCAGCACTGTAGATGGTCGCCCGGCCGCGGCCGTGTAATTTTCTTCTGATCATCCGTTCCTGCGGGGATCACGCTTTCTGTGCCTTCGGCGTTTCCGAGGTCCCCGTCGCTGCCACCGACTCGCTCAGCGCCGACACGATCCTGCCGATCTCCCCGGACTTGAAGTTGTATATGGCCTTGTTGGCGATGAACCTGGCGCTGATGTCCACGATCTTTTCCTTGGGCTCCAGATCGTTGGCCCTGAGGGTGTTCCCGGTCTCAACTATGTCCACGATCACGTCGCTCAGACCCAGGATAGGGGCGATCTCTATGGACCCGTTCAGCTTGATGATGTCGATGTCCCGGCTCCTGTCGGTGTAGTACTTCGATGCGATCCTCGGGAACTTCGTGGCGACTCTCAGGGTCCTGTCGGTGTTGTCCTCCCAGTCCTTCGGGCCGGCCACCATCATGCGGCACCTGCCAATGCCCAGGTCCAGGAGCTCGTAAACGTCGCTGCCGCCCTCCAGCAAAATGTCTTTTCCCACGACGCCCACGTCTGCGGCTCCCCGCTCCACGTAGATCGCCACGTCGGAAGGCTTTACCCAGAAAAAGCTCACTCCCGCCTCTTCGTTTGTGAATATCAGCTTCCTGCCCGGGTCCAGCAGCTCGGGGGCCTCGTAGCCCGCGGCGGCGAACATGCTGTAGACCTTTTCACCCAGGCGGCCCTTAGGGAGGGCCACGTTGATCATCTGCCTGCCTTCAGTTGCGGCACCGGCCTTCATTTCGGCTTTTTTTGCGCCTGCGATCGCGACTCCAGTGCCAGTAGATGCTCCTTCGCCGGCTACTGCGGCTCCAGCCTCCTGGCTGTTATCCTCGAGGGCCGAGATGTCCACGGAAAAACCGATGGCTCCGCCCTTACGCCCCATCTTTTCCATGAGGTTATCGTAACGGCCACCGGAAAGGACGGCATATGGAACGCCTCTCACGAATCCCTGGAAGATCACTCCGTTGTAGTATCCCATGTCGTTGACCATGGAAAAGTCGAAGCGTATCGCCCCCGCTTTCGCCAGCCCCGTGCTGTCCAGTGCCTCCTGGATCCTGCGGAGCTCGCGGGCGGCCTTTTCCATCTCCTGGTTCATGGCCAGGTCCTCGATGGAGCCGAGCACCTGATCCATGGTGCCGCTCGTCGCGATGAGCTCCTCCAGCTTGCTGATCATGAATCTGCTCACGCCCTCTCCGGCGCAGACCGCGGCGGCGGTGTGGAAGTTCTTGTTGCCGACGGCCCTGAGGACTTTTTCCTCTGCGTCTTCGGACAGGCCGAGTATGGAGATGAAGCCTCTCACGATGCCCATGTGGGAGATGGTGAGGACATAGTCGTCGGAGATGGCCTCCAGGCTCTTGACCGCCAGCTGGATCACCTCGAGGACGTGATCCTCGGTGAGGTCGCCGATGCACTCGACGCCGGTCTGATCGATCTCGCGAAAATCTCCTTTTCCACGGCTCATGCGGTAGACCTGGTCGTCGTAGCAGTAGCGCTCCACGGTGTCCGGGGCGTACTGGCTGTTCTTGGCGATTGACAGGGTGACGTCCGGCTTGAGGGCCATGATCCGCCCGCGGTTGTCGGTGAAGGTTATTATCCCGTCCTTGCCGAGGAAGTCCCGGTTCTTGCTGTAGAGCTGGTAGTCCTCGAATTTTCCCGTCCTGAAAAGCCTGTAGCCGTGGCGCCGGTACAGGTCGCGCAGGTCGTATATGGCTTTTTCACTTCTGCTCAGGATGGCTGCGTAATCTTTCATCATTTGTTCTCCAATCTGTCCAGCACCATGCGGTATCCTCCCGGGCCGTAGTTGAGGCACTTGTTCACCCGGCTGATGGTGGTGGAGCTCATTCCCGTCTCCTTGCTGATCTCGTTGAAGACCTTCCCGTTTGAGAGCATCTTCGCCACCTCCAGGCGGCGGATCAGGTCGTTGAACTCCTTGATCGTGCACACGTCCTGGAAAAAAGCGTCGCATTCGTCCAGGGTCTCCAGCGACAGGATCGCCCTGTAGAAATTCTCCCTGTACTCTTTGTCCTTCTCTCTGTGATCCATACAGCCTTCGTCCTCCTGTAAAAAATCGTTGAAAAAATATCTGGTCGCGGCGCGGGTTTTGACTGCCGCTATGCGGGTCTGACGCAAACATGACTTGTCGCTCCGCGAGGTTGGCGCCTGCTCACCTCAGGCCCACGTGCCAAGTTGACGCTATGTTACTACTCTACTGTGCTAAAGTCAACACCGTGAAAGATTGTATTGAAGAAAGTTATTTGATGGAATTCGAACAGATCGAGTTGTGCAGGTTCGCCAGGAGCGCGGGCGAGCAGTACTGGGTGGCGATTTCCAAATCTGTACTGCTCGTTTCCGGTTTCGTAAGCTGATTCGGAGCGACAAAAAGCAGTACTAAGTCATGATACCCAAATCTGTACTGCTCGGAACCGGCTCTGAAAACGGATCTGGAGTCACAGCGAGCAGTGCAAAGATGCGATTTCTGAAAGTGTACTGTCCGGAATGATGAACGCCGAGCTCTAGAATGCCTGGGGTCTCATTTGTGCGTCACATGATAGTAAATAAATATAGTGGTGAGACCAGTGTGTCTGACAAGAAGGATAGGGGCATTGGGTGAATCGTGTTTTGAGCATATTTATGCAGTTTATCGCATATGAACATCCGCAATTCCGGAGGAAATTGCGGATACCGCTTCTGTGAGATGAGGGCTTTCCAGGGGAAACGCCGATTTTCGGCGTTTCCCCTGGAAAGCCTACCGACTCGATCAACTGAAAATAAGAACAGAGTAATACAAAACTGGACATTACAGCTTGAAGTTGCCAGATGGTCACAGGAATCAGATTCAAAAGTCTCAAAAAGATAGCAATGAGACTGATCACACCAACGCGGTGAGATCGGTGCTCACTTGAAGGCAGAATAATAATACTTTTTCTATTCAGAGTCTCGCCAGCGTCTCCGGTCGCGGGAAAAAGTTCCAGGGGAAACGCCGAAAAAGGGTATGTGATATGGAATTAAAATTATGAATAATAATCCACAGCCCATTTTGAAAACTGTGCTGGTCGTTTGTACAGAAAATTTCCGGAACTGTCTATTTACAATTCCGGAAATTTATGTTTTTTCCGCAGTATGCCGGCGTCAGTCACCCGCGATTCCCTCACAAGTTGATATTTATGCAGTCTGCCAGCCGCGAATACCACCCGAGCGCGTAGTGCGGAGACACATGTCTGTGGTCTGCGCACAGTGCCTGGGCACCGCCTGAACACCACCCGCACATCGCCAGGGCGGCGCCTGAAAGATCACAGCGGGCGCATGTGTTTGAGTGAGAGGTCCAGTATCGGTGCCGAGTGCGTGAGGGCGCCGCTGGATACATAGTCTACTTTCAGGTCTCGGATCTCTGCGGCTTTTTCCGGGGTGACGTTTCCGGAGATCTCGATCTCGGCTCTGCCCGAGATGATCTCTACGGCTTTTTCCATTGAATCGTGATCCATGTTGTCCAGCATGATGATGTCGGCCCCGGCACGGACGGCCTCGCGCACCATGTCGAGGTCTTCCACCTCCACCTCGATCTTGCGGACAAAAGGCGCGTACTCCCTGGCCTTTTTTACCGCCTCCGCGACCCCGCCCGCGGCCCCGATGTGGTTATCCTTCAGCATGACACCGTCGGAAAGGTTGTAGCGGTGGTTGTTCCCGCCGCCGGTGCGGACTGCGTATTTCTCGAAGATCCTGTTGTTGGGAGTGGTTTTCCGAGTATCCAGCAGCCGGATGGAAGTCCCGTCCAGCAGCTCCGCCATGTGCCTCGTGAATGTGGCTATACCGCTCATCCTCTGCAGGAAATTGAGGGCGGTCCGCTCTCCAGACAAAAGCACGCGCATGTCGCCCCGGAGGGTCCCCAGTTTCTGGCCCCTCTTTACTTCGTCACCGTCGGAGACGTCGAACCGTGCCTCAACGTTTTCGTCCAGCAGTGTGAAGACCCTCTCGAACACCTGCAGGCCGCAGATGACCCCGTCCTCCTTGCAGATGAGGTCAACTGTGCCCTTCTTCGCCTCGGGCATCACGCAGTTTGCGGACACGTCCTCGCTGGTGATGTCTTCTCTCAAGGCGCTGAGGATAAGCGGCTCCACGTTGAGTTTAATTGTGATCGGATCGTACATTATATTTTTGCTCTTTCTTTTATCTTTATGCGCGCAAGCAGCAATCTCATGTGGCGCGCGCTAGCAACACTCTTAAACAGCCCGCGTAAGCAGCGCGTCCAGGCAGCCGTGCGTCAGCGCAGTGGCGCACGCGTATGCGTGCGCATTTCATCTGTGGTGCCCCCGCACATTTGTGCGTCAGTGCAGCGATGCGTAGGCGTCGTTCCGGTGCCGTGTCGCGTTCATGCCGCGACTCGCCTGGAAAAAAGTTTTTTCGTTCCTCGCAGTATCGCGGCTCAGTCGAGCGTTTTCCTTACTGCGGCGGTGGCGCGGCTCCAGCTAGGCTCAGCGGCCCAGGCGCAAGGCGCACGGCCGCGGCGAAATCCACCAGATCAGGCGCACGGCGCCCGTCCGCGGTGAAATTCACCAGCTCAAGCGCACGGCGCCCGCGCCTCACGCTGACCTGTACTCCGCTCCGGCCGGCTGCCCGTTGTTGGCCGCATCGATGGCGTCCTCCACGAGGCGGCAGTATGTCTTTTCCAGGGCCTCCGGATCGCTGTACTGAGACAGGTCCGTCTTCGCCACGAACTCCGGATCCGCCCTGTTGGCGGACCAGCGGGCCTCGATGTCCCGGGCCGCCCGCTTCGCGAACACCAGGCTCTCCAGGAGGGAATTGCTGGCGAGACGATTCTTGCCGTGGACGCCGTTGCAGGCGGTCTCCCCGATGGCGTAGAGCTGGTTCATTGTTGTCCGGCTCTGGTGATCCACCTTTATGCCGCCCATGAAGTAGTGCTGGGCCGGCACCACAGGGATAGGCTGAGTGAAGGGATCGTAGCCGTTTTCCCGGCAGTGCTCGACGATATTGGGAAAATGGTTTTCCAGGACGTCCCGCGGTATCGGCCGCAGGTCCTCCCAGACGAACTTCGTGCCGTCCTTTGCGGTCTGTTTCCGGATCTCCTGGGTCAGCAGATCCCGGGGCAGCAGCTCGTTGGTGAATCTGTGCCCGTTCTTGTCCAGGAGCTTAGCGCCCTCGCCCCTGACGGACTCGGATATGAGGAAACTCCTGTCCTCGGGCTTTTCCGAGTAGAAGGTGGTCGGGTGGATCTGGATGTAGTTCACGTTCTTGAGGGCCACTCCGTGCCTGATGGCGACGGCCAGGCTGTCCCCGGTGAGGTGCCTGAAGTTGGTGGAATGGGCAAAAAGCCCTCCCACCCCTCCGGTGGCCAGCACCGTGACAGACGACTCTATCTTTTCCAGGGAGCCGTCCTTCCTGCGGACGACCGCGCCGTAGCAGGTGTTGTCCTTCTCGATGATGTCCAGCATAGTGGTGTACTCCAGCAGCTCCACGTTCGGCAGGGTCCTGACCCTGGCCAGGAGGTGGCTGGTGATCTCCTCCCCCGTGATGTCCTCGTGGTAGAGGATCCTCTTGCGGGAGTGGGCGCCCTCCCGGGTGAAGTCCAGAGAGCCGTCCTCTCTGCGCTGGAACCTGACGCCGTAGCCGATGAGGTCCCTGATGACGCTCTGAGAAGAGCGGATCATTATGTCCACGGACTGGCGGTCGTTTTCGTAGTGACCCGCCTTCATGGTGTCTTCGAAATAGCTGTCGTAATCACCGTCGTCCTTCAGCATGCAGATGCCCCCCTGTGCCAGGTAGGAGTCGCTGCTCTCCAGGTCTTCCTTGGTGATGACCGTGATCTTCTTGTCTGCCGGCAGCTGCAGTGCAGCATACAGGCCGGAGCAGCCGCTGCCGATGATGAGGATATCCGTCTTCATTCCTCTCGTCTCCTTTGAAAAAAACATTTTCCTTCCCGCAGTTCCGCGGGTTTCCGGCGGTGTCTCCGCCTGGTCGACAGGTATTATAGTGCCGGCACATCGAGCTGTCAAGACAGATGTAAATTATGGCTATACATATGTCTTGACACAACAGGTCTGCGCCACTATACTTACATCTGTTTACCGGCGTCCCGGCTCCGGGATCGGCGGACGGGCCGCCATGGGCCGCTCACAAACCACAGGCAACTGCCGCGGCGCCCCGCAGGATCCGCAGAACTACAAAGAAACGCGATCCGCAGGACTGCGCACATAGATGAAAGGTTTTTTCCATGAACACAAGAGAACTGCAGGACAGAATAATAGAACTTAAGAAGAAAAAGAACGTGTGCATACTCGCCCACGCTTATCAGAGCCAGGACATCTGGGAGGTGGCGGACTTCATCGGGGACTCCTTCGCACTCAGCAAGAAGGCGGCCGGCGCTCCAGAGGACACCATGGTCATGGCGGGTGTGAGGTTCATGGCGGAGACCTGCAAGATACTGTCTCCTGAGAAAAGGGTGATACTCGCCAACCCGACGGCCGGGTGCCCGATGGCCATGGAGATGGACAGGGACGCCGTCCTGGAGATGCAGAAGGAGTATCCCGGCTACGCAACGGTGGCATATATCAACACTACCGCGGATTTAAAAACCGCCGTGGACGTGGTGGTCACGTCATCATCGGCGGTGAAGATAATCAGGGCTCTCCCTGATAAAAATATTATTTTCATCCCGGACCCGAACCTCGGGGCCTGGGTCCAGGCACAGTGCCCGGAGAAGAATTTCAAGTTCTACAACGGCGGATGCCCTACCCACATGCGCACGGGCCCGTCTGACGTGAAGCGGATGAAGGCCGCACACCCGGAAGCTCTTGTGCTCGTACATCCTGAGTGCAGGCCATCCGTGGTGGAGCTCGCAGACTACGTGGGAAGCACCACCGGCATCATGAAATACGCCGAAGAGAGCTCCGCCCGCGAGTTCATCATCGGCACGGAGGCCAGCATCGTCCAGCACCTGCAGTTCCAGTGCCCTGACAAGAAGTTCTACCTCCTGTCTGAAAACTGCGTCTGCTACAACATGAAGATGACCACCCTGGTGGATGTATACAACGCAGTGGCCGGGGATGGCGGCGAGGAGATCGTCCTGCCAGAGGACGTGATCACCCGCTCGAGAAGACCTATCGACCGGATGATCCAGCTCGGCGGCTAATTCTGGCTAGTTCTGCTCTTCTATGAGCCTGTCCACCATCTGGGCGATCGCCTCTGCGGAGTTGAAGTTCTCAGGAGTCATGTCGTCTACGGAGATCGTGACGTCGTACTCGTCGGACAGGGATCCTATGATGGCCACCACGTCGAAGGAATCCAGAAGCTCGTCATCGATGAGTGCCGTCTCCTTGGTGTAATCCAGATCGTCCTTTACGCTTTCCAGGATCTCGATAATTCTGCTTGTGTCCATTTGTGTTCCTCTCTTTTTTCATCAAAATTTTCTGTCGTGGGGAGAGCAGCACGCTCTGCTCTCCGCCCCCTTTTCAGCTAATGCATTTTACTCTTTACTGAATGCATTTTCAATTTGTTACAGGTATCCTCACCGTTTCTTTCCATTTCCATCACGTTATTTTAGCCTTACACCTTGTTTCTCCCTTGAAAAATCAATGAATCGAGCCCCCTGTTGTGGTAAAATATCACCGCTGATATTTTTTGACCGTTTCCGGGATCCGGTCAGACGTGGTGCTCCCCACCTGTCTTACGCCTGCCGACCCGGAGACACTGAACGACACAAACAGAATGGAGACATACTTTGAATGACAACAGCTTGAATAGCAGCGGTCTCAGGGAGGAACGCCAGAGCTTTTCCACCATACTGGAAGCCCTGTCGACCAGAGCCTGGGATCCCGGCCACAAGGACCGCCTGTGCCTGTGCGACGGCAAGACCGATCTCACTTACGGCAAGGTCTGGAAGTCTGTGAAAGCCCTCGCATACGATCTGGAGGATCTCTCCGGATACGTCATGGTGGAGTGCACACAGGACGTGGCCTTTATCGTGACGGCCCTGGCTGTACAGCTGGCGGGCCTCGTTTTTGTGCCTGTGGAAAAAGGAGCTTCTGACTCCCGCATCGCTCAGATCGCGGAGGATTCCCGGGCATCCCTGTTCGTCGCCACCGAAAAGGGCAGCGCAAAGGCGCCTGCCGGCCTGGAGATCATGGACACGGGCCGGATCCTCCAGCTCATATCCGGGATCACCGCGGACCGCGAAGGCACCGATGACTCGCTGGAGTCCATGGGCCTCAGGCTCCCGATACCTGAGGAGACTGCGGAGATCCTCTTTTCCACGGGGACGACGGGAAAGTCCAAGGGCATAGAGATATCCCACCGGAACAACGTGGCGGTGGCCCAGAACATCTGCGGCGCCGTTCGCATGGGACCGGAAAACGTGGAGCTCGTCCCGATGCCCCTGTCCCACAGCCACGGCCTCAGGACCACCTATGCGGGTCTGTACAACGGGAGCACGCTGGTCTTTTCCAACGGGGTGATCCGGGTAAAAGAGTTTTTCCGGCTCCTGGAGGATTACGGGGTGACCGCAATAGACATGGCCCCGTCGATACTGTCCATGCTCTTCAAGCTCTCTAAAGACAAGCTGGGAGACTACAGCGGGCAGCTCGACTATATCGAGCTGGGGTCCGCCGCCCTTCCTGAGGAGGACAAGCTCCACCTGGCCAGGATCATGCCGGGAGTGAGATTATACAACTTCTACGGCTCCACCGAATCCGGGCGCACCTGCAGCCTTGACTTCAACAGCATGCCCGACATGCCGGGCTGCATCGGATACCCTTCGGTCAACGCGAAGTTCATTTTTACAGACGACCAGCGGAATGAGATCCAGGCGACCCCCGAAAACCCCGGGCTCATGGCCACCGCCGGCCCTATGAACATGAAGGGATACTTCCACGAGCCGGAGCTCACGGCCTCCGTGACCGGCAACGGGTTCATATACACCAGCGACCTCGGATACAGTGACGAGGAGGGCCGGATCTACTACCTGGGCCGCCAGGACGACGTGATCAACTGCGGCGGCGTGAAGATCAGCCCTGAGGAGATCGAGAGCCAGGCGGGAAAATTCCCGGGAATCAGGGACTGCGCCTGCATACCGGTGCCGGATCCGCTCCAGGGCCAGAAGCCGAAGCTCTTTGTGTCGCTGAGCGAGGAAGGCCTGGACATGAAGGCCTTCAAGGCATATCTCCGGGAGCACCTGGACAGCAACAAGGTCCCGGCGTCGGTGGAGGTGATCGACGAGATCCCACGGACATACAACGGTAAGCTTCAGAGGAAAAAGCTGGAAGAAAGGGAGGCCGCATGTCGTTCATCTCGTTTCAATTCATAGTTTTCATGGCGGTGGTGACGCTGCTGTACTATCTGGTGCCTAAGAAGTATCAGTGGGTGCTGCTCCTCATCGCCAGCTACGGCTTTTTTCTTTACGGGGGCGTGACGCCTCTGATATTCATCCTCTCCACCACCCTCACCGTCTACGGCGGAGGCAGGTGGATGGAGCACGTGAAGGCCACGGCGCCAAGCAAGAAGGCCGCCAAGGCCACCAACCGCAGGATACTTACCCTGATCACCGTGTTCAACTTCGGCATCCTCCTGATGCTGAAGTACTACAACTTCTTCGCGGAGTCCGTAAACCACGGTCTCGGGATCTTCGCCTACGACTCGCAGCTGCCGCTGATAAACATCGTCCTTCCGCTGGGCATATCGTTCTACACGTTCCAGTCCATCGGATACCTGATCGACGTATACAGAAACAAGTACGCGGCCGAGAAGAGCCTCCCGAGATTCGCTCTTTTCATATCGTATTTCCCGATCCTCGTACAGGGTCCTATCAGCCGGTACAACGACCTGGGCACCCAGCTCAAGGAAGAGCACCCGTTCGACTACAAGACATTCAAGTTCGGCATGTAGCTGGCGCTGTGGGGCTTTTTCAAAAAAATGGTCATCGCCGACCGCATAGGAACGGCGGTATCCACAGTATTCGGGGACTACGCCCAGTTCGACGGCTTCCAGACGGGACTGGCCATAATACTTTACGCTCTTCAGATCTACCTTGACTTCTCCGGAGGCATCGACATCGCCAGAGGATGCTCCGAGATGCTGGGGATCACCCTCATGGAGAACTTCCAGCGGCCGTACTTCGGAAACACCGTATCCGAGTACTGGCGCAGGTGGCACATCGCCCTCACCAGCTGGATGAGAGACTACGTCTTCTTCCCGCTGACCCTGAGCAAGTTCTCCAACAAGGTTGGAAAATGGGGCCGCAAACACATCAAGGGCTCCATCGGCAAGCAGCTGCCTTCCTACTTCCCCACATTCGTGACGTTCTTTCTGATCGGAGTATGGCACGGAGCGGGATGGGGCTTCATCGTCTTCGGGCTGTACAACGCCACCATAATCGTGGTGAGCATGATACTCACACCTGTGTTCCAGAGGATGATAAAGTTCTTCCACATAAACGAAAAGTCCTTCGGCTGGAAGGTGTTCCAGATAGCCAGGACCTTCCTCATCATGGCGGCGGGAAAAACTCTCACCCGCGCGTCCAGCGTCCACGTGGCCGTGGCGATGCTGAAAAGGGTCGTGGGGATAAAGACGGCCGCCTACGCGGGCGCTTCGTCAGCCACGGCGGCAGCCGCCGAGACCCTTGCGTCTACCGGGGCAACAGGGCTGCCTGTCTTTTCCGCCATGGGCCTGGATCTTGGAAACTGGATCGTGTTGTTCATCACATTCGCACTGTTCTTCACGGTCAGCGTTCTCCAGGAGCGCGGGATGGAGATGCGGGAGACACTGGCGGCAAAGCCGTTCTATGTCCGGTGGATCGTGTATCTCCTGGGCTTCGCAGCAGTTGTGATACTCGGGGTCTACGGGCCGGGATACTCGGCGTCAGAGTTCGTGTACAGGAACTTCTGATGGATTCCTGCATGCGAACACGCACTGCCGCGCAATGCCGCAGGCTGAAGATAAACGAAAAAGACTTTTACTAGAGATCGGAGGAATTACTTCCATGATACATGGGAAGGATAACAACACCCGTGAAAACGACAGACCCACCAGGAGGCAGAGGCTCCGGGCCGCTCTGAAGGATCCGGACAGCGCCTTCAACAGCAATACCGGGAAGGGTCCGAAGGTGAGAGCACTGGTTTTTGCAGTGATCTTCTGCCTCTTCTGCTTCTACCTCCTTAGGGTGTTCGACATGAAAGACGAGATGGGGTCGGAGAAGGTCTTCAACTCCTTCTACGCCGCATCTGAGGACACGATAGACGGGATATATCTGGGGTCCAGCGGTACCTACAGGTACTTCATGGCTCCACGGGCTTTCAGCAAGTACGGATTCACCGTTTTCGACCTTGCCACCAGCTCGCAGCCGATAGTGTCCCAGAAGTACATAATCAAGGAGGCTCTGAAGACCCAGCCGAACTGCAAGGTGATCCTCATCGAGATCAGGAACGTGGTCAAGACCGACGACCACCTGTACGAGGCGGACCTGCGGAGGGTCACCGACGCCTTCCGCCAGTCGGAGAACAGAAAGGACCTGATCGATGACAACCTCGCTTACTTCAAGGGGCTCGGCCTTGAGAACTTCGACTACGACAAGTGGGACTACTACTTCCCGTTCCTGAAATACCACAGCCGCTGGGACGGCGACATCACCGGGACGGACCTGCTGGGGACCAGGGAAAAGACCTCGTACAAGGGGTTCCTGCCTACCAGCAAGAGCTATTACGTGGAAAAGCTCAGCGACCCCGGCGAGTACGCCGGCACCCAGTCCCTGGGTGAGGCCAGGATGGAGACCCTGGACGACCTGCTGGACTACTGCGATACACTGGACCAGAAGGTGATCTTCGTTGCTTCGCCTTACTATGCGGACCAGGACAAGCAGGAGCGCCTGAACACGGCCGTGGACTACATCGAAGGCCGCGGTTACGAGGTCTGGGACTTCAACCACGGAGAGCTCAAGGATGAGATAGACATGAACTGGAGCCGTGACTACTTCGAGAAGAACCACGTGAACATCTTCGGAGCCATGAAGTATACCGACTTCATATCCGAGAAGCTGAAGTCCGAGCTGAATCTGCCGGATCACAGGAACGATCCAGACTACGAGACGTGGAACTACTCTCAGTACAGGCTGAAGAGAGAGGTGGCCTGCAAGACCAACAGGAAGTACATGAAGCTGGTGAAGAAGTACGAGGAAGCCACCGACTCCGATACAAAGCAGAAGTACTACGGAGAGATGCAGGCGCTGTACTACCAGCTGTGGGAAGAGTACACGGATGCGCACCCGTATCAGTCATACAAGTCATAGTTGATCAGGTCCCGGGGGGATAGGGCGATCATTTCGTGTCACCTCCTCCCGGGATCTTTTAATTCCTCTTCCGTGTTTAAATCTGACCTTTTTGGTGCTACAATCAAAAGCGGAGGGGTTTTGACAAATTATTTCACATCAGAATAAGTATTAAGCGGAGGGACCTAATGGCGGACGACATCAAGGAGACCCGCGAAAGCGAAGTTCATCATAAGAACTGCCAGAAAGTAAAACTCGTA
Organism: Mobilibacterium timonense; assembly: GCF_900155555.1. Lineage (GTDB taxonomy): Bacteria > Bacillota > Clostridia > Peptostreptococcales > Anaerovoracaceae > Allobaileyella > Allobaileyella timonense. The sequence goes on along the minus strand of NZ_FUHN01000008.1, from coordinate 678,925 downwards.
AAGCTACTTGAAATATTAAAGCACGACACCGATGAGAACCATCCCAGGACCACCAGCCAGTTCTGCAAGGATCTTATGAAAATGGGAATCACCTGTGACCGCAGGACTCTGAAAAAGGATATGGACACTCTCACGGAAAACGGCTACGAGGTACAGAGCACCTTCATCGGACACGAGAAGGCCTACTACTACGAAGACCGGAGCTTTTCCAGCCCGGAGATAAAGATCCTCATGGACGCGGTAAGGGCGTCCACATTCATCACAGAAAGCAAGTCCCAGGAGCTGATCCAGCGGCTGGCGGACCTTGCGGGAAGCCACCGGGCCCAGCTGCTCAAGGAGAGCATGACCAGCTGCAAGACCATGAAGCACACAAACGAATCCATCCTGTACAACATCGACACCATACAGGACGCTATCGTAAACAAGCTTCGGATCAACTTTTACTACTACAGCCTGGACGTCGAGGGGAAACCCAGGTACCACCACGATCACGCCCTTTACGTCGTGGATCCCCTGGCCCTCATCATAGATCACGAAAACTACTACCTCATGGGCTACTCCGTGACCCAGAAGGAACTCCGGAACTACAGGGTGGACCGGATGAAGGACGTCGTCCTGGAGGAGGACAAGTCCAGGTATTTCATACCGATCTGTCCGGAGGCGGAAAAGGCCCTGGATTACATATCGGACTACCGGGAACAGGTCTTCAGCATGTTCATGGGCAAGCCGGAGCAGGTCACCCTCGAGTTCCAGAATTCCCTGAAAATGCTGGGCGTGGTCTACGACCGATTCGGGGAGGACGTGAAGATCGAGGAGACGCCGAGGGGCACCCTCACAATAACAGTGAACGTCCAGGTCAGCCCGACATTCTTCGGCTGGCTCTTCCAGTTCAGCGACCAGATGCGGATACTCGGCCCCAAGAAGGTGGCGGAGGAGTACGAATACAGGGCCGCCAAGGTCTGTGACGTGGAGCTCCGTGACATAAGGCGGATCAAGTCGCGGTAAGATCGAGACAGACGGGGCTGGCTCCCGGCACATCCCGCCATATTGACGACAAACGAAAAGAACGGCTCCGTGCCAGTTCACATCTGAACTCACGGGAGCCGTTTTTTGCTGCAAAAATCGCCTCAACGTTTATCTCCGACCTGATCGCCATCCTACAGGCTCGCCACGTCCATCTTTTTCACGAACATCACGAACTCCTTCACGATGCTCGTGGTGTTCTTCGGCACCAGGATCCCCAGCGTCCTGGCCTCCCTCGGGCGGACCTTCATGATACGGATGTTGCCCGGCAGGTTCCGGAGGCACAGCTCCGGCTCCATGGTGACGCCGATGCCGTGGGAGACGATCGATGCGATGGACGCGTCGTCATCGCTGGTCACGGACATCATCTTCTTAGGCTTCACGGTCATGTGCCTGTGGAGCGTGTCCGCCGACGCCATTATGAATGTCTCTTCCATGAGGCGTTCCTGGCTGATCTGCGTCATGTCCTGCGGGAAAAGATCTCTCGGCACCACCGCGAAGTACTCGTCCTCCGCCAGTGGACACCAGGTGTATTTCTTCTTATCGAAGCCGGACACGATGTCGCTGTCGCACATTATCAGGTCCACTTCATCATCGAGCATCTTCTGGACCAGTGAGTAAGTGCTGACGGTCATGGTGAACTCCACCTGAGGGTGTTTTCCCTTGAACCCCATCACCGCCGCCGGGATCCAGGCGCTGGCGATGCTGGCATAGGCGCCGATCCGTATCGGCAGAGAACCTCCTCCGGAGATCTCCCGCGCTTCGACTTCCACCCTCGCAAGAGCCCTGTCCGCCTCTTCGATAAAAGGGAGTATCCTCTCCCCCGCGGATGTCAGTGTGATGCCGTTGTGGGAGCGGTTGAGGACCCTGAACCCCAGTTCGTCCTCAAAGTGGTTCATCGACTGTGTCACAGCCGACTGAGTCATGTGTAGCTCCTCTGCCGCCTTGTTGAAACTGCCAAGGCGCAGGGTAGTCAGCAAAACCTGAATTTTTCTGCTGTCCATATTACCCGCATATAACCTTTCTTCTGCTTTGTTAATACCGTTATCAGTTTAACTTAGTTTTGGTTATCGTACAAGCTAATATGTCTATTACTTTGTTTGTCTTCCAAAGGTCCCGAAAATTCGTAAAATAGTTAATGAAAGAAATGATTGTTTGTGTCTTACCCCAAACAACAGGGCCTGTATACCAGGTACCGGCCCTGCAAAAGACACATCTCTTACCAACGAATACCGGGGGGACCTTGTTGATCCTCTCTTGTTCGAAGAACCTGACCCCACCCCTGTTCCCCCCGGAACGGGGGTTTTTCTTTTACCTGATGCCATCGGCAAAGGTCTCAGCTTTTTCTCTTATCCCCGGGATCTCCATTACGGTGCCCGGGTCGTTGGCCGTCTCCAGAAGCGCGAAGCGAGGAGGCAGGATGAATCCCTTGTTCATACTCATGGCCCCGAGCACCTGCTCCGCCAGGATGTCACCGCCGCTGTAGCCGGAAACTATGATGGCGTACACTCTCTTTTTCTCAAAGCTCCTGATGTTCACGACGGCGGTGAGCCGGTTGATGAAGGCGGTGAGATTGGCCCCCAGCGCATCGTTGTAGTTAGGGCAGATCATCACCAGCACGTCGCAGTCCACGATGGCCGGGTAGACCTGATCGACCATGATGCCGCCGTAGAAGCAGCGGCCCTTTTCCCCGAAGTGCCTGCAGGTCTCGTACTTGCAGCCGCGGCAGTCCACCATCTGCCCGTTACGCAGGGAGATCTCCCTGATGGATGCCCGTGGCTCCAGGTGTTTTTTCACCTCGTCCCAGAGCAAAAGGGTGTTGGAGGAGCTGCGGGTGCTGGCGTGGACTGCGAGGACTTTAAGCCTTTGACCATCGCCGACGCCCCGGACCTCTGCAGTCCCTGGTGCATCCTGAGCACCTGGCGCCCCCTGGATCTGAAAGCCCATGATGCGGCGAACGAGCTTTTCCACCTGGATCCCGTAGACCTCCATCGGCTCTTTTTCCATGACCCGGCTCAGGACCTGAAAATTCCTCAGGGATCCCGTGGCCTCCACCAGGGCTTTTCCGGGAAAAGTGCACCCCGCGCGGTTGGCGCTGAAGGCCATGCGCCGGGCGATACCCTTGGTGTACATCTCCCCGCCGCCGTCCACTACGATGCCACCGATGCTGCCCTTAAGGCAGTCCTCGTGGGCCCTCAGGTATTCCAGCAGCCGGTAGAACTCCATGTTCACCCCGGCGCTGCTGAGGTTTATGGCAAAGAGGACCCGCCTGTCCTGCAGGTCCCCGTCCTCGATGTCCTCCACCATGTGGATCAGGCGGCAGTCCAGGCCCTCCAGAGCCCGGCTCAGGACGCCCTTCAGTCTCACGCTCCTCCTCTGGCCACTGAGGTTTCTGGCCTCGGCGCTTACAGGGCTGATAACCACGATCTCTTTGTTATCCATTTTCCTATACGCCTTCTTTCAGTTCATTCAGTGCGATCAAGCGCTCTCAGTTCATGTTCTTCCTTATCTCCACCAGCTCCTGATATGACTTCAGGATCCTGGAGTACAGCCGGTCGTCCAGCGGTACGTCCTCGAACTGGTCTCCTTCGGCGGTCATTCGGTTCCTGATACCCAGATAGGCGCCACCGAGGAAAAGGGAGCTGTAGTGCCACTCTCCCCTGAGCAGGCTTATTACCGAAAGCGCGCCGGATGAAAGCGCGGGAGCTATATATGGCTTGAAGCCCAGATCCCTGACCTTGATGTTCGCATCCCTGGTGAGTCCGGTGAGTTCCAGAGACAGATCATCATCGTAGTCGCGGACGGAATCCGCCACTACCAGGCCGTCACCGTGGGGCCCGAAGACCCTGCCGTCTGTGAGGAACCTGGAAAATCTCGCATCTCTCTGGCTGTAGTACCGCGCTCTGGCGTTCATGACACCCAGGCCGAAGCCCTTGATCTGACACGGCTCCAGGCCGGAGCTGTCCAGGAAGGCCGCGCACAGCGGATCCACCGGATCCGAGATCACGCAGAACAGACCTCTGAAGCCGGCCTTCCGGGCCAGCTCCCCGTAGTGCCTGATGATCTCCCTGTTGGCCTCCAGCTGGACCATCCTCACGTCCACTGCGGGCTTCTCAGGCCCCCCGCCGGCGCCGGGCCTTTCCTGACTCTCTTTTTCCCCGGACTTCACCGGCGGCACGCCCCTGCTGGCACAGAAGAGGACCACGTCCCTCTGGAAGATCTCATCCTCTCCTATCACCTCCACCGGCGGCATGCCCTGACACCAGTCCCCGGGGCCGTAGATCTGGTTGATCTCCATCTCAAGCCGGGCTGTGTTCCTGCCGCTGATGTCGAATATCCCTATGTCCTGTATCACCGGGGCTCCCAGTAGCCTCAGGCCGATGAGCATGGTGGCGCCAACGTCCCCGAGGGCGACGATGCTGACACGCTGTTTTTTTCCGAGCTCTATCGGGCACCCCGCGGTGGCGGGGTCATAGCTCATTCCGGTATCCGCGTACAGATCTCTTATGCTTTTCATCTCACTGTGTTCCTTATCTGTTGGTCTTGATCATGTGCATCCGCCTGGCCTCGATGATGTTGTTCTCGATAAACGTTGACGGAGCCATGTTCATGTCGTAGCTCATGCCCCTTCCTATCTCCGGACGCAAAGGCGACTTGATGGTCTCCCCGAGCCTGCCGAGGGTGAGCTTTTTCCCGAAGCGCTCCTGGTAGTCGGCCTCGAGAGCCTTCATTATCTCCAGGGCGTTTTCGAGGCAAGTCATGGAATACCTGAATGTGGCGTCCCTGTCGGTCCTGCCCACGAAGCTGTATGAAGTAAACGGCATTATGAAGTTGATGGAGGCGTCCCAGCTTCTCTCCTCGCCAGGGCCCGGATCCACGCTGTCCCCGCCGATGAACGGGTAGCAGTCCCTCTCGTTGGCCCATATGCTGATCCCCGGAATGAAATAGGCCGCATCCACGGACATGCCCTGAAGTGTCATCTGGTCCCTGGCGTTTCCTGTGAGCACGCCCACCACGATCTTCCTGATGTTCACGCCCTGGCGCTGGAAGATAGGGAGGAGGCTCTTCATCCTGTAGCCCTTGTGGAGCAGGTCATCTATGAGTATCACATCCCTGCCGAAGGACTTGATGGTCTTCACTTGGTTCTCTATCTTGCTGTAGTTCCTGGCCTCCCTGACCTGGAACCCCTGGAGCTCAGGGGTGAAATACTTCCCGGTGTGGAGCTCCTTGGTGACGGTGTTCGGCACCAGGACTCCGGACAGCGCCTTTCCGAAAGGCACGGAGATATAGGGCCCCCTGTCCTTGATCGTCCCCGGCACTGTGGTCACGCCGTTTTCCCTGGCCACCAGGTCGATGATCTTGCTGTAGACGGCGCTGGTGTTGAAGCTCATGATCAGCTTCCCCGGGAAAAGCTCGTTGAATGTGTGGAGCAGCCGCATGTGTGCGGAGTCCAGGGCCTTCTGGACCTTCAGGCTCTTGTTGAACGGGTTCTTGATCACCGTCTCCACATCTCTGAAAAGCACGATCGGCGCCCGCATGTCCACGGCCAGCACCGGGTTGTCGTGGTCCCCCGATATGTTCACGAACCCCTGATGCCTGAAGGCATCCAGCGTGGCAGGGTTCATCCCCGCCTCGTCCACCGGGATGTACAGACAGTAGGTGTAGTCCTTTTCAAGGAGCCTTGCCATGATCTCCGTCAGGAGTATCTGTGAAAGGTTCGAAGTCCCCCTCATGCTGCCGTAATAGAACAGGCCGATGACGGCGATCCTCCCCGCGGCATTCTTCCTGATCCTCGCGGCGATGTCCGGATCCTTCACCACGTCCAGCAGGTGTTCGCTCGACACCCTGCGCGCCGCCGCGACGCCGATGACCTTCCCGCTCTTCCCGGTATTCTCGATATACACGGAATGGGTCTTTTCATTTTCCAGGAAATCCTCGTCCCTGCGCGGGTCGAAGCCCTTGCGGGCCATCTCCCCGGTCACCAGGCTCTCCACGTCGATGTACTGCCCCGGCTGGTAGCTGCTGATCCTGATGGACCGCGCCTGGAGCACGTGCTTGAAGGTAGGCTCACGGGAGTACAGGCTGTTCTCGTATATGAAGCTCTGTGCCATAGGGTCCACGAGGGTGGAAACGTCCCTGTCGAGGTCGATGTTCTCTCTGATCCTGGTAGAGCTGATATCCTCGTAGTACTTCGCCAGCGACAGGTGGACCACCTCGCCCTGTATCGGGTAGGACTGATCGTCCGTGGCAGCGGTGAGGTTGCCCCTCTCCGTCGGCCTCTTCACTTCCCGGTCGAAGATGATGTGGTTCAGGCTGTGTATCGTGTTCTCCCCCGGCGCGATCCGGTAGCTCGAGGCGTTTTTCACCACGTCGGAGCCGACGGCGATGTAGAGGTCGCTGTCCTTGAAAAGGCTTTTCAGCTTCGCGATGTCTTCCGGGTTCGCGATGTTTATCGGTATGTCCTCAGGGAATAGATAGATGTTCTCCTGGTCTGCAGTGGACATCTGGATTATCTGGCGCCTCAGCATGTGCGGCTGGGTGTTCTTGGACCAGCTGAACTCGTCCAGGGCCAGGTAGACGTCGAAGCCCTTGTCCCTGATGGTGGTGGCGATGGCCTTGTGCCCCAGGCTGAACGGGTCGAAGGTCCCCGGGAAGAAGGCGGACTTTCTCTTGCCTCCCACCCTGAAGCCACCGCCGTCAGACTGGAACTGGTTGATGAATCTGTATATCTGGTTGAGAGCTGCGGCGTCGTTGTAGAAATCCAGCTCCGACTCTTCTTTTTCATCGATCATCAGCATGAGCTTCTTGGCGCTGTGGCGGAAGAGCCTGTTCTTCTGCTCAAGTGAGAGCAGGCCGCTGCCATAGAGCTCGCCGATGGTGTTGAAGGCCTCCCGCGACATGACCTCCCTGTAGCTGCCGAAACCCTTGAGTATCAGATACATGATCCTCATGCGCCTGGCCTTGATGATCTTGTCGTCTTCCTTGCCCTCCGGGATGAACCGGTCCATGTTCTGGAGCATGACACCACAGGTCTTGAGGATGGCCATGGCGGTGCTCTCCCCTCTGACCAGCATCCTCTCTTCCATCTCGTCGAGGGTCTCGTCCAGCTCCTCCTGCTTCAGGTAGAAGAGCAGTATCCCCAGGTAGTCCGGGATGTACTTCGTGAACTGGTAGTCCCCGAGGTCCAGGGCGTTGATCAGCTCTACGGCTACCTCGTTTCTGGCGCCGTAAGGTATCCTGTCCATGATCTCCACCAGGGCCTCTCCGGCTCTTCTTCGTACCGCCACGGTCTCGCTGACCTTCAGGAGATTTGCAAAGTGGGTGGCGATCTGTATGCAGTGATCCTCTGTGAGCTCGTCCATGGACATGAGCATGAAGTTGATGTTCGCCTTCTTCACCACCCACGGTGTGCTGGTCTTGAGATTGTCCAGGAACATGGTGGAAAGCCTGGCGGTAAGGTCCGCAGACGGACCGCTGACGTCCAGGAGCCTGAGGAACTCCTCGTCTTTATCCGGAATGCCCAGCCCCGCATCCAGGCCGTCGATCCTGCCCAGGAGCTCCAGGATGAGGAAATCCACGCTCCTGGAGAGCTTTCCGTAGATCTGGAGAAACGCCTGGTTGAGGGTGAGCTTCATCTCCTCCGTGAAAAACTCCGGATCCATGACCTCAACCGCGCTGAGGAGGGCGATCAAAGGAGCCTCCTTCCTGCCCGGCGCCGCGGAGTTCACAGCCCTGGAAAAGGCGTCCTGCACCACCTGAAGGAACCTCGGCCTTCTCTGCTGTCCGCAGCTGGCCAGGGTGCTGTTGATGTACGGTCCTGCGGTGCCCATGATCCAGATCTGATGCTGCCGGGTGTACTTGTATCCCGGATCCAGGATCCTCTCAAGGGTCTCCCGGAAAAGTTTCACGTTCGTCTCGGCGATGGCCGGGCGCAGGGCGTCATCAGGCAGCTCCTTGTTGTACTCGATGCTGTACCTGGCGGTGATGCTCCCCATTATGGACGCCGCCTGATCACGGATGTCGCTCTCCCTGTTCGAAAGGACCTCGTACAGGAACTGGAGTGTCATGGACTTCTGGTTCTCCGTCATGTAGGTGAAATACTCGCCGAGTATGGACATGTAGGTCCTGAGGTCGTTCCAGGAGCGGGCGCTCCTGGCGTTCTCCAGCAGGCTGGCAAAGTCCTCCTGGCTGTTGAACCTGCTCATGAGGGCGATGTTGTGCTGGATGGCGTCATATTTCAGCTGGTCGATCACCTGGAAGCCTCCGAGGAGCGCCATCTCCCTTTTTACTGTGTGGATCTCCGGGTCCTTCACCTCCCTGAGGTCCTCAGGCAGCTCCGGGTCCGCGCCGAGCTCCACCATGTAGTCCTCGAAGTCCTTCAGCTTCGCGTAGACCTTGCGGTATCTGTTTTCCTTTGCCTGATCCACGTTGTCCAGCTTGTTCAGGATCACCTGGAATGCGTCCTTGAGCGAGTAAAAGTGGACCACCTCCTGGTTGTCGCTGTTCCTGTCGCTCTTCGTGCGGAAATCAGCGTATATCAGGAGAAGGGACTCAACTGAAAGGTTCTCGAGCTCCAGGTCCCAGGTGGAGTGATTCGCAGCGATGTGCTCTATCTTGTTCAGGCCAAAAGACCTGAGGCACTCGCTCGAATAGTAGTAGTGCAGATACGGCACCCGCCTGGCCTCCCAGCTCCGGCAGCCGTATTTTCCAACGTCGTGGGTGGCTGCGGCTCCGGACATAAGCGCCAGATCCACAGGCACTCCCGCCTTGTACAGCTGGCGGGCCATATGCATGGCAACGTAGTGGACCCCTCCTATGTGACCCAGCGTGTTGAAAGGGGTTATGTCTATTCCTATCCTGGCGAACTCGTGGACGTACCTGCTCCTGATGAGCTTGTGCATGTGGATGTACTCGGGCGTGAATCCGCCGGCGGTGACCTCCTGGTCTGAAAGGAGGTCCATCTCCCTGGTAGGGTCAAAAGGCAGGACCTTCCTCTCCCAGCTGAAGGCCGCCCTCATTATCTGCAGCACCAAAAAACGGCCGGCGGACCGTTCTTCCCAGTCTTCCGGCTGTTCCATGTGGGGATAGAGCTGGTGCAGGAGGCCCTTGAAGCAGTGATATACCCAGCCCTCGGCCGGCTCGTCACGAAGCTCAGGCACGAATTTCTCAGCGATGGACACGATATCCCTCGTGTCGAACCGCTTGAGCACGCCGGACGACTCATTGTGTCCCATGGCCGGAGCCGGATACTCCTTGAGGACCTGGCTCAGCTCTTCCGCCATTGGCTCGCCCTGCGACTGAAGAATAGACATGATGTGCTTTCTGTCGAGTTTTGCCGCCCGCAGAAAGCTCCTGTCCAAAAGGTGACTTCTCAGCTCCTGATACAAAAGACCCCGCTCGTCCATTTTTTTCTGTCCCCCGCAATCTGTGGATATTCAATAATGTCTTTTCCGGGCGTGAGGCCCGGCACTGCCGCGATATCTGCCGGCATCCCCGCCTGCCTCTGCTGCCGCGGTCATTTAATTATAACTCTTTTTCTATACAACTTCTCCTGCATCTGCCTTCGCCAGCTCCTCCGGCGTCATGTAGGCCACTGTCACTCCGAAGAAGGCCATCACGAGCGTGCACAGAGGCATTATGTAGTTGAAGATCGCCCACGGGGCGTAGACGCTCGTGGTCACTCCCAGAGTGGCGGCTATGAACATGCCGCAGGTGTTCCACGGAACGAGCGGCGATGTGACTGTGCCTGCGGACTCCAGAGCGTTGGAAAGGGTCTTCGGGTGGAGGCCCTTCTTGCGGTATGCGGAGGCGTACATCCTTCCAGGTACCAGGATGGAGATGTACTGCTCAGGCATGACGATATTGGAGAGTATGCATGTGATCTCCGTGGCGGCGATGAGGCCGACGGCGGACTTCACCACCTTGGTGATGGCGTTGATGATGACCTCAAGCTGACCGGAGCCTTCCATCACTCCGCCGAACATCATGGCTATGATGGTCATGAGTATGGACGATGACATGTTCATCAGGCCTCCCGTGGTGAGGAGGGAGTTCAGTGCCTTCACGTCCGTCTTGCAGAAAAAGCCGTTTCTCGCGGCCGTGAGGATGTCTCCGAACGTCACGCCTGTGTGGAGAAACGTGAGGTCTTCACTGTAGACCGGCATGCCGCTCTGGAGGATCGGCGCCAGTATCGCCGCGGATATCAGCCCCAGGGTTATTCCCGGGATCGCCGGCATCTTGAGGGCGATGGCCAGGATGACCACCAGAGGCGGGATGAACAGCAGCGGATTGATGTTGAAGGTGTCCTTGAGACCGTTCATGAGCTCCGTCACCTGGCTGGTATCGACTGCGCCCTGGGCCGTGTGGCGGAATCCGTATACGCCGAAGAACACCAGTGTTATGGCGTAGGCCACCATTGTGGATTTGAGCATGAACTTCACGTGTGTGAAAACGTCTGTGCCCGCCATTGCCGGCGCCAGGTTAGTGGTGTCAGAGAGTGGCGACATCTTGTCTCCGAAATAGGCTCCCGCAAGAATGGCTCCCGCCGTCGGACCTACCGGCATGCCCAGACCGTGGCCGATGCCCATGAGTGCCAGTCCCATGGTCCCCATGGTGCCCCAGGACGTTCCTGTGGCCAGGGATGTAATGGAGCAGATCAGCACTGTGGCAGGCAGGAATACGGACGGGGAAAGCAGCTTCAGCCCGTAGTAGATCATGGTAGGGATGGTGCCGGAAAGGAGCCACACGCCTATCATCATTCCCACGATGGCCAGGATCAGTATGGATTGCATGGCCTTGGAGATCCCCTCGATCATCATCTGCTCGATGGAGTTCCAGCTGTTTCCCAGATACAATGCCATGCAGCATGCAAAGATGACCCCGATGAACATAGGGATGTGAGGATCCACCTCAAAGACGGCTATCCCCACGCTCATGACCACTATCAGCACGCCGAAGGACAAAAGGGCGTGCCACAGGGCCGGCTTCCTCGGCTGCATATTTCTGGACTTGTTCATATACTATATCTCCTTTTGGATGTTATGGTTAATAACCTTCATCATCTGGAATGATGTTCTTTCTGACGAATTTATCACTCATTTTACCATAGTAATGTGTAATGAGACCACAAAACCGGGAATTAATTTTGTATTTTTATTCATAATTACGGAAATTTATTTGCATATGGCGCCCCAGCCTGCGGTGTGTCACCAGGGACGTTTCTCGTTGACACGCGTTTTGATGCGACGTTGATGCAGCGTTGATGCAGCGTTGATGCGGCGGTCCGGGGCCGCCTGACCGCCGCAAAAAACAAGATCCCGAGGTCTCAATGGATCTCGGGATCGTATATTACTGGTCGTATCTTTGGATAGCAGATCTCCCGGCTTCCTGAGGAACATCCCCAGATCGGGCTCAGACCGAAGCAGGTTCGAGGCTCCCTCCAGGCTGCTCACCGGCCTCTGCCGTCACACCCGATGGGATCTCGCCGAGTTCTCCGAAGTATCTGTCGTAGTATTTCTGGAAGCACTCCATGTATCTCTTATCGTTGCTGTGGTGCAGATCGTGGAGGTACTTGTGCTCGTTGCCGACGATCTCTGGATCATGGCGACCCAGCAGGTATACCGCAAGGTCTGAGCACTGGTCCGATATCCGCTCCAGATTCAGCATGATGTTCTGGAACTGGATACCGTTGAACACGTCGCAGATGCCCTTCGTCATCCTGTCCATGTGACGGCCCTGGATGCTCTCCACCAGCTCGTCGATGGCCTCTTCCAGGGGCTCCACGTTCCAGGCAAGCTCCGGATCGTCCTCGCGGGAAGCCTTTGCCCCCATCTCAAGGATCGTATGGACCGCATCCATGGCGACCTCGAGCTCACGCTCCGCATAAGGAGTGAACTTTTTTCCCGCCTCCTTGAGGTTCGCGATGTAGTCAGTGATGTTGACGGACAGGTCTCCGATGCGCTCAAAGCACACCAGCGCCCTCAGCTGATAGTTCTGAGCCCTCTTGTCCGACTCCAGAGTAACGTAAGGGGATACGGCGACAACGTACTGATTCGCCGCATCCGCCATGGTATCCAGCATGTTTTCCCTTTCGGCGATCCTCTCCTGCCTCTTCTCGTCGAAGCTGGTCATCTGCTGGATGCAGGCCTGATAATTGTGGAGAGCGACCTGTGCCATGTTGTCGATGAGCTTGTTGCACTCGCCAAGAGCCATGGTCGGATTGGTCACGAGGCGCATGTCCAGCTTTCTCAGGTTGGCCTTGATCTCCAGGTCTTCCGGATCTTCCGGCTTGTCCTTGACGATGGCCTCTGCGGCTTTCGCGAAAAGGTTCGCCGAAGGGAGCAGGATCAGGGCCGGGATGAGCTTGAAAAGCCCGTGGACGTTGGCCACTCCGCCCGCATGAAGTGTCATGTACCAGATGTGGTCGTCAAGCACGCCCGTCGCCCTCAGTATCCCCACTGTGATAAACAGCATGGTGGAGGCCACCACGTTGTACATTACGTGTACGAGGGCCGTCCTGATCTGCTCAGGCTTTGCTCCGATGCGGCAGACCAGGTAAGTGGTGATGCAGTCGCCGATGTCTACGCCGATGATCACAGGAAAAACAGCGCAGAACTTTATTCCCACCGTGCTGGCGATCGACTGAAGTATTCCTACTACAGCGGAAGAGCTCTGTATGATGCCCGTGACCAGGACACCAGCCCCGAAGCCCAGCGCAGGATTATCCTCGAATGATACCAGCAGGTGGCTGAGTGTGTCGCCCATCTGCGCAACAGAAGCGCTCATGTTCATCAGTCCGACGAACAGAATACCAAATCCCATCAGTATCGTCCCCGCCGTCTTTGCAGCTCTCCTGTTCACGAACATTATCATGATGATGCCGGCGATCAGGGCCATCGGCGCAAGGTTGTCGGATTTAAAGAAAAAGAGTATGCTCCCGGAAGAGGCGTTTACGTCCATGAGCCTTATGATCTGGGCCGTGATGGTCGTTCCCACGTTCGCCCCCAGAACTATGCCGATGGACTGCCTGAACGTGAGGAATCCCGCGCCTACCAGTCCGACGGTAAGAACTATCGCCGCCGTGGAGCTCTGTATCATACAGGTCACGATCAACCCCAGTATGAATCCCTTGAACGGTCTGTCTGTGACCTTTGCCAGGGCGGCCTTCATCGCCGTTCCCGATCCGGATTTCAGTCCGTCTCCCATGACCCTCATCCCGTACAGGAAAAGGGCCAGACCTCCCAGCAGGCTTACGATTCTGTAAAATAGATCCATCACTCGTCACTCTTTCTTTTTCGGCTCTTCCGATTTTTCTGATCCATGTGATCCTCCCGATCCTTTAGATTTTACTTTATTCTAACCTTTTTGTAACCTGGATTTAACATTCTTCGCAGACGACAGGGCAAAATCCCCCTGACTGCTACCTTCTCCGTATCCCGGCCAGGTCCTTCACCACCTCTCCGGCGATCACCAGACCTGCCACAGAAGGTACAAAGGCTATGCTCCCGGGCGTTGTCCTCTTCCCCGGCGCCGGCTCCTCTCCCGGGTCTCCCGGTGTCAGGGGCTTCTCAGGAGAATAGACCACCTTCAGTCTTTTCACGCCTCTCTTTCTGAGCTCCTTCCGCAGCACTTTCGCCAGCGGATCCATGGAGGTCTTGTAGATGTCCGCGACACGGAACTGCGTCGGATCCAGCTTGTTTCCGGCGCCCATGCTGCTAATGACGGGCACCCCCGCTTCCGTCGCTCTGACGATGATGTCTATTTTTGCCTTGACCGTGTCCACCGCGTCGACGACGTAGTCGTACCCGGAAAAGTCGAACTGGTCTGCCGTCTCCGGCAGATAGAAGCACTTGCGGCCGGTGACCCGGATCGACGGATCGATGGCGCGGACCCTTTCCACTGCCACATCCACCTTGTCCCTGCCTATGGTTTCGTGGGTAGCCAGTATCTGACGGTTCAGGTTTGTCAGACTCACCACATCACGGTCTACGAGCTCGAGGGCCCCGATGCCTGTGCGGGCGAGGGCCTCCACCGCAAAACCGCCGACTCCTCCGACGCCAAAAACCGCTACCCTTGAGCGCCTGAGCTTTTCCAGAGCCTCTTTTCCGAGGAGCATCTCAGTGCGCTGAAGCTGATCATCTTTTTCCATAATTCTCTCCCATGACTCTTTGTCGGAGGCAGGCCCTAATGTCTTCGGCCCGCCATCTGCCGGACTGTGACCCGCACACCAACCGTGATGACTTATCTGCCGTCGGCGGCAAACTTTTCCCTGAGGGTGCCCGGCTTCATCTCCGCCAGATCCCCGTAAGGGTCCAGCATGTCGGCCACATCGTACTTGTCGTACGGCATGAGGACGTAGATGTGGTCGAGTTCTGTCTCATCTGCGCCGTTTCGTTTTATCCTCACCTGGCGCCCCCTGCCCTCGATGTACATGGCGTGGGCCTGGCCGTCGTAGACGATCTTTTTTATCTCGTCGTCTGGGATGAAGTAGGAGTTCAGGTGCATGCCGATCTGGTAGATGTAGTGAAAGCCCTGGTCTGAGAGCTGTATGCGCACGCTGTGGATGCCCTTGAAAGGAGGCTTGCATATCTTATACACGCCGTTGGTGACAAGCCAGATCACGGCCACAGATGCCCAGATCGAAAGGTGCAGAGGCAGCTGTCCGTGAAGACCTGTGCCGTTTCCGGAGTGGTCCAGCCCGAACCATATGATGAAGGCGGACACCACAAAAGACAGGAAGATCAGTATCCGCAGTCTCTTCCACCTGGGGTGCGACTCCATCCATTCAGTGGCGTATTTCTTCATCAGCGGCAGGTTGCAGTAGTACACGTCCTGGTCCTCAGGAGGTTCCATGGCCAGGGCGATCAGTTCTTCTTTAGTCATTTTCATTAATTCTCTTGTTCCAACAGAAGTATCATGCAAAAAATCGTTTCGTTCTGCCGGGGTCCCGGCAAATGTTACAGAAGCACCCGCGAAATGTTTCAAAAACCGCGAAAATGCATTCCACGACAGCATGGATTTTACCACAGAAAGCCGCAATTATTAAGATTTATCCGCCTCTTATAACATTTTTTCTGACACAAAAAAGCGCCGCCCATCGCAAGGGCAGCGTTCTATGTCAGTGGCAGGGGGGAGATTATATCAAATGTATATTCTATTTCATTTCAAGATCACTTCTGGCCTGATCAAAAGCTTTTCCAATGTCCCAGCCAAGATTCAACAGGAAACAAAGCACTCCGAACACACACGGAATTATTGAAAACAGCGCATTTTCCATTGCCAGTGCCGAAGAATTCTGTACTGCCGCTGTTGCCTGATACTGACCCACCTGAAGCAGCCAGCCCACCATGGCGCCTCCCAGACCAACTCCGATCTTTACACCGAAGCTCGTGACTGAATTTGTCACCCCGATCAGAGGCATACCGTTGTTTATAATGCAGTTATAATCTGCCATCTGAGATACCTTGGTCTGAACCAGGGGAGCGACCAGTGCCTGGTTGATCCCGTAAAGAATACGTCCTGCAAATATTAGATGCAGGTCACCATTGCTGAACCACACCACTCCCGGACCTATGATCCCGAACAGATACCCTAAGGACAAAGTTCTGTGGACTCCGAAGCGCCTTGCAAGTTTCGGAACAAAAGGCAGCATCAGAAGACTTGGAATGAGCATGAACATCGTCAAACTTATGGTCATTTCTTTCTTCCCAAGCACATCCCTGGCGAAATACACCATGGAGCTGTTCATCAGAATGAGCTGCATGTAAAAGCACACATATATTCCAAGCGCCAGAATCATATAATGTTTTCCATTCATCAGACCCTGTAGAATATCCTTGATCTGGAGTTTCATCTTTTCAGCTGAATTCTGCTCATCGAGCATTTCAGGATCCTCTTTGCAGAAGACGAACACAAGTCCAAAAATGGCCATAGCTACAGCAGCATATATGATCATAAGCCTTGTCCAGCCAGCGCTGCCGCCGCCCAACCTGTCCACCCAGATCACTGTATAACTGTTTACAAACAACTGAGTCAGGAAGGCCATTATGAACCTTATAGTATTCATCTGATTACGCTCTTCAATATTCCTTGTCATAAGATTACACATTATGGAATATGAAAGATTTGATGCGGTATAGGCAACAGCGCATATCAATACATATGTGACAGTCGCGTAAACTACTTTTTCATTTATCTTAACTCCCGATGGTACAGAAAACACCATTACCAGAAGCAAACACAGCACCGGAGCAGAGGCTATCAGCCACGGTCGTGCCTTCCCGAAACGGCTCCTGGTCCTGTCGATAATCCATCCCATCGTCAGGTCGGTTATACCGTCAAGGATCCTGCTCACGAGCATAAGCGTACCTACAGTTGCTGCACTGATCAATGCCACATCTGTATAATACATCGTCAGAAATGACCCTACCGTGGTCCATACGAGATTTGAGGCGACATCTCCCGTGCCGTATATGAATTTTACTGTGTTGGTCAGCCTTTGTTTCATGATACCAGTGATCTCCTAGTTCACCACCTCATCACTTCCGATGGTCTTCATTCCGATAATGGAGATAACGATGCCCACTGCGGCTATTCCGACAGCCAGCATAAATCTTGGCTGTGCTCCATTTCCTATGATAGCTGCCGCCTTTGTAACAATCACCGGATTCAGCATCGTAACGACTTTATCAACGATAGCGTAGATAGCCATTGTCATGGTTATCATTCCCGGCTTTGACCACTCAGGCATAAATGAATAGATGCATGGAGAATACATTCCGAATCCAACACCGATCACAGCTGAGCCAATGTAGATCATCGCCAGATTCTGTGCCAGCGCACAAATCAGCAATCCGCACGCCATCAGCGTAATATCAAGGGTCGATGTGAATTTCTTCAGGACTCTGTAGCAATAAGGTTCTGCAACACTTCCCACGATCATTCCTCCCATGAGAACTGATGTTATAAATCCTGTTGTGCTCGTATCTCCAAGCTTCAGCTCTGTTACAAGGAAAGATATGTTGTTTCCGAAAGTATTGTATGCGAGTGCCATGAATGCCAGCATTGCAAGGAGAAGCAGAATGTGCTTGTTCATGATGGATACTTTTTCAGATCTGTCCGCAATTTCCAGTTCTCCGTCCGGCAGAAGGAACAGTGTCAGAAGAAACATGACAACATTTGAGAAATATATCAGGAAAACCCCATACCATCCGATCTTCGCACAAACACCAGCCAGCGCAGAGAATACAATACCCCCTAACGCAACTGCTATGCCCTGATAACTCAGTATTTTCGCCCTTGCTTCGCCTTCAAAATACTCAGCCATAATAGCTGCAGTCAACGTCGGCAGCGATCCGGTCCCGATACCTACAAGAGCCGACGCTACTGCCAGCATAACAAAGGAAGTGTGGAATATGAATCCTACCGCTCCCGCTACAAGATTCAATGCCAGACAGATGAGCAGATATTTCTTCTTCGTCATGAAGGAAGCCGCTTTTCCTGCGAAAAGGGTTCCGACGACACCGCCGCCCACGGCTATTGAATAGATCATCTGTACGGTAGCAGTTGATTTATCCGGAAAAGTTTGCTGTATTCCTGCCAACATGATGGAGATCAATGTTATCGTCTGAAGGAGTGCTGACACAAGGAGCAGTACTACCTTAGACTTAACTCCGCTTTTTTCGTTCATCTCACTTTCCTCCCATTAATAGAGATCCAAACCGGACCGCCTGCTGACGATATTCTATCCAGGCATAGCGGTTCCGGTCTGTCAAAAGGAATTTCTGATCTTACAGGTCTCTGGTCACAAAATACGCATCATGTATCGCTCCCGTGACCTGCCCTGGTTTTACGCAGTTTCCGATCGGGTAATACTCGTCGACCAGTCCTTCAAATTTTTCCACATCCTCTGTCCTGGATCGAAGTCCTACAGAAAGAATGATGGTATCTGCTTCTACCAGGATCTCCTCCCCGGTCTCCACATTCTTTACAACTACGCCCTTTTCATTGAATTCCTTTGCAGCAACACCTGTCATGGCCGTTGTGTATTTCTCCACCATCGGCTGAACAGCCATTTTGTGGAACATATTTGCCTCTGGAGCAAGTTCTGATCTCATTTCGATGATCGTCACATCACGATTCTGCATTCCCAGATTTATTGCTGTTTCACAACCGATCAGACCGCCGCCGATGATAGCGACCTTTTTTCCGATCTTATCTATCTCAGCTTCTGCATCAACGCCAAGAATAACGTTGTCCCTGTCCACGCCTGGAATATGAGGGATCACCGGATCGGCTCCTACAGCCACAATGAGAACGTCCGGTCCTTCTGCCATGACATACTCAGGTGTGACTTCTGTATTGTAACGGATCTCTACAGCAGCTTTCCTGACTCTTCTCTCGAATACCTGCTCGAGTTCGTAAAGCGCCTCTTTGAAGTCTACATATTTGGCCAGCTTCAGTGCTCCGCCAAGAGAATCGCTCTTCTCACAGAGGATCACTTCGTGGCCTCTGCCGGCAGCAGTGATAGCTGCCTCCATGCCACCGATGCCTCCGCCCACGATCAGAACTTTTTTCCTCGTTGTTGGAGCAGGATCATAGTATTTGCAATCCAGCTCATGCCCGATGACAGGGTTTACTGCGCATTCAACGGATGTGCTCCGAACGATATTTTCAAAGCAGTGGTAACATCTCTGGCAAGGTGTTATGTCGTCAGCATGTCCTGTCATGGACTTTTTAGGGAAATACGGATCAGCAAGCAGTTCACGGCCGATCTCCACCATATCTGCCTGACCAGAGGCAATGATCTCCTCAGCCAGCTCCGGGGTGCTGATAGCTCCCACTGCAGCTACCGGCTTGTTCACATGCTTCTTTATCTCAGCAGCGAGATAGACATTACATCCATGTTTCAGGAACATATGAGGGTGTGTTCTTACAAACAGGCCATCCTCCTCGTGGGATCCACAGGAAATATTGAACAGATCCACTTTATCCTCGATCAGTTTTGCCAGTTCCACATAGTCTTCCAGGGTCATACCGCCCTTCATGAAGTCATCTCCGTTCATGCGAACCTCGATTGGGAATCTTGGCCCTACTGCTTTTCGGCACTCGTCAAGAGCCATCATCAGGAAACGGGCCCTGTTTTCCAGGCTGCCACCAAATTCATCTGTTCTGTGGTTCTGCACAGGAGAGAGAAACTGATTGAAAAGCCAACCGTGACCTGCATGAACGTTTATCATGTCAAAGCCACAGTCTTTTACACGTTTAGCCGCGATTCCATACGCCTTAACTATATGCTGTATCAACTCCACAGGCATTTCATATACATGCTCACCAGTCGGAAGATCCTCTTCACTTGGGCCATACGAAGTCCTGTCCGCCGTACCCTCTCCGCCAATACTGTTCAAACCACCATACTTTCCACCATGTGAAAGCTCTATATTCGCAAGGGCTCCGTGACGCTTGATCGCCATTGCCACATGGGTCAGTCCAGGCATGGATTCCGGGTCATCCAGATGAATCTGTCTGTTATGAGACTCCCCTGTCTGTGTGTCGGTGATGCTCTCGCCAAGAGTAACTGCAGCGGCACCTCCCATGGCTTTCAGTTCATAATAGTTTACGTCAAACACGGTAAGTCTTCCGTCTGGGGTAAGATCCATCATTCCAGTCGGTGCAGCAATTATTCTATTCTTGAATCTCACACCGTTGATCCTTATCGGGCTAAACAGGTTTGGATAATATTTGTTCATTTCTCAAGCTCCTTTGACTGATAAATCAAATCATTTTCTGCAATTTGTAACGCTACATTGTAAATTTATCGTCAAAACAATATCATTCATGCTGTTACCCTTCTATTACAAAACCGGTCATAGTGTTAAATCTTTAACACTATGACCGGTTTTGTTAAAATTCTCTCAGGCTTTTTCATCGATTGTGCTATAATATCCCGGTAAAAAGGAGAGAATAAATTGGGAGACTGGAAGATGGATCAAAAGAAAAAATCAGAAAGGACAAAACTCCTTCTCAAGCACACTTATGCAAAAATGCTTGAAGCACGCCGCTATGACGAAATTCGGATCAAAGATCTGACTCGCCTGGCAGACGTTTCACGAAATACTTTTTATGTTTATTACAGCAGTATTTACGAAATGATCGATGAAATCGAAAAAGATATCATCAACGATATTTCGAATTTCAGCATCACTGAGCTTTCACATGAGTTTATTTCTAAATACGAGGAAAAGTTTAACGAAAGCCTTAATGCCCTTCCTCATGAAAATCTGTTTACTTTTACGATCCAGATCATCGATTACTTTCACAATGATCCCAAGTACATGCATTCAGTTATCCTTAGCGAAAACACCGACCCTTATTTTCAAAAAAAACTGATTCGATGCATAACGCAGAAAATCCTTGATTATCTGCTGTTTTCAGAAAACCTGCCTGATGACGATATCACTGCGCACATCGCTGCCAATGTTGCAGGAACCTATATTGAACCAGTCATCAACTGGTGTCTTAAACAGGAATCCGAACGGATTTCTCTGAAAGACCTTATCATAATGATCAACTTCACTAAACTGGGCGGACTTGGAGCATATCTCAAGTACTGATCTACCATCTGAACTATAGCGGTATTAAAACACAATATTAAAACCGGGCCACAGGGTTCATCACCTGGCCCGGTTTATGTTTATTCGATCTATTGTCATCCATACCTCTAGCCTGGTGGCCAGGTGAGTTTCCTCTTGCCGAGGATATGGATGTGCAGGTGCTTCACCGTCTGCTGGCCGTCCTCGCCGCAGTTGATGACCGCCCTGTATCCGTTCTCCAGGCCCAGTGAGCTGGCGATATCCTTGATCTTCAGCATCATGTATCCCATCAGCTCCTCGTCCTCGGGCGTCAGGTCATCCAGCGAGGCGATGTGCCTCTTCGGCACCATGAGTACATGCACCGGTGCCTGCGGACTGGCATCCTTGAAGCAGGCGATCCTGTCATCCTGGTAGACCATCTCCGTCGGGATCTCCCCGTTGGCCAGTTTGCAGAAAATGCAGTCGTCCATTTGCTACCTCCCTTCTTGAGCTGCCTCTCCCAGGCATCCCTCATCATATATTCCCACAAGCCTGACATTCTGAAACTCACCCTGCCGGGTGTTCGCGTCAGCCTTGAAGCGGACCCTGATATAGTTTTCAGTGTACCCTTCTCCCGTGCCGTCTTCCACGGTCTCCACGAGGACTCTCGCGGTGGTGCCTAGGTTTTTCCGGAAAAAAGCCCGGGCAGATTCTTCTCCTGCCTCTTCCAGAAGGCGGGCACGGCGGTTCTTTTCGTTGCCGTCCACTGTGTCTCCCGCAGCGTAGGCCCGGGTGCCCTTCCTCGGTGAGTACTTGAATGCATGGACCCTTCCGAAGCCTGCCTGATCTACCGCGTCAAGCGTATCCTGAAAATCCTCTTCCGTCTCTCCCGGGAACCCTGCGATGATATCTGTGGTGATGCCGAAGAGCGGATCTTTCTCTCTAAGGGCGCGGACGATCTCCAGATATTCTTCTCTGGTATAGTTCCTGTTCATCAGACCGAGCACGTGGTCGCTCCCGGCCTGGAGGGCCAGATGGAGATGATGGCACAGCTTCTCATATCGGAGGAGCCGCTCCACGTGCTCCTTGTCCACCACGTTCGGCTCCAGGGAGCTCAGCCTTATCCGGAAATCTCCCGGAAGCTCGTTCACCCTCTTGATGGCTATCTCTATCCCGGAAAGGTCCTGCTCGTCTGCCCGTCTGTCAAACTCAAACCCATCTTCCATGGCGTAGAGAGCCGTGTTTATACCCGTGAGCACCAGCTCTCTGTACCCTCTGGACAGAAGCTCTTCCGCCTCCTGTACGATGGACCGGACAGACCGGCTCCTGATTCCGCCCCTTGCATATGGAATGAGGCAATAGGAACAGAACCTGTCGCACCCTTCCTGGACCTTGATGTAGGCACGGGACATGTGGGATTCCCCGGATGTTACGATCCCCATGTCCTCGTATGAGCTGAGCTCACTGTACCCAAGGATGTCTTCAATTTTTCCAATTTTTTCGATATCAGTTTGCGGATTTTCCGCATCTGTGTCGTAAGGATCTCCGCATTTCTCCTCGTTTGCATGTGACTGTTTTCTCCCAAGCTCCTGAAATACCATTTGACAGATCTGAGACTTGAGGTTGTTCCCCACGATCATATCCACGTCTGGCATCTTTTCCAGGTCCTCGGCGCCCACCTGTGCGTAGCATCCCGTGACCACCATGAGTCCCTGAGGGTTGAGTTTTTTCATCCGCCGGATGTACTGCCTGGATTTCCTGTCCGCCATGTTTGTGACCGTACAGGTGTTTATCACATACACGTCCGCCCAGTCGTCCTCACCTACTATCTCTGCGCCACGGGCTGCAAACTCTTCCTTTATCGCTTCTGTCTCATACTGGTTCACCTTGCAACCCAAAGTGTGGAACGCTGCTTTCATATACACCTCTCCGTCTGATATCCTGCTTGTATCCACGGCGGAGAAGCTACGCGAAGACCCCGCCGCCGATAAATTCTCTTATTATAGAAGTATTTGCTATGAGCTGATCCCCGTCCATGGACTCCACGAACTCGAAAAGCCGCAGAAGCCTGGACGCCTCGGGATACTCCGGCTCATCCGGACCCACTTTTTCCAGAAGAGGGACCGCGTACTTCTTCATTACCGCCAGCTCGTAAACGTGGACGGAATTGAAGAAGGTGTCCGCCTCCCCGGCCTGAGGGAATATGTTCTGGTTCTCTCCCGAGTGGACCTGGGACCACCGTTTCAGGGTGTCCGCCGCGTCGGAGCCTCTGGTCCTGCTGTCTCTTATAAGCCTCCGGATTATCCTGGTGTCCGTGGTCGGGATCCTGTTGTGGGCGTTAAGGTTGATGTGGATCAGCGGGCTGATGTATATCCTGAACTTGCTGTAGTCCGCTATGTCCTGGGTGAGCTCTCTGTCGAAGGAATGTATGCCTTCTATTATGATCGGCTGATCCTGGGTGATCCTGGTGATCCGGCTCCCGTACTCCTTGTGTCCGGTGATGAAGTTGAACACGGGCATGTCCACCTTTTTCCCCGCCAGCAGATCCTTCATCTGCCTGTTGAAGAGCTCCAGATCAAGAGCGTCCAGCCCCTCGTAGTCGCGCTCCCCGTTCTCGTCCACAGGGCAGTCTTCCCTTTCCTTGAAGTAGTCGTCCGTGCCCACATAGAGAGGATCAAGTCCCTGTACCTTCAGGTGAACGATGAGCCTTCTGGCAAAAGTTGTCTTTCCGGACGATGAAGGCCCCAGGATCAGGACCACCCTCTTGTGGAGGCTGGTGATCATCCGGGCTATCTCCACGATCTTCTGGTCGTGGAGCGCCTCGCTCATCTGGATCATGTCAAAGGACTTTCCGGCCCTTATCTTTTCGTTGAGATCTGCCACGTACTTAACGCCCAGAAGCTCGTTCCAGTCGCTCTGCTCCTTGAAGGCCCTGTACATCAGGTACTCGTCCTTGTATGCAGGTATCTCGTCAGGCTTCTCCGGCTGCGCGTATCTAAGGAGTATCCCCTCCCTGTATTTCATCACTTCAAAATGCCTGAGATATGCCGTGGAAGGCACCAGGTCTGTGAAGAAAAAGTCGCTGTATCCGTTGAGGCAGTATATCCGCACTTCGTCGGAGTCCCGGAACTTGTCGAAGACCCGAGAAGTCTCGTCCAGCCCCTCCTCCACAAGGAGCTTCCGTCCTTCCTTTTTTGAATACTTCCTGAGTTCGAACGGCAGGTCCTGGTCTATGAGCTCCTCCATGCGCACTCCGATCATCGCCGTCTGGTCCTCGTCGACGGCACAGGAGGTCACCTCTATGTACAGTCCCTGGTTCAGTGACATCCTCACCTCAACGTGCTGGTCCCCGATCACGTCCTTGGCGGACGCCAGGAAAAGCATCACCAGGCTGTTCTGGTACATCAGAAAAGCCTGTTTTGAGCGTATGTCCAGAAACTGCAGACGGTCTCCCGCCTTCAACTCTTCAGTCAGAGCTCTGACCTGATTATTTACCAGAGCTGCATATACAGAATATTCCACCTTGTCCCGCACATCGTTCAAAATCATCTCTGCAGATGCCCCCTCATCTGCGGAAAAGTTCTCGTATGGGCGGCCTGCTCCAAGGCTCAGCTGGATCTCCATGATATAGCCTCTGTTCCTTTCACTTCGCGACTCACCTCGCGAATCACTTCATGACCGCACGGCAGAACATCCACCGTGCGGTCTCATCACACACAATTCCCGATCCTATGATCAGGACTCTTTGCGTCCATTATACCTTTTGCCGGCTACAGCCGCAATCAGAGCAAGGCCAGTGGCCGTTCCCAGTACCATGTACAGGAAAAGGGCTTTTCCGTCATCCCCGGTCTCCGGGCCCGCACTCCTGTTTCCTATCCTCATTATCACCAGATCCCGCAAAGCTCCGTCTCGGGATATCGTAAACTCCCTTGCCTCCTCGTCCTTCACGTAGCCTTGAGGAGCCTTTTTCTCCTTCAGAGTGTACTTTCCGTCCGGAAGGTCTCTCACTATGGCATATCCCGTCCTGTCCGTCACAACGTCCAGGGTCTCTCCACCAGCACTGGTTATCATGAATTCAGCACCAGGAAGAGGTCTCCCCGTAGACATGTCATACTTGTAGATCCGGAGCACGCGCTCCTGTGGATAGTTGTAGAAATCCGCACTCTGCTCTACCAGCTCCTCATCTTCCGGCACGTCTACATCAAAGACCTTTTCCTCCTTCTGCAAAACGTATCCCGGAGGAGCCTGTATCTCCTTGATCCTGTACTTGCCTTCTGGAAGCTTTGGAGTCCGAACTGTACCGTCTTCACCCGTTACTACCTCAGCTGCCACCTGCCCTTTCTTTATTATCTGGCCATTTTCAGATGACACATCTGTGATATCCTCCTCTGCGATGATCTGGAACTTCCCTCCCTTCAGGCCGCTGTCGCTCAGCTGCAACTTTCCTTCAGCCAGCTTTGAGACCTTTCCAGTCTTATTTATTCGGAACACCACGTACTGGGCCTTGTTGTGAAAGACTACCTGTTCCTCCGGCGTCGCACCGGTGCTGTCGATGAAGTGTATCCGGTCGTTAAGCATGTAGCCTTCCGGAGCGGCAGTTTCCGTGACCTTGTAGGATCTGCCCGGCACCATGGCATCCTTAACCACCACACGGCCGTCGCCCTTCGAGGTATATATCGCCCCGACCCTGATGTGGCTTCCACCCTCTTTCTCAGGCAGCCTCTTCAGCTGGCTGTAATCCGTGATATCCCTGACCGTGAACTCCGCCCCCTGCAGCAGTCTGTCTGTGCTGTGGTCGCGCTTTTCTATCACCAGATCTGTCAGACCGATCCAGTTCACCTTAAGGCGGCTCGTTTCCGGCTCCTCCGTCACCGGCCTCAGGTTTGTCAGGTTCTGCAGCGCCGAGTCTCCCGGGACGAAAACTATCGGCTGGTATTTCAGGTTTCGTCCTTTTACGGTGATGTCCTCATCTTCCTTTTCTCCTAGAGGGGCCTTCAGGTAAAAGGATCCTCCCGGCTTCAGCGAGACCGTACCAGTCAGATCCTGCCCAGTGCCGTTGTGGTGAAGCACGGTCCCATCAGGAACGGTGAATGTCAACGTGCCCTTGTTGCCCCCGGTCACCGTGATGTCAGGAGTCCGTTCCATGTCCAGTTCTCTGGAGTAAAAAGCTCTTACCTTCTCCGGCGAGAATCTCAGATCCGTATTCACATCGGGCTGTGAGTTCAGGAAGGCCTTGTACTCCTTCATGCCGCTGATGGAGTCGTAGTGGCCGTAGCCGTAACGGCTCCCAGGATTCAGCTCTGTGAGGAGCAGGGACATGATGCCCACGGCCTGCTTTTCATCGGTAAAACCCTGCCACTGCTCCGGCCCCCCCGTATCCGTAGTAAAGCGCCTTTCTGAATGCCGGGTCGTCGTATACCCTTTCATCCACCGCCGTCCCAGACGGAACGGTGCCCTTCTCGTGCTGTACGCAGAACGCCAGCTGCCCGTTTACATTGAAGTGCCCCACTCTCACCGTCCCCTCACTGGTGGATGACTGGTAATAGTATGGCCCCAGGTACTGCACCGATGAGGCACCATAGGCCAGGCAGCTTCCCAGCATCAGGAACAGGAGGAGAAAAGCCAGGCCATGCCATCTTCCCTCGTTCATGATCGTTCTCACCCTTTCCATCATACAGCCGCCTGCTCCCCGCTCTCGTCCTCAGCGATCTCCGGGCCTCCCGGTGCTTCCGGCGCATCGCATCCGGGCTCTTTTTCCTCGTCCCAGAACTGCTCCGCTGCTTCCATCGGTTCCTCCGGGGGATCGTCAAAAGGGATCTCTTCCTCCACCGGCCTTCGCGTCCGCGGCTGATCCTTTTTCCTTATCCTCGAAAAATACCCGTTCATCACTTCCAGAAGAGCCTTCACCTCGTCTTCGTGCATTGTGATGCCCCTGCTCATGGTGTTGTGATCCGGCGCCCAGTCTCTGATGTCGTACTTAGCCGTCCCACCGTTCCATGAGATCATGTTTACTTCCTTCGTCCATCCGGAACTGTACTCAGCCAGGATCCCGATGCTCCTTACCACCTGATAATCGATGTCGTTTCCTCTTCTTCCGCTTCTTCTGTTTCTCTCTGCCATTTTGTGCTCCCTTTCTCACTCAACCGTGTATGTCAGAGTCTGCAAAAGCCTGCCTTGATCAAGTGTCTATAGGGTATATGGCCCCGGCCTTTGAAACAAACGGGATAATACCTTTATCGGGCGACTGCGTACTTTTATCCGGCGAAAAAAGCGCGTTTCGAGAGATCCTCTGCCGGTCTTGAAAAGCAGATGTTTCGAGGCATCGAAGGCTCCGGTAAGTCGACGGGATATACCGCCGTGACACAATGGCACAGTGACCCGGTGTCAAGCCGCGCATATAAAAACAGGACCGCCCCTTTCGGGACAGCCCTGCTGTAGTTCCTTATTGAGTTCTGTATGTTGAACAGATTACTCCAGGATCTCTGTTACTACTCCGGATCCTACTGTTCTTCCGCCCTCTCTGATGGCGAATCTCAGTCCTTCCTCGATAGCGATTGGTGTGATCAGGCTGATCTCCATCACTACGTTATCTCCAGGCATGCACATCTCTGTGCCCTCTGGAAGCTGCAGATCTCCTGTTACGTCTGTCGTTCTGAAGTAGAACTGCGGTCTGTATCCGTTGAAGAACGGTGTGTGACGACCACCCTCTTCCTTCTTCAGTACGTATACCTGACCCTTGAACTTTGTGTGAGGGTGGATAGTACCCGGCTTTGCCAGTACCTGTCCTCTCTCGATCTCGTCTCTCTGAACACCTCTCAGCAGTGCTCCGATGTTGTCGCCGGTCTCTGCCAGGTCCAGAGTCTTCTTGAACATCTCTACACCTGTTACTACGACCTTGCGCTTCTCATCTGTCAGTCCTACGATCTCTACCTCGTCGCCGACCTTCAGTGTTCCACGCTCTACTCTTCCTGTTGCTACTGTTCCACGTCCTGTGATGGAGAATACGTCCTCTACAGGCATGATGAACGGCTGGTCATTTGCTCTCTGTGGCTCAGGAATGTAGCTGTCTACTGCCTCCATCAGCTCTACGATCTTGTCTCCCCATGGGCCTGCAGGATCCTCAAGAGCCTTCAGAGCAGATCCTCTGATGATAGGTGTGTCATCGCCAGGGAAGTCGTACTCGTCCAGCAGCTCTCTTACTTCCATCTCTACCAGATCCAGCAGCTCCTCGTCATCTACCATGTCGCACTTGTTCAGGAACACGATGATGTAAGGTACGCCTACCTGACGGGACAGAAGGATGTGCTCTCTTGTCTGAGGCATTGGTCCGTCTGTTGCTGCTACTACCAGGATAGCTCCATCCATCTGAGCTGCTCCTGTGATCATGTTCTTTACGTAGTCAGCGTGTCCTGGGCAGTCTACGTGAGCGTAGTGTCTGTTCGGTGTCTCGTACTCTACGTGTGCGGAAGAAATGGTGATTCCTCTTGCCTTCTCTTCCGGCGCCTTATCGATCTGGTCGAATGCTACGTCTGTTCCCAGTCCGTATCTCTGGTGCAGCACCTTTGTGATAGCTGCTGTCAGAGTTGTCTTGCCGTGGTCAACGTGGCCGATAGTTCCGATGTTGATATGCGGCTTGGTTCTCTCGTACTTCTGCTTTGCCATACCTGCCTCCTATGAAAAATTTTATTTACTTAATTAAATCTGGAGCTGTTGAGCAGACTTGAACTGCCGAACCTCTTCCTTACCAAGGAAGCGCTCTACCAACTGAGCTACAACAGCGCATGCAACATGATGATATTACAGCAAATCACAATTGCTGTCAAGCCTTGAAAAGGGGACAGCCACCGGTCATCCGGGGCTGTCCGGACTCTTATATCATGTTGCGGGAAAATCATCGGTCTTCGAATATCAGGCTTCCGACTTGAAGTAGTCGACTGCGGACTCAAAGAGCTTAAGATCGTACTCTCCAGGGACGTTTTTGTACAGGCCCTGGCCGATACGCTCTGAGTGGCCCATCTTTCCAAGGACGTGGCCGTCAGGCGAGAGGATGCCCTCCACCGCCATCACGGATCCGTTCGGATTGTACTGTATGTCCATGGACGGGTTGTTGTCCAGATCCACGTACTGCGTCAGCACCTGACCGTTGTCGATCAGGTAGTCCATGTCGTCCTCAGTGGCCACGAACTTTCCTTCGCCATGGGAGATCGGCACCGTCAGGATCTGGCCCACAGCCGCCTTTCTCAGCCACGGGGATTTTGTGGAGCACACCCTGGTGCGAACCAACTTGGACTGGTGCCTTCCGATGTCGTTGAACGTCAGGGTCGGGCTGTTCTCCGTCTGAGGAGCGATCTCTCCATAAGGAAGGAGCCCGAGTTTTATGAGCGCCTGGAAGCCGTTACATATGCCGGCGACAAGCCCTCCCTTTTTCTGGAGGAGCTCCATCACGGCCTGGCTCACCGCCTCGTTCCTGAAGAATGAGGTGATGAATTTTCCTGAGCCGTCCGGCTCATCGGCACCGGAGAAACCTCCCGGTATGAATATAGCCTGAGATCTTCTTATAGCCGCAGCGAATTCGTCCACGGATCTCTTCAGGTGGTCTGCGTCGAGGTTGTTCACCACGAAGATCTCGGCTTCTCCGCCGGCGCCCTCTGCGGCTCTGGCGGTGTCGTATTCGCAGTTTGTGCCCGGGAACACAGGTATCAGGAAGCGAGGCTTTCCCTCAACAGCCTTGTGCTCTCCGCCCTGGTATCTCGTCCTGTAGATCACCTCTCTGATAGGCTCAGGATATTTTCCGGTCTCCATGTTATATACCGGCTCCAGTTTGCCCTCGTAGAGCATGTCCAGCTCCTCCAGCTTGATGACCTCGTGGAGGCTGGCGATCGCCGCCTTTCCAGTGGTGCGGCCCAGGCTGGTGAAGTGGTCGCTGAGCTCTGTCTCGTGCTCGAGCTCTATGATGAAGCTGCCGTAGCTGTATCCGAATATGTCTTCCAGCGGTATGACCGGATCGAACTCAAATCCGATGCCGTTGCCTATGGCCATCTTGTAGACGGCCTCTGCAGCACCGCCGTATCCAGGAGTCCTGCAGGCGGCCACGAGTCCCTGGTCGAAGAGTTCTTTGAGTTCCCCGAAGTTCTCCATGAGAGACTGCGCCTCAGGGAGGCCGTCCTCGCCGTATTCAGGCTTCAGGATCACCACCTTGTGGCCCCTGGCCTTGAACTCGGACGAAACGATCCTGTCCAGCTTGCTGGTGGTCACCGCAAAGGATATCAGCGTAGGCGGAACGTGGATGTCCTCGAAGGTCCCGCTCATGGAGTCCTTTCCGCCGATGGCTCCCACGCCCAGCTCCATCTGGGCCCTGTAGGCGCCAAGAACGGAAGACAGGGCCTTGCCCCAGCTCTTGTCGCTGTCTCCCAGCTTTTCGAAGTACTCCTGGAAAGTCAGGTAAACGTCTTTGTATTCCGCACCCTGGGCGAGGAGCTTGCATATGCTCTCTACCACCGCGAGGTACGCACCGTGATAAGGGCTCTTTTCCGAGATATAAGGATTGAATCCGTAGGACATCATGGAAACGGTGTCCGTGGCGCCGTCCAGCACAGGGATCTTGTGGACCATTGCCTGGATCGGCGTCCTCTGGTAGATACCTCCGAAAGGCATGAGCACGGTGCCGCCGCCGATGGTCGAATCGAAGCGCTCGGAAAGGCCTCTTTTGGAGCACACGTTCAGGTCTGCCACCAGCTCCCTCATTCCGCGGCCGAAGTCGGCAGGAAGTGGCTTTTTGTAATCTTCAGCGGCCTCCACGACGGCGTCCTCCTGTTTTTCAGCGCCGTTGGTATCGAGGAATTCCCTTGAGATGTCCACGATCTTCTGACCCCTGAAGGTCATCGTCAGATAAGGCTTCTCGGTGACAGTGGCCACGACAGTGGACTCGAGGTTTTCCCCCTCGGCCAGCTTTTCGAAAGCCTCAGCGTCCTTTGCGGCCACTACCACGGCCATCCTCTCCTGCGACTCGCTGATGGCGAGCTCGGTCCCGTCCAGTCCATCGTATTTTTTCGGCACCTTATCCAGCTGGATGTCCAGGCCGTCCGCCAGCTCTCCGATCGCAACGGAAACTCCTCCGGCTCCGAAGTCGTTGCACCTCTTGATGAGCCTGGTAGCCTCCGGATCTCTGAACAGTCTCTGGATCTTCCTCTCTTCAGGCGCATTTCCCTTCTGGACCTCTGCGCCGCAATGCTCCAGGGACTCCTTGCTGTGAGACTTGGATGAACCCGTGGCTCCGCCGATGCCGTCTCTTCCCGTGCGGCCGCCGAGGAGGATGACCACATCGCCCGGCTCAGGTCTCTCTCTCCTTATGTTGTCAGCAGGCGCGGCGCCGAGTACGGCCCCCACCTCCATCCTCTTGGCCACGTAGCCCGGATGGTATATCTCGTCTACGATGCCGGTGGTGAGGCCGATCTGGTTTCCGTAGGAGCTGTATCCTGCCGCAGCCGTCGTCACGATCTTGCGCTGAGGCAGCTTGCCCTTTCTGGTCTCAGAGGCCGGTGTGAGAGGGTCTCCCGCTCCGGTGACTCTCATGGCCGCGTAGACGTAGCTCCTCCCGGAAAGAGGGTCTCTTATGGCACCGCCTATGCATGTGGCGGCTCCGCCGAAAGGCTCTATCTCGGTAGGATGGTTGTGTGTCTCGTTCTTGAAAAGGAGCACCCAGTCCTGCTCTTCCCCGTCGACATCCGCCTTGAAGTCGACTGTGCAGGCGTTGATCTCCTCCGACTCCACCATGTGGTCGAGCAGCCCCTTTTCCTTGAGGGCCTTCACCGCGATGGTGGCCACGTTCATGAGGCTTACAGGTTTCCTGACGCCGAGCTGCTTCCTCGTCTCCAGGTAATCCTGGAACGTCTTGTTCACCACCGGATCCTTGAAGGTGACTCCCCTGATGGTGGTGTTGAATGTGGTATGGCGGCAGTGGTCGGACCAGTAGGTGTCGATCACCTTGATCTCTGCAATGGTAGGGTCTCTGTGGAGACCTGCGAAGTAGTCGCGGCACATGGCCAGATCAGGGTGGTCCATGGCAAGGCCGTTATCGATCCTGAACTTCTCCAGAGCATCGTCATCATAGCCGATGAACCCCTCGAGAACGGCGACCTTTTCAGGCTCCGGGTAAGACGCCCTGAGCGTCTCCGGCACCTCAAGAGAAGCCTCCCTTGCCTCCACCGGGTTGATCAGGTGTGTGCGGATCCTCTCCAGATCCTGGTCGGAGATGTCCCCCTCCAGGATGTATACCGTAGCCGACTTCACGGCAGGGTCTTCATCGGGAGCGATGAACTTCACGCACTCCTCCGCAGAGCTCGCCCTCTGGTCGAACTGCCCTGGCAGGTACTCCACGGCGATGACCTTCCCTTCTCCGGGATCCAGTTCATCGTATGTGATGTCCACCGGCGGCTCGGAGAATATGGTCTCCTTCGCCTCCTGAAAAGCCTGGTCTGACAGGTCTTCCACAAAATATCTGTTCAGGATCCTGACTCTCTCCACGCCCGGGATGAGCAGGACCTCACGGATCTCCCTGCGGAGCTCCTCGGCCTTGATGGCAAATTCAGGTTTTTTCTCTACATATATTACTCTGACCATGTTCACCTCTCTCCTGGCTATCTATTTCTCCAGAGCCTCAAGTGCCCTGGCTCCGATGTCCTTCCTGTAGTACATATCCTGGAAGCTGACTTTTTCCATGGTTCTGTACGCCTTATCTACTGCCTCTCTGAGGGTCGGGGCCGTTTCTGTCACGCCCAGCACTCTTCCTCCGCTGGTGACCTGAACGCCGTTCTGCAGCTTCGTTCCGGCGATGTAGATCCGGCTGGTGTCATCCGGGAGTGTGACCGGATATCCCTTCTTATAGGAGACCGGGTATCCCCCGGATGCGGCGACCACGCAGCAGGCGCTGTCGCTGCTGAATCTGAAGTCGACATCCGACAGGGTGCCGTTGGTGCATGCCATCATGATATCCAGGAGATCTCCCTGGAGGAGCGGAAGCACCACCTGAGTCTCCGGATCACCGAACCTGCTGTTGTACTCGATGACCTTCGGGCCTTTTTCCGTGATCATGAGACCGAAGTACAGGCATCCCCTGAAGGTCCTTCCCTCCTGGTTCATGGCCTTGATGGTCGGCAGGAAGATCTTCTCCATGCACTCGTCCGCCACGGCCTGTGTGTAGTAAGGATTCGGAGCGATGGTGCCCATGCCTCCGGTATTCAGTCCCTTGTCACCGTCCAGGGCCCGCTTGTGGTCCATGGAGGAGATCATAGGTCTCACCACATTTCCGTCGGTGAAGGCCAGGACGCTGACCTCAGGTCCACGGAGAAATTCCTCTATGACTACGACGTTGCCGCTGTCGCCGAATTTCTTGTCCTCCATTATGGACTTGATCCCCTCGCGGGCGTCCTCTCTGCTCTCAGCGATGATCACGCCTTTTCCGAGCGCGAGGCCGTCGGCCTTGATGACCACCGGGAGCTCTGCCTTTTCCACGTATTCCATGGCTTCTCCGGGATCGTCGAAGGTCCTGTACTCCGCCGTAGGTATGCCATATCTTCTCATCATGTCCTTGGACCAGGCCTTGCTGGACTCTATGATCGCAGCCGAGGCCTTAGGTCCGAAGGCCGGTATGCCCTTTGCCTCCAGCAGGTCCACGAGACCCATGGCCAGGGGATCGTCCGGGGCGACCACCACGTAATCTATGGCGTTGTCCACCGCAAAGTCCACGATCCTGCTCAGCTCTTTCGCTCCAATGTCCACGCACTCCGCGTCGGCCGCGATGCCGCCGTTCCCCGGAAGGGCGTATATCTTATCTACCTTGGGGCTCTTCTTCAGCGCCTTGATGATGGCGTGCTCTCTGCCGCCCCCTCCTACTACTGCTATCTTCATGCTTTTCCTCCCGTTATCCCGGCCGCGGTCATCTCCACGGCTTCTGGCAAAAGGATCCATTCGGCCTGCTCCATGATACGGCGCTGCAGGGTCTCCGGCGTGTCGCCGTCTTTCACCTCCACAGCCTTCTGAGCGATGATCTTCCCTCCGTCGGTCACCTCATTCACGTAATGGACGGTGGCTCCGGACACCTTGACCCCTCTGGCAAGAGCGGCCTCGTGGACCTTGAGCCCGTAATATCCGTCACCGCAGAAGGAAGGGATGAGGGAAGGGTGGACGTTCAGGATCCTCTCCGGATATCTGCTCACGAACCCGCTGCTCAGAACCTTGAGGAAGCCCGCCAGTACGATGATCTGGATACCGTTTTCCTCCAGGAGCTCGAGGAGCCTCTCCTCGAAGTTCTCCTTTCCGATGAAGCAGTGTGGGATCCCCGCCTTCTCCGCCCTCTGCAGGCCGTAGGCGTCTCTCCTGGAAGATACCACCAGGGATATCTCACAATGCGGCATCTTCCCCGCCTGCCAGCGGTCTATTATCGCCTGGAGATTCGTTCCCCCGCCGGATATGAGGACCGCCACCTTCGCTTTTTCTGTTTTGTCTGTGTTCTTATCTATGCTGGAATTTTCCATCGTGACCGTCTCCGCTAGTCGTCGAGTCCCGTGATGATGACGCCGTCGCCGCCCTTGACCACCTCGCCGATGACCTTAGCGCGCTCGCCGGCCCCGTTGATTATGGACAGGGCTTTTTCCGCGTCCTCCCTGGCGACTACAACCGTCATGCCAGTTCCCATGTTGTAGGTGTTGAACATGTCCCTCTCAGGGATGTTGCCCTTCTCCATGAGGAGCCTGAATATCGGCAGCACCTCCAGGTCGTCCTTGTTGATCCTGGCGCTGTACCCCTCAGGCAGGCCTCTCGGAATGTTCTCGTAGAAGCCGCCTCCGGTGATGTGCATCACGCCATGTGGCTGGATCTCCTTGAAAAGAGCCAGCATCGGCTTTACGTAGATCTTCGTCGGGGTGAGCAGCGTCTCTCCCAGGGTCTTTCCACCCAGGATCTCAGGCTTCTGGCCCAGGTCGCAGTTCTCCACGTCGAATACCTTCCTCACCAGGGAATATCCGTTTGAGTGGATGCCCGAGCTGGCGATGCCGATGATCACGTCGCCCTCCTTCACCGACTCCTTGTCGATGACCTTTTTCTTGTCAACGATGCCGACCGCAAAGCCCGCCAGGTCGTACTCGTCCTCAGGATAGAAGCCCGGCATCTCCGCCGTCTCTCCTCCTATGAGGCTGCACTCCGACTGGACGCAGCCGTCGGCAACGCCCTTGACGATGTCCGCGATCTTTTCCGGAACGTTCTTGCCGCAGGCGATGTAGTCCAGGAAAAACAGTGGCTTCGCTCCCACACAGATGATGTCGTTAACGCACATCGCCACGCAGTCGATGCCCACAGTGTCGTGGCGATCCTGTAGGAATGCCAGCTTCAGCTTGGTCCCCACGCCGTCGGTGCCGCTTACCAGCACAGGCTCCTCCATGCCGGTGAGGTCCGGCTGGAAAAGTCCTCCGAATCCTCCCACAGGGGCGGTGTTGCCGAAGACCATGGTCTTTGCCACGTGCTCCTTCATCAGCTCAACGGCCCTGTATCCGCTGGTGATATCTACTCCTGCTTCCTTGTAGCTCTCGCTCTGGCTCTTCATCGTGAGTCTATCCTCCTTGCCTTCCGTCGTTATTTGTGCCGTCAACTACCGGTCAACCGCCCGTCAACTGCCCGTCAGTTCATTATTTGTTCTTCTCGCTGATCTTGGTCTCGAACATGTATTTTCCGTCGCTCTGAGGCCTGCCCGCCGGATAACCGTCTCCGAAGCATGCGCTGCAGTATCCCTGATCGTCGGTCTCGCCGATCATCTCTCTCAGCCTCTCCTTCTTGAGGAATCCCAGGCTGTCACAGCCGATGATCTCCTTCATCTCCTCCAGGGTGTGGTTTGCAGCCAGGAGGTTCTTGCTGTCCGGGATATCCGTGCCGTAGTAGCAGGCGTTGGTGAACTCAGGGGCGGTCAGCCTCAGATGGACCTCCTTCGCTCCTGCGTCCCTCAGTTTCTGGACTATGTTCTTCGAGGTGGTGCCCCTCACCACGGAATCGTCGATGAGGACCACTCTTTTTCCACGGACCTCATCCTTGATGACATTGAGCTTGATGTCCACCATCCGCTCTCTCTCGCTCTGTCCGGGAGCGATGAAGGTCCTTCCTATGTACTTGTTCTTGATGAACCCCATGGTGTACGGGATACCGGACTGGTACGCGTATCCGAGGGCCGCGTCGAGGCCGGAATCAGGAACGCCCACCACGACATCCGCATCCACCGGCCAGTCCATGGCCAGGGCTTTTCCCGCATTGACCCTCGCGGAGTGCACGCTGACCCCGTCGATGACGGAATCTGGCCTCGCGAAGTAGATGTACTCGAAGATGCAGATGCGCTTGTTCACACTTCCGCAGTGATCTCTTATGCTCTCGATGCCGTCCTCGGAAAACACCAGGATCTCCCCCGGCTCCACGTCTCTCACGAACTTCGCGGACACGGCGTCAAGGGCGCAGCTCTCGGATGCGACAATGTACGTGCCGTCTTCTCTTACGCCGTAGCACAGCGGTCTGATCCCGTAAGGATCCCTCACGGCGATGAGCTTTGACGGGGACATGATCACCAGGGAATAGGCTCCCCTGATCTTGTTCATCGCCGAGTTGATGGCCTCCTGTATGGACTCAGACGTCAGCCTCTCCTTGGTGATGAGATAGGCTATCACCTCGGTGTCGCTGGTGGTCTGGAAAATGGAACCCTGAAGCTCAAGGGCCCGCCTGAGCTCGAAGGAGTTCACGATGTTGCCGTTGTGGGCCAGGGCCATTCCGCCCTTGATGTGATTGACCACTATAGGCTGGGCGTTGTTCCTGTCGGTGGCACCGGTGGTCCCGTACCTGTCGTGGCCGATGGCTATGCTTCCCGGCCCGAGGGCATCCAGCCTCTCATTGGTGAAAACGTCGTTCACTATTCCCAGATCCTTGTATCCGGTGAATACCCCGTCATCGTTCACCACGATGCCGCAGCTCTCCTGACCTCTGTGCTGAAGCGAGAAAAGCCCGTAGTACACGGTCCTTCCCACCTGGGATCTGTGGGGCGACCAGACCCCGAAAACTCCACATTCTTCTCTAAGCCCGTTCATTGTCTCCTCTTGTTCTCCTGTCATAACGCCTGAGCACTGCTGCTCGTCTTACTGGAACTGCTGACTTACCTTCTTGTCCTTTTCTATCACCGCGTCGTGGGCCTTCTTCCTCTCGTCCCAGAGCTTCTTCTTGAGATCCGGATCGCTCAGAGCCAGGATCTCCACTGCAAGGATACCGGCATTCTTCGCTCCGTCGATGGCAACGCTCGCTACAGGGATCCCAGGAGGCATCTGGACCGTGGAAAGAAGTGCGTCCATTCCCTCGAGGGCCGAAGCCTTGATCGGCACTCCGATCACCGGCAGGACCGTGTTGGCAGCCAGAACACCGCCCAGATGAGCAGCTTTTCCTGCTGCCGAGATGATAACTCCGAATCCGTTGTCCTCTGCGGCCTTGGCGAACCCGATGGCCTCGTCAGGAGTCCTGTGTGCGGAGAAAACGTGGACCTCCGTCGGAACTCCGTATTTCTTCAGCTCGGTCACCGCCTTCTCAACTACAGGCAGATCGCTGTCGCTTCCCATGATAACTGCAACTTTTTTCATAGCCCGGTACCTCCAGTCCTGAATAACCTCACAGGCGCAAAAAGGAACGGCTCCTGTCTTCCGTTCCTGTCTTTTATCAACAATAATATTCGCGTAATAAATCTATCACCTGAAGTCAGTGAGTTCAATCTGTCCCGCGGCCATCCCCGGGCTCGTGGCCTCCCCAGCCGCCAAAATAAGAACATCAAGGGCTTTTTCGTGAACAATTATAACATAAAAAGCAGCCTTCGTTCGGCTGCTGATGTTTATCTATGTATTCATTTGCCGGCATGATCGTCAGCGTTCCATCAGAACATCCCCAATGTTTTGAAGAGGAACAGCCACAGGAAAATGGTCAGACACGAGAGCGGCGTTGCGAACACCACCGCGTTCCCCGCAAGCTCACCATCGCTGTCCATGGACTGAGCCATGGTGAAGGAGGAGACAGCAGGCGGTGCAGCCAGCATGGCCAGCAGCGCGATGAACTCCTGTCCCCGGAACCCAAGCAGCGCCGCGATGGTGAGCCCCACCGCCGGGAACACGAAAAGCCTCCCGACCAGCGATATTATCAGGTTCTTCTTTCCCGCGGCAACACCCTGAGGGCTGAAGGACGCTCCGAGTATTATCATTGCCATCACGGTGCACGTATCCGACATCGACGAAATGACGCTGTTTACCTGCTTCGGCACCTGTATCCCCAGGGCCATGCATGCGATCGCCGCAAGGGCCCCCAGGATGATAGGGTTCTTCAGGATCCTTATGATC
Source organism: Mobilibacterium timonense (assembly GCF_900155555.1). Taxonomy (GTDB): domain Bacteria; phylum Bacillota; class Clostridia; order Peptostreptococcales; family Anaerovoracaceae; genus Allobaileyella; species Allobaileyella timonense. Next base: position 640,938 of record NZ_FUHN01000008.1, on the reverse strand, counting down.
ATGTCTCCCGCGGATGTCCTGCCTCCCCTGTGGTATTCCAGGGTTATCACGGCCAGGACGTTATACAGAGGTACGATCACCATGATCAGCGCCGCCGTGGCCGCCGCGTTCCCCTTCCCGAAAATGTTTATGGTTATCGGCAGCCCCATGATCACGAAGTTGCTCCGGTAGATCGCCTGTATCATTGCGCCCCTGGTCTTGTCGCTCTTCACTATCCTGTGGACGAATGCCCAGGTCAGGCCGAACATCACCATGAGAAATGTCACCCCGTACAGCTCCAGTCTCATGTCGATGGACTCACTGATGTTGGAAGAATAGAGGTTCTCGAACATCAGGGCGGGAAAGAACACGATGAAGATCATGTGGTTCACCCGCTTCACCTCGTCACCGTCCAGGATGTTGAACTTCCGTATCAGGAACCCGATGAGCAGGTATATCATCAGCGGCAGTACGGCGTTAAAGCAAATTATCAGATTTCCCAGCATCCGAAAAAGTCTTCCTTTCTGAAAAAAGTCTGTTGTGTCTGCGAAGTCTTGCGGCGGCCTGAGTCCGTGCCGTCCGGCGGATCATGTTCGAGGCCGTGGCTATGTGGCCCTGGCGGACCGGGGCCACATAGCCCAATCAAAAAGGCTGCCACATGACAGCCTCTCGTAATATCACTTTTGCTATATTATAACTTTTCCATGACTTTGTCAGCAAACTCCGTGCACTTTCCTCCGCCCGGCAGGCCGGTCATGGTGCTCCCGAGTTCCCGGTCCGCGGCGTCGAGCGCCGACTCCAGGCGGCGGGCCTTTTCCGTGTAACCCACGTGGGAGAGCATCATCGCCGACGCCTTCATGAGGCTCGCCGGATTCGCGTACTCCTCGATGCCCTGCTCCACCATCCTCGGCGCGCTCCCGTGGATGGCCTCAAAGATACCGTAGCGGCTCCCGATGTTGGCGCTCCCCGCGGTGCCCACGCCGCCCTGGATCTGGGCGGCCTCGTCGGTGATGATATCACCGTAGAGATTCGGCAGCAGGAACACCTGGAAGTCGCTCCTGATGTCCTTGTTTACGAGATTCGCGGCCATGATGTCCACGAACCAGCTGTCCACCTCGATCTCAGGATAGTCCTTCCCGATCTCCCGGGCGAGCTGCAGGAACCCGCCGTCGGTCTTCTTGAGGATGTTGGCCTTTGTCACGATGGACAGCCTCTTCTTGCCGTTGGCTCTGGCAAAATCGAAGGCTGCCTTCGCGATCCTCCTCGTCCCCTCGACGGTGGTCACCTTGAAATCCACCGACAGGCTGTCTCCCACGGTCACGCCGCGGCTGCCCAGGGCGTACTCGCCCTCAGTGTTCTCCCTGAAAAACGTCCAGTCTATCCCCTCCTCAGGTATCGACACCGGGCGCACGTTCGCGTAGAGGTCGAAGGCTCTTCTGAGGAAAACGTTGGCGCTCTCCAGGTTCTTCGTGTTCATCGCGGCGTTCGGGGTGGTGGTCGGGCCCTTGAGGAGGACATCGCACTTCTTCATCTCCGCCAGCACATCCGGAGGCACGGTCTCACCGCAGGCGAGCCTGTTCTCCAAGGTGAACCCCTCGATGCTGCGGAGCTCCACCTTTCCGCCGGAGATCTCGTCCTTGAGGAGTTCCGCCAGGACGCGCCTGGCCTCCTTCATGATCACCGGCCCGATACCGTCGCCTGCGGTGGTGCCTATCACGATCTTTTTACCGTTCCCCGCACCCTCCGAGGCGGAAGTATCCGGTGATCCGCCGGCTGTCGAGGCCTCCAGCCGCTCCTTTTCCATCCTGTCGTTCCTGGCGACCTGCTCCCTGAGCATGGCCTCAAAAGCCGACACCGCGTTTCTTATATCCTGTTCTCTCGATTCTCTGATCTCTGCCATCTATGCTCTCCAGTCTTTCTATCCGTTCTGCTTCGTGTAGTCCAGGAGGCCGCCCGCCATGAGCATGTCCTTCTGCCTCTGGGAGAGATCCAGCTCCAGTGGGATCTCCCTGTCTCCGGCGCGGAGCACCAGCTCGTCATCCTTCAGTCCCTGGTGGATGTCGGAGAGGCTCAGTTCCTGGCCCTGCTCCAGCAGATCGTAATCCTCAGGATTTTTAAATGTGAGCGGCAGGATGCCTGCGTTCACAAGGTTCGCCTTGTGGATCCTGGCGAAGCTCTTCACGATCACCGCCTTGATCCCGAGGTACAGCGGCACCAGGGCGGCGTGCTCTCTCGAGGAGCCCTGGCCGTAGTTGACGCCTCCCACGATGATGCCTTTTCCTGCTTTCCTGGCCCTCTCCGGGAAGGTCTCGTCCACGACCTCGAAGCAGAACTCGGACATCTTAGGTATGTTGGACCTGTAAGGCAGGACCCTCGATCCCGCAGGCATGATGTGGTCGGTGGTGATGTTGTCCCCGACCTTCAGCACCAGCTCCGCGGTGATGGAGTCAGCCAGCGGCGCAGTCTCCGGGAAGGACTTGATGTTCGGCCCCTTGAGGACCACCGCGTCCTTCGCCTCTTCAGGCGGGAGCGGGCGGATTATCCCGCTGTCGTTGATCCTGAACGTCTCAGGCATGGTCACGTCGAAAAAGTCGTTTTCGCTCCCCGCCAGCTCCGTCGGGTCGGTGAAGACTCCGGCTATAGCAGAGGCTGCGGCCGTCTCCGGGCTCACCAGGTACACCTGGGCGTCCTTGGTCCCGGACCTCCCGAGGAAGTTCCTGTTGAAGGTCCTGAGGCTGATGCCGCCGGAATTAGGAGAGAATCCCATCCCTATGCATGGGCCGCAGGCGCACTCCAGGACCCTGGCCCCGGCGTCTATGAGTACCGTGAGGGCTCCTCTCTCGGCCAGCATGGAGTATACCTGCCTGGATCCCGGAGAGATGGAGAGGCTCACGTTGTCTGCGATCTTCTTACCTTTGAGTATGTTTGCGACCTTCAGCATGTCCGCCAGGGACGAGTTGGTGCAGGAGCCTATGCACACCTGGTCCACTTTCATGCCCTTGAGCTCCGACACCGGCTTCACGTTGTCCGGGCTGTGAGGACATGCGGCGAGCGGCTCGAGCTCGTCCAGGTCGATAGTGTATCTCTCTGCATATTCTGCATCGGGGTCGCTGTACAGAGGCCTGTAGTCCTGCTCTCTGCCCTGGGCCTTCAGGAATTCCCTGGTCACCTCGTCCGACGGGAAGATGGACGTGGTGGCGCCCAGCTCCGCGCCCATGTTTGTGATGGTGCACCGCTCAGGAACGGACAGGGACTTCACTCCCTCGCCCCCGTACTCTACGATGGCACCGACTCCTCCTTTTACAGAAAGCATGGACAGCACCTTCAGGATGATGTCCTTTCCCGCAACGTATGGCTTAAGGCTGCCCTTCAGCTCGACGAAGATCATCCTCGGCATTGGGATGTGGTAGGCGCCTCCGCCCATGGCCACTGCCACGTCCATCCCGCCGGCTCCCATGGCCAGCATGCCGAGGCCGCCGCCTGTAGGCGTGTGAGAATCGGATCCTATCAGGGTCTTCCCCGGTATACCGAATCTCTCGTAGTGGACCTGGTGGCAGATGCCGTTGCCGGGTCTGGAAAAGAGGATGCCATGCTTAGCCGCCACGGACTGTATGTACCGGTGGTCGTCGGCGTTCATGAACCCGGACTGGAGCGTGTTGTGGTCGATGTATGCCACGGAGAGCTCCGTCTTCACCTGATCGATGCCCATGGCCTCGAACTCTATGTACGCCATGGTGCCTGTTGCATCCTGGGTCAGCGTCTGGTCGATGCGAAGCCCGATGTCCTCACCGGTCTTCATCTCCCCTGAGACCAGATGCTGCTCTATGATCTTCTCTGCTATGGTCTTTCCCATTTTTTCTTTACTTCCCCTCTGTTAAAAGCTCTGGCTCGTTATCCCGTCCTCGGTGATGAACTTGTGGATCAGCTTGTGCAGCTCATCCCCGCCGATACCTGAGACACGCCCCTGTGCGTACTGTTCGTCCACCCACTTCTTCACGTAGGCCACTACAGGGCTGTGCTTGTCCACCTTGTGCTCGTCCTCGAGGCCGTAGTCCTCGTTGATCCACAGGGCGATGCCCGCGGCACCGGAGCTCTGGTTGATAGACACGCGAGGCGGTCTCTTGAGGAACTTCGCCGTGTCGAAAATGTTGTATATCTCCTCGTCCTTCATCAGGCCGTCCGCGTGGATGCCGGCCTTGGTGACGTTGAAGTTCTTTCCCACGAAAGGAGTCTGCTCCGGGATGTGGTATCCTATCTTGTTCTCGAAATACCTGGCCAGGTCCGTGATGACGGTCGTGTCCATTCCGTCCAGGGTGCCCCTCAGCTGAGCATACTCAAAGACCATGGCCTCCAGAGGCACATTGCCCGTCCTCTCGCCTATCCCGAAAAGAGTACAGTTCACGGCCGAGGCCCCGTAGAGCCAGGCTGTGGCGGCGTTCGTGACAGCCTTGTAAAAGTCGTTGTGTCCGTGCCACTCCAGCATCTCGCTAGGCACTCCGGCGTAGTGCTGCAGTCCGTAAACTATCCCGGACACCGACCTCGGCATGGAAACGCCGTTGTAAGGTATTCCGTATCCCAATGTGTCGCAGGCCCTGATCCTGACCGGCATCTTCGCCTGCTTGGACATGTCCATGATGGCCTTTACGAAAGGCACCACGAAGCCGTAGAAGTCCGCCCTGGTGATGTCCTCCAGATGACATCTCGGCACGACTCCGGCCTCGAATGCGTCGCTGATGACGCTGAGGTAGTGCTCCATGGCCTGGCGCCTGTTCATTCCAAGTTTCTTGAATATGTGGTAGTCGGAACAGCTGACCAGAATGCCGGTCTCCTTGACCCCGATGTCGTGGACGAGCTTGAAGTCTTCCTTCTTGGCCCTGATCCACGTTGTCACCTCAGGGAACTCGAGGCCCAGATCCATGCACCTCTGCACGGCCTCCTTGTCCTTGTCGCTGTATACGAAAAACTCCGTCTGCCGGAGAATGCCGTTCGGCCCCGACAGCCTGGACATCATCTTGTAGATGTCCACGATCTGGTCCACTGTAAAAGGAGCCCTGCTCTGCTGGCCGTCCCTGAAGGTGGTATCGGTGATCCAGATGTGCTCAGGCATCCCGAGAGGATTCCGCCTGAAGTTGAATGACACCTTAGGCACCTCTGTATACTCAAAAAAGTCCCTCATCAGATTCGGTTCTTCCACATCCTGGAGCTGATAATTGTAAGGATCTTGCTCAAGCAGATTGGTTCTCTTGTTAAGACTGATGTCGCTCAAAGCACACCTCCTGTTTTTCTCGGAAATTGTATATCGGTATTCTAAAACGCAATCTGTCATGTGTCAATCGTCCTGCATGATTACATACAATAAAAATAAGGCAGACCCGCTGCGAGTCCACCTTTTTAGCGGATTTCCGCCTCCCGGCCGCGCCGCTCTCCCCGGAGCATGGCGACATGAGGCAAAAACCTTTTTCAAGAGAATACTGTGTTTCGGGCACTGTATTCTGCTCTTTTTGTACTTATTTTTAATATTGTATGCAATTTCTGCAAATCTAGTCGTCCAGCATGGTGAAGATCTCTCCCCTGAGCTCCTTGTCCGTCTGGAATATCCCCCTCAGGGTGTGGGTCACGGTCCTGGCGCCTCTCGCTCTGATGCCCCTTGCAGTCATGCAGGAGTGCTCCGCCTTCACGAACACCGCCACGTCCTCCGTCCCGAGGATCATGGTGAGTATGTCCGCGATGTCGTTGCCGATCCTCTCCTGGAGCTGCAGCCTCTTGCACACCATGTCGGCTATCCTTGCCACCTTGGACAGTCCGATGACCTTCCCGTCCGGGATGTATGCTACAGACACGGTCATGTTGTACATCAGAGCGAGGTGATGCTCGCAGTGGCTGAAGCATTCTATACCCTTGATGAGCACGAGGTCGTTGGTGTCCTCGGTGAAGCACTTGTCGAACATGCGGGCGATCTCCTCGTTGGAGTAGCACATGCCCTGGAAGACCTCATTGTACATGTTGGCCACTCTGGCCGGGGTCTCCACCAGGCCCTCGCGCTCCGGGTCATCCCCGAGAGCGAGGATGATCTCCCTCACGGCTTTTTCAATTCTCTCTCCGTCTATTTCCTTCATCTGACCTCTCCTGTCTTATCAGACCCCTCTGGCCTCCGGGTCCCAGATGTACTTGTGGAGCTGCAGCTGGAGCCTGCACCTCTCCATGTGATGCTCCTTCATGAAGTCCACGATAGACGCCGGCTCGATCCTTCCAAAGACCGGACTCAGGTATGCCATGGCCTTCGGCCGGTATTTTTCCAGTATCTCCTGCGCCCTCTCCAGGTCTTGCGCGGTACCCACCACGAATTTCAAGGCGTCCTGCTGCCTGAGAAAGCCCAGGTTCTCCAGAAGCATGCTCTCCTCGCAGCCGCTGGAGGGACATTTGTAGTCCATGGTTATTATTGTCTCCGGGAAAAGGAACTGCCCTATCGGCGATGCGCCGTTGGTCTCGATGTTCACCTGGAAACCGTTCTGCGTAAGTGTCTCCACCAGCTCCTGCGCGCCCTCGTGTATCAGGGGCTCGCCGCCGGTGAGTGTGACGTTTCTGCATCCGTATCCTTTGACCTCTTCCACGATCTCCCGGATGTCCATCTCTGTTCCGGCGTTACCGTCCAGGGCGTATCCGGTGTCGCAGTAGCTGCACCTCAGGTCGCAGCCGGCCAGCCTTATGAACACCGCCAGTTCTCCCGCCCTCAGGCCTTCACCATCGATGCTGTAAAAGATCTCATTCACTATCATTCTATCGTCCGCCTGTGTCCCTTCAGTCCTTTATGTAACTGGCCACGTTATTCTCGCTCTCCTGCACGTCCACACGGTAGCAGCAGTCGAACTGACTGCATACCCAGCAGGCGATGTTCTCCGCGGTGGGATTGAATGGCAGCACCTGGTTCAGGTTCTTGTGGTCCAGCTGATCCTTGACGCGCTCCTTTATCTTCGTAAAGTCCATCACCATGCCGTTCTGATCCAGGGTCTCCGACTCCAGGTAGATGTCGATGATCCAGTTGTGCCCGTGGAGCTGTGTGCACTTGCTCTCATAATCCAGGGTGAGGCTGTGGGCGGCGCTCACCTCGATCCTCTTCTTAACTCGGTACATTTCTATGTCTCCCCGCCGTCTCCGGCGCTTCCTTACACTTCTTTTACTGGTACTCTATCGGATCCTCCACGCCGTTGGCCCGGAAGGCCGCAAGCCTGTCGATGCAGGTTGCGCAGGTGCCGCAGGCTTTTTCTCCTCCCTCGTAGCAGCTCCAGGTGAGCTCGTAAGGGACCTTGAGCCTGAGCCCTTCCTTTACCACTCTGGCCTTGTTCCAGTTCACGAGAGGCGCCTCCACAAGGACCTGCCCGCCGGTGCCAAGCGTTATGGCCTTCCCCATGGTCTCGGAAAACTCCCGGCTGCAGTCGGGATAGGCGTTCCCCGCCGCGTCGTCGGCGTGGGCTCCCAGGTATATGTGGGTGGTGTCGTCCGGGTAGATGGACATGGCAAGCGCCGCCGCTGAGGACATCATGAGTCCGTTCCTGAAGGGAACGTAGGTCTCAACGATGCCGCTGCCGCCCTTTTTCTCCAGCTGCTCTCCGTAGCTCTCGTGGATTATGTCCTTCGTGCTGTGCTCCAGGAGGGAGCAGTCGCTGTATTCCATTACGGGTGAAAGGTCCAGCTCGTAGTGATTCAGGTGGTAGTATTCAGCCACCGCCCTGGCGCACTGGAGCTCCTTCGAGTGCTTCTGGCCGTAAAAGACCGACACCGTGGACACGTTCTTTTCCCCGAAGCGTTCAACGGCCATGGCGACGCATGTCGTGCTGTCCACGCCGCCGCTGCTGAGGACCAGTGCCTTTTCCATTACCAGTTCTCCCTTCTGTCCAGCTGAGCAAAGATCCTGTTCTGTGCTATCTCCTCATACCTGGTGCCCGGTCTGCCCCAGGCGGCAAAAGGAAAAATGCTGATCCCTCCCCGCGGGTTGAAATCACCGCGCACCTCAATGTACTTCGGATCCATGAGCTCCTTGAGATCGTTCATGATGATGTTAACGCAGTCCTCGTGGAAATCCCCGTGGTTCCTGAAGCTGAAGAGATACAGCTTCAGCGACTTGCTCTCCACCATCTTCACGTCCGGCACGTAGTTTATGTATATGGTGCCGAAGTCCGGCTGGCCCGTCATCGGGCACAGGCTTGTGAACTCGGGGCACTTGAAGGTGACCATGTAGTCCCTGTCCTGATGCTTGTTCACGAAGGCCTCCAGCAGCCCGGGATCGTAGTCCGCGTCATACTTCGTCCCCTTGTTGCCCAGGAGGGTAAGGCCCTCCAGCTCTTCCTTGTTTCTCGACATTTGATATTTCTCCTTGAAATTAAAAAAGTCCCTCTCCTGATGATAGCGGGGAGGGACACTTGTTTCAACTGATCAGATGAACCATTCCGGATCCTGCCTTTTGTTGTACAGCCGCTCGAGGGCCACCCTGGAAGCCGCATACAGCGGTCCTGCGTAGCTCATGGCTCCCTCGGGGCAAGCCGCGATGCAGGCTGAGCAGGAGATGCACTTTTTTCCATCTACCTTCCTTGGGTCGTCCATGTTGATGGCCCCGACCGGGCAGATATCCCTGCACCTGCCGCAATTCGTGCAGGCGGAACCGGCGACGGGATGTATCGGGAACCTGGAAGGCTTTCTCGAAGGCAGATCGCCCTTGACGTTCAGGGGCGCCAGCCTGGCCTTCATCCCCTGTATCTCCGTCCCGCAGAACCTCCGTATCTTGTTGGCGGAGACCCTGGAAAATTCTATTATCTGCTGCAGGTCGTAGGCGTCCGGCCTGTCCTCGGCGATGGTCCCGAACATCGGATTCCTTGCGATAAAGGCTCCGGCGCTCACCACTCCGAAATTCTGGTCACACACCGTACAGTACAGCTCCTTGAGTGCGTCTCCGTAGGTGTTGTTTCCATATGACACCAGGACTATGGCCAGGGTGTCGTTCCCGTGGAGCTTCTTCAGCATCTCGGTGCAAACCTCCGGGATCCTGCCGGACAGGACCGGCATGCCCATGACCACGATGGTCTCGCTGTCCAGCGTGCGGTCTTCCTTAATGGGATCCTTCAGCAGATCCACGAAGCTGCGCCCGATAGGGTCGATACAGAGCTCGTCCAGTCTCTCAGATAATTCAGTTGTGATCTTCCTGGTGATCTTAGCCGTCTCTCCAGAGGGGCTGAAGAACATCCCAACCACATTCCTGATCATTTTTCTTCCATCTCTCCTCAAATACTTCTCTTTCTCCCGGATGGCGCACCGCGCCTCCACGTGACTTCAAATGGAATTTTACCACCTGACGCCATTTCTATAAGAAAGATCGGTGAAGAAAGAATGAAAAGAATGCCCCGAAAATCTTCTATTTCCTGCCGTACTTTTCGTCCCACGCTTCGAAGTAGTCTATCTTCATGCAGTGCTTGCAGTACTGGAGGACCTTCTGCACCTCGGCTCTCGCCTCTGCGGTACCCTCCTCAAGGACCTGTACCACCAGCTCAGGACGTGCCTCGTAGTAGGCCCTCTTCTCTCTGATCGGCGTCAGGAACTGGTTCATCACCTGGAAGAGGAACTTCTTGATCTTCACATCTCCCAGGCCGCCTCTCCTGTAGTGGTCCTTCAGCTCATCGAGGTTCTTGTACTCAGGCATGAACTTCTGAAAGTCCTCGTCCTTGCAGAACACGTCGAGATACGTGAACACCGTGTTGCCCTCCACATGGCCCGGATCGCTGACCTTCAGGTGCTGAGGGTCTGTATACATGCTCATGACCTTCTTCTGGAGGACGTCCTCAGGATCTGAAAGGTAGATGGTGTTCCCGAGGGACTTGGACATCTTGGCCTGTCCGTCAGTTCCCGGCAGCCTGAGGGCCGACTTGTTCTTCGGCAGGTAAATCTCCGGCTCGTTCAGCTCCGCGCCGTATGTGGCGTTGAACTTTCTCACTATCTCGCGGCACTGCTCCAGCATAGGCTCCTGATCCTCCCCGACAGGCACCGTTGTGGCGTTGAAGCCGGTGATGTCGGAAGCCTGGCTGATAGGATACGTGAAGAAGCCCACAGGCACGTTGGCCTCGAAGCCTCTCAGTTTTATTTCGTTCTTGACGGTAGGGTTCCTCTGGACTCTGGCTACCGTCACCATGTTCATGAAAAACATGGTCAGCTCGTGGAGCTCAGGGATCTCAGACTGGATGAGGATGGTCGTCTTCTTTGGGTCGATGCCTACCGACAGGTAGTCCAGCGCGCACTGGAAAACGCTGTCTCTCACCTTCTCAGGGTCGTCGAAGTTGTCCGTCAGGGCCTGGATGTCCGCCAGCATGACGAACACCTTGTCGAATTCGGGGTCGTCCTGTAGCTCCAGCCTCTGCTTGAGCGATCCAACGTAGTGTCCGATGTGAAGTCTTCCGGTAGGTCTGTCGCCTGTGAGCATTATTTTTCCACTCATGATTTTTCTCCTTAGTCAAATCTTCAGATGCGTTTCAGTTCCACTTGTCGTTTTCTGCGGAAAGCCGTGCGGCTCTCCGGGGCACGGGTCGCTGTCTGCCTCCAGCTCTCTAGGGCCGCCATCGCCTGTGCTCCCCAAAGGAGTCTTTGTCGTAGATCTTTTCCTCTGAAATGACCATGTCCATCCTCACGTCGTGTTCCTCCGTGACCACCTCGTCCAGGAGCATCTCCTCCAGGCACAGGGCGATCTTCGGACCTTTGAACTCCTGGAAAAACCTGTCGTAATATCCAGCGCCATGTCCCAGCCGCCGGAGCTCCCGGTCGCAGGTGACGCACGGCACCACGGCAAGGTCGATCTCCTCAGGAGAGATCACCGGCTCGTCTGCCGAAGGTTCCATGATCCCAAAGGCACCAGGCACCAGCTGCGTTTCACTGGTATACAGCCGGGCGTCCATGATCCCGGCTCCCCTGCACAGCGGGATGCAGACCCTCTTGCCACTGCTCAGGGCATCGGCGATGATCATGTCAGTGACCACCTCTTTGCCGAAGTTCATGTAACAAAAGATCGTGCCGGCATCTCGATATTCCGGGGTGTCGATCAGTGCCCTGGCTATGGACTTGCTGGCGGAGTCCACATACTCCGTGGAAAGCCCCTTGAGCCGGTCTGCCGCCTCCCTTCGCTGGACCTTCTTTTCTTTTTTGAGATCCTTTTCCATAAATACTCCCATGTATTCGGGTCTCCCCGCTCTCTCTTCGAAGCATTCAGGCCGCTACGCACTGGCTCCTGCGGTCTGCTGCTCCGCGTCCGGTATCCTATCTATTATATCCCTTCTTATCTTCCTGGTGTACAGTGCGGAGAGCGTAGTTCCCATTATCTCCGCTATCGGGAAGGCGAACCACACCGCGTTTACTCCGGCGATCCTGCCCAGGATCCAAGCCGCCGGCAGCAGTATTCCAAGCTGGCGGATCAGGGAGATGTTCATGCTGTAGACGCTCTTGCCCAGGGCCTGGAAAACGCTTCCTCTCATAATAGCATATCCGGCAAAGGGAAAGCACAGTGATATCGTCCTGAGCGCCCTCATACCCAGGGCCATCATCACCGGAGACGGATCGAAGAGGGACATGAGAACTCCGGGGATCAGCCAGAATATCAGCGTACCCGCTCCCATGAAGGCTACCGCGTAGTTCACGCTTATCTTCATGCACTGGCGGATGCGCCCCGGCTTCTGCGCCCCGTAGTTGTAGGCGATGATTGGGACCACGCCGTTGTTCATCCCGAATATCGGCATGAACACGAAGCTCTGGAGCTTGAAGTACGCCCCGAAGGTGGCCACCGCCGTGGTGGAGAAGCTCACCAGGATCAGGTTCATCCCGAAGACCATGATCGATCCCACGGCCTGCATGATTATGGACGGTACGCCGATAGAGTATATCTCCTTTATCATGAGGGGATCCGGGTGGAAGCCCTTCATGTTCAGATCAACTTCTTTGTTCTTTGTCACGTTGAAAAAGAGCCCAAGGCAGGTGCCCACGGTCTGGCCGAACACGGTGGCGATCGCTGCCCCGGCAACTCCCAGCTTCGGTGCCCCCAGTAGGCCGAAGATCAGGATCGGATCCATGATAACGTTTACGACGGCTCCGGACACCTGAATGAAAAAGATGTATTTTGTTTTCCCCGTGCCCTGGAGGATCCTCTCCATGGTCACCTGCATGGTCACCATGATCGACAGGCGGCACACTATGGAAAGGTACTGGGTGCCGTACTCAACTATCCTGGCATCGGATGTCTGGCTGGCTATGAAGTCCCCGGCGAAAAAGCTGAACACCAGGAATATGGAGTATCCGACGAAGGCCAGGAATATGCCGTTGTGGGCTACCCTGTCCACCTTTTCCATCTCTTTGGCCCCAAGGTATCTTGACAGCAGGGCACTCATGCCCACCGCCGTTCCTATGGACACAGCCATGATAAGGTTCTGTATAGGGAATGAAAGGGACACCGCCGTCAGCGCGTCCTCGTTCAGGTGCGCAACGAAAATGCTGTCCACGATGTTGTACAGCGACTGCACCAGCATGGATACCATGAGGGGCGCCGACATCTTGAGCAGCAGTCCCTGCACGGGCTCGTAGCCCATGGGGTTTTCTGTTTTTCTGTTTTCTGTGATGTTTTCACTCATGTATTCTGATCTCCCGTTGATGATGTGTGAAGTGGAATTTCTGAATATACAAAAGCTGTCCCCGTATGGGGACAGGTGTGGTCACGCTTCTGTTGCTCGCCTAATGGTAACACATTTTTGTATTATCACCAAACCGCGGCCCGGTGTTCGAGAAAAAGGACAATACGTGACGCGGCCGCGGAAAAAGGCTGCCTCACCTGGTGAAGCAGCCTTTCTCAAAAGAAGTAGTAAGAAGTATAGTAAGTGTATCTCTAGCGTTTCTAAGCTTCCGCGTCTGCTGACGCCCTTTCGACCTTCTTGAACTTGGAACCCTCGTCGATCTCGCCGGCGTTGAGCCTCTTGAAGTAGCTCCTGGTCTCGGCAACCACCACTCCGTTGAGGGCCACCAATCCGATGAGGTTCGGCAGGGCCATGAGTCCGTTGAAGATGTCAGCGAATGTCCATACGAAGTCCAGCGTCAGGAAAGGTCCGATGAGAACGGCCAGTATGTATACCCACCTGTAGACCTTTACGGCCTTCTGGTTCCTGTTGCTGAAGTACTCCAGGCAGCGCTCGCCGTAGTAGTCCCATCCGAGGATGGTCGTGTAGGCGAATATGGCAAGGCATACCATGAGGACTACTCCTCCGATGGCATCAGGCCAAGGCAGCCCCTTGCCGAATGCTCTCATGGTCACGGCAACGCCTTCCAGTCCTGCCTTGTCGGATCCGGTGAGGACGATGCTCAGTCCGGTGATGTTGCATATCACGATGGTGTCCAGGAATGTTCCGGTCATGGATACCAGGCCCTGTCTTACAGGCTCCTTGGTCTGTGCTGCGGCCGCTGCGATAGGAGCGGATCCGAGTCCGGACTCGTTGGAGAAGATGCCTCTTGCAACGCCCTTCTGCATTGCCACCATCATGGCGCCGAGCGCGCCGCCGGCCACGGCTTTTGCCCCGAAGGCCTCTTCTACGATGATTACGATGGCGTGAGGAACGTCAGTGATGTTCCAGAGGATGATCGCAACTCCGATGACAACATAAGTGATCATCATTGCAGGTACCACGAAGGAAGCCACGTTGGCGATCCTCTTGATGCCGCCGATTATTACCAGTGCAACGCACAGCGTTACAAGGATGGCAGCGATCAGAGTAGCCCATGAATATGAGTTGGCACCGATGCTGAATGCGATGTGCTCGTTGTTCGGGTCGAAAACGGTGTTGATCGCAGAGGTGATGGAGTTCACCTGGGTGATGGTACCTATGCCCATTACGCCGGCGGTGAATCCGAAGAAGGCGAACATCTTGGCCAGCCACTTCCACTTCTCTCCCATTCCGTTCTCGATGTAGTAGAAAGGTCCGCCCAGTGCGTGGCCGTCCTTGTCGATGACCCTGTATTTAATAGCCAGGAGGCCCTCTGCGTACTTGGTGGCCATTCCGAAGCAGGCGGCCACGATCATCCAGAAGAGGGCTCCCGGACCTCCTGTTACCACCGCCGTGGCGACGCCCACGATATTTCCTGTTCCTACAGTCGCGGCAAGCGCTGTCGTGAGGGCTCCGAAGCTCGTAACTTCTCCCTCACCGTCCTCCTCGTTGTGGACCATGTACTTGAGCGCCTTGCCAAGCTTTCTGAACTGCAGGAATCCCATTCTGACTGACAAAAGAATTCCTGTGCCCATGATCAGTACGATCAGCGGCACGCCCCACACATAGCCGTCGATCACCTCAAGAATCGCAGTAAATCTTTCCATTAGCTACCTCCAATGCGTTTTGTGCCCGGCGTTATGACAACCCATTAAACTATACCCTCGTACCGTGAATAATATTCATCCTATCTCTACGATCTCTCTATGCTCCCAATCCGGCGCCAGGCACCCGGTGAATTTCACCGCCCGGATCTGTAAATAAAAAAAATTCCGCCGGTTTTTCAACCGGTCCATCGGTACATGAGTAGATGATAAAGCGTGTTTTTATCGATGTCAACAAAGAATTTTTAAAATATTTGTTTGTCAAACTAAAATCAATGCACCTGAAAGCCTTGAAAATACTGGGGTTTGTACAGTTTTTCGTACAATCGTGCATAATTTATGAGAAAAAAGTATTTTTTTGACAATTAGCGTTTGCGAACATTTTCGCGGTCCTGATGGAAAAAGTTCCGAAAAAAGGAGATGCGGGCTGGCGGCATATGGCGAGCTGTGCGGGCGCAAGCGAAAGGCGCCAGACTGCAGCGGGATGTTCCAAGTGACACATTCCGCACGAAAAACCCGGCCCCTCCTGGGCCGGGCAAAAAGGTGAACTTGAGTGTCGGTTTCAAATGTGTGAATGCTAGATCAAATGTGTCTAAGTTAGTTGAGTTAGTGAGTTAAATGAGTGAGTGAATAAGTTAATGAGTTAAAAGGGTATTTTTCTCACGCTGCTATGGTGTCATATGATGCCGATGAACCGCCCGCCGGCGCACCACCGGATCACTTTTTTCAAATTTTTCCTGGTTCTACAGCAGGGATGCCACGAGCTCATCCAGCTTGCCCATGTCCTCTGTCGGCTCAAACCTGGCGACCACATTGCCGTTTCTGTCTACGACGAACTTCGTGAAGTTCCACTTGATGTCAGGGTTGCTCTCGTAGTCAGGGTCGATGGACTTGAGAAGGCCATCCATCTTTCCGGCGATCTCGCCGTCACCAAAGCCTTTGAATCCCTGCTGGCTCTTGAGGTATCCGTATACTGGAAGAGCGTTCTCGCCGTTGACGTCGGACTTCTTCATCTGCGGGAACTTCGTGTTGTAGTGCAGTGTGCAGAACTGGTGGATCTCCTCGTCGCTCTCCGGTGCCTGGTTCATGAACTGGTTGCACGGGATGTCGACGATCTCCAGCCCCTTGTCGTGGTACTTCTCGAACATCTCCTCGAGAGGTGCGTAGTGAGGTGTGAATCCGCAGCCTGTAGCTGTGTTCACGATGATCATCACCTTGCCCTTGTTGTCTGCCAGGTCGAACTGGCCGCCGTCTGGTGTTGGAATGCTGTAATCATATATTGACATATTCTGACCTCCGTTTCTGGTTGTCGTGTTTGATTGTGCGCAATTGATTTATTTGTCTGTATTTTATTGCGCGCAACTGAATTTGTCAAGGGGTTTGGAAAATTTTTTCGCGAAAAAACCGGCTGGGGTCGATCTCTAGCTGTGGCAAGCTCCTTTGTTATATACGGAATATACGCAGGTCCGAACACCGACGCTGGAAATGACGCCAGCATCGGATCGCAGCCGAGTTTCTGATATTCTGTACCGGCGATACCAGCCTGAATGAATGTAACGTTGAGCAGATGAGACCAATTATCTTAAATTTACCCCGGGATCTGAAAACATCGTCTTTCCGCTGTAGGGTTTCAAAAAAACATTGGTTTTCTACGACTAGACAACAGCTCTTGAAAATCCCGAGGTAAAGCCCTTGCTTGATCCACGCTGTCATCGAATCTGTACACCCTGTTTGCTCAGTTGTATTGGATTTAGAAGTGCACAGATGCAAATGTTATACAGATTTTTCTTTTCCAACTCTCCCGGACTACAACGAGAATTTGAAAAGTCACTATATCGTCGTAAAAAAATGCTGGAAATCTTGTACGTTACCCCGATTTTTCAGATATTTGAAATCTCGTGGCACCTCTCTGTAGTTTTCGTAAATCTCGGGGTAATATCCGGCGTTTTTATTATCTCCTCTTTCTTGCTCCACTATTTCTGGTTTTCCCGGTTTTAAACTGCCGCCACCGCAAAATAGACGCAATATTTCGGCAATAGAATGCCGGTTTTCGATATTATTTTGTTTGTCTAAAATCACGGTCAATGATATAACTTTCTCACCAAATGATGCAGGCATGGATATCCGGCGATCTTAGTTAATAACACAAAGGAAGGATCTGTAATGCTGAAAGGATTGATCTCAACGGTCAACGGCAGGATCTCTTTTCTTGAGATGCTGTTAGAAGAGCTGGTGAACGAATTAAGCACTGCGCCTCCCGGAAAAATCAAAGCTGTAAGGAACAAAGGAGTGGTCCAGTGCTACCACAGAATTTCACCGTCGGAAAAAACTGGCAGGTACATTAGAGGCAGTCAGAAGAAACTTATTCAAGCACTTATCCATAAGCGACTGTTCACTCAGATGCTGAATGCTGCTGCAAAAGAGCTGAAAATGCTGAAAAAGCTGAAAGATTTTTACGACTCTTGCTGCACAGTGGAAAACGTTCCGCTGAGCCTCCCACCATGTATCAGAGAATTGTTAAAAGATTCGCTCATGACTAATGAAGAGGCATGTGAACTGTGGGCATCCCAAAATTATAAAGGCAACGATTACTTTAAGGAAAACAAGCGATTCTTTTCATCGAACTTTTCTTCTGTCAGGTCAAAATCTGAATATATCATAGCAATGATTTTAGTCAGATATGGTATACCATTTTTTTATGAGAAGCCTTTACGCATCGTAAATGATGATTTCAGCAAGGTGATATATCCGGATATCACCATATGGGATGTTGAAAGCCGTCAGGAGATATATTGGGAACATTTTGGGATGATGGACGACCCCGACTACGCTCTCAAAGCGATAAAAAGGATCATGGAATATCAGCGAAGCGGCATCTACATTGGAGAACGTCTAATCATAACATTTGAGTCTTCCAACTCTCCTCTGGACACAAAGCATGTTGAGCGGATCTCCAAAAGATTGAACTCTGGTATTCAGATGCTGAAGGCAGAACCGCCGTGCATTTCATGCCCACCTGGTTTTGGAATATGGCCCGCGTCCTCTGACGCAATACACACCGAAACTTGAAATGAATGCCGGACATTTTCATCTCATCGACCTCCTCTTCAGGGAAGTCGACTCATTTTTCATTGACCGTTTTTTGTAAAAAAAGAGACCCCCGGAATCCTCCGAAAGCCTCTAAGAATGGAGCTACTGGCGAGAATCGAACTCGCAACCGCGGCGTTACGAATGCCGTGCTCTACCATTGAGCCACAGTAGCAAACTGCTCATATATTTTATACTATGAAAGAATTCTTTTCAACAGGAAATCTTCAGCGCCGCCCGTCCGAAACGCCCGCTGGCTGCCAAGCCGGTTCGCATATCTGATGGCCGCCACGTCAGCTGATCCGCCCTCCCGGGAGCAGAACGGCAGCGCGCCACTCTTCGATGGGATGGGCGGCATAAGTTTCAGATGTTTTTTTCATGAACTCCACGGGACCCGCCGGAACGGGCAGCCATTTTGTGGTATACTGAACGAGTTTTTCAGAAAGGATTTTCATGAAGAAATTATTCAGATTCATATTTAAAGGAATTCTGCTTCTGGTGATCCTTACCGTGGTGCTCAACGCTGCAGTGATCATCACCGGCGCACTTAATATGGAACAGAATTACGACAGTTCCTCGGGAAAGAACGCCGACTGCATCCTCGTCCTCGGGGCGGCTGTAAGGCCGGACGGCACGCCGAGCGGCGCCCTGAAGTCCCGGCTGAACAAGGCCATCGAGTTGTACGAGGCGGGTGCCGCGCCGAAACTCCTGTTATCTGGAGACAACGGCCAGACCAACTACAACGAGGTGGAAGTCATGAAGAACTACGTGCTGGCCGCGGGAATCCCGTCCAGCGATATCTTCCTTGATCACGCCGGCTTCTCCACCTACGAGAGCATATACAGGGCGAAGGCTGTTTTTCAGGTAAAAAGGCCTGTCATCGTCACCCAGAAGTATCACGAATACCGCGCGGTATTCACTGCCCGCATGCTGGGCCTGAGCCCGGTGGGCGTGCCTTGCAGCACCTCTTTTTCAAGCAATTCCACATCACAGGACGTGCGGGAATACTTCGCCAGGTGCAAAGCGGTCTTCCAGTGCATCGCAAAGCCGGATCCCACATATCTGGGCACGGCCATCCCGATCTCCGGAGACGGCACCGCCAGCTGGTAACAAGTCCACTCCGCCGGCCGCAGAAAGACGGCCGGTTTTTTTATTTTCTCAATTGTCATCGGGCCGGCATAGGGATAGAATAAAAGTTGTTTTGTTACAGTTTAAAATCGTTTAATATATATTGGATTAGTTCGAGTTTGCAGATCATTCTATCTATAAAGGGGGATCCATGAAAAAGTACATTTTCGTCACTGGTGGAGTTATTTCAGGACTGGGTAAGGGAATCACCGCCGCAGCTCTGGGCCGCCTGCTGAAGGCCAGAGGCTACAAGGTAGTCAGTCAGAAGCTGGATCCCTATATCAACATAGACCCGGGCACCATGAGCCCTTACCAGCACGGCGAGGTCTTCGTGACCGAGGACGGAGCCGAGACCGACCTGGATCTGGGCCACTACGAGAGATTCATCGATGAGAACCTCAACAAGTACTCCAACCTCACAACAGGAAAAGTCTACTGGAACATCCTCAACAAGGAGCGCGCCGGAGACTACCTGGGCAGCACCGTACAGGTCATCCCTCACGTGACCGACGAGATCAAGAGCTTCGTCTACACAGTAGGCAAGACCACCGACGCCGACATCATCATCACCGAGATCGGCGGCACCACCGGCGACATCGAGAGCCAGCCTTTCCTGGAGGCCATCCGCCAGATCTCCATCGAGGTAGGCAGGGAAAACTGCCTCTTCATCCACGTTACCCCGATCCTGTACGTGGCAAGCTCCGGAGAGTACAAGTCGAAGCCGACACAGCACTCCGTCAAGGAGCTGAGAGGCCTGGGCATCTCGCCTGACATGATCGTCCTCAGGACGCCGTGCCGCATGGACGACGATATCCTGAACAAGGTCTCCCTTTTCTGCAACGTGAAGAAGGACTGTGTCATCCAGAACCTGGACGTCGACCAGCTGTACGAGGCGCCGGTGATGCTGGAAAAAGAGCACTTCTCCGAGATTGTCTGCCGCGAGCTGAACATCGAGGCAAGCCCTCTCGAGATGTCCGGATGGATGCAGATGCTGGACAGAGTACACCACCTCTCCGGCAAGGTCACCATCGCCCTCATCGGAAAGTACGTCAAGCTCCACGACGCATATCTCTCGGTCGCAGAGGCTCTGCGCCACGGTGGCTACGAGAACGGCGTGGACGTGGACATCAAGTGGATCGAGTCGGAGGACCTGGAAAGATCCGATGACCTGGACGAGATCCTCGGCGATGTGGACGGCATCCTCGTGCCGGGCGGCTTCGGTCAGAGGGGTGTAGAAGGAAAGATCCTTGCCGGCTCATACGCCAGGACCCACGACGTGCCTTACCTGGGCATCTGCCTGGGCATGCAGACGGCGGTCATCTCTTTTGCCAGAGACGTGCTGGGCCTGAAGGACGCCAACTCCGGAGAGTTCGACGAGCGCAGCCAGCACAGAGTCATCGACCTGATGCCTGACCAGAGAGGCAACGTTCCGAAGGGCGGCACAATGCGCCTGGGCGCTTACCCTTGCTGGGTACGCCCTGACAGCATCATGGAGGACGCCTACAAGACATGCGGAAGTACCTTCATCAGAGATGACGACGAGGGCCGCCTGATCATAGACGAGAGGCACAGACACAGATACGAGTTCAACAACGACTACAGAGAGCAGGTCGAGGCCGCCGGCATGAAGATCACCGGCACCTCTCCTGACAACAGGCTGGTGGAGGCCGTTGAGATCCCTGAGAACAGGTTCTTCGTGGCCGTTCAGTACCACCCTGAGTTCAAGTCGAGGCCGAACGCGGCTCATCCGCTTTTCAGGGAGTTCATCAAGGCCAGCAAGGAGACCGAGAGGTAGCCTGAAGATCCGAACGGCAGACCGGAGCGGATGCTCAGGTCGCGCGTGAAACGTTTTTACACAAAAAAAGCGGGCAGGTCCGCCCGGCGAAACAGATATCAGATAAGATATCGTCGCCGGCAGGCCTGCCCTTTTGTTGTGCGCGAGTCTTGCGAGATGCCCGCGTGTGAACGTCCGGCGCGGATGCACCACACGCCTAGTTTTCCTCGGAAAAGCGTCTCGCGGCTTTTTTTGCGGCCGCGTCTCCGCGCTGGCACCGGTTGCCCCAGCTGTCGATCATCTGGCCGTCTCTGTACACGCAGATGATCTCGCAGTTGTTCGGGCAGCCGCCGCAGTTGATCTCACGAGTGATGAACTCCATGTCCTCTATGTCGAAGCTGAATTCCTTTCTCTTCTTGCTGCGGCGGGCAAGGATGGCCGCACCGATGGCCCCCATGAGGTGTCCGTTCTCGTCAACGAGCACCGGACATCCGAGCTGTCGCTCGAAGGCCTTCACGACGCCGATGTTCTTGGAGACGCCGCCCTGGAACACGACCGGAGACAAAATCTTTTTCCCCTTGCCCACGTTGTTCAGATAGTTCCCCACAACAGCCTGGCACAGGCCCGCCACGATGTCCTCCCTGGTGTGCCCCACCTGAATCTTGTGGACCAGGTCGGACTCCGCAAAAACGGTGCACCTGGCGGCGATCTGTGTAGGGTGGCTGGACTTCAGGGCGATCTCCCCCATCTCCTCTACCGGGATGCCCAGTCTGTTGGACTGGCTGGAGAGGAATGCGCCTGTTCCGGCGGCGCAAAGGGTGTTCATGGCGTAGTCGATGGCGACGCCGTTTTCCACCAGGATTATCTTGGAGTCCTGTCCGCCGATCTCAAGAATGGTGCGGACATCAGGATGGAACGTGGTGGTGCCGACTGCGTGAGCGGTGATCTCGTTTTTCACCACGGTGGCTCCGACCACCGTCCCCACCAGCTGACGGGCGCTGCCCGTGGTGCCCGTTCCGACGATCCTGTATTCTTCCCCGGAGACCTGCTCTTCCAGGAGGTGCAGCAGCTGCTTCACCGCGCCGATCGGGTTCCCCTCGGTCCAGATGTAGGCGCTGGCCACTATCCTGTTGTCCTTTGTGAGGATCACTCCCTTGGTGGAGATGGATCCAACATCTATTCCCATGTATACATCTTCCATCAGTGTATGACCTTCTTTCTCATCTCTATCATGTCGTAAAAAGCCTCTATCCTCGTCTGGAATCCCGCGCTCCCGTCCTGGGAATCGTAGGTCAGGTACAGGATCGGGATCTTGTAGTCCTCTCCTATCCGCTGGAGCACCGGGATTATGTCGATCTCGGGAGTACAGCCGGCGCTCTTCACGTGGATCAGGCCGTCATAGCCCCTTTCCGCGCAGTCCTTGGCGTACCAGATGTTGGCCGTGGATGTCGGCCCCATCTCGTAAGTGCAGTATTCTCTTATCCTGGCGTTCAGGTTTTTCTCGCCCGGATAGTGAAGATTGCGGTTGGAGACGTTCATCCAGCGGTGGACCTCCACCCCCAGGTCGGCGAGGGTCTGCTCCAGGTCTATATTGGAAAATTCGTCCATGACGGTGAAATACTCACCCAGGACCCCGACTTTGAGAGGGAACGGTCCCTTGTCCACAGGTATGGAGTCGAAGGTCTCGCGGCAGCGGTCATATCCCTCGTCTATGTCCGAGCCCTTCTGCGCCTTGCTCATGTCGTCCATGAAACGGTCAAAAGCCTTCCTGTACTGTCCTTTCGTTATCTCGAACCCGCAGTTCTGGTAGTAAAGGCTCTCTATCGTATCGATGCGCTCCAGCATTTTCAGGCCGTCGATGCCGGCTTTTCCGAGCGGCACGGCCTTGGCGTCGGGGTTCAGCTTCCGCAGGGCCTTCAGGTAGTCCTTGCTCTTCCCCGTGGTGTATTCTGCCAGATTCAGATAGTCGAATTCGTATCCCAGGTCTCTCAGTATGGTCTCTGCCAGCTCTCCGTAATACCCGAGGCGGCAGTAGCCAAACACCATGATCAGTGTGTCCGCCCCCGCCTCCAGGGCCTCGATCATGCTTCCGAGGATCGTCTTAAAAGGCGTACAGACCATGTCTGGAGCGTATTTCACTCCAAGGTTCAGCGTGTGCCTGGTCATAGGAGGCTGCATGATGTAGGTCTGCTTCAGCCCCTGCTCAACGAAGTAGCGCACCACCTCGTTGTACCTGGCCACCATGGGAAAGGCGATCTTTCTGTTTTTCTTTTCCCCCATGCTATTCCCCCTTCCTCATTTCAAGAATGTCCACGAAGCTCTCCAGCCTGGTATCCAATCCGGCGGATCCTGTCTGGTCGTCCAGGGTCATCTGGAGCACTGGGACCTTTGTTATGCTGTTTTTGTGGATGAGCATGTCGTTCACCATGGAATCCAGGGCGCACGGATACACGGCGAGAAGGATGATGCCGTCCACCTGAGGGTAGTGCATCACCAGCGAGCCCACGATCTCCCGGGAGAGCTCCCACTTGAGCGTAGGAGATGCCTTTTCCGATTCCCTCAGGGCCTGCTTCCTGTCCACCTGATCCGCCCTTATCACGGTCACGCCCATCTTCTCCAGCTTCTGGAACACCGGCTTCCCGATGTACTCGTCGTCCAGGACGTAGCTGTGCCCCGCCAGGATCAGCTTGAGGCCATCCTTGTGGTACAGGGCCTCTGTCCTCCTGGCGGCCGCGGCATTGGCTTCCTCCTGGGCCCTCGAGGCGACCTTGTAGGCGTGGGCGCTGTTTTTCCCGGAAAAGCCCAGCCCCGTGGCCATCTCGATCATGGCCCGCTTCTCATCCTTTCTTTTTCCCGAGTCCACATCATAGGACAGGACTTTGAAGCTGCTGTCACGGAAGATGTTGGACACCAGGTCGGGCAGGGCCTCGAAGTTGGTGCACATGACCCGCCTGATTCCGAAATCCAGGATCCTCGGCACCAGCACGTGGGTGCACTTTCCCCGGAGGGCGTCCACGTGGCCCATGTATATCTTCATGGCCATGCACATCTCAGAGGCGGAGCGCTCCGCCCCCTTCCTCATTATCTCCAGATTGGTCTCCGGGCTGACGGTGGTCTTCACCCCGAGCTCCCTGAAAAAAGTCTCCCAGAGCACTCTGTATCTGAAATACAGAAGCGCTCTCGGGAGCCCCACCACCATCTCGTCGGTCGTATTTTCCCTTCCAGGCATTTTTATCATGTTCATAGAAATCTCCTTCAGTGTCTCCTCACGCCGGATCTTCTGCCGGATCCTCCTTCACCACCACACGGAACTCACCATCTCTGATGTCCGGGTCGCTCCGGTACCTGATGTTCAGCCGGAGAAATTCCTCGGCGAATCTTTTTCTGTTCTCCCCGGAGTTGCCTATCATGTTGGAAAACCATGCCGGGCTGGAGAACACGTCTACCTTCAGCGTCCGGTCTCTCCTGATGTTCGCGCCACGTTCCTCTCCGGCGCTTACGTCCCCGGCGTCAGCCGCCTGAGCTTCCGCCTGCGACGAAGCCTTTTCCAGCAAAGGCTCGATCTTTTCCCGGGCGATCCGCCCCTCCACCAGCTGGCGAAAAGCCGGATGATATGTTCCGCCGTTTATGGCGCCTCCGTCACCGATGATGTCGGTGCTCTTGAGTCCCACGCGCATGATCCGTATACCGGCATCGTCCAGGATCCTGTACATGTCAGCGGTGGTGGCCACGGCTTCCTCTCTGGTGAGCGGCGTGTACAGTCCTTCACGGTACATCTGGTAAAGGCGCGTATCGTCCAGCACGATGGTCGGATACAGCCTGGCCAGCTCCGGCTCCAGCTTCACGGCCTCGCGTGCGGACATGACGCAGCTCTCCCTGGAGTCCCCGGGGAGGCCGATCATGAGCTGTATGCCCAGCTCGAATCCGTATGACCTGATGAGCCTCGAAGCCCTGCGGGTGTCGTCGGCCGTATGGCCACGGTTCGAGAGGGCCAGCACCCGGTCGTCGAAGGACTGGGCGCCGAGCTCGATCACGTCCACGCCGTGAGCCCTGAGATTTTCCAGGATCTCCTCGTCGATGAAGTCGGGCCTGGTGGACAGGTGGAGCTTAGTGACGACCCCGCTGTCCTTGTATTTTTTCGCCACGTCAAGGTAGGCAGACTGCATTTCCATGGGAATGCCGGTAAAGCTTCCCCCGTAAAAGGCGATCTCCACTTCAGCGTCCCG
Source organism: Mobilibacterium timonense (assembly GCF_900155555.1). GTDB lineage: Bacteria > Bacillota > Clostridia > Peptostreptococcales > Anaerovoracaceae > Allobaileyella > Allobaileyella timonense. The sequence goes on along the minus strand of NZ_FUHN01000008.1, from coordinate 616,370 downwards.
GAGCGTCGTGAGCCACTGTTTTATTGTGGCGTCCACCTGGCGGGTATCCGGTGCGGCGGTCCTGGCGGTTATCTCCCGCTGATTGCAGAAGACGCAGTCGTAGGGGCACCCCAGGTGCGGTATGAAAATTGGTATGATAGCGTGTTTTTTTCCGTTTTTCTTCATTATCTCCGCTGCGTCTCCGCCGCATGCAAAAGGCCGGTCACGGAACCGGACCAACCGTATCTGTCCGGGAAGTCCGGTTTTTCCGCCTTTCGGTCATCGGGGCCGCTGAGACGGCCCGCAGATCCGCGGACAGCCATGACGGCCCCGTAAGTTACGTTATGAATTTACATTATAGTACCGATATCTGTGAGAGGGTACTCCGGGAACCACTTGCATGTCAATCCCCGGTCCTCGATGAATTTTCTTATCTTCTCAAAGTCGGGATGTCTGCTGAGGTCGCCGTTGAAGATGATCTCATTCCCGATCCTGCCGCTGGCTCCGCCGATAAATCCAGTATCGTGACCCGGCAGCTCCACATGTCCCGGTTTGACCAGGAGCACCTCCAGATCCTCCACCTTCTGGCATGCCTTCGCGATCCCCTCATCACCGGTGATCAGGGATTCTCTGTCCACCACGACGGTATTGCACTTCGTGTATCCCTGCCTGCAGCCGATGAGGTCCACGGTCCAGACCCCTCTGGCCCTCTCCAGGAGCCCGGGGTCTGTGTAGTTCAGATTGTGAATGAAATACCTGCTGGTGCAGACGGCATTGAATGCCACATCCTCGGGATATCCACATGGACCTTTCCGGGTATCGAAGTCGTGGCAGTCCGCCTTGTACAGGATGGCATTCCCGTTGATGTCGTTGTATCCCAGGCGGCAGAGGAAGATGTCCGGGTGGCTGGCCACGGCCTCCTCCACGATCCCCTCGGAATACATGAGGACCACGTCCAGATCCTTCGCTGATATGTAGTCCACAAGCCTCTTATCCGCATCCACTGAGAGGAATATCTTCGAATATGGGTCAACCATCTCGTTCCATTCCCTGCTGAAAACCTTTACTTTTCTGATCATAATTTTCCCCCCGTATAAGTAATACGCGAACAATGCCATTACGTCTGCAAACTATACTGCCCCGGATCTTCTACATCCGGTCGTCCATCTCGCCTCTCAGGTCCCCTTCCATGAGCTCGTGGATCTCCTGGCGGCTGAGGCCCAGGCTGAGCAGATAAGCCAGCTTCGTCACTATGGCCTCAGTGGTCATGTTTCCTGCGCTGACCACCCCCGCCTCCACCAGCTGGGAGCTGACGTCATACGTCCCCAGGCGGACTTTTCCCTGAGCGCACTGGGTGCCCACTACCACCACCGTTCCGTTCTCGATGGCCTGGCGTATTACATACGGCAGCTCCTCATCGTAGTTCGGCATGTTCCCGGTGCCGAAGGCCTCTATCACCAGACCCTCCAGGTTTTTCGTGACGATGGGCGCGAAAACGTCGAAGTGTATCCCCGGGTGGAGCTTGATCACGCCGATGGAAGTCCGGCGCATCTCCGTGAGCTTAAAAGGTCTGATCTCCGGGTCGGGCTTCTCCAGGATCAGGTTGCAGTTGTAACTGATCTCGATCCCCGCAGATGCCAGAGACGGGTAGTTCGGCGAAGAGAAGGCTATCAGCCTGTCCGCGGAGGACTTGTAGGACCTGTTCCCCCTCAGGAGCTTGTTTCCGAAGTAGAGACAGACCTCCGGCACCACCGAGTCCGCAGCGATGAGCATGGAGGTGATGAGGTTATCCTTGCCGTCGCTCCGGAGCTGGCACAGCGGGATCTGGGATCCCGTGAGTATCACCGGTTTTCCCAGATTCTCCAGCATGAAGGACAGCGCCGACGCCGTGTAGGCCATGGTGTCCGTGCCGTGCAAAACCACGAACCCGTCGTAGTCCTCGTAACGGCCGGCGATCTCCCGGCCTATTTTGTTCCAGTCACGGTAGGTGATGTTAGAGGAATCCAGAAGGGGGTCCAGCTCCACCAGGTCCCACTCCGGCATGTCCGCGGCGGACAGGTCCTTCAGGTTTGACAGCTCCTTGTTCAGGGCGCCCTTCTCCGGAGCGTAGCCCTTTTCAGTCGGCACCATTCCTATAGTGCCGCCGGTGTATATGATACAGACTTTTCTCATTCGGTCCTCCAGGGAAAACAGTTGATCATTTCGTTGATTTTTTTCAGGAAAAAGGTTTTTCCGCCAGGCGAAGACTGCGGTCGCACCTGTCTCCGGCCCGGTGCCGCGTCGGCGCTGCAAGGGTGCGGCTCCTAAGGTCTGGACTCGAATCCCAGCTCCTCGGTGTGGCAGGTCATTGTATCTCCCTGGATCTCCACGATCCCGTAGGAACCATTCGAACCGTCCCTCGGATACGCTATGCTTCCTGGGTTGAAGATCGTTATCCCTCCGCACTGTGTGAGGACCGCCTGGTGGGTGTGGCCGAAGAAGGCTGCCACACATCCCCGCTCCGCCGCTTTGCCCGCCAGCGCCTCATAGCCCGACTTCACACCGTATCTGTGGCCGTGGGTGAGGAAGATCTTTCCGGCAGAAGTGGTCAGGACCCTGTCCCATGGCACTCCCTGCGCCTGCCCCCATCCGTCACCGTTGCCGGCCACAGGAATGACAGGACGGCCCGTGCTTCTTTCAAGGTCAAAGGCGTCCTGAAAATCGTTCCCAAGGTGGATTATGTACTGAGCGTCAGGATATTTCCGGATCGTCTTCTCCCCCCGGTCCAGCTTACCGTGAGTGTCGGATAATACAAGCATCAGCATGTGGAAAAAACATCTCCTGTTCTTATTGTCAATAATGGCCCGGGCTTCTCCGGGGAAAAGCTCAGGCCATTACATATTACACCACAAAGGCGAAGTGTTCGAGAAAAAAGTTATGTTTGAGACTGTTGCAATATCATCCGCCCCTTCCTGTATCAATCGGCGTTCTCTTTTGCAAACCTCATCGCTTCCCTCTGATCTTTTTCGGAAGGCTTTCCCCGCAGGTAGAAAGAACGCTCAGCCACCTGGATCCCCTGTCCCTGCAACTCCTCCTTGATCAGGTCTATTGCGTGCTTTGAGAACCATGATGTGGAAAACACCACGGCTTTTTTTACGTTTTCCTTCTTCAGTGAAGCGATGTAAGTCTTGAGGTGTTTATCGATACCGTAGGCATAGAGGGCTCCTCCGATAAAGAGCACGTCTACAGGCCGGGAGATCTCCGCTCCCTGCTGATCAACAGAAACCGCCTCCACGCCCAGGGCGCTTGCCATTGCCTCTGCCGCGATCTTAGTGTTACCGGACCTTGAATAATATCTCACTGCGTGATCCATGTCCATATCCTCCTAGTCGATATATCTTCTTAAGCACTGGACTCTTTATATATCATATGCGGTGAGCTTTCAAACGATTCTGTGACACATCTTATGCCTGAAGTGTCTTTTGTCCTTTGTTTTCTTTGTGCTCTTTATGTTCCTGGCGCTTCTGGCGGATCTTCTCCTCAGTCGCCTCGATGTTGGCAAGCTCGCTCTCCTGTGCGGTCTCGATGGCGGCGTAGTCTCTGGCCGCCTCTTTTTCCATGCCTCTCTCCGCCTCCTGGGCGACCTCTCTTGCAGTCTCCATCTCCTGAGCACCTGCGCCCTCGGCGACCTTGTTCTTCTCGCCTGTGAGGGTGATCACAGAAGCCGTGAGGAGGAACAGGATGCCTACGACGGTGTTCCACTCGATGGACTCACCGAGGATGGTGATGGCGAATATCGGTGCGATGGCCGGCTTGATAAAGAAGGCCAGGGAACCTGTGGTTGCGTCAGAGTATTTAATGGCTATGAAGTAGAACAGGTATCCGAGCCCTGTTACGAAGATGCCGCTGTACAGCACCACCAGCGGGTTTGCGGTGACACCGGCGAGTATCGGGCGTCCGGTGAGCACCAGGACTACCAGCAGGATCAGAGACCCCAGTATGAAGCTCACGCTCGTCTGCATGAAGGTCCCGACTCTTGCGATGGACCTCTTTCCCATTACAGTGTACGCCGCAAACGTAACGGCCGCCACAAGCATGAGGATGATCCCCGGGATGGTGTTTCCCGGCTCAACGTCCCATGGCCTGATGAGGAACACGCCTGCCACGATGCCGACGGCAAAGGCCAGCGCCTTTCTGGATGTCATCTTTTCCTCTGTGAAAATGTGGGCTATCACCATGGTGAACAGCGGGTTCATGCAGATCAGTGCAGCGGCTGTCGCGGCGTTGCACCTCTCCACTCCCAGCTGGAAGCACAGCATGCTGATCGGGATCCCCACGGCTCCGACCAGTGTAAGCCATCTGATATCGCCCGCCGTGAGGCTGTATCCGCTTTCGTGGGCCTCCTTGATCCCCATAGGGAGAAGGATCAGTCCGCCTATCATGAATCTGAGGAATGTGAGCTGGACGGAGTCAAATGAACTCCCTCCGATTTTCAGCGCCGTTTCCATGGTGCCGAAAAGAAGTGCGGTAAGTAAAACACAAGTTACTACTCTTTTCATAGAGATCCGGGGCACCCGCCCCTGCCTTCCTTTCTGCGGTGAATCGAAGATATGTTTTTGTAATGTAGTGTTATGATGAGACGTTTATTGAAAAAACAAATGTTTATTGAAGTGGTATTCCGCGGGGACGGCCTCACAGGCCATCCGGCGCAATAAAAGAGACCGACCCGGCAGAGCTGTTCCAACTTGCCCCTGCCGGCCTCCACGGATATGTTACTCTTGTTTTGTAACCATTGCAATTAAGCACTTTTAGAAAAACAGTGCATGAAATACTTAGCACTATTCGCCCTGGTCGCTTTCCTGTCCGTCCTGGCTGTCACGGTCGTCCAGCTCACGGCCGTCGCGTGCCCGTCGCCTGTCCCCCGGAGCCAGCTGCCTGAGAGACGCCGAGGCGAGCGACCTGAAGATGCGGAAAAAGTTTTTCCTGCTCTCCTCGTCCACCGACCCGAGGGATGCCACGATGGTGACGATCTTGCCGGGGGTGAAGTTCTTGAGATCCGTCAGGGTGTTGATCCCGTTGTTCACCAGCAGACCGTACAATGTCTCGGTGAAGTTCTCCCTCTCTTCGTACGTGGCGGAGGTGAGCCAGTCCCTGATGGTCCTGTCGTTGAATTCGCCGGCCTGAGACAGGCCGTCGCAGTAGACGAAGTCCATGCCATCAACGGCCCAGGCAAAAGCGTAGTGCTGCATGATCCCCACGCCCTGGCAGTCCACCACCTCATAGTCCCCGGTGTCGCTCATGAGCATGCCGATGATGCTGGCCTTGGGCACCAACTTGCGGACATAGATGTTATCCCTGTCCTGTATCTCCTGGAGCTTCTCGAGCACGTCACTGCGGAAGCCCGGCCCGTCGTGGCTGAAGATCTGTATTATCCGGCTGTGTATGCCGCCGTCGCACTTCAGGCCGCCGTAGATGGCCATGTTCCCGCCCTTGGAATGGCCGCCGATGATGACGCGCCTCCGCCGGCCTCGCCGGTCCTTTTCCCCGAAAAACCTGTTTATGTAGTCCACAGCCATCCCCTGCGACGGGACTTCCTCCATGAAGGACATGTTGAAGTCCTCCTTCCAGCCCAGAAGGTTCCCATCTGTGCCCCGGAAGGCAATGTAGTCCGTGGTGTCGTCCAGGACGAAGGTCATGGCCCCGAACTGGGCCTCGATGTCCCGGTCCATCTCCGCCTCGATATTGAGTATCTGCAGGTCCCTGAACCGCGGGCTGGCGGCCGCGAAGGCGAAGAGCTCCAGGTTGCTCTCGTCGGAGATGTCGTCGTCGAAGACGCGGCGGAAAAACTCTCCCCGGAAAAAGTCTTTTACCCTCGGCGCAGGGCTGCGGCCGAAGACTCCCGTCTTCGGGAGATCCAGCTCGTCCTTCACCCGCTCCAGACGTGCATAGCTCAGCTGGGACAGCACCAGGCTGTCCACCGGGTTGAATGGAGACTGGCTGAAAGTCTCGTTGGTCTCTCTCACGTAGTCGATTATGTTCCGGTGTGTATCGGGCATGTCACTCCTCCTCGCCGGTCAGCATGTGGCATTTTTTCTCCAGAATGTCCTGAGCGGGGCCGATGTCGCTCCTCCTGCACAGCACCTCGATCACGTCTCCCCCAAGGAGCCTGGTGCGGCCCCCCGGGATCAGCTCTCTGTCGCCCCTGCGCACGGAGGTGATGAGGGCTCCCGGCGGCAGCTCCAGGTCCATGACCTGCCTGCCGTCCATGTAGGAGCCGGTGTGGATGTCGCCGAATATGATGGCTCTCCTCTCACGGCCCCTGGTCTTCTTGTCTACAGTACGCTCCTTCTGGTACCTCGGCCTGTCGATCTCCACGATGTCTTCTTCCTGAGGCGTCAGCTTCCTTTTTTCAAGGCGCCTGTTCAGGAGCTGCTCGTAGACCGGTTCTCCGCCCAGGGTGTCGGCTACCATGTAGGCGACCACGGATATGAAGGTGAGGGACAGGAAGCTGCTCAGGTCTCCCGTCATTTCGGTTATCAGGATTATCCCGGTGATCGGCGCCCTGACGATGGCGGCGAAGTAGCCCGCCATCCCCAGGATCACAAAGGACGCGATGTACACCTGGTCCACTCCCAGCAGCGCGGAAAGGCCGCGGGAATACAGGCCGCCGGTGAGGGCGCCCAGGACCAGGAGCGGCAGGAAGATGCCTCCCGGGGAGCCTGAGCCGAAGCTTGCGGTGGAAAAAAAGAACTTCCACACCAGCAGGATGGCGAGGGCGCCCAGGGTGAATCTCCCCGCGCTGATCATTGCGACAAGATAGCTGCCGCTACCCAGCACCACCGGATACAGGAACATGGCCGCGAAGGCCATGAGCATGGCGGCGATCATTTTATAGAGAGGCTTTCTGTCTCTCCCGTGTCTTCCGGAAGGACCGGCAGCTGCATCTCCGGATGTGAAGACCGAGGAGACGGCCTTGTCCACCAGGCGGCCGATGCCGTCGAACAGATCCTGCATCGCCGCCAGAGTCCTGTTGTACAGGACGCCGAAGGCGCCCAGGATGAGTCCCAGGGCGAGCACAGACCAATAGAGCCTGAGCGGGAGCTTCTCCGTGATGCTGAAGTCGAATACGGGGGTGAGTCCGATTATGTTCACGGCCACGTAGTCGGCCACGGCCGTGGATACCATTGTCGGTACCAGGACTTCCAGGGAGAAGTTCTTGTGGAGCTCCTCCAGTGAGAAGAGAGCTCCCGCCAGCGGCGCACCAAAGGCGGCGGCCAGGCCTGCGCCCGCTCCGCAGGTCATGAGAAGGCGCTCTTCCGTGAGGTTTGTCTTCCTTATGCGGGCGCAGGCCTTCCCCAGCATCCCGCCGATCTGGATGCTGGGGCCCTCCCTGCCCAGGGCGAGGCCGCCGCCTATCGCCAGGGTGCAGCCCAGAAGTTTTGCGGGCAGCACCCTCCACCAGCACTGATCCTCAAGTCCCTTCATCTCACCTTCCACCTGTGGGATGCCGGAACCGGAAATATCCGGCGCCCAGCGGAGCAGCAGGTATATCAGCACTGCCAGCACCATCAGGATCCCGAGCACCACAAGAGAGTGGGATCCGCCCGTCCTGGCGAACTCCACCATTCTGTTTCTTATTACGTCTCCGTTGTTAAGAGCAAGGCGGAAGAGAGCTATCACCGTGCCGGTCACCCCGCCCACCAGGGCACCTTCGAGGATCATCCTCCTCTGAAAGTGCTCCCGGCGCGCCACGTTCCTCACCCGGTACCTCGCTCCTTCCGCCTTGTTTTTTCCAGTATTTTTTTCAGTCATCTAAACTCTCTCCGGCTTCGGACCATCATTAGCCTCCACCTTGATGTTCAGCTTGTTCTTCCTCCTGCCGAACTGGTCGAATCTCATGAAGTACTCGGCATCGATCGTCCCGACGCCCTCGTCGCTCATGTCGATGTCCAGCTTGTTTGTATATATCTCAAGCTCGAAGTTCATGGCCTGAACGGGGGCCACATACCTGGTGATGGTCCGGACACCCTTTTCCAGCCGGATGTCCATGTCACCGGGTTCTTCGGTCCCGAAGCGCTTTATCTCCAGCTCCGATGGTTTTATGCGGATCAGGGTCTTCACGTTGGTGCCCATGCCCATCTCCTCGGCCTCGTCGTAGAGGAGATACTTCGTGCCGTTCACCGTGTAAAACACCCCCTCCGTATCGATGTCCAGGCTGTCCTCCAGGTCGTACTGCCTGGCGAAGGCCGGACCCTTTTCCTCGAGGCGCTCACCGTACTGGGCGCTGCGGAGCCTTATGAACACCGGCTTCTTCACCCTGCCGTCATCGGACGTGCCCTCCAGGCCATCCATCAGCTCCTCGTCAGTCACACCTTCGTCGATCATGCCGTTCTGTTCTTCTGTATAATCTGCTGTATAAGCTGCCATCTGGCCTCCTATCTCAAATCCGCTGCTATGTCTGACGCCAGCTTCTCCAGATCGGCTCTCGTCTCTTCCTTGACCGAAGACCTGACAGTCACCATATCTCCAACGAAGGTCATCCTCTTGAGACCCTCGAAAAACTCTTTTACCTTCTTCCCGCTCGCAGGATTCCAGGACCCGTTCTGGATGATGCTCACCCTCTTGTTCTGGACGCCCATGGACTTCATCTCAAAGAGAGCCTCCTCCATCTTGATGAAGATCTCCGCATTGTATGTGTTGGCGGCCACCAGCAGATTGCTGTACCTGAACACCTCCGGCAGGATCTCCATAGGATCCTTTCTGGACACGTCCATGATCTTCATGTTGTCCACGCCCATTTCCGCAAGCTCCGCGGCCACGATCTCCACCGCGTTCTGGGTGTTCCCGTAAGGCGAGGAAAACAGCATCAGCACGCCCTTCTCTTCAGGCTCGTAGAGAGCCCACTTCATGTAGGCGTCGATGTACTTGTCCAGGTCCTTTCTGATGACGTATCCGTGGAGTGGACAGATCATCCTGATGTCCAGGCCCGCGGCCTTCTTCAGGAGGTTGGCGGTGAAGTTTCCGTATTTGCCCACGATGGTCGTGTAGTATGATCTCGCCTCAGGAAGCCACTCTCTGTCGAAGTCGTACTTGTCCGCAAAAATATTTCCGTTGTGGGCGCCGAAGATACCGAAGGCATCCGCCGAGAAAAGCGTTCCCGTCGCGCTGTCGTAGGTGACCATGACCTCAGGCCAGTGGACCATCGGCGCGTTGATGAAGGTGAAGCTGTGGCGCCCGGTGGTCAGAGTCTCTCCCTCTTTAACCACCATGAACTTTTCGTCCACGTCCCAGCACACGTACTGCTTCACCATGGCCTTGATCTTGGATGTGCCCACCACCTTAGCCTCAGGGTGGCGTAGGATCAGGTCCTCCAGAGACGCGCTGTGGTCAGGCTCCACGTGGTTCACGATAACATAGTCCAGCTTTCTGCCATCCAGGAGATGCCTGATGTTCTCGTAAAACACCTTGGATACGCTGTGGTCAACGGTGTCCATCACCACCGTCTTCTCGTCATCTATAAAATAAGAGTTGTACGCCATTCCGTCAGGGATCGGTATCGCTCCCTCAAAAACAGTGATTTTGCGGTCGTTGCCGCCGATCCAGTACATGTCATCGCTGATTTTGTTAACGCAGTACATTCGGTGCCTCCTTGAAAAAACCTTATCTCAAAAGCCGCAGACCACGGGGTCCCGCTGGCTTTTCACATTCACATACGCCCTATGATTATACCGCCTGCGTCCATGTTTAATCAACGGCAGATAAGGTCGTCATTGTATATTTCCACGTCATCAAACAGGCTGTCACTCCCCGTTTTTTAAAGTTCTTTTCGCAGTATCTCCTTTTTCAGTGACACATGACCACACATTGAAAACACTTTTATTACATAAGGTGACAATATACTAATGTCAGACGATAAAACGCTACAGGAGGATCCCAGATGGATTACGACAGAAATAACAGAAACGGCGGTGGTATCATAAACCCTGCCACAGGGCGTCCATATGGCACCCTGGAGAACGACACATCAGAAAGCGGCGATCCCCGCCAAAACGGCTGGACCGCCGGGAACCCTTCAGAACAGGGGAAACAGAGTCACAGTGACACTGAGAAGACCTGGGGTGGCGCCGGAAGCGGTGTATCAGGTAACTCACAGGCTCAGGCGCCTTCTTATGGAGACTGGAGCAGACAGGGGAGCAGCAGAAACGATAATGGCGGCTGGAACGGAAACGGTAACGGCGGAGGAGGCTGCGGAAACGGCGCAGCACCTCGTCAGCCGAAGCCGGTGCACTACGTTTCCAGGACTTTTCTGGTAGTCGCTCTGATAATAACGATGGCCGTCTCCACCGTGCTCGGCGGTCTCTTCGGCTTCTGGCTCTACGACCGCGCCAGCAGCTCAAGTTATTCCAACCTCTCCAACGTATCCCTGGAATCCGCTGCCGGAAGCGAGAAGACCATAGAGGAGATCGTCTCGGAAAACGAGGACTCTGTGGTGGAGATCACTACGGAATCACAGGAGATGTCCATGTTCGGAGTACAGACAAGCGAGGGTGCCGGCTCCGGTGTCATCGTCTCCGAGGACGGCTACATCGCCACCAATTACCACGTGATCGAGGGCAGCAGCAAGGTGACGGTAAAACTCCACTCCGGTGAATCCTACGATGCCGAGGTCGTCGGATACGATTCGAACAACGACATAGCGGTGCTGAAGATCGACGGGAAGGATCTGACCGCCGCAACGATTGGAAAGAGCTCTTCCGTGAATGTGGGAGACCTGGCTGTGGCCATCGGAAATCCTCTGGGAACTCTGGGCGGCACCGCCACATCGGGCATCATAAGTTCCCTGGACAGAGAGCTGACCATCGATGGCAGAAAGCTCTCCCTCCTCCAGACGGACTCTGCCATCAACCCGGGGAACTCCGGCGGCGGACTCTTTGACGGAAGCGGAAAGCTGATCGGCATCGTGGTGGCAAAGGGTTCCGGCACAGGCATCGAGGGGCTGGGCTTTGCCATCCCTATCGACACGGCTGCGCCGATAATAAATCAGATAATCGAAGACGCCGAGTGATACCAGGTGATAGCTGCAGCGGCGGAAGGGCCGGGCAATCTGCAGGAACATGCGATCTTTCACGAAACACGTGTTGTTCTACAATATGTACAATGCATTATGCCATGTGCCTTTTCGAGATTTTTACGGTATGTTACACTATTAACGATGTGAGGCTTTTCGATACTAATACGAATAAATGCTCCCGAGCCTGTCTCCGGAGCATATTTTTATGCCTTCACCGCCAGGCAGGGACGCGCCTGTCCTGAAGCGCCGCACAGAGATCGCACCGCGCTGTATGCTTATACCTGCAAAAGCACCGCACGGCGCTGACTGCTTTTCCTCGCGAAGCACCGCAGCATGACATTTTTTTCACCGGAAAAGAAAGGAGAACACCCTGATGACCGTATATGCCGACCAGAACCTCATGAAGACCAGAGAAAACACAGTGTACCAGGTGGCCAGCCTGGCCTGGGATCACCCGGACGATCTGGACAAGGAGCTGGAATATCTGCCGGACAAGGTCATCCCGGGTCCTCTTCCAACATACAGATGCTGTATCTACAGGGAGCGCGAGGTCTTCCGCCAGAGGATCCGCCTTTCCACGGGAAAGGCCCCTGTCCCTGAGGACAACGGCAGGATGATCCACGTGCTCACGCCGGCGTGCTCCGACTGCCCGATCTCCGGTTACCTGGTGACCGAGGTCTGCCAGAACTGCGCCGGGAAGTCCTGCCTGAACAGCTGCAAGTTCGGCGCCGTCATAATCGGCAAGGACCGCACCGAGATCGACAAGACCAAGTGCAAGGAGTGCGGAATGTGCGCCCGCTCCTGCCCGTACAACGCCATCGTACACATAAAGCGCCCGTGCAAGACCTCCTGTCCGGTAGGCGCCCTGACCTACGACGAAAACGGCCTCGCGGTCATCGATCCGGAAAAGTGCATCAGCTGCGGCCAGTGCCTCCACAAGTGCCCGTTCGGTGCCATCGGCACGAGGGATTCCATCCTGCAGGTCATCCGGGCGATCCAGTCGGGAAAAAGGGTTTACGCCATGGTGGCGCCGGCTGCCGAGGGGCAGTACGGCAAGGGGATAACCGTGGAGAGCTGGCGGCAGGCCGCAAAGAAAATAGGATTTTACGATCTCGTGGAGGTCGCTCTCGGAGCAGACCTCACAACGGAAGCGGAGGCCATGGAGTGGCATGAGGCCTACCTCAAGGGCGAAAACAAGGTCACCTCATGCTGCCCTGCCTTCGTTAACCTGATCAACACCTACTACCCGGAGCTGTCCTCCTGGGTGAGCACCTCTGTCAGCCCGATGTGCCAGCTTTCCAGGCTCATCAAGGCGAAGGACCCTGAGGCGGTCACGGTATTCATCGGCCCGTGCGTCGCCAAAAAGTCCGAGGTCCAGGACCAGAAGATAGATGGCAATGCCGACTATTCTCTCATCTTCGACGAGTTCGAGGCTCTGCTCCGGTCCCGCGGCGTATGGTTCGAGCCTCAGGAGGAAAGGGAGACCGGAGCTGATCAGCAGGGAAGCGTCTACGGAAAGAGATATGCAAACGCCGGGGGCGTGGCCAACAGCGTCGTGGAGTACCTCAAGGAAAAAGGTTTTAACGACGAGCTGCCGGTGATCCGCGTCAGCGGCGTCAAGGAGATAAAGAAGGTACTCGACAGCGCGGTAAAAGGCCGCCTCATGGAGGACTACCACGCCCAGTTCATCGAAGGCATGTGCTGCGAAGGCGGCTGCTTCCACGGCCCGTGCAGCAACGACACCTCGGTCAAAGCAAGAAAAGTCCGGGAGGACATGCTGAGCAAGGCCGACGACCGCACCATCATGGAGAGCCTGGACACGGTCTTCAAGAGTGAGGACTCCCCGGAATTCAAGAGACACAGATAGACGTTAAGAGGCTGCCGCACTTAAGTGATGCTTACCATGACGGGTAACACACCTAAATGCGGCAGCCTCTTTTTTTCTTATTATCTTACACAACTTCCTCTAAAAGCAGCTCCTTGTGCTCCCGGCGAGCCGCCCGCCTACATCGGCAGAGCGAAATACCTTTTTGCGGGAGTCTTGCTGAGGGCCGCTCCGATGGCTAGGGCGGCGCACTCACCGACTATGAACTGGCAGATGTTCCAAGGGACCTCGGCCAGGGCCGTTGCGGCGTTTCCATACATCGGGATCTCCACTACAAGATATCCCAGCACCATCACCAGACCTCCGGCGGTCATGGCGAGAACATCGGCTTTTTTGCCTGCCTGTCCGTGGCTCTTCTTAACAGCTGCTTCTATGATGAGGCCGCAGACGAAGGCCATGGCGAATTTGATGAGGAACGTCCAAGGGGCGAAAAACGCGTACCCGCCCAGCACGTCTCCGAGGCTGGCGCCAAGGCCGGCGGCCACGGCGCCATATTTTCTGCCCAGGAGAAGAACGCCCAGGAAGATCACCGCGTCTCCAAGGTTCACGTAACCCTGAGTCATCGGCACGGGGATACGGAAAAATGATGTGGCGATGAGTATCATTCCCATGATGAGGGCGGTGAACACCAGCTTGTTCAGGTTGCCGCTCCTGCCGTTGTTGTTGATGTTGTTTTCCATATGTCTTTCCTCCAGGATCTTTGTATTTTTGTCTTTCTTTCGTTGTGTTGAATGATAGCACCAAACTGTTCGTATTTAAATACGCAATTTGATTGTTTTTTTGGATTACAGTTTTACATATGGAAGCCAATTTACAGGGCTTACGCGGAACAGCAAGTACAGATTTTGATTTTTTTGTTCATAACAGTTTTTCAGGACGGGCCATGCCTCACGCTGCGGCACACTGCGGCGCTGCGCGGCGGAGCGGCCTATCCCCACACCTCTTCGGCTATCTCCTTCACAAGTTTCAGCTTGGCCCACTGCTGGTCCTCAGTGAGCTTGTTGCCGATGGCGCAGGAGGCGAACCCGCACTGAGGGCTGAGACACAGCCTGTCCAGAGGTATGATCTTCGCGGCCTGGGCGATCCTCTTCTTTATGACTTCCTTGTCCTCCAGCTCCGGAGTCTTGGTGGTGACGAGGCCGAGGACAACCTTCTTTTCACCGGACACGAACCTGAGCGGGGCAAAGCTTCCCGAGCGCTCGTCGTCGAATTCAAGGAAATAGGCGTTCACATTTTCCGCTCCGAAAAGCTCCGGCGCCACGAAGTCGTAGGCACCCGAGGAGAAGAACGTGGAGTGGTAGTTCCCCCTGCACACGTGGGTGTTCACGGTGAGGTCATCCGGCAGATCCTCCAGGACTAGGTTGTTCACCTTGAGCAGAGCCTTCTTGACGTCCGACAGCGCCCTGTCTCCGCCGAATATGCCTGCAGCTCCCGGTGCCACGATGGCTCCCCAGGTGCAGTCGTCCAGCTGGATGTTCCTGCAGCCCGCCTCGTAGAGCTGACCGATAACGGTCCTGTAAGCGGCTGCGATGTCCTCTATAAGCTCGTCGTTCGTAGCGTAGAACTCCCTGGTCTTCCCCAGGTTCCCAGGGACAACGAACTGCATGTAGGTCTGGGCAGGAGCTGGGATCGTCTGCTTCGCCACGGTGTTCTCGTCCTCGAACTGCTTCAGGAAACGGAAGTGCTCAACAAAAGGGTGCTGGTGATCAGCCCTGATCTTCCCCACCAGGTAGACGTCGTCAAGCTTTGCCAGCTCGCCGTTGAAATCTATCCCGTTGCCTTTGTCCTCGTGCTCGACTCCCGAAAAGCCCCACATGAAGTCCAGGTGCCAGAATTCCCTGCGAAACTCACCATCGGTGATGCAGTGGAAGCCCAGCTCCTTTTCCTTCGCCACCAGGTAGGTGATCTCCTCGTCCTGGACCGTCTTCAGCTCCGCCTTGGTGATCTCTCCTCTCCTGTATTTATCGGTCGCCTCCTTCAGCCTCTCCGGCCTCAGAAAGCTCCCCACGAAATCGTATCTGAACGGTGTTCTCAATTTTCCCATGTCTCTGTCCTCCTCTATCCTTTGTATTATCCTTCATTATCACTGGTTCGCGCCGCCCCGGCCACGTGCCCCGGAGCCGCGCCGCTCCTATGCATTCTGTCTGTGATTCGAAACAATTTATTCACAGCCCTTCGCGCTTTGCATGTTCAGATAATACTTGAATATTCGCCTTAGATAAAATATCATTATTTTAATTTTTTCATAGCAAAAATCTATTTCAGGAGAAAACATGACTCTCAAGCAGCTTCACTACGTCCTCAAAGTGGCGGAGACCGGAAACATGACAGAGGCCGCCGCGCGCCTTTTCATAGCTCAGCCCTCGCTGACCCACGCCATCTCCGAACTGGAGAAGGAAATGGGGATCACCATCTTCGTCCGCACCAACCGGGGCATCACCGTGACAAAGGAAGGCGAGGAGTTTCTCGGGTACGCGAGGAACGTCATGGAGCAGACGTCGATCCTCGAGGAAAAGTACAAGAGTGGCCACCAGGACAACCCGCGGTTCTGCGTGTCGTGCCAGCACTACTCCTTCGCGGTGAGCGCCTTCGTGGACGTGATAAAGCTTTTCCCGGCCGAGGAATACGACTTCATCCTACGGGAGACCGAGACATATGAGATAATCGAGGACGTGAGCAGGCTGAAGAGCGAAGTGGGGGTCCTCTACCTTTCCAAGAGGAACCAGGACGTTATGCAGAAGGTCTTCCGCAAGAACGAGCTGGTCTTCACGGAGCTCATGCAGGCCACTCCCCACGTTTTCATCAGCAACACTCACCCGTTGAAGGACAAGGCCTTCCTGACCCTCGAGGACCTGGAACCGTACCCGTACCTCTCCTACGAGCAGGGGGAGAACAACTCCTTTTACTTTTCCGAGGAGATCCTCAGCACCCTGGAACGCAGGCGGAACATCCAGGTCCGGGACAGAGCCACGCTTTTCAACCTGGCGATCGGCCTTGACGGATACACAGTATGCTCGGGGATCATCGACAGGAAGCTCAACGGCAGCAACATCATCGCCAAGCCCCTGGAGGCCGATGAGGTCATGAGAATCGGGATCATACGAAGAAAAAATTATCCCACATCCAGGTATGGCAGCGCTTTCATCAGCTTCCTGAAGAGGCACGTACAGGAAGGAGAGGAGTGATCTATGGACGTAGTCGAGACTTTTGGAAAAACCGTTGACCGCCAGTGCGACAGGGATCCGGCAAAGGGCCGCAGAGTGCTTCGCGCCGGATGGGAAGCACAGCTCTTCCGGTTCCGCCACATGCCGGTGAAGGCCCTGATGCCCGCGTATCAGTACCTGGCCGCCCTGATGATGGACACCATGCTGAAGCCCCTGCGGGATCCGGGCCATTCGGCGGTGGTCAGCATCTTCACGCCTTCCCAGCTCCTCCAGGAGGTGGGGCTGTCGCCGTACAACGCAGAGGCCTATTCCGCCTATCTCCTGGGATCCAGATGCGAGCACAGCTGCATCCTCACCGCAGAGGCCGCCGGCCTTCCGGAGACACTGTGTTCCTACCATAAGATCTTTACGGGAGCCGCCGAAAAGGGACTACTGCCACGGCCGAGGTGCATCGTGTACACGAACCTCACCTGCGACGCCAACATGCTGACCTTCAAGCGCATGGAGAGATTTTTCAACGTGCCCGCCTTTTTCATAGACGTACCGTGGACCCAGACCGAAGCCGATGTCCGGGCAGTGGCTTCCCAGCTGCGCGACCTGGGGCGCTTCCTGGAGGACATCACCGGAAATAAAACAGACGAAAAGCGGCTGATGTCCCGGATCCGCCGCAGCATTGATACCATGGATACCTTCCGCCAGGCCAGGCGCCTGCAGAAGGATAAATACATCCCGACGGACCTGGTGTCCCCTCAGTACGGCGCCATGGTAAACAACGTTCTCCTCGGCACACCTGAAGTGGAGAAATTCGCCAGGATGCTCCTCAAGGACGTGAAGCTGGCGGGTCCTGCAAGAGGAAAGAGGATCTACTGGGTCCACACCAATCCATACTGGTCAGACGCCATGCACAAAGCGCTCTACATCAACGAGAGTGCCCAGATCATCGGCTCGGACATGGAGCAGGTCGTATACCCTGAGGAGATGGCAGCGCAGGATCCATATGAGGCCATGGCCAGGCAGATGGTATTCAACCACCTGAACGGGAGCGTCGAAAGGCGTATACAGGCCGCGATACAGCAGGCGAAGGAGACCGGCTGCGACGGCGCTGTCTGGTTCAACCACTGGGGGTGCAAGCACACACTTGGAGGCTCGGCCCTGGCAAAAAAGCGCTTTCAGGAGGCCGGCATCCCGTGCCTCGTCCTGGACGGGGACGGAGTGGACAGGGCCCACGGCGGGGAAGGCCAGACAGCCACCAGACTTGGTGCGTTTATTGAAATGCTGGAGGACCGGAATGAGTGAGAACAGATCGATCGATCACAGATCAAGTGACCACAAGATACATTACGAATGCAAATACACCCCCGTTGAACTCATCGAGGCCTTCGGTGGAGAGCCGGAGCTGCTGAACCGGAGCTCTGACACCTTTCGCCAGGCCGAGATCCTGGGGAGCCCGAACCTGTGCGGCTTCGGCAAGTCGGTGATCGAGACCGCCATCGACGAACACATAAAAGAACTTTTCCTGGTGAACTGCTGCGACACCATCCGGAGCGCCGCGGACATCATCGCTGACGCAGGCGATACCGGGTTCCTCTACACAATGGATCTGCCGCACTGCATGTCCCAGTGCAGCCGGGAGCTCATGACCGCGCACCTGGAAGACTTCGCCATGAGATACGGAGAGCACACGGGGCTGACCTTTGATCCCGACAAATTCCGCCAGGCCTTCACAACCGTTGAGTGGCCGGACGGTCCGTACATCGCCGTGATCGGAGCAAGGATGAGCGACGAGCTTTTCGAGATGGTGGAAAAGACCATGCCTCTCCCCTGTAGAAACCTCTCCTGCGTCAGGGGACGGGACCTCGGTGCCTCCAGGCCGCCGGAGACAGACGATTTCCACCGGCTCATGGACTGGTACGCCGGGGAGCTGCTGGCACAGACGCCGTGCATGCGCATGGAGGACGTCACGGGGCGGAAAAGGCTTTTCAGCGACCCTGACCTCGCCGGTGTGATCTACCACACCCTCAAGTTCTGCGATTTCTACAGCTTCGAGTACTCCCGGGTCAAGGACGACCTCCAGGTGCCGATGCTCAAGATCGAGACCGATTTCACCTTGCAGAGCAGCGGCCAGCTCCTCACCAGGCTGGAGGCCTTCGGGGAGACGCTGAGGATGTCGGCCGGCGCCAGGTTCAGTGGCATCTCTGGGAAAAAAGAGAGTCGTGCACCCGAAGGGCCGGCGGCCGGCCCTGCCTGCAGTCCTGAGGACAAGCCGGGAGCCGCAGCAGCGCCAGAGGCAGGTACAGGGCCGGAGGCATATTCAATGCTCGATGCGGATGCAACGCTGGAGGCCGGGAAAAAATATTTTGCCGGTGTGGACAGCGGTTCCACCAGCACCGACATCGTGATAATGGACGAAGCCTGCAGCATAGTGACAACAGTGATACTTCCAACGGGCGCCGGCGCTGAGAACAGCGCGGCCCGTGGCGTCGCTGCGGCCCTTGAAAAAGCCGGCCTCACCCGTGATGACCTGGCCGCGCTCACCGCCACGGGCTACGGGCGTGGCTCGATACAGATGGGCGACAGCCAGGTCACCGAGATCACCTGCCACGCCCGCGGCGCCCACTACCTCGATCCCGATGTGCGGACGGTCATCGACATAGGCGGTCAGGACAGCAAGGTCATCAGCCTCGACCCTTCCGGCAGCGTGAAAAACTTCGTAATGAATGATAAATGCGCTGCCGGAACCGGACGATTCCTGGACAACATGGCCCGCACCCTGGAAATGGACCTGGACCAGATGTCTCAGCGCGGCCTGGAATACAAAGAAGACATCACCATCTCCAGCATGTGCACTGTATTTGCCGAATCCGAAGTGGTCTCTCTGATCGCAAAAAACAAGTCCGCAGACGACATCGTCCACGGACTCAACAAATCAGTTGCCGCAAAGACAGGCACCCTTGTGGCCAGGGTAGGAGGCCAGGAGAAATACATGATGACCGGAGGCGTTTCCAGGAACCGTGGCCTGGTCAAGGCGCTGGAAGAAGAACTGGGGTGTGAACTGGTGATCAGCCCGTACTCTCAGCTATGCGGTGCCATTGGCGCCGCCCTCTTCGCAAGAGACTCATCGATCAGGTAGGAAGCCCTTTTTCATCAAAAAACCGGGATCGCACGCCGCGGTCCCGGTTTTCCTATATTGATCATTCAATTCCGATCTTACTTCGACAGCTTCCTGTTCTGGGCGATCCCCCAGATGAGGGCGATCACGAACATCACTGCCATCCACACTGCGGCGATCCAGAATGCCGTAGTGTTGACTCCGGCGCCTGTGCTACCAGAAAGCGCTCCTGCGAATGGGTTCATGATGTATGGGCAAACGAACTGGCCAAGGTTCTGCGCGCATGTCGTCATGGAGATTGAAAGTCCGGCGACTGCCGGAGGTACTGCGTTTCCTGCCTCAACGAAGATGCACGGCATAACGATGGAAAGGGCGAGTCCGAAGATGAACGCTCCAACATAGATGAGCAGAACGGAACTCGCTGCCGCCATGAGGACGTATGCCAGCGCGATACCAAGGAAACCGATGCTCAGGGAGACCTTCCTGGTGACGGAAGCGAACTTTCCGTAAATAAGACCCATGATGAATCCGCCGATCATCTGCAGTGATACCGCATTGCCGGACTGTGCTGCGGTCCCCACTCCCTTTTCCGCGATCAGATAAGAAGCGAACACGGAGAACACCATTCCAGCGATAAAGAAGATGAACATCACGAGGGCCCAGATCCAGGCCTTCCCGGTGAGCTTTGCCTTAGTGGCGTCAGACGCTTCGCTCGCGGACGCCTTCACCGGCTTGTCTCCGGGGATGCACGCGAACGCAAGGATCAGGGACACGATGGCGACCGCATAGACTATGAATGAATATCTCCATGACACCTCAGCGAGACGGCCGGAGATGAAGATCATCACGGCTGCACCGAGCATCTGCATGGCGGTCACCATGCCCTGGACCCTTTCGCGCTCTGCTCCCTCAAAGTACTGAGCTCCCAGCGCTGTAGGTATCACCTGGCAGATACCTATACCTACGCCCAGGATGGCGCGGAACACGAGGATCAGCCCGAGCGAATTCAGAAACACTGGCACGATGCCGCCGATGAGAAACAAGATGACCCCAAGGATGGCAAGCGTCTTCTTGGATATCTTGTCTATGGCAAGCCCCACGATGATGGTCGTAGGAATCACCGCCAGGCACGGGATGGACACCAGATTCTGGATCATTGTCTGGGACGCGTCCGGGAAATTGCTTCCGATAGTTGAAAGGGCTCCGGATACAAAGATCACCCCCATCATGAGGAGCGATACTCCGTATATTCCGACCTTTATTCTTCCCTTACTCATTGTATTATTCTCCCTTCATTTCCGGAGCGCCGCGGCCCCGGATCGTAGTACTCAATATTCAGCTTGATCACGCCGAAGTGTCAAATTCGTCACAAGTACGAGAAAGGGCGGCTGCCGTGCAGCCGCCCTTTTTTCCGGACTCTGCAGTTCGGAATTTCTCGGTGTATGATGTGAAAGGCTTTAAAGGTAATAGCTAAAATAACAAGGAAGTTTCAACCGCTTTGCTCCAGTATTCCTAGAACGTGGCAGTCCCGTTCCACACTTCGTCGTGATCCGGGATCTCCGCGTCAGGATACTTATATGCGATCCTGGAAACGTTGATGAGATCCTCGAATCCCAGGTTCTGGGATACAGAGCAGCCTGCCCAGGAACCGCAGCCCAGTGTTGCCGTAGGCTCGAGACCTACTGCCAGAGCAGGGTTCGCGCAGAACACGCCCGGAACGTTCACCAGGAATCTGGATACAGGCAGCATCTCTGCGGCCTTCTCGATCTTGGCCTCGTCGTTGGTCCAGATGACCGAAGAGTGTCCGGCACCCTCGGCCATCAGGTTCTCCTTGGCCAGTCTCAGAGAATCGTCGAAATCCTTGGATACGATGTGGGCTGCCACAGGCATCATCTTCTCTCTGCACAGAGGCTCGTCCTTACCGTTCTTGTAGATCCTGACAACGATGTTCTTCGTTCCCTCAGGCACCTTGATGCCGGCCATCTCAGCGACCTGTTCAGCACTCTGCCCAACAGGCTTTCCATTGATCTTGCCGTATCCTTCAGGGAAGAGGCACTCTCTCAGCTTGTCTCTCTCCTCATCGTTGTCGATGTAGTAAACACCCTGGTCCTTCATGATGTCAACGACCTTGTCTGCTATGGACTCAGGTGTGATGAAAGATCTGTTGCAGGCGCAGATGATACCGTTGTCGAATCTGTTGGCGAACAGGGTATCTCCTACCATCTTCTCCAGATCGTCGTATTCCTCATCAACGATGGTCTGGCTGTTTCCAGGTCCTACGCCGTATGCAGGCTTTCCGGAAGAGTAAGCAGCCTTCACCATGCTAGGTCCGCCGGTCCCCAGAACCGTGTCGGATGCAGCCATCATGGCCTGTGTCAGCTCGACGGCCGGCTCCTCAACGCACTGGAAGATGTTGTCAGGAGCGCCTGCCTTCTTCAGAGCCTCGTTGAAGATCTGGCATGTGTGCAGTGTGGACTTCTTTGCCCTCGGGTGAGGTGCGCAGAGGATCACGTTTCTTCCCTTCAGCGCGTAAACTCCGTTGAAAAGGATAGTGATGTTAGGGTTTGTCGTAGGGATGACGCAGGAGATGATCCCCTTAGGGTGAGCCACGAACTTGAGGTGTCTCTTAGGGTCCTCTCCGATGACGCCTACGGACGGCTTGTTCTTGATGGCGTACCATACGCCGTCAGGGGAGCCTGTGTTCTTGGCGATCTTGTCAGGAACGTTGCCCAGACCCGTCTCGGCAACAGCCTCTTCTGCCATCTCCTCGGCGTGCTCAGCAAAAGCCTCGCAGCATACTTTACAGAGTCTGTCGATCTCCTCCTGGGAGTAGCTCTCAAGCTCCGCCAGCGCTTTTCTGGCCTTTGTCACCATTTCATCTACTTGCTTCTGATAATCCATGTCTCCTCCTTATGGAAAAAACCTTTTCCGTTTCTCGTGCTCCTGCGGCTATGCGTAGATCTTCTTCAGGATCTCCAGCGCGTCAGCAGGCTCCATCTTTCTGTTGTTGAATGCCTGGAACAGCTCCTCAGACACCAGCTTTGCCACTTCCTCGAATCTGGACTCGTCGTATGGGAACTCCTTGATGGATGTCATTCCGACCTTGTTGTCCCTGAAGTCGATGAGTACGTCTCTTACGATGGCCCCGATCTCTTCAGGAGTCTCGTTTCCTGTGAATTCTGCTCCCATCAGCTCGCCCAGTCTCTTCGTCCTCTCCGGTACTGCCGGTGCGTTGAACTCGATGACATAAGGCTCCGCCGCCATCACTGCGATGCCGTGAGGAACTCCGAACTTTCCACCCAGAACGTGTCCGAAGGAGTGTCCTGCGTGTGTGTGGGAGTATCCCAGCATCCATCCGCCCACTGAAGAGCAGATGGCCATCTTGGTCCTCGCCTCGATGTCCTTGCCGTCTGCAGCGGCTCTCGGCAGATATTCTCTGATCGTCCTTACCGCCTGCTCATTGAAGAAATCAGTGAAAGGATTTGCAACTGTTGTTACCAGTCCCTCTGCAGCGTGGGAGAACGCATCCAGTCCTGTGGCGATTGTCAGCTTCTTAGGCATTCCCACCATGCACTCAGGGTCGAGCACTGCGTACTCTGACATTGCGTTGATAGCCAGCATAGGGATCTTGTTGTGATCCTTGTCGCTGATGACCATTCCGTCAGATACCTCTGATCCTGTTCCGGAAGTCGTAGGGATGGAGATCAGTCCAGGTGAGTGCTTCATCTCCTTGGACGGATCTGCGTAATCTGTCACCGAACCCTCGTTGAATCTCAGCATGTTGATGGACTTCGCAGTGTCGATGGATCCGCCACCTCCACAGGCGATAACGCAGTCGCAGCCTTCTTTTCTGCATAGCGCTGCTCCCTCATCCACTACTGTATATGGAGGATCCGGAATCACCTTGTCGTATACCAGGTACTCGAGACCTGCATCCTCGAGGCTCTTACCGATCTTGTCGATCAGGCCTGTAGCCACGATCCCGGGATCGCATACGATCAGCGGTTTCTTGTATCCGGCTTCCGTAACCAGCTCTCCTACCTGGTCAACGCTGCCCTCACCAAAAAGCATTTTTACTCTCTGATAAAACTGGAAGTTAAGCATTTCTTTCCTCCTATTGACACCGGGCCTTTTTTCGGGCCCTGACCAATATCTCCCTGTGCCACCTTGGGGTGCCTCGGCCGATGAGCACCGGAAGGTGTTTACATACATTCACGTATGTTCAATTGCATAATAACATAAGCATTCGTACAGTCAATAGTAAAATTGTGCACAAAAAAAGGGAACTTTGTTAAAAAAGCTCCCTTTTCCCTTGCCAATATTGATTTATATTGTGGTTAAGCCTGAGTTCTTCCGTGAATTTCGCCCACAGCGCACGAAATACACTCGTTAAATTCGTGTCAGTTTACATACATCCACGAATGTTTTTTAAATGTATTTTTGCGGGTACTTTACCCTAGTGACGGATCGGCACCTCTCTCTTGCCGTCGGCCATCTCCAGAAGGTCCGCCACCTGGTAGTGGATGTGGATCTTTACGTCCTCGATGGTGATGTTGATGCCTATCGGAACGTTTTTCGTGAGGAACATCCCCTCGAAAAGGAGATACAGTCCGATGCCGTTGTTCCGGCCCACGTCGAGAGGCAGCCCGTTCATGCGGAGGAACACGTGCACCTCCTCCTCGAAGAAGGCCAGCAGTCTCCTCTTTGCATCCTTCAGCTTCTCATAAATATCTTCGAAGCCTTCTCTGTTGGTAACGAAATTCAGCGTCTGATAAACAAAGTCAACATAAGGGTTCTCGTGGAGGGCCATCCATAAAACGTCCACCAGCCGCTCCTCCATATCCATGTCGGTAGGCAGCTCGCTGGCGTACTTCGCCACGTCTCCCTTTTCCATGGTCAGGTTCACTGCCGCCCTGTACAGATCTTCCTTGTCAGAATAGTGCCAGTACACTGCACCCCTTGTTACTCCGGCCCTGTCAGCGATGTCCTTGATGGTGGTCCCGTCGAAACCATTTTCCTTAAAGCATTCAAATGCCGCCTGGAGGACCTGCTGCTGGGTCTTCAGCATGTCTTCTTTGCTTCTCTTCATACTCTTCTAATACTCAAACTTTCCTTCAAATGAGAACATTACCTCTCCGGTCAGGGTATACTTGCCGTCCTGGCAGCTCACAAGCATGTCACCTCCCGGGAACTCCACGGAGATGTCCTTGTCTCCGTCGCAGTATCCCAGTTCCACTGCCGCAGCGGCAGCCGCTATTGCAGCAGAGCCGCAGGAGAGCGTTTCACCGTTTGACCTCTCCCATACTCTCATTCTCATGGTGCTCCTGTCAACTATCCGCACGAATTCGGTGTTGATCCTGTCAGGGAAAAGCTCTGAATACTCGAACTCCGTACCCAGCTTTTCCAGGTCAAGATTGTCGATCTGGTCCAGGAAGAGGACGCAGTGCGGGTTCCCCACGGACAGGCATGTAGCCCTGTACTCCCGGCCGCCAACGTTCACCAGCGAATCAAGAAGCTTCTTTTTCCTGGTGACCACCGGAACGTCGTCAGCGGCAAAGCTCACCTCTGCGCACTCTATGGAAACCGAGTTGACCCTGCCGTCTCTCAGGAAGAGCCTGAGGTTCCTCACGCCGTCAACGGTCTCCACGGTTATGCGGTCTCTGCCCACGAAGCCTTCCTCGTAGATGTACTTGGCACCGCAGCGGATGCCGTTGTCGTAGGTCCCTGCCTCAGATCCGTCTCTGTTGAAGACGCGCATCCTGACGTCGGCGACTCTGGACTTTTCGATGAGCACGATGCCGTTGCCGCCGACGGATCTCTTCCTGTCACAGAGGCTGACGCAAAGGGACTCAGGTCCCTCGATGCGGCCGTCGAAGTTCTTGATGATGATGTAGTCGTCTCCGCAGCTGTGGAGCTTCGTGAACCTGATGTTCCTGTGGCTCGCTCTCATGTGGTTGATGTCCACCAGCTCAGTGTTGCCTGCGGTGAATCTGGAGGCGATCATGCTAACCAGGGCACCGGCGGTGTCCACGGATGTGAGGCACGGAACGCCGAGCTGCATGGCCCTCTTGTGAACTGCGGTGTAGTCTCCGAGGGAAGCGTCGTTTTCCGTACCCGTGAATATGATATAGCTTGTCTTGCCACTCTCGATCAGGTCGATGATGTCGTTGTTCACCTGGGCCTTCTTTACGGTGGTCACTTCGATACCCGTGTTCCTTATGGCCTCGGCGGTGCCCCTGGTGGCGTAGATCTTCATGCCCAGGGCGTCGAACTTCATGGCGATCGGAAGGATCTCAGGGTAGTCTCTTTTCTGCACAGAGATCATGACTCCCTGCTCCTCCCCGGCCTTCCTGTGAGGGACTGCAAAGCCTGCAGCCGTCAGGCCCTTGTAAAGAGCCTCGTTCATTGTCCTTCCAAGGCCCAGCACCTCTCCAGTGGACTTCATCTCAGGTCCGAGGATGGAGTTCGCGTCAGTGAGCTTTTCGAAGGAAAAAACAGGTACTTTTACCGCGGTGTAAGGCGGCGTCCTGTAAAGGCCTGTGCCGTAGCCGAGGTCGTAGAGCTTCTTGCCAAGCATCACCTCGGAGGCCAGATCCACCATCGGAACTCCTGCCACCTTGGAGATATACGGAACTGTCCTGGAAGCCCTCGGGTTCACCTCGATCACGTACAGCTCGCCCTTGTAGAGCAGATACTGGATGTTCACGAGACCCTTTGTGCCGAGTGCCAGGGCCAGCTTCTCGCTGACGTCCACGATCCTCCTGAGCTGTCTGTCCGTAAGATTATACGGAGGGTATACGGCTATGGAGTCTCCGGAGTGGATGCCCGCCTTCTCGATGTGCTCCATGATGCCAGGGATGAGCACGTCGCTTCCGTCGGAGATGACGTCCACCTCCAGCTCGATGCCCGGCATGTATTTATCCACCAGAACTGAGTTGCTGGCGTCGTTGGCCAGTATCCTCTCCATGTATTTCGTAACGTCGTCCTCGTCTCCTGCGATGGTCATGTTCTGACCGCCGATGACATAGGACGGGCGGAGGAGGACCGGATACCCGATCTCTCCCGCAGCCTCGAGAGCTCCCTCGAGAGAGGTCACACTGAGGCCCTTAGGACGGCTGATGCCGAACTTTTCCAGGAGAACGTCGAAGCGTCCCCTGTCCTCGGCGATATCGATGGACTCCGCAGAGGTGCCCAGGATGTTCACGCCGTGGTCGTCCAGGAACTGGGTGAGCTTGATGGCGGTCTGTCCGCCGAAGGCAACCACGACTCCGATCGGCTTTTCCACCTCGATGATGTTCATGACATCCTCAGGGCAGAGCGGCTCGAAGTACAGCCTGTCTGCCGTGTCGTAGTCTGTGGAGACGGTCTCCGGGTTGTTGTTTACAATTACCACGTCGTAACCCATGCTCCTCAGGGTCCAGACGCAGTGTACCGATGAGTAGTCGAACTCGATGCCCTGCCCGATCCTGATCGGACCGGAGCCCAGCACCATGATCACCGGGCGGCCGCTCCTCGGGAATCTTCTCGAGTCGCATACCTCGTCTGTGGTGGAGTAGAAATACGGGGTCTCCGCATCGAACTCGGCACCGCAGGTGTCTACCATCTTGTAGCTGAACTTGAGTCCAGGGACCTGATCGACACCGGATATCTCCTTTATCGAGTCGTCGGTGAATCCCATCCTCTTGGCCTCCGCGTAGAGGTCGTTAGGCAGCCTTCCCTCGGCGACGCTGTCCACCAGCTCCTGGTGGATGTTCACGAGGTTCAGGATCTTGTTCAGGAAAAACTTGTCTATTTTCGTGATCTCGTGGATCTCGTCTACGGAGATGCCGGACTTGAGGGCCTCGAAAATGGTGAACACCCTCCTGTCGTCCTGGTCATACAGCCTTTCCCTGACGCTCCTGTCGGAATGCTGATCCATGTCCAGGGTGTCCTGCTTGATCTCGGCTCCGCGGACCGCCTTCATGAGGGCTGCCTCGAAGCTGTGGGCTATGGACATCACCTCTCCTGTGGCCTTCATCTTGGTGCCGAGAGTCCTGCTGACTCCGGCGAACTTGTCGAAAGGCCACTTCGGGAGCTTCAGGGCAACGTAGTCAAGTGCAGGCTCGAAGCAGGCGCAGGTTTTTCCGGTGATATCATTCGTTATCTCATCAAGAGTGTAGCCCAGGGCTATCTTGGTGGTTATCTTGGCTATTGGATATCCGGTGGCCTTGGACGCCAGCGCCGATGATCTGGATACCCTCGGGTTCACCTCGATGACGGCATATTCAAAGCTGTCCGGGTTCAGGGCGAACTGGCAGTTGCAGCCGCCCTCTATGCCGATGGCGGATATGATCTTGAGGGCAGACGTCCTCAGCATCTCGTACTCCCTGTCCGCCAGGGTCAGGGTAGGAGCTACTACGATGGAATCACCCGTGTGGATGCCCACAGGGTCGAAGTTCTCCATGGAGCAGATGGCGATGACATTGCCCAGAGAGTCCCTCATGGTCTCGAACTCGATCTCCTTCCAGCCGGAGATGCACTTCTCCACCAGGATCTGGGTGATAGGGGACTGGTCGAGCCCCTGCTTCGCTATTATCTTGAGCTCATCCTCGTCGTCGGCTATGCCGCCGCCCGTTCCTCCAAGGGTGAAGGCAGGTCTGACGATCACCGGGTATCCGATGTCTTCTGCGACCTTCAGGGCCGTGTCCACGTCCTCGGCTATGCCGGAAGGGACCACAGGCTCTCCGATCTTCTCCATCATGTCGTGGAAAAGCTCCCTGTCCTCAGCCTTGTCGATGGCGTCGATGTCCGAGCCGAGCAGGCGAACTCCGTGCTCCTCGAGCCAGTTGTCCTTGGACAGCTGCATGGCGATGGTGAGTCCGGTCTGGCCTCCCAGGCCTGCCAGGACGCTGTCCGGCTTCTCCTTCTCGATGATCCTCTTGACGGTCTCGACATTCATAGGCTCCAGATAGATCTCGTCGGCCATGTGCTTGTCAGTCATGATGGTGGCCGGGTTGGAGTTCACCAGCACCACATCGATGCCTTCCTCCTTCAGGACCCTGCATGCCTGAGCTCCCGCGTAGTCGAACTCGGCGGCCTGTCCTATGATTATAGGGCCGGAACCGATGACGAGTACTTTCTTTATGCTTTTATCTCTAGGCATTCTTATCCTCCTCCATCATCTTGATAAATCTGTCAAAAAGGAATCCCGTGTCGTGAGGGCCCGCGTGGGCCTCCGGGTGGAACTGCACTGTGAAGCAGGAAAGATCAGGGTAGGTCATCCCCTCGCAGGTGCCGTCGTTGGCGTTGGTGAAGCTCTGGTATCCCACGTCCGAGAGGCTGTCCGGATCCACCGCGTATCCGTGGTTCTGGGTCGTTATGAAGGTCCTCCCGGTCTCGCCGTCCACGATCTCCGTGGCCGGCTGGTTCACACCTCTGTGGCCGTATTTAAGCTTGTACGTCTTTCCTCCGAAGGCCAGGCACATGAGCTGGTGGCCCAGGCA
The DNA here is from genome assembly GCF_900155555.1 of Mobilibacterium timonense. GTDB lineage: Bacteria > Bacillota > Clostridia > Peptostreptococcales > Anaerovoracaceae > Allobaileyella > Allobaileyella timonense. Next base: position 587,701 of record NZ_FUHN01000008.1, on the reverse strand, counting down.
GATGCCGAAGATCGGCACCTTGTTGATAAGCTTCTTCAGCTCGCCCACGCAGGCGGTGTTTTCCGTCGGGTCTCCAGGGCCGTTAGAGAGCATCACTCCGTCGGGATCCTCGCTCAGGATCTGGGATGCAGTGGTATTGCTCGGCACCACCTTCACCTCGCAGCCTCTCTCCGCGAGCATCCTCGGGATGTTCCTCTTAGCGCCGTAGTCTATCAGGGTGACGTTATACTTCTTTTCCCCCTCAGCCGGAACGATGTACGGCTCCTTGCAGGTCACGGACTTCACCGCGTTTCTCACCTCGTAGGCCTTCACCTCGGAAAGATCCTCCGGTGGATCCGAGCAGATGATGGCGTTCATCGTGCCGCTCTCCCTGATCATCCTGGTGAGCTCTCTCGTGTCGATGCCGTAGATGCCCGGGATCCCTTTGTTCTTGAGGAATGTGTCCAGGTCGTACTCGCACCTGAAGTTTGACGGCTGGTCTGTGAACTCCCTTACCACGTATCCGCTGCAGCAGCACTCTCCCTCGAAATCCTCTTCCATGATCCCGTAGTTTCCCATGAGAGGGAAGGTCTGCATGATTATCTGCCCATAGTAGCTGGGGTCGGTCAGCGTTTCCACGTAACCTCCCATGCCTGTAGTAAATACCAGTTCTCCTGTGCTGTCCCCCTCGGCTCCGAACCTCCGGCCTTCGAAAACAGTACCGTCGCTGAGTACCAGATATGCTTTCCTGTCTGTTCTTCTGTTCACCGGTATCCCCTTTCTCCTTTCAGACCGCACGAAACCCCATCGGTTCTCTTCTCCCGAAAACCGGTGAGCCATCGTGACATTTTTACTATTATACTCCAGGACCTCCGCCGGCGAATGGTTTATTTGAGGACCCAGGTCCCCGGCTTTGCCAGCAGAGGTCTTATTTTCACTTTTTTCGGACAAAAGGCCTGCGGCCGGGCTCCATTGTACGGCGATGTGCGGCGATGCGCAGCGATGTGCTGTGCGCGCGTACAGTGTACCCTGACCCGGCACAGCAAATGAGAGCATGGTCAAAGTCATGCTCTCATTGAAATACAAATATCACCGCTCATTTCCGTTGAGCTTTTTGTCCAGATCGTATATGTACTGCTTGAGGCCCCTGACGTGATCCTCGGCCTCCTGTCTCGCCAGCTCCGCGTTGCCGGCCGCAATGGCGTCGACTATGCGCCTGTGCTGGGCAGGCATCTTCTTGTAATGGGTAAAATCGTCATAGTACAGATAGCGGAACCTGAGGGAGAGTTCCTGAACGTGATTCACCATCTGCTGCAGCGTCCTGTTGCCACCACATTCAACGATGAACTTGTGGAGATCCTCGTCTCTCTCAACGCTCGCCTTCTTCTCATCGTGGTCTATGGCCACCTCGTACTGGTCCATGAGTTCTCTCAGGTGGTCCTTCTGCTGGTCGCTGGCACGTCTTGCCGCGAGGAACGCCGCAAAGCCCTCCAGATTTTCCCTGACCTCGAACACGTCCAGCATGTCCTCTATGGATATCCTGGATACGTAGGCCCCCCTGCGAGGCTCTATAGTCACCAGACCGTCTGCAGCCAGCTCCCTGATGGCTTCCCTGATCGGTGTCCTGCTCACGTTCATCTTCTCTGCCAGATCGATCTCCATCAACCTTGTCTGAGATGCGATCTCCCCTGTGAGGATCTTGTGCTTCAGCTCCTCATACACCAGTTCTCTAAGAGGCTTCTGAATCTGCAAATCAAAGTTCATCCTTATCTCCTCCCGCTTTCCACAAACCACTTTTTCCAGCCGCGGCCCAGCCACGCCCCACCGTCCAATGAGGAAAAGTCCTCTGACGCTGTCTCCCTGTGGGCGTAATATGCGGCTATGGAAGGCCCGCTTCCGCTCATCAGCACATGATCGGCCCTGAGCTTTTCTCTCATCCTGTCCCTCAGCTCCTTCGCCTCGGGGCAGATGGAAAAGGTACTGGCCTCCATGACATTGGTGTACAGCTGTCCCTCACCGGAACTTCTGACGTTCATTTCATCCAGGTGTTGATACACTCTGGCCGTGGAGACCTGAGTTCCCGGATTCATCAAGATAACATAGGTGTGTATAGGATCACACGGGATCACCACATCACCGATCCCCTGTACGATGGCGGCCGTTCCGGCTTCCTCCAGCCCCTGAAGGCCTTCCAGTCTCTCTCTGTTCCTGCAGGCGTTCATCATGATGGAAAAGGGCAGATCCGAACCCACGGTCATGCCGAGCTCCATCAGCTCCCTCAGGCTCAGCGGAGAGCCCAGAAGATGGTTCAGCGCCAGCATCACCGCGGCGCCGTCGCCGCTCCCCCCCGCAAGACCTGCGGCTGACGGAAGCTTCTTTTCCAGGAAAACGGAGACCGACGAAGGCTTCGGGATCGTAGGCCGTCCTTCTCCGGCGACCGTCCCGTCCTCCGGGAAAAGCCGCTGTATCAGGGCCTTTGCGCCCTTCACGGCAAGGTTGCTCTCATCCTCGGGGATTGTATGTTCATCTGTACAAAATTCTATAGCAATTCCAACGGGTATGCAACAAATTTTACCTAAGTTTTCCTTATCTGTAGCCACTTCCAGGGTGTCGCAGAGGTCTATGTCCTGCATCACCGACCGGATCTCGTGATATCCGTTCTCCCGCCTGCCGGTCACGTCCAGAGACAGGTTTATCTTTCCATAGGCGTTGATCTTCATGTGTCCCATGTGTCACCTTCTCAAAAAAAGGGATGCCCGCGGCATCCCCTCTGACTATTTATCGCTTGTTCTTTCTGTCCTTGCTGCTCTTGCCATTCTTTCTCCCGGAATCATCTATGCTGCGCGTTCCGCGTCCAGATCTGAACTTGCCGCCGGCCGCCGTGATCGACTGTGGCTTGTGCACCTTGTAGACATACGGCAGGATCTCGCTGAGATCGTATTCCGCCTCTACCTTCTCCCTTGCGGCTTCTTTCTTCTTAGCCTCTCTGGCGGCCTTCTTGTCCGCCTTGGCCTGGCGCTTCTTCTCTTCTTCTATGACTTCTTCGACAGACTTGCCTGTGCGCTTGGCCTCCTTGTAAGGATTGAAGGTCTCCTTCTTGTTCTTTCCGGAGCTCTCGGCACGTGCCTTCTCTTCAGCCTGCTCTCTCTGCTGCTTGATCATGATCACGGTGATACCGCCGAACATCAGCACCATCATCACGGTGTTCACCACCGTGTTCATGGTCTGGTTGTATGTGGTGAAGGAGATGGTCTCCTTGTGTACCAGCATGTTGCCCTCATCGTCCATGAAGTTGGATGAGATCACGAGCTCATATTTCGTGTTGGACTGGAGCTTCAGCTTCTTGTCCGTGCTGTCAGCGAGAACGAGCATCATTCCGTCGGTGTCATCGCTGGTGAGGACCTTGATCGGGACCTTCTTTCCAGTCTCGCTGTTTACGATCTTGACGCATTTGGCGTTGTGCTTCTTGGTCGCCTCGCCGTTTATGCTGTGGTTGAAGTTCAGCTTCACACCTACGTTCTCGATCGAGGTGTTCTTCTGCCCGTCCTTAGGGTATGAGGACTTGAGCACCAGGGCTCCCGTATCCTCTGCCGCGAAGGCAAACGCTCCGCTCATGACCACCAGGATCAGCGCCAGAACTAAAGTTGCCAGGCTTCTTCTCTTCATTATCGTTTATCCTCCGGTTTCGGTATATTTCTCTCCAGCCGTCTCTCGCGCCTCTCGCGGAAAAAATCCTTGAGCTGCCGGGAACACTCTTCTGCCATCAGCCCTCTGACCACTTCGACCCTGTGGTTCAGGCGAGGGTCGCACACGATGTTGCTCAGCGAGCCGCAGGCGCCGTTCTTGGGATCCATCGTTCCGATGTAAAGTCTGTCCAGCCTGGACAGGACTATTGCCCCGGCGCACATGGAGCAGGGCTCCAGTGTCACGTACAGGCTGCAGCCGCTCAGCCACTTGAACCCCGTGGCCTCCTCGGCGCTTCTGATGGCCAGCATCTCGGCATGAGCCCCCGATGACCCTAAGGTCTCCACCAGGTTGTGCGCCCTGGCGATCACCTCTCCGTCCTTTACGATCACAGCTCCCACAGGGACCTCCCCCTGCCGTGCGGCTGCATCGGCTTCAACCATGGCCTCTCTCATAAAACCCAGGTCAGCCTCTGTAAACTCCGGTTTCCCGGAGACTTTTCCCAAATTCGTCTGGTCAGATTCCATATCCGTAATATTCTATCACAGGAAAAATGTAATATCAATTGGTATTAGAGGGGTAAACACGTGGAAAAAGCCGCCAGCCGCTGCTCCACCTCCCGCGCTTTCCGCAGGTCTCCGCACAGCGCAAAAAAGCGAAGAAGCCGGGCATCATAACCGTGGCTTCTCCGCTTTTTGTTTTTTCATATCAAAGGCCCTCGCTCGGGCCAGGCGCCGCATCGGCCGACTACTTGTCGTGCTCGTTCATCCACGGAATGAGTACCTTGCAGTAATCATCGTGTCTGTCTACGAAGCATGTGTGTCTTGATCTCTCCCAGAGGATCCATCTGGAGTTCGGGATACCGTCTGCCATGGTCTTCGCGATCAGCGGTGAGCACAGGTCGGAGATTCCGCTGCAGATCAGGGACGGAACCTTGATCTCGCCCAGTCTGTCAACGTACTCGAAGTCCTTCAGGCTTCCGGTAGGTGCGAACTCGTTAGGGCCCCATCCGTAGAGGTAAGCCTCTCCGCCGGACTTCTTAGGGCGTGTGCAGCACTCAGGTGCCTTGTCGCCGATCCAGTAGTCACAGTATCTGTGCATGTACTCGGCAACTGCTCTGTCATATGCCTCTCCTGAGAAATCCTCTGTCTTCAGGGCGTGGTTGATGGCGTCCTGCATGTCCTGAGGCATCATCTTGATACGTCTCAGGCCTTCCTTCTCCCAGAGGCTGCTGGATGGGTGGCCGCTGGAGATGATGTAGGACTTAACTCCCTTGGCGCCTCTCTCGATAGCGTAAGCTATCTGCATCATGCCGCCCCAGGACTGTCCGATGATGTGGCACTCGTCCAGGTCGAGATATTTTCTCAGAGCGTCCAGCTCGTCCAGCCATGTGTCCTGCGTCCACAGCTCAGGATGTCCGTCCAGATATGAGTTTCCGCAGCCGATCTGGTCGTACATGATGATCTGACGGTCGTCATCGTCTGCGACATTGTCCAGTACCTCATAGTAGTTGTGCGTGGAGCCAGGTCCGCCGTGGAGACAGATCAGCGGAGCCTTTCCGTTGTCCTTCCTCTCTCCCACGATCCTGTAGTATGTCTTGTAGCCGAGAAATGGCATATACCCTTCTGTGACCTTTGCCATGTCTGTCCTCCTGTTAAAAATTAAACCTTTTCCCCCGATAAGATACCGGGAGCAGCCACAAGCTGCTTCCGGCATCCTTTTATATACGATATTCTATGTTCTTCGGCGCTTACTCTCCGTCAGGAACAACGATGATGTCGTCCTTAGGATAGTGGTTCAGTACCTCGCAGCCATCCTCTGTGATGTATACGATGTCCTCGATCCTCACACCGATGCCCTCGTCTGCCAGGTAAATGCCAGGCTCAACGGAGAAGCACTGTCCAACCTCGATGATCTCGTCGTTCACCAGGGAAACGTCGCCGACCTCGTGGTCCTCCATTCCGATGGAGTGTCCCAGTCTGTGTGTGAAGTACTCGCCATAGCCCTTGGAAGCGATGTAGTCTCTTCCTGCCTTGTCGACGTCGCTCATCTTTGCGCCAGGCTTAGCAGCAGCGATACCTCTCTTGTTCGCCTCGAGAACGATGTCGTAGATCTCCTTCTGACGCTCGCTCACCTCGCCGATGAATACGGTCCTGGTGATATCTGAAGCGTAGTTCTTCCACATTCCACCGATGTCCAGGATGACGCAGTCACCGTGCTTGCCCTTGGAATCGTCTGTGATGTGGTGAGGGTCAGCTGCACCCTTAGCGTATGCTGTGATAGGGTCGAAGGAAGGTCCGGAGAATCCAACCTCTTCGCAGAGCTCCAGGCACTTCGCGTTCAGCTCTCTCTCTGTCAGCCCCTTTGCTACCCAAGGGATCAGCTTATCCATTACCTGGTCGATCTTGGCTGCGGACTCTCTCATGAGCTGAGCCTCCTCAGGGCTCTTGATCTGACGAACCTTGTCGACGATCTTGGATCCGTTCACGAAAGCGCTTCCGGCTCCCAGCTCCTGCAGTCTCAGCAGGAAGTGAGCAGGCCAGTTCTTGTCAACGCCGATCGGCTTGTCCTTGTGAACGTACTGAGCCAGCACCTCAACGCCGTCATCAACGTCGTCATAATATGTAATAGGAGCTCCAAGGTCCTCTTCCTGCGGGAACAGCTTGTTGATTACGAAGTGGTTGTCTCCGTCAACATTGATGTACAGCGCGTGCATTCTCTCTCCAGGAATGATCCACTTGCCTATCAGATAGAAAATAGATGTAGGATCGGTGATGATCAGCTGGTACAGATCCTTCTCCTTCATCTTAGCCACAATTCTGTTGAGCTTATTTGTGTCCATCTTTCATGACCTCCATGTAATGTAAAATATTGGGTTACGGGCCCCGCGTCAGCGGAGTCTTCGTTGATGCCTGAGGCTTGAGATACGCCTCATAACGCTGTACACCTGCAGGCCGTTCCTTGTCCCGTGGTCTACACAGCATCCTTGATGATTATAACACGCTCCCCCTCTTTTTCAAGGATTGACAGCGGGTCATATGTGGGGTTTCACAGCACTTTTAGTGACATTTTCAAAACGGGCGTATGTGACCGCTCCTTGCAATGTTCGTACGCCTGTGGTAAAAGATATCTCATCCGCCGGAGACTCCGTCTCGCCAGGCTCGCGAGAAAGAAGCGGGGCAGCGTGAAGACCCCGGCATTTTTTCAGTACATAAAGGTAGTTTTTATGGCACTCGATATAACCGTGATCCTGATCTTCATAATATCCACCGTCCGGGGGAGGGCCCGCGGCTTCGCCCACATCCTGATCCGCCTCCTGGCCTGGACCGCCGCCCTGATACTGGGAGTCTCTTTTACCCAGGACGTGGCCAGCCTCCTCATGGCCACACCGGTCAGCGATGAGATAAACACCCATCTGACGGAACTGGCCGCCTCAGGCACCTTCGACATCACCCAGTACGTCCCGGATTTTCTGGCCTCCATCATCCAGGCCATGGGAGTGCAGCAGCCGTCCCAGAACACGGCCCACTTCGCAAACGCCATCATCAACGTCATGTCCTTTCTCCTGATCGTGCTGGCGACCTGGATCGTGGCATCCATCATCATACGCAGGATCTCCAGGGGGCGCCGGGAAAAGACTGTGTTCGGCCGCGTGGATGCCTCGGTGGGCATGCTGCTGGGCGCCGTTCGGGGAGTGATACTGGTCTTTCTTTTTCTTGCATTCATGTTCCCCCTGGCGGGAGTACTCATGCCTGAGCACCTCCACGCCATTAACGAAAGTCTCAACAACTCATATATCGCGGGATACCTTTACAACATCAATCCTCTCCTGCGATTCATCCGCAACCTGCCGGTCTGACCGCCGGTTTTTTGTTTTTCAAAGAGAACAAAACCACCACTGAAACGGTAGACTTTCTCGTCAGCCCGTTACTCCCCGCATTGCCCCAATCGTTAAGAAGATAACTGGAAACACATGATAAACAGCGGGTTTCCGGCCGTCACAGCTCGTTGACGGTCTATACCCCCTGTGGTAAAATCCCAGTGTATCTCTAGACGAACAACGGAGGCATGGAAATGGAAAAGAAAACACCACTCTACGAAACTCATGTCAAATACGGCGGAAAGATGGTACCTTTCGGGGGATTCATCCTTCCTGTACAGTACGAGACAGGCATCAAGAAGGAACACATGGCGGTTCGCACTGCCGCAGGCCTCTTCGATGTTTCCCACATGGGAGAGATCCTGGTATCCGGCCCTGACAGCCTGAAGTACCTGAACTATGTGCTGACCAACGACTTCACCGACATGGAGGACTGGCAGGCGCGCTACAGCCCTATGTGCAACGAGAACGGCGGTACCGTAGACGATTTGATCGTCTACAAGAGGGGAGACAACGATTACTTCGTGGTCGTAAACGCCGCAAACACCGAGAAGGACTACAACTGGATGTGCAGCCACGTTCCTGAGGGCTGCGATGTGAAGCTGGTGAACGACAGCGACAACTGGTGCCAGCTGGCTCTCCAGGGGCCGAAGTCCCCTGAGATCCTGGCGAAGATCGCCGCACCTGAGTCCATTCCTGAGGTGTACTACACGGCTATCTTCAACGGCAAGGTCGGAGACATCGACTGCGTGGTATCCAGGACCGGATACACCGGCGAGGACGGATTCGAGATCTACTCCGCAGCTGAGAACGCTCCTGCTCTGTGGGAGATGATCCTCAAGGCCGGCGAGGAGTTCGGCATCCTCCCTTGCGGACTGGGCGCAAGAGACACCCTTAGAATGGAAGCCGCCATGCCTCTCTACGGAAACGACATGGACGACACAGTTTCCCCAAAGACTGCGGGCCTGGGCTTCGCCGTAAAGATGGACAAGGACGACTTCATCGGAAAGGACGCCCTGGTCGCTGATCAGCCTCTCGCAAGGAGAAGAGTCGGCATCAAGGTCACCGGAAGAGGTATCGTAAGAGAGCACTGCGACGTCTACAGAGACGGCGAGGTCATCGGCCACACCACCTCCGGCACGTTCCTTCCTTACCTGGGAGGTTCCTACGCAATGGCCATCGTGGACTCATCCAAGAGGGAAATCGGCGCACCTGTACAGGTGGACGTAAGAGGCAGGATGGTCGATGCCGAGCAGGTGAAGCTGCCTTTCTACAAGAGGTCGAAGTAGGTCTTTGAAAAAAGGGCTTCCGGTAAAGCGGTTTTTATGCGCCACGGCGCGTGAGAATAAACACAATAAATTTTCATAATAAGGAGAAGAACAATGATCGATCCAAAGGAACCGAAATATTCAAAGTCTCATGAGTGGGTCCGCTATGACGGCGACGATGTCGTGATCGGCATCAGCGATTACGCACAGGAGAGCCTGGGAGACCTGGTTTTCGTAAACCTGCCAGAAGTTGACGATGAGCTTACAGTTGGAGAGGCTCTGGGAGACGTAGAGTCTGTAAAGGCCGTATCCGACATCATCTCTCCTGTTTCCGGAAAGGTTACTGAGATCAACGAGGCACTTCTTGATTCCCCTGAGATGATCAACGAGGATCCATATGACGCATGGTTCGTAAAGGTCACCGACGTTCAGGAGACAGAGGATCTCCTCAGCGCTGACGAGTACGACGAGTTCGTCAAGGAGGAAGAGGCATAGGCCCGATCTGAAATTCCCGCCGGGGTCGCCCTGCCGGACCCCGGTATGTTTTTTGAAACTGGTTTCAGTAACAGGAGGTAAAAATTGGGCACATACATTCCCAATACCAAAGAGGAGCAGCTGAAGATGCTCCACGAGATCGGCTACAAGGATTTTGACGATCTCTTCAAGCACATTCCTGAAGAGGCGAGATTCAAGGGCACGCTGAACTTCCCGAAGGGGAAGTCCGAGTGCGAGGTATCAGCCATCGTCAGCGGCATGGCCGACGACAACAAGGTTTTCCACAAGATCTTCAGAGGAGCCGGAGCTTACAACCACTACGTTCCGGCCACTGTAAACGCGATAGCAAACAAGGAGGAGTTCCTGACGGCCTACACGCCATATCAGGCGGAGATAAGCCAGGGCATACTCCAGTCCATTTTCGAATATCAGACCATGATCTGTGAACTCACAGGTATGGACATCTCCAATGCTTCCCTGTATGATGGCGCATCCGCAGCCGCAGAGGCCTGCGCCATGACCCACGACAGGAAGCACAGCACCATTTACATTTCCCACGCAGTAGACCACAGAGTAAGAGAGGTAGTCGACACCTATTCCTTCGGAAGGAACACCAAGGTCGTCGTAGTTCCAGAAGTGGACGGCGAGACCGACCTCAAGGCCCTCAAGGAGATGCTGGAGGGAGATCCTTCCGCAGCCTGCTTCCTCATGCAGTATCCTAACTTCAACGGCATCGTTGAGGACGCAGACCAGATCGCATCCATAGTACACGGGGCCGGAGCTCAGCTGATCATGAGCGTGAACCCTATCGCGCTGGGACTCCTGAAAACTCCTGGCGAGATCGGCGCCGACATCGTCTGCGGCGAGGGTCAGCCTCTCGGACTGGGACTCGGATACGGCGGACCGTACCTGGGCATCCTGGCCTGCACCAAGAAGAACATGAGAAAGATCATCGGCCGTCTGGTCGGCGAGACCACTGACTCTCAGGGAGAGCGCGGATTCGTCCTCACGCTCCAGGCAAGAGAGCAGCACATCAGGAGAGACAAGGCCAGCAGCAACGTTTGCTCCAACCAGGCCCAGTGCGCTCTCAAGGCTTCCATCTACCTGGCGACAGTAGGCCCTAATGGCCTGAAGCAGGCCGCCACCCTCTGCACGTCCAAGGCTCACTACCTGGCAGAGCAGCTGGAGAAGGCCGGACTGAAACTGACATACGACAAAGAGTTTTTCCATGAATTCGTGACGGACTGCCCTGACTCAGGCAAGCTCCTGGCTGCTCTGGAGGAAAAGGGCATCCTAGGCGGACTTCCTCTCGAGGACGGCAGGATCCTGTGGTGCGCCACAGAGCTCTGCACGAAGGAAGACATGGATGAAGTGGCAGCTACAGTAAAGGAGGTGTTCTAGTCATGAAGCTGATTTTCGAAAGAAGCGTTCCCGGCAGAGGACAGGACATTTTCCCGGAGTGCGATGTTGACATCAGACTTCCTGAGACTCCTCTCAGAGAGGAAGCTCCAAAGCTTCCGGAGATCTCCGAGAACGAGATGGGAAGGCACTACACTCAGCTGGCAAAGGAAGCAAGAGGAGTAAACGACGGATTCTATCCGCTCGGCTCCTGCACCATGAAGCACAACCCGAGGATCAACGAGGCCATGGCTTCTCTCCCGGGATTCACAAACGTTCACCCTCTCCAGCCTGCTGATACTGTAAAGGGCTGTACAGAGGCGATCGACACCCTGAGAAACATCCTGTGCGAGATCACGGGAATGGACGATATGACCTTCCAGCCGGCAGCCGGAGCTCACGGCGAGTTCACCGGACTGCTGCTCATCAAGGCATATCACAAGAGCAGGGGAGACGAGGGCAGGACCGAGATCATCGTTCCTGACTCCGCTCACGGCACGAACCCTGCCAGCGCCGCAATGGCCGGCTACAAGGTAGTTGAGATCAAGTCCAACGATCACGGCACCATCGACATGGACGACCTGAAGGCCCACCTCGGACCGCAGACCGCAGGACTGATGCTCACCAACCCTAACACGGTAGGCCTTTTCGACGAGAACATCATGGAGATCACACGTCTGGTGCACGAGGCCGGCGGTCTCTGCTACTACGACGGAGCGAACCTTAACGCCGTTATCGGAATGGTCCGCCCTGGAGACATCGGATTCGACGTGATCCACCTGAACCTCCACAAGACCTTCTCCACGCCTCACGGAGGCGGCGGTCCGGGAAGCGGCCCTTGCGGGTGCAAGGACTTCCTGGCGAAGTTCCTCCCTGGCAAGAGAGTCATCGACGGTGAGTACACACAGGCTCCTGAGAGCATCGGTTGCGTGACGGGATTCTACGGAAACTTCCTGGTTATGGTGCGGGCTCTCACATACCTGCTGTTCAACGGTTCGGACGGCGTGCCTGAACTGGCGAAGAACGCCGTGCTCAACGCCAACTACATGCAGGAAAAGCTCAAGGATCTCTATCCTGTCGCTTACGACACGACCTGCATGCACGAGTTCGTGATGAGCCTGGAGAGCATCCACAAGGAAAAGAACGTCAGCGCCCTGGACGTTGCCAAGGCACTTCTGGACTTCGGCATCCATCCACCGACGATGTACTTCCCTCTCATCGTAGACGAGGCCCTGATGGTCGAGCCTACCGAGACAGAGAGCAGAGAGGTCCTGGACAACGCCATCGCAGCGTTCAGAGCCATCTACAAGAAGATCATCGAGTCTCCTGAATCCGTGGCGGCATCCCCTGTCACCACTCCTATCAAGAGACTGGATGAGGTGGGAGCAGCCAGACATCCGATCCTGAAGTACGACTTCTCCGGGGAAAAGGCTGAGTAAGTGTGCTGACACGCTCCCGGAAGTAAAATAAAATTATTGCGAGGTATTGCCCCGGGATCTGGGAGAAACTTGGATCCCGGGGCTTTTAAAGGGATAAAGTTTATATGAAACTGACCACTATCATTACGGATTGTACGAATCCTTACGTGAACCTGGCGGCGGAAGAACTGCTCACCATGAACGGCGGATCTGATGAGGTGATCCTGTACCTCTGGCAGAACGCCAATACTGTTGTCATCGGAAAAAACCAGAACCCGTGGCGCGAATGCAAAGTCGAGGCCATTGACCGGGACGGTGCCCACCTGGCCCGCCGCCTTTCAGGAGGCGGCGCCGTGTACCACGACCTGGGGAACCTGAATTTTACCATAATCGCCCCGCAGGACATGTACAGCGTGCCTAAGCAGAACCAGGTGATCCTCCAGGCCGTGGAAAACCTGGGCATCCACGCCGAGGTGACCGGGAGGAACGACCTGACGATCGACGGGGCGAAGTTCTCCGGCCACGCCTATTACTCCAGCCAGGGCCGCTGCTACCACCACGGCACCCTGATGATGGACGTCAACTTCGACGACTTGTCCAACTATCTGCAGGTGTCCAAAGCCAAGCTCAAGTCCCACGGCGTCCAGTCCGTGCGATCCAGGGTCACCAACCTCAGCGCCTACAGGCCCGACATCGACAAGGACATGCTGTGCGACAGCCTGATAAGGTCCTTCGCGAAGGTATACGGCGGCACCCCGGATTCCCGCCCGGCACTTGATCCGGACAATGATCCGGCCCTGGCGGAGCTCGTAAAAAAATATTCCTCCGAGGAGTGGCGCTACGGCCGGCGCATCCCGTTCGACGTGGAACTGGATGAGCGCCGGAGCTGGGGAAACATCAACGCCCAGCTGAGCATGAAGGGCGAGACCATCCAGGAAGCGCGACTTTACTCAGACTCCCTGGACACAACTGTTTTTCCGGAGCTGGAAGAACTCCTGGCCGGGCGCAACTACACACGCAGCTCCCTTGAAGAACTGAAGGACCACCTGCCGGATGATCTGGACGAGCAGCAGGCGGAGATAGCCGCAGACATACTGGACGCGATAAGCGGACAGATGGAGTAGCGGCACGGCTGTAGAATACTCGCGGTCGAAGAACAGGTGCAGCTGGAGCAGCGACTGGACCAGAGTACCAACGATGGCTTCCATGATATATGAGAGATCTCATATACCATGGAAGATTTTTTTCGTTTTACCATGGAAGGTTTCTTTGGTGTTTTCCACGGTGTAGGAATCTCCGGCGTTTTCCGTGGAAGCTTCCATCCGTGGTGACCAGGGCTGTTATGCTTGCATAATACATGCAACTGTCCGCCATAATTGCAATAAAATTCATCAAAATCAGGTATACAGAAACAGCAATTACAAGAATCATGTTTGTGATCCACGGCGGGATCTAATTAAAAACGTTATCCCGTCGTAGGAAACTCATGTTTTTCTGATCGGCCTACGGCGGGATATCAATATTTTCAAATCCCGGGGCAACCTCAAAATTGTATATTCCTGATTATTTATTCATAAGGAAGATATAACGCCCATACACGTTGATATTTCAACTGTTAACAAGCATTCTAAACACGTTTTTTTCCACCATCTATCTTCTTCCCAAAAAGATAAAACTGCTTTAACCATTGAAATTTCAATGGTTAAAGCAGTTTTTAAACACGTTTTCTGTCCTGTGAGCCGTTTATTACCTTATTCCACAATTGTGTTCCGACTTTTTGGAACCATATCCCGCCATCCGTCTACAGTCTCGCCGTATCCATCACCGCTTCCACAAATGATGGGTGAGGGTGGATGACATTGGCGATGTCCTGGACGGTCAAGCCGTTTCCGATGGCCACGGCCAGCTCGGCCACGATGTCTGATGCTCTTCCGCACATGAGCTGTGCACCGATGAGCACCTCGTCCTCCTCGCGGGAGATCAGCTTGATGTATCCTCTGTCCAGATCCTCGATCACGGTCTTGCCGTTAGCGGACATAGGGAACTTCCTCGTCTTGATCTTGATGCCCTGCTCCTTGGCCTCGTCCTGGGTCAGGCCGACCTGGGCGATCTCAGGGCTGGTGTAGATCACGCTTGGAACAGGATCCATGCGGATCTCGCCCTTCTTGCCGTTCATTGCGGCGACGGCGTTCCTGCCCTCGGCTGTGGCCGTGTGTGCCAGCATTATGCCTCCGATGGCATCGCCGATGGCATAGATGCTCGGCTCCTGGGTCTGGTACTGGTCATTGACCTTGATCTGTCCGCGGTTCATGAAGTCAGGGTGCTTTTCCAGGAACTCATCCGTGAAGACGCCCGCTGTGCTGGAGCGCCTTCCCGTGGACACCAGCACGACGTCCGCAGGAACCACGAACTCTTTTTCCTTCTCCTTATAAGCGACGGCGATCTTGTTCCCATCCTTCGAGAACGACGTCACGGAAGCGCCGGTGTGGACGTCCACACTCTTTTTCTTGAGATTCATCTTGAGGCTGCGCCCAAGCTCCTTGTCCATGGTCGGCAGGAGGCCGTCCAGAGCTTCGATGATGGTGATCTTCGTGCCCAGATCGTAGAAGACCGTGGCGAACTCGATGCCGATGACTCCGCCTCCGATGATGACCATCTCCTCAGGCACAGGGCCGGAGATGTCCAGCAGGTCGTCGCTGGTCATGACTCCCGGCAGGTCAGCGCCCGGGATCGGCGGCACGAACGGATGGGAGCCCGTGGCCACCATTATCTTATCCGCAGTGACGTCGCGCGGCTCCTCGCCGTCCCCGTTCGGGGAAAAGGCCACGGTATGGCCATCCTTCACGACACCGGTTCCCTGGAGCAGGGTGATCTTTTCCTTCTTGAAGCGGGCGAGAATGCCGTCCTGCAGTGTCGCTACCACCTGGTTCTTCCTGGCGATGATCCTGTCCATATCAGCGCTGAGGCCTTCCACGTCGACGCCAAAGGCCGCTCCCGCGCTGGCGCCCCTGTAGATGTCCGAGGAGTGCATGATGGCCTTGGTCGGGATGCAGCCCCTGTTCAGGCAGGTACCTCCCACCTTGTCCTTCTCGATGACGGCCGTCTTCATTCCGCTGGCAGCCGCGTCAAAAGCGGCCTCGTAGCCCCCCGGGCCCGCGCCTATGATCACAAGATCGAAATCGTAGTCACTCATTTCCGTTCCCTTCGTTCCTTTCGTTGCGTAACGATGCCGGTCTCCCGGGCACCTCCAAAAGCCTTCATAATATCCCCGGGCCTGTTCTCAGACTTGTTCACTGACCCGAACACGGAGATTATATCATACATAAGCCTTTGAATCATTTGGAAAAACCCGCATTTCAGCCGCGCGAGAGCTGCGGACTTCGTTGATTTTCTGGCATTCCCGTAAAAGAAAGGGCCAACCCGCGAGGGCTTGCGGCCATTCCCGGCAAACAGTGGGATCGTTTGTGAAGCCTTGCTGCCAGGCCTGGTCACACGGCGGCTGAAAAAATTCACACACAAGCATCACCCCCCTGTTGTATAATCTACCGGTAGAAAATCGCTCCTGATGAGCAGAGGTGCTATCAGGTTTTTTATAAAAGGCACTCGGGATAATTCAATACAGGGATAGAGAAATGGAAACAAGGATAAATCAGACGCTTCCAAGGGATTTCGTGAGTCTCATGATCAGAAGCGGTAACGAACCCACCAAGGCCGAGGCCGCCACGAAGGCCATCATCAACAGTCTCCTCACGGTGGGCGTATATGACAGGGGGCAGCTCATGGCCTTCGGCAGGGTAGTGGGAGACGGCGCACTGGTCTACTGTGTATGCGACATCATGGTGGACCCGAGATACAAAAAAAAGAACCTGCTTTACCAGGTCCTCAACGAGATCAACGATTATCTCCTCATGCACCGGACGAAGGGCAGCCGCGTATTCGTGACCGTAGACAGGCCGATAGACGCCATCTGCCGCAGGTACGGCTTCAAATATCTGGACACGGATTTCCAGGTCACCATGGTGAAGTAAAAGTCCACGGCGCCTCTCAGTGCCGGACTTGCGTTGCCATGTCCCAGGTCGTCCCTAGTCCAGCGGGAATCCGAAATATGGCTTTAACGGGCTTTTCTCAGCGCTTTTGAGAAAGGCTTTTTTTGTTTTCTCATCAGGGAAGGCGATCATTGCCTGGGTCTCCACGTCGTGGTGGATCGCCGTAAATACCGTCTGGACCCGTGCGTCCAAAACGCCCGACTTCTCCGGTGACCCCTCCGATCCGGAGGCCTCGGCAGCCGGTGCGTTCTCCACAGGAGATCTCATCTGGCAGATCCTGCACCTGCCCCAGTCGGCCACCGCCGCCCCAAGCATCTCGGCAGTGAAATGATCTGCCACTTCAGACTTCACCAGCAGCTCCTCGATGACCATGACCTGTTCCGGCCCGGCCGCCGGCAGCCCCGGCGCCTCCTCGGCCCTTTTTTCCACGTGGACGGTGCATATCCCCATCTCGATGCCGTTGACCCGGATGCGGCAGAAGCGGGTCCAGCCGCCGCCGATGTACTTCAGGACCTCCGGGGACAGACGAAAGTGGACGGTGCCCTGGAGATAGGACTCGCGGACGTCACCGTATTTTCCGGGAGTCAGGATCTCCAGCACGACGCCATTCTGCTTGCGGGCCTCGAGGCCTTCCGCTGCCTGGAAAAGGTCTTTTCTGAGGGCGTCGATGGCGGATCTGCGCATGATGGTCTCCCTCACCGGGAACAGGGCGTGATAGCCAAGCGGCTGATAGAACCACACCAGCCCAGGCTCGGCGGGACACAGGATGGAAGCCTTATGGTCTCCGTTGGCCCTGTCTTTTGCAAAGGTGGTGATACTAGACCCGAGTCCCTTTCCCCTGTAGTCCGGGTCGGTGCAGATGGCATAGGAAATGAGGGCCGGCAGCTCGCTGCCATCCGCCATGATGACGGACCCCATGTCGAACTGGGTGAGCTCTGCCGCCAGTTGATCGAATCCCATTACGTAGGCCGTCACACTGTCTCCCAGCGCCTGGAACAGCTCGTCGACCACCTCCGGCCCGTCGCCGAAAGCCTTTTTCCAAAGTGCGCAGAACTCCGGGTATTCTTCCGGCCGAAGCTCCTGGATCATCTGAGTCATCTTACTTCTCCTCTGCGTAATACTTCATGAGCAGCACGTCCGGGTGATAGCTCTCCTTGGCCTTGCGCAGCCCGGGCAGGCCCATGTCCTCCTCGCGGTTGAAATAAAGTATATCAGGATTTTCCTCTGCCACCATGTTGGCGAACTGGTAGTTTATCATGGTGTATGCGCCCTCCACGCCGGGCAGTGCCTTTTCGAAGTGCACGTCGATTGTCGACTGGTCCAGCCGGGTGCCGGCGGTGAAGGCTACCGCTCTGTCGTTCTGGAAAAGCAGTCCTCCCATGAAGCCCAGTGTCTCGTAGTTGTCGAACATCTCACCGATCGCCACGGACTCCGCCGCCAGGTCCGGATCGTCCTTTTCCTGGTAAAACTCCTCCACGAAGGCGCGCGCCTCCGCCAGGTTCTCCTGTGTCACCTTGTCGTAGTGCCACGGGCCGTTCCTCTCGAAATGCTTCAGGTGGTTGCGCTTGGATGAAAGCTTGCGACCCTTGAGGTACCTGAGCTTATCAGTGGTGTAGATGTAGTCGGCGTTGTCCCTGTCCTCCGAGATGGCGAAGGCGTCCTCGCCGTAGTATTCCTGCAGCTCCTCCAGGGTCTTTGGGGTAAGGCCCCTCATCATCAGCTTTGCCCCGTTCCTGTGGGCCTCCTCCCTCATGTACTCGATGGAAGGGCGGGGATCCCCGTCCCCCTTAGGGTAGGCGTAGAAGCCCGGCTTTCCCAGGTACAGCAGCATCCTGGTGTCCATGAAGGCCACCAGCGGCTTGTAGATCTTCCTCCAGATGTACAGGTTTGCGAAGCTGTAGTCCGCTCCATGACATCCGCTGGCGCAGATCAGAGTCTGCACCTCGTCTCTGTCGTCTATCTCTATCGGTCTGAATTCCAGCATTTTCCGCTCCATTTCCTCATAAAAATCCTACTAATTATACTAACGTGGGAATTGGTTGTAAACAACCAATTTGTGAAATCCTTGTGAACCGATAGGAATTAAAAATAATCCACAATTCCTATTGAATAAAAGGGAAAACGATGTTAAATTGTCATGGATGAAAACAGCGGGTGGCGGAATCCCCCCGCCCGTTATATAAATGTTTGATAAGGAGACAAATACCATGGAGAAAATCACAAAGGACATGATCATCAGCGATGTTATCAACGCTAATCCTGAGCTGGTAAGAACGTTCTTCGAGAATGGAATGATGTGCATCGGATGCCCTGCATCCCAGGGTGAGAGCATCGAGCAGGCAAGCGCAGTTCACGGTATCGATGCAGACCAGCTGGTTGCAGCACTGAACGCAGCACTGTAAGCCGCGTCAGCTACAGAATAAGAGGCTTTCTTTTAATGCAGAAAGAGCTTGACCACTTCATGATCGGCCGCTCCTACGGCGGCAATCAGGAGTGGTTTTCTAATTTCATGATGCGCCTTGGGGGCTGCGCTGCTGAGACTGCCTGCGACAGCAGCGTTTACTTCGCCAGGGAAAAGGGCATCACACAGGCGTACCCCTACGACGCTCAGCAACTGACACGGAAGGAGTACGTGGAATTTTCAAAGATCATGGAGCCATATCTCAAGCCAAGGCGCAGCGGCATCGACCGCCTGGACATCTTTATGGACGGGTATGGCCGGTACCTCCGGGACAGAGGCGTCACACAGGTGACCATGACTGGCCTGGAAGGGTATGAACCTGTGGAAAAGGCCCGGGCCGCCCTGATTGCCCGGATCGACAGGGGGCTGCCGGTGCCTGTACTGGTGCTTATGCACAAAAACCGCAAATTCCGTGATTACAATTGGCACTGGTTCCTCGTCAACGGGTACAAAACCATTGACGAAAGCCGCACTCTCGTAAAGGCAGTTACCTACAGCGAGTACCAGTGGCTCCCCTTTGAGGAGCTGTGGGACACCGGATACCAGAGAAAGGGCGGACTGATACTGTACGATACTGATCCGGTCGAAATCTGACAAATTACGATTTGATGTGGATTGGCTGCCGCGATTGCGGCGGCCCATTGTCATCTTACGCCTTTTCGATCAGTATCACATCCCGATCCTTGACTTCATTTGTGAATCCACTCTTGCTGGCCAGAAGATAATATACGGTCCTGTCTCCCAAAGGAATAAATTGAGCCTTTGTCTTCAGCTTGTCCAGCTCGCTGATACCAACCAACTTGTTTCTGAATTTGCACTCTCCTATGATCACATTCTTGTCATCAAACGCGATAAGGTCGACCTCGCTTTCATGCCAGCCTTTTTTATCCTTAACGTTGCCCCACCACTTGCCAACGGTGATCGGCATAAATGGTATTCTTTTCTGAAGCGCATATTCGAAGCAAGCGTCGCGGATAATGTCTTCATAAACGAAACCCAGGTATTCCTTGTAAGCGTCATTCAATATGTACGGGCCTGCCTTTGGACCGATAGAGTTGATCATGGAAATATTCGGCTCAATGAACGCATAGCTGAACCGAAACATATTATCTTTGATCCTGTATCGCCTGTCATGCTTTTTTCTTGAAAAAGCATTCTCCACAGTTGTCACGATCTCAAGGTCCATTAGCTTAGCCATATATGAAAAGATACCTCTGGGGTCGATCCCTGCCTTTGACGCAATCTGACCAGAGTCCTTTTCGCCAAGCGCCAGCACCCTCAGTATGGATACGTATGTAGTGATATCCCGCAGCTCCTGCATGAGCAGGTTATGAGCTTCCTGGAAGAGGCGCCCATCCCTGTCCATAAAAAGTGCATCTGTCGCCTCCCGCACAGACCCGAATTCTGAAAACATCATGACATACTGCGCCACGCCTCCAGTTTGTGCATAGACATCCACCGCATCTTCAAAGTTCTTAAAGAGTTGGTGAACTTCATCAAATGTAAACGGGCGAACCTCGATTATCTCGGAAAACCGTCCATAAAGCGGTGATTTCTGGTCGTTGATCTGCCTTTTCATAAATGAAAGATTCGATCCCAGGAGTACCAGCTTCGATGAACCCAGAGCATGGTCGATGATCCACTGAAACTCGACAGCTACGTCATCATTCCTTTTACAAAGGAAAGGAAACTCATCTATAACGACAAGCAAACTGTCATCGGATATTTTATCTATATACGTGAAAACATCTTTAAAGGTGTTCAGTGAGTCGAGAATCGAGTCGTCCGGGAATTCAGTATGAAGTGCTGATTTGAAGTCCCCGAGACAGGTTGAATAATCGTAACCTGTACACTGGTAATATACACTGTGGCCGGAATAGTGTTCCCTAATATATGTCAGCAGCAGCTCTGTCTTGCCCGTTCTCCTTCGGCCATAAACAGCACAGGCCCTGTGGCCGTCAGTACTGCTGAACCTGTCCAGGATCCCCAGCTCCTTTTCCCGAAAATACAACATTCCGTTTCACCTCCCTTTCAAGCGTCATGTCAATATTATATTCGAAATGGCAAAAAAGCAAATCGTAATTTGACAAATTATAATTTGTCAAATTACGATTTGATAAAGTGATGTTTCCCCCATCAGTATTCCAATGCGCGGTACACCTCGGCCACAGGCAGGCCGACCACGGTGTTGTAATCGCCACATATCTCTTTTACCAGCACGGCGCCCCGGCCCTGGATCCCGTAAGCCCCAGCCTTGTCGAAGGGCTCACCGCTGCTCACGTACCTGTCTATCAGCTCGTCTGAGAGCTCATAGAACGTGACGTCTGTGCTTCGGGAAAAAGTCTTTTCGTACAACACACGTCCCCGGTCCATGCGCAGGATGGAGACTCCCGTGAATACCCTGTGGGTCCTGCCGGAAAGCTCCCGGAGCATTTTTATCGCATCTTCTTCGTCTGCTGGTTTTCCCAGTATTTTCCCATCCAGGGTGACCACCGTGTCCGAACCCAGGACCCACTGATCCCCGTGCCTGTCCGCCACGTCAAAGACCTTGCACCTGGCCAGCTCCTCCACGTATCGGCCCGGATCACTCTCCTGTGACCACTCCTCTCCGTCCGAGGGATCCACCACAGTCCTGATCCCGACCTGGTGCAGGAGCTCCCGGCGCCGCGGCGAAGCAGAGGCCAGCACCAGCTCACCCTCGAAAGTCAGAAGGTCCGCCAGCGCCGTGCAGCCCGCGGATATGTCATCCCAGGTCTTTGAAAAGTCCTCGGTGTACCACGGGTCGGCCACGTCGCGGCACTCACCGGATATGTCGAGAAGTCGGTGGATCTTGTTTTCCGGGTCGCCCCCGGCTATGGACTCCATTCTTGAAATATTGCTGCGATCCATTCCCACGAGGATGTCGAATTTCTGATAGTCCTCCCGGGTCATGAGCCTGGCGCGCTTGCCATCACAGGAAATGCCGTGCTTCTGCAGCTCCCGGCGGGCAGGAAGGTACACCGGATTCCCCACGCCACCGGGGATCTCCTCGGTGGACACCGCCGCAGACTCCACGTGGAAGCGGCCTGAAAGGCCTCTTTTTTCCGCAAGATCCTTCATGAAAAACTCCGCCATGGGCGACCGGCAGATGTTTCCGTGGCAGACGAAAAGTATTTTTATCATTTACCCCCCTTAACACTCTCCAATTGATACTACTTGATTATAATAATCTCTCTTTCATACTCCGGTAAATACTCCTCACTCCATTCCTGTAAAAATTCGTCATTATTAGAAACTTTTTCGATCAAATTATATCCGTCGATGGGAGTGCGGAGCATTCCCTCCACTGGGGATTCGTCCGAGACAAAGACAATCAGCTTTTCATCAACAATACAGAATTCGCACATGATATGGCAGATAACCATTGGAACCATTGGGTGCCACTATCACACGAATTCTAATTTTATCTCGGGCAATATCACTTGACAATATGTCAAGATTGCAGTACGATATAAATAACCACGAACAAGTTGGTAATCAAAGGAGGAATTCACATGAGTAAGGAGTTAGGCAATCGCATATCCATCCTATTAAAAAAACAAGGCCTACAACAAAAGGAATTGGCTGAACGTGTCGGTATTACAGAAGGTGTAATGTCCAGATATATATCTGGAACCAGAGACCCTAAACCAGAGACATTAGCCTGTATAGCTACTGCTCTGCACACAACATCCGACTATCTCTTGGGAATTGAAAATGACGAATTCAGTTACCCACGTGTACGCAGACTTATTGCTCGTAATGCATCCGCTATGTCAGATGAAGAGAAGAAAGAACTAATTAATGCGTTATTTGGAGGAGAATAGAATTTGGGAATCAGATTATCAGATGAACGTTATGAAGAGATTAAGCAAATCGTGGTTCGAATGTATGAAGAATACGATATCAGTTGTGTGCCTATCAATGGTTTTGAAATAGCCAGCAAGATGGACATTAAAGTCATTCCGTATTCCGCATATCCGGAAGCTACACAGAGATTGTTGTTGAAGAAAAGCAATGATGGTTTCTGTTTACAGCTTGATACTGGTGAGTGGTATATCTACTACAATGACAAAAAAGGGTACGGACGAATCAATAACACAATCATGCACGAAATTGGTCATGTTGTACTTGACCACACAGAGGACAGTGAATTAGCAGAAAAAGAAGTTAAGTTTTTTGCCAAGTTTGCACTTGCACCGCCGGTGCTCATTCATAAGCTGAAGCTAGAATCCCCAGAAGAAATTGCTGACATCTTTGAAATCAGTTATGAAGCTGCTTATAATGCCTTGTCTTATTATCACAAATGGCTTCGTTATGGTGATTCTGAATATACTGATTACGAGGAGAAAATTCTATGCCTCTTCTCGCGGACAAGTTAAGGAGGTGGTTCTATTGAGGGTAAAATAATAAAACGTATTCATAACTGTTCCAGCAGTTAAAATACGTTTCACTTTTGGATGTGCTACATCCTTTCTCCAGGTAACTAAGATTGTAGCATATCCTTTCCGTTACTTCAATTGACATTTTGTACAAAACGCCAATTGACAAAAACACACAGCTCTTTTATAGGGCGGAAAGGTTATTATAAATGAATATTAACACAAGCAAAAGTATGCGCAGCGACAATCTTTTTATGCGCAATGAGTACAGTAGTCACGGCAAGTGGAATATCCCACTTATAAAAAAGCAGGCAGTAGATGTTGAAAATGTTACATTGATCGCCTGTTCCGATACTCGTTCAAATGACAATGAAACTAACACCAAAAATGGAGTTCATTTCTTCGTGGATGATTATCGTTTCAACGGAATATATAACAATCCTGAAAAGTCACTGAGGAAGTATTCTCAATACGCGTTTCTTCTAAGTCCAGATTTTTCAACATATGCTGATATGAATTTGTGGAGACAACTAGAAAGTGTTGCAAAAAATCGCTGGTGCGGATGTTACTGGCAAGAACAGGGGCTTACTGTGATTCCAACGATCAGTTGGAGTACGCCTCGTAGCTATGAATTCTGCTTTGACGGTGTCGAGAAGAATTCTATCATTGCAATCGGAATGATTGGCTGTAAGCAAAATAAGAAGGAATTCTTACGCGGATATGACTACATGCTAAGCAAAATCGAGCCTGAAGCCGTCATTTGCTTTGGCACACCATTTGATGAAATGCGAGGAAATATTATCCCTGTTGATTATCGTTCCTCTAGGAAGGTGGTGCGATAATGGGCGGTCGTGGTACATTTGCAGCCGGCAAACAGGTTGCTTACACATATGAAACAGTTGGAACAGTTGATGGAGTGAAAATTATCAATCCTATTGATAAGAGCAAGTCGCTAAAACTTCCGGAAGAATCCCACAGCAGCGTTGGCTATGTTCTTTATGACAGGGATGGTGTTTTTCACCAGTACCGAGAATATAATTCAAATCATGAAGTTGTTCTTGAAATCGGATATCACCACGAAAAAAGTCTCGGTCATGGTGACATTCTGCATGTTCATGTTCACAATACACCCGGAGTCGAACATCACGGACAAGCAGATAAGTTCGTAATTAAGCCAGGACATCCACTATATGAAAAATATAAAAAATTATTCAAGGGGGTTAAGCAATGATTGGTAATACACTATCAGAATTCATAGATGATATTCTCACTATGGGTGGGCCAGAAAAAGAATTTCTCTTCCGTGGGAAAAAATATATGCTACAGTGTCAGAAATATGAAGCAGATCCATCTCTTACGGAACTAGTTATTTTCGAGTGCTTCGGAGATGAGAATTATGTTTTTCGCTGTCATGGAAGAGGTTTCCGAGAGTGCTTTGAGCAATTTGAGAAAGCTACCATTTTTGACGGAATGACCATCTATGATGCGGAATCCGAAATAGAAGTTCTTTTTGGATAAGGAATGGCCACAGCGGAAGCACATCCACTGTGGCCATAATAATACTCCTCCCACCCTTCCGGCTCATCCAGTTCTTCTCAGTTTTTTCTGCCCGATGCTGAAATGACGAACAGTATTTTTATCATCTAAATTCCTTCCCGTTCACTGTTCCTGCTCTTCGCTCCTCATGGTAACTTTTCCATAAACCACCGCTATTATCATAGTGAAAAGCATGTCCGGAAGGGTATTGCCCACCGGCGTGTTCACAGTCATCAGCATCCTGTACGCAACGAATCCGACGATCCAGATAACGAATCTTCCTGTGTCGAATTCTCTGCTGCTGGAGTCGTGGCCAAGTATGAAATAGTCGGCGATCAGCACAGCGATCATCGGCGCGAACACGGAGCCTATGAGATAGAGAAAATTCGTTATGTCATCCATGTTGATGAGGCATGCGCCCACGGTGCCGATCACGGTCGCCGCGACTGCCGCGTGCTTCTCGTTTATCTTTCCATAGACCGAAACGCTGGAAACTCCTGCGGAGAACGCATCCAGGAACGTCGTCGTAACCGTAGAGAACACCACGATGATGAGGCCTGCGATCCCAAGCCCGGCTTTCACCATGATCTGAGCCACGTCAGACGTCTCGGTGAAGATGGCCGCTCCCATGCCGATGATGAACATCCAGGAGCTCACGAGACCGTAGGTCACGGTGCTGACAAGGGTGGCGCTGAACGGTTTCTCTGCGTATCTCGTGTAATCCGAGATGACCGGATACCAGGACAGCGGCATCGCCACGGCCAGCTCCACGGCGCCGCCAAAGGTCAGAGCATCAGAGGCGCCGATCACTGCCGCACCGGCGTTCTTCACTATCTGAACGCATAGGACGATGGTGAGGACGAAAAGGGAAAGCATCGCCACGACGTTTATCTTTTCCAGCGTCTTCATCCCGACCAGGATCCACACTATTATCAGAGCTCCGATGATCACTGCCCACAGCTTTGCTCCCACGCTGAAGATCGTCTCAGCAGAAAGAGAAGCGTCGTAGATCATTATACCAGTCCAGCCCACGAGCTGCAGTACGTTCATGACGGCAAAAAACGATGAACCCTTTTTTCCAAACGAAATGGCAGCCGTCTCCATGGAGGACTTACCGGTCTGGCCGCCGATGAGACCCGCCAGAAAAAGCATTACGCATCCGATGATGTGCCCCAGTATCACCGCGATGATGCCAGTTTTGAAGCCGAGAGGGGCGAGGTAGGTGCCCGTGATTATTTCGGCGATGGACACGCCTGCGCCGAACCAGATCAGCCCGTTGCTGAAAGTGCTTGTTTTCTTGTTTTCCATTAAAATGACCTTCCTGTATTTGCTATTTTCTTTTGTATTCGCCAGTCCCGGTTACTGTTCGAAGTACCGTCCTATGTCGGATATCGCAAAACCGTGGTCCATCGGACCACTGCCTTTTCCCAGATCCAGCTGCGCGCCGAGGGCGCCGGAGATGTACTTCTTCGCCATGTCGACGGAATCCTCCAGGGAAAAGCCCTTTGCCAGGTTCGAGGCGATGGCGCTCGAAAGGGTGCATCCGGTGCCGTGGGTGTTCGGGTTGTCGATCCTCTTCCCCCGGAACCACCTGGCGCTTCCGTCTGCTACTGTATACAGAAGGTCATTTGCATCGTTCAGGTTATGGCCGCCCTTGACCAGGACGGCGGTCATCCCGAACTTTTTTCCTATCGTCTTTGCGGCCGTGACCATGTCTTCTTCCGAAGTTATCTCCATACCGGAAAGGACTTCCGCCTCCGGAATGTTCGGCGTGATGACGGTGGCCAGAGGCAGCAGCTCGTTTTCCAGTGCCTCCACGGCATCGTCGGAGATCAGCTTCGCCCCACTGGTGGCGACCATCACAGGGTCCACCACGATGTTCTCCGCCTTGTATTCCTTCAGTTTTTCCGCTATCACGTGTATGATCTCGCTTGCTGAGACCATCCCGATCTTCACAGCATCCGGCCTGATGTCCGTAAAGACCGCGTCGATCTCCTCTCCCACGAATTCCGGTGATGCGTTCATGATGTCCGTGACGCCGGTGGTGTTCTGTGCCGTGAGTGCCGTGATGGCGCTCATGCCGTAAACACCGTTTGCAAGCATGGTCTTCAGATCTGCCTGTATCCCAGCGCCTCCGCTGGAATCGCTCCCAGCGATCGTTAATGCAGTGTACATAGATGCTCCTCCTTGTGAAATGCATTAATTTTGTATAGCGGCCCAAAGTGGTGCTCCCGATGGACCGCTTCTGGAAAAAAATTATTTATTCAACAGGTACTTGTCGACATTTCGCGAAAGTTCTCTGGTGGCAGCTCCGATGTCGTCGGCGCCGAAAATGGCGCTTATCACGGCTACGCCCACCAGGCCTCTTCCGGCAAGTTCTTTAACGTTGTCCACGGTGATCCCTCCGATGGCTATCACAGGGATCGATACCGCCTTGCATATCGCCTCAAGGGTGTCGTGATCCACCTCAATGGCGTCATCCTTGCTGCCGGTAGGGAAGACGGCTCCGACTCCGAGGTAGTCTGCTCCTCTTTCCTCGGCAAGCACCGCTTCCTCGACGGTCTGTGCAGATACGCCCAGGATCTTGTCCGGTCCTACCAGCTCTCTGACCGCACCAGCCTCCATGTCCTCCTGTCCGACGTGTATGCCGTCACAGCCGATCTCGGCCGCCAGGGCTGCATCGTCGTCCAGGACGAAAGGCACGCCGTATTCTCTGCACAGCTCCTGTATTTCAAGGGCCTCCTGCCGCAACTCTTCCGAATCCTCCGGCAGATCCTTTTCCCTGAGCTGGATGAAAGTTGCTCCGGCTTCAAGCGTCTCCCTGACCTGGTCGGCCAGCTTCTGTCCCGGCTTCAGCCAGTGCCTGTCCGTCACAGCGTATACCGCAAGCGTCGGCACCAGGGCCTCTCCCGAGAATTTTCCAGTGTTCTGATTCATTTTTTCAGGCTCCTTTTTTCCTTCAAAAGCTGATAGAGCTACATGATCTGGCATTTCGCTCCTTTTTCGAGCTGCTCTCCGTCCATGTTGCATATCGCATCTATTATGCGGTTTCTGTAGGTGGAGTTGCCCTCGTACGGCGCGAGGTGCTCGTACCCGATCTCTCCTGCCAGGCCCATCGCGCATACAGCAGCGGCTGCGGCCTCCAGCTTGTTGTCAGGGTTGGCGACTATGAACGCCGTCATCAGGCCGGAAAGCTGGCATCCGGTCCCGGTTATCTGTCCCATCTCCTTGCGGCCGTTGCGGATGACGTATGCCTTCTCGCCATCGGTGACTATGTCGATGGCGCCGGTCACTGCGACGATCGTATCCATGTTTTTTGCAAGGCCCTTCAGAAACTCTACGGCCTTCGGAAGCGTCTCGTCCGTGATGGCATCTGCCGCATCTGCGTCCACGCCCTTTGTGGTCCCGCTGCCTATGGCAAGGGTCTTTATCTCAGAGATGTTTCCGCGGACCGCGTCGAATTTTATCTCCTTGAGAAGGTCGACAGCGGTGTCCGTGCGGAACTTCGAGGCGCCGGCACCGACCGGATCCAGCAGGACGGGGTGACCGAGCTCGTTCGCCTTGCGTCCGGCTATGAACATGGACTCGATGGTCCTGGCGTTCAGCGTGCCGATGTTGATGTTCAGGCCTCCGCATATGGTCTGGATGTCAGGCACATCGTTCTTGTCGTCGGACATGATAGGGCTGCCGCCGGCGGCAAGCAGGATGTTTGCTACATCGTTTACCGTCACGTAGTTGGTGATGTTGTGCACGAGCGGCACGCTTTTTCTTACGTTGTCAAAACAGTCTTTGAACATTTTTATCCTCCTTCTCAGGCATCAGGTCCAGAAAGTTGTCTGGCAACTGAAAAGGGCAGGCCCCCGAAGAGGATCCTGCCCGGCAAAAGTCTCTATTCTATCCCTACGTTGGCATTATCCAAATCAGGTCATCAGGTCGAAGTCTGCACTTCCTCTCAGCCGTTATCAGCTCCCTGTAAATCGATCTTGTCTATTGAGTTGTATTTAGGGTGTCGTGTGCGATCCGGAGATCACCCGCTATAGCGAAATGATTATAGCACGTATCTGGGAAATGCGCTAATCCACGTTTATACACACCGCGACTTTTCTCCGCCAAGCTTGACGAGGCGCAGTGAATCCCCAGGATTTTCAACGCTCAACTCTTAAGCTTTTCAATTTGCGATGGATCATCCATTTATTGCATCTATTTTAAAACCTCTCCCATGGATGACAATGTGATGCTTTTGTACGCATTTGATTTATCGTCAGGATGTGGCTCAATTGCAACGACAGTTATTTCTCCCTGTCCTGGTCCATATGTCCAGAACATTCTTCCTGCGGCAGGAGTCCTGTTTTCCAGATATGATTCCCACACTTTCCTTCCGTAGCGAGCCATCAAAGAGGAGATCTCGTGAGAATTAAGCCCAGGATAACGTGGATCCTCTGACAACAGGTATAGGGCTTTTCCTATTTTCTTATATAGCTTGATCTCTTCTCTGGATGCTGCTCCTGCCTCGACTTTTTTCTCCAGCGTATCCCAGAACCCTTCCATTTCAGGGATACCCATTCGTATCGTAAACATGGATCACTCCTTGAATTTCGAAACATCCACTGCTTTGCCTGCTTTTCCCTCATTGACGTTGTTCATGGACTTGTCCATCATCTCAAGGGCGCTCTCTGAAACACGGAAAGGTTCCACCAGCTCTCTCGGCTGGAGAACGATCCTCCCGTCGGAAAAGTGTTCAACATGATAATATTCAAAAGGACTTTCGCGTAGGGTAAGCCTCTTCTTCGAGTCTATCTTTGCATCATATTCCTTGATCGTCGTTTTCATTTTCATTTTCATCACCTCCTATGTGGGGTTGTGGGAATTCCCACATACATATTATTTGATCGACGTGTTCCTGTCAAGGCAAACTACAAAAAAGCCGCCGATCTCAACATCTCTGTTGATCTCAGCGGCTTTTTTCATTTCATCTGGTGGAGCGTAGGGGTAATTACTTCAATTCGTGTATGCCTTGATATTACAGACTTTTATGATTTCTCTGGCATAAAGTGTGGCATACGCTCATTCTTTGGATGCTTCATCAATATATTCCTGCATCAATCTGGAGATCACTGCAGCCTGTCCCTCTCCACGTTTCTGACAGGCTGCCTTGAAATCATCAGCTAGAGTCTTCTTGATCTTGAAGCTTTTCGCAATCAACCCTACTTTCTGCTGATATTTCTTTGAGGCTATAGTCTGTGCGTTAGGTTTACCTGTTGGCATCATCGCCACCTCCCTCTCCATCATCAGCTCTCCTCCTGATAGACTTGACTGAGATGATGATGCTCGTAATGGATAGCACCATTGCTACCAAGCTTAGAATTATTGCTATTGTTCTCATGATATTTTCGGTGATGAGCTAGCACAACGGGGGAATGGTTCCCCCTTTTCTTAATGGCCTCTGACTGATATAATCAAGGTGATCAAGGCAACGATCAAATTGATTATTGCGGTTATGAGGTTCATTCTTTCGGCCTTATTGCCGCTTTTTTTATTGCTCATCTCCGTACCTCCTTTCTGTAATTATATTAACATAGTGTGCGCCCTATGTTAACAGATTATTTCAGGAAGTCTGATTTTACCCATAAAAAAAGAGCCGGGATTGCCTCGACTCCCTTTTCATTATCATCGCCTGCAACGAGTCTATGCTCCAGCAGGCACTGAAAAAGCCACTGTGCCATACTTTTGCGCCCTACTCATCGACTTCTTCGCACTTGTCTATAACGGGCAGCTTATCCACTGCGTGCCAGTACTCTTTACCCAAATGGTTGAACCCTGCTTTGAAGTACGGATCCACGATCTGCCAGAGCTCTTCCTTGTCCTCCACGCTGATCTTACCACGCTTGATGTGCATCCGTGACAGCTGCACGATCCTGTCCTGGATGATGGCGCCGGAGGCCAGCATCAAATTTTTCAGGACCTTGGGATCGAGCTCGTTCGCCTTCTTGCGGTCATGCCTCTTTATAAGAAACTCCAGGAACACGAAGAACCCGCCGGAAAGCAGCGCGTTAATAAGGCCTATTTTCCATCCCATCGCGACCTCCTAGTGAGCATTGAGATACTGCTGCAGTGCTCTGCAGGTCGCAGGACCAGCGATGCCATCCACGGCCAGCTTATAGCCCGATCTGTTAAGCCATGTCTGCAGCTTGCTGATCGTCTCTTTGCCCAGGTAGCCATCTACTCCGGCTCCCACCTTGCGCTGGAGCAGCTTGACCGTCGCAGATCCGCCGGAGCTGGCATATGATACGCACCACTTGAAGTTGCGGATATAGGTGCTCTGAGATCTGAGCTGTCCGGAAAGGATACCATCTCTGTACGGCGCACCGAGCCACACCTGGAGCCTCTTGCAGGAGGCGGAGCCGAACTCACCATCTATTACAAGCTTGCCATCAGAGGTTGTACCGGAGGCCGCAGGGCCTGTTGGTGCCTTACCGGACTGGTAAAGAGCAGTAGCCTGAGCCTGTATGTCAGCAATATGTGAATAGTATCTTCCCGGGCAGGCTGTTTTAACACCAGGCACGTCCAAGTGTCCGATTATTGGTACGACCTTTCCGAGGTGCTTGTAAATCATGGCCACAGTCTCGATTACCGTTTTGTAGGTCTCCGTATCCATTTCAGGCCTGGCTTCAATACCTATTGAATGCTCGTTGTACCAATGGTTACCGGCATGCCATGCGCCCTTGCCTTCGTTGACCAGGCAGGCGCACTGATTCCCGCTGACTACGTAATGCGCGCTTGTACCATTACTCCCGCGTCCCTTCCGGCAGAACCAGTCGATCACGCCCGCCATTGTCTGACCGTCGCTGCCCCAGTGATGGAGTACAATCATTTGCGGACTATTCGTCGGGAAGAAGTAAGGCGAATTGTATTTTGTTATATATTCCATTATTCCGCTCCTTCCTCTGTATCGTTATCAGTTCCAGGGCCCATTGCGACATGCTCCAGCGGATCAACACCGGCCTTTATTGCTCTTGTAAACTCCGTTCCTTGTGCGGCCGCCTGTGTGAAGTCGTTATTGTAGTACGTCGTCAGGGCGACAATTATGAAATTGCAGATGATGGACAAAATCGTGTAAATTGTGTTCAACATTTTGCTATTGAATCCCGTTACATCTGTTGCGATCAATGCGGTGTTTATAGATGTGGCGACGGCAAGTATGGTTCTTATTTTTGTCCCCTTGTTCATTTTTCCCTCTCCTTTCTCTGTAATAAAAAAGAGCCTCATTCCAGGCTCATGATTACTTAATTGGAAAAATTATAGTGCCTGATGGCGCACTCCCGACGTTGCCGGAGTAGAAATTGATCTTAGCTTCTCCGGCGTTGACCCTGAGCATGCCGCCGACGTTTCCGCCGGCTCCGCCTACCATTGGCGCGTCTCGATGCGCCGCAGGCACGCCCACCGCGCTAGGAATCGCGTAGTTGTACCAGTAGTTGCTGGCAATCGTGATCGAGCTTGCTATCGTAAAGTATGCGATTACCAGTTTCAGCTCCTTGAAAACGTAGTACGTTATTTCTCCGCCGCCGTCGAGAATGCTCTGATTCACTATTTGCAAAGGTTTCTTACCCCCCCGTATACTTTACCAATCATGATTACCCCCTATTCAAATTCATCAAATGTGATGGTTTCCGTCTGTACATTGCTCGTGTAGACTCGCTTAATTGCATCGCCCTTATGCACTGGCATCGTGCCTGTGGCGATTGCGCCGCTTATGCTGTTTACGCAAAGCCCTCTCTGCTGCGAGCCGTTGCGGGTATAACGCAAAATACAGATTGTTGTTGCTGCCGGTTCCAGGCATACTGTGAGTATCCCGTCAGCCGGAGCCGTCCAAACGTTGTTTGCAAACTGCTCCGTGATGATCACAGAGTCCTTAACTCCGTGCGGCTGTTTCTTTCCGTGCGTGGCGCCAATCATCGCTACTCACCCCCCTTTGTCAGTCTGATGACCGGGATTGTGATAGTCCCCGTGTTGGTGCTGACGAAAAAGCGGACATACCCCGCGCCGGTCTGGCAGATGTCACTTATCACCGATGATGGTGCTGACAGATAGACATCAGGGATGTAATCTGCCGTGCATCCGGAGAGTGCCAGATCTACGTGATAGGTGTAACCCTGCTCGCTGTATGTCGTATCAGATACGGCCTTTGTTAAGTCGAGGCTCTTGTCCTGGAAGATGAGCATCCGCTGATTGGCCTTTGTTAGTCCCGCGTTTGCTGCGTCAATTTCGCTTTGCAGGTTGCCCGCCGTGGTTCCGTCAATTGCAGACTGCACCAGGCTCATATACTTATCGAGTGCGGACTGAAATTGATTGAAAATGTCAGTAGTGTCTATCGACGTCGGAAATGCTGGCGCCACCATGCCGCAGACCTCAGAATTGAGGCGCTGGTCCGTGATGTTGCTCTGCGTGATCTCTGTTACGCTCTTGCCTATGTATATGTCAGCAAGTGCAAGTTCGTAATAGTTTGATGCCCTTACGAGCGTCGGAGCAACCGCTGTTGTGGATGGCGTACCCTGCTTCACGTAAAGTTCAATGGATCGCACCGAGTCCGACGTGTCGAAGCGGGCCACGATTCTATCAATACGCATGTATGTGTCGCTAGACGCTTCCAGTGTAAAAGTCCTGGTCGCAGACTCATACGCCTTGGCACCGTTTATGTGACACCCGCCGGGCGCAACAGCTACTTGCATTCCCCCGACTGCAGATACCTTCAGGGAATTGACCAGGCTATTGTCGTTAATAAAAACTCCGTTAGTCCAGGTCAGCTGATTAAATTCCCTCTCCATTTCATCTGTGATCGCCCTGTCACCATATGGATTGTCCGTCGTCACATTTTTCGATTCAAATGGATAACTAATCATGATTTCTCCTATACCCTCACAGCTCGATACTTTGTCTTTTGTGGCGTCCCGAGCGTAAGAGTTATTTCTACTGTGTTATTTCGATGTACCTCTTCTATCTCTGCGATCCGTGCCACAAACATTTGCTTAAGATCGTCGAGGATCACCGTGCAAATATCACCAAGGTCGTAATTCTCAAGATACAAAAAAGTTTCTTGTATCACATTGGCCGTGATCGTCTCGATTTTGTAGTGGTTGAGCATGTCAGTCGTGGCTTGCTGCTTCATTGCATCTCTAATCGCCTGCTGATTCGCAGATACCATTTCCATACCCGAAACGCTCCCGGTGATGACCTTCAGTGGCCAGCATGCACCCAGATCTGATGGACAATTCGTGTCCACGGCGATAGTCTCACTAATAAAGTACTTAACGCCCTCTTTGGTATTTACGGATATCACATTGTCAAAGCCACTGGCAGCCTGCACTTCCTGCATGATGCCATATAGCGGATATTCCGCAGACTCGTCGAGAGTATAGCTAACATCAGAAACGTCATTGTATCCCTCAGAGAAAAATACAGCCCCTGACCTGTCAGCTCCTTTGTAAGTATGGATCACTACACCAAGAAGCGGCGCCGATTCATCAGTGTGGAAGACCGGCTCGCACCAGAAGGACATACCATTCTCCTGCAAGCTGTCATAAAGCACTGAGGCAAAATCTGTACCTGGATCCAATGACTGATTGATTGAAGCCGGAAAAGTTGAATCGTCTGAAAAGGAGATTTCACCCAGCTGCTTATAACTGGAGTTAGAACTGAAGTCCTTGGTCATCAGGGTTGTGATCGCCGCCTTGACTGCGGCTTCCGTGGATGCGGTCAATGTGACAGGTTCATAATTGCATCCCCATGACAGCACCTTTTCCAGGAAGAACCCTGAGGCTGTAATAAAGTTCCCCTCGGTCTTCTTCTCAAATACGATTTTCTGCACTATCGCCGTTTCTTTCCGGTCAGTATTCATCAGATACTTGATATCAAAATTCCAATCGGCTGCAGCGCAGTAGATAGAAAACGATCCGGCCTCTGAGTACTTCCTCTCCCACTGGCACTCGATAAACGTGATCTCATCAAGCTGTTTACCAGTCTTGTCGTAAAAAGTGATCATAAGCCGTTATACCTTCCTGTGTACTCTATCGCTGTTGAAAAGGCGGACCCCGTGTCTGCCTTAACTGACACTCTATTGTCACCGGCTTCCAACGTCATCTGTCGAAAATCATAGTTGCCGGTTTCCGCATATGGCAAAATTGTCCCATTAAGATCTGCGAATGATTTCGAGCTGTCTATCGTCAACTTATCGCCTTCGTTGAACTCTTTTTCTATCGTCGCTGACTCCTGACCAACGATGATGTGGATGCCCTTGGCATATCCGGTAAAGTTTATGGTCAATTTGATCGTCGCCGAGTTTATGCCCTCGTATCCGATCACTATCGAATCAGCCCTTGCCGCTGTAGCGAATACCAGCGGCTTGCCACTTATGTACGACCGTGTTACTTTCCACTTTGCTGTGATGTCCGTCATAGTGACATTGCTGGATGCGCTAGCGAAAAGGTCCGGATCACCGGATAGGAATACTACTGTCAATTTACTGGTCGTCCTGGGATTGGTCACCGGAAAACTGAATGCTTGCAGATAACATTTTTTTGCTACCAATGTCCGTCCCATATAAGTACAGGCAACATCATATGTATAGCGATTGGAATGGAAAGCTATAGCCTGATTGCGGATCTCTCGCAGGCCGTAGATACTTCGCGGCCGAGCAGTGATCGTTATCTCGCGGCTCTTCCTGCGTTGTCCGGTAATGATCTCACCATCACCCACACCACGTGCTGATTTAAAGATTTCAATATCTGCATTGTCGAAGCCATCGATCTGTTTCAGCAGCCAATCATCCGACCGATAATGGAATATTTTGCCATCACTGCGAGTGGCCGTTATGTCTGCATTTCTTATGTCCATTTACACCCCCGCAAGTCCTAATCTAATCGCCTGATTCTTGATCGCTCTGGCGGTTTCCACTGGTGACGAGACGGGTTGATTGATGTTTATGATCTGCGTAATGCTTTTCCCTGCGCCTTCCTGATCAGCGTGGCCTGCGACAACGCTCGAAATATCGGCAAGTGCAGTACCCGCGTTAAGTGGTTTGATGACACTCGCTGATATGTCGTCCATTGCTCTTGTAACAGCACTAGCATTTCCCTGGATACCCATTGCGATTCCTGCCGGGATCCAGTGACCTATCTCATCTGCCATAACTCTTGACGGTGATCCGATCTTGAAGGCCCGCTTCATGTAATTGACTACATCACCGACCCATCCTCTTATTTTTCCAGTGATCCATCCATAACCATTACTGATCCCTCGCCAGATTCCTCTCACAAGGTCCAGCCCGGCAGACATCATGCTTCCAACGCCACTTCGAACGGCAGAGACAGCTCCACTGATTATCCTGGCAGCTGCAGCTACCGCAGATCCAAGTCCTCTCCCGATCCCTGTAGCGATACCTCTCACCCAGGCGAGGCCCGAATTGATCAGGTCGCCAACAGCCTGTACTATCCTTGCATTGAAGTTAGCGGCAGCCTGTCCTCCTGCAAGCACAAGGTCACCGACTCCATTTGCAACGCCTTTGGCAAGGGCTTTGATCCATTCC
Organism: Mobilibacterium timonense; assembly: GCF_900155555.1. Lineage (GTDB taxonomy): Bacteria > Bacillota > Clostridia > Peptostreptococcales > Anaerovoracaceae > Allobaileyella > Allobaileyella timonense. The sequence goes on along the minus strand of NZ_FUHN01000008.1, from coordinate 551,558 downwards.
CAGCCCATCTGCGCCAGCTTTACGACCAGTGTACCCAGTAAGCTTGACACGCCCTCCAGTATCGCTGTAAGTGCATTGATCAGAATCGGAAATGCTGCTATCAGGAATCTACCAAGGTCTGACATTATCTTGGTACCTGTCGCAGGATCAATATTCATGATCGCTGTAGTCAGCCCCTTGAAAGCCGACTGGATGCCTTTTACCATTGCAGGGCCGTTGGCAATGATGTAGCTACCCAGCTTTGACATCATGGTTTTCACTCCGTTGAAAAGAAGTGGTACTCCAGTCTGCAGGAATGCGGCTATCGCTTTAGGAAGCGCAGCAACGATATTGCCAATCATAGGTATCAGGTTGCCGAAAACAAAGGTCGATGCTGTCTGTGCAAGGGCCGTCATGGCTTTATTCACATTTCTGTTAAGAGCCAGGTCCGCCAGCACATTTTCTGCTGCGGCCTTCATGGAATTGAACGATCCTTCCAGTGTTGTCGCGGCTTCCTTTGCTGTGGTCCCAGTTATGCCAAGTTCTCCCTGGATAACATGGATTGCGCTATAGACATCATTCAAGTTGTTGATGTCGTAGTGGACTCCACTTATCTTTTCAGCATCAGACAGGAGCCTTTCCATCTCTGTTTTGGTCCCACCGTACCCGAGTTTCAGGTTATCAAGCATCGTGTAGTTCTGCTTTGCGAATCCCTGATAGGCGTCCTGGATGGACTGCATAGATGTGCCCATTTTGTTGGAGTTATCCGCCATATCGGTTATTGCCATCTTGGCCTGCTTAGCTGCCTTTTGCGTATCACCGCCAAGAGACTGGAGCAGAGATGCTGAAAAGCTGGTCACCTGCTGCATGTATGCATTGGCAGAAAGACCAGCTGTTTTATAAGCTTTATCTGCATCTTTGATCACAGTGCCCGCGCTTTTCTTGAACAGCGTCTCTACTCCACCTATGGATTGCTCAAGCGCACCACCGGCTTTGACCGACATCTGTATAAATTTTCCAAATGCCGCCACTGCTGCTGATCCGGCCAAAAGTTTCGCTGCAGCACCGAATTTGCTCCCGAAAAGTGTTCCACTTGTCACTCCGGCTTTTTCTGCATCCGGAGCGATAGCTCCGAGCAAAGATCCGGCTATTCCTTTCGCAGACGGAATGATCTGCACATATGCTTCGCCCAGAGTAGCCACTAGCTTTCACCTCCCTTGATGATCCTCTCCCTGGTGTTCCAAAAATCTGCAGGTGAACTGAAGCCTTTTGGTTTCCTGGAACCAGAAGTCAGCAAACTTAATATCTGCTGCGGCGCATTCTTTCCACGCTCTGCATTTTTTGTCCTGGACCAAAGCAGCAGGCTAAGTCTGTCTACTGCTGCCGCTAGCAGGAGAGTTTCCAGGCTGTAATTCATTCCTGCCATCTTCAGCTTGATTCTACTTGTGTCCCTCAGACCGACTGCAAGTGTGGCCAGCGTAGATACTGGTACCTGCTTATAGTCGTAGATCTGATACGTCTCGGCCAGATCGCATATGAGTGCATCTCTGTCCTTCGCGATCATGTCGGCGAGGGCTATTATTTTTTTGAGTCATCGTCTGCATTCTGGAAGATCTCCGTCAGCTCCTGTATCACCCTGGTGACCGACACGCGGCCATCCTCTCCACGCAAATGATCATAAAGGGCTTTCTTCTGCTCCTCTCCCAATATCGCATCGAGGACGGCCGGAACCTTTGTTATTTCTCCTTTGTCGATAGCCACCAGATTTTCCAGCAGTTCCATATCATCTGCGGCAGAGGCGGCTATCTTGTACTGAAATCCTGATTTTGTTTTTCCTTCCATTTCCTCTCCTTACGCGGATTTTTTCATGTAATCGTAGTGAGTCTGACCTTCTGTATCAGGCATCGCCTGGATGGTCGTCTCATATCCGATGGCTTCATCATCCTTATAGCTGATAGTACCAACCTCAGAAACAGCAGCGTTCGGAATGACGATCCTTTTTACAATTGTGCTATTCAGGACCATTTCAAACACCCAGCTGCAAGCTTCCTGTGGTTTGCTATTAGCCTTAATAACTACTCCATCTTCAAGTGTGCCGGAGACGTTATCATCTCCATACACTGCTTTGAGAACTTCCAAATTGAGACACTCAATAAATGTGAATGTAAAAGTATCATTCTTCTCGTTCTGTATGGTCTTTACCGTATCTCCTCCCCATGCCTTTATGGCGTCAGAGTCCGGCGAATTGTCGTTTGAGATACCATCATCAGAAATATATCCCAGTTGTTTGAATGTCGGGTCGAGTGCCGTAACGGCATCTGTTGGGAGCTTTGTCCCATATGGTGCTCTGAATATCGCTCCACCTATCTTTGGTTTTGCTACACTTACGTTTTTTGTATCTGACATTTTGGTCTCCTTTGCTAATAATAGGTAATGTCATACACGGCCTGATATCTGTAGTGCTTCAAGGTAGTGTCAGTGAAGTTATAGTCGGTGCTGAATCGCACGCTGCCTATCGATGGCAGCTCGATAGCATCATCCATCGCCTGTTTTACCCGTTCATTAAGCTTCGCTGCTTCTACAAGCGTCTGACCATAAGACTGCACCGCCAGCGTAGCCGACTCAATATGATTGATCCGGCTGCTTCCCGTCTTTTCTATCACCACAAATGCCCCAGGCTTTTTCTCAGGGATCTCCATGTAAACTTTCATGTCCAATTTCCCGCTGAGATAATCAAGTATGGTTTTTTCTATCATTTCAGTGCCTTCAATAATGTGTTGTGCTTAAGGTTGTGATAATACGCGCGAGGAGTCGTGCAATGGATATTCACGTGGGCTCTCTTCTGGCCTATACCACCATTGACTTCACATTCATCTGCGATATCGCCGCAGTTCTCTCTTACGTGTTCCCCATATTCCTGTAACACGGCTTGCATTTCAGGCGATTTCATCAGCTCACGTACACCTGCACTATTAAGCTTGATCTTCACTTTCGAAGCCATAAGTTTCCACCTGTACTTTCTTGTTCCAGCTGAGCGGTATGAGCTCTTCTATTCCCTGCACCGGTTCTCCGACGGTCCTGAATATCCTCCCGAAGAATCTGACCTCAGTGTTTACCCAGTTATGGTCATCGCCCTTCGGAATTGCCAGGGTAAACGCGAGGCGTTTACCATAAAGGTTCAGTGCTGCTACGACGTCATTGGATGATGGCTCTCCGATCAAAACATTATCCACATCGACCCAACTATCTGAATAAATCGGCTGATTGAATTCATCGGTCCCGTTTTCCGTCCTGACCTTTAATTTAATGGTCACCCCTCTAATCATGTTTTACCAACTCCTCTACAGGGCTATATGATCCGATCCGGTTTCCGAGGCCCAGCATCTGTTTCTCGTTCTTGGAAAAATAGAGCTCACCGTTTGATCCGCTTCCGATCGTCCAGGACTGCGTATATCCGAGAGCTGATGCAGATCCCTGCGTCGCACCCATAGGGAATGATGCATTACCGTTACCAGCTTCTCCGATCGCCCGGCGGACCATCCTGCATGACACGAGTTTCTTGACTTCCTCTGATGCGCTGACTGCATATGCATCTATCATCACAGCAGCTTCCTGCAGGAGCTGTGCGCATTTTGCTTTCTCATCAGCATCAAACGCCCGAAACCCTGCCTCTACATCAGAAACTATTGCATAAGCACTCATTTTGCTTTCCTCGCCCCTGCCGTTCTCTTTGCAGACACTGGTGCGGCCGATGTCTCTTCCTCTCCCTTTGAAGATCTATCAGAGTCATTCACGGGCTCCTCTGCTTTATCTTCAACTTTATGGAGTTTAAGGACGAGTCCCAGATTTGACAGGTATTCTGCCCTATCATCATCGCAGATAAAGGTGCTGCCGGCCTTCCGGTCAGCACCTTCTACGAGATCGTAAAAATCATAATTAACTCTTACGTTTCTCATTGCTATCTCCTTTTCTATGCTGCAGAGGTTACCTTTATGATGCGGTCCTTATATGTAGGAAGTACTGCCAACCCGCAGTATGCTACTACCTCAAGTGCGGCATTCTCGTATTTCGCACCATTGTGTACGGCAATCATTCCAAGCTCGTCAGTTTCGAGTTCCATGCCAGGAATAGATGTAATGGATGCAGCATCGATCACGAGATTTTCCGCAGCAGTACCGGCTACAGTTCCTGCTGCCATATTGGAATCGACGATAACATTCCCAATGCCCATAAAGTTGGAAAGATACGAAAGGCCGAAGTTCGTCTCAAGAGTCACGGTGTGCGATCCCAGATAATCATAAACATCATCTGGGGAAGCAAATATGATAGGCGTGAATGCCTCATCCTCGAACTTCTTTTCAAGGAAAGCTGCCGCCTTGGCCACCTTTGCCTGGAATGTTGCTCCCTGAGCTGTTTCAGTCCCGGTTGCTACCGCATTAAATATAGTCTTCCTGATGTTCTTCTGGATCTCCTTCAGCATTGCGATATTTGTGCCACCGACTGCAACGTCATAGCCCTTCTTCCCGATCTCTTCGATGGAGGTCAGTTTTCTGTACTTCTGATATGTGATCTCTACAAGTTCTCCATCATTCATCTTAATGCCGGAATCCGGGATCAGCGCTTTCTCCTCAACAGCTCCGGATTCCAGTGTTCCAGATGCCTTATAGATCTTGTGGGCTGTTCCTGGTGCCACCACCTGAACACTTTCATGTCCCAGAACATTCAGCATATTATGCAGATCTGTTTCAAATGTTGTGACAAAATTGATGTCCTGAGCTCTTGCCTGTATTGCTACGTCTGTCATATTACTCCTCCTTATTTATTAAACAGTTCGATATTATTCTGAATAGCCTTTGTGCGCTTGATAGGATCCTTTATTTTCAGGATGTCCTCCTTACTCATCGTGTTATGTGATTCTCCTCCGTCTTTGACGTTTGGATATGTCCCATCCTTCTTGTAATCCACAAGAGCCTTTGCCTGTGTCCTACATGATTCCTCATCATCTCCGTAAAGCAAGTGTGCTGGTACGCCAGTTTCCTTTGCCACCTTGTCTCTTACAGACTTGATTTTATTGGCCCTTTCGAGTGCATTAACCTTCTTCTCAAGCGCATCCGCTCTCTCCCTTTCTTTCTGCAGTTCTGTTTTATTAGCTTCTTCATACTCGTCGTATTTTTCCGCCTTCTTTTTTAATTCCTCGTAGTCCTTGTATTTCTCCCTGTCACGGGCAAGGCGATCTACGACGATTGCATTAACTTCGCTCTTCGTGAAAGTCCTTTCAGTCTGCGTATCTTCCGGGTCTCTCCCCGTTGTCTGCTTATCTTCCAGGTCTCTCCCTGTTGTCTGGTTGTTCTTGCTGGTATCCTCAGCCATTATCTTTTCCTCCTTGAGTTGTCTTCCTCGGTTTCGGCCCGAGTTGCCGCATATTAAAAGGCCGCCCATCGGCGACCTATATGCTGAATTGATGTCTATTCATGCTCTTCCCCATAACATAGAAAAGCACATACCGCCGGTGTTATCACCGGCAATAGCAGTGACCATATTGGAATATTGACCACGAGCATGAGCTCCATGATAATCATCACCAAAACTATTCCTGTACATAGCCCGCTTAGGAAACATGAATACATGATATTAGGATTTAAGTATTCTTTCTCCTTGCTATCCATTGACTCTCACCACAACCTCTCCCTATGCGAATAAACTCCAGATCGGAATCGCTTCTTTTAGCGTCTCTGCAATTTTTTCTCATCGTGGAGTTTTCCTTAAGATACTCGATTCCTTTCAATGTTATTCGAGCACGCTTTATGTCAATACCGACCACATCTCCGCCCCATGCTTTAGAAACACGGACATCAGCGATAAAGCCTTGGTCTATAAGATCCAGGAGGACAGCGTCCAGATACTCCTGTGATATGGGAAGCTGTTTCGTCATGGGATATAGATAGTATTCCAAATCTTCTTCTGATATCTTCCCCTTCAGCTTCCTGTAAAAGTAAACAAGCACTTTACATACGATCACTTCATAGTCATCTTTACCCATGTCGTTCTCCTTTTCCGCATAATAAAACCCCGCGAATATCCGCGAGGTATGAAAAAAGCACCGGCCGAAACAGGTGCTTTCCTAGTCTTTATGTTGATTCTTTGCGTAACACATCGGATCAGCGATAGCAGCTTGATGAATGAACAAAACTTCTTCAGAAGTTAATCCTTTAAACGGGCTTTCCCAATTATCGTCTTCCCAATCAATCCCTTTAGAATAATTATACCTTAAAGGATCAAATCCCAACTTCTTTATTATGCTTTCCATCGTAATTTTAGCCATCACAAAATCTCCATATTTACGCCGGCTTCATTTGACAATTCTATGAATTTCATTATTGCTTTTTCATTATATCCGTTTTGATCAAGAAAATCAAAGCTCGACCAGTAACCAGCCTCATTATACGAACTTGCATCCACACTATATTTGTATATCGTTCCATCATGGCAGACAACTACTCCATACGCATTTTTTCTTATAGATATTGCATTAACATCAGATGGACTAGGCGGTGTGCTTCCAGGATGATTATGTAAAGCCGCTACTGTATAATCCGGTGCCTCATCTAACATCTTCCACATTTTTTTACTTGGCATCACCTTTCTTTCATAGTCGAAATCGGTGCGCGTTATGAATTTTCCCGTTCTGGTGTCAATAAACATAAGATCTTCGTATACCGTACCACTCCTGTGATACAGTATTTTTTTTGCCTCACTAGTCATTGTGTTTGTAACGTCTTTTGATGCATCCACTAACGACATTCTTCTTCCATAATCCGGTGATTCTATTTTCGCCCGTGCTATTTCGGTAGTTCTGATCTTGCCCTTATGACTTTCTTCGCGTAAAGCTCCTGATTGGATATCTCTGCTTTTATTCAGGCTATACATCTGTGCTTGCTTCACAGCCTGATCTCTGGTCATGCCCGTGAAGCCTGCTCTGCTTCCATATGGTACTTCTTGGCCATCGGCCATCACAATCGCTTCACCTGTATCAGTAGCACCTCTCACTGGATGCTTCCGTTTATACGCAGCTCGTTTCTGAGCACGTATCTTTTCTCCATCCAGTTCATACTGCTCCCGCCTCATGGAATTGATCTTATCTTTCCACGTTCTTCCATCTGCATTCTCGTACAGCTCACGCAACTTGTCAGGGTCATATCCTTCTACTGATGTTTTGCCATCAAAGCGGATCGCAAACGAGCAATCACAGTGAGCATGTATATGATCTGCATGATCCCCTTTCAGGGTCTTTTTCGATGCGTGGCGCCAGCCTCCGGAGGCAAGCGCAAGACAGAACGGGCAGGAATCGCCACTTGGTATCCATGCGAATTCTGCACCATCGCGAATGGCATTCTTTATCGTCGTATCCTCTCCAGCCTGTTTAACAAGTGTTTCCACCGCTCCCGGGATATTTCGGTCACTGACTCCTTTCGCATGCGTCACTGCCTTAGCCGTGTCTTCATATGATGCTGTACTGGCCAACTCAGCCGCCGGCACTTTTGCACCCTGCGATTTCGCGACCGCATCATACATTTCCGCAGCGACTGCAGATGTACCCTCTCCATACTTTGTTGCAAGGCTGAAAGCATATTTGATCACCGCTTCCATGTCTCCAGTGCCATACTTCGCCAGATAATCATCCATCTGCTTTCTGGCAGTACCTTTCAGCTGTGACATCAGTTGCACATATTGCATCCACTGTTTTTTGCTGGCCATTATTCATCTCCCTCCGGAGATCCTGTTGAGGCATCATCCATTGTCAGCTCATTAAGCAGTTCCAGACCTCGCGCCCTCTGTTCTTGTGACTTGATCCTGCGAATGTCCGCCTGGTCAAATCCTTGCATCTCCAGGAACACGTCTGTGCTTGCGAAGCCCTGCCTCACTGATGCAATTTTTGTTGCCGCGTCAGCTGTAGATGCAATGGACGGCATTGCCGGATTCTTGAAATGTGGGATCACATCCTTTTCTTCGTCGGTCAGCTCTTCCAGAGTCGCATTCCTTGCTATGGCCTGTGCCATCATGGCTATCATCTTCAGTGAGTCACCATTGGATGCGTTAAGCTGTTCTGCGAGCGTGATCAGGGTCTGTGTCTGCGCAAGGATCGCATCCGATGATGTTGGATTGGCATCATTGATCACCCCGCAATCCGTCACAGGAAGTCCTGTTGCCGCTGAAAACTGCGTCGATAGGATCCGGAGCATCTGCACATGCGGTTCTATCGACCCCTGCGCAAGCTGTCCAAAAGTCGGATTATTTCCCGTCTCCGGATTTGATGTTGCTGCTATAAGGTTGCCTACATACTGCCTGAATTTTTGATTGATCAGCGAGTCATACTGATCATCTGTTACTCCCAATAGATACTTCTGCGGAGAGGTCGCGAACTCAAGCCCGATGGTGGCATTTGCGACCGTGCGCACATATCCCTGGATAAGGTGTCTGACCGTCTCCTTTATCCGAGATCTGCCAAATGGTTTCTTGCTTGTAGCATTCCAGATCAGTGGCTCCATAAGCGGCCGTCCCATCTTCTGTGGATGTCGTTCCGCTATCCAGCTTGTCGTTCCGGAAGGCCGTCTTAATACCCAGATGTCCGTAGCTGTATAAATATTAATTATCGATGGTCTCCACAGCTTGTCTGACTCATCCTGCCTGGCATCTATTATGGCCATTCCGCAGTCTATTCGCCCTTCCTCTCCGGACCATAAAGCTGCAGCAGTCTGCGGAGAGTGGAATCTTATTCTGCACCCTCTCAACGGATCTGCGGATAGTGTGGTGAAAGTGCATCCGAATTTCAGCTCATCGCGGCAGGCTTTCATGTACTCCGCAATGAACCGGTTTGCTACAGCAATGCGCTGAACTGTATTGACCACATCACCATCAGCGCCTACAAAGCCATCGAACATAGAACGAGCGGCAAGCACATCAACGCACTTACCGCCCCATTCGCAACCGATCTCAAGGCCCTTTATACCGTCAGGAAGAGCTATTCCGAGATTTACTTCACTCAGTGGAATATGCCCGTTATAGTACCTCTCCTTGCCCTCGTTTTTCGCTTTGTGATGGTTATAAACTTCGATAAGGCGGAACAGCTTCTCAGCTGTATCCTTGTCGAGATTCGTGACATTAGTCGGGTTGATAGTGATGCTATCCATCTTTCTCCTTTATCCTATGCGCATTTTCCTATGCGGATCTCTCTTGCTTGTGGCAGCACCCCAGAGTGCCAGACTAGCCGCTTCTATCGGTGCTGAATTATCTCCTCCGAATCCCCAGCCGCCCGCTATGGATCTCTGTTCTGCGCTTAGTGCGCTGTCTTCAAGTGCCGGTTGCCCTTCATACCAGGTAACGATTCCTTCATTGATGTCATTGACCAGTAGGCTGGCTGCCGCAACTACTTCCTTTGCGGTAGGCTTGATGACAGAATTTTTCATTCTCCACGTGTCAGCGATCCGATCCACCAGGAGGTCAACTCCATTGCGGCCGTCTATCACTACACATGATGCCTGGTGATATCTTGCATTAAGCCATTCAGACAGCCACCGTGTACCACGAGCAGTCGTTGTCCTTTCGATGATGGATATCCTCGCAGGGCCTTCTTTCGGTATGACTGCACCGCAGAGGCACACCTCAGACCCATCTGCCGTAAACTTGACTCCGTAAGCCGTCTTTCCTTCTGGCTTTGGTTCGGAGGATCTGCACGCTTTCCATGCTTCAGGATCTATCGCCATTATTGCCTTTGTCCTCTCCACAACTGGAGACCACCATCCCAGGCGCTCCCGAGCAAACGTATCTGGTTCCATCTGTTCTGATTCCCCCTCTATCGTTGCCAGTAGTATTCTTTTCCCTAGGGCAGGATTTGTTGCTGCCCACCGAGCTCTGTCGGTTATGTCTCCTATCTCTGGCACGGAAAACTCGAACCACGCGGTTTTACCTGTTTTGCCATTTAGTGCCTTCTGTCGTATGTCTCGGAATACAGTGGCCGTTACCGACGGATCCGGCGGTGTGCCCACATAGATAGTTTGCGGATTCAAGCTCGCTGAGATCGCTGGCAGGAATGATGCCTGGGCTGTCTCGTCTATTTCCTGTGCCTCATCAATTATGAGCAGATCACCATGTTGTCCACGTCCGCCGTTCCTTGTGCGTGCCAGGAACTTTATGCGCGCACCCGACTTCAAAATGATCTGCTCTCTACCAATGGCTGTCTTTATCTCTGAGACATACTTGCGCAGCGCACGTGATTCAAAGAAATCTCGCATCTCTTCAAACGTTTCTGTCGCCGTTTTCTGCAGATGTGCCGTGTAGATAACCTGTTCATTAAAAAGGAGCATGCCGGCTTCGGCACGCCCCTGTACTAGTAAGCTTTTCCCATTTTGTCTGGGCACTGATCCGCCGCAGGTTGATGCGGCCCACCGTCCCGATGAGTTGCGACCCATCCAATCGCATAGCATATCTGCCTGCCACTCATCCAGCGTGATACCTCCAGCCTGTAATATCCTGCAGGCGTCAAAGCCATCACTACTTGTGTAATCCGGTGCGATCCTTTCTGACGGCTCCTGGCTTCCCGTTATCTGCTCTTTGTGCGATAATCTCGCCAATCTCGTCGTCACTTGTATTCGCTCCTTCTATGTCTTCTATCTCCTTGATCGTTTCCCTGTATTGCTTTGCCAGCGGAGCCAGCTGCTTCACCGCATCCGGATCTGCTGCAGCCGTATCGATGCTTTTGGCCAGCTCCTTGGCCAAGGTTTTTAGCATCTCTAACCGACTCCCTGCCCTCGTGGCACTTGTCAATTTTCTATATGCCATTTTTATCAAAAATCCCTGTGTGTAAATTGGCGCTTGGACGGGTTTGGTCTCCGTCGCCCTCCGGGAGGGTCCTCTCCCCTACCAATTTCCATCTGAAGAGTAATTTTTCTTGTCAATTTGTATTTTTTGCCGTTCCTGTATACAATTTCCTGTTTTATTGCCCTTGACCTGGTTACAGATGTAGTGAGCGGCCTGTATGTTGTCCCAGTCTTCGGCGGCTTCCCTCGGAGAGCCATAACCGAACTCTTTCCACTTGCTTATCGGTTTTATTTCATCTATCACGAATGATAACGGATGATCTGCATCACTAGGTTCATCGTAGTGGATCGGTCCCAGGGCCCCGCGGCATATCCCGCAGTCACACCCCATAGCTCTTAACCTTGCCCGGTACTTTCTACGGAGGGCCCCATTTTGATAGCGTGGATTCGTTGACACTTCTACACCCTCTCCCCGGCCTGTTTCCAGGCATAATAAATGCCGGGTGGTCAACCCGGCTACTAGGTAAATCAACAAGACGGACGGCGCTCTTGTTTTTGTCCGTCTTTGGACACTACTATAATAACACACATTTTTTCCCCTAATGTCCGGACTTAACTTACGATTTTATATTTTTCTTTCAAATCATTAAGTTCATTGTGAAGCAACATTCTTTCGGTCTGCATCCTGCCAACTACAATACCAGGTGCGATACCTTGTTCTTTTGCAAACATTAGGACACTCTGCCTCGAATAATCTTTTTTTTCCTTAAACGCGAGAAATGCATCTTGGTCGATCAACATATCTCTTGCGTATCCATCCGCTCTTTTCTCGTCTTCTTCGGAAATTCCTCCATACTGACCAATATGTCCGAGAAGTATGTGTGCAATTTCATGGAAGAGGCTAAACCAAAATCTGTCAGCGTCCTTCCCTCTTGCAGTGATTCCTATCACTATTTTATTCCCATCGACAAAAGATGCTCCATGAAGGAACGATCCTTTTAAGTGCGGTACGAATACCAAAGCAACCCCACACCTTGCAAAATCCATCTTAAGTTGTGGAACAAAATCTTTTGGATCCAATAGTGTCATGTGCTTGAATTCCGGAATAAAATCAACGAGCCTATCCAAATTAATTGGCTCCACTGATATGTTCCTTGATTGGATTTTAACTCTTTGTGCCCATGCAATTAATGCCAAATTACTCTTTTCTGTAGTAGCTAGCCTTCTACATGCAATTTTAGTAATTTGTTCATTATCTAATAGCGATAACTGAACAACTTCAAAATACTTTCGCAAGTTCAGTACTTTTTCCTTGGGGTCCTTTGTTGCTGGGACCCAATTATATTTTGCCATTTCGCCATATGGAAATCTTCTTGCAATTTCCATATCAGAATCCATTGCATTCTCAGCGTTTACTTTTGCAATTTTACTCCTGTAGATAGCCTCTAAATTGTTCCAGAATTCAGCCGGCACGCCCAAAACAATTTCCAACTTGTATGCTGTATCTGGAGTGATCTTCACATCACCATTAATCAGATTACTGACATGTTTTTCCGACATGTCCATCCTGGCGGCAAATTCCTTTTGACTCATTCCTCTGTCTTCTAATTGTTCTTTAATTGTCGCCCCTGGTGGCGTTGCAATGTAGCTTCGGCTCCTCAACATATTGCCACCTCCTTCTTTTACATTCAGTGATAATCTACAATTTCTAATATATTGGCGATCTGTATCTCTTCTCCCCTTTTTTCAAACACCAATCTATATGGATGAACCAAATCCATAGCATATTGTCCTTTTCTGTTATTTGACAGCAAATGGCACCTACCAATCCTGCACTGTACCAAAACTTCAACTGTATCTGATGCAGTGATTTCATCAATTCTTTGATGAATTTTATTTGCCATCTCTCGGCCATATGCTCTCTCTGCATCTTTTGCATTCGTACAAACTTTTTTAATTTTTTTACTTTTGTACGTAACTTCCAAAGATGTCCCTCTCAATGCAGAATTAACCTGTTAGGTTAATTTATGTTAACATGCTATATTAATTAATTCAATAATAATTTATTATCAGCAATCAATGACTATTTTATCAGACAATATGTAATTCCTTTGCTGTATAATAAACCATTTTCTGTTTCCAGTCTGAATATGTAGACCTCGCAGCATCATCTGGAAAAGGCTTGCGATAAATAATGTTTTCCATCACTCCTCTCCTGTACTCCGGTGGTATCTTTTCCATAGCCTTGTCTACGGCGTCGATCCGTCGCGTCCTCTCCTCGGTTTTTATGACGTAAGCGAGTGGTTGATTTGATACCCCTGATCCAGAGGGACCGTCTTCCGGATCCGGAGAGGAAACGAGGATATCGGCGCACTCCTGCTTCAACGCATCATAAGAGCGGATTATGTAAATAGTCTCCATGTATGTGTTATGTGGCAGCACATATTGCCTATGTTTCTTTGGCTGGTATTCCTTCATCTCACCTCTCCATTATTCCACTGCAAATCTAGCACAGTTCCCATGTGCCTTCTTCCTCTCCGAGTTCCTTTTCCTGATCCCTAAATTCGTCCATTCTGATATATGTTTCTGGTCTGGCCTTCCTTCCTTTTTTCCATCGTCTGAGTCTCGGCTCCGGATCTGTAGCTATCATCTGATACTCTAAGTGCTCAAGTCCCGTGACTGGATTCTGGTATCTCCGGATAGAATCTTCATTCAACTGGTATCCCTTAAGCGCCTTCGGGTCTCTGAAAAGTTCTCTTACTGATACCCATTCTCTTTTCACAACCGGGCGGGTAAGATTCCTTGATGCTTTCCACCTTCTTTTGACGGCATTGTCCGGCTGCCTGAAAGTCTTTTGTGTTTCCTTGATAAGATAATCAGCAAGTGCTTTATAGCTCCTCGTCTCGTCTAGTGCTGTGCACCTTATCCTTCCGGCCGTCCACTGCCGGTTTATAGTGCTGAAATCTATCTCGGCCATTACGATATGATGATGGATCCTTTTGTTCTGATACTCCGTAACTGCTATGTATTTGAATTCTTTCCCTCTCCTGCGATACTCTCTCCTCATTCTCCTCAGCCAGAGGTCAAGTTCATGGTTTGCTTGCTCTACGCTTACTACCTCTGCATAAGTCAGTGTTACGTGCAGATCGCCTGGCATGAAATTAGCATTGATCAATCTCGTAAGATGTTTCGCTGCTATTCGATCATTATTTTTTCTGACTGCATCTGTCGTCGGTTTGCTTTTTGGCCGCCGGCTTCCTCCGTGAGGGAAGCTGGCTTTCACCGTGCGATCTATCACGGCACCTGCTATGCAAGTCTCTCGTATCACCTTGTCCATCGATCTACCTTTGCTTGTGGTCCTAGTATTAATACTCTGATGAACCCTGAACCCGGCACTAGGCCGGGCACTGAATTACCAGATTAAATTGTCCTTTTGTCGGCCCTGCTGTATCCTTCCAGCGTTCTTTTCTTACGGATCAGACTCCGCTCAATGCTGTACTTTTCTTCTCGGGCCTTTTCTGCGTCTTCTTTCGATCCTCTCCTGAGTGCCAATCTTATCTGCAGATCTTTAGTTTTTATCTGATTTTCCAAGTGACGGATGTCCTCTTCCGCCCGTGATGCGAATCCTTCTCCATAGCTGCAGTTGAACAGCCCGCTGAATTTTTTATGATCATTACAGGCAACGCAGCACTTCATGCAGATCATCTGGTCGTGCTTCCTGCAGCGGATCCACCCGTCATGGCCGTCACCACCGCAGATCGGGCAGCTCAGTGCTTCCCTCTTCTCCATACCCTGACCACCTCCGCAACTTCGGTGACCTCCTGTGCCAGATCTTCAACTTCCTCCAGTGGCACCCTCAAATATCCGTTCTTATGGGACATGATCAGAATGTCGTTTTCGTCGGCGATGAACTTATACGCCACATTGTCAGAATCCACGGTGTATAGATCATTTTTCTGATCTGCTGACTGCATGATGCTTTCCATTCGCAAGTTGAAACGCGGAAGCTTCGTGTATCTTCTGACTGTTGTTGGCGGTCCTTCCAGGAAGCTTTCACTGGGTTCCTCTTTGCGTCCTTTTCTGTCCTTGAAAAACGGGCATTTCTTATCGCCGAAGTCAGTGTCTTTGAGCGCAATACAAAAGCCCTGGGAAAACATGGTGCAGCCCCTGCACCGTGAATCGTGACACTTATTTGACGGCATCTTCCTGCCTTTCCTCTTCAACGATATCTACGATGGTTGCTCCATCGGGATATGCCCCTGAATACTTTTTGAATGCATGGATCCTGACAATTTGTGAATCATCTGCATAAGCGACGCCGTTCAATGCGTCCAACACCAGCTTCACCAGATTGTCCAGATCAGGCCTTACCGTACAACGGAGCAGACCTTTTGCGGCCCGCTCCTGCTTGTGCTTGCTCCATGTTTTTGCTATCGGCATAAAGAATACACAATGTATTTCTACCGGACCTGTGAATGGTTCCTCTCCCAGATTCTGGAACCGATACATTGCCAGAAGTTGCTCTTCTGCCTGCTGTGTTCTTCTGGGTGTCACTGCATGGCCCCGGAAGACCCTTGGCCGGCCCTTTGGCACCGGCCTGCCCTCAATCGTTACGGTTCTTACTTCCATTTATCGCTCCATCTTTCATTCCATTAATATCAGAGCAGGTTATGTTTGAAAAAGTAGTAAAGTGCTGTTGAAAGGCTCTGCACCGCTGTTTCGTTATCTCCAATATCGTAGTTTCCCGTAAGGTCACATATAGCATGAAGGATTTCATGCATCAGTGTTTGTTCTTTGACGTCGTTTGGCATTGACTCGTCGAGTAGTATTTCATTGGTCAGAAAATTGATCTGACCTTTCCTCGGCTCATCCTTGTTGACCACAGGAACTTCACGAACCTTGTACTTAATCCCCAAAACATCGAATGTTGCACCGTCCATCATTACTACTGTTCCTCTCCATCGTCTTCTCCGATAACATCGTCCAGGTTGTCTGGATCCGCCGTGGCGTACATTGCTGCAACATACTTTTGCAGGTAATCCCGCGGAGGTTTTCCACCGCACTGATCCACATACACCTTTTCGATTGCCCTGCTGCCATGCATAGCCACCAGTCCCTGGTGGGCGCACTCTTCATACGCATCCAGAATGAACGCTTTGCACTCTTCCTCCGGCTTCTTCTCGTAGGTGAATCCCGTTTCATCCTCTCCAGACACCAGTTCGCCGTTCAGCGCATGCTCTATCTGCTCCAGCTCCAGCTCGCATACTTCCTTAAAAGAAAGTCCAGGTCCGTACTTGCTCACTTCCTACCTCCTGTTTGCTACCCAAATATCTACCAGTTCGTCCATTTCATCCGCTGTGAGTGACAGCCCCTTCGACATCTTGTCGTGCTCCGGTGACCACTCTCTTATATCGATCTTTTCCGGCCGCCCGTTCCAGGAGATCACGTTGACCTCTTTATTCCATCCCTGTCTGCTGGTGGACAGTACGCCTAAATATTCCTTTATTTCGTATTTGAATTCTGACTTCATTTTCTACTCCTGTGGTATCATCGCTGCTCGTCCAATTACTTCGACTTCATCAGGCTGCGCTAACATATAAGCTGTGCCTTTTTGCGGTATCGGCACTCCTACCATCACCCTGCCCGATTGCCTGACCTTCACCACGATACCAAGACAGCCGCACCACTTGTGGTGCTCTATGAATTGCACTACATCATGGTTTTTGATCCTCATATTTTCTCCTTCCCTCTTCTTCAGCGCTTGTGTCGTCTTCTTCTTTGAAAAAGCTTGCCCCGCTCCATCGACAGCGCTCGATCCAGCGAGTCAGCCTCGCTTTCCAGGAGGCGTTGCTCCCTTGTGGCCCCACGCATAAGCACGGATCTCTTTTTTTAACTCATCTGCATCTATCAGCCTCATCTGTTCCTCTCCTCCAGCTTCTTTCTCGCCCACTTATCCCACTCTGACTGATCCAGCATGAAAAGCAGTGGCAGGATCGGCAGGAAGCACACTCCGTTGACGGTGTTCGTCCTGAGATATTCCACTATGGCCACTATGACCGTGAAGATCAGCAGCCTTTTAAGAGTCTTAGTTTTCATCGAAATCCTCCACTTCCACTTGCCACTCCGCTGGTGTGTGGCGATCGAATCTGCAATAGGCTCGGCCGTATGTCAGCGGGCACTGTGCGCAGCTTGTCCTTGCACACTTCTCCTTTATTTCAAATGCCGCCTTCAGGAGATTGCGGGTATATCTACTTGCATATGAGTCTTTAGCCATCGTTCCTCTCCTGTCAGTTTTGACGTTCTAGATCGCGCAGATCGCGTAGAATAGTATTTATTGCTAATGTAACCTCAGGCACGGCCCTTACCTGTGCCTCGGGCAGTGCCATGTCTGTGTTTGTTATTGCTTTCAGATATCTCAGCAGTATCTGCGCTGTTTCCATCTGTATGCTTTCGATCGTCTCATCTTCACTCATCATCGAAGTCCTCCATCAATCTCCTTACTGGGCATCCATTGCAATGCTTGTCCAGCTCCTTCTGTGTCATAGTCATATCTGCATACTTGCAGATATGGTCGCAGATACTCTCTGCGATAAAGCTATGTACCGATGTGACATCCATCCTGCCGGCTTGATATGCCCTGTATACTGAGCAATCATGGTTGCAGCCGTGCCCCGTGCCTAAGATGCAGGTAAAAGCCGGCAGTATCTTACAAGCCTCCATTCTCTGGATCTCTATCATGTCCATCACTCAGCATCCTCCCACAGCTTGTCTCCGGCTGCGCGATGTCTCAGCAGTCCCACCGGGTTATAGTCAAGGAGGTACTTGCTGATCTCCAGCATCATCGTCGCCTTGTTATTGGCAGTCATATTGATGTAATCGTGAAGATCTCCCTCTCCGTGGAGATCTATCCTCACCAGCTCGAATGTAGAATTGTGCCGGTACTCAATACCGCGGATCTCCGGGATCTCCAGCAAGGCCTCCTGCAGCTTCTCCACGAAATGCTTCTTGTTGGCGTATATTTTTTCGATTGTCAGCATTTCTGTACTCACCTCTTCCATCGTCACATTGTCCTTCATCATCTCTACCTACCTCATCCTGAACCGCTCGATTTCTGAGCGTCTGTACTTGATCTTCTTGCCCACCTTGTAAGGTGTCAGCTTTGCTCCAATCTTGTTCCTCTTCCAGGTGCTCTCGCTTATGCCCATCACTTCACACATCTCTTTGATGGTCAGCAGCTCTCTCTTGTCGTCCATGATCCACCTCTCTTTCATCGCTAAATTACCCATCGGGTAATCTGGTTTACTCCTCTCCCGGTCAGCAGCCAGGGCCGCCGATCTTCATGCACTGACTCAGCGCACCCTTGTACTCATCCCTTGGTAAACGCTGGTATTTGTCATAAACATAGCAATGGCCACCGTTTCGTGCGCTCATCTCGCATTCGCTGCAGTAGTCATAAGGATGCAGCTTCTTTTCTTCTTCCAATTTCTGGATTGCTTCTTGGCTCATCTGACCCTCCTCTCTGTTTGTGTCTTATTAAGACACTTTTACGGTAAAAAAAATATTGTGTCAATCTGCGTTGGAGTCAATGAATAGCGCTCTTTAATTGCTGTTATCTCGCCTTGTGTAAACTCCGCCTTTCCGTTCATTTTATTGGAAAGCGTCGATCTTGCCATGTTGAGATATGAAGCTAATGCAGCGCCGGTGTCTCCATATCTTTTCATCTCTGCTTCGAGTTCATTTTTGTTCATCTAATCGTCTCCCTTCTCGGCATGTGTCTTTTTAAGACACCACTAGGATAATGCCTCCTCCGTTCTGTGTCAACTATAATTTTGTATTTTTAAGACACTTATTATTATTTTCGTTGATTTTTGCCTTGTAAATGCTACTATTAAGACACGCATTATTTTTAATGGAGGTGCTGTCATGGGTATGGCCGAACGTATAAAAGAGTTGAGGCTTGCAGCAGGTATGTCACAAGAAGAACTTGGCTTTAAGCTCGGACTTGGTAAATCTGCAATCGCCAAATACGAAAATGGACGTGTAAAAAATATAAAACAGTCAACCATAAAAAAAATGGCTGAAATATTCAACTGCCAACCATCTTACCTTATGGGATTTGACGATGAACCACAAAGCGATTCACACCTTCCAGCGAACGCGATCCTGCCCTCCGCCCGCTCGCTGCCTATCATCGGCACCATCTGCGCTGGTGACGGCATAGTCTGCGAAGATGATTTTCAGGGTCATTTCATCATTGACCTCGAAGTATCTGCAGATTACTGTCTCCGGGTGCACGGTGACAGCATGATTGGCGCTGATATTTTTGATGGCGATATCGTTTTCATTAAAAGAGCTACAGAATTCGTTAGCGGAAAGATTTATGCCGTGGAATTTAATATGACAAATGAAGCGTCATTGAAGAGAGTTAATCGTGACGGTGACTCAATTGTTCTCACTCCTTGCAACCCAGATTACAATATCATGGTAACAGACCTCTCCGAGGTCCGGATTGTAGGTAGGCTTGTAGGGGTTTATCACTCGTATGTTTAGGAGGTATGACATGAACATACTTGACAGCTGCTAACCCAACAGGAGATATTTCTTCTATTGCTTGAGAAAGACAATCATGAGGTACGAATATGACTTATAAGAAATGGTATTACAATACTTGGTTCATTGCTCTGCTCTTCGCATTCTGGTTTTTCTTTATACCACCAATCATTGGCATTATTCTGCTCGTAAAACAGCGTAAAGCGGAAGTCAATCTCCCACCTGAATATGATGCAGCTGTTGCTGCGAAGAAAGGTGAAGTTGCTCAGATGGAGGGAAAGCTTCAAGATCTTCAGAACGAGTTAAATTCACTGATAAACAATAGGGTTAATTGTAATATGAAGTTGAACACTAAAACTAAATAAAAGAAGATCCACAGGACCTATCTTTGGTAGAATTAAGTCACCACACAAAATCACCAAAGGAGATCACCATGGATCGTGACAATTCTACCACACCTGAAAGAGAAAGAGGACAGCATCTCGGATTCGAAGACAGATGCAGCATCAAGACCTGCAAGAAGTTGGGGATGTCTCTACGCAAAACTGCCGAAGTTGTAAACTGTTCTGCATCCACTGTACTCAATGAGTTGCGCCGCGGTACAGGAAAGCGCAAAGGCAATCGTGGGAGGTTCCCTGAGTATTCAGCTAAAAGGGGGCAGGCAAATTATGAAACTAACCGGACCCGCTGTCACAAGCCGCACAAACTAGAAGAAGAAAATCCTTTTATCGATTGGATGGTCAAGCAGGTGCGAGAAAAGCACTGGTCATTGGATTGCTGTGTAGGGTACGCCAGACGTAAGAAGCTGTTTCCAAGCGAGTATATCGTCTGCACAAAGACGCTATACCGTGAGCTGTGGGCCGGTAATCTGCCTCTCTCACCATTCGACTTGCCTGAAGTTCTCTCCCGCAAGTCGAAGAAGGCCCATACTCGCAAGAACAAGAAGGTCCTCGGCAAGAGCATAGATGATCGTCCAGAGGAAGCATCCATGCGCATCGTGTGCGGTCATTGGGAAATAGACACAGTAGTGGGCAAACGAGCTGGCAAGGAATCAGTGGTTCTCACTCTGGTTGAAAAAGTCACTGATTTCTATCTGGCTATAAAGATTCCCGGCAAAGACTCTGACTCGGTAATGGCTGCAATGGAGACCCTTAGAGAAGAATATGGTGACACACATTTTTCAGAGATCTTCAAGACCATCACCGCAGATAACGGACCTGAATTTGAAAGGCTCTCTGAACTAAAGTATTGGGGTGTAGGCGTCTACTTTGCTCATCCGTACTCATCCTGGGAAAGAGGTCAGAACGAGCGACACAACCGTCTCTTTCGCAGATACATTCCGAAAGGAGTGTCCATCGACAAATATTCTGCAGATCAAATACTGAGTTTTGCCGATGAGATGAACGCTTTGCCGCGAAAACGTCTTGGATACTTTACACCAGAAGAGCTCTTCGACGAATTTCTCGATCAAGTGTATTCAGTTGTCAAAGTTCAAAGTGCTTAATTTTACGCTAGTGTTCAAGTTGGAATTGCAATTTATATGATAAACAATAGGGATGCGGAAAAAGAAAAGATCATGAGCGAACTGGAAGGATCCATTCAAGCTAAACGAGTAAAATTAGCGCAATTGTCAAAGGAAGTAACCGACAAACAGAAGCAGATCAAAGCGCTCAAAGATGAGTTGGTTGATCTTAACGATGAGCTATCTCTTCAGGAATTCGGACTTTACCAGCCAGTATACAAATTTGCAAATTCAGAACAATACAAAGATAGATTGTCTGTTGTAAGGCAAAAGCAAAAGCAGATGGTGAAGGAAAAACGCGCCGTTATTTTCCCTGAGAACTTCACTTTGAATAACAGCCTTTCTAAAGGCAAGGCCCTCGTTAACGACAATGTAAAACAGATTCTCAGATCCTTCAATAACGAATGCGACGTACTGATCAACAACGTCAAGTTCAACACCGTTGAAAACACACGCAAGAAGATTGAGAAATCTTTCGATCAGTTAAATAAGATGAATTCCCGTATGGAAATCCGTCTGGTTCCTGAATATTTAGAATTGAAACTTGATGAATTGAATCTTGCATACGAATACGCTTTAAAGAAACAAGAGGAAAAGGAAGCTCTTAAGGAAGAACGAGCAAGACTTCGTGAAGAAGCCAAGCTGCAAAAGGAAATCGAAGAGGCTAGAGCTGCCGCGAAAAAAGAACAGAAGCATTATGAAAACGCCCTTCGCACTCTTCTTCTCCAGCTCGATCAGGATCCAAAAAACCCTGATTTGCTGAAAAAGAAAGAAGAGCTTGAAGCACACGTAGAAAAGATTGAGGCAAATCTACGCGATATTGATTACCGTGAGGCAAACAAGAGAGCCGGATATGTTTATGTCATTTCTAACATAGGAAGTTTTGGCGAAAACGTCTATAAGATCGGCATGACCAGAAGGCTCGAGCCACTTGATCGTATAAATGAACTGGGTGACGCTTCCGTCCCATTCAATTTCGACGTCCATGCAATGATTTTCTCTGATGATGCTCCTGCATTGGAAGCTGCTCTTCACAGAGCTTTCGATGACAGGAAATTGAACATGATCAATACTCGCAGAGAATTTTTCAATGTGACACTCGATGAAATCAAAGATGTAGTCAAGAAGAACTTTGATAAGACAGTTGAGTTCAAGGCCATTCCTGACGCAGAGCAATATCGTGAAACGATGATGCTCAAGAAAAAGGCATTTGCCACTAGCTAAACATTCATGAAACAACTTCATAAGTAAAAAAGAGTCACACCTGCTGCAACAGATGTGGCTCAAGGTAATGCAATGATTGTATCCACTGCTTTGTCAGTTTATCATTGCATTGCCGTCCTTTCAAGGAGGCAAGCATGAAAATTGAAAGCTACAAGGTCCGTGGTGAGACCAAATACAGGTTTCGGGCATACATCTGCCTGGATCCTGTCACTGGTGAACCTGTCAGGGTCCAGCGCTCCGGCTTCGACTCAAAGAGGGAAGCTCAGCTCGCCGCTGCGGAGATCATCGCGAAGGCGGAACCGGCGAAGGCAAAGAACATCACTTATTGCGAGATCTACGAGCTGTGGC
Source organism: Mobilibacterium timonense (assembly GCF_900155555.1). Lineage (GTDB taxonomy): Bacteria > Bacillota > Clostridia > Peptostreptococcales > Anaerovoracaceae > Allobaileyella > Allobaileyella timonense. The sequence goes on along the minus strand of NZ_FUHN01000008.1, from coordinate 529,121 downwards.
TGGAGTCCTACCGCCTCTCCGTCAAGGAGAGCACTCTGAGGCATACTGAACAGATCTTCCGTGATCACATCCTTCCCGCCTTCAGCTCAATGCGTGTCCAGGACATCACACCTCTCCAATGCCAGCAGTGGACCACGGCTCAGGTGAAGAAAGACCCAGCAGCCGCAGGAAGACGCTTCAATTACTTTTCCAAGGTGCTTGACTTTGCCTTCAAGCAAGGCGTCATCGACAAGAACCCTGCTCTGATGATAGACCGGCCGAAGAAGTCTAAGTCAGGCCGATCTGCAAAAGCGGGAATGAACTTCTACACTAAGGAAGAGCTTGAGCAATTCCTGCATCTGTGCGAAGAGCGTCTTCCTCTCCAGTGGTACGTCTTTTTCCGCCTCCTGGCTTATTCTGGCCTGAGACGTGGAGAGGCTATCGCCCTTAAATGGGAGGACATCGACTTCCGCAAGCGCACGATCAGGATCACGAAGACCGTCACTCACGGAGAGCAAGGAGCATACATATCCGACACTCCCAAGACGGACAAATCCAACAGGGTAATCATGCTGGACGATAAGACTCTGCAGCTGATCCACAGCTTAAAGTGCAAATCTGAGTACGTCTTCCCAAATTCCAAAGGCAGCTTCACAACTCCATCGATGGTGATCAGGATGATGCATCGGGCTGTGGATGGCACAGATCTTCGATACATCTCGCCACACGGACTGAGACATACCCACTGCAGCCTTTTGTTTTCGGCCGGGGTATCCATCCCGGAAGTGCAGGACCGCCTGGGCCACACCGACGTAAAAACCACCATAGATGTTTACAATCACGTCTATCAGTCTGACAAGGCCGAGGCACTGAATCGCTTTCTGGCATTCATGGGAGAGTAAAAAGTGTGGCATAAAGTGTGGCATAGTGGTCTAAAATGTGGCATATTTTTGACCGTTTATGACGGTCAATGAGACTAGCAAAGGCACTAAAAAAGCCGCCGATCTCAACATCTCTGTTGATCTCAGCGGCTTTTCTCATTTCATCTGGTGGAGCGTAGGGGGTTCGAACCCCTGACCTCTTGACTGCCAGTCAAACGCGCTCCCAGCTGCGCCAACGCCCCGTATTGGAAACCTTTTCTATGATACAACAATTCGTCATTCATTGCCACAATTATTTTTTCCGGGCATGCCCGACGGGCAGCCGGGCAGTCGGGCTGGCTCGCTCAAGGATCTATCGCGGCTCATCCAGGTTTCCATTATTATTTAAATCTCGAAGATCGTCCGACCGGACCGTTACGCCACGGCGGGACTACTCTGCGTCAGCCTCGTCCTTCTTCTCATCGGCGTCGTCGGCCTTCTCAGCGTCCTCAGTCTTATCCTCAGCCTCGGCATCTGCCTCCTCGACTGGCGCCTCGCCCTTCTCGGCCTTTTCCTGAGCCTTCTTGGAAGCGGCCTCAACAGCGGCCTTCGCCTTCTCCTCTTCCTTCTTCTTGGCCTCGGCAGCCTTCGCTGCAGCCTTCTGCTGCTTTTCCCTTTCCTTTGCGGCGATCTCGGCCTCCGTCAGGCAGTTGGCAGGATCCAGGGCTCTCACTGCGTCAAAGATCACAGCGCCCATGAACACCAGCACAGCGTACACCAGGTACACGATGGAGTTGCTGATGATGTAAGGTATAGCGTCTCCAAGGTTAGCGCCGATGGATGTTCCGTATGTCGTGAAATAGGTGTTCAGGTAAGAAACCGTGCTGAACATCGAGTACACAGCATATACCAGCAGAATGCAGGCGATCACATAGAATGTGACCGAAAGCTTTGAACGTTTGAGTTTCTTCTTCATAGATCTACATCTCCTCTGATTGATATCACGCGGCACGAGATATGAAAATTCCAGTGTTGCCGCGGGAGTATTGTAACATTTAACAAGTTTCAGTTAATGACAGGATTGTGGTTTTCTCATGAACGGGCTTTTTCAAGGCGCCAGTCCACGGGCTCCTGGCCGGTGGCTTCGAGGAAGTCGTTTGCCCTGGAAAAGTATTTTCCCCCGAAAAAGCCTCTGTACGCGGAGAGCGGGGAAGGGTGCGGTCCCTCGAGGATGAGGTGCCGTCCGCTCCTGATGAGCTCCTTCTTGCGCCGGGCGTTACCGCCCCACAGGATGAACACCATCGGCTTTTCCCGCTGGTCCAGCAGCTCGATGATCCTGTCGGTCAGCTGCTCCCAGCCCTTGCCCTGGTGGGAGTTGGCCTGGTGGGCCCGGACGGTGAGAGCGGTATTCAGCAGGAGCACGCCGGACTCCGCCCAGGGCACGAGACATCCCTGATCCTTCGGAGGCCTCGGGATACCCAGATCCGACTCCAGCTCCTTGAAAATATTTTCCAGCGACGGCGGCTGCTGCACCCCCGGCTTCACCGAAAACGCCAGCCCGTGCGCCTGTCCCGGCTCGTGGTACGGATCCTGGCCGAGGATCACCACCTTCACGTCCTCATAATCGGTATATTTCAGCGCGTTGAAAATATCATACATATCCGGATACACCTGGTGCTCCTTGTATTCATAATACAGAAAGCGCCTCAGGTTCTGATAGTATTCCTTGCCGAACTCCGGCGCCAGCAGCTCGTCCCATTGATTTCCTATGTGTACCATTTTCTGCTCCTAGTGCTTCGACGGCCTGAGCTCTTCCTGATGCTCACGGTCGATGTAGTTTACGATGTAGGCGATGAGTATAGCATCCACCATGCCGCACAACACGTCAAGAGGGTAGTGCACGCCGACATACATCCTGGACACGGCTATCCCGGCGGCCAGCAGTATCAGCAGGACTCCCACCCAGCGCCTCTGAAGGGAGAGCGCCAGGCTTGTGGCTACTGCAAAAGAACTCGCCGTGTGACCCGACGGGAACGACGGATCCGGCTGTTTTCCGATGAGGAGCCGCACCTGATCCAGCGCCTCGTAGGGGCGCGTCCGGTCTACGATCTCCTTCAGAAACAGATTGTTCAGACAAAAGGATATGAGGAGCGTTATGGCTGCCAGCACCCCGGCGTGTCTGGTCTTCTTGAAACACAGCAGCACCGCGATGATCGCGATCCAGATCATCCCGTGGTTCCCAATATATGAAAGAAATTTCATCACTGGCGTCAGTTCCGGGCGGATGGCCAGCTCCTGAAATCTGATGAGCAGCTCACCGTCCCAGTAGTTGATAGTTTCCAGCATTCCTCAGATCACTCCTTTTCTCTCCTGCCGCCATCCTGCGCTCTTCCGGAAAAAGCTTTTTCCCGGTGCCCGGAGGCCTGCGAGGTCGTTCATCTCTGCGGTCTGCGCACTTTCCGCGCACAACCAGAAAAGAGCGGGCCGATTCCCGCTCTTTTGCTTTTCCGGTTGATTATACCCGTATTGTCCCCGGCGGGCAAATGGCCCGGGGGTATTTTCACATTGGTTCACAGTATTTTCAGATATCCCGCGCTTCTACAGTGAGAAGATGCCGAATGCTGACAGGATCGAGGACAGGAGGATAACCATGAGGAATACCGGGGCGATGTACTTTACAAATACTCTGTACATCTTCTCTCTTCTGAATGGAGATGTCTCCTTCACGATGTCGGAGAACTTGTCCAGTCCGACCTTTCTCACTACAAGCAGGCATGTTGCAAATGCCGCGATCGGCATGAGCACGGAGTTGGATGCGAAGTCGAAGAAGTCGAGCATCTGCATCCCGATGATAGTCACGTTGCTCAGTGCGCTGTAGCCCAGAGAGCTCAGGCTTCCCAGAACGAATATCACGACTACTGTGAGCCATGCAGCCTTGTTTCTGCTGATCTTCAGCTCGTCCTGGAATGTGGATGTGCATGTCTCGGCCAGCGAAATGGAGCTGGTGAGGGCTGCGAAAAGCACCAGCACGAAGAATGCCGCACCAACGATCCTGGATCCGCCCATGTCTGCGAACACCTTCGGCAGCGTGATGAACATCAGGGAAGGACCTGCGCTCAGGTTCTTTGCAGTGCCACCGGAGTAGGCGAAAACTGCAGGGATGATCATGAGTCCCGCCAGGATGGCTACCAGTGAGTCGAAGATCTGCACCTGGTTGCCTGCGTGCTCGATGTTGACGTCGTCCTTCATGTAGGAGCCGTATGTGTAGAGAATGCCCATCGCCAGTGACAGCGAGTAGAACATCTGGCCCAGAGCCGCCACTACTGTCATCCAGGAGAAGTGGTGGAAGTTAGGGATCAGGAAGTACTTCACGCCCTCGGCTGCGTCCGGTCTCGTCATGGAGTATATAGCGATCACGAAGGCCAGAACTACAAGTACCGGCATCATGAATTTGGATACCTTCTCGATGCCGCTCTCAACACCCATGAAGATGACCACCATGGTGAACGCGGCAAACACGATGAACCAGAACATCGATCCGCTGGTAGATGTGATGAAGTTGCCGAAGTAGGAATCCCCGGCGGCTTCTTTAACGTCTCCCACGATATAGGCGTACAGGTACTTGAATACCCAGCCGCCGATAACGCAATAGTAAGGTGCGATAATCATCGGAACGATGGCGTTGATCCATCCTCCGAGCCTGGAGGCACCGTTGTCTCCACCGTAAGCCTTGAAAGTGCCCACTGCACTTTTCCTGGCCTTGCGTCCAAGGGCCGTCTCGGAAAGCATCAACGTGTAGCCGAAGGTGACTACGAGAATAATGTAGACGAGGAGGAACGCGCCTCCGCCGTACTTAGCCGCCAGATAGGGAAATCGCCAGATGTTTCCCAGGCCTACAGCAGAGCCCGCTGCGGCCATTACGTAACCGATGCTGCCGGAAAAGGAACTTCTCTTGGCAGACTTGCCAGAATCACTCATTACAGTAACCTCCAAAACTATGATCTGTTCTTTCTGTTTCCCGCTCTTTCTGTTTCCTCCAAAACCCATACTGGACAGGGGCATCCGTCAGTCCCGAACATGTGCCCGTCTCGAAAAAGCGATAACAAGAGTATACGAAAACCATTTGGTAATGTCAACAATAATATTTTCTGTTTTTGTTAGCTTGTACAAATCCTGTATTTCCTATTGTATAGAAAATTGCGCACTAATTTGTGTATTCAAACAGATACATCGCCTGTCTGCTCGGAATAATAGTGCTTCAGCACAAAACAGTGCCGTTTTTTGTGTTCATCACGTTAAACAATTGACGATATGTACATCCCGAGGGCCAAGGAAAAAATTTTTTCTTCATTTGAATAGGAAGTGGGGAAAGAAAATACCGTCTAAGTCAGCGGCGAGCAGTGCTGAGTTGCGTTTCCCAGTTTTACCCCGAGATTCATTAAAACTACTATGGGGTACCACTAGATTTTAAATATCAAAAAAATCGTGGTAACGTACAAGATATTTCTGCATGCTTTTACGACGAAAAATGGATTTTCCGGATCCCCGTGGTACTCCGTGGTGATCAGGGCTGTTATGCAAACGTTATCCCGTCGTAGGAAACTCATGTTTTTCTGATCGGCCTACGGTGAGATAAAGATAAAACTGCTTTGATCATTGAGATTTCAATGATCAAAGCAGTTCAATAGCACGTTTTTGTCCTATAAGCCTCTTTTTCATTATATCGTCGGCAGCCTGTTCGCTCATCCAGGCCTCAGGGTGCATGCCCTTGCCTACTCGCCCGCCTGTATGTACTTCTTGTCCAGCCTCATGCCAAAGTCGCAGAGGATCTCGTAGTTGATGGTCCCGGCGATCTCCGCCAGGTCGTCGGCGGTTATGATCTCGTCCCCGGATCTCCCCATGATGGTTACCTGCGTGCCCTTGCAGACCTCTGGCAGGTCTGTGACGTCTATCATGCACTGGTCCATGCATATGTTCCCCAGAACAGGAACGCGGTGACCGTTGACGAGCATCTCGGCTTTTCCGGAAATGCAGCGGGGGTACCCGTCTGCGTAGCCGATCCCGACGGTGGCAACTCTCATCTCCCGGTCGGCAACGAACCGGCCGCCATAGCTCACGGCAGAGCCTTCAGGAAGCTTTTTTACGTAAACGATATTAGCCTTCACCGACATGACCGGCTTCAGGTCCAGCAGGCTCCTGTCCACCTCGCGGGAAGGGTAGCAGCCGTAGAGGATGATGCCCGGGCGGACCCCGTCAAAATATGCCTTCGGATACTCCATGATAGCCGCGCTGTTGGCGATGGTCATAAAGGGAAGGGAGTAGCCGTCGGCGCTGAGCTTTTCGTAGAACCTGTTGAAGATGTCCAGCTGCCTGTCCGTGTAGCTGCTGTCCTCCTCGTCGGCCTTGGAAAAGTGGGAAATTATCCCGCCCACGATGAGCTTGTCCAGGCTGAAGATCTCGTCGATCTCGTCCTCCGCTGCGTCGATGTCTTCCTCTTCTCTGATAACGTATCCGATGCGGCCCATGCCTGTGTCAAGTGCGATCATGCAACTGGCGCTCTTGTCCATGGCAGTGGCTGCCTGGGAAAGTGCCAGCGCCTCGTTGTAGCTCCCGATCACCGGAACGAAGCCTTCGCTGACGATGATGTCGTAGCATGACTTCGGCGTGATGCCGAGGATCAGGATGCGGTCGTTGATGCCGGCGTTCCTGAGCTCGAGAGCCTCCTTCACGGTGGCGACGGCAAAATTCTGTACTCCATGCTTTTTCAGCACCTTCGCCACCTGCACGGCTCCGTGGCCGTAGGCGTCGGCCTTGACCACACCGATAATGTCGTGATCCGGGCCCACCTTTTCCTTGATATTCTCAATGTTGCAGGCCAGGGCGTCCAGATCGATCTCCACCCAGGTCTGACGTATGTCTTCAACTCCCATAGTCCTCTTCCTCTGGTTCTGCGTCAACGTCTCTAATATCAACGACGGGGCAGCTCCGCAGCGCCGCAAGCATCCGCGGCTCCGCTTCACCCCCCTCGTCGTGTTTTTTCTTTGAAATTATTTTTTCACGGAAAAGATCTCTCGACAGTGCCCATGTCTGCGGTCGGCGCAAAGCGCCGAAGCAGGTCTGCGAATCGTCCGGGACATCGTTCCTGCGGCCTCTCCGCGAATGTTTATTACCTGTAGATCAGCTCGCTTCTGCTAGGTCCGTTGGACACCATGGAGATCTTCACTCCGATGAGCTCCTCGATGCGCTCGATGTAGTTCCTGCAGGCCTCCGGCAGGTCCTCGTACTTAGAGATACCGCTGATGTCGCACTTCCAGCCCGGCATTGTCTCGTAGACAGGCTTCGCCTTCTCGAGCAGCGGCGTGTTAGGAAAATCTGTGGTCACCTTGCCGTCGATCTCGTATCCAGTGCAGATCTTCAGCTCGTCCAGGTAGCCCAGGACGTCCACCACTGTGAATGCGACCTCTGTGGCACCCTGCATCATGCAGCCGTACCTGGATGCGACAGCGTCGTACCAGCCGACTCTCCTCGGGCGTCCGGTGGTGGCTCCGTACTCTCCGCCGTCTCCACCTCTTTTTCTCAGTTCCTCGGCCTCGTCTCCGAAAAGCTCTGTTACGAAAGCGCCGGCTCCCACGGCTGAGGAGTAGGCCTTCGAAACGGCGATGACTCTCTTGATCTCGTAAGGAGGAAGGCCTGCGCCGGTGGCGCCGTATCCCGCCAGTGTAGAGGAGGAGGTCACCATCGGATAGATGCCGTGCTCAACGTCCTTCAGGGCGCCGAGCTGGCCCTCCAGGACGATGCTCTTTCCTTCCTTCAGGCCCTTGTTCAGTTCCGCCGTGGTGTGTGCCACGTATGGTGCCAGGGCCTCTTTGTATCCCATGAGTTCATTGTAGATCTCTTCAGGATCCAGGAGCGGCTTGTGGTAGAGGTTCTCCAGAAGAGCGTTCTTGATGGTGCACACGTTCTGGATCCTCGGCATCAGGTAGTCCCTGTCGGCGAAGATCTCTCCGACCTGGAAGCCGATCTTTGCGTACTTGTCCGAATAGCAAGGCGCCATGCCGGCCTTGGTGGATCCGAAGGACCTGCCTGCCAGCCTCTCTTCCTCATATGTGTCCAGGAGCACATGATAGGACATCACCAGGTGAGCCCTGTCGGACACCAGGAGCTTTCCGTGATCCACACCGGCGGCCTCCAGTCCGTGGAGCTCCTCCATGAGCTTGTCCACGTTGACAGCGACTCCGCTTCCCAGGATATTTACCGCGTCCTTGTTGAAGATCCCGGACGGCATCAGATGAAGTGCAAACTTGCCGTAGTCATTCTTGATAGTATGACCGGCGTTGCTGCCACCCTGGAACCTGACTACGTAGTCCGCGTCCTGGGCAAGCACATCAGTGATCTTTCCTTTTCCCTCGTCTCCCCAATTAGCTCCTACTACAGCTGTAATCATAATTTCCACCTTTCTTCTTGAGAGCTTCGCTCCCTCAAAGCTTTATGACCCCGTCTTTTCGACCTTCTGTAAAGCCCGCTGAGTTATATTTTTTCAGAAAAAATCCGTGTGCCCTCTGTTCGGAGAGAACACACAGGACCCATAGATTATACTACAGTGCGCCGGCTTCGTTACCGGTGTTTGCGATTTTTTGAGTATTTTTTCAGAAAACCATCGCCTAGATATACTCCCGGCGGCTGGTGTTCCGCCAGATGCCCATCTTTTCCGCCTCCTGGATGAGGTCCTCGCGAAAATCCGGGTGGGCGATGTTGATGATCTCCTCTGCCCTCTGCCAGGTTGATTTTCCCTTGAGGTTCACCGCGCCGTACTCCGTCACCAGATAGTGGACCGCGGACCTCGGCGTCGTGACTATCGACCCGGCCGGAAGGATGTTGTGGATCAGGGATTCCCTGGTCCCGTCCTTCATGGTCCTGGTGGAGTGTGTGCAGATGAAGCTCTTGCCGTTCTTGCTCCTGAACGCCCCCAGGGCGAAGTCGAGCTGCCCGCCGGTGCCGCTGACGTGGCGGAAGCCGGTGCTCTCGGAGCACACCTGCCCGTAGAGGTCCACGCCGATGCACCCGTTCACCGAGATGAAATTGTCGATGTCCGAGATCACGGATATGTCGTTGACGTAGCTCACCGGGGCGCTGCAGCATATCGGGTTGTCGTCCACAAAATCGTAGAGCTCTTTGCTTCCTCCTGCAAAAGTATAGACGATGAGGCCTTTGTCCCGGCTCTTGAGGGAGGTGAGCTTTCCCGCGTAGTAGAGGTTCATATAGGCGTCCACCAGCATCTCGGTGTGGGCGCTGAAATCCCTCAGGTCGGACTCCGCGAGCATGTTCCCCACGCAGTTCGGTAGAGCCCCGATCCCCAGCTGGAGCGTGCTGTCATTACGGATCTTTTCCACTATGAACTCGGCGATGCGCTTGTCCTCGAATGTGGCCGGCTTGTTCGGTATGGTGCAGATCTCAGGGCTGTCCCCCTCGATTATGTAGTTCACGTCCGCGATGTTGATGTGGGACTCGTACCCAAGGGCGATCGGCATGTTCTCGTTGATCTCCACTATCACGGTCTTGGAGTTCTGGATTATTCCGTGAAGGTCTGCATTGATCGGCCCGAAGTTGAAGTTCCCGTACTTGTCCATCGGGGCCACCTGTATGCAACAGATGTCAAAATAGTTGTCCTCCAGGCCCCAGTAAAGCGACTCCTCGCTGAAGATGATCGGAACGTGCCAGGAGTTGCCCCTGTCCATCATCCTTCTGTCTCTCGCGGAAAAGTGGGACGAGTAAAAACGGGCGACTTCCACGTTGTCCTGCACCGCCTTGAAGGTCTCGAAGTCGTCGCTCCTGATCGCCGTCTCTGACTGGATCTCCAGGCCGCGGAGGAGGCGGTCGTTCTTCAGCCTCTCCCCGAGAGCCTTGTCCATGTAAACGGAAGAGTCCGTTCCCACTCCGAAGTGGATCCGCATGTTGCTCTTCACCAGCCCGGCCGCAAAGTCCGCATCTATGAGCTTGTCTTTATATTCCTTCTGTATTTCCTTGATGTTGAACATCCATGTCACCCCTTAAAGCCGCTTCTGCCCGCATGACAAAAGGCCGTGCGGCCCGAAATAAAATTCTTCCTTCTCTACCGTACTATTTTGGGATATATTACAAAGAATTCTATATTATTTATGTGCCTATTGCAAGGAAAATGGTGTTCGTAAGCAGGTGCAGCCGGGATATGCCGGAATCACAACGAAATGCGTTGCGGGAGAATACCGGGATCATCGACTCATCAGTTCATATATGGCAAACGAAAGTCTCAGCCGGAAGCATATCTCCGGGTCATGGAGATCTGCCGATGTCATTTCATGTATCTTCTCCAGACGATATATCACCGAATTCCTGTGCATAAACAGTTTTTCTGCAGTTTCCTTGATGCTCTGACCTGTAGAAAGGAACATACGGAGAGTAGGCAGAAGATTTCCTTCATGACTTTTGTCGTAGTCCTGCAAAACTAAAAACGCAGGGTGATAGTACCGCCTTATATCCTCCATGGATGACAGATTTTTCAGCATCACATACATCCCATATTCCGCAAACGTATAAATGCATTTACCCGGTTCCATCTCAACGCCGATAGCCAGTGCGTCTCTCGCATCCTTTAAAGCCGCCTTCAAATTGGCCACCCTGTCAAAAGGCAGGCTTATCCCCGCACAGATGTTTACGTCTTCAGGGATGCCCTCCAACAGATATTCGGGATCTGCAAGCGCCTCCGCTTCATCAATTACTATAGTGCTTTCCCTGTTGGAGAAAATCTGGCATTGATCTCTTTTGTTCAGGTATTTTTCTATTTTGAGACTTCTGTTGATTTTTTTCTCACTATCTTCAGTTCTGATGTACATCAGTTGCAGAGGCTTCTTGAAATCAAGATCTCTATAGGCCTCAGGCTGAGATTCAAGCGGTGCACCTATTATCAGATTGTAGAGGAAACGGTGATACTCATCCGTCTGGCACAGGAGCTCCGGGGAATGATCCATAATAAACTGGGCAAGGATATCACTGAGAGAATGGAGCATATCAACATGGCTCTGACGGTAACTTGTATCGCCTTCGATAAGTATCAGGAAACCGATCCAGGCCCCCCGGCAATACACGCGGCTTGCCAGCTTTCTGAAAGGAGAAGAAGTGCACGTCACTTCCATCGGGGTCGCATCTGAAAAGGATTCCCTGACGGCCTTCAGCTTGCGGACCGCCTGGATGAATTCGTAGTCGCAATAGCCTTTCTCGATGTTTTGCGCCCAGATCCTGTCTGTCACAGGTACCTGAGTGGAATAGCTCAATATCCTGAAATCCCTGTCGATAAAAACGAGTGAAGCTCCAAACGACTGAGATGCAATGTCTACCAGAGTATCGTAATTGCTCACTCTGCCGGCCACATCGGAGAGATATGCGTAAAAGCTGCTGCTATGGTGGCTGGCGAGAAAGTCCTGTGCATAGTTGAAAGCAGGGACAAAATCCTCTTCGGACACCACCGCCAGGCTCTTGCCTCTCAGCTCTGAAGCCTCCTCATTATACAAAGTTATTTCCTTTTCCCCTCCCACGATAACACACAGAGAGGGTAGATCATCCGTATGTTTACCGTAACTAAAATACAAAGTCGCTCCTTCGTCTGAAGATGTCTTTCCATCCCACAGGCGGACCCTGTCCACGTCTTTTTCCGAGTTATCTTCAGCAATGGATATTCTGTACTTTTTTCCTAATATTTCAACGATTCTGCAAAATTTCACGGATACCGTTTCCTCCCTCCTCCAACATCACTTTTGCGGGATCTGTTTATTATTTTCCTGCCATGACAGTAGTACACCATAACCAAATTGTCAACAATTTATCATGCATCGTGCACCTATGAAAATACAAGCGCCTCTAATAAGATAATGCCATCCAAGGATCTGAGTGCTTTCCCCGGACCCGGTCCCGTGCTCAGATTACCGGGCAGTCAATGCTGCGATCCCCTGAAAGGAGGAATTTAATGTACGACAAGCTATTTGAAAAAGGAAAAATCGGAAATGTAGAGGTCAAGAACAGGCTGGTAATGACCCCTATGGGAACCAACCTGGCCGAGCTGGACGGAACTGTAGGACCTGCCATGCTGGCATATTTCGAAGAAAGAGCAAAGGGCGGATGCGGTCTCATCATGCCTGAGATCTGCAGGGTAAACGACGTTACCGGAGCAGGAATGTTCCGCCAGCTGTCTGCTACCAGCGACCGGCACATCCCTGGCCTGGCAAAACTGGCCACCACCGTTCACAAATACGGATCGAAGATTTTCATCCAGCTCCACCACCCGGGCAGAGAAGGGGTTTCCGCCCTTATCGGCGGCCAGCCTTGCGTATCAGCATCTGACAGGATGTGCAACGTTTCCAAGCAGGAAACCAGGCCAATGACCCTGGACGAGATCCACGAGCTGGTAGGCCAGTTCGGAGACGCAGCCCTGAGATGCAAGAAGGCCGGCATCGACGGCATCGAGCTTCACTGCGCTCACGGCTATCTGCTCCAGCAGTTCCTTTCACCTTACACAAACAAGAGGACTGACGAGTACGGCGGCAGCTTCGAGAACCGCATGCGCATCGTCCTGGAGATCATCGAAGACATCCGCAGGAAATGCGGCTCTGATTTTCCTCTGGGATGCCGTGTATCTGTAGATGAGTTCCTGGACACCATCGGCGTTACCGAAGATTACATCCACATCCAGGACGGCATCAAGATCTGCAAAACTCTGGAGGCCGCCGGCGTTGACTTCATCGACGTGAGCTGCGCCCTCTACGAAACAGGCCTCATGGCAATCGAACCGGTTTCATTCCCTCAGGGCTGGAGAAAGCCTTTTGTAAAAGCAGTAAAAGACAACGTATCTGTTCCTGTTATCGCCGTTTCATCCATCCGCGAGCCTGCGGTTGCTGAGTCCTTCCTGGATGAGGGCGTTGTGGACTTCGTGGGAATGGGCAGATCCTGGCTGGCCGATCCTGAATGGGGCAGAAAGGTCCAGGAGGGCAGAGAAAGCGAACTTAAGAAATGCATAAACTGCCTCAGATGCTTCGAGACTCTCATGAGCCTCAACGCACAAGGACTCCCTCTGGAGTGTGCCTTCAACCCTAGAACATGCAAAGAGTATCGCTACGGCGACCTGGAGCCGGACACTGGAGACCATAATGTAGTCGTTATCGGCGGCGGCCCTGGCGGAATGACAGCAGCCGAAACACTGGCAAAGAGAGGCGTAAAAGTTACTCTGATAGACCGTCAGGAATCTCTGGGCGGCACTGTTAACCTGGCAAAAAAGCCTCCGCTGAAAGAGAGGATGGAATGGATCGCAGATTACTTCAGAGACAGCTTTGATCGTCTGGGCGTTGATGTTCAGCTGGGCAAAGAGGCTACAGTTGAGGACATCGCAGCTCTCGAGCCGGACGCTGTGATCCTGGCTACTGGATCAGCAGCTATTTTCCCTAATTCCATTCCTGGCGTTGAGGGAAGCAACGTTTACACCATAGAGGAAGTTCTCACAGGAAAGAAAGATCTTTCCGGAAAATCAGTTGCCATGGTCGGCGCCGGTCTTACGGGTCTTGAGGCAGGTGAATTCCTGGGCGACAAGGGCTGCAAAGTCACCTTCATTGACATGCTGAAGGAAGCAGGTACAAACGCATACAAGAACAACGTTCTGGATGTTATGTCCAGGCTCCAGAAGATGGATGTGGCCTGGGAGCTGGGCAACGCCCTGAAGTCCATCGAAGCTGACGGCGTCGTAATTGAAAACGTTGATACAAAGGAAGAAAAGAAAGTGACAGCCGATGCTGTAGTTCTTTCTCTGGGATACAAGCCTGACCAGAGCCTGAAGGCCGGGCTGGAAGAGAAGGGCATCCCTGTTTGCCTGGTTGGCTCTGCCATCAAGGACGGCACCATCGCCCCTGCCACAAGAACAGGATATGAAATCGGTGCAAACCTTTTCAGAACTCCTGAACCGAGCTTCGTGATCACTAAAGACGAGCTGGGCAACTTCGCCAAGGTTTCCAACATGAGGGGACAGGAAGGTGTATACATGGCATACCTCTCCTATCCTGAAGCCATTGAAAAACTGCTGCCTGCTCCACTGGAGCCATTCATGCTCCCTGTAGTAACAGTCAGCGTCTGCCACATCAAGGATCCTACATTTGCAGATAACTACTATGAGACCATTCTGGGAGTTTACTGCACATACAAGGGTCAGGTAGGTCTGTACACCATCAGCCTCCTGGGCGGACCTGGTGCTGAAATGGCCACACAGCTGGGCCGTGACAACTCTGCAATCCCTAAGAAGCTGGATGCCGAGTTCTTCATCCGCAAAAACGATGACGGCAAGGTAACTGTAGGCGTTTCAAGAAGAGGATATCAGATCGTAGATGCTGAGCTGCAGCTGGGAAGCTATAACAGCCCGCTGACACACGTGCTCTACCAGGCTCCTGCGCCAGGCAAGGTAACATCCGGAAGCGGTTACTATTTCCACTTCGACCGTCTCCCTGACGAAACAGGAAAGTTCGTATTCAAGAATACCGGCCTGATCCGCAACGTGTGCAACTACACCTACGATGCATGGACTCCGGGATACATCAAGAAGCTGGAGCTCCACTCAAGCCCAGATGATCCATGGGGCTGCCTGCCGGTGAACACCATTATCGGCGGTGCATACGCTGAAAACAATCTGCTGATCACTTCTCTGGAATACCTGGAGGATGTGGATCCTGAAGAGCTGATGGTCAAGGTCATCCCTGCATGGTACGACCAGACAGCCTTCATGAAGGGCGGAAAGAAGTAGTCTGCTGTTCGCGCTGCATGGCGGAACAGAATAGCAATAAAGGACTGTCGCGGGTCTCTGTTTTGCCGAAGGCCCGCAACCCTTCGAAAAGCGAATAAGGTTTTTACTTATAGATCAACTTTTACAGGAATTCTTGCGGAGGTTCTTACAATGAAGGATTTTGAAGGAAAAACAGCAATTATCACCGGCGCGGCTTACGGCTTTGGCAAGGAGTTCGTTAAGCAGGCGGCTAAGAGAAAAATGAAGATCGTTGCCGTTGATATTATGGGCGACGAGCTGGCAAAACTGGATCCCCTGGCTAAGGAGTGGGGCGCAGAGGATATCACTCTGGTCACTGCCGATGTGGGCATTTACGAGGAGACCGAAAAGGTCGTAAAAACCGCTCTCGAAAAATACGGTCACATCGACCTGCTCATGAACAATGCCGGCGTTGCCGTTCCTGGCAAGGGCTACGACTTGCCTCTCAGAGACTGGGAGTGGATAGTCCAGACCAACTTCATGGCTCACGTTTATTTCATGAGACAGGTAATTCCTGTAATGCTGGAACAGGGCACTCACTGCAACATCATGAACACATGCTCAGTGGCCGGCGTCATCAATTTCACGGGAATGGTTCCTTACTACGCCACAAAGCACGCAGCCGTTGCTCTGTCTGAGAGCCTGAACTATGAGCTGCAGGCTCAGGGCGCTGACATCGCAATGGGTGTTTTCTGCCCTGGATACGTGCAGACCAACCTGGATCACTCAGAGTGGTACAGGCCTGAGAGATTCAAGGATGAAAGGGATCCTTATTATCAGAGCGAGGCCTTCAAAAAGGGCCAGGCTGAGGCAAAATACGTAATCGAGACCGGATATCCAATTGACGGCATCGGCGATTTGGTGTTCAAAGCTATTGAGGAAGATCAATTCTACGTACTGCCTCACGAGAAGTATGACGGCCTGCTGAAGATCCAGACCGGCGAAAAACTACAGCGGAAGAGCCCAAACCTGGCTGAGCTGATGGCAATGCTGAAAGGCGCTGCTGAAAAATAGATATATGGTCTGCCGTGACAGGCATTCCTCCTTACGGGTCGCAGATTTCTGCGGCCCGGTTTTTGGTTGCACCGTAATCTGTAGAATCCAACACAACAATAAAAGAAGAGGATATTGATACTACTTTAAATTGAAATGTTATTACCCTGCCGGCCTTAATGGTCAATCTTTATTTTGTCTTTTCCGAGCGGAACGCAAAAAGATCAGCATCAGGGCGATATTGACGACCAGTACCACAACGCTTCCCTCGATCTTACATGTGCCGCCGGACAGGATCACGTTATCAGACGGAGTCATGCTGTAGAGACTTGGATAATCATCTGCCAGGCTTACTCCGCCGAGAACGATACCTCCCACGATGTTCCATATTGCATGAGCCATGATTGGAGCAAGCAGGGTACCTTCCGCTTCATATAAAGCTGTGGTGAAAAGGCACATCGTAATCACATTCACGACCGGCAGCAGGCCTGCCTCAAATGCACCTCCGTGCATCAAACTGAACAGCGCTGTGGAAACAACGATCGCCACAGGCAGATCATATTTTGTCTTGAGCAATTGATAAATATATCCACGGACGAGGAGTTCCTGCATGATCACATTGATAAAAGCAGAAAGCATCCAGAGCCACAGTATCTGGATATGGTTCTTTCCTGTTATCACCAGCTGGTGAGTTGCGATAAGGATCCCAGCCGATACACTTATCCAGATAATTCCAGCAATCGTCCCGACCAGCGTTCCTTCTCTGGCATTCGCTGCGATCGGGATCCTGACATTCTTTTTTTCTATGAGGATAAACACGGTCGTGAACAGGATCATCGATGCCAGTGGAACAAGTTCGGCAAAGAACCTCCAGACAGCCGGATCCTCAGCTGGAATGTCTATCGCCGTACAAACGGCCCATCCCATAAAGAATACCGCGATCTTCATAAAAGTGATCAAAGCTTTTTTCATTCGATGGCCTCCACATCCACAGCACGATTTTAGTGTTATAATCATTAGCCGTCAGTCAAAGAATTATTATAGACTGGTTTTGTCATCTGGTTCTGCATTTTTCCATAAAAACGGAGGTTGTAAATGTCCCTGCACATCGTACTCGTCGAACCTGAGATCCCGCCGAACACCGGAAACATCGCCCGCACCGCAGCCGCCACCGGCAGCGTGCTTCACCTGGTGAAGCCCCTTGGCTTCAGTCTCGACGAGAAGAGCCTCCGCCGTGCCGGCCTGGATTACTGGCCGTACGTAAAGCTGGAGATACACGAGAGCCTGGATGATTTCCTTGAAAAATACGGGGACCGCAGGATGTGGCTCTCCACCACGAAGGGCGAAAAGCTCTACACGCAGGCCGAGTTCCGCGACGAAGACATGCTTCTTTTTGGAAAAGAGACCGCCGGCCTTCCGCGGGACTTCATCGGATCCCGAAAAGAGTGGGCCATCCGCATACCCATGAGCAAGGAGACGCGGCTGCGGTCATTCAACCTCTCCAACTCCGCCAACATCGTGCTGTTTGAGGCGCTGAGACAGCTGGGATTTCCGGGGCTGAAATAACGCTTGCATAATGGTTTTTCAGGAGGATCTCTGGTGGATATCCATCCAATGGGGTCCACATGAGGTCCACATTTGCAGGTTTGGAGTCATTCTGCAAAATCGTAAAGGTTATTTTAGCATATACTCGATCTGGTCAATGATATCGTTGATGGTCCTCAGGTTCAGAGGATCATTTGCTGTCTCATAGGTAAGAATCAACCGATCATTAATAAAAATATCATTTTGTTCATAAATCATGAGCTTTTTCATTGCGTTAGATGCGTAATGCTCATTATCCACAATTCCCAGATGCTCCCAAAACAACTCCCGCCTGCTGTAGATATTCATCAGTGTGAAATCCGGACGGAACATTTTGTTTTTCTTAAGTAACAAAGGTTTTTCATAATGGTATTCGATGTTTCGCCTGTTAAGGGTATTGCCAATTAACACCTCCGACTTGGAACCCATCATCTCACCACGATCTGATACCTGCGTTCTTTCTCTGCCCATATGTTCCAGAGGCTCATAGGTCTGGTTTCAAGAAAAACATCTCTTGGCTCCTTCCACGGTTTTACAAGAATTCTTAATCCTTCTGACAGCTGATAATATGCTTCATCATATATGCCATACAGATCCAACTCTGTAAAAACCTCCGTCATTTTCAGGCGGTTCATACCATGAATCGCTATTTTGTTAAGCATTAAAACATACTTCTTCTGAGCCAGCTCCCTTGCAATTGACATATCATTTTGCCGGATAAATACCCTCATCCTCGTTCCAGGCTGTACATAGTAATACTGAAATGTTCCATTATTTCTTTTCGAACTCCAAATAGAACCTTCAGGAGCTGTTTTCAAAAACAGTTCGGTTTTTGAAATAAGATCGCTTAGTACACGGAACCATGTGTGGATATCAGTATTCTTATTCCTGTTCATTCTGTCCGGGTTACCATTTCTGATGTTAATATTAGTAAATCGATTCATACCAAGTACCCTTCCTATTTACTCCAGTAAGCGATGTAAAAGCATTCTCCACTGTGTATTTCCATGTTTCAACCAGACATAAGCAAAAAGGTATTCTGATGTAAGAAGTATGTATTTTTTTGTAAATAGAGGGGGGATGTCACCACATTTGTCACTATTTGCCGATGGACGGGAGCTATCAAACAGATGAAGAAAGGGAGTTGCAAAACAAGTGAGGTGTACGGCAGCTATCTTGTTCGGCACTATCTACATAACTATCAGTATGACTAAACTGATGAACGGCTGAACCGCTGAACGGCTGAAGCGCTGAACGGCTGAACGGCTGAAGCAGTATTTTTCTTATAATCAGAATTTATACTGCTCAAATTATATATATGACAATACTGACACTACTTGAAACAGTTCCGGATTCCTTGCCGAGCAGTACTGCTGGCCGAATCTGCTTTTTATACTGCTCCAGGTGCCTGTCACGAGCAGTACTGCCGGCCGAATCTGATTTTTATACTGCTCCAGGTGCCTGTCACGAGCAGTACTGCCGGCCGAATCTGATTTTTATACTGCTCCCGACGCCCGGGCCAAGCAGTTCTGATGACCGAATCTGCTTTTTCTACTGCTCCCGTCACTCGTTACGAGCAGTACTGATGTCCAAATCCGCTTTCTCTACTGCTCCCGACGCCCGAGCCGAGCAGTACTGCTGGCCGAATCTGCTTTTTCTACTGCTCACGACACCCGTTACGAGCAGTACTGATGTCCAAATCCGCTTTTTCTACTGCTCACGACGCCGGGCCGAGCAGTACTGATGTCCAAATCTGCTTTCTCTACTGCTCACGACGCCCGGGCACAGACACATTAAGTAAAGATATAAAAAAAGAACCGCCACATTTACCCAAACGCGGCGGTTCTTTGATTTTTCATGGTGTCCCAGAGAGGATTCGAACCTCCGACACCCGCTTTAGGAGAGCGGTGCTCTGTCCCCTGAGCTACTGAGACATATGATTACTTGTTCAGTTTTCCCATTCGATGTACTCGAACGCGTTAATTATGTTAACACGAATCGGGAATTATTACAAGGAAAAAAGAAGAAAGAGCAGTTCACAGCCTGCATCGTGGAAATTAATTTCAAGTACAATCGTCTCCCACGCTCAAAATGCAGCGTTCCTCATCCGTTGTAATCCATTGTCCTCCCTTGTACCACATTGTCCTTACTTGCCCTGTCTTGTCCTGCTTGCACAACATTCAGCAGCTACCATAATCCCGGGCTATTCAATTCCCGAAATCAACACCATCATAACCAATCATAACAAACCATAACCAACGCAGAGCCGCATCACGGCTCTGCTTCATCATCCTCCATACTCAGCAGCTCACCCGGCTGGCAGTCGAGATACCTGCAGATGCCCTCCAGGGTGGAAAAGCGGATGGCCCTGGCATGATTGTTTTTAAGCACCGACAGATTCGCCGGCGTTATGCCGATGGCCTCGGACAACTCCCGGATGGTAACACCCCTTTTTTCCAGAAGCCTGTCCAGATTCATCTTTATCGCCATATTTTCTTCTCCTTCCAAGTCCCAGCTTCACCTTCAAGGCCCAACAAATCCAGATCTCTCTTTAGCCGACCAATCTATACCAGCTCATGATTTCGAGCCTGTGATTCTCCTCAAGCCTGGGTTTCTGGGTCTATCTTCAAGCCTCATATCGTCAGCCTGGAATCCTCTTCATAGGCTGCATACACATCAAGAAAACGGGCGATGGAGTACATTATAAAGGCATTAAATACAAACAGAATAAGCTGCAGTGTGATCTCCAGGTTGAAAATCTCAAAAAGCCCGGTTTTAACCCCATCCGCAGAAGCGTAGACCAGCTCCCACAGAGCCAGGAAAATAAAAATATTGCCGCAACTTCTGAATGTGCCGCGGCAGCTGCGGGCCTTAAACTCCTTGGGATTACCAGGCAAAACCATTACCTTTACCATAATTGTCGTCACCCCGGCCACCATGCTCACCAGATACAGAAAATGCAGAACCTGAAGAGCAGATCTATCAGAAGAACCCACGATCTGCATCAAGAATACAATCAACCCCGGAATACCTGCCAGCATCATTAGTAATGTAAAAATCGCCGTTAATTTTTCAGTGATGCTTAGTCCGCAATTCTCTCTACTCGTAATATGTTTCATGACATTCACCTCACGATCAGGGAAAAATCTTTTCGAAGTGCCAGTGCTCGCGGCTCGCCGTTTAAAGCTGGATGTCGGATCTCGGCAGAAGGGCGTGCGACATGTCTGGCCGTCGCGATGCGATCCTGGTATATCGAAAAACGATATGTTTTCTTAACTGCATAATACAACAGAGCATATCGATAATCAATATGTTTTTTGAAATTTTTCCTTCTCGTACCTGCTCCCTGTGATCATGAATCTGACCCACTCGGCCAGGTTCACGCTGTGGTCGCCGATCCTCTCCAGGTACTTGGCCACCATCAGGCTGTCCAGGCCCTGCTGGGCGGACTCAACATTTTTGGAAATGTCCTCTGCGATGTCTTTTTTGATGGAGGCGAAATAGCTGTCCACGACATCGTCTGCCTTGCGGACCGAGTCAGCCAGCTCCAGATCCCTTTCCACATAGGCCTTCACCGCGTTGCGTACCATCTCGGATGCGGCCTTCGACATCTCCTCGATCTCCCTCATGGAGCGGTTGCTCTGCACCCCAGGGGCCAGGTACTTGGCCACCTCGGCGATGTCCTCGGCGTGATCGCCGATGCGCTCCAGGTCAGAGATCATCCTCATTGCGGCGGACACCGCACGGAGATCGCTGGCCACAGGCTGCTCCCTCATGAAAAGCTTCAGGCACTGGCTCTCGATCTGGCTCTCCATGTCGTCGATCTCCTGCTCCGTCTCGGAAATGGCCGCCTCGAGGGCTGTGCTTGGCTTTGCGATCATGTTGATGGCCATGTCGATGCCGTTTTCGCACATGGCACCCATCTTTGCCAGGTTGACCTTTACAGCCTCCAGCTCCTGCTCAAACTTGTTCCTCATTTTCTCTCCTTATTGTCACTTTTTTCTGAAAAAAAGTATTTTCATCCTTCGTCAGGCACCGGGCATCCAGCAAGTTCCATATCGGCGCAGGCTGCGCGCCCGCCTTGGCCGCCGGACTCCGGTGTAAGAGGACGTATCTCTAGCCGAATCTTCCCGTGATGTAGTCTTCTGTCCTCTTGTCCCTAGGCTGTCCGAAGATCACATCAGTGCTGTCCATCTCCACCATTTCGCCCAGGAGGAAAAATGCGGTCTTATCCGAGATTCTCGCTGCCTGCTGCATGTTGTGGGTCACGATGACTATTGTGTAGTTGTCCTTCATCTCCTGGATCAGGTCCTCGATCATGGTGGTTGAGATAGGATCCAGAGCGGATGTCGGCTCGTCCATGAGGAGAACGTCCGGATCCACCGCAAGGGCGCGGGCTATGCACAGCCTCTGCTGCTGTCCTCCCGACAGTCCGAGAGCGCTTTTCTTGAGGCGGTCCTTGAGCTCGTCCCAGATGGCGGCTTTTTTCAGAGACTCCTCTACGATCTGATCCAGCCTGGCCTTGTTCCTCTCCCCGTGGATCCTCGGACCGTAGGCTATGTTGTCGTATATCGACATCGGAAACGGGTTAGGCTGCTGGAAAACCATTCCCACGTTTCTCCTGAGTTCGTTCACGTCGATGTTCCCGTATATGTCAGTCCCGTCGAGGATGACCTTTCCTTCCACGCGGCAACCATCCACCAGGTCATTCATCCTGTTCAGTGTCCTGAGCAGGGTCGACTTTCCGCAGCCGGACGGTCCGATCATGGCTGTGACCTCGTGAGGCTTGATGTCCATGTTGATGGCCTTCAGGGCCTGAGTCGTATCGTAGTAGAGATTCAGATCCCTGATCTTGTATTTCAGGTTTTCGTCTGATGCTGTTCTTGTCACCGTCTGCGTTTCCTCATCTGCTCTCTCCCGGGCCAGGGCTCCTGTGCCTGCAGTGTTGAGAATTCCTATTCCTTCCATATTCTTCCTCTTCCTCCGTAAATGACGCCGTGCGTCTGTTTCTTTTTTTTCCTTGAAAAAGCCCCTGCGCTTCAGTGCTACTTCGCGGCTCCCTTGTTCTTCTCGTCAAGCTTCCTGGAAAGGTATCTCGCCAGAAGGCTGAAGCCCAGGACCATGATTATCAGAACCATGGATGATACGTTGGCGATCTCCACCGAGTGAGGATTCATGCTTCCCTCGGTCCTCATCACCCAGATGTGGAGGGAAAGGGTCTCGCCCGGTCTGAACACGTTGAGAGGGCATGTAGGGGATGTGATGTCCCAGTTGGCCCAGTTGAGGACCGTGCTCTGTCCCGATGTGTACAGAAGTGCTGCGGCCTCTCCGAAGCCTCTTCCCGCAACGAGGATGACTCCTGTGATTATTCTCGGGACGCAGGCCGGAAGAAGCACGTGCCACAGCGTCTGCCACCTGGTGGCTCCGAGGCCGATGCTTCCGCTCCTGTAGTGGGCGGGGAGGGCGGCCAGGGCGTCTCTCGTGGTGGTGGTGATGGCAGGCAGACTGAGGATGGTCACTGCCATGGCTCCTGCCAGGAGATTCCACTTCATTCCCGTCATAAGGATGAATACAAGATATCCGAACAGGCCTACTACGATGGATGGAAGGGAGGACAGGGCCTCGATGCTCATGGTGATCATCTCGGTAAGGCGGCCTTTTCTGGCGTATTCCGCCAGGTAGGATCCTGCGGCCACTCCCAGCGGAACGCTGATGATAAGGGAAAGGAATACCAGATAGATGGTGTTGAAGAACTGGTTACCGATCCCCATGCTGGTAAAGCTGAAGACCCCCGGATATATGCTTGTGATGCCTTTTACTATGATGTAGGCGGCAAGGACGATGAGCAGGAGTATGAAGAACCCTCCGATCCCGTAGAACACTCCGGTCATGAACTTGTCCACGCCTCTTACTCTCTTGTACCTGGAACTGTTTTCGTTCATGAACTCCTCCTATTTGTCTTTCTCTCCTGAGCGGGCCAGCAGGTGGATGACCACGATGCAGGCCAGGGAAATGATCAGGAGCAGGAGAGCCATGGCCCACAGAGCCATGTTGTACTCTCCGCCGTTTGCTGTATTTCCCATATCTGCGGCGATGGCTGCAGTCAGGTTGTTGGTTGGATAAAGGATGCCCTTAGGAAATACTCTGGTCTTTCCGATGACCATCGCCACCGCAAGGGTCTCTCCGAACGCCCTGGACAGGCCGAGAATTATTCCCGTGAAGATCCCTGATTTTGCCGCAGGGACCGACACCTTGTAGATCAGCTGCCAGCGGGTGGATCCCAGACCGTAGGCCGCCTGTCTGTAGGAGTCGGGCACAGCCCTCAGGGCGTCCGCTGCAACCGTTGCAATAGTAGGGAAGATCATGATCGCGAGTACTATTCCCGCTGCCAGCACCGAATATCCTCCCATAGGTGCGTGAAGCTTGTCTCTGATGAACGGCACCAGAATGGTGAGTCCTACCCAGCCGTAGACTACCGAAGGGATCCCTACGAAGATCTCGATGGCAGGCTGGAGAATTCTTGACCCCAGGCGAGGGGAGATCTCCGCAATGAATATTGCTCCCGCAAGGCTGAAGGGCACGGCTATGAGAAGGGCAAGTCCACAGGTCATCAGGGAACCCATGATGTAAATGCTGGCTCCGATGTGGCCGCCGCCCTCTCCCGGAACGTCTTTAGGCGCCCAGTTGTCTGAAAACAGGAATTCGGCTACGCTGTGGTGAAACTGTGTGAACACCCCGGTTCCCTTTACCAGCAGAAATACGCTGATGGCAAGCGTAAGGGCGATTATGAATATTCCGCAGACGGTGACTATCCCCCGTCCCAGATATTCCTTTTTGAACATGTTGTCTTTCCTCCTAAGCACCAGCTGTATGCTGGCAGAACACTTTGAACACTCACTCAACACTGGCCAAAGGCGCGGGACCCTTATGTGCCCCGCGCCCCTGACTTGTTATGGATAATGTGTTTGGTTGGCTTATTTATCGTGGTTCTTGATGGCCTTGTCGCTCATCTTGGAAATAGCTCCGTAACCCAGGCTCTCAACGTTCTCTGCGTAATCATCGCTTGTGAGGAAGTCGATGTAAGCCTTCTCGATCTTGCTTGCCTTGCCCTTTGTGTACATGTGCTCATAGCCCCATACGTTGTACTTGCCGTTGTATGTGTTCTTCAGGCTTGGCTTTACTCCGTCGATGGATACTCCTACAACGTCCTTGTCGTTTACGAGGTAAGAGAGAGCAACGTATCCGATGGCACCCTTGTTCTGCTTAACAGCCTCCAGGAGCGTACCGGAGTCGTCTGTCTCCAGAGATCCTGCTGTCTCTTCCTGTCCGCCGATGGCGTACTGCTTGAACAGCGCTCTTGTTCCGGAGGAAGAAGGTCTTGTTACCAGCATGATAGCCTCATCAGGACCGCCTACATCCTTCCAGTTGGTGATCTGACCTGTGAAGATCTTTGTGAGCTGATCAGTCGTGAGATTCTTTACTCCCAGATCCTTGTTTACTACTGCGGCAACAGTGATGGTAGCTACCTCGTGATCCTTCAGCTCAGCAGCCTGAGATGCGTCCAGCTTTTCCTCAGCGAATACATCGGAGTTTCCGATATCTACAGAACCATCGTAAACCTGCTGAAGTCCTGTGCCGGATCCGCCGCCGTTGATGGTAACAGAAGCGTCAGGGTTCTCGGCAGTGAAGTCATCAGCTGCCTGCTGTGCCAGAGGCTGCAGGGCGGAAGAACCGGAAGCCGTGAGTGTGCCCTTGACCTTCTCTGAGGAGGAGGAACTGCTGCTGTTTCCGCAGCCTGTGAATACAGCTCCCGCCATTGCCAGTACGCAGGAGAGGGCCAATACCTTGAAGACTTTGCTCCTCTTTCCACTCTTAGATGTTTCTTTCATTTTTTTCTCCTTTAGGTAGTAAAATATATTAAAATATTGTTGGCTTATTTAGAGCCGGCTCACTAAGGCCCTCTGGCCTTACAAATACGCCTGGCTCCCGGAACCGATGACCCCATTCGCTCTTGATGGATCCGTCATCTCAAGTTCAATGACATTCTAAGATCACTGTGTAAAGTCAAAAAGCCAACTAATGTTAATTCACGGTTAATTATCGTTTTTCCGAACAGCATCACGAAAAGGAGCCAGAACATGGAATATTCATTCGGCATCGACATCGGCGGGACCACTGCAAAGATGGGGCTTTTCCAGCTCCGCCAGTCTCCGGTCCACGACGAGAAGTACCCGCGGGAGGACGAGTGCACCCTGCTCGAACAGCGCAACATCGAGACCGAGGGCATTACCGATCCTGATGAATTTTTCCCACACATGGGCCTCTCCATGCACGTGATGCTCAAGAGCCACGGCCTGAGCCCCGAGAACCTGGCTGGCATAGGCGTCGGCGTGCCCGGCGCCGTGAAGGACCACCGCACCGTGAACAGATGCGTGAACATGGGGTGGGACGTGACCGACATCGCCGGAAGGTTCCAGATGATCACCGGCCTCTCCAACATCCGCGTGGAGAACGACTCCAACCTCGCCGCCCTCGGCGAGATGTGGCAGGGCGGGGGAAAGGGATACTCCAGCGAGGTCATGGTCACCATCGGTACCGGCATCGGCGCTGGCATCGTATACGACGGCGAGCTGATCACCGGGGCCAACGGGGCAGCCGGGGAGATCGGCCACATGAAGATGGTGAACGCCGGCGGTGAGATGTGTTCCTGCGGTGGCACCGGATGTCTGGAGCAGCGGGCCGCGGCCGCAGGCATCGTGAAGAGAGCGCTGGCGCTCCTCAAGGAATACCCTCAGTATTCAACCATACTGAGGCGCATGGCCTACGACCGTCTTACCGCAAAAGACGTTTTCGACGCCGCCCGAGACGGCGACCAGCTCGCATTGCAGGTGCGCCGTGAGACGGGGCATCTTATCGGAAAAGCTCTTTCCTATGTGTCCTGCGTTTACGACCCTGAGGTATTTGTCATAGGCGGGGGGATATCCCTGGCGGGAGAGCCATTCCTGAAGGACATCGAGAGATCATACAGAGAGAACGCCTTCCACGCCTCCCGGGACACCCAGTTCAAGCTGGCAGAGCTTGGCCCGGCGGCCGGGATCTACGGCGCTGCGAAGATCGTGCTTTAGAACGCATCAGCCGGAAACGTCCCCGGTGACACGACAGTTGATGCGTTGACGCACTAAACAAAAACTTTAAAAGCCCCGGCGGATCGGAATTTCTTCCTCTCTTCCGGGGCTTTTATAAAGAATTAATTTGAGGGGCTATTTTACTTCGGCCGTCTTGAAGATGATCTTGCTCTCTCCAGACATGCCTGCGGACTTTCCTCCCACGAGGTAATCCATCTTATCTGCATCTGATACGGCCTTGAGCCTTGTGCCTATAGACAGGAGCTGAGAACTGTTCAGCTGGTCTGCCATGGCGTGGATGCCTTCCTTGTTGAACTGTGCCATTCCACTGTCCAGGGTGGCTGCGCCTGCGCTGAGCTTAGCAGTGCCTGTGTAAAGGTCTCCGGCTCCGCTGTTCAGCTTGCTGGCTCCCGCACTGAGCTTTCCGGTACCCTCAGAGAGGGCGCTCATCTGTGCCGAGAGCTTCTGGACTGCGGCCTTGATCTTGTCATTGAAAGTTGTCGCCGTAGTGACAGTAGCTGTGCTGGCGGCGGTCCCGGCGGTCTGTGTCATCGCAGTCTTTACGCCGGCCTTGATACCGCTGGAAACGGTGGTATTCGTGCTGGCCTCTGTGGCTGCTTTCTCTGCAATAACATCTGCTGTATCATTGATCTTTTTCTGAGCCTCTGTAGGGAGCTGATCGATGCTCGTAGCACCGGCATTCTGTACCAGAACTCCAACTACCGACTGTTTTACGGACTGGCGCACGGTCTCCTTGACCGCGTCGTTCATGATGCTGTCAGTCACCTGCTGCGCACCTGCATCGATCTTACCGTCCTTGTCGGCCTCTGCAATCGCCTTTGCCTGTGCTCCGTATGCATTGATCTGATCATCTGTCAGTATCTGCGAGCTCAGGTCGCTCCCGCTTGACTTCACGCTCTTGTCCAGCTGATCCGCACCTGTGGCCAGCTCCTGTGTTCCGTTCTTCAGGGTCCCAGCTCCAGCCTGCAGCTGGTCGATGCCGGCCTTCAGCTCGTCAGTTCCTGCCAGGAGCTTGTCCGAAGCGCTTACCAGCTGATCCAGCCCGCTTTCCAGCTGGCTGACCTTGCTCTCCACGCCGCTGGCTCCGGAGGTGTTGATGTCGCTCAGCACGCCGGACATAGCCGCGGTGTAGGTGCCGTCTATCTGGAAGTTATCGGTGTGAGCCTTCACGACCACCGACTCAGGGATGCTGATTCCGGAAGCCCCCAGGCCGATGTTGCTGGCCAGGCCCGGGAAGGCGACGCCGATGCACATGTTGGTGTTACCGTCGTTTACCACCTTCCCGTTGCTGACGGAAATGTTGGAGAAATGAGTTCCGTCGAGCACTACTGCACTGGCCATCGTGTAAGGCTTTGTAACAGATGTGCCGTCTACTACCTCGGTCCTGTTCACATCGTAGTCGAAGTGGATCTCAACGTCGCCGCTCTTTCCGGCGATCTCGCTGGCAGATACTTCGTTGCCGTTCAGGTAATAGGAAACGTTCACGTTCACAGGGAGTTCCTCGTCGGTGTTGCCCTGGTAGTGGATGTCAGATCCGTTTGCCTTCCATGTCAGCTGATCCCCATCCTTTGTATACTTCTGATCTCCGGATGTGTTCTCTATCTTCTTCAGGTTCGATGTGTCGCTGATCTCGTCGGCTCCGGACTTGTTGGTGAGCCACTCGTTCACGACTACCTTTTCCTTGTTGCCGTCCGCGTCGAGGATCGCATATACGGTCTCGCTCTTGTCCTTCTTGCTGGAGCTGTTCTCGGAAAAAACATCGCTGTAGCTTCCGGTGCTGCTCGCGTCTGTGCTGTCAGACTTCGACGCAGCGAAGGTTCCCGCACCGGCGGCTCCGATGAAAGATGTGGCGATCATCGCCACGGCCAGCGTGCTTGCGCCCAGCCTCCTGGCTGCCGAAGACTTTCCGGATGATAACCTTTTTTCTTTTTCCTTTTTCATCTTAAAATCCCCCTCAGAATAATTACTGTGCTGCGGCCTCGCTGCCGCCGTTCTCGTGATCTCTCCTGTAGACCTCCTTCAGGCCTTTTGTCGTCCTGCAGATCAGGCCGTCCAATGCCATCAGCAGGGACGGAAGTACCAGTATTACTGAAAGCATGCTGATGATCGCGCCTCTCGCCATCATCTGGCACAGGGTACTGATGATGCCGATGTTGGAGTAGATCGACACTCCGAACGTAGCGGCGAAGAAGCCGATGGCGCTCACCAGTATGGATGGGATGGAGGTGCTCGCGGCTATCTCTATGGCCGTCCTCTTGGCCTTGCCGGTCATCCTCTCCTGTTTGTATCTCGTGGACATCAGTATCGCGTAGTCTACCGTGGACCCCAGCTGGATGGTGCTGATGCACACCGGGACTATGAACGGGAGCTCAAGGCCGGTATACCCTGGTATTCCCAGGTTCACGTAGATGGCGAACTCGATGGTCGCCACCAGTATGAACGGCAGGGATCCGGATCTCAGAACCAGCAGAATTATCACGAACACCGCCGCTATGGATATCAGGCTCACGACCTTGAAGTCCTTGTCGGTGATGCGTATCAGATCCTTGGTCGCCGCCGCCTCTCCAATTACCATGGCGCTCTTGTCGTATTTGTGAGCTATGCTGTTGATCTGGTCGAGCTGCTTGTTGCACTTGTTCGTGGATACCTTGTACGCCGAGTTCACCATGATCAGCTGGTGTCCCTTGGCCGTCAGGCTTCCTGTGAGCTGCGCCGGGAGGACCGACTTAGGCACCGATGTTCCAAGGAAGGAATCAATCCCCAGAACGTTCTCGACTCCGTCGAGGTCTTTTATCTCGTCGCACATCGCTCTGCCGTCCTTGTCGGACATGCTGGAGTCGGCGATGATCATGTGTGTCGTGCTTATTCCGAAGTCTTCCTTGAGCTTATCGTTGGATACGCTGAAGTTCCTCGGTCCGAGATCCACGTCGTTAGAGCTGCTGGAGAGCATCTTGGTGAAATCGTAGATCACGTTCTCGTTGTTGTATCCGTGGATGGCCGGCACCAGCAGGATGGCGAACACCAGCAGATATATCCAGAAGTGGCTGGTGAGTCCCTCGGCCAGCTTGCTGCAGTCCGGGATCAGGCTGCGGTGAACTGTTCTGTTCAGGAGCTTGCCAGAAGCGAGGATCATGCACGGCAGAACCGTTACGGCCGTGATCACGCCGAGCAGGCAGCCCTTAGCCATTACCAGACCAAGGTCTCTTCCCATCGTATATGTCATGAAGCAAAGTGCGAGGAATCCCGCGATCGTGGTGACTGACGAACCTGTTACCGAGGTCAGGGTCTCGTCGATGGCCTTGGCCATGGCATCAAGTCGATGTTCATCTCCGCCCATCTTGCCAAGCTGCTCCGCGTAGCTGTGCCACAGGAAGATGGAATAGTCCATCGTGACTCCCAGCTGGAGCACCGCGGCGATGGCCTTCGTGATGTAGGATATCTCCCCGAAAAAGATGTTCGTTCCCATGTTGTACAGGATCGCCATTCCGATGGATATCAGGAAGATGAACGGTGCTGCGAAGGAATCCAGGAGCAGCATCATTGCCGCCAGCGAAAGGATGACCGCTACGGCCACGTACTTGAACTCCTCCTGCTGGCACAGATCCTTCAGATCCACTACCATGGCGCTTAGGCCCGATACATATACGTCTTTTTTCGTAAGTCCTCTGATCTTCTGCACGGCCTCCAGCGTCCTGTCGTCAGACGTAGAAGTCTTGAAGAAGACCACCAGCATACTTGCATCCTTGTTCTTGAGATTTTTCCTGATCTCGGTCGGATACATCTCCTGAGGAACGGTAGGGTCTATCACGTCTTCCAGGTTAACGACGCTGTCGACGTACTTTACGTCCTTGATCTCATTCGCCAGCTTGCTGACATCTCCGGTCTTCATATTCTCAACTACGATCAGTGAAAATCCGCCTTTTCCGAAGTCCTTCTGAAGCATCTCCTGGCCCTTCATGGTCTCGATGTCGTCAGGAAGGTAAGTCAGCATATCGTAGTTGATCCTCGTGGCCTTCATGCCGATGATGGACGGGATCAACAAAAGCACTGCCACTATCAGAATGATGTGTCGGTGCTTTACTACTTTTTCGCCGAATCTCATTTGTCATCCCCCTCAAAAGTTTTGAAATGCGCCTTTCCACAGCATTTCCTTTAAATTTACAATAGTTGACCAACGTTCAGTCTTTTTACGTTCAAGAGCATACCACTCTAGTGACCATTGGTCAATATTTTGTTGGATTTTTTTTGATTATTTTTTGTTGATTTTGAGCACCTTAATTTTTCAACAAAATCAAAGTGACTAATTGTGAATATGAGTCATTTTGCGCCTTGACGCGCAGTCAGTAAAATGATAGAGTTTCTTAGGAAAAGTTACGTCTGCATGGGCGTCCCGGGCTCTCCGGGCCGTGCCGTGTGCAGCGCTGTTGGAAGAGTGACATAAATGGGAAAGAACGAAATAAAGAAGCGGAAGAAAAGAAACGATCTTCTGAAGAGTGCCTACCAGCTTTTTACCACCGTAGGATTCTCGAAAACCACCATCGATAACATCGCCGCAAAGGCCGACGTGGGAAAAGGAACTTTTTACCTTTACTTCAAGGACAAGGCGGAGATCCGCGAGCAGCTCATCGTGAACCAGTCGGCGATCCTGCTGAACAAGGCGGTCCAGGAGCTGAAGAAATATGAGAAGAAACAGGAGGAGGCCGGCGCACCGGCCATGACCATCACGGACAAGATAATCTTCATCACCGACTACGTGATAAATTACCTGTCAAAGGACATTGCGCTCCTGAAGTTCATCTCCAAGAACCTCAGCTGGGGCATGCTGGTGAACTCCTCCAGTGCCGCAAAAGACAACGAGGAGATAGGTAGCTTCCAGCAGTTCCTCATGGAGGAATTCGCCAAGGAAGACATCGCCATCCGCGAGCCGATGTTGCTCATATTCACCATCCTGGAAATGATAAACTCCACCTGCTACAACATCATTCTCAAGGGTGAGCCGGTGACCTTCAGCGAGTACAAGCCATATCTGTACGACACCATCAGGGTGCTCATCGACCACTCCATAATCCCGCCGGGGACACCTGAAGCGGAAAAGTACAGGGGCGAGGTGACGAACTACATCGACGCGCACCGGGAAAAGTGATCTGAGCGTTCGAGGCGAGCGACCGTATGAGCACAGTAACACAGTAATAGAATAGAGAATGAATTGAGACTGCCGCGTTTGAGAACTGCGACAGTCTTCTTTTTTGGTTCCAGCTTCCGATAACGATACCGGTCCAGCACTTTCTTGCCCTGCTTACGGCTGCAACCGGTGCCCGTTTCCGATCGCGGGCGATCGAATCATGATCCACGTGAAATGTAAATACACAGATCAAGGAAATTTCTAAGAATTCAGGGAGTACAGATGAATGAATGATTATACAGTAATTTGATTCCATTTCACACGCCCAAAATTCGGCGTTTCCCCTGGAAAAATTTAGCTTTAGAAATGGATAGCAAGCGCCCACTACATGAAAATTTGATTGGTTTTTTGAATCTATCTCAATCTGTGGTCTCACAGATGCAGAAACTTTTTTTCGTGTGACCTGCAGATGTGACTCAAATCTTTCAATAGCCTAAGTTACGCCGCACGTGTGGCGTAACTTTGAGATTGTATGTCGATTGCATTTTTTTGAAAGGCAGTTCACCGAACTTTTTCCGGTAAAACACGGCTTTTTCGGCGTTTCCCCTGGAAAATCTTTTCCAATCGCTCTACATCTTGTCAGCCTGGTAACAGTTTCCGGTCGGAAGCCCATGGATTTCCAGAGAAAATCGTCACGAGGTCTTAGAACTTCAGGATCTTCAAAATTCCACGCGTTTCATGAGACCATGATCCAACATCTGGAATCATTGCGGTCTCAGAGCCCACGAACCGTAGTAGTTCCGCGCATTTCGTGAGATCGAATCTCCGCTTGTTACCTCGCAGCCGCACACTCACGCGGCGCGCAGCTTCTTTTTCCTTGACCTCCTGGAAAGCGCCAGTGCCACCAGCATCACGAAGACTTCATATATCCCGAAGCAATACCATATTATCCCCGGGCCAAAGATCACCGGGAAGATCAGTATCACCAGCGAGTCCATGATCAGGCTGCGGAGGACGCTGATGATCATGGCGTAGTCGGAGTGGGATGTGGAATAGAAGTAGGTCGCCAACATCACGTTGATGGACATCGGGATGAAGCCCCAGCAGAAGAGTGGCATAACGGAGACCACGTATGCGGTCACGGCTGCACCGGCTCCGAACATCCTGCATACCGGCTGAGCGGTTGCGACCAGCAGTACCATCACTGCCAGGCTCCCGAAGACGTTTATCCTGAGACCGAGGTTGCGGAAATACTTGAGGCTGCCGATGCTTTTTCGCCCGTAGCACCTGCCGAACAGGGGCTGCAGCCCTTCGCTCGTCCCGTAGAACAGGGCGAGGGCAAGGTAGGAAACGTAGTTTATTATGGAAAAGCCGTTGATCGCCACGTCGCCCACCATCCGAGCCAGCACCAGATTCAGGCAGAGGGTCATCACCGGGGTCGCAAGCTGGGCCACGCACTCGGGGAGCCCGCGCACCGCAAGCTCGCGTATCAGGTTCAGGTCAAGCTTAAAGGAAGAAAAACGCAGCTTGCTGTTTCCCGAGAAAAAGTGGGGTAACAGTATGACGCACGCCATGGTCTGGGCGATGCCGCTGGCGATGGCGGCACCGGCTGTGCCCATTTTCATTGGAAAAATGAAGAGCCAGTCCAGGAAGATATTGCACAGTGTGGCGGTGATCACGGCGAAACTCACAAGGCCCGGAGCACGGTCGTTCCGGCAGAAGGCCTGCAGGAACGCGGAGAGTCCCACGGCGATGGAGAATGCAGAGTACCACCTCAGGTAGTCAGCCGCAGGCTCCAGGAAGGTCCGGCTCGCCCCGAGGGCTCTGCAGATCTGCTCGGTGAAGAAAACGCCGGCCACCGTGAAGATGACGCCGATGAATAACGTGACAGCGAGGGAGTTTAGA
The DNA here is from genome assembly GCF_900155555.1 of Mobilibacterium timonense. Classification (GTDB taxonomy): domain Bacteria; phylum Bacillota; class Clostridia; order Peptostreptococcales; family Anaerovoracaceae; genus Allobaileyella; species Allobaileyella timonense. The sequence continues at coordinate 495,707 of NZ_FUHN01000008.1, read as the reverse complement.
AAAGCCTTGTTGGCCTCTTTTTCGTCTCCGTAGCCAAAGGCGATGGCCGCGGTGGCCGAGCCTCCTACGGAAGTAACAAGAAAGACCGCGTAGATCATGGTCTCCGCCGGAAGGTCGAGGTTAACTGCTCCAAGACCATCTGTTCCCACGCCGTTTCCCACAAATATCCCGTCGATCACAGTGAACAGGAAAATGCAGAGATTCGAAAGCATGGATGGCACCACGTATTTTACTGCGGTCCTTCTTCTGCTGGGCTTTCTCGCCAGATACAAGTCCATAAAATAAAGCTTCTTTCCAGGTCTAAGGCCTGCTTATACAAGGCCTTGCGCCTATTTTCTCCTTCCCTGATTTTTCTGGTTCTGTTTTCTCTTCTTGTTCTTGCCGATACGGCTGCCTCCACTGGTGGCAAGGTCGTCCATGTATACCGGGTTTTCAAAGCGGTCACGGTCGAGCTGCCATGCGTGGTACTCCCTGTAGGCCATGAGTAGCCAGAGCCCCGCTACGACGTAAAGAAAAACAGTATACATCTTGCCACTGTTGGACAGCATGCCCAGTACGAACATGATGGCCGTCATGGCGACGTAAAAAATCATCAGCAGAAAATACATTCCCTTGGAATTGTGTCTGGTCTTCATCTGATAGCTCCGATCATTAGAAATTCAGTACTTTATCCTTCATCTCGGCGGACTTTCTGAGGATCTCCTCCGCCTCGTCGGACATTTTCTGTCCGAGATCCCTGTCCTTGAATCCAGGTGTGTTGGCAAAAACATTATAAGCCGCCGATGCCACCGCGCCCTCCAGGTGTATAGCCGCTACATAGAGGTCGCTGACGAGGTTCTTATTTGATCTTCCCATGAGGGAATACGTCAGCTCAAGCCCCGCGAGGCCGTCTCTCATCACCTGAAGAGGTGCCTCCGCCGCCGGCACGGATGCCTCCGCGATGGACTCCTTGCGCTCAGCCTTTTCCTCATCGGTGTCCTTTGGCATGGCGTAGGCTGCAGCAACTTTTCCAAAAGCCTCCTTATCCGCATCGACTCCTCTGAGAAAGCTCTCCTTGAGCTTCTGGCCATCCTCCAGAGCGGATGCGATCAGCTCCTCGTACTCCTGGTACTTCTTCTTGCCCTTCGTGTGGTTGGCCACCATCATGACCAGGGCCGCACCCTGAGCTCCTGTGAGCGCCGCAGCAGCGCCTCCGCCGGGAGCAGGGGAGTCGGAGCTGAGATCGTCAACGTATGCCTTCAAAGTCATATCAACAAGCACGGTTCTTCTCCTTTTCCTTGAAAATATGGGATCCCGCGGCAATGCCGCACGCTTTCTACAACATTATATATCTTTTCGGGAGTAAAAAAAAACAGCGGAAGGGCGAATTTCTCCGACCTCCCGCTTGCCGTCTCTCGTCGCGCCGAACTAGTTCAGGTCAGCGTCGAATGGCAGAAGGGCAACTACACGAGCTCTCTTAATCGCTGTTGTAACAGCTCTCTGGTGCATAGCGCAGGTTCCTGTCACTCTTCTAGGCAGGATCTTGCCTCTCTCTGTGGTGAACTTCTTCAGTGTCTCCACGTCCTTGTAGTCGATCTTCTTGTCCTTATCAGCGCAGAACTGGCAGACCTTTTTTCTTCTGACTCCGCCGCGTCTCTGCTTGTTGAATCCATTGCTCATTAGACTTATCTCCTTCCGTTAAGAATTGGTCGCGGTCCCGGACGATCTAGAACGGTATGTCGTCCTCTGCTGCCTGGAATGCGTCCGGCAGATCTCCCATGTCAGGCTGTCCGAAGGAATCTCCTCCGTTGCCTCCATCGAATCTCTGACCTCCGTCATATCCCTGGCCGCCGCGTCCGCCGCCGTTTCCGCTGCCCAGGAATTCCACCCTGTCAGCGATGACATCTGTGGTATAAACACGAGCTCCATCACGGTTCGTGTAGCTTCCGGTCTGGATCCTTCCGTGAATGGCCACCTGGCGGCCCTTGGAAAGATACCTCTCGGATGTCTCGGCCTGCTTGCCGAAAACCGTGATCCTGATGAAATCAGCCGTCTGCTCTCCGTCATTTCTCCTTGCCGTAGGTCTGTCTACAGCAAGAGTGAAGTGGGCTACTGCAGTCTGGCTGTTAGCTGTATAACTCAGCTCCGGATCTCTTGTCAATCTACCGATCAATACGACCTGATTCATGTCTACACCTCTTGCTTTCTCTGCAAGTTCATGACCTTATGCAGGCCTGCCTATTCCTCTGTGCTGGTAACGATGAATCTCATTACGCTGTCAGAGATCCTGAGCCTTCTGCTGAGCTCCTTAGGCAGCTCCGGGTTCGCCTTGAAAGGCAGGACAACGTAATATCCTTCCTTCTTCTTGTCGATCTCGTAGGCAAGCTTTCTGTTGCCCCAGACATCGGCCTCTCCGGCTTCTCCGTCGGCATTGATGATGCCCTTAACGGTCTCGATGAGTCCGTTCTTCTTCTCGTCATCCAGTGTTGGATCGAGAACGAACAGCACTTCATAATCTCTCATTATTTCACCTCCTGTGGACTAGTGGCACCCTGCGGTGCAGGATCGGTCCGCGTAGTCAGACCAACTAGCATTATATCGCCTTGAAAAAATATATCAAGGAGTTTTTCAAGAACTTCATCCCGGAACATCAATGATTATTGCTTCTTGGCATCAGCATCTCGTCCGAGTCCATCACGATCGTAAAAGGCCCGTCGTTCAGCAGGTCTATCTTCATGTCCGCCCCGAATCTCCCACGGGCCACGTGATCCACGTACTTTCCGCACTCCTCTATCATGTGCTCGTAAAGCGGCTCCGCCATGTCCGGCGCGCCGGCCTCGATGAACGACGGCCTGTTTCCGCGCCTCGTGTTCGCATACAGCGTGAACTGCGATATCATCATCACCTCGCCGCCGACGTCCGCCAGAGAAAGGTTCGTTTTTCCCTGCTCGTCCTCAAATATCCTCAGCTTGCACATCTTGCTGATCATCTTGTCCGCGATCTCCTGAGTGTCCGTCTGAGCGATACCCACCAGGACCATGAAGCCCTTCCCGATCTCGCCCTCGACCTTTCCGTCTATAGTCACAGAAGCCCTGGTGACTCTCTGTATCACAATTTTCATATGCACCTCTCGTATCTGTCGTGTTGCGACCGTCTTATCTTAAATTGCGTTAACTCGCTTAATTATAGCGGATGGCCGGCTGTGTGGCACAGGGATCTTTCCCGAAAAAAAATCTTTCGGTCATTCGCCACGCTCGCGGCATGCCACCAATGTCACCAAATCCACCGCCTGCAGGCCGTTTTGTGCTATACTCTCTGTAATTGCTCGGGCGGCGCGGCCGCCTTCAATGGAAAGGATCACAGAATGAACCCATTTACCACCGGCGGTGCCCTGATCAAGGCGGCTGCAGGAATAAACCATTTCAACAAACACTACGGCCCGGGGATCAGGCAGGCCAGGGCAGAAGGGGATTTTGCAAAGGCCCGGGAACTCCAGGTGCAGGGGACCTCTGAATTTGCCCGCAACATCTCCCCGAAACTCAAGATAACCTATGATATCTACGGCCAGGAAAACATCCCCGAGGACGGCCCTGTGCTCATCGTCCCTAACCACCAGGGATACGCAGACATCCTCCTGATGTACTACGTTTTCCAGAAAATGCAGACCGGATTCGTTGCAAAGCAGGAGCTCTCCCGCGTCAAGCTCATTCAGGACGCCGCCGAGTTCACCGGCACTATATTCCTGAACAGGGGAGACACCCGCGGCGCCATCGAGGTCCTGAGAGAGGGCGCCGAAAGGCTGAAGAGGGGAGACTCCCTCGTCATCTTCCCCGAGGGAACCCGGAGCAAGGGCGGCCCGGTCCGCCACTTCAAGGCAGGCAGCCTGAAGTTCGCCCAGAAGGCAAAAGTCCCGATCCTCCCTGTGTCCATCGAAGGCACATACCACACCTTCGAGGAATACGGCAGCTTCCATCCGGCCCACTACCAGTGCATGATCCATCCTCTGGTCCACATCGAAGAGATGGACAGGAGAGAGCAGGCGACCATACACACCCAGATAGAAGAGACAGTTTTCAAGGGGCTCGAGGAACTCACCGGGAAAAAAGTGGACTTCGTGGAGTAGCTCAGCTCGCGACCAGAAATTCGAGTCAGACATGATCAGGACCATAACCATAACCAGAACCAGTTCAAGAGCCGGAATCTGATCCAAGAACCTCATAGAGTTGCTGTACATTGCATCGAAAAAACACGTACGAACAGAGGCTGACGCATCTCGAAAATGCGTCAGCCTCTGTTCTACTGTATCGATCTAATTATATTTCGACTTTTAAGCTTTCCTGTCTCAGTCTTGTCCGGTTCATCCACACAGACCAAAGCCGGTCGAGACATCAGACTTTCCGATCTGCTCGATCAGCCCAGGTCGTTTACACCTATTTCTGATGACCCTTGCTGATCACCACATCATCCAGGCGTATCTTCGGAACGTGATGGACTCCGTTTTCGTCTCTGTAGTAGTTGGTGGACTCTCCATACGAGATGTCCTCCAGCTGTATCTTCTCGGCCGACTTGCCAATGGCGATAACGAGCTTGATCTCATAGTCGTCCTTGAGGCCGATAGCAGGGCCGAGCCTCTTTCCCAGGAAATTTCCGATCATGCAGGCGTTCAGTCCCATCTCGGTGGCGGCAAGCGTGATGCTCTGTGCGCAGATGCCCACGTCCTTGGAAAATCCCTCCTTGCTGAAGCTCACTCTCGTATCCTGACAGATGAGGATGTACGCGACAGGCTCGGTGCCTTTTACAGGAAGACCGAGCTGCGGAAGGAGACCTCCCAGCTTCACGTGGGACGTTATCACGCTGACTTCGTCCTCTTCGTTTGAAATGTAGAATCTCAGCGGCTGCTTGTTGATGCTGGAAGCTGAAAGCCTGGCGCAGTCCACCATCTCTCTCAGCTCTTCTGTGCTGACCTTTCGGGATCTGTCGAATCCCCTGGTGCTCCTGTTTTCCTTGATAAGATCCTTGAGCATATGATCACCTTCTCTCAAACAGATGTCTCGATACGTCGTATCAAATCGATTTCCTGATCCGATCCTTCGATCCGTTCTCGAAAATCGCCGCATTTGAACGACGTTTTCTATCGCCGCCTTCGGCCGTTGTCACCGACAATTGTTTCCGATCGGTGACGGAAATTCCATACAGCCGGATACGTGGCTGTCCCGTGGATATTCTACCACGATTTATATCGGTATTCCGCAGAAACCGGGATGTCGCATCAACATCCACTGGTCCGCAGAAACCTCAATATCAGAACAGTGTCTGCTGGTCGCTGGAACCCTCGCCCTTCGGATCTTCCTTTTCATCGTCGTCAACGACCTTTGCAAAGGACACGATCCTGTCGTCGTCCTCCACCTTCATGATCTTGACGCCCTGAGTGGTCCTGCCGGAAGTGGAGACCTCCTTGGCCCTGATCCTGATGATCACACCGTTGGAGTTGATGATCATCAGCTCGTCGTCTGTGGTCACGAGGGCTGCGCCTACTATAAATCCGGTCTTTTCGAATTTGTTCTTGTCGTAAGTCATGACGCCCTTGCCGCCTCTGGCCTGGAGCTTGTACTCCTTGAGGGCGGTGCGCTTGCCGTAGCCCTTTTCGGTGAGGACGAACATCCTGACGTTTCTGGATCCGTCATCCAGCTCCATGGAGACGACCTCGTCTCCCTCGTCGAGCATGATGGCCCTGACGCCTGCGGCTGTCCTGCTGATGCTCCTTACCTCGTCTCCGGAGAAGGCAATGGCCTTGCCCATCTTGGTGACGATGTAGATGTTCTCGTCTCCTCTTGCGTCGGCAACTCCGATGAGCTTGTCGTCGTCCTTCAGGTTGATGGCGATGAGGCCGTTGTTCCTGATGTTCTCGAACTGGTTCAGCGGAGTCTTTTTTATGGTCCCGTTGAGGGTGGCCATAACCAGGTAGTCGTCCTCGTTGTAGTCCCTCATAGGGATCACGGCAGTGACTCTCTCGCCGGAATCAAGGTTCAGGAAGTTGATCACAGGAGTGCCCTTGGCCGTCCTAGAAGCCTCAGGAATCTCGTATGCCTTCATCTTGAAGACTTTTCCCTTGTCCGTGAAGAACAGGAGGGTGTCATGGGTGGATACCATTATGAGGTCCTTCACGAAGTCGGACTCACGGGTGGTGAGTCCGACTATTCCCTTGCCTCCGCGCTTCTGGGCCTTGAAGGTGTCCTCTGGCATCCTCTTGATGTATCCCAGGTGGGTGAAGGTGATGGCGACGTTCTCCTCGTTGATCAGGTTCTCCTCGTCGATCTCTCCGGTGTCCTTGATGAAGCTCGTCCTGCGCTTGTCGCCGTAGCGATCCTTTATCTCCAGGAGCTCGTCCTTTACCACGCCCATGAGCTTGTGCTCGTCGGCGAGAAGCTCCTTGTAGTATGCGATCTTCTTGAGCAGCTCGTTCTGCTCGTCCTGGAGCTTCTCTCTCTCCAGTCCCTGCAGCCTTGCCAGCCTCATGTCCAGGATGGCCTGAGCCTGCTTCTCGGAAAATCCGAAGCGTACCATCAGGCGCTCTCTGGCGTCGTTGTAGCTCTCTCTGATGATTTTGATGACCTCGTCGATGTTGTCCAGGGCGATGAGCAATCCTTCCACGATGTGCTCTCTGGCCTCGGCCTTGTTCAGGTCGAACTTCGTACGCCTGGTCATCACGTTCTTCTGGTGCTTCAGGTACTCGTCCAGGATCTCATAAAGGTTCAGGATCTTCGGCTCTCCATTGACCAGGGCCAGCATGATGATGCTGAAGCTGGACTGGAGGGCGGTATGCTTGTAGAGCCTGTTCAGGATAACATTAGGATTCGTGTCCTTCTTGAGCTCGATGACTATGCGCATGCCCTCACGGTTGGACTCGTCGCGGATGGCCGTGATTCCCTCGATCTTTTTGTTTTTCACGAGGTCTGCCATGGACTCGATGAGCCTGGCCTTGTTCACCTGAAAAGGTATCTCCGTGACCACGATCCTCATCTTGCCCCTTGTGCTCTCCTCGAACTCGCACTTGGAGCGCACCTGTATCTTTCCACGGCCAGTCATGTATGCCTCGCGGACGTCTTTTCTCCCCATGATCTGAGCACCGGTAGGGAAGTCCGGTCCCTTGATGATCTTCATGAGGTCCTCGATGGTGCAGTCATCGTCGTCGATCATTTTGACGCAGCCGTCGATCACCTCTCCCAGGTTGTGAGGAGGGATGGATGTGGCCATTCCTACGGCGATACCGTTAGACCCGTTGATCAGCAGGTTCGGCACTCTCGAAGGGAGGACCACCGGCTCTCTCTCCTCGCCGTCGAAGTTGTCCATGAAGTCGACGGTGTCTTTTTCTATATCTCTCACCATCTGCAGCGAGAAAGGGGACATCCTTGCCTCTGTGTACCTCATGGCGGCGGCACCGTCTCCATCGATGGAGCCGAAGTTTCCGTGGCCGTCTACCAGAGGATATCTGGTGGAAAAGTTCTGGGCCAGCTTCACCATGGCGTCGTATATCGAGCTGTCTCCGTGAGGGTGGTACTTACCCATTACCTCTCCCACGATACGGGCGGATTTCTTGTAAGGCTTGTCAGGCGTGGTCCCCAGCTGGCTCATGCCGTAGAGGATCCTCCTGTGCACCGGCTTCAGTCCGTCTCTCACGTCAGGAAGGGCACGGGCGACGATAACGCTCATGGCGTAGTCGATATACGAGTTCTTCATCTCGTCGTATATCTCATGCTTGATCAGCTTGCTCTGATCTATTAAATTCTCAGACATTCGTATCTGCTCCTTCCCGAACTAGATATCCAGGTTCTTCACGTACTTGGCGTTCTCCTCGATGAATTTCTTCCTCGGCGGGACCTTGTCTCCCATGAGGGTGTTGAAGATCTCGTCCGCCGCGGTGGCGTCATCGATGGTTATCTGGATCAGAGTCCTGTGGTTGTAGTCCATAGTGGTCTCCCACAGCTGGTTCTCGTCCATCTCTCCAAGACCTTTGTATCTCTGGATCTCGATCTTCCCGCTGCTCTTCTCTCTCCACTCCTTGAGGACGCGGTTCTGCTCCTCGTCAGAGTAGGTGTATGCGATATCTTTTCCTCTCTTGTTCTGGAAAAGAGGTGGCTGAGCCGCGTACACGTATCCCTTCTCTATCAGAGGAGTCATGTAGCGGTAGAAGAACGTCAGGAGCAGCGTCCTGATGTGAGCTCCGTCCACATCGGCATCGGTCATGATGATTATCTTGTGATACCTCAGCTTGCTGATGTCGAAGTGGTCTCCGATCCCGCAGCCGAAGGCCGTGATCATGTTCTTGATCTCCTCAGAGTTGAGGATCCTGTCGAGCCTTGCCTTCTCAACGTTGAGGATCTTACCTCTCAGAGGCAGTATCGCCTGTCTCTTCCTGTCTCTTCCTGCCTTGGCAGAACCGCCGGCGGAATCTCCCTCGACCAGGAAGATCTCCGACAGCTCAGGGTCTTTCTCCGAACAATCCGCCAGCTTTCCTGGAATGGAAGTAGCCTCCAGGACGCTCTTTCTCCTGATCGTATCCCTGGCCTTTCTGGCAGCGACTCTAGCTCTGGCCGCGTTCAGACACTTGTCTACGATGGCCCTGGCTTCCTTTGGATGCTCGTCAAGATAGGCCGAGAAGTAATCGGCCATGGCGCTCTCCACTATTCCCCTCATCTCGGAGTTTCCGAGCTTCGCCTTGGTCTGTCCCTCGAACTGAGGATTCAGCAGCTTGACGCTGATGACCGCAGTGATGCCTTCGCGGATGTCCTCGCCCTGGAGAGAATCCTCATTTTCCTTGAGGAAGTTCTTTCTCCTGGCGTAGTCGTTAACGGTCCTTGTGATTGCTGTCTTGAATCCCACAAGGTGGAATCCTCCGTCAACGGTGTTGATGTTGTTGGCGTAGGACAGTATCAGCTCGCTGAACCTGTCGGTGTACTGGAGAGAGATCTCGACCTCATATCCTTCCTTCTTGTACTCGAAGTAAAAAATATCCTCAGTCAGCGGGTGCTTACTCTTGTTCAGGTAGTGGACGAATTCCTTGATGCCGCCCTCGTAGTGGAAGCTCTCCTGCTTTTCCTTGCCGGGCCTCTTATCCTCGAGGGAGATCCTCAGCCCCTTGTTCAGGAAAGCCATCTCTCTCAGCCTTCTCTGGAGAGTGTCGTAGTCGTAGACAGTCTCGTCGAAGATCTCCGGATCCGGCCAGAAGTGTGTGAACGAGCCTGTCTCCTGCGACTCCCCGATGACCTCGAGAGGCGTCACTGTTTTTCCACGTTCATATACCTGCTTGTATACCTTGCCGTTCCTGCTGACCTCTACCTCCATGTGGGTGGAAAGGGCGTTAACGACGGAAGCTCCGACGCCGTGGAGTCCGCCTGATACCTTGTATCCTCCGCCTCCGAATTTTCCTCCCGCATGGAGCTGGGTGTGGATCACCTCCACTGCCGGGATCTTCATCTTAGGGTGGATGTCCACCGGCATCCCTCGTCCGTCGTCGCGGACGGTGATGGAGTTGTCAGGCTCTATGGTCACTCTGATGTGGCTGCAGTACCCGGCGAGGGCCTCGTCCACGCTGTTGTCCACGATCTCGTAGACCAGGTGGTGGAGTCCGGCAGGGCCGGTGCTTCCTATGTACATACCAGGTCTCAGTCTGACAGGCTCAAGTCCTTCCAGCACCTGGATCTGGGACGCGTCATATGAGTTTTCTTTTTTCTTTGCACACATTAATGATTACCTTCGTTTAACAATAAACAACAACAGTGGCAGCCCCGCCATCTGCGGATCGCAGCTGCCACCTAAAAATCGGCTTATTTTACCATTTTTTCATTTTTTCTTCAATAGCCGTATGGTACCTTATCTGGTCGGTTTTATACCGTTTTACGGCGAAATTTTCACGGTTTTTCGAAGGGTCTATCCGGGTGGTACTGGAAAAAGAGCTTTCGGGCGGCCGTCAGTCTGCGGGAAGGGCGGTGAAGAGATGTATGGAGCTTCTCTGCCATCCGTTTTGGTCATCCAAAAATGCAGTTATGCATACATGTTGATAAACATATGCATAACTGCATTTTTGCGCTGAACTCATTTTCTGTTTTCGACCTCATCGGATCCACCGCCTGTGTATATCTCACTCAGATCGCCTGTCACCCGGCGGGCGATCCCGTTTTTTACCTGAAATACCCAGCCCTCGTCCATGTTCTCGATGAGCTGCCGGTTCACTTCCGCGGATGTGAGGAACTGCTGCACGTCCTCGATCTCGTTGAACAGGAACGACTGCCTCTTCAGGTCGAACTCTGAGAGTACATCGTCGAGGATAAGAACGGGGTTTTCGCCTAGCATCTCCTTTGCGATCTTTATTTCAGCCAGCTTCAGGGAAAGGGCGATGGTCCGCTGCTGTCCCTGGGATCCGTAGTTCCTGGCGTTCATGCCGTTGATGTAAAATTCCATGTCGTCCCGGTGGGGGCCTGCGATGGCGTGGCCGAGGCGCAGTTCTTTTTCCCGCTGGAGGAAGATCGTGTCCTGCAGAACCTGGTCGTCTGTATTTTCTTTGTACTGTATTCGCATCTCCTCTGTTCCGCCGGAGATACGGCTGTGGATGCCCCCGGCTATCTCGGAAAGGCGGCTGATGAATTTTCTCCTGGCCCTGATTATCTGGATCCCGTACTTAGCCATCTGTAGGTCGTAGATGTCCAGCATGTCGATGTTTTTGCTCTCAGGGCCTTCTTTGAGCAGGGCATTTTTCTCTCTCAGGACGGAATTGTAGTCCTTGAGAAGGTTGTAGTATGACGGCCTGAGCTGGCTCATCTCCCGGTTTATAAAGTCGCGGCGTTTTTCAGGACCATCCTTAACGATGCGCAGATCCTCCGGCGAAAAAACTACTACCACCAGGTTGTTCAGCAGATCCGCAGTCCTCCGCAGGACCACTCCGTCCTTTTTTATCATCTTGCCACCGCGGTCGTTCAGGCTGATGGAGATGTTTTTGTCCAGGTCGTCGCTGAATACTTCCACCGAGACGGAGGCGCTTTTTTCCCCGATCATCACCATGTCTGCGGCGGACCTGGTGCGGAACGAACGCGAAAAAGCACAGAGGTAGATCGACTCGATGAGATTGGTCTTCCCCTGTGCGTTTTCCCCGATGATCACGTTCCGGCTCCTGTCGAAGTCCAGATCCAGATCGCGGTAGTTTCTGAAGTTTTTGAGTTTGATATTCTTAATGTACATCTAGCTGATCCTTACAGGGAGCACCAGATAGAGATATTTCTCTCCCTGAAGAGGGGTGATGATGCATGGGCTCAGGCTGTCCTTGAAGTGGAGGTACACCTCCTCGTCATCGATGACCTTCAGAATGTCCATGATGTATTTGTAGTTGAAGCCGATCTCCAGGTCGTCTCCCTCTTTGATGATCTCCACGCTCTCGTCGATGTTTCCTTCGTCTGATAGGGAGCTCATCTCCAGGGCGCTGTCGCTGATATTCCACTTTATCAGGTTGTTGGTCTGTACGGTGGTCATGAGGGACGCTCTGTCTATGGAGTTCAGCAGATCCTCTCTCTTGACTCTTACCCTGATGTCCCCGTCCTTCCTGATGATGCGCTCGTAGTTGATGTAATTTCCGTTGATGGTGTTGATCACTACCATGTTGTTGTCGAAGGACATGACCACCTTGTTATCGGTGATGTCCAGCTTGAGCTTCTCGTCTCCCTCGTCCGGAATGATCTTGGAAGCCTCGTTCAGGAGCCTTGCCGGGATGATGACGCTGACTTCGTGATCCGTCTCAACAGGGTCATCGTAGACCGCGAGGCGGAACGTGTCTATGGCCACCATTCTTATTTTTGTTTCCTTTATCTCCAGGAAAACGCCTGTGAGCACTCCGTTCATCTCATCGGAGCTGGCAGCGAAGGCGGTCTTCCTTATCATTCTGCGGAAGTTTTCCTTGTCGAGGATCACCGGCGATTCGCTCCTGCTCACCATCACCTTCGGGTATTCGTCTGCCGGAAAAGTCACCAGGTGAGACAGCGATTTGCCGCTCTTTATCGAAAGCTTGTTCTTTTCTTCATTGTAGTCCAGGATGACCTCGTCCTCCGGGAGCTTTGCAGCGATGCTGATGAATTTTTTGGCCGGTACCACAAAGCTCACGTTCTCTCCAAGGTCGATACCCATCCACGTGTATATGGTGATGTTGGTATCTGTTGCTGTGAACGTCATCTGTCCGTCTCTTATCTCAACGAGGATCCCCTCGAGGATCTTGTTAGTCGTCCTCGCTGGCAGAGCGTGGGACACATTGTTCAGTGCGTTTGTGAGAGCTGTTTTCGAACAGTAGAATTTCATTTGCTGGCTCCTTATATATACTTACTATTCAGTAGTAGTAGTAGGGGGTGTTCATAATGTGGAAAACTCCCCTGTGCTTTGTCTTTCAATGGCTTCAAGAGATGTAACAAGTTGATTTCACCTGAGGATAACATGTGGATCATGTTAAAAGGGTGTTAATTATTTGTTGCTCTGCAGCTCGTTCATGAGCTTCTCGACCTCTGCCCTGAAGTTCTCGTCGTTGTCCATGAGGCTCTGGACTTTTTCGTGGGAGTGGATGACCGTAGAGTAGTGTCTTCCTCCAAAAAGCTTTCCTATCTTAGGAAGAGAAAGGTCCGTCGCCTCTCTGCAGATGTACATGGCCACCTGCCTCGGCATGGTTATCTCCGCGTTGCGCTTCTTCGAGTCCATATCGGATACCTTTATCTTGTAGTGCCTTGCGACCATGGACCGGATACGCTCAGGCGCGACAGCCTTTTCGTTGTCCTTTATTATATCGTTGAGGATCCTCTTTGCGAATTCTACATTTATTTTTTCTCCCGGGATCAGCTGTGCCATGCCGACCACACGGTTGAAGGCTCCCTCGAGCTCACGGATGTTGTCAGTCACCTGCTCGGAGATGAGACAGCATACGTCGTAGATGTCGTGATCCCAAGGGATACCTGCGTTTTCGGCTTTCTTTCTCAGGATGGCCACACGGGTCTCGAAGTCCGCCGGCTGGAGGTCTGCGATCATGTTCCAGGCGAACCTTGATCTGAGCCTGTCTTCTATCTTGACCAGGTTGTTCGGAGGCCTGTCGCTGGATATCACGATCTGCTTGTTGTCCTGGAAAAGGGCATTGAATGTGTGGAAAAACTCTTCCTGTGTGCTCTCTTTTCCTTCCAGAAACTGGATATCGTCGATCAGGAGTACGTCGGTCTTCCTGTATTTGTCTTTGAACTGCTTAGTCCTGTTCTCCGAAAGGGCGGTGATAAGCTCGTTGGTGAACTGCTCTGATGAAACGTAGAGTACGTTCATGTTTGGGTTGTTCGTCAGTATGTGTATGGTGATTGCCTGCATAAGGTGGGTCTTTCCCAGTCCGGATCCGCCGTACAGGAAAAGAGGATTGTAGGCCTCTGATGGTGCCTCGGCCACCGCGTAGGAGGCGGCGTGGGCGTACTTGTTGCTGTTTCCGACTACAAAATTATCGAAGTTAAGACGCGGGTTCAGCGTTTTTTCCGCATCAAAAGAAGGACGAGAAGCTTTCTTCGATTTGTTCTGCTCCTCGTAATCTTCTGTCGTCTTTATTACTACCGTGTAAGGTTTTCCAATGATCTTCTTGAAATTCTCCTCAAGCGTTTCCACATATCTGCTGGTGACGAAACGCACCACCGGTTCCTCGCTCGTTTCCAGATAAATGACTCCGGCCTTCTCATCGATGGTCTTGATGGAAAGGGGGATGATCCACGTGGTAAAACTGGTGGCGGTCATCTCCGTGCGGACGTTGATGAGGAGCTCTTCCCATATCTTGTTCTTGTCCAATTTGCATCTCCTGAATTCGTGAACACATTTTACATAAATTTATCAACATCCGCAAGGAACGGTAACCCGTTGAAAACAACCAGAATTGATGCGTCAAAAAGAAAGTTATACACATGTTGTGGAAAACTTTGTTAATAACTTCCGGGCTGTACTACATATTGTGGATATCTTATTTTTTGAGAATTTTATTTTCTATATGACATTCTCGTGTGACCGCTTTGTACTTTTATGAGTTTTTTTTATTTTTTTGGTGACAATTGATAATCGTTAATATAAACTCTCAATGTATACTATTAGGGTAAGATTGTATACGGAAGGTATGAGACAGAGACTTCAGCGGAGGACAGAGACATTGAGAAAAGGTAAGAGAAAGTTATTAGTGGTCCTGCTCGCCATTGCGGTGATAGCCTGCTTCGGATCCGGTTCGGTATTCGCAGCTGATAATACATATAAAATAGATTACAACGAACAGACAGACATACACTCTGTAAAACTGGAAGACGGATCAGAGGTGATCATCTTCTGTATGAACAATCAGCGCCACTGGCCGCACTATACAGCGGCGACCGGACCTGTTCCTCTTTACGAAAAGACTTCCATTGAGGAATTCTGCACTGAGAATGGTATCACTGATCCTGAGAAGATCAGTGAATTCAGCGAGAGATTAAAGGTCATCCTTTACTCAGGTTATCCTTATAATGGAAACTCTCTATATGAGATCACTGAAAATACTGGAGCGATGACCGAAGAAGGTTTCAACAAGCTGCTTGATGCCCCTGCTTCTATCAGAAATGATTTCCCTGATTCGATAGGGAACAAGGTATTTACCATAGAGAATTCTAAGTCAAAAGACAGCGATAATTATAAGTCATTGATAGATTTCACTACCGATGTCTTTCAGCTTGGAAGCACTGGAAAGACGAAGTCAGGTCTTACAAGGAGTGATATCTATTCGACTGATTTTTATCGTGCTGCTTCCTTTATGATGCAATATGATGATCCTGTTCAAGCATATAATGCTACTTACGGATCGTATCCATTCCTTACTGAAACTCAGGCATATAAAGGTACGTCAAATGCAGTATGGAATCTGATGTACAATTACGGAATCGCGGATAATCACGAGGTTGATAACCTGGCACTGACTAATGCACTTTACCAGGTCAGCACAAGCAATGTTCTGGACAGTAAGCCTTCTTCTTCGGATATTTCCATTGAAGGAGATGCTGTTTTCAAAGAAAACACTACAGATGGAAAGTGGTATACAAATACACTTACGCTTAAGACACCGTCTGACTACTTTACTGATTTCAAGTTGACTCTGCCTCAGGGAATTACCACTACAAGTGGAGTTAATGTAGTAAAGTCTGGTGACAGTTTCGTTCTTGTTTCTGATACTGAGCCTAAAGGTGTACTGGATATTACTCTTTCTTCCACTATTCCGTGGATGGATGGAGATCTGATGGTTTTTGAGGCTGTTAACGGACAGAAGGCATCAGATGGAAAAGCTTTCCAGAACATGGTAGGTGCGAAAATCAAAAATGAAAATGTTTCCGTTTCTAAGCTTCTCACTGTTGCTGAAAAAACTACAAGTGTAAAAGTTACCAAGATCTGGAAAGACGATGACAATAAGGATGGCAATCGTCCTTCTGTAGATGAATTCGCCAAGAGCCTTCATCTGATGAATGGCGATACAGAGGTCACGGGAGTCACTCCTTCTATCACGGATAATCTGGACAACACATACACAATTACATACGAAAATCTTCCGCTTAATGATAAAAACGGAAACGAGATCAAGTACACTGTGAAGGAAGATGATGTGACGGGTTATGACGCCGACAAGTCAACTGTGGAAAACGGCGGTACGATAACCAATACTCAGGAAAAGGCTGATCCGAAGGACCCGACAGACCCTAAAGATCCATCAAACAATGATCCTAAGGACCCATCGAACACTACCGACAACGGCGGCGGCAAGACCACCGTTACCAAGAAAGTGAGCAGCATCATCAAGACCGGAGACACAGGGAACGTTCTCCTGTACGGGTCGGCTCTGGTGTGCGCCACGGTGCTCGTAGTTCTTCTGGTGCAGATCAGAAAGAGGAAGCATTATCACAGCAGATAGCGTGAGCTCATATCCAGATGATAATAGATGACTGACAGGAAGGTGCCGCATTTAACTGCGGCACCTTTTCATATTTGACTTTTACATATCTTTTTCAGTATAATAACTCGATATTGCGCTTTTGAAATTCAGATGGCGCGATGATTTTTCTGCAGCCAGGCTGCGGTGCAGGCGGCATTTTGCCGCTGAAGTTTATTTTATTGTGATACACGCCCACGAGGGCAAGGAGGATTCAAATGAAGAGGACTTATCAGCCTAAGAAGAGACAGAGACTCAAGGAGCACGGATTCAGAAAGAGAATGGCTACAGTAAGCGGCCGTAAGGTTCTGAAGAGAAGAAGAGCAAGGGGAAGAAAGAAGCTGACAGCTTAGTTTTACCCCCGTCTGATTGGATTCATTTATGCTCAGGAAAGATATACTCAGGAACCAGAGAGACTTTAATTCTGTTTACAAAAAAGGGAGCTCCAGGGGAAGCAGATTCGTTGTAGTTCTGTACAGGAAAAATCATCTCAGACGTACCCGCATTGCGTTCGTCGCCAGCAAGAAAGTTGGGAACAGCGTCATGAGAAACAGGGCCAGAAGGCTCATGAGAGAAAGCTACAGACTCATGGATCCGAAGCCGGGAGCGGGTTACGATATAATTTTTGTAGCCAGGAAGACTATCATCGGACAGAAGATGAAGGATGTTCAGAAGTCCATGTTCGGCGCACTCAAAGGTGCTGGGCTCATAGGGCCGAAGAACCCCGCGAAGTGAAATATATCTTTTCCCGGAGCAATAGAGAATTGCAAAGGACAATAAGATGAAACACATAAGTAACTTGCTTAAAAATGTGTTAATTCTCATCATCAGAGGTTATCAGAAGTTTATATCTCCCATGTTCCCGCCGACCTGCAGGTTTTATCCTACGTGCAGCGAATACTGCCTTCAGGCTGTGAGAAAGTACGGGCCTTTTAAGGGCAGCTGGCTGGGGATCAAGAGAATTCTGCGATGTCATCCCTGGAATCCCGGTGGTTATGACCCTCTGAAATAGAAAATATCGGGAGATACAATGGATTTTTTAGGAATAATAGCTAAGCCGCTCGGCATGCTTCTCACGTTTATCTACGGTCTCGTAGGTAATTACGGAATATCCTTGATCATTCTTACGGTGCTCGTAAAGTGCATCATGTACCCGCTGTATTCCAGACAGATCAAATCAACTGCCAAGATGGCTTCGGTGCAGCCGAAGATGCAGGAGATACAGCGGAAGTACGCAAACGACCAGCAGAAGATGGCTGAAGAGATGCAGAAGCTCTACTCAGAGGAAGGATTCAATCCTATGGGTGGTTGCCTGCCTATGCTCATTCAGTTCCCTATCATCATGGGACTTTTCCAGCTGCTGAGATATCCGATGCAGTACATGACGGACGAAAAGATGCTTTTCGCCATCCACGAGTCTTTCCTCTGGATCAAGGATCTGGCACAGCCTGACCTGTGGATTCTGCCTATACTGGCAGCCGTTTCCACATATTTCTCTTTTTCCATGACTTCACAGCTCACGACTGATCAGGGCAACGCCCAGACGCAGGCGATGCAGAAGGTGATGAAGTACTTTTTCCCTCTCACCATCCTGTGGATCGGACGTTCTTACCCGGCCGGACTTGCCATCTACTGGGCAGGCGGTCAGTTCCTTCAGATCTTCTTCAACATCCGCATGAACAAGATCAGAAGAGAGATGAACGAGAAGATGGAGCTTGAAAAGCAGCGGGCTCGAGCAGAGAAGGAGCTTGAGAAGAAGAAAGCGGCCAGAATGAAAGGAATAAACAGGTAAATGAGATCTTCGGAGAAATGGGGTGTGGATGTTGATACGGCAGTCGACCTCGCGCTGAAGGAACTCAAGCTCACAAGAGAGGATGTGGATGTTGAGGTGCTGGAGGAGAGCTCCAGTGGTTTTCTCGGCATCGGATCAAAGCTTGCCAGAGTCAGAGTGACAGCCAAAGAGGATGTTGCCGATAACAGCCGCAAAGAAAAGGCCAAGTTTGACGATATCGACAGGATACTTGCGGATCTGCCTGAGAACAGGGAGATCGAGGTGCCTGATGAGATCAGAGAAGATTACGACAGATTCGAACAGGAAGAGCTGGAGGACGCCAGGGCCAGCGAGTCCGCAAGAGCTGCGGAGAGAAAGAACAGGAAGGACAGGAAGAGGGGAAAGAGCAGGAGGAGACAGAGCAGACCTCAGGTCTCACTGATGTTCGACCTTTCCGACCTGGAGCCTGTGGAAGAGCATCCCGTGAAGGACTTCCTGCAGGAGGTCACGAAGGAGATGGGCCTGGACCTGGATTTCCAGGTAAAAGTCGGAAAGAACTTCGTCCACGTGGATATTTCCGGTAAGGACACCGGTACTATCATCGGCAAGAGAGGACAGACACTCGACTCCATCCAGTACCTCGCGGGCCTCGTGGTAAACAAGGACAGCGAGGAGTACATCAGGGTCGTTCTTGACGCCGAGAACTACAGGGCCAAGAGAGAGCAGACGCTCATCGACCTCGCCAACAGGCTCGCTGGCAAGGTGGAGAGAACAGAGAGGAGCATCACCCTCGAGCCTATGAATCCTTACGAGAGAAAGGTCATCCACGCTACGCTGCAGAATCACCCAAGAGTGAAGACCAGGAGCGAGGGAAAGGATCCTTACAGAAGGGTCATCATCGAGCTCAAGTAGGGCACAGCCGGATCTGGCAGTTATGTTAGTAAAAGTGACTCATCTTCGGGGAGCACCCGGGACGAGTCATTTTTATTTACCCGGGTATGTTATTGAGAGTATAATTGTTTAGTTATTGTTGGTGTGTCAAAATGGACGTTTCTCATTAAAGTGTCCAAGTGACACATATGGCATGGTGTTTAAAATGTCAGATATTATTGCAGCGATATCCACACCCCCCGGGCAGGGCGGCGTCGGCATAGTCAGAATAAGCGGTGACGGATCACTGGGCATAATGAAAAAAGTCTTTTCCGAGTGCCCTGAAGATCCGGCGCCTCGTCACGTCTACTTCGGACATGTCGTCGACCCGGACAAGACCGGGCCGGAAGCGGTGATCGACGAGGCTGTCTTCATATACATGAAGGCTCCACACAGTTACACCTGCGAGGACGTGGTAGAGATACAGGCTCACGGAGGTCCCGTCGGAATGAAAAAGATCCTGCGGACGGTCATCAGAAACGGCGCCCGCCTCGCGGAGCCGGGCGAGTTCACCAAACTCGCATTCATGAACGGTCGGCTGGACCTGACCCAGGCGGAGGCTGTGATGGACATCATCAGCGCAAAGACCGATCTTCCTTATACGATCGCCGAGAGCCAGCTGGAGGGAAGCCTGGGAAGGCGCATACGCGAGATACGCCAGGGCCTTCTGGATGTTCTGGCGCAGATGGCCGTGAACATCGATTTTCCAGACGAGGACATAGAGGAGATGGAATACGATGCTTTTGTCAGCGACGTTTCCCGGGAAAAAGAAAATATCGTCAGTCTCATCAACAGCGCTCCGGCGGGAAGGATCACACGCGAAGGTGTCAAGGTCGCAATAGTTGGAAGCCCTAACGCCGGAAAGTCTTCTCTTCTTAACGGCCTCCTGGGAGAGGAACGGGCCATCGTCACAGACGTGCCAGGGACGACCAGGGACACCATACAGGAGATGATGGACGTCGGTGGCATGCCGGTGATTCTTGAGGACACGGCTGGCATAAGGGATACCCAGGATCAGGTGGAACAGATCGGAATAGACCGGTCCAGGAAAGCACTGGAACGTGCAGATGTCGTTCTCTTTGTGGTCGACGGCAGCCGTCCTCTCAGCGATGAGGACAGGGAGATAGCCAGGGCTATCAGAGAGTGCGGCAAGGAGGAGCGTACCATTACAATCCTGAACAAAGAGGATCTGAGTGCTTTATCTGGAGAGGCTGATATAGGGGAGATCCTTGATGATCCGCGCGTTATACAGACTTCGCTGCTTGAAGGAAAATACCTCGATATCAGCGTAGAGAAAGTAAGTCAGGAGATCGAGAGGATGATCTTTGCCGGTACCGGCAGCCAGATACCATCTGCCGTGGTCACCAGCGAGAGACAGCTCGATGCCCTGGAAAGGGCGTGC
Source organism: Mobilibacterium timonense (assembly GCF_900155555.1). Taxonomy (GTDB): domain Bacteria; phylum Bacillota; class Clostridia; order Peptostreptococcales; family Anaerovoracaceae; genus Allobaileyella; species Allobaileyella timonense. The sequence goes on along the minus strand of NZ_FUHN01000008.1, from coordinate 475,643 downwards.
GAACAGGCAGACAGCGCCGTCCGTATGCTCAGGGCAGGAGAGGCTCTGGAGATCTGCGAACTCGGTGTACACAGCGCCTATGACATCCTCGGAGAGGTCATAGGCGAAGAAGCGGGTGACCAGATACTCGACGCTGTTTTCTCGAGATTCTGTCTTGGTAAATAGAATTTTTACTGCGATTCATATACAGATTTGCAAATTGTTTTATCATTTTATATATACAGATTTAGGAGATAAATGAGGATAACAGACGATCTTTCTGAATACTCTTTTATGGGAGACTTCGATACTATCGTCATCGGGGCCGGGCATGCCGGCTGCGAGGCAGGGCTGATCTCCGCCAGAATGGGCATGAAGACGCTAATGCTTTCTATGAATCTGGAGGCAGTGGCCATGATGCCGTGCAACCCTTCCATCGGAGGCACCGGGAAGGGCCATCTCGTATGCGAGGTGGATGCCCTCGGAGGGGAGATGGGGATAAACATCGACAAGACATTCATCCAGAGCAAAATGCTCAACACATCCAAGGGCCCGGCGGTCCACTCCCTCAGGGCGCAGGCCGACAAGAACCGGTACCATCTCGAGATGAAGAAGACCATCGAGGATCAGGAAAACCTTTTCCTGAAACAGGCGGAGGTCACCGACCTCATAATCAACGATGACGGTGCGGTCTGCGGAGTCGTAACGAAGGCGATGGCCAGGTACAGCTGCAGGACTGCTGTGATGGCTACAGGCACTTTTCTCGGTGGAAAAATATTCATCGGAGATGCGGCGTATTCCGGAGGTCCGTCGGGCCTGGCCGCTTCTGACGAGCTTGCGGATAATCTCTATCGTGAGGGGTTCCCGCTGAGGAGGTTCAAGACCGGCACGCCTGCGCGCATGCTCGGTCGCTCACTGGACTATTCTAAAATGAAGGTGCAGCATGGCGACGACCAGATAGTTCCTTTTTCCTTCATGAACGAAGGCAGGGACATCGGCGGCAACAGGGCGGACTGCTGGCTCTCGTATACTAATGAGGACACCCATAAAATAATACTGGACAACATACACAGGAGCGCCATGTATTCCGGAAATATAACCGGTGTGGGGCCGAGATACTGTCCGTCTATAGAGGACAAAGTGTCTAGATTCAGAGACAGAAAGAGGCACCAGCTTTTCGTGGAGCCGGAAGGCCTCGATACGGATGAGATGTACATACAGGGCATGTCCACGAGCCTGCCGGAGGACGTTCAGGAGAGCTTTTACCATACCATACCGGGGCTGGAGCATGGAGAGATTGTCAGGCCGGCGTACGCCATCGAATACGACTGCATCGATCCTCTCAGCCTGAGGCCGAGCCTGGAGAGCAAGAGGGTGAAAAACCTGTTCTGTGCCGGGCAGTTCAACGGCAGCTCCGGATACGAGGAGGCGGCAGCTCAGGGGATCATCGCCGGAATCAACTCCGCAAGAAAGATACAGGGTATGGATCCTCTGGTCCTCCGCAGAGACCAGGCATACATCGGAGTTCTCATCGACGACCTGGTGACAAAAGGCACTGATGAGCCTTACAGGATTCTCACCTCAAGAGCGGAGTACAGGCTCCTCCTCAGACAGGATAACGCGGATCAGAGGCTGACCCCTATTGGATATGCCTATGGATCTGTGAGTCAGGAAAGATATGAAAAATATCTCAGGAAGCAGCAGCGTATATCCGACGAGGTGGATCGCCTTAAACACAAAAGGATCGACATGGCTTCGATGCAGGAATTCCTTAGAGAGATTGGGGCTCCTGAGTCGAGGGATAATCCGTGCTTTTTCGATTTGCTAAAGAGGCCTGAAGTGCGATATGATTATCTCGAAAGAGTGGATGATGAAACAAGGCCCCGGCTTACCAGAAATGAGATCACTGAGATAGAGGTCGAGATAAAGTACGCAGGTTATATAGAGAAACAGCGCTCTAACGTGAAGAAGCTTCGACAGATGGAGAACAGGAGGCTTCCCGAGAATATCGATTACGGCAGCATCAGAGGTCTTCGTCTTGAGGCCGTCGAAAAGCTGAACCGTATCAGGCCTGAGACGGTGGGGCAGGCCAGCCGTATCTCTGGAGTGAACCCGGCGGACGTGAATGTTCTCCTCATTTATCTCGAGAAGGAAAGCAGGAGCAGGAAGGTGAAAGGCAATGATCGACCAGAAGCTGATAGATGCCGAGATTAAAAAGGCAAAGTTTCAGGCTGGCGTTCTCGAAAAGGATCTGTCCGAATTCAAGATAGACTATGAAGAACTGAATCAGGACGATTCTGAAGCTCGTGTGAGGTCAAGGAAGACCGTGAACGATCTCATCAAGCTCTACGGAAATGACTCTGCAGTGCGCATGTGCGCATATATGAACGCCATACTCGCTTGGAATGAAATGGTCAACCTCACAGGTGTAGACAACAGAGACGATTTTCTCCAGAAGAACATCGTCGACTCTCTTGCTGTGAACAAACTTGAAGACATGAGAGGAAAGCCTCGTGTGATAGACGTGGGCACTGGAGCCGGTCTTCCAGGAGTTCCACTTGCTTTATCTAATCCGGGCTCCCAGTTCGTTCTCATAGACTCTGTGAATAAGAAGCTTTCTATTATCAGAGAGATCGTCGAGGATCTGAGTATATCCAATATTCAGGTCGTACATGGCAGGGCAGAGGACCTGGGACATCAGGATGACTTCAGGGAAGGTTTCGATGTCTGCGTATCCAGGGCGGTCGCTTCCCTTAACGTGCTCGCGGAGTGGTGCCTGCCTTTCGTAAAGGTGGGAGGACTTTTCGTTGCATACAAAGGAGAGAAGGCCCAGGAGGAAGTGGACAAGGCCGAAAAAGCGATAAAGACTCTTGGAGGAGAGCTGGAAGATGTCATAGATGTGGAAAGCGAAGACCCTTCCATGACTATGCACAAGCTGGTCACCATCAGGAAGATCAGACCTACTCCGGCCAAGTATCCGAGAAAGGCTGGTGTGGCCAGGAAGGCACCGATAAGGTAGGTTATATACAGTTGTTCAACGGTCCTGGTACGGCAGTGCTCTGAATTGTACATCAGTCTGAACTGCAGTTGATAGTTGCGGGCGGGCTTTACATTTTCCAGCAGGAAATGGGGCCTGCTTTTTTCATGGAATGTTTCACGTGAAACATTCCATGACCATCAGGGATAAAATATCACAAAATGAGACGAAAATGTTTCACGTGAAACATCCAGTCATAAAAACAAGTATAAAAAAACCAGAAATGGCCTCACTTCACACTCAGAACATAGAAAAAGGATGGCCGGTGTTGTATAATCTACAAAGTCTCATTTACGGAGGAAAATATATGGGTAAAGCTATCGCTATTTTCAATCAGAAGGGCGGAGTGGGGAAGACCACTACAAACATCAACCTCAGTGCATGTCTTGCACTCAAGGGAAAGAAGGTGCTCGTAGTGGATATTGACCCGCAGGGAAACACCACCAGCGGGATCGGTATAACCAAGAGAAACCTGGACTACACCCTTTATGATGTGCTCATCAACGAAGACTTTGACGTAAGAAAGGCGATACTGAAAACAAAGACCAAGAACCTCAGTATCATCCCGGCAAGTGTGGACCTGTCAGGTGCGGAGATAGAGCTTGTAAACATCGAGGGAAGAGAGAAGACGCTGAAGAAGGCCATCGACAGACTGAGAGCGGACTATGACTACATATTCATAGACTGTCCTCCTTCACTTGGCCTCCTCACCATCAACTCGCTGACAGCTGTTGACAGTGTTCTCATACCTATCCAGTGCGAGTTCTACGCCCTGGAGGGAGTAAGTCAGCTCATGAACACCATCGAGCTGGTGAGGAAGAACATGAATCCGAATCTGAAGATCTCCGGAGTAATACTGAGCATGTTTGACGGAAGAACTAACCTGTCTATCCAGGTGGTGAACGAGGTAAAAAAATACTTCGGCGCACTGGTGTACAGCACGGTCATCCCAAGAAACGTAAGGCTTGCGGAGGCGCCAAGCTACGGAATGCCGGTAGTGAAGTACGATCCAAGCTCCACCGGAGCTAAGGCATATCAGAGATTTGCCGTGGAGTTCCTTCAGAGAGAGGAGCAGGAGAACGATGGCTAAAAGAAAAGGAGGCCTTGGGCGTGGTCTGGACGCTCTGTTCGCAGATGCGGCTCCGATAATTCCAGAGGAGCTGGAACAGGAGGCTCATCAGGCGGCAGCAGAGGCCGGGAAGTTGGAGAGATCATCAGCTTCAGGCAAAGGTTCAAAGGCAGCAGCTGGAGTCAGCGCTGAGACGCCAGCTGAGGATGATCCGGACAGGGTGATCTATGTCGATATAGACGACATTAAGCCTAACGCGTCTCAGCCGAGGAAGAATTTCAACAAGGAAAAGCTGGAGGATCTCGCGGAATCCATCAAGGAGAACGGAGTCATCCAGCCTGTTGTGGTAAGGAAAAAAGGCTCTTCCTATGAATTGGTGGCTGGCGAGAGGCGCTGGAGGGCTTCCCGTCTCGCGGGGATGAAGCAGATCCCTTGCCTGATCCGCAACTTCGACGAGAAGCAGAACATGATAGTAGCCATCATCGAGAACATGCAGCGCGAGGACCTGGATCCTATCGAGGAGGCCGCAGGTCTGAGAGAGATGGTGGACAGGTTCGGGTTCACTCAGGCACAGGTGAGCAAGTCTCTCGGCAAGAGCAGGGCATACATAGCGAATTCCATGAGGCTCCTCAAGCTTCCACCTGAAGTGCAGGATATGATCAGCCAGGGCCAGTTGTCTGCGGCCCACGGCAGGACGATAATAAATATTGAAGACAAAGAAAAACAGAAGGCTGTCGCCAACAAGATAGTAAAAGACGGACTCTCTGTCAGAGCTACAGAGCGGCTGGCGGAGAAGATCAAGGACGATGCCCGTCCTGAGCGCAAGAGAACGAAGTCTCCGAAGTCAGCGGACCTGGCTGCGGCCGAATCCGAGCTCAGGACGATCACCGGAACGAAGGTCCGCATTAACGGAAGTGAAAATTCCGGAAAGATAGAGATGGAATACTACAGTCTCGAAGAGCTGAACCGTCTCATAGATTTGCTTAGGAGCGTTAAATGAGTACCCAGGATGTAAGAAAAGACATCGCAGACGATGTAAAAACAGAAGCCGTGAAAATTACACCTGAGGTCCAGAAGGAAGCCCCTGACGGTATGGCGTTCATGGACAGGATACCATTTCCAGCGTGTCTGGTAGGTCCTGACGACTCGGTGAAGTATGCCAACCAGCTGATGTCTTCTGTTTTTACATACAAAAACATCGAAGACACCAACTTCTTTGCGCTCACGGGGGTCCGCAGGAGTGAACTGATCGATGCAGTGGAAGGGCCGGATCCTGTTTTTCCGAAGATAGAGAGAAACGACAGCTTCTTCGAGCTCCACACCGACTCCGACGCAACGACGGACGGAGACATGGTGGTATACTTTTACGATGTGACGGAGCGTGAAGAGCTGCGGATCCACTACAACGAGGAGAGGATCTGCCTGGCATACATCTCCATAGACAACTACGACGAGCTCATGTCCAGCATCACAGAGGACAGCAAGATGGCCGTGCCTACGGAGGTGGACAGGATCCTGAGAAAGTGGGCCGAGAAATACAACGGTTCCCTGGAGAGCACGAGCGAGGACACCTACGTGTTCACGCTTTTCAGGAGAGACGCAGAGCAGATCATAGACACAAAATTCGAAATACTGGACAGAATAAGGAATATCGAGGCGAAGATAGATTTTCCAGTCAGCATAAGCATCGGCATGGGCTTTGACGGCGAGACCATGGAAGAAGAGGCGGAGCTGGCCGAGGCGGCTCTCGAGCTTGCCATGGGCAGGGGAGGCGACCAGGCCGTGGTGAAGGACAGAGACCGCACCAAGTACTACGGCGGAAAGCTGCAGTCCATGGAGAAAAACAACAAGGGCAAGTCCAGGATCATTGCCCACGCGCTGCGGCAGCTGATAAAGGACTCGGGAAACGTTCTTATCATGGGCCACAAGTGGCCTGACATGGATTCATTCGGGTCGGCCATCGGCGCCTACAAGATAGCCAGGTACTACGACAAGGAGGCCGAGATAGTCATCGACGAGTACAACGAGGCTCTCCAGGAGATCATGTACTACGCCCACGAGAGAGAGAACTACCCGGTGATCAGCAGTGAGAAGGCCCTGGAGATCTGCGACAGGAACACTCTGGTCATCGTTGTGGATACCCACAGGCCAGGAAGGACTGCCTGCCCGGAGCTGATGGACATAGTGGAAAAAGTGGTGGTCATAGATCATCACAGGCTTTCGGAGGACGCCATAGAGAATCCGGTGCTTTCATACGTCGAGTCTTACGCATCGTCGACCAGCGAGCTGATGACTGAGATCATCCAATACACCGCAAATAAGAGGATCATCAAGAAATTCGACGCCGAGGCGCTGCTTGCGGGAATAACCGTGGACAGCAACAGCTTTTCCATAAAGACGGGGGTGCGTACATTTGAGGCCGCGGCGTGGCTGAGGCGGGCCGGAGCAGACACTACAGAGGTAAAGAGATTTTTCCAGATGGAGATATCCACTTTCCAGATGCGCGCGGACGCCATCGCTCATGCGGAGTATACTGAAGACGGTGTGGCTTACGCCATTACCGAGGGGTATTCCGCAGATGCCCAGGTCATCAACGCCCAGGTAGCGGACCAGCTCCTGAACGTGAAGGGCGTGCGGGCTTCATTCGCTGCCGGCAAAAACAACAACAACAAGACCGTGGTCAGCGGCAGGTCGCTGGGCGGCATAAACGTCCAGGTGATCCTGGAACGGTTCAACGGCGGCGGACACCTGAACTCGGCTGGCGCACAGGTAGACGAGCCACCAGAGGAAGTCATCGGGCAGATCAAGGAAGTGATCTCCGAGTACGTCGAGGAGCAGAACAGGAAAAAGGAAAAGGAGAAGGCCGAGGCCGGCGAGTAGCCGGATTGTCGGCATGAAGCATATTTCACGAGGACCCGGCAGTTACCCGGGAGAGTAGAAAAGAGGAAAAAATGAAGGTCATTCTTAAGAAGGACGTAAGGGGTACCGGCAAGGCCGGAGATGTAGTGAAGGTGAGCGACGGGTTTGCCAGGAACAAGCTGATCCCGTCCGGAGAGGCTGTAGAGGCCACGAAGCAGAACATCAGGGCCATCGAGAAGGAGAAGGCACTGAGGGCCGAGCAGGAGGCAGAGGAGAAGGCCGAGGCTGAGGCAGCTGCGGAGAAGCTGAAGGAAAAGAACATCGTCATCAAGGCGAAGACCGGCGAGGGCGGAAAGCTTTTCGGGTCCATCACCAACAAGGATATCGCCGAGGCGATACAGGAGCAGGCCGGGATGGAGATAGACAAGAAGAAGATCGAGCTCGCCGAGCCTATCAAGTCTGTGGGAAGCTTCACGGTGAAGATCAAGCTCCACACGGCCGTGACCGCAGAGGTGAGCCTGATAGTCACAGAGAAATAGCAGCACAGGAAGGAACTGTCAATGGCAGAAGCTGATAACCAAACTAACGTAAGGGTAGAGCTGCCTTGTGATATAGAAGCGGAGAAAGCTGTCCTGGGTTCCATGATGAAGAGCGAGGACGCGGTATCAGATGTGATAGATCTGGTGAAGCCGTCGGACTTCTACATCAAGGAACACCAGGAAATTTATTCTGCCCTGGTGGACATGTACAGGCACAGCATCAACATCGACATCACCACCGTGCACTCGGAGCTCAAGAAGAGGAAGACGGCTGAGATGACCGGAGGACTCTCCTACCTCATCCGCCTTACTTCGGATGCCATCGTTCCGACGAACGCCAGGTTCTACGGTGAGACCGTGGTAGCGAAGTCGAGGCTCAGGGCACTGATCGGACAGGCGGACATCATCAAGTCCAAGGCCCTCGACGGAAAAGAGCCGGCGGACCAGATACTGGATTTCGCGGAGCAGCAGATTTTCGAGATCGCCCAGAGCGGCCAGAAGAAGAACTACGAGGACCTGAACGACGTCCTCATCAGGAACGTGGAAGAGCTGCAGAAGCTCCAGGAGATGGGCGGAGACATCACGGGCATAACCACCGGATTCAGGGATCTGGACAAGATCCTGGGAGGTCTCCAGAGAACAGACCTTGTCATCCTGGCCGCAAGGCCAGGTATGGGAAAGACAGCATTTGCCCTCAACGTGGCGAGGAACGCCGCTGTGGCCGGGAACTCGGTGCTGATATTCAGCATGGAGATGTCAAGCGAACAGCTTGGTATGAGGATACTCTCCATGTCATCAAACGTGGAGATGGAGACACTGAAGCACGGAAGCCTGTCCCAGGAGGACTGGATGAGCGTTGACGCCGCAATGGACGAGTTCGAAGACCTGAACATAAACATCACAGACGCCACGGACATGTCCATACTGGAGATGAAGAACAAGTGCCGGCGGCTCAAGTCGGAGAAGGGCCTGGACCTCATCGTCATAGACTACCTCCAGCTGATGAGCCTTGGCTACGGAGTGGACAACCGTGTAAACGAGGTCAGCGCCATCACCAGAAACATCAAGATCATGGCCAAGGAGCTGGACTGTGCGGTGATACTGCTCTCCCAGCTCTCCAGAAACTCGGAAAAGAGGCCTGACCACCGTCCTCAGCTCTCAGATCTGAGAGATTCCGGCTCGATCGAGCAGGATGCGGACATAGTAATTTTTCTGAAAAGAGATGACTACTACGTGGAGGAGGACGAACCGGCGGAGATCGCTCCGAATAATACATGCGAGGTCATCATCGCCAAGCACAGGAGCGGCCCGACCGGAACCGTGAACCTGGCTTGGGTCGCAAAATACACAAAGTTCGCAAATCTGGAATACGGTGGACCGGAGTTCTAACGGGGTGACTACACAAACATCACAGAAAAATAACATATAATCGGAGTAAAATCACACGATGTCTAATGAACTGAAGCTGATAAAAAGGAAAAGAAGGGAATTGTATCTCCACAGCACAGAGGTGGAGAACCTTTTTATTAACGAGATCATGCCCGATGCCCCGGGAGACTACGTGAAGATCTACCTGTTCTGCCTCATGTACGCCGAGCAGGAGGTCTCCATTTCCATGAGCGAGATACTGAACATCCTGGACATCGACCGGGAGACTCTGGATGAAGCCTGGAACTATTGGGAAAAAAACGGGGTAGTCAGGTGCCTGCCCTCCGAAGATGGAGACGAGAACGATTATTCCGTGGAGTTCATAGACCAGATCGAAAGCCTCTACGGAATGAAAAAGAGGCAGAAGGCCAATGAGGATCTGTCTCCCGAGAAAGAGGCAGAGGAGGCGCTGTCCGAGGCTGACCGGGCCCTGGTGGATCTGGACCTTCAGGGAGTTCTGAGGGAGATGGAAAACGGTCTGGGCAGGACACTCAGCCGCAAGGAGATCGATTCGGTGGTAACCAGTCTCAAGGAGAACCTGGTAAAGCCGGACGTCATGTCCTACGCCATCGACTACAGCCTGCAAATGGATAAGCGAAACGTGAACTACATCTGCAAGGTTGCCGAAAACTGGACCACCAGAGGCTGTGCCACGATCGACGACGTTAAGGAGCTGCTGGCTACGGAAGGAAAGCGCTGGACATACTACAGGCTCGTATTCCGGGAGATGGGCTTCAGCAGAACGCCGGCTCCGGGAGACATCGAGATCATGGACTCCTGGCTGGACGACATGGGATACACACAGGATCAGGTGCTGCAGACCTGCAGAGATCACGCTGGAATGCAGAACCCGAGCCTGAAATACATAAACGCCGTTCTGAGAAACAGGATGCTGGAGAACGGTGGCATCAGAAAGAGCTATGCAAGTTACGTGAAAAAGGGCGCACAGCGATCAGCAGACAGTACTTCCGGCAGTCATGCCGAAGGCGTGCAGACCACAGGGGAAAACAGGAGAGAAGAGCCTGTGTCGCCTGACTGGAAGGGCACACGCAAGAAGAACGAAGAGATCACCGTGAGCCGCCGCGTCCTGAGGGAGTACTATGAATATCTGAGAGATCAGGACCGCCAGAAGCAGGAGGAGCGCATCAGAGAGGTGTGCGAGAAGGAGCCTCTCATGAAGGAGGTACTTGAACTGGAAAAAGGTGTGAACTTCAGCAGTCTCACCGCCGGCGGCCAGGAGGCCAGGAAGGTGAGGGCGGCGGCGAGGAAGCACCGTGCCGAAATAGAGGCGGAAAAGAGAGATCTGCTCAGGTCCAGGGGATATCCCGAGGACTATCTTGAGATGAAATACGTGTGCAGAAAATGTAAGGACACGGGAACCGATAATGAGGGGAGGAGCTGTACCTGCGTGAAGCAGCGTGCGGAAGAGGCATATAGATGGAACATAAAAAGGAACCAAACCAGATAAAGGAGACGGACCCGAAGCTGGATGAGCTCCGAAGGAGATCAGACGAAAGCGCCAGGTGGGCCGAGGCCGCCGCCAAGGCGGAGGCAAGGCTCAGGGCTCTTGAGGCCGAAAGGGAGAGGACCCGGAAGGAACGGATCTCCGATATTCCAGAGAAGGTAGAAGACAGGCCTGTTGCAATAAAGGCGGGCGACAGACAGAACACCGCGAACGCCAAGCCGCCAGTGGCTGCAGAGCCTCTGACCGAGAAGACCGAGAAGTCCGGGAAGAAGGGCAGAAAGGCAGAAAAGAAGGCCGGCAAGAGGGCGGCAAAAGAAGCAGAAAAGGCGAAGAAGAAAGAAGCTAAGACCCGCAAGGAGCTGGAGAAGGAAAAGAAGGCTCAGAAGAAGCGTGAGAAGCGCAAGGAAAAAAGGGCTGAAAAGGGTGACGGAATATTCCGCCGGGCCGGATGCAAGATAGTCAATGGAGCCGCCGCCACCGTGGAATTCCACGACAGAGTACAGGGAGCCTGCGACCGTTTTTTTGCAGCCATAGGCATAAGCCTCGTGAAAGAGTACGACTCTGCTGTGCGCCGCTACAGACGGAGCCGCCGGCAGATATATGCAAGCTTTTTCCTGATGGTCATCATAACCTGCGCGATGCTCTTGGTTTTCGAGCACTTCACCGCATATCAGTACGCCTACAACGGCAGGGTCCTGGGATACGTAAAGGATCAGAACGACGTGGTGAACGTGCTGGACGTGGCGGGAAACAAGCTTTCTTCTTCAAATAAAGCGAACATCAAGTTCACCGCCAACGACAACGTCACCATGAACAAGGTGGCCGTGTTCAACAAGGACATGGACACCCCTGATCAGGTGGTGAACAAGCTCACATACATGACCGACATCGAGGTATCCGCGGTCGCCATCTGCCAGGACGGTAAGGTGGAGACTATCGTGGAGAATCAGGATGCCGCCGATGCTGTTTTGAAGCGCATCAAGGCAAGCTACAGAGTTCCTGATGAGGGAATGAAGATAACGAAGTCCGAATTCAAGCAGCCGGTGGAGACGAAGACCATCAGCGTTATGCTTACCAGCGTACAGAGCAAGGGAGACGCTCTCAAGGAACTCACCGACGGAGGCGAGATCGAGATCACACACCTCGTAGGAGAAGGCGAGACCATCAGGAGCATCGCTAAGAAGTTCGACGTTTCGACTACAGACATTTACCTGAAGGATTCCGGAAACCCTGCCACGAAGATAGAGTCGGGAGACAGAGTGGTGATCAAGAAGAAAGTGGATCCTCTTACAGTAGTCACCGTTGAGAGCGGTACCACGACTGAGGTCATCCCGTATGAGACCGAGGAGCAGGAGTCCGCCGATCTGTACATCGGTGATACATACGTACAGCAGCAGGGCGAGGATGGAAGACAGTCCATCACCGGAAAGATCACCAAGGAGAACGGCAAGGAAGTAAGCAGGGACATCAAGAAAAAGGAAGTCCTGAAGGAGTCGGTGAAGCAGATCGTTCTGAAGGGAACTAAGGAGAAGCCTAAGACAGCTCCTACCGGGACATTTGCAATGCCGATAAGAGGTGCTACCATCACATCCGAGTTCGGACAGAGATGGGGCAGGATGCACGAGGGTATCGACTTCGGAGCACCTGTAGGAACGCCGATCTACGCCTCTGACGGAGGAACAGTATCCAGAACGGGAGTGTACGGAGGATACGGTATCAGCGTGGACATAAATCACGGTTCAGGCTACATGACCAGATATGGACACATGAGCAGACTTGTGGTCTCCGAGGGCGACCAGGTATACCAGGGACAGCTCATCGGATACTCTGGAAACACCGGACGAAGCACCGGACCGCATCTCCACTTCGAGATACGCATCAACGGAACCGCGATGAACCCGCGGAATTATCTGTAAAAAAAGAATGAGCGTGATCTGCTCCGGGTGGCGATATCCGGGGCGGTTCCGCGCATCAGGAGAAACAAAGTGTCGGAACAGCAGAAGACGAAAAAAAGAAAACGGAAAAAAAGGCGGCTCAAGCCACTGACTCTGGTGATCATCATCGCCATCGTCCTGCTGTCCGGCGCCTATGTGAGGAACATAGTAAAGCTGGAGATCGAGCATCATCAGCTGGTAGAGCAGAATCAGAAGCTAAAGGAGGAGCGGCGTCAGCTTCGCATAGAGCTGAAGAATGTGAACAGTCGGGAGTACATAGAGGACCAGGCCAGGAAACAACTGCGGCTGGTGAATCCAGACGAGATCCTTTTCGTGTTCCCGGATCAGAACGGAAGCACGACAGGAGACAGCAGCTCTGACAGCAACAGCAGTGACAGCTCCGGAAACTCCTGATATTACAGGAATGAGGAGACGACAGGAAGGATCTGTAGCAGATTTTGAGAGACGATAGAGACAAGAGAGAAAACACCGGAACTGAAAGCAATGAGCCATTTGAACGGCTTAAGGTATCCCAGGCCATCATAGTTGAAGGGCGGGATGACGTAGATGTGGTGAACCGTGCCTGCGATGCTCTTGTGATACCGACCCACGGCTTTGGCATCACCAAGGAGACCTGGGAGCTTCTGGAAAAGGCGTACCAGGAAAAGGGACTAGTGATCCTGACCGATCCGGACTTTTCCGGGGAGGAGATAAGGAGGCGGCTCACCGCCAGGTTCCCGGACTCCATCCAGGCTTATCTTCCTCTGAATGAGGCGGTGAGAAAGTCGGACGGGGATATCGGCATTGAGAACGCCCGGCCGCAGGACGTAGCCGAAGCCATCAAAAAAGCTCATGGCGTAAAAGCCTCTGACGGCGGAAAAGAACTTTTTTCCATAAACGCAGAGACTCTCAGGGAGCTGGGGCTAGCGGGAGGACCGGACGCATCCGCCAGGCGGGCTGCGGCAGGCGCAAGGCTGGGGATAGGCTACGGAAATACGAAGACTTTTCTCAGGAAGCTCAGGCAGTTCGGCATCACCGAGGCAGAGCTCCGGGAGGCCGCGAGAACAGACGATCCGGAACGGCAGGAGCGCGACAGGAACATATGAGCAGAGATCACAGAAGCAAGAAGGGGTTCAGGCACTCCAAGAGCCTGGGTCAGAACTTTCTCCAGGACATATCTATAGTTCAGGAGATCGTGGAGGGTAGCCAGGTGGACCGGGACACGCTGGTCATTGAGATAGGACCCGGGCAGGGAGTACTGACCGCCGAGCTGGCGGAGGCCGCCGGCCGTGTCATGGCGGTCGAGCTGGACGACCGTCTGATCCCGGAGCTGCGGGCGCGCTTTATCGCATATAACAACGTGGAGATAATACACCAGGACATTCTGGAGTGCGACGTTGCGGCGCTGGTGGCGAGAGGCCGGGAGGAGTACGGGCTCACGAAAGCAAGGGTGATAGGGAATCTTCCTTATTACATCACAACACCTATAATCACAAAGCTGATCACCGGCCGTCTGCCCATCGAGAGCGTGACGGCGATGATGCAGAAGGAGGTCGCCGAGAGGCTGATGGCTGGACCGGGCACCTCCAAATGCGGGGCTATAACATATCAGGTCCAGTACTATACAGAAGTGTCCAAGATCTGCGACGCGGGAAAAGAGGCTTTTTATCCCGTGCCGAAGGTGGACTCTGCGGTGCTGCGCATGGACATCCGCAGAGAGCCGCCGGTGCAGGTGCGAGACGAGAAGGCCTTTTTCAGGTGCGTGAAAGCGGGCTTCGCCCTGAGGCGCAAGACCCTGCTCAACTCGCTTTCCGCCGCTGAGGGCATGGAAAAGGAGGAGATCCGCAGAGTCCTGGAAAAAGCGGGTATCAGTCCGGAGAGGAGAGCCGAGAGCCTTTCGATGGAAGAGTTCGCGAGGCTGGCTGATTCGATGGAGGAGGTTAGAGTTTAGATGAAAAAAGTTAAAGCCGCGGTGGCCAAGGTCGCAGGAGTGATAAAAAAAGCGATCATGAAGGTCTACGACAAGTACAGGAAGAAGTTCCCTAAGAAGCCGCCGAAGTATTTCGATGATTCGGTGCATTACAGGAAGTACGTTTTCAAGCTCATGCTGTGCGCCTTCTTCATGTATCTCTTCATCGAAGAGTTCGCGAGGATAACCATAAGTCCGATAGGAGGAATACTTTTCCTGGTGCAGCATCCGATCATATTCTTCTATAACTGGCTGATAATATTCACCACGCTGACGCTGTGTCTCCTTTTCAGGAAAAGGGGCATCGTTCTCCTGCTGGTGATGGTGTTCTGGGGCATCCTCGGAATAACCAACGGTATCATCCTGCTGAAGAGAATGACGCCTTTTACCCTGTACGACCTGCAGAATGCCGCAGACGGCATATCGCTGGCGTCCACATACTATTCGAAGATCCAGATAACTCTTGTGCTGGCAGGTCTTGTTATTTGCGTGATCCTGCTTGCCATTTACGCCATCACCTGCCCGAAGTGGGATAAGGTGAACTACAAGAAGGCGGGGATCACCGTGGGAGGAAGTCTCCTGCTCTGCATCATGCTTACCTTCGGGCTGATCAAGACAAACGTACTGGGGACTTTTTTCGGAAACCTGAACTACGCCTATAACGACTACGGATTCGTTTACGGATTCGGCACCACGTCGGTGCTCCACGGCATAAGCAAGCCGTCGGACTATTCGGAGGCAACGGTCCAGAACATCCTGAAGCAGGATACCACAAACGGCCTGGACACCCAGCTGAAGCAGACGAACGACGACATGGATCATCCTAACGTCATCATCCTGCAGATGGAGTCCTTCACGAGGGCTCAGGATTACCACAACATTACCGTGGACAACGACCCGACTCCGGTGTTCAACAACCTCATGGAAAATTATTCCACCGGCTGGTTCGAGGTCCCGGCCTGCGGTGCGGGAACTGCGAACACAGAGTTCGAAGTGCTCACGGGGATAAGCGCAAGGTTCTTCGCTCCGGGAGAATATCCGTACAAGGGCAAGCTGAGGACACAGACGCTTGAGAGCATGGCCTACGTGCTGAAGAGCCACGGCTACACCACGGCAGCAATGCACGACCACAGAGGACTTTTCTATAACAGAAACGAGGTATACCCGAACCTGGGCTTCGACAGCTTCACATCGCTGGAGTACATGAACAACATTACCAAGACTCCTACCGGATGGTGCAAGGACGAGGTACTCACGGACGAGATCATGGACGAGATGGCCAGCACCAAGGGCCGCGATTTCCTCCACGTGGTGTCTGTCGAGGGCCATGGCGCATATCCGACGGAGCAGGTTTTCAAGGATCCTTACACTACGGTCACCGCAAAGGACGGAGATGAGGAGACAAAGTGGAAGTACGAATACTATGTGAATGAGTGCCACGAGATGGATACCTTCATCGGAAACCTGCTTTCTGAGATAAAGGCAAGCGGCGAGCCGACTGTGGTGCTGATCTACGGAGACCACATCCCGGCACTGGACATCAAGGAAAAGGACTACGGTACCGGAGACCTGTACCAGACCAGGTACGTGCTATGGGACAACATCGGACTGCAGAAGCAGGACGAGAACCTGAATGCCTACGAGGTCGCATCCAGGATCCTTGAGAGGATCGGAATGGCCCACGAGGGAGTGACCTTCGATTACGAGCAGACAGCCAACGAGAATTCCAAGGACTACGAGCAGAATCTGAAGACTCTGGCATACGACATGATCTACGGAGATAACTATACATTCGGTGGAAAGAATCCGTTCCAGCGTGTGAACATGCGCCTCGGATTCAGGAAGATCAAGATCAACGACATCGTCAAGATCGGAAGCAAGTACTACATCACAGGAGAAAACTTCACCGAGTACAGCTCCGTAAGTCTTGACGGCAAGGTGCTGAAGACCACGTATCTGAGCCCGACGCTCCTCGGTCTCAACGAAAAGGTGGATCCTGAGGACGTATCGAAGCTTGAAGTGAGCCAGGTGGATCCGAAGGACGATACGGTGCTGTCCAGCATCAACTCGCTGGAGGAGCTGTAAAAAGAAGAGCTTAATACATTGCGAAATAGTGATTATAGGAAGGGAATTGCCGGCGGCAATTCCCTTCGTTATTTCTACTGTATTTCTACTGCTCTCCGAACCCCAGCCTGGCGAATTTTTCAAGCTCATCTGCGGGATACGGTTCCATGTGGCAGTTGCCAATTGAATCAGGAACGATCAGGCCGATGCTGTTGTTACGGATCCTCTTGTCGTGAACAAGATATGGCAGGATGTCCTGGACCGTGCAAGGTGGATCGATCGCGAAGCCGAAGTCGTTGACGAGCTCACGGATCTCGTCGGCAGTATCGGAAGAGGTCAGGCCGAGAGCGGCGCAGCCCCTTGCCTCCAGAACCATGCCCATGGCGACGGACTGGCCGTGGGACAGGGAGAAGCAGCTCCAGGCTTCTATCGCGTGTCCGAGGAGGTGGCCGAGATTGAGGAAACCTCTTTTTCCTTTATCGGTAACGTCACCGTGAACATAGAATTCTTTTGTGGTGACCGCTCTCGCGATGACCTGGCACAGGAGGTCGGTCGCGTTATCGGCAGAGTCACTGGTTTTCGCGGAACGCTCAGGAATTTTTTCCAGGGCCTGACGAAGAAGAGCGATGATCTCGGGATCCTTGAGGATGCCGTATTTTATGGTCTCGGCGCAGCCGTCCATGAATACCGTGGCCGGCAGGGTGAGGAGGAGATCCGGGTCGCACAGAACCAGGGAAGGCTCCCAGAAGGCACCGATGAGGTTTTTGCCCTGAGGGAGGTCGATGGCCGTCTTGCCGCCGACGGATGAGTCCACCGCGGCCAGGAAAGTTGTGGGGATCTGGACGCATTTTATCCCGCGCATGTATGTGGCGGCAGCGAAGCCGCCGAGGTCGCCGATCATGCCTCCTCCGAGGGCCACCAGTATGTCAGTGGGCTGAAGGCCGCGGTCGGCCATCATGGAGACGACATCGAGGTAGGCGGTGGGATTTTTTGAGGACTCGCCGGCAGGGAGCTGGCAGGTGGAGACCTGATATCCCGCCTCAGTCAGCGATCTGTATATGGTGGCGAGTGGCATGGAAGGCAGTGACGCCACCGTGGAGTCGGTGAGCACGAAGGCGCGGCTGCCTCCGGGAGCATGAGAGATATATTTTCCGGCCTCCGGGAGGAGTCCGGGTTCGATCAGCATTTTGTAAGGGCGGTCGCCCCTGATGTCCAGTTCCTTCATGAGCACCTCATTTCCTTGTAATTTTCACGGGTTATACTTTAATATTCGACTAATATTTGTATAATAAATGATAGTAGCACAAAGGGTTTTGTCTGGCAAAGACAAGGCCCGTCCGAAACGCTGATCTTATGTGGGCCCGGAGCGAGGCGAGCAGCCGGTCCGGGCCCGCCAGCCATGAACGATCTGCCGAAGGCGCAGATCCCACCGGAGGCCTGCCGGTGGTTTCCACGGATCCGGATGTCACCCGGATCGATCCAAGAAGAATTTTCCCCGGAGATCTCATGATTTGGAAAAGAAGGAACTGATACCAGCAAAAGAGCGGTTTTTTGCGAATTTCAACGGGTCAGTCGGGCGTTATCATCATATCAGGACTACAGAATAGAAGATTTTTGCAATAACAGAAAGAACGAAACGGAGTAGAGAATGGCACCAGCTAGAAAGAAAAAGGACACCGAGACCGCAGCTGCCGAGGCCGAGCTGAAGGAAGCTCAGGAGCAGAAGACAGAGGCGGTGGAGAAGAGCGAGGACGAGAAAAAGGAAAAAAAGCCGGCGAAACGCCGGGGTCGTCCGCGCAAGAAGCCGGTGGAGCCGAAAGCGTCCGAAACGGCCGGGGCGGATGAGACAGCCAATGAGACCGAGGCGAACGGCGCTGCCGGGGCTGAGGATCTTAAGGATATATCTGATGCTTCCGCTGGAGAGGAGGTGGCCATTGCGGCCGAGTCCGGAGATGCCAGTACGGTAAACGATGAGACCGGCGACGAGGAGGAAAATACAAGCGACAAGGAAAACAGCAGGGAAACAGATAAGGAAAACGAAAAAGATCGCGAAAAAGAGAACGACAGGGAGAACGAGGAGGAGCGCCCTGTAGTCGAGGGAATCCTGGAGATCGCCGAGGGAGGATTCGGATTCCTGAGGTTCAACAACTTCCTGACCTCAGATAAGGACATCTACGTTTCACCTGCCCAGATCCGCCGCTTCCGCCTCAAGACGGGAGACAAGATCAACGGCATCTCGAGAAAGCCGCACAGAGACGAGCGCTTCGGCGCCCTCCTTTACGTGAACACCGTAAACGGCGACGACCCGGGAGTGTGCAGGAACCGCCCTCACTTCGACGATCTGACACCGATTTTTCCAAACGAGCGCATCAAGCTGGAGGCAACCAGCATCGAGCTGTCCACCAGGCTCGTGGACCTCATCGCCCCGGTCGGAAAAGGCCAGAGGGGCCTGATCGTCGCCCAGCCTAAGGCAGGAAAGACGGTGCTCCTCAAGAAGATCGCCAACGCTGTGGAGACTAACTACCCTGACATCGAGCTGATAGTGCTCCTCATCGACGAGAGACCTGAGGAAGTCACGGATATGAAGAGGTCACTCACCAGGGGAGAGGTGATATATTCCACATTCGACGAGTTGCCGGCTCACCACGTGAAGGTGGCCGAGATGGTGAACAGCCGCGCCAAGAGACTGGCCGAGCAGGGCAAGGACGTGATGATCCTCCTGGACAGCATCACCAGGCTGGCGAGGGCGTATAATATGGAGGTGCCGAGCTCTGGCCGCACACTTTCTGGAGGACTCGACCCGGGGGCGCTGCACCCGCCGAAAAAGTTTTTCGGGACTGCCAGAAACCTCGAGGAGGGCGGAAGCGTGACGATCCTGGCCACGGCCCTGGTGGACACGGGCAGCAGGATGGACGACGTGATCTTCGAGGAGTTCAAGGGCACGGGAAACATGGAGCTGGTACTGGACAGGAAGCTGTCCGAGCGCCGGATCTTCCCGGCCATCGACCTGAGCAGGTCAAGCACCCGCCGGGAGGACCTCCTCCTGAGCCCTCAGGAGTGGACCGTGATGAACCTCCTGCGCAGGGCCATGGCGGACGGCAATGCCGCAGAGGTCACAGAGGACATTATCGACAACATCTCTCACACCAGGAGCAATCAGGATTTTCTCGATATAATGGAGACGGAGCTGCGCCAGGGGAGATAGCGAGAGTATATGGATTTTAAAAAGATTTTTATCCCAGGAGTCAAGCCTACGTCCATCGGTGGTCAGGCCGTGATGGACGGTGTCATGATGCGGGGGCCGGACAGGATGGCCCTGGCGATGCGGCTTCCCGGGGGAGACGTATATCTGCGAACGGAAAAGCAGAAGCCGCCGGGGCGCTGGCGGAAGATCCCACTCGTGAGAGGGGTGGTGTCCTTCGTGCAGTCCCTGGCTACTGGAATGGGCACGCTGATGGACTCCGCGGACATACTGGAGAGGTACCTGCCTGAGGAGGAGACGGAGGAGCCGACGAGATTCGAAAACTGGCTCAACGACAGATTCGGGCCAAGGGCGGCGTGGAATGTCATGCTCACCATATCGGTGATCCTGGCCATCGCCATCACGGTGCTGGGATTCGTGATCTTCCCGACCTGGGCGGTCAACTGGCTTGGGGCCTTCATCCACAGCGACATCGCGCTGAATCTGATAGAAGGCATCTTCAGAATACTGCTTTTCCTGCTGTATATCGTTGCGATACGAAGAATGGACGACGTGGACACCATGTTCCGGTACCACGGGGCAGAGCATAAGTCCATCCACACATTTGAGAGCGGACTGGAGCTGGTCCCGGAAAACGCCAGGCAGTTCCCGACTCTCCACCCGAGGTGCGGCACCAGCTTCCTCATGTTCGTGATGATCGTGAGCCTGCTGCTGTTCTCGTTCCTGGGGTGGCCAAGTCTGGGCATGCGCATCGCCTCGAGGATCCTGCTGATACCGGTGATCGCGGGCATCAGCTACGAGCTGTTGCGCTGGGCGGGCCGAAGCGACAACGTGATAGTTCGCTGGCTGTCGGTGCCAGGCCTTCTTTTCCAGAAGATCACCACGGCAGAGCCAGAAGACAGCCAGGTGGAGATAGCTATGACAGCCCTGAAGGCAGTGCTGGTGGACCCGGATGCGCCGGATGTCGACGGCGTGGTCGGGGAAGAAGATTCGGATGTTGACGGCGTTCCGCCGGAGTACGAGGAGGGTCAAGATGAATGACGTCACAAAAGGATATGATATCGATGAATGGCTCACCCAGGAGCTGGACAGGAATGCGGGAGAGGAAGAGCCCGAGGACAGCAGCGCTCAGGCAGGCCAAGGCGCGACGACTCAGGAAAAAGATTTTTCCGGCAGCAGCCATGCGGCCGGGGAGAGCTCTGACTATGATGACCACCTGGGCGTGATGCGGACGTTCGACGACGAGCTGATGGACAGTTTTTCAAGCGGCTCGGATAAGGACCGGACCAGAGTGGCCGGAAACTCGGTGCTCTCTGGAATATCAGAGACCGCAGGCGCCGCGGGATCTGCAGGCAGGGAAGACCTCGCCTACAACACACAGCTTTACAAATCTCAGAGGAAGAAGAGGCCTGGAATGCCGGGAAGACCAGGGAAACCTGGAAAAGCCTTTGACCTCATCGGCTCGAAGGCCGCAGAGGCGGCCGCCCGGACCTCCATGACCCGCATGGGAACACTGACCACCACGGCCCTTCAGGCTGGCGATCACAAATCAGTGACAAGGGCCGGCGGCATGGATGAAGAGATGGAAGAGATCCGCCGCCGCCGGGAGCAGGCCGACAAGATGGTGACCCAGATGCTGGAGCGCCAGCGCAGTGCGCCGATCCTGGACGAGGAGCCGGAGTCGAGAACGGAGAAGATGATCGGCCACGCGGTTGACACCGTGGAGGAGGTCTCCCAGAAGACGCTGGAGAAGTCAAAGGGGAAGCTGTCAGAGTTCTTCGAGCGGCTTAAGAAGAAGTTCACAGAGCACGAGCCTGAGGAAGAGGAGGCAGAGGAGATAGCTCAGCTTCCGGGATCAGAGAAGTCCGACGGACAGGTCGACGAAAAGTCAGACGGACAGGTCGACGAGAAGTCCGATTTGAAGGCTGCAGAGACGGTGCCAGCCGCAGCTGCGCAAGCAACAGAGGAGGCCTCCAGTGCTACGGATGCGGAACCGGCACCAGGACCTCGCCATGGCGCACACGAAGCGTCTGGAACGGCAGTTTCACCTGACTCGCCAGCCGCGGCTGGCGCAGAGCCAGAAGACTTTTACATAGGAAAACACAGCAGTGGAGCGACCGCATCGGCGGTGACCACAAAGCCTGCCGATGAGGACTCTCCGCTCAGTAAGATGGATCCGAAGAAGCGCAGGGAGACTCTGTACGAGCTCCAGGGAGAGGCCGAGGCTCTTGCCCGGTCCATAGCCGAGGCTGAGGCAAGGCTGAAGAAGAAGGAAGAGGAGACGGCAAGGGCGCAGGCCACAGCTGACCCTGCCCGCAGACCTGCACAGATACCGACGAGAACCGATGAAAAGCATGGCACTGAGAAGCAGACGCCTGAACAAGCACCGAAGCCTGCTCGCAGCGACGTGACCATGCAGCTGGACGCCGTATTCGGGAATGAGTCCAAAGGCGCCAGGAAGATGGCCGAGAAGATGCGCCAGGCCGTGAGCGATGCCGCCACTGAATCTGAGGAAGCTATAAAGAAAGCGAAAAAAGAAAGCAAATTGCCTGAGGCTTCCGCCAGCGCCATGGAGTTCGCTGCAGCGGCAGAGCGGGAGATCGCCGACAAGAACCGCCGGGAGAGCTACATGAAAGTGAAGGCGACCCGGTACGGGCAGGATCACCGCACCGTGCGGAATGCCCTGAAGTACGGACGCCAGGAGCTTATGTTCGTGGAAAACGGCCGCCACGACGCCACGGAGATCTTCAGATATGTCTTCGGCTTTTCCGACAAGGACATAATCCTCCGCAGGGACGAGGTCCTGGACGACCTGGCCATCAAGGAATACGAGAAGATGATCGAGCGCCGCCTCCACGGCGAGCCGCTCCAGTACATAATCGGTGTGCAGGAGTTCATGGGGCTGCCTTTCCGGGTGAACGAATACGTGCTCATACCTCGCCAGGACACCGAGGTGCTGGTGGAGCAGGTCCTCGGAGTGATCAAGGGCAGGGAGCTGGAAAAACCGGAGATCCTCGACATGTGCACCGGCAGCGGCGCCATCGGGGTATCGCTGGCATACGAAAGGCCGGACGCCCAGGTCACCATGGCGGACATCAGCACCGAGGCCATCAGCGTGGCTATGGACAACGCTCAGCTGAACGGTGTTTTCCAGAGGTGCACCTTCGTGACGGGAGACCTTTTTGACGCACTCCCGGGCTGGAAAAAGTTCGACGTCATCGTCTGCAATCCGCCTTATATCAAATCGGATGTCATCGAGACCCTGCAGCCTGAGGTCAGGGACCACGAGCCGCGAAGGGCTCTCGACGGAGGAAAAGACGGCCTGACGATCTATCGCAGGATCGCGAAGGAGGCCGGGGCTCACCTGGTGTCCCACGGTGTCCTCGCCCTTGAGATCGGCTACGACCAGGCGGTGGACGTGGTGACCATACTTGGCCAGGGAGGCGACTTCGACGGCGCCAGGATCATCAAGGATCTGGACAACAAGGACAGAGTAATCATCGCTTTGAAAAATAAATAATATGGAAAAAGGGCTTTTGCCGGCAGGCGTGTTGCGGCTCGTGCGGTCAGAAGATCGCATGCCACGGCATCACTCGATATCCGGCACGCTGGCCCGCGGAACAGGAGTATTGAAAAAATGGAAATCGCAGTTATTTTCGGAGGAAAATCACCGGAGCACGAGGTATCGAGGCACTCAGCTGTAAACGTGCTGAAGGCTCTGGACAAGGACAAGTACAACGTGTGCAGAGTCGGCATAACCAAGGAAGGCAGATGGTACATGACGGAGGCAGGATATGAGGCCATCGCCGACGGCAGCTGGGAAAAAGACCCGGAAAACCGTCAGGTGGTCTTCCCTCACGATCCTGTGGTGCACGGTCTTCTTGTTTTTGACAGCGAAGACAGGGCGGAGACGAAGCACATCGACTGCGTGATCCCTGTGCTCCACGGCGCACACGGAGAGGATGGAGACATCCAGGGGCTCATGGAGCTGGCGGAGATCCCGTACGTGGGATCCGGAGTGGCAGCCATGGCGAATTCCATGGACAAGACCATAACCAAGGTGCTTGCGGCGACCACCGGGGTGAGGCAGGCGAAGCACTGCGTGCTCCAGTACCACAGCTACAAGGAGGACCCTGAGGGAGAGGTGATGAACGCGCTCACCGCCCACAACGGGAAGTTCCCTCTTTTCGTGAAGCCTTCCTCCGTGGGATCCTCGGTCGGTGCCTCCAAGGCGAAGGACGCTGAGTCCCTGAGAAAAGCCGTTGCCGAGGCCTTCAAGTACGACACCAAGGTACTCGTGGAGGAGGCGATCGTCGGCAGGGAGATCGAGTGTGCCGTCCTCGGCAACTACGATCCGAAGGCCAGCCGCGTCGGCGAGATCCTGGCGGGCGAGGAGTTCTACACCTACGATGCAAAGTACAACAACCCGAAGTCCACGACCAGAGTAGTGGACGACCTGCCAGAGGAGACTATCAACAGGATCCGGGAGTACGCCGTGGCCATATACAAGGCCATGGACTGCAGGGGACTGGCCCGCGTGGACTTCTTCTACAGCAACGAGGGTGAGATCGTCTTCAACGAGATCAATACCCTTCCGGGATTCACCAACATCAGCATGTACCCGATGCTGTGGGAGGACATGGGGCTGCCGCAGCCGCAGCTTCTGGACAGCCTGATAGAGCTGGCGATGGAAGAACACAGTACCTGGAAATAGCACGACACAGTGACGCGGGGACGTTTCGCATCGACGTGATCTGAGTCGTTACGAAACGCCCTTTTTTCAAAAGCATGATCAAAACATTCGAAACGGGAGGTGATCTGATGACTATGAGGATCGAAAATCAGGCGGTGATGTTCGCTCTTCTCTGCAAGTACACCGTTCTTGAAAAGGGAGAGCTCGGGCGTCACGTCATCCAGCAGGGGATGATCCAGTACGGCAAGGAGCGCGGCCGGCGGATGGCGGCCAACGCCAGGGCCAACGGGGACCCGATCGCCCTTTGGACGAATCAGGCCTATGGAGAATGGAAGCCGGACTACGACGGCCAGATGGAGTTCGGCACCCTGGAGAACGAACCGGAGTACAAGACTTATATCTCTAAGTGCGCATGGTGCGACGCCTGGAGAAAGTACGGTCTTCTGGAGTACGGCCGCGACTACTGCGTGAACGTGGATAAGGCGGTGTACGAGGGCTTCGACCCGGACTTCAAATGTCTTCCGGAGTACCCGACCATGAGCTGGGGCGGAGAGAAGTGCGTTTTCAACTGGACACAGCCGCTCAGCAAGAATGACCAGGAGAAAGTCAGGTCAAAAAAAGCCCAGCTCGGAACGTCCTGCATGAAGGATTTCGAGTATCACACCGCACACATCTACAACACGATCACCGGAGCTATAAGAGACGCTTTTCCGGAAGAGGCGGAGGACATCATCAGAAAAGCCTCCGATGAATACATCGGTATCTTCGGCCGTGAGGAGTTCGACCCGCTGCTGAAATACGGCCCGGAGGACTTTTTGCCGGAAAAATAGCCGCATAAATCATTGGGATATAAAATGCAGAGCATCTGCAGAAGGAGGCTGAAATGGGGATCAAATTCGGAGTCATCGGATTCGGAAACATGGGAGGAGCCATCACCAGAGGCGCTGTGAACGCCGGCTATCTCTCTAAGGAAGACGTTTACGTTGCGGACATCAAGGAGGAGGCGCGGCAGGCTGCCAGGGATTTTGGCCTCACCGTTGTAAAAGACGATGAGGAGCTGGCGGCAAAGAGCGACATCGTGCTCATGGCGGTGAAGCCTCAGCAGTACGAGGAGGCGGCGGCCATGACCGGGAAAGCTCTGGACGGAAAGGCAATGCTCTCCATCGTGGCCGGTGTCACCACCGACCGGCTCCAGGCGGCGATAGACGGAACACCGAGGATCCTCAGGCTCCTGCCGAACACACCGGCGCTCGTTTATGAGGGAGCATTCGCGCTGAACAAGGGCAACGACTTTTCACCGGAAGAGGAGGCTTTCTCGGAAAAGCTTTTTGCATCTATCGGCACTGTTCTATGGGTGAAGGAGAGCGACCTTGACGCGGTGTGCGGCCTCAGCGGCGGCGGTCCGGCTTACGTGGCGATGTTCATCGAGGCGCTCGCCGACGGCGGCGTGAAGGAAGGGCTCACCAGAGATGTGGCCTACAAGCTTGCGGCACAGACCGTCCTGGGATCCGCGAAGATGATCCTGGAGACAGGCATGCACCCGGGCCAGCTGAAGGACATGGTCACGTCCCCGGCAGGCACCACTATCGAGGGCTGCGACGCACTGGAGGAAGGCGGATTCAGACATGCGGTGATAGACTGCGTGGTCAGAGCCAGCGAGAGGTCCAGGAGCCTTTAAGAGGCGAGCGAGGTACCGTGACCTGAAAACCGGTCGATGACCGAACTTGAGGACAGGACTTGGAGACCGGCTGTGTGCCGGGATCTGGAGAACTGGATCTGAAGATCGAAAGCGGCGGCGGGGGCTGCCGCTTTTTTGTGTGCCAGTGAGAAGCGTTTTCGGTGACAAATGGCGGCACAAATAACGGTAAGTGCGCTTTTTCCTGTCCAATTATTGACACAAAAGTCCTCCGGTGGTAATACAAATGTGCACTAAAAGAATATAGTAAATATACATCTTGGAAACAAATAATATAAAACATTCATCAGCAAGTGAGATCAGATCAAAAGGGGTGTTTTGCATGATCAGAAGAATTATGACGTCCAAGACAGAAGACAGGAACACAGGCCTGACGCCGGGCCGCAGCAGAAGTTTGCATACCAGGTTCAACGCGTTTCTTTCCGCGGTCCTGGTGATGATGATGGTGGCTATAAGTCCGGGAGCGATGGCCTTTGCGGCCGACTCCACTTCCGGAAACGACAGCAGCACAGCAGTTGCCGCCGCAAATGCTGCAACAGTACAGATTACATACAACGCCAACAGGGGGACTTTTAAGTCCGGTTTCACCAACAAGGTCTCGGCCGCCCCGGGGGCTCACATCACACTCCCGGGTGCTGACGTGGCGACGCTAACGGGGAATCAGGCCAGCCACCTGGCGGGATGGTCCACGAGCAGCACGACTTCCACGCCTGAATACAAGCCGGGGGACGACTATGTGGTCCCATCGAGCGGAGTCACGCTGTATGCAGTGTGGCAGAAGAGCCTGACACTGGCCCCGAAGCTGGAAAACATGACAGCGTACTACATGGTGGTGGACACCAAAGGGAATGTCCTCTCGGAGGGTCCGGTGAACGGGGCTACCCCGGTGACGGCACCTGGACCGCAGAGCTCGGAAGCCTTCGTGGAGGTGTTTGTGAAGCCTGATGCTAATTACCTGATCACAAGGATCGACTCCGCCGACGTAAACAACTTCATATACCCGCTCAATGGCAGTTACCTCGGCCGCCCGGGCAAGTACCTGAAAGCTTCGGACGTAAAGCGAATGCAGGATCAGGGGTATGTGGCCACCTTCGGATGGGGCACTGCATACCAGAAAGAAGGTAATATTCTCACCGTAGATGCCAAGGCCTTCCAGCCGGTCCCGGAGGCTAAGATCGAGCCGGACAGAACGAGTGGCCTCAAGGAAGGCGATGTGATAACGCTGACTGTTACTCTCCGTGCCGGAGACATGCAGAATCAGTACTCAGCCGCGCTGAACGGCACACCGGTGGTACACGTCGGAAAAACCAGCACCACAGACATCCCTCTTTCCAATGTGACTAAGTCTGGCAACGACACTTACACCGGCACGGTCCAGTACGCCGTGACCGCGGATGACATCAAAAACAACAGCCTCAACGCCAGCGTGGAGGCAAACTTCATCTACAGCTACGAGTTCCCTTTCAAGGGCGCAAACAACCAGCAATACAGCGTCACGACCAACGCGACCATCGATTCCAGCAGCGATGCCATCGTGATCGACGGCTACGCAAAAGCCCACAAGGTCAGCTATAGTTACTCTTTCCTCGGCGGCGTGACTGCGCCGACCGGATTCCCGATACTGCCGACGGACAGCAACGCGTACACCAAGGGCAACACCGTGAACATCTCCGCAACTCCTGCCACTGGCAGCACAGTGAGGGATGACGCCAACAGCGGTTCCTGGAATTTCACGGGCTGGTACCTCTACGACAGGCTGATCAGCGGCACCACGACCATGGGGGACGACGATCTGAACTTCGAGGGAAGATGGCTTTTCCAGGCCGATCAGGACGCCCTGACCTATGACGCTAATGCCGGCAGCGATGCGTTTGAGGGGACGACTGCGCCGTCACAGGGCTACGCCGGCAGCGGTGTTTCCGTGGAAAAGAACGGTTTCACCCGCCAGGGCTACCGATTCACCGGCTGGAACACGAAGGCCGACGGGACGGGGACGCCGTATGCGCCTGGCAGCACATATGTCCTCAACGGCAAGGCCGACGACGTGCTGTACGCCCAGTGGGAAAAGACCTACAGGGTGAATTACCAGCTGAGGTATGAAGGTGCCGATGGCATTGATACCTCCAGCTTCCCGGCAGAGGTCATCTCTGTCCCGAAGGACGGCAATGAGTATGCAAAAAACGATGCCGTCTCTGTTTCCACTGACCCGGTTCAGCGCAAGGTGAAGGATCCGATCAACGGCGGTACATGGACCTTCGGAGGCTGGACCCTCAACGGCCAGCCTGTCGAGGAAAAAGTCACCGTGGGCACCGAGGACATCACCCTCACGGGAACCTGGACATTCACCTCGGACAAAAAGACGGATCCGGGCAATGCGAATTCGAATTCAAATACGAATTCCGGCTCGACCACAAACACAAAGATCACCCGGACCGGCGATGCACAGGGCACGCCGCGTACAGGAGACGATACAGACTTTGAGCTGTACGCATCCATACTGGGCATCAGCGGGGCCGCACTGGCCGCATTTGCGATAGCAAGGCGGAGGAGAAAAGTTCAGGAAAAGTAAAGAATTAGGTTCTTCATGTTTTTTTGGGGGATGGCAGTTTGCCATCTCTCTTTTTTCGCTCTTGTCTGCTCCGAGAACGATGCCGCTGGAGACCGGCTTGCTTGTGGCCGCCTCCAGCGGCACGGCATTGTTGTTGGATAGAAGACCATTTTGGCTCAGTAGAAAGAAAACGAGGGCAATCGAATCATAGATCTTTCAAAATGTAAATATACAGTTGCTGAAATTTTTTGCCAAAACGATGAGAACAGCGGTTAAAACCCTGCATTAATATTTATTCAAATTTGTGATTCCACTCCACATGCCCGAAAATTGGCGTTTCCCCTGGAAAAATTCTGATCCAGAACTCCAAAGGGGATATCCATAGAGGAGAAACCAGATCGGTTTACGGGATGAGTCATAGCTCAGAGTCTCATTGGCATAGCATGATGCTTCATGTGACCGACATATGTGACCAAGGTCTTTGGATAGGTAATGTTATGCCATACGCGTGGCGCAACATCCCGATTGTACGTCGATTGTATTTTTTCCGAGAGTAAAAGCAATGAATTTTTCCAGTAAAACATGGCTTTTTCGGCGTTTCCCCTGGAAAGCCCTCGTCTACCATCACCATGAGCAGCAGAAACGTGGGAATATCTACTTTGCACTGCTCCTCTGAACACAATGAACGATTTCAAAGTGGATCACGATCGGTATTTTTTCAGGAAGTTCAATTTCTGCTCCCCGCGATCCGCCCGCAGTAGCATCCCGTCGCCCGCCCGCATTCACCCGCCCGCAGTAGCATCCCGTCGCCCGCCCGCATCCGTCCGCCCGTGGGCCAGCCTCCGACAAGGACGCGGCAGAGCTGCGGGAGGCACGGGCAGCCGCTGCCTCACGCCCCAATTGTTTATTTTTTGGTCAAATGCACTATTTGTATCAATGGGTTTGGTTCACTGTGTTGCTTGTGTTTTCCAGGCCGGACGGTATAATTGTACTGTTAGCGAATCAAGATCTAAGGAGGACTTTATGCATAAAGTGGTATATAAGCGCCAGCTCAGCCACGACATGTTCTGGATGGAGCTGGAGGCCCCTTACGTAGCCGCAAAAGCCCGGCCGGGGCAGTTCATCATTTTCAGGGTGGACGAATACGGCGAGAGAGTGCCTCTCACCATGGCAGGAAGCAATAAGGAAAAAGGTACCATCACCATCATCTTCCAGGCGGTCGGCAGGAGCACGAGCCTTCTGTCCCAGGTGGAGGAGGGCGAGTCCATCGCCGACATCACGGGACCGCTTGGCCGTCCTACCGAGATGGAGGGCTTGAAAAGGGTCTGCGTCGTAGGCGGAGGCACCGGCAATGCCCTGGCGTATCCTGTTGCCAAGGGACTTCACGACGCCGGCGTCGTCGTGGACATGGTCAGCGGATTCAAGACCGAGGAGCTCATCGTACTTGAGGACGAGTTCGAGGCAGCGGTGGACAATTTTTACCTCATGACCGACGACGGAACGAAGGGCGAGAAGGGCTTTACCACCGACAAGCTCAAGGCCCTCATCGACAGCGGTGTTCAGTACGACGAGGTCATCACCGTAGGACCTCCTGTGATGATGAAGTTCGTGTGCAAGGTCACAGAGCCATACGGCATCAAGACCGTGGCGTCTCTCACTGCCCTCATGATCGACGGCACGGGAATGTGCGGCGGATGCAGAGTTTCCGTGGGCGGCGAGACCAAGTACGCCTGCGTCGACGGACCGGAGTTCGACGGCCAGCTGGTGGACTGGGATACCCTGATCGCCAGGAACGCATACTACATGCCTGAGGAAAAAGAAGAGAGAGAGCACGTGTGCAGACTGACAGGAGGTGTGAGACATTATGAATAACAGCATGGTGAAAACACCGATGCCATCCCAGGATCCCAACGTCAGGAACGGCAACTTCCAGGAAGTAGCCCTGGGATACACAGAGGAGATGGCCGTCAGCGAGGCTCAGAGGTGCCTGAACTGCAAAAACAAGCCTTGTGTCAGCGGATGTCCCGTGAACGTGCGCATCCCTGAGTTCGTGGCAAAGGTGGCCGAGGGAGATTTCGAGGCAGCCTACGAGATAATCACCTCAACGAACTCCCTGCCTGCCATCTGCGGCCGCGTGTGCCCGCAGGAGACCCAGTGCGAGGGCAAGTGCGTGAGGGGCATCAAGGGTGAGCCTGTTGGAGTTGGCCGTCTGGAGCGTTTCGTGGCCGACTGGCACAGAGAGCACCAGGAAAAGGAAAAGGCTTCCGCCGCCGCGGCGAACGATAGCAACAAGGACAAGAGAGTGGCAGTCGTGGGTTCCGGCCCTGCGGGACTGGCCTGCGCCGGCGACCTGATAAACATGGGATACGACGTGACCGTGTTCGAGAGCCTCCACAAGGAAGGCGGAGTTCTGGTCTACGGCATCCCTGAGTTCAGGCTCCCTAAGGACATCGTGGCATACGAGATAGACAATCTTAAGGCCAAGGGCGTGAAGTTCATCAAGGACGTGGTGATCGGAAAGTCCCTGAACGTGGATGACCTTTTTGACGAGGGATATCAGGCCGTTTTCGTCGGTACCGGAGCAGGCCTGCCTAGATTCATGAACATCGAGGGTGAGAACCTCGTGGGCGTGTACTCCGCAAACGAGTACCTCACCAGGATCAACCTGATGAAGGCCTACAGAGACGACTACGACACACCTATCAAGAAGCACAAGAAGGTGGCAGTTGTCGGCGGCGGAAACGTTGCCATGGACGCGGCCCGCTGCGCAAAGAGGATGGGCGCCGACGTCCACGTCATCTACAGGAGAGGCAGGGACGAGATGCCTGCAAGGGCAGAGGAGATCGAGCACGCCGAGGAAGAGGGGATCATCTTCCACCTGCTCAACAACCCTGTTCGCATCCTGGGCGACGACAAGAACGAGGTGGAAAAAGTCGAGTGCATCAAGATGGAGCTCGGTGAGCCGGACGCCAGCGGCAGGAGAAGACCTGTGCCGGTGGAGGGTTCGGAGTTCACCATCGACGTCGACGCCGTAATCATGGCGCTGGGCACGAGGCTGAACAGCCTGATCTGCGATACCACAGAGGGCCTGGATCAGAACGACAGGGGCGGTATCAAGATCGACGAGGAGAACAACGCCTGCACGAGGCCGGGAGTTTTTGCAGGCGGAGACGCAGTAACAGGGGCGGCCACGGTCATCAAGGCCATGGGCGCAGGCAAGAAAGCCGCGGCAGGAATAGACGCTTACCTGAACAAGTAAGATCATGCGACTGCTAGGACATGAGCCTGAAACTTCGCGAATGCAGTAATAAGGTAACGATGAGAGGAAGGCGGGTCGCGCCTTCCTCTTTTTTCTGGCGGCGCTTAGAAAACAAAAGGCGTACGGGCCTTTGCAAAAAACAAATTGACGTATTCCATCGCCGGTGATAGAATGATACAGCTGTCAGGCTGGATCACGGGGATCTGTCGGCAGACTCTAACAGAAAGAGGCGAACAACATGAAGGAAGGAATCCATCCTGAGTATAAGGAATGTAAAGTTACTTGCGCATGTGGAAATACGTTCACTACTCTGTCAACTAAGGACGAGATGAGAGTTGACGTTTGCTCTGAGTGCCATCCGTTCTTCACAGGTCAGCAGAAGTTTGCTAGCCGTGGCGGACGTGTAGAGAAGTTCAAGAACAAATACAACCTTTAGGGAAGCAAAATCAGGAGGGGCTGACGCAGAGAGCGGCAGCCTCTCTTTTGGTGTACCCGATTGTTTCACCTGCCTGACACACGGAGAAAGCATTTTCGGAGGACGGAGACGGTGCAGCGGGGCATGGCCATAGCGTGCGGACACGCCGGGGCACCGTGACAGAGGAACAAATCTTTTTCAAGAAAACACATTTTTCCCCATATATAAAACACAGGAGAACAGAAGATGTTTGACAAATTGGATTTTACCCTGGAGAAATACCAGGAGCTGGCCCGCAAGGTGGCGGATCCGGCCATTATCTCCGACCAGCCGACCTGGCGGAACTACATGAAGGAAATGGGCGAGCTGGAGCCTATCGTGAACGAGTACAAGGAATACAAGAAGACGAAGGAAGAGATCGACGAGGCCAAGGAGATCCTTGAGGCCGAGGACGATGAAGAGCTGAGGGAGATGGCCCGGGAGGAGCTCAAGGAGAACGAGGACAAGTTGGAGCAGCTCCAGGAGAGCCTGAAAGTGCTCCTTATACCGAAAGACCCTAACGATCAGAAGAACGTCATTCTGGAGATACGTGCGGGCACGGGCGGAGACGAGGCGGCGCTTTTCGGAAACGACCTGCTGAGGATGTACCTGCGCTACACCGAGCGTCACCGCTGGAAGGCCGAGATCATCGAGATGAACGACACGGAGATCGGCGGCGTCAAGGAGGCGGTGGTCCTCATCAAGGGAAAAGGAGCCTATTCCCGCCTGAAGTACGAGAGCGGCACCCACAGGGTGCAGCGCGTGCCTGAGACCGAGTCCAGCGGAAGGATACACACTTCGGCGGCCACCGTTGCGGTCCTGCCGGAGATCGACGACGTCGAGGTGGACCTGAATCCGAACGACGTGCGTGTGGACGTGTACAGGGCCTCCGGCAACGGCGGACAGTGCGTAAACACCACGGATTCCGCGGTAAGGCTCACCCACATCCCTACTGGACTGGTGGTCACGTGCCAGGACGAGAAATCACAGATCAAGAACAAGGACAAAGCCTTCAAAGTTCTGAAGTCCAGGCTTTACGACCTCAAGCTGAAGGAGCAGAACGACGCCGTTTCAGCTGAGAGGAAGAGCCAGATTGGATCCGGAGACCGCTCCGAAAGGATCAGGACATATAATTTCCCTCAGAGCAGGGTCACAGACCACAGGATCAATCTGACCTTGTACAAGTTGGATGCAATTCTCGACGGTGACCTGGACGAGATCATCGACGGGCTGATCACACAGGATCAGGCGGAGAAGATGAAGAATTTTTAATTTCTGACTGGAGCATTATAATGGAAACACTGAGACTTGAGACTGATCAGGACTCAATTGAAGAAGCAGGAAAGATCATCAGGGAAGGCGGCCTCGTCGCCTTTCCCACGGAGACGGTCTACGGATTGGGAGCCAACGCCTACGACGCCAGGGCTGTGAAATCAGTGTATTCTGCAAAGGGCAGGCCGGGGGACAACCCGATGATCGTCCACATCGCCCACTTTGACCAGCTGGAAGACGTGGTATCGAATGTGCCCGATATTGGCAGGCAGCTGATAGAGGTCTTCTGGCCTGGTCCTCTTACCATCATCATGGAAAAAAACGAGGACATCCCCGACGTAACCACCGGCGGCCTGAACACCGTGGGGGTCCGCATGCCTTCCAACAGGACGGCTGCGGCTTTTCTCCACAGCTGCAGAGTTCCCGTGGCTGCACCGAGCGCGAACCTTTCAGGCAAGCCGAGTCCCACCACGTGGGAGGACGTGCTGGAGGACATGGACGGCAGGATCAACGGGGTCCTGATGGGAGAGCCATGCGATGTGGGCATTGAATCCACGGTCATCGACGTCACCGGGGAGCATCCGGTGATACTGCGGCCCGGATTCATCACCGCGGAGATGATCACCAGATCCCTTGGGCTGGAGGTCACGTATGACCCGGCGCTGTTCCAGGATCCCGGGGAAAAGGGGGAGTTCCACCCGAAGGCTCCGGGGATGAAATACAAGCACTACGCCCCGAAGGCACAGGTCCAGATCGTGGAGGGGGACGAGGAAAAGGCCCTCGCCATGATCGCCAGCCTCAGCGCTCAGGCACAGGACCTCGGGAAAAAGACCGCCCTCATAGACTACGGCCGTGACAGCCGGGCCGCGGCGAAGGACTTTTTTTCCCGCCTGAGAGAGCTGGACAGAGAGAATGTTGATATAATATACGTGTATGCCCTGCCCGAGAAGGAGCTGGGGTTTTCCGTGATGAACAGGATGCTGAAGTCCGCGGGGTACAACGTGATCCACGTTTAAACCTCTGGAAAAAGGCGCTGTGAGTCCGCGGCGGCCGGCGGCCCTGAGACAGGCTGCGGTGTCCGTGGAGAGAGGCGAGGAGCCGGGAGGAGCGAAATGAAAATTGCATTGGCGTGTGACCACGCCGGATACGAGATGAAGATGGCTATCAAGGAAAAGCTGGAAAAGGAAGGGTACGAGATCCTGGATCTTGGCACCGATTCCACGGAGTCCGTGGATTATCCGATCTACGGCAAGGCCATAGGAGAGGCTGTTGCCCAGGGAAGGGCCGAAAAGGGGATAGCCGTTTGCGGCACCGGCATCGGCATTTCCATAGCGGCCAACAAGGTGAAGGGAATCAGGTGCGCCCTGTGCACCTCCGTGGAGATGGCGAGGCTGGCAAAGGAGCACAACAACGCCAACATCCTGGCTATGGGCGGCAGGACCACGAGCAAAGAACTGGCTTTCCAGATGATCGATGAGTGGTTCAATGCCGAGTTTCTGGGTGGAAAGCACCAGAGGCGCATAAACATGCTGGACGAGATGTAGGGATCTGGCCCGGGGCCGGGTATTTCCCACGGAAGGCTGGCGGTATGCTATAATGTCAACGGTCTGTCAAGACCATGACGTTTGAGCTTATAGACGAAAAAAGACGATGTATTTGGTCGGTCAGGCAGCGGTGCCGGCATGGCAGCCGGCAGGACCGGGTCTGAGATGAACAGTGAAGGGAGATCTGCCATGAGTGAAAAGCTGGGCAAGGTGTATGTTTTTGACCACCCGCTGATTCAGCACAAGGTCGCAATGATGCGCAAGAAGGACACAAACGTAAAGGAATTCAGGGAGCTTGCTACAGAGGTGGCGACTCTCATGGGATACGAGGCTACAAGAGATCTTCCACTGGAGGATGTGGAGATCGAGACTCCGATGTGCAAGACAACGGTGAAAATGCTGAAGGGTGAGGACATCGCCATTGTTCCTATCCTCAGGGCAGGGCTGGGATTCGTGGACGGAATGCTGGCTCTTGTGCCGAACGCCAAGGTGGGCCACGTGGGCCTCTACAGGGATCCCGAGACACACCAGCCGATCGAGTACTACTGCAAGCTGCCTAGCGACATAGACAAGAGAAAATCTTTTGTGGTAGATCCTATGCTGGCCACCGGCGGATCCGCAATCGCGGCCATCGACTTCATCAAGAGGAGAGGAGCTACAGATATCACATTCATGTGTCTCATCGCCGCCCCTGAGGGGATCGACGCGCTCCAGAAGGCCCATCCGGATGTGGACATCTACATTGCGGCAAAGGATGAAAAGCTGAACGATGATGCCTATATCCTGCCGGGCCTGGGAGACGCAGGAGACAGACTGTACGGAACAAAATAGTCTGTCACTGTGGATCCGGAGGTGCCTCCTGCGGGCAAGTTTCTGGCTTTGTACTGAGACAAGAGGCGTCTGTACCTTTGAAATCTCGAGAATTTGAGAAAAACAAAGGATACAGATGCCTCTTGTTTTCATGGTTTAGTTTTCCGACTACCACGGGTATGTGGAAATTGAGAACCGTTCCCGCTGACGATCCGGCGGCACTTCGAACCTGATGATGGGGTCTGGGGCCACAGTGATCAGCGGGCACAGTTATTGCGGGAAAATTTGTGTGATCACCAAAAACATGGCCCCAAAACTATTGCCTATAGTGTATAATCGTATTAAATTTCCGCGTACATCGTGCACGGAAGAATTCAGCACAAGAAAAGGAGATATGACGATGTTTAAAATTCCTGACAATGTGAGCAAGTACGACAATGTATACGACGTACTGCAGGAAAGAGGCTTCATTGAACAGGTCACAGATCCGGAAGCAGCAAGGGATCTGCTGGGCCGGGAGAAAATAAAGTTCTATATTGGCTTCGACCCTACTGCAGACTGCCTTCACGTAGGCCACCTCGTGCAGATCATCGTGATGATGTGGATGATGAAGTACGGTCATACTCCTGTTGCACTTATCGGCGGTGGTACAGGAATGGTGGGAGATCCTTCTGGCAGAACTGACATGAGAAGGATGATGACTGTTGATGAGATCGACTACAACTGCGCCCAGTTCAAGAAGCTTTTTGACAGGTTCCTGGACTTCGACGATGAGTGGAAATACGAAGGGAACGGCGGAGTTTTCGTGCCAGGTCACGAGAACAGGGAGCCGCTGCCGGGCAAGGCTGTAAGCGTAAACAACGGCGCATGGCTGAGAAACCTGAACTTCGTGGAGTTTGTAAGCCAGATCGGAAAGAATTTCAGCGTTCCTAACATGCTGAGAGCAGAGGCGTTCAAGAGAAGAATAAACGAGGGAGGTCTTACTTTCTTCGAGTTCACCTACATGCTCATGCAGGCTTATGACTTCTATGTAATGGCAAGGGACTTCGACCTTAAGATGGAGTTCGGCGGAAACGACCAGTGGTCCAACATTATTGCAGGTGTGGATCTGTCAAAGAAGGCTTCGAACCTGGATGTTTACGGAATGACCTTTGCTCTTCTCACCAAGGCAGATGGCCAGAAGATGGGCAAGACCGCCAGCGGAGCCCTGTGGCTGGACGAGAACAGAGTATCCGTATACGACTTCTTCCAGTATTGGAGAAACGTGGACGACGCCGACGTCAACAAATGCCTGAGAATGATGACGTTCCTTCCTATGGATGAGGTCAACAGACTGAGTGCTCTTGAAGGGGCTGAGATCAACAAGGCCAAGGAAGTTCTGGCCTTTGAGGTTACAAAGCTGGTTCACGGCGAAGAGAAGGCAAGAGAAGCTCTGGAGGCATCCCGCCAGGTATTCGTTAAGGGCGGAGCTGCCGCTGCAGACATTCCTTCCATTGAAAAAGACGGTACTGAGTTTGAAGGCGATGGTGTCGGCCTTGTAAGCCTGATGAAGGAGCTGGGCCTCGTTAGCAGCAACTCCGACGGCTTCAGGACCATCGAGCAGGGCGGCGTGAAGCTGAACGACGAGACCGTGACCGACAAGAAGAAGGCGATCACCACGGCCGACTTCAAGGACGGCAGGCTGGTCATCCAGAAGGGCAAGAAAAAGTTCATGGCGGTAGACATCAAGTAGCGGCTGCCGGGGGACTTGGACGGAATGCGGGAGCCTGTCGCAGTGCCGGGATCCTGCACGATGCCGCAGAAATAAGCGATTTGAAAAGGCCGGGCACACGCCCGGCCTTTTCTGGTGGAATAACATGCGGTCAAATGCATGTCGTCTTATGTGGCTTAGCTGTTATGAATCGTTATAAGTTGATATAAGTACGGAGATGTTTTTCTACTCTGATCTCGTAACACCTTTCTTGAGCTTGCTGCGCACGATCGTAAGTGCAGGTATCACCATGGTAGGGATCCCGATGTATCCGATGATGGATGTGCCCTGCTGAAGAAGGGCTTTCATCCCGAAGGATGCTCCTATGGCTGCTATGCCCAGGAGGATTACTGTGATCACAGTGCGGCGGAGCTGAACGCTTTTGATGAAGCCAAACTGTGCGTCGAACCTGCGGCATCCTGCGTTCGCGAGCCCTGCTGCTGAAGTCAGTACGGCAAGAGTCATCAGGACTACGAAGAGCATCGTGAGCCATTTATAACCGAGACTTCCAAGCACTGCCATGATAGGTACCGGGATGACACCAGGGTCACACAGATCAGGGATCACGGTCACATAACAGAACAGAGTGAATGCGATGGCGATCATCAGGATAACTGTGATGATGTATCCGGCTATCATCGCTTTCTTCGTGTCTTCTCTCGATTCAAGAACGTCCGCTACAGACATTACGTTGAATGCGATCGTAGACTGGAAGCAGCCGTAGAGCATAGCACTGAGGATCGCATAGAGAAGGTTAGGCTCCTTTGTGCTGATCGGAGGGGCCGCAACGGCAGCGCTCAGATCATAGTGC
This sequence comes from Mobilibacterium timonense, assembly GCF_900155555.1. Taxonomy (GTDB): domain Bacteria; phylum Bacillota; class Clostridia; order Peptostreptococcales; family Anaerovoracaceae; genus Allobaileyella; species Allobaileyella timonense. Next base: position 437,261 of record NZ_FUHN01000008.1, on the reverse strand, counting down.
CCTTTTGTAAAGCTGATGACCGCGATCAGCAGCACGACTGCAACGATGGCGTACATCATGTACTTTGAACAGATCGAGAGGATCTTGGCCCCGTACAGGCAAAGCAGAGCGGATACGATGATCGTAGGGATCGCTGCTCCCCAGTACGAGAATCCGAAGTTCATGAGAACATTCGCTTCGCCCGAGAAAGCCAGGCCGCCTGCACACATCACGGTAGCCAGGAACAGGATATCATAAATGAATCCCATGACGTTTCCAAAGGTCCCGCCGAAACACGATGAGCAGAACGGTCGATAGTTGGAAGCCCCGCTCGCACGGGCATACTCTGTCAGATAGAAGATGACGCTTCCGGTGATGAGCATTGCCAGCAGAGGCATCACCAGGCCAATAACACCATACTTTACATAGTAGTTAACTGAGAAGGCGCCGGTCGCAAATCCCGGTCCGAAATGACCTCCCAGCCATACGGCTGCCACTCCCATATAAGAAGCGGTGAATATACTTTTCTTTTTCATGACTCGTCCCCCTTTCATAAGATCTACAAGTGAGCTGATCTGTACAGAAAGGCCGGTATTACTTGTGGTCGAATGTGGTTCGTCGTTCGACTTCCGGATCCAGTCTCGCTGCCATCGCACGGTGGAGCGGGTGAGCCAGATACGTTGTCAGCTGCTCCTCTGACTCGATCTCTACAGTAGCAAGAATGTCGGCGTTCGTGTCGCGGTCGATCGTGTTCCTGTAGACACATGGATTCATAAACCAAGGAAGTGCGTTGTCCAAACCTCTGAAAGTACTGCGGATTATTTTCTCGGCTTCATCCAGATCCTGCTCTGGTTTGAATTTCAGAAAAACATAATGTTTCATTGTCCCGTCTCCTTTCCAATATTAAATTTTTCGTATGAAAAACACCGCTGGCCGATAAATACTCTTCTGCAGCAACAGGGAAGCTGACGAACTTTCCGTTCTGCGATTTTCGAGTATTTATGTGAACCGCGGTGTCACAATGGTTTGCTGTCACCCTCAGGACTCTGAAGGGTTACTGCTCTTTTGATTTGACTTTATTATATAGTCTCAGTCTTCATTTTCAATGTTTTTACACAAATTCACTCGATACAATTTATTTATTATAACGATTTAATAAAAGTATGGTAATTTTTTAACGTACAAAGTCGTGTTGGTCACCAGAGAAAAACAACTGATCGGGAGTGTGATATGCACTCTATCGCAATTATTTATGTTCATATTTTTGTATCCAATAGCGATCATTCAAATAGTATAATTTTTACAAATAAACAATGGGATTCTGTGAGATTTCACCAATTAACATCAACGGGGGAGCAGCTTATGACACTAAAACAACTTCTATATGCGTTGAAAGTCGCTGAGATCGGCAACATGACTGAGGCCGCTTCAAGGCTTTTCGTATCACAGCCTTCGCTTACACATGCCATCTCCGAGCTGGAGAAAGAATTCGACATCACGATCTTCACACGCAGCAACCGCGGGCTCACCACGACGAGGGAAGGTGATGAGTTCCTCGGATATGCCAGGAGCGTGATCGAGCAGGCCAATCTGCTGGAGGAGAAGTACGATCGCGGCGACAACAGCAATCTGCGTTTTGCCGTCTCGTGCCAGCACTATTCATTTGCGGTCAGCGCTTTCGTTGACGTGATAAAGCGCTTCCCTGCGGACGAATACGATTTCATTCTCAGGGAGACCGAGACCTATGAGATCATCGAGGACGTGAGCCTGCTCAGGAGCGAGGTCGGCGTTCTATATCTCAGTTCGCGCAACCACGATGTGTTGGAAAAGGTGTTCAGGAAAAACGCTCTAGTCTTCACGGAGCTCTTCCGGATTAAGCCGCACATTTTCATAAGCAACAGCCATCCGCTCAGAGACCGCGACAGCGTTACACTGGAGGATCTGGAACCGTATCCATACCTCTCCTACGAACAGGGGTCGAACAATTCCTTCTATTTCTCCGAGGAGCCGCTGAGCAGCCTTGAACGGAAAAAGAATATCAAGGTGCACGACCGCGCGACCCTTTTCAACCTGGCCATAGGCCTTGACGGCTACACGGTTTGCTCCGGGATAATCGACACGAAACTTGACGGTCCGAACATCATTTCGAAGCCTCTCGATATAGACAGGGAAATGAGCATCGGTTTCATAAGAAAGAAAAATGTGCAGATGACCCGTTACGGCAGCGCCTACATCGATTTTTTGAGAGAGAGGGCAGTCGTTGGACAGATGTGATACGAGAGATGCGATTTTGGGATCAAAGTATCACGAAGCGACGGCATTAGCGTTGATCTGGTCGATCACCCCGCGGATGCCATTCCACACGCTGAGATCTGTAAATATTTCGACCACACTTCCTCTGTCCGTGAATGGAGACTCCTGCAATACGGACAGATCTTTCATCATGCCATTATGAACGATATATTCAACGATCTGATTCACGAAGTATATCTGCTTGTCATCAAGGCTTGTATCTTCCAGGTATTTTGAAAAGGCGGCTTTTGCAGCATTCATATCCAGGCCGACGATCTCGCGGACAAATTCACCTAAAGGCTTTTCGCCAAAGGCGGATTCGTAATCTTTTTTCGTTCCTACTTCGCTCCACAGGATCTTTTCCAGTTCGGACAGATCCTTTTTTGTCAGCGGAACGTTGGTTCTGAGCTTTGCGATCACCAGGTTGTCAGGGTGCTGTCTGACGTAGAATTCTGCCTTTGCTTTATAATTTTTCAGATCGTCATTTTCAAGCTGAGACTCATTCCAGTCTTCCCCAAGGATCTCATCACTGAAATTTGTGTCGTAAATTCTTCCATCTTTCGGAATAAATTTGATCAGATTCCTGAGGCTGATCCTGATATGCTCGAGTTCAGGGATCTCCGCATTGTCGAGGTAATCTGTTTTTAATATCTTATTGATCAATTCTGACTGTCTAGTGACTTCAGGGATCGTGGAGATCTTTGAGATCGCGGTCACTTTCTTTATGAGATCCGATTTTCCCTTTGCAGGATTTTTTCCGGCAAGGTATGCTAACTCAATGCCATACATAAGGGCATCAAAACGCACGGCATTAACTTCATCCTTGTCTGGATTTATCAGAGGGGATAATTCATCTTTTACAAGCAGTGTATCCTCGTAAGTAAGAGCATTATAATTATCCTTCTCTGAATACTGATCAACATATCTGATGTGCTGGCGTACGGAAAAATTATCTCGATTGATATCGCTGACCTTACAGGACATGTCGTTCACGAGATCTTTGCGATAATCAATCAGAGGATCTGTCTGATAAGCAATGTCCTGAAGCTTGTATGCCATCTCGAACTGGAGATTGAAGATAGCTCCCTGCAGCGCGATCTGCTTAGCCGTATTTGCACCCTTATTCATTCTGAAGAATTCGAAATTCCCGCAGAAATCGAAGATGTAGAATATCTTCTTATCTTCTCCATCTATCAGCCCTGGACATAATCTGGTGCCTCTGCCTATCATCTGCCAGAACTTGGCCTTGCTCATCACCTTCTTGAAGAAAACTAGATTCACAACTTCGGGAACATCAATTCCCGTATCCATCATATCTACAGAAATGGCGATCTGAGGGAGCTTTCGTGGATCCGAAAACTCATCGATTGCGCTCTGCGCATATTTCATGTAGTTGTCGATAACTTTTGCATAACCAGGCAGATCCGGATATTCTTTTCCAAATACCTCAAGTATTTTCTCCGCGTGCTTGTGATTCTTTGCAAAAATTATGGTTTTCCCCAGTGTTTCTCCGTAATTAATCCGGATGCCTTTTGTCATTAATACATCCAGAACTTTGCGTATGGTATCCTCATTGAAGACCCATTCGTTAAGTGCTGATGATTTTATGCTTTCAGGCAGATGACCGTCCTCTTCTTCGAATGTCTCCTCGTAAAATTCCTTCTCCTCTTCAGTCAATTCATCGTAGGAAATGCCCTGTTCTATAAACTTCAGCTTGCTTTCTACTGATACGAAATCGACCAGGAATCCATCTTTTACGGCCTGAGCCAGCTCATAGCCGTAAGTTGGAACTCCGTTTTCCAGCTGAAAAATTTCGTAGGTGTTTTTGTCTACTTCGTCCTTAGGCGTAGCTGTAAGCCCGACGAGAGGAGCGTCAAAATAATTGAAAATGTCTTTATATTTGTTGTAGATAGACCTGTGTGCTTCATCGCAGATGACCAGATCGAAATGCCCGCATGTAAAAAGCTTGCCCTCATCATCTATAACTGTATCGATACAGTTCATCATTGTCTGGTATGTAGAGAAAATACAGTGGGCGTTATAATCATCTTTGTCCTCACAAAGATTGGTGACGGAAAGATCTGGAAGTAGGTTTACAAAACTTCTTTTTGCCTGTGTCACCAGAGAATTTCTGTCAGCAAGAAACAAGATGTTTTTTACCCAGCCGTGCTGTAATAAAACATCTACAAGGGAAATGATCGTTCTGGTTTTCCCGGATCCTGTAGCCATTACGAGCAGTGCTTTCCTTCTGTTGTTGGTATCAAAATCCCTGCATACGGCCTTTACTGCTGCTTCCTGGTAATATCTTCCTGCAATATTTTTATTTATATGGATATGCTCGAGACTCGTTCGCATTGATCGCAAATTGAAGACCTTCTCCAGATCTCTCTTTGAATAGAATGCGGCAACAGGCCTTTCTGGATATTGGTTATCGATTATTCTGGTTTCAAAGCCATTTGTCAGGAAGATAATAGGTCTGCGCCCGTATTTCTTTTCAAGAATGTCTGCATAAAGCTTTGCCTGCTGACGACCTTTAGATACATCAACGCATGTCCGCTTTGCTTCGATGACAGCAAGAGCTTTTCCGTCATCTCCATACAGTACATAATCAGCATAACCGACCTCGGACTTGTTTGGCATACCCTGCAGTTCAACCTCATCAAGCCAGTCACGACCCTCTGTCCATCCGGCATCAACGAGCAGAGTGTCGATGTATATTTTTCTGGTTTTGTATTCTGTCAGTTCAAGTGGCTTCTGAACATACGTCTCTATCTGTGTTTCGCGGCGCTGGGTCAGCTGCTCTCGCAACTCTTTATTCTCTCGAACCAGCTCCTCGAGTTTAACATTTAGTGTATTATCCTCAGGCTTTAATTTGTCCTCATGATGGTTATCTGCCAGCTTAGGGTCATATTCTCTTTCCTCGTAATGATCTCCGTAGCAATATTCGACAAAGTCCATGAAGATGAAGAGATTCTGCAGGCATAGTTTCGCCTGGTCCATCGTCACTTTCCTGCCTGAATGAGCCGCCGCATTACCGACCTTCCTGATGAAATCCAGCCTTTTCCAAAGGTTGATATCGACTATCTGAAAGAATTCTTTTGTGTTCATCAAGCTGTTGAGGGAATCCTGGTAAGGCATCACAAGATCGCTGTCAACGGAATACATCCACTTGATAGCGAACTCTGCAGCGCGACGGCAATTCAGAATACAGGCCTCTTTATCTATGAAAAGGATCTTTTCTGCGGAAATTGCCACGTCCGCAAAAGCCTTGAATTTTGGTTCTTCTTTCAGGAAGTCAAAATTTGTCATCGTTTTACCCTTCAACTATGAAAAAAATGCGACACGTGATAATAACAATTTTGATTTGTCGATTTGCTCGCTGATTCTAACATATTCTAGCTGCTTATCCATCGGCGGAACAATTGTCGGTAGTCCTCGTAACTGTTTCATATTGATGCTTGCAATTCCAGTAGTCTGCTTTGCTGCACGCAAAAAGTAGGTTTTTGCTTTAGGACTCTGAAGAAATGCTGAAAAAAATCTAGGTAGAATCTGATTTTCATCTAAGCGTACTCTAAAAATATGATTTTGATGTATACAGTCGATAGGCGGTTCAGTAATTATAGAGCCTCTGCCGACCTTATCTGGATCCCCGCCTTCTGTCATAAGCACATCATCAGGAACTAATCGATATTGTTCAATTTCATCTTCAGTGGCAAGTATTGTCTTTACTGTTGTCCAGTCAATGTACCCATCTTTTACATTTGAAACAGCCATATAAGGAACTTTTCGTAAATGTGTGGATTTTGTCTTTCTTCCTTTTGTTATTCCAGACACAATATCTGCAATTTCTTCTAATTGTATCTCTTCGTAAACATCATTCTCTGACTCAAAGAGCTCGACAAATCGGGCTTTGATGAGTTCGTCTAGCCTGCTTAACTCTTCTTCGCGAAGTTTGATAACATAATATAGTCTGTCAAGTTGCTCACAAATATCAACTTGCTTCTTATAACCAACCTCGGTTACTTCGAATCTTGATACGAAATCGTCAATTTTAAGGTTATGTAATCCTGTAGTTTTGTTCTCAAATGGTCGAGTTCCTCCTCTTCGATAATTTTCAAAGAGTGAGTAAAACACATACTTTGGAAGCCAACATTCCTGATTTTGCACTCTAAGTAATCCAGTAAAGTTGTTGAATAGGTACGTGTTCTCTGGACCATCAAAGAAGATTACTCTTCCAACTGGTTGTTTATCGCTTCCTCCTGATTTTTCAATGATAATGTCTCCATATCGAAGATATTTATCAGCGATGTTTTTCTTCCTTATGGATCTCGTGACAATGTTCTGATAATTTATAACTCCCTCATTCGTAAAGTTAGTTGTTCTCAAGACTGGAATCCCATCTCCAGTTTCATCTTCCGTTCCCCATTCACCAGATAAAGCTTTACCCGTAATCTCTATCAATTTTGCCATTTATTATTATCCCCACAAATCTCAATTTTCTTTCAGCAGCAATTCCAGTTCCTTCAGTTCTGTCTGGATCTCGTTTTCTATTTCCTTGATATTGCCCAATATCTCTTCCGTGGGTGGATATTCAACTGGGACATACTCAATTTCCTTATACTTGTTTATGGAGAGGTCGTAGTCGTTTTCGGCTATTTCCTGTTTTGGTACCATGAAGCTCTGCTCTGTGCGCTTCCGCTCTTTTTCTGCATCTCGGTTATGGAATCGCTCTATGATGTCAGGAATATCATTTTCGCTGATCTCAGAACGCTTATCATCCAGACTGTACCCGTCGGCTTTCATATCGTAGAACCACACATCGTCAGTACCGCCAGCGCATGTTTTTGTAAAAATAAGCACTGCGGTCGAAACTCCGGCGTAAGGCTTGAATACTCCGGAAGGCATTGAAATAACAGCCTCCAGCCTGTTCTCTTCCACCAGTTCTTTCCGAATGGTTTTATGAGCCCTAGATGAACCGAACAAGACCCCGTCCGGTACGATACATGCGCACCGTCCACCCGTTTTCAGCATGCGAAGGAACAGTACCAGGAAAAGTAATTCTGTTTTCTTTGTCTTGCAGACCTTAAGCAAGTCCGTTGAAACAATGTCGTAATCAAGGCTGCCCTTGAATGGTGGATTGGCCAGGATCAGCGTGTACATTTCTCTGTCGGGGTTCTGGTCAGAAAGGCTGTCACGATATTCGATCGATGGATTTTCAATCCCGTGAGTCATCATATTCATGGCTCCGATCCGAAGCATCGTCCTGTCGGTATCGTATCCATGGAACATGTGATTCATATAATGCTCTTTCATCTTCTTGTCATAGAAGATCTCTTTTTTTCTGTTTTCTTTCAGGTATTCCCCTGAGGAGATCAGGAAACCTGATGTGCCACAGGCAGGGTCACAGATGATATCATTCGATTCAGGTTCCATAAGATCCACCATCATTCTGATGATGTGACGTGGCGTTCTGAACTGACCATTGACCCCCGACTGTGCAATTTTGTTCAGCAAATATTCGTAAACATCTCCACGGACGTCTGTATTGCCAGACTTTGAGATATCATCGAATATATCATCTAACCTGTCTACAACTTTTGAGAGCATCAATGGAGTGGGAACCTTGAAGATAGCATCTCCCATGTATTTTGCATACGCACTATCCTTATCGCTATGCAGGTTCTTTATGAAAGGGAAAACCTTTTCCTGAACGACAGAATACATGCGCTCCGCAGGGTAGTCCCTGAAGACAGACCACTTCAGCTGATCGCCATTTACTTTGATTCCACCTATTTCCACATCCTCGGAGAAAATGCTTTTGAATGGAAGCCCAAGCATTTCGCTCTCTTTGATTCGCCTTGTATCGGCTTCATCGAGATCATGAATAAACATGAGATATGTTATCTGTTCAATGACATCCAGTGGATTGGTGAGTCCTCCTGCCCAGAAAATATCCCAAATACCATCAACTTTGCTCTTTAGTTCACCTGTGATCATTTTATTCTCCGTCGTATATCTTTGATTTTACGTCGTTTATAATTTTACAGCTTTTTATAGTATTCGAACAACATTTCCATAAATTGTGCAAGTTCGCATGCACAAATAAAACAGGCGTTGTCGATATCTCAGGAGGACTAAAGTAAACTATCTCTGTCACGACCGTTGTACGGAAGTCTTCTTACTTCCATCACGGACTTGCCTTCTTCATGGATCGCCACGTAATACACCGTGTAATTCCCTACAACTTCTCCCGTATATCTCCGAACACTTCGTCGTGAGTCATTCTTTTCGAATCATTTTCGGCAGCGGCATCCGCCTCGTCCAATGCATACTCCACTGGATCCACCAGCCGGGAATATGCTTCCAGGCTCAGCACTACCATGGAGCCGTAGCCGTTCTTCGTGAGATATACCGGCTCTCCGTCTTTCACACAACTTTCGATCTCCGTAAACTTGTTGCGAAGATCCGAAACAGGCCTGATCTGGATCATAATTTTCACAACCTTACTTTATCATTATTTTATCCATATCGTGATAATGCGCCCGTCTATTAGTGTGTGTCAATGTGAAAGAATCGTCATTATCAAACACTCCCTTTGATTGTATAATCAAATCAGGATGTTTTCCGGCAGGGACCTCGTGGTTCCGCCGGGGAAAGGCAGATGGGATCTCGTGAGCCACACCTGGCTCGCGTTAGCTATCATTCTTTCGAAAGGTGGGTTTATCATGGTTGAGAGTGTTGATCTTAATGAGCTGAAGGCCGAGACCGAGAGGGTTTTCCGCAGTGGTTTCATGTGCTCGGAGACGGCTGTCTACGTGCTGAACAAGTTCTTTGACCTGGGGATGCCGGAGTCGGCGATGGCGATGGCAACGGGCTTTCCGTTTGGATTTGGAGACGGGGGCAACGTCTGCGGCGGAGTGGCCGGGGCCACCATGTGCCTCGGGATGGTGTTCGGCCGCACCGAGCCGGGCGACCCGAAGTACAAGAAATGTCTTGACCTGGTCAGGGAGCTCAACGACGATGTGATCGCGGACTACGACACCACGATCTGCCCGACCCTGATCCAGGACTACAACTTCAAGGATCCGGAGAGGAAGGACCACTGCGTTGGGATCATGATGTCGGTGGTAACGTCTTTCGCGGAGATCATGGAGCGGGAAAAAGGAGTGAAGATCATCCGGTAGGCTTGCGGGCGTCGGGCGGCCGGCGGCAACGGCGGATCCACAGGCCGGCCGCATGAGGCCGGACGCAGGCGACGCAAGTCACGCGGCCCCGTGAACTGGAGAACGAATGAAAGAAACTTTTTACAGGATAGACGCCGGCATGGAGATGCGCCTGGCGCTGATCACGGACATCCACAACAGGAGAGGCCTGGAGGTCATCAGATCTCTGAAAGATCGCAGGCCTGATATGATCCTTCTCGCCGGCGATCTGGTCCAGCGGCGGCGCTCCGAGATCCGGAACGGCGAGATCATTAACAGGAACGTGGCGCTGGGGGAGAAGCAGGAGAACGTGCTGCCTTTTCTGAGGGACTGCCGCGCGGTGGCACCGGTGTTCATGTCGCTTGGGAACCACGAGTGGATGCTGAGCGGCCGGGATCTCGAGGATCTGAAGGAAACGGGAGCGGTCATCCTGGACAACGAATATGTCCGGAAAGGGGAGCTGGTGCTTGGGGGCCTGACCTCCGGCGGATTTTACGGGTACAAGAAAAAGCCCCGCAGCGAGTGGCTCGGGGCATTCGAAAAGGAGCCTGGTCTCAGGCTCCTCCTTTGTCATGACCCGGAGTACTGGGCTCTGAAGCCGCCGTTCCTCAGGGAGAGAAATATCGATCTGGTCCTGTCCGGACACGCCCACGGAGAGCAGATACGGATATTCGGTCACGGGCTTTTCTCGCCTGACCAGGGGCTTATCCCCAAGTACACCGACGGGATGTTCACTGGCCCGAATGGGAGAATGATCGTATCCCGCGGCCTGTCCAATACCATTCCGGTGCCGCGCCTCGGAAACCCCACTGAACTCATCTACATCGACCTCGTCTGATAAGGTTCTCTTCCGATCCCGACTCTGACGCAGCGTCTCCAGCCTTGCTACTCCCCGAACCGGTCCTTTGCGATCAGGGCCGCACCGAGAGCGCCTGCGTACCGGCCGTCGGCCTGTGGCAGGACGGTGGCCTTCAGTTTTTTCGAGAGCAGCTCCGCAAAAAACTCGTTGCTGCTCAGCCCTCCGGTGATGATGATCGTGTCATACAGATCCTTCCGCTGCATGAGGGTCACCACCTTTTGCGCCACCGAGTCGATGACGCCGGCGGCCAGGTCTTCCTTGCTTTTTCCCTCGCCCATGTAGTTGATCACCTCGGACTCCGCAAAAACCGTGCATATCGAGCTGATCGGGATCGCGGTGCCTTTTCCGGCCTCCTCAAAAAGCTCCTCGATCGTCAGTCCCAGCCTGTTCGCCATGACCTCGATGAACTTCCCCGTGCCGGCGGCGCACTTGTCGTTCATCAGAAAATCCACGGCCTTGCCGTTCCGCACGTTGATGAACTTTGTGTCCTGGCCGCCCACGTCCACGATGGAGCAGTCCCGGCCGATGAGCTGGTAGCCGCCGCGTCCGTGGCAGGTGATCTCGGTGACCACCGCGTCGGCGTAGTCCACGGAGATGCGGCCGTAGCCCGTGGCGATGATGCCGGCGTTTTCAAGGTCGCCGATGGTCTCTTCGAGGTGGTCTCGGATGATCCCCGCTGTTATCTTGCTGTTCCAGCCCGTGGGCAGGACCTGGTAGAAAGGCCCTGCCCCGGCCCCCAGGACGCACACCTTCGAGGCGGTGGAACCGATGTCAATGCCTACACTGTATCTTTTGCTCATGTTTATCTATTCTCTTTCTCTGAAAAAAACAGTATCGTATGCCGGAGTTCTGCGGCTATGCGCCGTACGGTGGCCGGCCCACAGGTGCGGCCACCCGGTCCGCTACGCGTATTTGTGGCGGTGGCCGTCGAACTTGTTGTCCAGCCCCTGGATCCCCAGGTACGACAGGCCTTTGTCCCGGGCCAGATCTTCGATGCTCTGGATGTCATCATACTCGATGATGAGAGTGACCCCGCAGCAGATGCTGAGCTGCCGGGGAGTAGGGGCGATCCGGTTGGAAAGGCCGGCCTGATCCATCGCCTGGTGCATGGCGAAGGCCTCGTTGCTGTTGTTGAATAGCATGTAGTAGTGCTCCATCCCGGGCTCCGGTTTTTCCCGGAAGGCCCGCTCCCTGTCGCTGTACCACGCCTCTTCAAAATCCTTGTTCTTTTCCATATCTTTTTCCTGATCCTTTCCTGGCTGATCTTGCATTGCCGATGAGGGCCTTTCAAAAGAAAAACTCAGGCGGACACCGCCGCCTGAGCTAGAAGGGAAATTTTCCGGGCTTATCCCAGAATTTCGATGAATGCGCCGATCCTTGTCTTGAGCTGCTGAGTGTCGTTCTCTGAGTAGTCGGTCTCAACAGAGAGTACAGGAATGCCGGCTTCCTTGAGGGCCTTCTGGAGGTTGTAGCTCTCGATGTCGTAGGTCTGGCAGAACTTCAGGTGGCTGTCGATGACTCCGTCTACATTGTACTCCTTTGCCAGCCTGATGACATCCTCGATCCTGTGCTCGTTCGGCGTGAAGCATGCGCAGTGGATGTCCATGTATCTGTTGGCCAGGTTGTCCACCATCTCGTCGATGGTCTTGCCGGACTCGTCTACCAGGTTGCTGAAGTATCTGGTTCCTGTGCAGGTCTCCTCGCAGACAACGGCGCCGCCGGAGGTCTCGATGATGTTGTGGAGCTTCCAGTTAGGGATAGACTGAGGTGTTCCGGAGAGGAGGATCCTCTTGGTGCCTTCAGGGAATACGCTCACGCCGTCCTTGACTCTGGTCTCCAGCTCATCGCAAAGGGTGTTGACCATCTGTGTGAAGCGGACAGGGTCATCGTAGTACGCGATCTGCATGATCAGGAGAACGTCGGTGCCGGAGATAGGCAGGTTCTGGGCCTTGCGTGTCTCGTAGAGGCGCATGAGAGCCTTTCTCTTGGCGTTGACCTTCTTGATGTTTTCGGCCAGGTTCTCTTCTGTCACCTTATTGCCGGTGTCTTCCTCGACTACCTTGATCAGCTTCTTGATCTCCTCGGCCCACGCCTTGATGTCCTCAGGTCTCCTCATGGAAGGGATCTGCATCACGGTCATAGGAACGTCCTGAGCCAGGATCTCATATGCCTTCTTTTTGCCGTCGCAGGTGGTCTCGCCGATCAGCCTGTCAACGAGCCTGAAGAACGGGCATGTGCGGTCCAGCCTTGCGCCCACGCTGGCCTTGATGAGAGGACAGACGTTGGCAGGGAGCACCTTTTCGCCGCCTGGTACCCAGAAATCGGATCCCGCGCAGAGTCCCGTGGCAACTCCGCCTGCAGCCAGGATGACCTCGTCAGGAACATATGTACAGAAGGTGCCGAAAACCTTGCCGCCGTTCTTTCTGAATTCCACCAGCTCAGCAGGTCTCACCCCGTGAACGTCCGCAAGGACGAAATCGAAGTAGTCCATCTTCTCCGGTCTGTTCTTCTGGGACATGAAAACGTCCCCTACAGCAGCAGGAAGAACCGAGCACAACTGGTCGTGGTGCTCAACGTCCATTCCGAGTTCTTTCCACATTTTCAGATTGTCAGCCATGAATAATGCCTCCATTTGATCTCAAACACTTACCTAAACAATTATAGTTTTGTGTTAAGAAGTGGACAAATTGCCGGTGACAATGGCAATTGAAAGCATTATAGAAGATTCAAATAGTAGACTGAAAAGGTATTTAAAAAAGGGCAGTGGCGGTGCCGGGGCCTGCGGGGCCGTGAGTTATGCGGCGTAAGCGTCCGTTCTGGAGTCCGTACGCACTATACAAAAAGATGGACTTTCGCTCTCAGCCGCCCCTTCCGAGTGCTGCCCTCATCCCCGAGATAGATGAATTTCCCAAGTCCCCTTACCGAGACACGATCGTTCTCTCCCGGTTCGAAGGATGAGCTGGTGATCAGCCGGCCGTTGACTGTGACCTTTTCCCCCTGGATCAGGGCCTGCGCCTTCCCCCTGGAGAGGTGCCACACCATAGTGATGATGGAGTCCAGCCGTATGGAGGCCACGGTGCCGGTCAGCTCACGGAAGTCAGGCTCCAGGTCGCAGGCGGACGGCGGAATGATCTGGCAGGAGACAGTGGTGTGTTTCACACGGGTGAGTTCACTGGCGATCAGTTCCGCTACGTTTTCTGCACAGAAAATATACGCCATTCCCCGGGGATGGGATCTCCCGGTTTCCTGGGGCCTCTGGCCGTCCTCCGGGTCGTGCTGGTTCACCAGTATGTCGCCGGTCATGCTCCGGTCTATGCCCAGGTTCATCAGGGCACCCAGGTAGTCCCGGTGGGTCAGCGGGTCCGCAAAGCCCGGGTTCACGGGGCTGGCGCACACCAGACTGATGGAGCCGTTTCCGGAGAGTTCGTCCTGTATGAGCTGATCGGCATCCATATATGACGGCAGGAAAAATATCCTCGCTCTGTCGCTGTCTTCGCGCCCGCCGAAGACGATATACGGAACGCCGTTGAAAGTGTTCAGCCCAGGCGAATGCTGGTGCCCGGGCATCTGGTAAAATTCCGCCAGCTCCGAGGCGGAAAGAAAATTCGTGTGTGTCAGGTAGTCGCCGTTCCAGCACTGCCTTGAAAGGTCGGCTATCCTGCCGGCCAGAAGCTTGTCCTTGTCCATCGTGGTCCTTCTTTCATTTGGTATGTGGTAATTATAATATATTTCATGGGTGTATCTCTATGGATGCCGGAATGCGGCAGGCAGGGATGCAGGAGGCTGGAACGTATCGGCCAGCGACGAGACGCAGCCGGCCGATGATGGCCTCGGCCGGCGAACGAAAACCCGAACGATCACGCCGGGGCGAAGAATCTTTTTCGGGAAAAAGAATGAAAACGCTTCACCGCAGGTCGCGCGCCTGCAAAAACCCTGGAAGTGCTGTTCCACGACGGGGTGCGGGATGTATAATGAAGGGTAAAATTTTTTCTGGAAGGGCGCCGCGTCCGGGGGCTGGAGCGAGCAGCGGCCGCGGCTTAGATATTATGAAAAATGGAGCCTGGAGCTCCGGGAGGTAGAGATGCAGGAATACACACCGATCAAGTCCGGAAAGGTCCGGGAGATCTACGACAACGGGGACAGCCTGATCATGGTCGCAACAGACAGGATCTCGGCTTTTGACCACATCCTGAAGAACAAGGTCACGGGGAAGGGCAAGGTCCTGACCCAGATGTCCAGGTTCTGGTTCGACCTGACGAAGGATCTCGTGCCGAACCACATGATCTCCACTGACGTGAACGACATGCCGGAGTTTTTCAGGACGCCGGAGTTCGACGGCAACAGCATGATGTGCAAAAAGCTGGAGATGCTGCCTGTGGAGTGCATCGTCCGCGGCTATATCACCGGAAGCGGCTGGGCCAGCTACCAGAAGACCGGCGAGGTGTGCGGGATCAGGCTTCCTGAGGGCCTGAAGGAGTCGGAAAAGCTGCCTGAGCCTATCTACACTCCAAGCACTAAGGCGGAGATCGGTGATCACGACGAGAACGTGAGCTTCGAGAAGAGCTGCGAGGAGATCGAAAAGTATTTTCCTGGAAAAGGCCGTGAATACGGAGAGAAGATCAGGGATTATACTATAGCAATCTACAAGAAGTGCGCCGAGTACGCGCTCAGCAGGGGCATCATCATCGCGGATACGAAGTTCGAGTTCGGCGTGGATGAGAACGGACAGGTGGTTCTGGCTGACGAGGTCCTGACTCCGGACAGCTCCAGGTTCTGGCCGCTGGAGGGATACAAGGAAGGTCAGTCGCAGCCGAGCTACGACAAGCAGTTCGTGAGAGACTGGCTGAAGGCTAACCCGGACAGCGACTACGACCTGCCGCAGGAGATCATCGACAAGACCATCGCAAAGTACAAGGAAGCATATAAGCTGCTCACGGGAAAAGAGCTGTAGGGATTACGGGAAAAGCATGAAATAAGGGCACCCGCGGCCCCTGTATCTGACGATCAGATATGGGGGCTGCGGGTGCCTTTTTGTGTGACCAAAAGGGTGGGAGCTATGGGGAAATTGCGTTAGCAGCATATTTATATATTTTTTTGAATAAAAAAATCCGCGATTTTGGAAGAAATTGTGGATACCGCTTTTGTGAGATGGGGATTTTCCAGGGGAAACGCCGGGTTTTCGGCGTTTCCCCTGGAAAATCTACCAATCGATAACCTGAAAAAAAGAACAAGACAATACGATCCTCGATCTGGCGGCTGGAAATGACCAGATGGTCACAGGGATCAGATCCATAGATCTCAGAACTATAGCGATGAGACTAAACGTTTTGATGTGGTGAGACCGGAGCGCACTTGAAGAAAGAATATATATACTTTTTCTATTCATTACCTCGTCAACACCGCTGATCACTGGAAAAAGTTCCAGGGGAAACGCCAAAAAAAGGGCATGTATATGGAATTAGGATTTTGCGTAAAAATCCACAGCCGTTATTAGATCTGTTCTGATCATTTGGACAGAAAATTTTCGCAACTGTCTATTGACAGTTGTGAAAATTCGTGAGTTTTGCGGTGTGCAGGCGGACGGACGTCGCCTGCGTTTCTTTATCTGTCGGTGATCGCGAGGTATATCGCATGACGCGTCCCGATAATAGAAGTTAGACAAATCTAACTTTTCCCGTTGACAGGCCGGAAACTTTCGATATACTGAGAGATGGACGTGGTTAGATAGGTCTAACCACGCGCCTGTAGTTTAACCACGTGGCCCGTAGTCTAGCCGCATGTGGGCGTAGCCTGACTGCATGGAATGTGGCCTGATCGCGCCCATCCGCTTTCGATTGCAGGAGGTAAAAAAATATGGACAAGGTATATGTTGTGTATTGGTCGATGACTGGAAATACTGAGGCAATGGCCCGGGCTGTGGCCGAGGGCGCCGCTGCCGCCGGCAAGGAGGCTGTGCTCAAGTCCGTGAGCGAGGTAAGCGCCGATGAGCTGAAGGACCTGGCGGGATTCGCCCTGGGCTGCCCGGCCATGGGAGACGAGGTTTTGGAAGAAGGGGAGTTTGAGCCTTTCGTTTCAGAGCTTGAGGGTTCCCTCAGCGGTAAAAAGGTCGGTCTCTTCGGCTCTTATGGCTGGGGCGACGGCCAGTGGATGAGAGACTGGGCCGAGCGCATGGAAAAGGTGGGCGCCGAGGTCGTAGGCGGCGAGGGCGTCATCTGCAACGAGGCGCCGGACGACAGCGCCGTGGCGGATTGTCAGGAGCTGGGCAAAGCGCTGGCGGCCCTGTAGGAAGCTGCGCTGGAGCGAGGTCCGCGCGAGACGGCGAGTCCTGAGACGCGCGAGGACAGCGTGATGCCCGGATATCAATATGCGATCGTGAAACTGAGATGAGGAGAGTGCTGGAGGCACCATGGAAAGAGACCCCTTGGAATGCAACATCATAAAAAACTGCGCCGCCACGCTGGCCGGCCTCGGGACGGCGGGGATGTTCAACGCCGGCTGTCCGGACCGCAGGTGTCTTGAGGAGCGCCTGATCGAGCTCAACCGCAGGTTGTCGCCAAAGGGCGTCCTGGCGGAGATACTTCTTTTCCGGGAAAACACTGCGCTCATCTACGTCTATCGCCCGAGCCGTCTGGCCAGGTGCCTGGCTGTGCCTGAAGCGCAGGAGATACTTTTGCGGTACGGATATAGCAGCGCTGAAATGAGCGATTCCCTGGAGCGCCTCCGGGAGAGGTTCCGGGAGAGCAGCGGGTTTCCCCACGAGATCGGGATCTTTCTGGGGTATCCGGCCTACGACGTGGGGCAGTTCATCGAGAACAACGGCCGCAACTACCTGTGTTGCGGGGTCTGGAAGGCCTACAGCAGGGAGGAGGAGGCGCGGCGGATATTTTCGCGGGTCCGGCACTGCACTCAGGTGTACCAGAGTGCACTGGAAAAAGGGGCCAGTATCGACAGGCTCACGGTGCCCGAGTTTGCGATATAAAAAAGCTGCCGGCCGGCGAGTGATCGCCGGTCGGCAATTTTGTATGGTCGGCCGAAGCAGCTGCGTTCAGCTTCGTCACTAGTTTTTCTTCTTTCTCTTCCATGCGAGGCCGCCGAGGGCAGCTGCCGCACAGAGGAGCGCCTGTCCGATCACGATATCGGGCAGGTAATATCCACCAGCTCTTCGATCATGTCGTGGAGGAGCCGGACTTCTTTTGTGTCGGCGGCCTTGTAGTAGACTTCCTTTCCCTTGCGGCTGCTGACGATGAGCCCGCTGGCCTTGAGGCGCGCCAGGTGGTGGGATACGGCCGGGCTGCTCATGTCCATCATGGCCGCGATGTTGATCACGCACTCCTCCACGTGGCAGAGGAGCCAGAAGATCTTGAGGCGCTTTTCGTCGTCGATCTGCTTGTAGATGTTCGCGATGTGGGAAAACTCCCGGTCCTCCGGCATGTGGTCCTGGAGCTGCTGTATGTGAGTCTGCTGCCCGTGGTCGTGGGGCAGTTTTTTTGCGCTTCCGTCCGTGGAAGAGTCAGGTTTTTTGCTGAGGTCGTTCTGGTCTTTCATGAAAAAACTCCTTTTTGAAAGGCGGGGGATTGTGGCGGCGCCGGCCATCCGTCTTTGTTGCTGTCAGGCGACACGCGCCTTGCCGCGGGCTGCCGCGGGGCGACAAACTTTTTTTACACTTGCCCCTTGCCAAATGTTATTACGCAGTATATCATACAGATAAACAATTAAACAAATACTTAATCGTTGTGACGCATTAAAACAAAACCGAAGGATACACCAGATAAACGAACCGGAGGCACAGAGATGAAGAAGAGCTACAAGATCTACGTAGATTGCGCGAACTGCGCTAACAAGATGGAGGAGGCTGCCAACGAGGTGGCCGGCGTGAAGAACGCGGTGGTGAATTTCATGACCCTCAAGATGAACGTGGAGTTCGAGGACGATGTGACTCCAGAGACGAGGAACCAGGTGATGGACGAGGTCCTGAAGAACTGTCGGAAGAAGGCGGACGACGACTGCGAGATCTTTTACAAGTAGCGGCCGTTATGCCCGGAAGCCCGGCGTGCAGCCGGAGTGTATCGAGAGTGAAATAAAATGGATAAGAGACAGAAGAAAATATTGGTGAGGATCCTGGCGGCCGCGGCCATGCTGGTGGTCATCAGGTTCATGCCGGTCCACGGACTGGTGAGGTTCCTGCTGTATCTGGTCCCTTACCTGACTGTTGGATACGACATCCTCAAGAAGGCCTGGAAGGGCCTGATCAGGGGCAGGGCTCTTGATGAGAACTTCCTCATGGCAGTGGCCACCATCGGAGCCATTGCGCTGGCGATCTACGAGGACGGCGACTACACAGAAGCGATAGCCGTGATGCTTTTCTATCAGGTGGGAGAGTGGTTCCAGAACTACGCCATCGGGAAGAGCCGCAAGAACATCACGGAGCTCATGGACATCCGCCCGGACTACGCGAACATAGAGAGGGACGGCCAGCTTGAGAAAGTCGATCCGGACGACGTGGAGGTCGGCTCCATCATAGTGGTCCAGCCCGGGGAAAAGGTGCCGATCGATGGCATCGTGGTTGAAGGGACGTCTACACTGGACACCAGCGCCCTCACGGGGGAGAGCGTTCCGCGCTCGGTCGGCCCGGATCAGGAGATCAGCAGCGGGTGCATCAACCAGACAGGCGTCCTGAAGATCAGGACGACGAAGGAATTCGGGGATTCCACTGCTTCGAAGATCCTGGACATGGTAGAGAACGCAAGCTCGAAGAAGGCCCGCACGGAGAATTTCATCACGAGATTCGCAAGGGTCTACACCCCTGCGGTAGTCTACAGTGCTGTGGCACTGGCGGTGCTCCCGCCGGTGATCCGCATGGCCTTCATGGGGATAGCCCCGGAGTGGGGACAGTGGATCTACAGGGCCCTTACGTTCCTCGTCATCAGCTGCCCGTGTGCGCTGGTGATAAGCATTCCGCTGAGCTTTTTTGCCGGCATCGGCGGGGCAAGCAAGGCGGGCGTCCTGGTGAAGGGCTCCAGCTACATGGAAAACCTCGCCCAGGTGAAGACCGTGGTATTCGACAAGACCGGCACACTGACAAAAGGCGTTTTCCAGGTCCAGGCCGTCCACGACGTCAACGACCACGACCTGCTGTGCAAGGGCTGTGACAAGTGCGACCACGCCGATCCGGAGTGCGCTGAAGCCGACAGGCGGCTCAGGGACAGGATCCTCGAGTGCGCCGCCCTGGCGGAGTGCGCCTCGTCCCACCCGATCAGCCGCAGCCTGCAGAAGGCCTACGGCAAGGTCATCGACAGGGACAGGGTCTCGGATATCGAAGAGATCAGCGGAGCCGGAGTCAAGGCCGTGGTGGACGGTGTGCCGGTGGCGGCCGGAAATGCCAAGCTCATGAAACAGCTGGGCCTTGAGGTCCACGGGTGCCACTCAACTGGAACGCTCGTATATGTCGCCATCGACGGAAAGTACATGGGGCACATCCTCATAAGCGACGTGGTGAAGTCCACATCGGAGGAAGCCATCAGGCTCCTGGAAAAAGAGGGCGTCCGCAGGACCGTCATGCTCACGGGCGACAAGGAGTCCGTGGCCGCGGCCGTGGCGGAAAAGCTCGGGCTCACCGAGCACCACTCCGAGCTCCTGCCTGGAGATAAGGTGGAGAAGGTTGAGGAGCTCATCGCCCAGGAGAGGGGCAAGGAAAAAGTCGCCTTCACCGGCGACGGTGTCAACGACGCTCCGGTGCTTGCGAGGGCGGACGTGGGCATCGCCATGGGAGCCCTTGGCTCCGATGCCGCCATCGAGGCGGCGGACATCGTCCTGATGGACGACGACCCGCGGCAGATCGCCCAGGCCATCAGCATCTCCAGGAAGACGCTCCGCATAGTATATGAGAACATCTACTTCGCGATAGGTGTCAAGCTCCTGTGCCTGGTGCTCGGCGCCTTCGGAATAGTGGGCATGTGGGCCGCGATCTTCGCAGACGTGGGCGTCATGGTCATCGCCGTGCTGAACGCACTGAGAACGCTAAGAGTAAAAAGGCTTTTCCAGCCCGAGAAAAAGCCTGAGAGAATATGACGAAAACTTCAAACAGGCGGAGGCTGCAAGTGTTGAAATCACAGGCACGCGAATATATAATCAACCGGTGATGAACTGGTTGCGCGCAGGCATCACCAGGGGTGCGCCCCGGAGGAGGTGCCTGCTTTTGAATAGGAGGAGAAAAATGACAAAAGTAGATATTTTTTCGGGATTTCTCGGCGCCGGCAAGACGACGCTGATCAAGAAGCTGATCGCAGAGGCATATAAGGGAGAAAAGGTCGTCCTTATCGAGAACGAGTTCGGCGAGATCGGCGTCGACAAGGGATTCCTCAAGAACACCGGGATCCAGATCAACGAGATGAACGCCGGCTGCATCTGCTGCACGCTGGTGGGAGATTTTGGAAGGGCCCTGAACCAGGTCATAGACGAGTATGATCCGGAGAGGATCCTCATCGAGCCGTCCGGAGTGGGCAAGCTCAGCGATGTTATCATCGCCGTGCAGGATCTCCACAACGACAGGATCCAGCTCAACGGATTCACTACCGTTGTAGATGCCAAGAAGTGCAAGATGTACATGAAGAACTTCGGCGAGTTCTACGAGAATCAGGTGGAAAACGCCAGCTCCATCATCCTGAGTCACGTTCAGGGGATGAGCCAGGAGAAGCTCGACCAGGTGGTCGCCCTCCTGAGGGAGCACAACGAGGATGCCAACATCGTGACCACAGACTGGGACGAGCTGGACGGAAAGCAGATCCTCCACATCATGGAGGAGAAGAAGACCCTTTCCGCAGAGCTGGACAGGCTGAGGGAAGAGGCCTATGCAGAGCAGGCCGAGCACGAACACGAGCATCATCATCATGATCACGACGAGCACGACCACGATGAGCACGAGCACCACCACGACCACGACGAGCATGAGCATCACCATCATGACCATGACGACCATGATCACGATCACGATGAGCACGAGCATCACCATCATGACCATGACGACCACGAGCACCATCATCACCACGATCACCACGGCCATCACCACGCCGACGATGTATTCGACGAGTTCGGCGTTCAGACCGCCCACAAGTACGACGCTGAGGAGCTGGTGGAGATTCTGGATTCCCTCCAGAACTTCGCCGAGTGCGGCCAGGTGCTGAGGGCGAAGGGCATCGTTCCTTCAAAAGACGGCGGCTGGCTTGAGTTCGACTACGTTCCGGGCGAGCCGGAGGTGAGGCTGGGAAGCCCTGAGACGACGGGCATGATCTGCGTCATCGGCGTGGGCCTGGAGCAGGACCGCATCAAAGAGCTTTTCCAGATAAAGTAATTTTTCCACGGGAGTCAATGAATGCCTAAGAGAGTAGAAGAAAATCTGAACAACGACGTGCCGGTATATCTGTTTACCGGCTTTCTGGGGGCTGGAAAAACCGACTTCATCCAGGACACTCTCTCCACCCCGGACTTCAACGGGGGAGAGACCACCCTTTTACTGGTGTGCGAGGAAGGCGAGCAGGAGTATGATGAGTCGAAATTCGTGGACCCTGTGGCCATCCACGTCATCGAGGACAAGGAGGAGCTGAACCCCGACGACCTGCGGGAGCTGGTGAGGCTGTACGAGCCCGACAGGGTCATGGTCGAGTACAACGGCATGTGGATGCTGGAGGACTTTTTCCGGGCCATGCCGCGGAACTGGGTGATCGCACAGGAGATGACCTTCTTCGATGCCACCACATTCCTCATGTACAACCAGAACATGAGGCAGCTGTGCTTCGACAAGATGAAGACCGCGGAGATGGTGGTCTTCAACAGGTGCCAGAAGGGCTTCGACAAAATGCCTTACCACAAGGAGGTCCGCATCGCCAACCGCAAAAACCTGATCGTATACGAGTACAGCAAGTTCGACATGGAGCCTGATAACATCGAGGATCCGCTGCCGTTCGACAAGGAGGCGGCCCAGATCGAGATCAAGGACGACTGGTACGCGGAGTGGTACCGGGATATCAACGAAAACGACGCCGAATACGACGGCAAGACCATCATCGTAAAGGGCCGCGTGGCCATGGCCGACGAGCTCCCGGAGGGGCAGTTCGCCTTCGGCAGGCACGTGATGACCTGCTGCGTCCAGGACATCCAGTTCGCCGGCCTCCTGTGCTACTACAGCGGCGCGGGCGACTTCAAGACGGGCGACTGGGTTACGATCAAGGCCAAGGTCCGCGTGGAGTACAGCAAGGTCTACGAGGAAAAAGGCCCTGTGCTCTACTGCAAGTCCGTGGAGGCCTGCGAGCCGGCGGATCCGGAGGTGGCGACGTTCTAGGGAAGTTCGAGGAAAAAAGTGCGGAGCGGGGCCGCGGTGCGGGTTCGGGGGCACTGGGACGCCTGCCGCTGATCCCGACAACTGCGCTAGTCACAACAAATCGCATTGCCGGATTTCTGGAGCTGCAGCCGCGATGCGGGTTTGGGGCCGCTGGCCGTTTCGCAACTGTTAAAAAATGACGAAGGCATTCAAAACCATGAGATGTGCGGGTTTGAATGCCTTTTTTTGCCAAAAGGCGTCCAGTACTGCTCGGGAAGCCGGTAATGAGCAGTAGAGAAGCCGGAAAAGAGAATTTCCACTGCTCGTGAAGATGGATACGAGCAGTAGAACCGCAGGAAAAGTTCGCCAGTACTGCTCGGGAAGCCGGTAATGAGCAGTAGAGAAGCCGGAAAAGAGAATTTCTACTGCTCGTGAAGATGGATACGAGCAGTAGAACCGCAGGAAAAGTTCGCCAGTACTGCTCGGGAAGTCGGTTTTGAGCAGTAGAATAGCAGAAAAAGAGATTTCCTACTGCTCGCGAAGATGGATACGAGCAGTAGAACCGCAGGAAAAGTTCGCCAGTACTGCTCGGGGAGTCGGTTTTGAGCAGTAGAGAAGCCGGAAAAGAGAATTTCCACTGCTCGTGAAGATGGATACGAGCAGTAGAACCGCAGGAAAAGTTCGCCAGTACTGCTCGGGAAGTCGGTTTTGAGCAGTAGAATAGCAGAAAAAGAGATTTCCTACTGTCCGTTTGGATCTAAATGAACTTTTGCACGAAAAGGGGAAAATATTTTTGTACAATTTTTATCACCGGATAACTATCCATGCACGATCTCAGTTTTACAAAAATGCAGTTATTCATACATGTTGATAACTGCGTGCATAACTGGATTTTTGCGGATGACGCAACCAGCAGTCCAGACAGGCGTGCTCGCTTACTAAGCGTCGATTGCCGAGCGTCAGCGCTGTTCGGCCGCCCGCCTGGCAACACCGGTCCCGGATATTTCAGTTTCGCCAGCCCGCTCCGGATCTGTGGTTTGTCGACTAAAACCCGTTTCCGTGATATAAATATTCCAGATGTTCTACTGACAGCTCCGTAATTGCACTTGCAGCAGCGCGCATGGATAAGCCCGATGCGCGAACAGAACACAGGGTACAGAATACATGAAGTGCGCAGCATGGAACGCGCAGAATGGAGCGAACAGCATAGTGCGCAGCATGGAGCGCGCAACAGAATACGTAACATGCAGGGCACAGCAGCCGTGATCACAGTTGTGGCCTTGTGTTGTAACCGGCAATGCGCAGCAGAGCGCGATATGTGGCAAGTTATCAACAGTACACAAAACAAAAAAAGGACTTTTTATGCATATATCATCCGATGATCAGACTAAATACCTCTGTGCGGGGCTGCTCGCCCACGTGGATTCCGGTAAGACCACACTGTCAGAGGCCATGCTCTACCGCGCGGGAGCCATACGGAGCCTGGGACGGGTGGATCACGGCGACGCATTTCTGGACACGGATCCGCTGGAGAAAAAACGTGGGATCACGATTTTTTCCAAGCAGGCCATGCTCCGCTGGAAAAATACCGAGATCACCCTCCTGGACACACCTGGTCACGGGGACTTTTCGGCAGAGACCGAGCGCGTCCTGAGCGTGCTGGACTGCGGGATCCTCGTGGTCAGCGGCAGCGAGGGCGTCCAGTCCCACACAGAGACTCTGTGGAAGCTGCTGAAGCGCAGAGGGATCCCGGTGCTGGTTTTCGTGAATAAGATGGACATCAGCCACCGGACTCGGGCGGAGCTGCTCGAGGAGATGGAGAATTCGCTTGGGGGCACCTTCGTGGACATGACGGGTGCCGTGGGCGACCACAATGGTGGCGGAGCTTCGGAAGAGAGCTCGGTCCGCGAGGCGAGTCAGGATGTGGGAAAAGGTCAGGGCCGCGAGGCGAGTCAGGACGTGGAAAAAGGCCAGGGCCGCGAGGCGCTGGCGGATGCGCTCGCAGAGGATCTGGCCAGGGCCAGCGAGGGGCTTACTCGGCTGGCGCTGGAAGATGTGGAAAAAGATTTTTGCGCCGGGCAGTGGAGGAGCGAGATAGCGGAGGCAGTGGAAAAGAGAGAGCTTTTTCCCGTGGTCTTCGGCTCTGCGCTGAGGCTTGAGGGGATCGACGTTCTTATTGACATGATGGATCTCTATTTCGAGATGTTTGGATGTCAGGCTCACGATCCAGTCGCGCTCTCCTCAGATCCAGCTGCTGAAGCTGCTGAAGCCGCTGCAGTCACAGTCCCCGGCTCAGCCGCCGCAGCCGGCCGGCAGAGGCAAGAGAACTTGAAAGATCAGGCTTTTGGCGCCAGAGTTTTCAAGATAGCCAGAGACGACCGTAACGCCCGGCTGACCTTCATGAGGATAACTTCTGGAACGCTCCGGGTCAGGGATCAGATCACCGACGGCGAAAAGGTCTCCCAGATCCGCGTCTATTCCGGTGAGAAATTCAACGCGATAGATGAGGCCCTTCCGGGACAGGTGGTGTCCATTACAGGCCTGAGCAACACTTATGAGGGCCAGGGCCTGGGCGTGGAGGAGGACAGGCACGAGGAAGTGCTGGAGCCTTTTATGGACTACGTTATCCGGCCGACGCCGGATCAGGGTGTGGATGACCACCGCCTCATGGAAGACCTGGAGGCGCTGGCCGAGGAGGATCCCAAGATCTCTCCGCGCCTGGAAAAAGAAGGCGGCGAGATCCACATCAGCCTCATGGGCGAGATCCAGCTGGAGATATTGAAAGAAATCTTTCCGGTCAGGTTCGGATATGAGGTGGAGCTGGGCACGGGCAGGATCTTGTACAGGGAGACCGTGGCCAGCATCGCCGAGGGCGTTGGCCACTTCGAGCCGCTGCGCCATTACGCCGAGGTGCACCTGGTACTTCAGCCGGGGGAGCCAGGGAGCGGACTGGTCTTCCGCCGCGCCTGCAGCACAGACGAGCTGGACCTGAACTGGCAGAGGCTGATCCTTACACACCTCGGAGAAAAGACCCACCGCGGCACCCTCATCGGTGCGCCCCTGACGGACACCGTCATCACGGTGGTGGGAGGGAAGGCCCACAAAAAACACACCGAAGGCGGCGATTTCCGCCAGGCCACCTACCGGGCCCTGCGCTGCGGCCTCATGAAGGCGGGCTGCCGCCTGCTGGAGCCGTGGATGGATCTGGAGATCCGCGTTCCCACTGGAAACATTGGCCGTGTGATGGCAGATCTGGACCGCATGGGCGGTGAGTTCGGCGAGCCGGAAAACGAAGGGGACATCTCTGTTATCAGAGGCATGGCACCGGCGTCGGGGCTCCTGGACTACCAGAAGCAGATCATCCAGATGTCGAAGGGCAGGGGCCGCATGGCCCTGAAGTTCCGGGGTTACGAACCATGTCACGACCAGGAAAAGGTCGTCGACGAGGCCGCCTACGACCCCGAGCAGGACCTGGAAAACACTCCGGATTCCGTTTTCTGTTCCCATGGTTCCGGGGAGATCGTCAGATGGCGCGACGTGGAGGAGCGCATGGCTGTGCCGCCACAGATCTGGCGTTACCTGGATCCCTCGAAAATACCAGACGGCGTCGAGGTCTGCCCGATGGACCTGGAAAAGCTGCGCCGGTCCGATACTTTTTCCCCTTCCTCCGGCGGCGACTGGCGAAACGCCAGCGACAAGGAGCTCATGGAGATCTTTCGCAGGACGTACGGCTCCGGGAAAAAAGATCCTCTCGCCCGCGGCAGGGACCGCGGCCCCGGCAGAGCCGGGGAGGGGAGCTTCGAGCCTCCGAGAAAATATCGGCTCGACGATTCCCTTTCCAGAGGCATCTACGGAAGCGGTCGCGGACGCCAGATCTGCATCATGGTAGACGGATACAACGTGATGAACGCCTGGCCGGAGTTGAAGGAGATGATCTTTGGAGAAGACGTTAAAGGCAAGGAGGCAGATGCACGCGCGTCTGCAGCCCCAGCCCAAAAACGCGTGCCCCGCGATTACGGCCCTGCCCGCGAACAGCTGGTGAGCAGGCTCATGGAGTATCAGGGTTTTACAGGCTACAGAGTGATCCTGGTCTTCGATGCATACAACGTGGAAGGAGGTCTCGGGAGCCGCACCCGGGACGGCGGCCTGGAGATCGTATACACCAGGGAAAACGAGACCGCCGACGCATACATCCAGCAGGCCTCTGAAAAGCTGGCCCGCCAGTACGACCTGTGGGTCATCAGCTCGGATACCCTCGTGCAGCAGTCCTCCTTCGGACACGGAGCTCTGCGCATGAGCTCCATGCGCTTCCTGCAGGAGGTCCAGAAGACCGAGAGCCAGATAAACAGCGCAGTGGAGGAGATAAACAGCCAGACAGACTGAGACTCGGGCGCAAAGATCGCTAACGAGCCCGCAGCCCGAAAGAAGCGAAATAAGAACGGGACCGCCGCACTTTCCTTCGCAAGTGCGGTGGCCCCGTTTTGAGTACCTTATTTTCAGTTTTCAGGTCGGTCCGTCAAATCTCAGCCTTTCGTGGCCTCCCAGCAGTCTCCCCGCAGAAAGCTGTCTACAGCTCTTTTGTCAGCTTTTCCGTCGTGAGCGGGGAGTCCTCCTTTATCTGATCCAGTGCCTCCTGGAGCTTCTTTACATTTGTATCCAGGTACTGGATGGACTCGTCGCTGGTCTTGCGCTCCAGGAAAAGGTGCTCCAGCTCCCTGTTGAAGTGTGACATGTCTTCGGCGAGGCGCAGGAAGCTGCCGAACTGGCTGCTGGTGCAGGCCCTCTTGAACCGCGCCAGATCCTTTTGAATGTAGTCGATGACGTCTTGCTCTCCGAAGAACAGTCCGAGGACCATCGGGTATGGAGCCACTCTACTCAGGTATGTGCTCTCCTCATCGCGGGCTTCGAAAACATAAGTCAGCTTCAGCGAGCGCTCCGGATGTTCGTCCAGGTTTGCCTCGTCCTCCACCAGGAATTTTGCGATGGTCACCTTTGCGGGTGTGGTCTTGATGCTGAAGGCACCCATCTGCTTGAGCATCATAACTACGATGTCGTTACCGGTTCTGTCCATAATGACCTCCTTTTAACATTTCCTAGAGGGCATATCTCACGAGCAGGAAAAGCGTCGCGATGCCCACAGACATGAGCATGAACGGGAATCCAACTCTCAGATAGCTTTTGAAGGTGATAGGGTATCCGTGCTTGTTGGCGATGTCGGAGAGGACCACGTTGGCGGATGCTCCGATCATGGTTCCGTTTCCGCCCAGGCATGCGCCCAGTGAGATCGCCCACCAGTATGCTTCTACGTTCATTCCCTGCTGCTGCATCGCGAGCACCAGAGGGATCAGCGTTGCTACGAACGGGATGTTGTCCAGCACTGACGACAGGAGCGCGGCTCCCCACAGGAGCACAAGCATTGTGAGGACGTAATGTCCTTCTGTTGCGCTGATGAGCCAGTTGGAAATGGAGTGGATGACTCCTGTGCGCTCCAGTCCGCCTACTACCACAAACAGAGACATGAAGAACACGATGGTGGTCCACTCCACCTCTCCGATGATGTGGTCGACCTCCTGGTGGCCGATTATCAGCATGACGGCAGCCGCGGTCAGTGCTACGATGCAGGAGTCGAATCCCAGCTTGTCGTGGATCATGAAGCCTATGACAACGAGGATCATCACCACGATTGACTGCTTCATCAGCTTGTGGTTGGTGATGGACTTGTCAGGATCCAGCTCCATCACGGACTGGGTGTTGACGGTGCCAGATTCCAGCTCGTTCTTGTAGAGGTACTTCATCATGATCACCTGGGCGATCACGATCAGTAGTGAAGCCGCACCGGTGTTGGTGATGAAGTCCATGAACGAGAGTCCGGAGGCGCTTCCGATCATGATGTTTGGCGGGTCACCGATCATGGTGGCAGTACCGCCTACGTTAGAGGCCAGTATCTGCATCATCAGGAAAGGTACAGGATTGATCTCCAGCATCCTGGCGATGGCGATGGACATCGGGCCGACCAGAAGAACGGTGGTAACATTGTCCAGGAACGCGGACAGAAGTGCGGTGATCAGCACGAAGGCCACGAGGATCTTCCAGGGATCGCCCTTTGCAGCCTTTGCTGCCTTGATGGAAATGTACTCAAACAATCCAGTGGTCCTTATCACGGCCACCACGATCATCATTCCGATAAGAACACCGATGGTGTTGAAATCGATGTAGCCGATGGCCTGCTTCCCGGTCATCACGCCGCAGATGATCAGCAGGACCGCACCGGTAAGAGCCGCGGTGGTCCTGTGAAGTTTTTCCGTCATTATCGCCCCCATGACGAAGACGAAGATGACGATCGCTAAAACTTTCATCTATGATTTGCCTCCTCAATATTTATTCTCTTTTTTTAACCTGTTTATTTTACTCCCTTTAAAATCGTTGTAAACCCTTAAAAAACAGGGATAGACGCTGTTCGTGGCTTTCCCCGGGGCATTTCGTTCTGAATGCCAAAAGATTTTTTAAAATGAACAAAATAATTTCTGATTATGTATCAACTTGTCCGAAATGGTATCATATAATGCACGTTATTACTGACCAAACATTCATAAATATATGTAAGAAAAAGACTGACGCGCGGGGTAAGGCATGGAGAACGAAAAGAGCGTATACAGAAAAGGACTGCAGGAGATCATCCTGTGCATGGTGCTGTGGGGCGTCCTGCCAATATACTGGAAGTCCCTGGTGCCGATAAACTCCTGGATAATAATCATATACAGGGTATTGCTGGTGTTCCTGGTGGCGTTGATCTTCGCGCTGCGGAAGTACAGCATGAAGGAGATTTTTGCGCCGGTGAGGACCCTCAGAGGCGCGGGAAAATTCCTGGCCGCCGGCATAATAATCACGCTGAACTGGAGCGTGTTCATCTGGGCCGTTAACTCCGGCCACATCCTCCAGTCGAGCATAGGATATTACATTGAGCCAATGGCCGTTGCTCTCCTCGGGGTGCTGATCTTCCACGAAAAACTGACGAAGTACAAGGTGACGGCACTCCTTTTCGCCCTCGCCGCGGTGATCATCATGCTGGTCCACTATGGGGAGCTGCCGACGATCGCGCTCCTGATAGCTATTTCTTTCGCGGTGTATTCCGCAATCAAAAAAAGCATCTCCGAACCACCGGCCATCTCGCTGGTGTGTGAGACTTTTTTCCTGGCGCCTATCGCCCTGGTGGTCATACTCTTCCTTGAGTTCACCGGCCGCGGCGCCCTCGGCCAGGGCCAGCCGTACCAGTACGGGCTCCTCATGCTCTGCGGCCTGGTGACTGTGATCCCGCTGACGCTGTTCGCCGGTGCAGCCCAGAAGGTCCAGATGTTCACCCTCGGCGTGGCCGAGTACATCAGCCCGACTCTGAACCTGCTCATCGGCGTGTTCATCTATCACGAGCCGCTGGACAGGGTGCAGTTCATCGCCCTGGTCATCATCTGGATAGGCCTCTGCTTCTTTACCGCGGGAGAGTTTAGGTCGTACAAGGGTATGGATGACGATATTTATTCGTAACACAAACTGAATGCAGGCCTCATTTCTTCGATCTCCTCGGCGCTCGTTTCCTGGTGATCAGACCCAGATCCTGAAGTTGCCTGCCCATCTCATCATCCCTGGCGACAAGGAGCAGATCCTTATCCAGATCATTCAAAGCGTGCAGAACAACTGCATATATGCCCATGGCAACCGACGGGTCTCCCTTCTCGACCTTCCAGAGAGATGCTCGGCTGATCCCGGCACGTTCTGCGACCAACTCAGCAGATAATCTCCTTCTGAGCCTGGCTAGTTTGATCTGTTCGCCCATGGTTGCCAACACTTTTTCAGTTCCCGGTAAAATATTGTACGTAGCTTTTTTCATTTTCATCCACCATCCTTACAATGTCTATTATAATAAACATATAACGCGATTCTGTCAATATTAAAAAACGTTATGTATTGATTGGGATAAGGCCTTACGTGTTAGATCAAGGGGTGGCGTTGCTATGGATCATCTTGGTCGTGTAGAAAAAAATTCCCTGGTGACTACAAAGAGTCTCACCAGATAACACCTTATTGACTTAAATCGATGCTATGGGGCCAAATTTCTTAATAAATAATTAAGATAGATGTTAATCATTTGACATGAGATTGCTATTAATTCTACTGATTATAAGAAAAATCCATATATATTAAACCCTTCAGGTCATGATGGTACTATCGATGTGGAGGGGGAGCCGCTTTCAGGCAGAGGCGCCTTCCCCGATACGACTACTTTATTTTTTCAGAATGACCAAAGGAGTTAAGTATGACGCAAATCATCAAGAAGGGAATGGTTCTCTTCATGTCTGCTGTCATGTTCCTGTGCTGCGGCGCGTTTGATTTTTCATACGTGGATGCAGCTACGTGGAACCCGGTTTTTGATGGAAAATGGACGGATGCAAACACGTTCACCATCGATGTCGGAGAGACGGTGAAGACGAACGAGAATACGAAGTCTCTCATCAAATGGGAGAGCGGAGATGTTGCCCTCGCCGAAGGAGACACCGTTACGGCTGAGGGGACCAAGATAAAGATACATGTCGCCGCAGGTTATTCCAGTGTCAGCAAGTATTCATCACTGAGCTTTGCGCCGGGATCCATAACCGATGCAAATGGAAATACCTTTAGCAGTGCGAAGCCTGCTTATACAAACAGTGTGGATTCCGCCATCACCGGGCTTTCCGCGGACAGCACCACGATCCCTGCAGAGGGAGGAAAGGTCACGGTGAATGTGGCCGGAAGACTTCTGGACATGGACAGCAGCTATTCATTCAAGGTCTACATTGACGGTAGTGCACCGACAGATTTTATCTACACTGATTTCAAAGCCAACAGCGCCACATCGGGAACTCTGACCTTTACGGCTCCGGTCAACACGGACGCAACAGAGCACATCTACACATTAAATGCGAAGAAATCTTCTAATCCTAACACGAGTGAGAAATTACCTGCCTTCCAGATGACCCAGGCCGCAGGCTCCGGCGAGGCTCCTTCCGAGGACCCTGCCATCACCAGCCTGTCCTACAGCGCCACGTCCTTTACATCTGCAGGAGGACAGGTGACGGTCACCGTGAAGGGCAGCAACCTCAAGGACCTGACCAAGGACAATCTGCCTTTCACCCCTAAGCTCATGACCTCTGTTTACAACGAGGACCTGGGGCAGGACGTAAAAACAGATGTCATTGGAGACTACACCTGGACTGCCGTAGACGACACCCAGGGCACCATCACTTTTACTCTGCCTGAAAACACCGAAACGACGGATAAGACCTACACATTCAGAATGAAAAATAGTGCCAATGGTTATTACAGCACCGATGAGCTTTCCGGGACCGACCAGACCCTCACAGTAGCGGGCAAGGCGGCGACCGTAAAGAAGTTTACCCCTGTTATTGAGGAAGCAAACTGGATCGACAAGAACACAATCAAGATCCATTTCGCAGATCCTGTATCACTGGCATCCGATGCTAAGGCGAAGATCCAGTTTGCAACTCAACCTCTTAAAGCAGACGACATGGTCACTGCCTCCGGCAACGACGTGATCATCACCATCGCAGGTGGATATAAATACGGAAATGTCGTCTTCGGCGCAGGAGCCCTGACGAATGCCAAGGGCGCGGTATCCAACGAAGTGACAGCATACACCAACGCTGGATCCAAGGTGACGAAGGTGGCCTTCAACAAGACATCCTTTGACAGCAAGGGCGGAGAGGTATCCGTGGACGTCACGGGGACACTGCTCGACGTGGGAGATTTCCTGTTCCAGCCTGTCCTGTACTGCGACGGCACCGAGGCCACAGACGTAAAACTCGATTACACGATAAAGGATTCGTCCAGCGCGTCTCTCACGTTCACCCTTCCTGAGAACACGGGCGACAAGGCTAAGTCCTACGAACTGAAGTTCAAGAAGGGCCAGTATGGGACAGCCTCTAATGACGGCATAGACGGCATCACGCCGCTGACCGTAGCCGGCAAGAGCGGGGGTCAGACCACAGATCCCGAGAAGAAGACATTCAAGCTCGACGTAGACGACTGGTCTGCTGTCAACTATGGCGATGGCAGGATCGTTGCGACCTTCAAGAAGGACGTCAGCCTCAACCCGGCGGTGAACATCAACGATTACATCTACTTCAGCTACGGCTATGAGGGTTCGACGACAAGGAAACTCACGGCTGATGATAAGGTATCCATGGATGGAAATGTTATGACCATCCAGCTAAAGGACACCACGGCAAGCGTTCCTGGAGCTCTGTGCATCAAGGCAGACGGCCTCGTTAACGGCAGCGGCGCATACCTTGGAGATTACTCCAAGGGTGTAGATCACAAGACTTACTTACAGTACGGAGCCCACATCGACTCCATGTCCTACAACAAGATCACCTTCGACAGCAAGGGCGGCGAGCTTGTCGGCACCATCAAGGGAACACAGCTTGACAAGAGCGACCCTGCCATCAGCTTCCAGATCTTCAGAGACAACGACAAGCTCTCCACCACAGAGCTGAAGGCGAATGTCACCGTAAAGGATCCGACCACGGCCGAGTTCCGTGTGACCCTGCCTGAGAACAAGACGGACAAGCCGGTATCCTACAGGATGCTGCCGGTGGTGGACGGCAACAACGCTTACACTGCGTATATCAAGGGTTATGACGTCATCACGGTCCTCCCTGCAGGAGCGGATCCAAATACCAGCGTAATCTCCTCCATCACCATCAGCGGTGGAAACGATGAAAACGATGCCCCGGATATTCTGGAGACCACCATGGACTCCGGCGTCGTGTCCTACAAGCTCAACGTGTACATCAGGGGAGCGAACCTTAGCAGCAAGAGGACGGCGGTAAAAGTAGTGGACGAGAACGGCATCGAGTGGCCGGCTCATCCGGTGTTCGAGTGCGGTGCCACCATCCGCTGGCAGAACTCCGCTTCCTATCTTCCTGAGAAGGAATCTAAGAACGAGCAGGCCATCGAAATGCTGGCACCGAGGGCTCTAGGAAAGGACCACACCTTCAAGCTGTACTTCGCACCTGACGGGAAGAACTTCCAGGATTCCCCTGTGGGAACAGTTATAGTCCACAACGATCATGTGATCGACATTCCAAGCGGTTTCACATATGAGCAGCTGACCGAGCTGAAGGCCGTAAAGGTCAATTACGTGGACGAGCAGGGCAACGAGATCGCCGAAACGGACAAGTATCCGGCATATGCCGTAACAGAGCTGTACAACCTGGGCATCAAGCCGAAGGACATCAAGGGATACACCCTGAAGAGCTCCACTCCTGATCCGGCGACTCTGAAGGAATACCTTAAGATGCCTGACCAGAACGAGGACGGACAGTACACCAACGCCAACTACTTCGTGGCACATCTGGGAGAAGATCCTGTGATCACCTATATCTACGCCAAGGACGAGACTGCTCCTGCAGATCAGTACTGGGTGGCAGAGGGCCACAAGTCCACGTGGACCAAGGGCTCTGACAGCGGACTCAGGATCAGGTTCCAGTACGGAGACAAGACGGCAGACGAGGTCAACGGCACATTCGACAAGTTCACAGGAAAGCTCACCCTGGACGGAAGAGAGCTCAAGGCAGACGAGTTCACCGCCTCCAAGGGCAGCCTGAATGTAGTGCTGAGCCCTGAGCTCATGAACAGCCTGTCCACAGGAAAGCATACCCTCACGGCCGAGTTCACAGACGGTTCCGCAACTGCCGAGTTCACGGTGGCAGCCGCAGGAACATCCGGTGGAAACGGCGAGAGCGGCAACGTGCAGCCGGGAAACGGCGGCAAGACGACCGTCCAGACCGTGAAGACGGAAAAAACAGTGAACGCCGTGCGCACTGGCGACGAGACATCGCTTGGGCTGTACGCAGTTATACTGATGATCGCAGCAGGACTGGCTCTGGTCCTCTGCTTCAGAAGAAGAGAAAGCAAGTAGTACTTCCGTGGATCGATCCATTTCTCCTTGCACAGCTATGCATAATAGTTATGTGAGGTGCTGAATGAATCAAAAAGACTTTTTTGATTCATTAGAGACCTTAAACTAAAATAACTGTGACCGGAAAGATGGAAAAAGAACATTGTGTCCCCGTCCACCGATGATCCAGATGGGGACCGGTCGTATGAAAATGCTTGGGAGGGGCGGTTTCACCTGACGGGTGCGGCCGCTCCTTTTGATTTACTTGAGAATATTGCGTCTGTCAACTATAGAAAAAACAAATAACGGTGATGCATTATTACCGGAGACCGTGACGCGGAACGGTATTACCGATATACTTTTAAAAACGCCCGCATAAACCTGCGGAGCGGCAGAAAGATCTTTTTATACAGAAGATTTGAGGAAATCACATGACCGAAGAAAATACAAAGATAACCGGGAAGAGCAGAAGATCCAGGTGGATCCAGAGGATCGTCGTCATCGCCCTGATCGCAGGAGCCTTTGCGAGCTACTACCTGATCCCGTCCGTTCACAGCGGACTGAACAGGGTGTTCCACATGTTCGCCACGGGAGACTTCCACCAGGTGGAGGCCTTCGTACAGTCATATGGAAAATACGCCATGGCTATATCCTTCCTGCTGATGATACTCCAGTCGGTGGCGGCGCCGCTGCCGGCCTTTCTCATCACCTTTGCCAACGCCAGCCTTTTCGGTTGGTGGCAGGGCGCGATCCTGTCCTGGACCAGCGCCATGGCGGGAGCCGCGGTGTGCTTCTGGATCGGAAGGGTCCTGGGAAGAGACGCCGTGATAAAGCTCACATCCAAGGCTGGCCTTGAGCAGGTGGACCGGTTCTTCGACAAGCACGGAGCCATGAGCATCCTCATCGCCAGGCTCCTGCCGTTCATTTCCTTCGACATCGTGAGCTACGCCGCCGGGCTGACCTCCATGTCGTTCTGGAGCTTTTTCATCGCCACAGGCATCGGGCAGCTCCCGGCCACCATCGTCTACTCATACGTGGGTGGCATGCTGACCGGAGGGAGCCGCAAGCTGGTGATGGGCCTGATGATCCTTTTTGCACTCTCGGCTCTCGTAGTCCTCATGAAGCAGATCTACAACGAAAGGCAGGGCAAGGGTATCCGCAGGAGCCTTGGAAAAAAGGGCGGCGAAGGTGCGTCAGGCAGCGGGACCGAGTCAGGAGAGAACGAAGCCGAGTAATCTGGCGGTGCGATGCAAATGAAAGAAACAAACAGAACCAGCTGGAAAAAGCTGGTGAAACCCGTGATATTCGCGGCCGCAATTCTCATTGTGTTCCTCCTGAACAGGAGATACGGCTGGTCAGACTACTTCACGGACCCACAGTGGTACCAGCGGCTCCAGGAGACCATGAAGGATAACTACCTCGAAGTCGTTGCCATCTACATGGTGGTGATGATCGTGGGATGCGTCGTCCTGGCCCTGCCGGGAGTGACCTTCGCCATAATAGCCGGAACGCTTTTCGGTCCCTGGATAGGGACGCTCCTGTGCTCCGTAGCCGCTACCATCGGCGCGATCCTGGCTTTTCTCGTGGGACGCTTTTTCCTGAGGGACAGCCTGAGAGACAAGGTGATGAAAAACAAGTACATCGACCGGCTGCTCTTCGACGAAAAGACCAAGAACGAGATGACGGTGCTGATGGTCACCAGGCTGGTGCCCATCTTTCCGTATAACCTGCAGAACTTCGCCTACGGGATCACCGACATGAGCCTGGCGAAGTATTCCCTCGGGACCTTTGTATTCATGATCCCGGGCACGGCGATGTACACATTCGGGACTTACGCTGTGATCGACGGGACGAACAGGCTTTTCTACGCCCTGGCTACGGTTGTGATCGCCGCAGTGGTGATAGTGGCCAGCAGGCTCCTGAAAAAGAAGTACGTCGGGCCGGAGGAAGGCGGCGAGGCTGCGCCGGACGGAAATGCCACCGGTGGAGGAATGGCTGGCGGCGAGAAGAAAAAGAACGACTGAAGGCAAGAGAGACAGATGATGGATTTCGACTATATCAGATACAGAAACATGACCAGCTCCTGCATTCACTGCGGTGCCTGCAGGGAGAACTGCAGCTTCCTCACTGAATACGGATGCGAGCTGAGCGACGTGGAGAAGCTGGCGCCCCTGGCGTACCACTGCTTCATATGCGGGAAGTGCGACGAGGTGTGCCCGGTTGACATAAAGGGCACTGAGCTTTTTCTCGAGATGCGCCGGGAGCACGTGGCCCGGGAGAACGGGATCTACGATCCGGGACGTTACACCGGCATGCTGAAGGAAAAGAGCGACTATATTTTCCGGAACTACAAGAAGGCCGCAGGGAAGACGGTGATCTTCCCGGGGTGCAATTTTCCTTCTCTATTCCCCAAGACCAACAAGGCCTTTGCCGGCATGATGAAGAAAAAATATGGCTACGGCATCGCCTACGACTGCTGCGGCAAGCCGATCGGGCTCCTGGGGCTGGAAAAGGAAGAAGAGCGCATCATCGGGACCATAAGGAAAAACCTGCAGGAGGCGGGCGCCGAGGAGATCGTCACCATGTGCCCCAACTGCTATTACTATCTGAAGGACAGGCTTGGCATCAGGGTGGTCAGCGTGTACCGCCGGCTGCTGGAACTGGGCATCGAGGTGGAAAAGCCTCAGGGCCTGAAGATCTTCATGCCGTGTCCCGACAGGGAGACCGGAGAGTGGTACGATGACATTTCAGAGCTTCTCGGATACAGACCGGAGAAGGAAGATGAGGTCAACTGCTGTGGCCTTGGCGGCATCGCAGGGGCCTGCGAGCCTGAGCTCGCAAAGGGATCTGCGGAGACCATAGGGAAGAAGTACCCGGCCGGCGGGGAAAAGACCCTCTGCACCTGCTGTGCCTCCTGCGCCGGGCAGTTCGCCAGGAACGGCGGCGACCTTCGGCACACCCTTTCCCTGATGCTCGGGATAGACGAGAAGCCGGCCGTTAAGACATCGTATGTGAACAGAATGATGACGAAATACAAGTGATGGCAGAGAGAACAGGGGAGACAACAGAAAAGAAAGCAAAAGAAGACAAGGCGTATATCATCTTCACCAAGGCCCCTGAGAGGGGGAAGGTGAAGACCAGAATGAAGCCCTTTTACGATGATGATCAGTGCCTCGAACTCCAGATGGCGCTGATCAGAGACGGGCTCAGGAGGGCAGGGAGGCTCCGGGAAAAGGGGGTCGCCCTGTTTTTTGCCTGGAGCGGAGGACCCTCGCAGCGGAGGGGTCTCGAGGCCATGGCCGAAGAAGCGGGCGTGAAGATGGACTTCTTTTCCCAGAGGGGAGAGGGCCTTGGGGAGCGGATGGACAACGCCATCAGGGACGTGCTGGGCATGGGATACAGGAGCTGCGTCCTGACCGGCACCGACTCGCCTCAGCTGACATGCGGGGACATCATGGATGCCTTCCGCTGCCTGGAGGAGAGGGACATGGTGTTCACTCCCACAGAGGACGGGGGCTACTGCCTGGTGGGGGCCGGAACGCCGTGCAGAGAGGCTTTTTCCCTGGAGAGATACAGCCACGGCGCCGTGATGGAGGAGACGCTGGAGAGGATACCCGGAGACGTTACATGGGAGCTCCTGCCGGAGGCCTTCGACATCGACGTGCCAGAGGACCTGGAGAGGTTCAGGGCGCTGGGAGAAGATGAGCTGGATGGCTTCTTCACCGGAATGTCCTGCACCATGGAGTTCACGAGGAGGTATCCGCTGATCTCCGCCGTGGTGCCCCTCTTCAACGAGGAGGAGATGGCGGAGTCGGTTATCCGCCAGTGCCGCAAGATCCGGAAGCCGCGGGAGATCATCCTGGTGGACGGAGGCAGCACGGACTGCACCCTGGAGAGGCTGAGAGAGGCGATGTCAGATGACGACGGGATCCGCATCATCAGCAGCCCGAGAGGGAGAGGAGCGCAGCTCAACGCCGGGGCGGAGGCCGCCGCGGGAGAGATACTCTTCTTTTTCCACGGGGACTGCCAGCTTCCCGATGATCCTGCTGGGGAGATAAAGGCCGTCCTGAAGGACCACCAGTGGGGGTGCTTCGGGGTGCGGTTCGACAGCAGGAACTTTTTCATGTATACAAATAAATGGATCTCCAACTTCAGGGCCAGCAGGAGACACATAGTATTCGGGGATCAGGGGATCTTCATAAGAAAAGAACTTTTCGAGAAGGTCGGGGGATTCCCGGAGCTGAGGATAATGGAGGACCTGCAGTTTTCGCTGAACTTAAAGGAAATGGGCATCACGCCCGGGATGGCGGAGCACAGGATCCTGGCCTCCGACAGGAGATACAGGGGCTCCACCGCCCACAAGCTCCTGGTGATGAGGAACATGGCCAGGATGCGCAGGATGTACATGAAGGGCATGGACAGTTACCAGGGGGAGATGGAGTACGAGAGGCT
Source organism: Mobilibacterium timonense (assembly GCF_900155555.1). Lineage (GTDB taxonomy): Bacteria > Bacillota > Clostridia > Peptostreptococcales > Anaerovoracaceae > Allobaileyella > Allobaileyella timonense. The sequence continues at coordinate 398,214 of NZ_FUHN01000008.1, read as the reverse complement.
CTGCCCGGACCGCCGGAACTGGAGGGAGAAAAACAAGGGGTATCTTTTTGCGAAGAGGACCCTCGACATCGTGCTCGGCGTCGTCGGGCTGGTGATACTCTCTCCGGCCATGGTGATCACCGCGGTCGCCGTGAAGGTACGGGGAAGGGGAAAGGTCTTTTATCGGCAGGAGCGCATCGGATACCACGGAAAGCCTGTGGTCATATGGAAGTTCAGGACCATGGAAGAAGACGCTGAGGAGATCGAAAGCTCCCTGGATCCGGTGCAGCGCCGTGAATACCGTGAAGAATACAGGCTGGAGGAAGACCCGCGGGTGATACCCGGAGGGGGTTTTATCCGTAGGTGGGGACTGGACGAGCTGCCGCAGCTCGTGAACGTGCTCCAGGGCAGGCTGAGCATCATCGGCCCGAGGCCCATCCTGCCGGAGGAAACAGAGAAATATACAGGTGAGGAGCTGGAGCGGCTCCAGAGCGTCAGGCCCGGATGGATGGGGTACTGGCAGGCCTACGGCCGGGACTGGGCGGGATACCACGACGGCAGCAGGCAGAGGATGGAACTCTTTTACGCGGACAACGCGAGCCTGGCTCTGGACGCGAAGATATTTTTCAAGATGTTCACCGCAGAGGCCGTGAGGAAGATGAAGTGATGAGAGAAGTCAGGCAGACTGCCGCGGTGGTGGTCACGTACAAAAGAGATGAGCTCTTGGCTCAGTGTCTCAGGTGCCTGAGTCTCCAGACCGCTGCGGGGAAAATGGACATCATCGTGGTGGACAACGGGGGCGCCGGACGAAGCTCCATCCGCGAGATACCTCAGGTGCAGGAGGTGGAAGAGATCCGAGTCTTTCTGAAAGATGGAGGCAGGATCATCTACCTGGACACAGGGGAGAACCTGGGCGGGGCCGGCGGCTTCAGCCTCGGCATGGAAGAGGCCGTTAGGCTGGGATACGAGCTGGTGTGGGTCATGGACGACGACACCCAGCCGGAGCCCGGGGCCCTGGAGGCCCTGCTGGAGGTCCACGAGAACAAACGAGACAGATACGGTTTTCTCTCCAGCCAGGCGCTGTGGAAGGACGGCACCCTCAACAGGATGAACATCCAGAGGAGGAGCCTGACAATGAAGGTCAGGGACTTTCTGAGCCCGGCCGTACCAGTGGTGATGGCGTCCTTCGTTTCGCTGCTCGTCCCGGCCAGCGTGATAAAAAACATGGGCCTGCCTATAAGGGAGTTCGGCACCTGGACAGACGACTGGGAGTTCACCCGTCGGATCTCCAGGGTGTATCCTTCATATCTGGTGAACGGCAGCCGCGTATTCCACATGACCGGGGAAAACAGGGGCGCCAACATCGCTGCCGATGAGGACCGTCCGGTAAGCAGGTACGAGACCATGTACCGGAACGACGTGTATCTCTACAGGAGAGAGGGCCTGAACGGCTTCATCTATGAGACCAGGAGGCTGATAGGCCACTGGTTCCGCATCGTCTTTACCGCTCATGAAAAAAGGAAGCGGCTCGGCGCCATGTTCCGGGGCACCCGGGCGGGGCTGGATTTCTGCCCGGAGATACGCTATCCGGAGGCCGGACCAGGGGAAGGACGCGCTGATGAGATACCAGGCGGCCGGGCGTGGGCGTCAGTGCCCGAAAGCGGACAGGCCGGTGACCGCGATAATACAACAAAAGAAAAGAAAATCCTCCAGGTCTTCGGCGAACCCATTTCCTTCGGGGGAGAGGAGATCTTCGTATCCGAGATCCTGAAGGTAATGGACACCAGTGGTCTCCAGGTGGACCTCTTCACACCATATTACTGCGATAACCAGAGGATAGTGAGGGAGATGGAGACCCTGGGCCACAGGGTGTTCACGAGAGACTGCCCGTTCCGCCCGGGAGGCGCCAGGAGGCGGGAGACACGAGCCATGAGGGATGTCCTCAGGGCATCAAGATGGGATGCTGTCCACATCCACTCGGGAAGCGTGACCATGCTCCGGAAGTACTGCAAGCTGGCGAACCGGGCCGGTATCCCGGAGATCGTGGTCCACGCCCACTGCGCCGGCATCCCGAATCTGTCGCATACGCTGACGTCCCTTTTTTCCAGGAGGGTACTCACGAGGTATCCCTCCCGATGGCTGGCCTGTTCACAGGCCGCAGGGGAGTGGATGTTCCCGGAAAAGATCTGCAGGGAGAGGCTCCAGGTCGTGAAAAACGGGGTGGATGTAAGGCGTTTCGCCTTCGACCCGGCGAAGAGGCGCGAGATGCGCCGGGAGCTGGACATCCCGGATGGCGCGCGGGTCATCGGCTTCGTGGGGAGGCTGACTGGGCAGAAAAATCCCGGCTTTCTCCTCTCCCTGGCAGATGAGATCCGGAGAGAGTATCCGGGAGAAGACATCAGGCTTTTGCTCGTCGGAGAGGGTGACCAGCGCAGGGAGCTGGAAAATAAAGTGCGCGGGAGCTCCATGGACGGGCTGGTGATCTTCACCGGCAACGTGGAGAATCCGGAGGACTACTACCAGGCCATGGACGTGTTCGCCCTTCCGAGCCTGTTCGAGGGCTTTTCCATCGCTGCACTGGAGGCACAGGCAAACGGCCTTACGGTGGTGGCCTCCACAGGCGTGGTTACGGAGAGCCGGGTGGCGGAGAACTTCCGCCGCATATCTCTGGGTGACAGGGGATCCTGGAAGGAGGCCCTCATGGAGCTTGACACCGTACGTACGGACAACTCGGGAGAGATCGAGGCGAGAGGCCTGGACATCAGAGAGACGGCAAGGCTTATCAGGAGCATATATTGACTGAAAAAACCACAGCAAAACAGAATACAGGCTTCAGCATCGTATGGCTCGCCGTCACCTACGTGGCCGCCGCCACCATGGTGATACAGTGCCGAAGCATCTGGATGCACCTCCGGGACTACGGCCCCTGGGTGAACCGGGCGACGGCGCTGATACTGGGGCTTTGCCTCATGGCGCTGGCCTTCAGAAACGACGGAGAAAAGGGCGTGCCTGGCATCCGGTGGTCCTCCGTGAAGACGGGGATCATCGTCATGCTCTACCTGGTGCTGTTCGTCCTGCTGGATCCCGTGAACTACCGCCGCGCCCTGCGATGCGGGCTTTTGCTGTGCGCATTCGTAATATTTCTGGAGTCCCGTGGCGGCGGGGAAAAAGCCGCTTCGCTCCTCGCGGCCTTTCGCGACGTGGTCGTGATAGTTGCGGGAGTCTCCGTGGTCTGCTGGTTCTTGCTCTCTTTGCTCCACTTGATCCCATATCCGTGGTCCGGGAGCGTGTACGTGGACTGGTCGGACGACGGGAAGATCATCTGGCGGACACATTTCATGTACATCTACTACGAGACCCAGTGGTTTATAACAGGCTACGTGGCCAGGAACTCGGCGATATTCGTAGAGGGACCTATGGCCAACTACATCTTTTCCCTTGCCTTCATGACCGACGTCTACACACAGGACGGCAGGAGCCCGAAGACCCACAGGTGGTGCAGGGTGATCCTGGCACTGGCGATGCTGACGACGTTCACCGCCACCGGCTGGTTCCTGCTGGCACTCATGTGGATAATGAAAAACCTGCCGGACGTCAGGAGAAAGCGCAGATCCGCGGACTCCTTCAGGGAGCACCTGGCCCAGGAGAAGAAGATGATACTACTGGCTGCGCTGGTGCTCGCTTTCGTGGTGCTGCTCCTGTGGAACAAGACGACCACGGAGTCTTCGTCGATAAGGATGGACGACATCAGGTCGGGCTTCAAGGCCTGGCTCAGCAGTCCTGTCTGGGGAGTGGGCTTCGAAAACACCCCGTACATCGCCAGGTTCGCCTCACCATGGAGGCTAAGCAACCTCGGCTACAGCAATTCGCCCGTGGAGGTGCTGGCGGAGGGCGGGCTCATGCTTTTCATACCTTACGCCTGGGCCATAGTCAGGGGCGCATCCGGGAGCATCAGATCCGGGAGCTACGCCCACATCGCCTTTGAGATCTGTTTCTTAGTGCTCTTTGCCGTGACCATCGTCCCGTACCAGTACATCACCATGTTCATGGTATGCATGCTGATGAAGGACATGATCAGATTCAATGGAGGCCGGCCGTGATATTCTCCAGCGTGACCTTCATTTTTCTTTTTCTTCCCGTGACGCTGGCCGTCTACTATTTGATACCTGACAGGCACCTCAGGATTCGGAACGCCTTCCTGCTTCTGGCCAGCCTTTTTTTCTACTGGTTCGGGGAGCCGCGGTTCGTGTTCCTCATGGTCGGAGCCCTGGTCCTAAACTGGGGGCTTACTCTTTGGATGGACCGTAACACAGGTGCCGCCCGCAGGACCATATTCATCGCCATCGTGGCGGGGGATCTGAGCCTTCTTTTCGTTTACAAATACCTGGGCTTTGCGCTGGAGAACCTGGACCGCCTGCCAGGGATGAGCATCTCTATACCGGACATAGCACTGCCGGTGGGGATCTCATTTTTCACCTTCCAGGCCCTGTCCTATGTGATTGACGTCTACAGGCGGCCGGGGAGCGCCGAGAAAAGCCCGGTGAACGTCGCCCTCTACATCTCCATGTTCCCACAGCTCATAGCCGGGCCGATCGTCCGCTTCGGGGACGTTGCTGAGCAGATCCGCGTCCGCCGGCAGGATCCCAATCTTTTTGCCTGGGGAGTGTGCCGGTTCATCCAGGGCCTCGGGAAAAAGGTCATCATCGCCAACACCGCAGCCTCGGCGGCCGACGCCGTGTTCGGGGTGAGCGCCTCCGGGACCTACATGGGAGGGGCCGCAGAGCTGACCACCGGCCTGGCCTGGGTCGGTGCGGTGGCCTTTGCCATTCAGATCTATTTCGACTTCAGCGGGTACTCGGACATGGCCATCGGACTGGGTGCAATGCTGGGGTTCCGGTTCCGGGAGAACTTCAACTACCCGTACGCTTCGGACTCCCTGACCCAGTACTGGCGGAGGTGGAACATCTCCCTCGGGACCTGGTTCCGGGACTACGTGTACATCCCCATGGGAGGGAGCCGTGTCACAACGGGCAGGCACATGTTCAACCTGCTGGTGGTGTGGCTCCTGACGGGCCTGTGGCACGGTGCCAGCTGGACCTTTCTGGCCTGGGGCCTGTACTGGTTCGCGCTGGTGGCGGTGGAAAAGCTTTTCTTTGAAAAGAAAACCACGGTGGATCGGGGCCCAGGCGGCGGTGCCGGGGGCCTGGCCCGAAGAAGTGGAACGAGCGACGGTCGAATTCGAGAAAGTCACATTGCTGATGGCGTGAGCCACAACAAGCTCGCAAAATGGTTCGCCCGCCACTGCTACATCATCCTGGTGATGCTGTTGGGCTCGGTCATATTCAGGTGCGGGAGCCTGCCTCAGGCCGGTCATTATCTGCTCTCAATGGCGGGGCTCTCCGGCCTCACCGGAAGCGCAGGAGGTGGTGCCGGCGGTGCTCTGGCGGCCGGAGGCGCCCTGGTGACGGGAGATCAGCTCACTCTCTTCCTCTTGAGGGAGTACTGGTACGTGATGCTGGTGGGGGCCGTGCTGTCGTTCCCGGTGGTCCCGGCGGCCGGCGCGTGGCTGAAGGAAAAGCTCGGTGACGGCTGGTATCAGGTGATCTTCGGAGTCGCAATGGTATTGCTTCTGGTCATATCACTTTCTTTTGTTATTAAAGGTGGCTATAGCCCCTTTATATATTTTCAGTTCTGATAGAGAATCATAAGGGCGGGATCCCGCTCAGGAGCATCGATGAAGGCACAGCGATTTACAGCGGTATTTTTCATATTGATCATAAGTGTGCTGTGCCTGGTGTCTGCACCGGCGGCCCGCAGGGTACTGACCTACAGTGACACGAATTTTCAAGGTGTGCTGGGCGACAGGGGACAGGGATCCCGGTTCGACTCAGCGCTGGCAAAGGAATTCCCGGGCCTGACCTTCTGGATGGGCGTATACGGAGGAGTCAACAGGACCCTCGGGATAAGATACATACCGGACCAGGAGGTGGGCGTCACGAAGCTGGAGGACGGCCAGCTCTCCTACGGCATCGACAGGCTGGGCGACGGTCGCCTCGACGGCTACGTGGCGAACACGGTCGCTCTCAAGGAAAAGCTCGAGGCCCGCGGCGTCCCTCTGATCTACGTCCAGGTGCCTTTCAAGACCGGGATGGAAGGCGGCCTGGAGAGAGGTGCCGCCGACTACAGTGACTCCAACTGCGACAGGCTCATAAGCGGCCTGACAGCCGGAGGCGTTGAAGTTCTGGATCTCCGGCGGGAGATGGATGGCAGGATGAGCGCCGATGAAATGTTTTTCCGGACCGACCACCACTGGCGTCCCGAGGCGGCACTGATGGCCGCCGGGATCCTGGGCGGCAGGCTCCACAATGACTTCGGTCTGTGCTACGATGAAGCGGCATTCGATCCGGGGACCTACGACACTGAGACGTACAGGAACTACTACCTCGGAGCCCTTGGAAAGAAGACCGGAGCCACATACGCCGGCACAGACGACTTCACCCTCCTGACTCCCCAAAACTCCCCGGACTTCCGGGTGACCTGGCGCAGGGACGGAAAGACCTTTTCCAGGAGGGGAAAATTCGGAGAAGCCCTGGTGGACAGGAGCATCATCTCCCGGGGAGACCTGTACCACCGCGTCTCCTACGACGCCTACATGAACGGACGTGGAGCGATCGCCACAGTGGTGAATGAAGACTCAGGATCAAGGGGGAGCATTCTCCTGGTGGGAGATTCCTACTCCTGGTGCATGGTGCCTTTTCTGGCCATGAACTACGGGCGGGTGACCGCGGTGGACATGAGGGACTTCACCGACGTGTCGCTGTGGGAGTACCTGGAAAAGAATTCCTTCGACTGCGTGGTGATCGCGTATAATCCCGCATCACTGGAGGGGCGGAACTTTTCTTTTTTCAGCAGAAAATGATATCCCGGCCGGAGATCCGGCCTTGATATAAAAACTTTTATCACTTGTGATGAATTTGAATTGGAGGAAAAAATGGCTTACTACAACGAAGAGGATCTGGCAAGGTTCGGGACCATGGGAGAGGAAGCTCCTGAGCTGTGGAACAAGTTCATGGCTTACTACGGCGACGTCTTCGCTGAAGGTGCGCTCACCGCAAGGGAGAAATCCCTCATCGCCCTGGCCGTCGCCACTGCTCTCCAGTGCCCTTACTGCATCGACTCCTACACCAACGACTGCCTGAACAAGGGCGTGGACGAGGAGCAGATGACAGAGGCCATCCACGTGGCGGCAGCCATCAGGGGCGGAGCGACTCTGGCTCACGGCCTTCAGATGAAGAATATCGTAAAAAAGCTTGAGTTCTAGGAGGAGCTGTTTTGAACGATCAGTTGAAAAGACTTTCAGTTGTACCCGCTTTCGAGCCTCACATGTCCGATCCGGAGGCGGCGTACACCGACGTCATAACTACCATGCAGGTGAACGTGGGCCTGCAATGTAATCAGGCGTGCAAGCACTGCCACGTGAAGGGCGGCCCGGACAGGACCGAGACCATGTCCAGAGAGGTGATGGAGTGCTGTCTGGACGTGTTCCGGAACGACGAAAACCTCACCACCATCGACATCACCGGCGGGGCTCCCGAGATGAACCCTGAATTCCGATGGTTCCTCAAGGAGTGCTGCAAGCTGGCAGACACGGTCTACGTGAGGACCAATCTTACGATCCTGGAGCAGACGGGATACGAGGACCTGCCGGAGCTCTACAGGGATCTTGGGGTCACAGTTTTCGCCTCACTTCCGTATTACAGGGAAAAGGACGCCGACCGTCAGCGCGGCAAGGGCGTTTTCCAGAGCTCCATAAAGATGCTCCAGAAGCTGAACTCCCTTGGAATCGGAGAGCCTGGCGGCCCTGACCTCAACCTGGTGTACAACCCGGGCGGGGCATTTCTGCCTCCGGACCAGGGATCCATGGGAGACCTGTATCACCAGAAGCTTGAAAAGGACTTCGGCATCCACTTCTCCAACCTCTTCGCCATCACCAATAATCCTGTTGGCAGGTTCGGAGACTTCCTGGAGAGGTCAGGCAACCTTGAGCGCTACATGAATACGCTCTTCGACGCCTACAATCCGGCGTCTGAGCCGGCCATGATGTGCAGATACCAGATCTCTGTCGGATACGACGGCCGGATCTTCGACTGCGATTTCAACCAGGCCGTGGATCTGCCGGTGACCACAAAGGAGACCATCTTTGACCTTAGGGAGCACGGCATCCAGAAGAGGCACATCGCCCTAGCGAACCACTGTTACGGCTGCACTGCCGGCCAGGGTTCCAGCTGCGGCGGTGCCACGAGCTAGAAAAACTGGCATTTGCAGATCAGAGCTGTCTGATCTGTTCCAGAATACTCGCGGTGTTTTCACCGCGGCGAAGCCTGGCTCCTGTGAGCCAGGCTTTTTTTGCCATCTCACTGTACTGCTCGGCGGAGATCTCCATGCGCTTTGCCGGGATCTCCCCGAGGCTGGAGACAGCGAAGCCCAGGCCCTCTTCCAGCACCAGCGGCGCCATGGCGGACTGGTCCCACACGATCACGGGGATGCCGCAGGCCAGGAAAAGGCTTATCCGGTGCGGCGTGTTCACCCGCATGTAGCTTCCGTATGGTCCGGCGCAGGTGTCGGGGGAAGGTCCGTCCCAGAGGAGTCCGTAGGAGCCGGATATGTGGTCTATAAGGTCGTCGGCCTGGAATGCCCCACCGTAGGTTATATGAGGACTGGGAGCATTATTGTAATTCCGGTCCTCCGGCCTCGGTTCCGCGGCTCCGGAGCCCTTGGATTCATCATGGCATTTCCGGTCCTCCGGCTCGGATGGCTGGGCGCCATTGTGGTAATTCCGGTCCTCCGGCCTCGGTTCTGAGGCTTCGGAGCTACCGGGCGCATTATCGGACTTACGGTCCTCCGGCTCGGATGGCTGGGCGCCATTGTGGTAATTCCGGTCCTCCGGTCTCCGTTCTGAGGCTTCGGAGCTACCGGGCGCATTATCGGACTTACGGTCCTCCGGTCTCAGTTCTGAGGCCCCGGAGCTACCGGGCGCATTATCGGACTTACGGTCCTCCGGCCTCCGTTCCGAGGCTCCGGAGCCTCCGGACGCCCCGTCGGACCTCTGAAGTTCCGGGCGGTAGTTAGGTCCGTAGAGGACGAAATCGGTGCCTGCCGGGAGGCGGTAGGCGTAACCGGCCTTCTCGGGGTTCAGGTTGGTGGCGATGATCACTGGTCCATCGGGGCGGGGCGTCCCGCTGTTTGACTGGCCGGGATCCACATCTGGAGAGAGGGGCGTCCCGTCGTTTGATTGACTGGATCCCGCATCCGGAGAGAGGGGCGTCCCGCCGTTCCGGCGGGACTGGAGATTCCGGAGCTGCGCCTCCGGGATCAGGTAGTCGAAGAGGCCGAACTCCATGAACGGCCCGGTTATGCCGCGGCTCTGGAGCAGGCGGGTGTAGGCCTGGTTGTGGGTGATGATCCCGTCGGCCTGCCTCAGGTATGAGAGTTCCTGGCGTGTCACATAGGACCTTTTCAGGCCTGAGTATGTGGCAGGCCGTGCCAGTTCCAGGTCGGCGGCCAGGAATACGATCTTGATGCCGCGGCTTTTGAGGCTGCGGATCAGGCGGCCGAGGAGTCCGAATTTTTCGTGGAGGGGCAGCAATATGACCAGCGCGTCGCCGGGGAGCAGGGGGCCGCAGGCCTCCTGCCAGGTCCGGAGTATCGGGCGCTGGAGGGCCAGGCGCCGGGCTGGTGTCAGGTGGTGTGTCCGGCGTTTTGATGGTATCGGCAGCAGCCGGGCGCCATTCCGGCAGAAGATCGTTTCTATATCTTCGATGCCCTTGACTCCGGAGGTCATTCTGGAGTCGTCATTCCATGGAATGTAGTGGGTGAAATAGATCATTGGATTTTTCCCGTGTTTGTCTCAGAACTTCGCGAAAAGTTTCCTGTACGTGCAGTGAGAGATGGGCCCGTAGACCAGGAGGAAAGGCAGGGCCCCAGACGTGAACAGGAAAAGGCTTCCCGTCACTCCGAGTCCTGCGGCGATGCGGTGGCAGAGGAGTCCCGCCAGGGCCGCCGGCAGCAGGCTGCACGCGATCACCTGCAGGATCCCGGCACCCCGCTGCCCCACGAGCTCGAGACCCTCTTTTTTTATGCCCCACATGATCACGAGCATGACCACAACCTCCGATGCCAGAGTGCTGACTGCCGCACCGGTAGCCCCCATCGCGGGGATCAGGAAAATGTTCAGCGACATGTCCACCACGGCGCCGGCTGCCGCGGCGAGGAGCACCTGCTTTTCCCGGCCGAGGGGTATCAATACCTCCATCCCGAGGATCTGGCTCAGCCCGATCGGGATAAGAGTGAACATGATAACCGTCATCGGGACGACCGCCGGCTCGAAGTCGCGGCCCGCCAGCAGCAGGATGGAATCTTCCGCAAACATGACAAAGAGTGCCGCCGCCCCGACGGAAAAGATTAGGCACGCAGTCACCGCCCGGGCGATGGTCCGATGAAACTCCCGGGTCTCCCCGGTCTCCGCCAGGTAGCTGATCCGCGGCATGAGCACCGAGACCCCTGCGATCATCAGGTTCACCAGCCCCAGCTTTATCTTCACGGCGGTCCCGTAGTAGCCCGCCTCGGCGTCCCCACGCATGGAACCCAGCATCAGCATGTCCAGATTGGTGTATACGGTGGTCATGGCGGTGAGCAGGAAGAAGTGCAGGGCGGGCGTCAGGTGGCGCAAGATTTCGCCAGGCCCTGTGATCCGGAGGTCGATGTGTTTTTTGAGGAAAAAGAGGTTATACACGGATGCGGCGGCTGCGGGCACCATGGTCAGTGCGCCGTAGATGAGGTAGTCGCCGGGCGTCCTGGTCAGAATGAGGATGGCTGCCGCAGAGGCCAGCTTGAAAAACACGGCTCTCCCGGTGAGGAACGGGTATTCCTCAAGCCCCTGGAAGAGCCAGTCGGTGTTGATGCCGTTAAGAAGGACCCCCAGCCCCATAAGGATGAGGAGGCCCCGCTGTGGCCGTAGCTGGGGAAGGGCGAATGCTGCCAGTATGAGCAGAACGAAGGACCCTGCGGAAAAAAGCACCTGCAGGCCCAGGATGGAGCTCGCTGCGGCAGAAAGTTCTGTGCGGTCGTCCCTGACTCTGGCGCATGCTCTGATCCCGTAGACAGGGATACCCATCTGGGCCAGGAGCATAAAAACCGATATCACCGACGATGCAAAGTACACCCGGCCCGTCCCTGCGGGGTGGAGCACCCGGCTCACGTAAGGCAGGACGATCAGCGGGTTCACCGCACCTGAAAGGGTGACCAGCACGTTCATGATCATGTTTTTTCTGATCGACTTATTCTTTTTCTGACGTGTTTTTCTTTGCAAAATAGACGACCTGCCCCGGATGGGTGATCCGGTTCTTTATCTTGAACGACGCGGACATAACGAGAAAACCCAGTGGCCCCGCCAGCCTTCCGGCTCTGGCGATCCGGGATCTCTGTGTCACCTGGAAAAGCTCCGGGCTTTTCATCTTGATAGCCCGTTCCCATTTCCTGAGGGTGCTGCGGCTCCGCAGTGGATGCGGCGAGAGGAGTCCGGCCAGCCAGGCCAGCCTTGCCATCGAGCTCACGAGGAGCTCCGCCGCCTCGCGGCGGCCGCCGGTAAGACTCGCGCGGGATGCATCCTCGCTGCAGGATGCGTTGATTACCCCGGCGCGTGAACGCTCTTTTTCCTTTTCCGTGAACATGTAAAAGACCCGGTCGCACACCCTCATTATATCCCGGAACCGAGCGCCCAGGACCGCCTGGCTCATGCTCTGGCCCGGCCTGTCGGTCCTGTATACCGTCACCGGGCGGTCAAGGCGGCACAGAGTCCGGGCGCTCAGGAGCACAGCCATCACCAGCTCGTTGTCTACGTAAAGGCAGTGGTGCAGGAAGTCGGGGTGTGCGTCCAAGAGCAAGTCCCTTCTGCAGGTGATCTCGAAAATGGAGAGGCCCCTGCTCAGGCCGGCCGCCTCAAGAGACACAGGCACGGAAGACAGCCCTGGATGATTTTCGACTTTTTGGTACACGCCGCCGCAGTCACTGCGCCCGGATATCCAGGTGAAAAACGGAGTGACGATCAGGTCGGGGGATCCGCCAGTGTTCCTCAGCTCCTGGATCCTGTCCAGCAGGCTTTCAAGCCCACGGGGATCCACCTTGTCGTCCCCGTCGACCACCTTGAAATAGAGGCCCCGGCCGCGGGCCAGGGCGTTTTCCAGGGAGGAGCCGTAGCCATTGTTCTCCTGGGAGATGAGGCGGAAGGTGCCGGGGTGCTTTTCCACGAAACCCCGTGCGATCTGCGGTGTGTCATCGCCGGAGCCGTCGTCAGTGACTATGACCTCCAGCTTTTCCATGTAATACGCGTTCAGGCACATGGAGGAGAGGGTCTCCCCCAGGGTGGGCGCGGCGTTGCAGGCAGCTACGGAAATGGTGAGGAGTTTCTCCATCACTCGAGGGTGAAGGTGATCTTCACCTTCTGCTTATCGTCTGGCGCATTGTCCTTGTCCAGTTTCATCTTCACCTTGCCGGAGTCGATGTCGTTGAAGGCGTAGGAGGCGTTGGAGGTTATTCCCGCCCAGCAACTGTTCAGGCAGAGGATGCAGCCGGAGCCGGCCTTGTCGATGTTTTCCTTGTTCCCGGAAAATCTGATGTCAGTGTCAGGGTGCTTCCCGCCGTTGGTCACGAGGATGTCGCCCAGCTCCACCGGCTCCTCCTGGCCCTTCCAGGTCAGGGTGACATTTACCTTCTGGCCGTCGGTGTACTCGCCGTCCTTCAACTCCTTGTCCGTGGTGTTCCAAGGGGTGCCGCCGACCTTCACAAGCGCCTCGTGGAATTTCTCAGGAGTGCAGCCGGTCACGAACATTGAGTGGCTGGCCATCTTGCCGTCGTTGAAGACCACGCAGTGCATCGTGTCCTTGTCTGTGAATTTCCCCTGGGTGGTGGCGGTTATGGTGACGGACTTCGCGTTCTCGTCCGTTTGTATCTTCGACAGGCTCTTGTCCGTGGTCTGCTTCGAGCCGCACCCCGCCAGGGCTACCGTCATGATCACGGCTGCGGCCAGGACCGCAGTGATCTTGGTGAATTTCCTGAGTCTTTCAGCTTTCATAAAAATCGTCCTTTCATCTCAAATCGCTGTATCTTCCATTGTCAACGTTGCCGCCGCATGTTTACGCCGATCGCCGCCCGTCACTGATCGTCCCCGAGCCACCTGAAAAAAGCCACATCCGGATCCACGTCTCCCCGCACTCCTATGCGCGGGAGGCTGAACAGGGAGTCGCTCCGCCTGACGCCCCGCTGCTGGCTGTACAGAAACGCCATTCTGTACCCGCTTTTTCTGGCCGCCTTCTCGAAGCCCTCCGTCCTGTAACCGTAAGGGTAGGCGATGACGTCTACACCTTTTCCAAGCACCTTCTCCTGCCTGCGAAAATCCCTCAGGATCCCCGGATACTCCGTGCGGTATATCACGGCGTTCCGGTTGGAATCGTGGTGGAGCCCGTAGGAATGCGACTGGAACTCCAGCTCCGGGCAGGTGCGGCGCAGCTCCCGGATGGTGTCCCGGCTCACGTAGGCCATGGGGTCCTCAGTGTCCTGGTGTTCCGTGACCATGTTGCCGATGACGAACATCGTGCCCTTGATGTGGTACTTCTCCATGATGGGAAGGGCGTAGCGGATCACGCTGTAATACCCGTCGTCGAAGGTGATGGCCACGGTCTTCTTTGGAAGGTCCAGCCTCCCCTGATGCCAGCGGTAAAGCTCGTCTATGGACACCGTGCGGTAGCCGTGGCAGTGGAGCCAGCGCATCTCTTTCTCGAAGTCGCTCGTTTTGGTCCAGAGGTCCTTCTCCCTGGAAAAAGAAGCGTACTCCTCATCGGGGCATATCCGGTGATATGTAAAAACAGGGATCTCCCGGGCGTAGGGGTCCCGGGCGACACTGTATCTGTAGACGGCAGCAGGGATGATTGCCGCCACCAGAGCCAGAATCAGGAATGTTTTCAGTTTCTCCCGGTACAAATGCTCACCGCCCTTCCAAGTGTTACTCTTGGATTATACACAGGGGCGAAAAATGCGGCAAACGCTGGAGTGCTTGAATTTTGTGGAAAGTGGGCTTTTTGCAAAGTGAAGAGCCGCATATAAAATCCGCAGATAATGAATGATCGTGCTATCGGGAGCATCTATTATACTTCCGGCAGCTGCACTGGCTGCAGCAGTGGCTACACTGGTGATCCTGCTGGTCTGGAGGACCGGACAGAGAAACAGGAAGAAGACCGAGAAATAAGATGCTGAAACTAAGAAAGGGGGCAAATCCTGAATCGGCCCATGCCCGAAGTAAGATTTTGTGCTCCAGCGGTGATCCGCTGGAGCTTTTTTGATAGCAGAAAACTTATCAACAGTGCTTCTTCAGGACTATTCAACTGTCAATGTTCAACTTGTTATTGCAATTGGGAAAAAAACAATTGTAAATAAGGACAAAGATGATATTCTAAGTAAAAAATAAGAGCAAAAAATTTATTTAAAAAACTCGATAGCTGGCATAACTAACAAAAGTGTTATTTAGAGGTGAGCCATGGAAAATAGAGCAGGGATATTCATTTCCCAACCATTAGGGTATAAAACGTTCAAACCAAAGCCGTTGCCGCCAGACCCGCCAATTTTTTACGATAGCGAGATGATAGATCTGCTTTCACGTGCGGACAGGATGCTTGGCAGACTTGATGGAGTAACAGAAACATTGCCGGATCCGGAATTGTTCGTTGCGATGTACGTTCAGAAGGAAGCTGTCCTTAGTTCACAGATAGAAGGGACGCAAGCATCATTGGTGGACGTTTTTGATGGTGACCAGTCCAGGGAGAAAAAAGAGGATATAGGAGATATTGTAAACTATGTCGGTGCAATGAATTATGGATTGGAGAGGCTTAAAGAGTTTCCGTTATCTTTGCGCCTTCTGAGGGAGATACATCGTGTCTTATTATTTAGCGGCAGAGGTAGTAAAAGGAGTCCTGGGGAATTCCGCACGAGTCAAAATTGGATAGGTGCTCCAGGGTGCACATTAAATGAAGCGACCTTTGTTCCTCCAAGTGTTCCAGACATGAATGAAGCAATGGGTGCTTTAGAGTTATTCATGCATAAGGAAAGCAATTTGCCGCCATTAATAAAAATAGCGCTTATACATGCACAGTTCGAGACTATACATCCATTTCTAGATGGCAATGGCAGAATGGGAAGACTTCTCATTACGTTTTGGCTATGCCAGCAAAGGATATTATCACAGCCACTGCTGTATATTAGTTACTTTTTTAAACAAAACAGGCAGGAATATTATGATCGTCTGATGACGGTTAGGAAGACGGGAGACTGGGAACAGTGGGTCAAATTTTTCCTTAAAGGTGTAGCGGAGACATCGGAGGAGGCTATATCGACTGCAAAAGAGATATTGTCATTAAAGAAAGTATGTGAAGATATGATGGTCAAGTCTAACAACAATAACAGACGGCTTTTAAATCTTATTTTTGAATCACCTGTTATCGATAAGCAATTAGTTGCGGATAAATTGGATATTTCTCAACCAACAGCAAACAGGATAGTCGATCAATTCTGTGACCTGGGAATTCTTGTCGACCAAAAGCCCGAAAGCAAGAGATATAAAAAATATGCATTTGCAAAATATCTTGCAATATTAAGTAGAGGAACAGAAATCAATTAGGTTGAGATTCGAGTCCGACGCACTTTATACTCATGTATATATTAGTGATCTGTAGATAAGTAAAAATCGGAGCGTTCCGATTTCGGAATATAAATTGATATTTTGCCTGTTGCGTTCTAAAATCGGAATATGAGCTGATGGAGGTGAGCATCTTGGTTGAAAGAAAAGAATACCTGGATCGTCTGATCCAGTGGAAGGATGAACAGGTCATCAAGGTCGTGACAGGGATCAGACGCTGCGGAAAATCCACTTTGCTGCTGCAGTATCAGTCGTGGCTCAAGTTAAATGGTATATCTGAAAAACAGATCGTTTCTATCAATTTTGAAGAGCTGGAATATGAGGACCTTCAGGATTACCGAAAGCTGTATTCCTATCTTAAGGAGCACCTGTGTGAAGGGGAAAAGACCTATTTCTTCCTGGATGAGATCCAGAAGGTGCCATCATTTGAAAAGGTCGTAGACAGTCTGTATGTCAAACCTGACGTGGACATATACATCACCGGCTCAAACGCCTGCATGCTTTCTGGAGATCTTGCCACTTTATTGACTGGACGCTATGTGGAAATTCAGATGTTGCCCTTGTCTTTCCGGGAATTTCTGGAGATCACCGGAATGGATCCAGATCGCGGCCTCGCAGAATATATGCGTGACGGAGGGCTCCCTTATGTTGCCGTTATGGACCGTACTCCGGAGAAGGTGGATACCTATTTAGAGGGTATTTACAATACCGTGATCGTAAAGGACATCGAAGATAGACAGGCGAGGAAGGAGAGCGAGCCGGACAGGAGGAAGATAACTGATATTCTTCTGCTGAAGACGATAGCCAGATATCTGGCCAGTGTGGCCGGGAACCCGGTTTCCATACGGAGCATTACAAACTACCTGTCTTCAAACGGAAGAAAAGTTTCACCCAACACGGTCAGCGATTATGTTGAGGCCCTGACTGAATCCTTTATCTTCTACCCGGCAGAGCGCTTTGACATAGTGGGAAAACAGCTTCTGAAAGCAAACCGGAAGCTTTATATCGTAGACCTTGGCCTGCGTAACTACATCCTGCCGCGCAGCGAATACGATCTGGGATTTTCACTGGAAAACATAGTCTATTTCGAGCTCCTTCGCCGGGGCTGCCGTGTCATGATCGGAAAAGTCGGCAATACGGAAGTGGACTTCGTCGCAGAAAAGCAGGGAATTTACACGTATTTTCAGGTCACCGCAGATATGACAGCGAAGGAGACCTTCGACCGCGAGCTGAAGTCGTTGACGAATATACGGGACAACTACGAGAAGATCGTCCTGACCGGAGACCGGCTCACTGCAGGAAACTACGATGGCATCCAGGTCGTGAATCTTTCGGACTGGTTGTTGGGAAGATAAGATCACGTTGCCTTATACATGCGGCTATCTGTTGTGACACAGATGGCTGCATTTTTCGTATATCAAAAAAACCGCCGGAAGCGCACGCCTCCAGCGGTAAAAAAATCCTTTTTTTCCAGACCCGTCCCCGGGCCCGCGAAACAGCCTCTCTCGAAACTATCTCTTTGAGAACTGGGAAGCCTTACGCGCCTTCTTCAGTCCGTACTTCTTTCTCTCCTTCATACGAGGGTCTCTTGTCAGGAAGCCCGCTGCCTTCAGGGAAGGACGGTACTCGTCATTGTCGACCTCGCAGAGCGCTCTGGAGATGCCGTGTCTCAGGGCTCCGGCCTGTCCCGTTGTGCCGCCGCCGTGAACAGTGGCGATAACGTCGAATCTGCCGGCAGTGCCTGTGACGTCAAAAGGTCTCAGAACTTCCTGCCTCAGCAGCTCGGTGCCGAAGTAGTTCTCCAGGTCTCTCTTGTTGATAACGACTCTTCCTGTTCCAGGGAGAAGTCTGACTCTTGCAACAGAAGACTTTCTTCTTCCAGTTGCCTGGTACTGTGTCTTAGCCATCTATGATTCCTCCCTTCTTAGAATGTGTACTCTTCTGGATGCTGAGCTGCATGTGGGTGCTCAGGACCAGCATAGACCTTCAGCTTCTTGTACATCTGTCTGCCCAGCTTGCCCTTTGGCATCATGCCCTTTACAGCGTGGCGGATGATCTCCTCAGGCTGCTTTGCCCTCAGCTCCTTCAGTGGAGTCTCCTTGAGCCCGCCCGGATAACCGGAGTGGTGCTTGTAGATCTTGTCGGACTCCTTCTTTCCAGTCACGCACACCTTCTCGGCGTTAACAACGATAACGTAGTCACCGGTGTCAACATGAGGAGTGTAGGTCGGCTTCTTCTTTCCTCTCAGGATCATAGCAGCCTCGACTGCCAGCTTTCCCAGAGTCTTTCCCTCAGCGTCGATCACATACCACTTGCGCTCGACATCTGCAGGCTTTGCAATGTAAGATTTCATGTGTGTTCCTTTCTACCTACTCAGTTCGCTTTCCCGCTTCTCCTGGAAAAAAGGAAAGACGGACGCGCCTCGGTTTCGGCACTGCCTACTTGGATGTAATGCGAAGGTGGCAAGGCCGCCTGCCCATCGTTTTCGGCATACTAAATAATAACTTAGTGTCGGAGCTCCGGATGATACCTGCTCCAATTCGCAAACCCGCGGCACCGTGAGATGACGCCGATAAATTTACGCTGTAACATTTTATTAGCCGAGCTCCCTCAAGTCAATAGCAAATCTCATAAAACCCTTGAAAAACCTTGATAAAAGCCAATGCGGCTCATATAATTTTCTTACTTGAGTAAGGAGAATACAGAACTTGAACAGATCGGAAAAGATAAAGGGGAATATCGCGCTGCTCTTCACGGCCATAATCTGGGGCTCCGGCTTCATTGGTCAGAAGCTGGGACTGGGCTCACTGCCGCCGCTGGCACTCAACGGCTCGCGGCACCTGGTGTCCGCCCTCATACTGATACCGGTCGGGTACTGGATGATCCGCCGCAACGGCTACATAGACGAGAAGGCCGAAGGGCTCGACGAAGTTCGCAGGAGGAAAAAACTTCTTTTCCAGGGAAGCCTCATCTGCGGAACTTTCCTGGCTCTCGGGACCAACATGCAGCAGGCGGGCCTTCAGTGGATAAACGCCGGCCAGTCCGGCTTCATAACGACTTTGTACGTTATTATAGTGCCGTTTTTCGGGACGTTTCTCGGGCTGAAGATCCCGAGGAAGATCTGGGGCTGTGCGGCCGTTGCCATAGTTGGCTTCGGGCTTCTGTCGCTCAAGGGCCAGATGGGCATCTCACCGGGAGTGTGGCTCACCTTGGGATGCGCCGTGGCCTTTTCCGTGGAGATGCTGGCCATCGACCGGTTCGTCACGCCGAGGAACGCGGTGGCCCTGTCCGCCGGACAGATGCTGGTGGCGGCGGTGATCTCAATAATCCTTTCATTGATCTTCGAGGACGCCACCATGGCTCAGCTTGCCGCGGGAGCGCCGGTGATCCTGTATCTGGCGCTGGTCCCGACCACGCTGGGATACACTCTCCAGATCGTGGGGCAGGGACACACGGAGCCGACTGTAGCATCGCTGCTCCTGAGCCTGGAGTCAGTGTTTGCGGCGATCTTCGGTGCCCTGATCCTGGGGGAGACCATGTCCCTGCGGGAGATAGGGGGATGCGCTCTGATATTCGCTTCTATCGTCGTCGCGCAGCTTCCTGAAAAGGAAAGGGGAAAATGATGTCAGAAAAGACGAAAGGCAGCCTGGTCCTTCTCCTTGCCTCCGTGATCTGGGGCAGCGGATATGTGGCTGCGAAGATCGGCGCGGGCACCATGAGCTTCTTCAGCTTCAACGGGATGAGATTCCTGGTGGCCTTTCTGGTGCTCCTGCCCTTCGCGGTGAGGGACCTGCGCCGGCAGAAGTATTTCAACGTAAAAGAAAACGGCTACGAGCTGGCGCGCACTCGCCGCATCCGCATGATCACCGGGAGCCTGATCTGCGGCATCCTCCTCACCGGGGGCATCAACCTCCAGCAGGCGGGGCTCGGCCTCTGCAGCGCCGGGCGCTCAGGATTCATTACTATTCTGTATGTGATAATCGTTCCGGTCATGGGGGTCGCCGTTGGGAAAAGGCCCGGCCTCCGGCTCTGGGCCTGCGTGGCCGTTGCCATTGCCGGGTTCGCGCTGCTCAGCCTCAAGGGCGGCGGCAGCGGCATCGGCCGCGGTGACATCATCCTGCTGGCCTCGGCTGTCATATACTCTCTGCAGATAGTGGCTCTGAATCACTATGTGACCGCAAACAACGCCATGCTCCTGGCCTTCGGCCAGCTTGTGGTATGCTGCGCCATATCCCTGGCGTGCGGGGCCGTCTTCGACGGGTACACCCTGGAGGCCATCCGGGCGAGCATATTTCCCATCATCTACACGGCGGTCTTCCCGACGGCGATAGGCTTTTCCTTCCAGACATTCGGCCAGGAAAAGGTCTCTCCGACCGTTGCGTCCCTGATCATGAGCCTCGAGGGCGCATTCGCCGCGGTGTTCGGGGTGGTCATCCTGCACGAGTCCATGACTCCGAGGGAACTGGTGGGGTGCCTGCTGATCTTTGCTTCGGTGATGGTGGCGCAGCTTCCTTCGAAAGAAGAGAGAGCACAAGAAAAAGCCGCCGGACAGGCGGCTGGTCAATAGTCTTCAGATGCGGGTGAAGTCCACCGGAGAGAGATCGCGGAAGGATATCTCGTAGCCGTGGCCCGGCTCCGGGAGCCACTTCCATGTGTTGTTTCTGATCCCCGAGAAATACAATTCCATAAGCGCTGAGATCACGCCCCCGTGGCACACCAGAATGGTGTCCCTGCCCGGGGCATTTTTCATTATCCCCATCAGCTTGTCGGAGCCCTTAAGGATGCGCCTGGTGAATGTCTCGGTGCTGTCGCCTCCCGGGAAATCGAAACGGTCCGTCTCCCCGTTGAACCACCGGCGGGACGGCTCGTGCTCCATCACCTTTTCCAGGGGCGCCATCTCCAGCTCACCCATGTTGATCTCCCGCAGCTCCGGTATCGTGCCGTGGGGCTGATCCCCGAAGATCAGGCGAAAGGTCTGCTCGGTGCGCAGCATGCCAGTGGTATAGAGGCAGGCGTGGTCGGCGGACGGGTAGATGCCCTGGTCGCGCAGCTCACGTATCTCCCGGGCACCGTCTGTCGTGAGAGCCAGGTCGGTGCTGCCGTAAAAGATCTTCTGTGATGTTCCCTCGGTGTGTCCGTGGCGGATGAGGAAAAGGTCATTTTTCGTTCCTGTATTTGTGTTTGTGTTTGTCTCTGTTATTGTTCCTGTCATTATGATATCCCGTGTCGTCTTTGCCCCGGATCCACCGGGGCAAATCTATGTCCGTATTTGTCTTTCCCGGAGATTCTATCAGCGGGCGGGAGAAGAATCAAGGCAGCACCGCCGCCACAAGATCCACATGGATGTCACGGGATGACCGGAAGTGCTGTCACCCGTTAATTGGTCGTGGGTTGACAGAGGGTGACCAAACTGTTAGCCTTGTTTCCAACGACGTAAATACGAGCCGCATATGCATAACACACATATAAGAAGGAAGGGATCCGAAATGACAGGACCTGCAAGAAACAAGACCCGCGACATCTCGAAAACAGCAGTGCTCACTCAGTCCGGGCTGCTGATCGCCATCATGGCCGTATGCTCCTGGATATCCATCCCGCTGCCGGGTACGGGAGTTCCCATCAATCTGGCCACCTTCGCGGTGATACTGACCGGGCTCCTCCTGGGGAGCAGGAAGGGCGCATCGGCAACAGCTGTGTTCCTGCTGCTGGGCGCCGTCGGCATCCCGGTGTTCGCCGGCTTCACCGGAGGCCTCGGCATACTCGCCGGCCCTACGGGAGGCTACCTGATAGGATATGTTTTCCTGGCCGCATTCGCAGGACTGGCATCGCCGATCGGCCACGTACGAAGCACAAAAAGATACATTTTCGCGGTCATCGCCGGCGAGGCGGTGCTGTACCTCCTGGGAACGCTGTGGTTCATCCACCTTACGGGGACGGGCTTCACCGCGGCAATGGCGGCGTGCGTTATCCCGTTCATACCGGGAGACGTCGCGAAGATGATCCTCGCCTGGATCCTGGCCTGCCGCCTGGCAAAATTCCTGAGGACCTGATCCCATCGATATACGAACACCTCTTTTCCTATATACGAGTGACGAGTTTTCTCCACAGTAAGGCAGTATCCTTGGGACGATTCGTTAAAGCAGGCTCCTGACGATTGAGACAGGGAGTTAGGAGGTGTCATCATGAATTCCATTTTATCCAGATACCGAAGCAAGATCCTGACGGGCATCATGATATTCATGCTTTGCCTGTCGATGATAGCCACGGACACGGCGGCCATTTCCGCCAGCTCGACCGCGAGCGGTGGCGACGGAGATGGCGTCCGGATCGAGGAGCTGCACCACGCGAGCACGTCCACGGTCGATGCCTCAGAGGTCATCACTGCCACGAGCAGTTCTTCGGAAAAAAGTTCAGGCGCCGGCGGAGGGCCCGGCGGATCAGGCGGTCCGGGAAACGGGAGCCAGGGCGGCAGCGCCCCGGGCGGGGCTGACACACAGTCCTACGACTACAGCGGAAGCTATACGGGAGCCCTGACAGCAGATGGAAAGACCGTCACTAAGAAAGACACTTCGATCACCGCATCGGACAAGGACCAGAATGCGGTCCTGGCACAGAATGGTGGGACACTCAAGCTGAACCGGGTGAGGATCAAGAAGAGCGGTTCCGATGAAGACGGAGACAACTGCAATTTCTACGGCGTTAACTCCAGCGTCCTGGCAGCGGGCAGCGGCTCGAAGCTCTATATCAAAAACAGCGGCATTTACAGCACCAGCATCGGCTCCAACGGGATCTTCGCCACGGATTCCGCCAGGGTATACGTGAACAACACTAAGATAACCACCACTTCAGGCGGAAATTCCAGGGGCCTGGACGCCACCTACGGTGGCCGCATCTACGGAAACAAGCTCACCGTAAGCACTGAGGGAGACCACTCTGCGGCTCTGGCAACAGACAGAGGCGGCGGATACATTTCTGTCACGAACAGCACGCTTAAGACTCGCGGATCCGGCTCTCCTCTGATCTACTCTACGGGAGACATCGAGGTGGACAACGTCAAGGGAACGGCCTCCGGCAGCCAGATCGCCGGCATGGAGGGAAAAAACCGCATCCTCATCAAGAACTCGACTCTCACCAGCACCAACGACGCGATCTCCGGCTCGGACCCGATCAAGAACGGAGTGATCCTTTACCAGTCCACATCCGGGGACGCCGATACCTCCGCCGACGAGGCATCTGTTTTTGAAGCGTATGGTTCTACGCTCAGGACGAGCATCACCAGTGGAGCCATGTTCTACGTGACCAATACCGACGCGAAGGTGATACTCCAGAACACGAAGCTGGGCTTTGACAGCGACAACGTGTACCTTGTGAACGCCTCCGGCAACTCATCCAACAACTGGGGGACCAGCGGCAGCAACGGCGGGACCCTGTCTCTGCTGGCCAAGGACGAGACCCTGTCCGGGGACATCTACACCGACGGCATAAGCAGCGTGGATCTGTACCTGACCAAGGGCTCCAGCTGGACCGGCCAGACCGACGGAGAGGCAAACACGTCTGTTACGGTGGCAAAGGGATCCAAGTGGGTGGTCACGGGCGACTGCACCGTGTCATCCCTGAACCTGGCCTCCGGCGCAAAGCTGGTGGACGAGAATGGAAAAACTGTTTCCGTTGTCGCCAACGGTAAGACGGTAGTCAATGGGAAGAGCAGCGTCACAGTCACGGTGAGCGGTACATACAGCACCACCGCAAGTGTGCCGTCTTCGGCAAAATCAAGTGGAAAGTCCCTGAGCCGAAGCGCCTTTGACGAATACTTCGGCACATCCACCACCATGGGCGAAAATGATGGAAAGAAAAGAGGCGCGGTGGTAGAGTAGCGATATAGTGTTTCCGACAACAAGAATCTTCCGGGGATCGATGATGCGATCTCCGGGGCTGACCCGAAGCGGAGGTGAAAAATGAATGAGGATACCAAGAGATATAACGGCGCCTGGCGGCAGATCCGGCGCAGTGAGCGGGCTATCGGCCCTGAGAAGGCCGAGGCTATATTAAAGGAAGGAAAGTACGGCATCCTGTCCACCTTCGGCCAGGACGGTTTTCCCTACGGAGTGCCGGTAAACTATTTTTACAGGAACGGGCACATCTACTTCCACTGCGCCGCCGAAGGCCACAAGATGGACAACCTGGCAAGCTGCCCGCGCGTCTCATTCACTGTGGTAAAAAGCGATTCCGTCGACGGGCCGCACATCACCACATTTTACGAGAGTGCCATAGCCTTTGGTGAGGCCTCAGTGGTCCGGGATCAGGAGGAAAAGAGGAAACTCCTCGTTGACCTCACCGTCGCTCTCGCGCCCGGCGACCAGGAGGCCCGCCTGGCCGCTGAAAAATGCGCTGCCGGCCCGCTGGACAGGGTCGAGGTGGTGGACAT
Organism: Mobilibacterium timonense; assembly: GCF_900155555.1. GTDB lineage: Bacteria > Bacillota > Clostridia > Peptostreptococcales > Anaerovoracaceae > Allobaileyella > Allobaileyella timonense. The sequence goes on along the minus strand of NZ_FUHN01000008.1, from coordinate 374,068 downwards.
CGCGGTGGAGCACATATCGGGAAAAGCACACTGAGCATATCGTAAGGCGGTCTTCGGACCGCCATTTCTTTTATAAAAAGATGAGTGTGAAATATGCTATACTTACCACACAGCTCTTAAGCAGGAGGTGCGGTATGGAAGATAATAAATTCAGGTTTAAGTATTTGTTTGATAAAAGATACGACCCGGATTACGTAAACGGTTTTTATGGTGGGATAAATCCCAGCGGAGAACTTGTGATGCATTTTTATCTGGAGAGACTTCCGCTACCTTATGAGGAAGAACTTACGTTTTCTGAAGACGGAAGCACCTGTGAATCAAGCGTTGTTTCCCCTCAGGACTATAAGTTCATCCGATCTGTCAGAAATGGCGTAGTGATGAACCAGGAGACTGCAAGAGCTCTACTCAATTGGCTGCAGGATGTTGTGACCGAAATGGAGGCCGGGGATGAACGTGACTAGTATGAGATCAGTGCATTCAAGAAGAAATTTCAGCGGTGTACCGATCAACAGGCAAGAGTCTGTCAGAAGAAAATATAGTGAATGCAGGCCACAATATTGTATTTCATTAAAGCAGATAAATGAACATCTGGAATTCAAGAGCAGAATGGTGATCCGTTATCACTGTGAAGATGGTTGCTACGTGGCAAATTATCATATCGGAGACCTGGTGATAGCATCTGCGGAAGATACTGTCGACGAATTGTTGAAAGATCTGAAAAGTCAGTTCAGCCATGTATGGGAATATTACACTTCGGAGGATGATAGCGATCTGACTGAAAGCGCGAGAGCGGTAAAGAAATGGATGCTTGAGAATGTGAGGGGCGCGAGATGACGGTCCTTAAGACAGCTCGTATAAGGAGCAGTTTACAGAAAAAAAGGCTTTGTTGCATCTGAAGGAGATCATACTTTTTTCCATTATATTAATGGTGACGGGAAAAAGACTGCAGTCATGACGAAGCTCAGTCACGGGAAGTCTGAAATATCGGATCCACTTATCGGTATGATGGCAAAGCAAGTAAATCTGTCGAAGAATCAATTCATGGATCTCGTGAACTGTCCGTTGTCAAAAGAAGAATACGAATCGATATTGGAAAGTAAAAACCTTCTCCAGTGACTTAACTGTTATGGTATGTGATGCAAGTTTCGATCTGCGAAGTACCACACCGAGTACCACACTTTACAGGTAAAAACAGGTAAAAACAGGCAAAATCTAAACTAAGAAAGACAAATGAAAAAGCCTGCAAGTCCTTGAGCTTGCAGGCTTTTCAGCTGGTGCGCCAGGCGAGATTCGAACTCGCGGCCTTCACATTCGGAGTGTGCTACTCTATCCCCTGAGCTACTGGCGCATAAACATTATTTACTTCTTCGAATCAAAATACGCAACGTATTTTACCACATCCGGGTCCAGTCGTCCACAGCCTGCGAGGCAGGCCTCTCCCCCAACTCACGTAAACACCACACAAACTCTTAACTTTTGTTCAACACAAACCTGTAGTATACTCACCTCTGTATGAGACGATTTTGACGGCTTACCGGACGGCCGGAGGCCACGCCAAACGGCAACGCCTGAGACGGCCAGTGCCCGCATGGCGGCCGCGAGCAGTCAGAACGCCAGAACCAATATTCAGAAAATCGACTGGAGGGATGATCTTTCTTTGGCACCGCAAATAATAAGCATAGTGATCCTGATATTACTGTCTTCCTGCTTTTCCGCGACGGAAACGGCCTTCACTTCTCTCAACAAGATCAAGATGAAGAACATGGCGGCGGACGACGTGAAGAACGCGGATCTCGTGCTCAGGCTCAGCGACAATTACGATAAGCTCCTGACCACGATACTGATCGGAAACAACATCGCCAACATAGGCACCACGGCCATCGCCACCGTCCTTTTCGTGAAGATCTTCGGGAACATGGGAGCAACCATCTCTACGGTCGTGATAACCGTACTGGTGCTGATCTTCGGCGAGATATCCCCTAAGAATATAGCAAAGGAGCATCCTGAGGGCTTTGCCCTCGCCATGGCGAGACCGGTGAGCGTGCTGGTGGTGCTTCTCACGCCTCTGAACTGGCTTTTCGCCCAGTGGAAGAAGCTTCTCGGAAAGATCTTCGGAGACAGCGAAGGACCTGCCTACACCGAGGACGAGCTGATCACCATAATCGACGACGCCAGGGAGAGCGGCAGCATCGGTGAAGAGCAGAGCGTCATGATCAAGAACGCCATCGAGTTCGACGACCTGGAGGCCATCGACGTGATCACCCCGAGGGTGGACATGGTCGCCATAGAGCTGGGGACGGAAAACAGGGAGATCGCCGAGATTTTCAAGGACACAGGGCTTTCCAGGCTGCCGGTCTACGAGGACGACCTGGACAACATAATCGGAGTACTGAACCAGAAGGATTTCCACAACTACGTGGTGGCTGAGGGCAGGCCTCTCGAGGAGTTCATCAAGCCTGTCGCCTACGTTGCCGAGTCCATCAAGGCGGCGGTCCTCCTTAAGAAGATGCAGGCCAAGAAGACACACATCGCCATAATCGTCGACGAGTACGGCGGCACCACCGGCCTGGTCACAATGGAGGACATAATAGAAGAGCTGGTTGGAAAGATCTACGACGAGCACGACACCGTGGAGATGCGCGACGTGACGAGGATCTACGACGGCAGCTACATGGTGGCGGGAGGCGCCAACCTGGAAAAGTTCTTTGAGCTCTTCGGAGAGGACATCGACGAGCCGGCCACAACGATCAACGGCTGGGTCATGATCCAGATGGACCGCCTGCCGAGAGCGGGAGATACATTCAGATACGAATCGAAGCACAAGATATTCAGCGTGAGAGTCACCAAGGCAGACTCGAGAAGGGCGCTGATGACCCACATAACGGTCGAAGACAGACCGGAGGAGGAAGATCAATGAGTTTAATGGAAAAGCTGTTTGGAGACCTCAACGAGCGTGAGCTCAAGAAGATCTATCCGATAGCCGACAGCGTGATGGCACTGGAGCCGGAGATGGAAAAGCTCTCCGACGATGAGCTCAGAGGTAAGACTCAGGAGTTCAAGGACAGGCTCGCGGACGGGGAGACACTGGACGACCTGCTCCCGGAGGCCTTTGCGGTCTGCCGTGAGGCGGCCTGGAGGAGCCTGGGAATGAAACACTTCCGCGTTCAGGTCATAGGCGGCATCGTGCTTCACCAGGGAAGGATCGCCGAGATGAAGACCGGTGAAGGAAAGACCCTCGTGGCCACACTGCCGGCATATCTCAACGCCCTGGAAGGAAAGGGCGTCCACATCGTCACAGTCAACGACTACCTGGCAAAGCGAGACGCAGAGTGGATGGGCCGCCTGTACAGCTTCCTGGGCCTCAAGGTGGGATGCGTGATCCATTCCGTGAACGGCCCGGACAGGAAGGCCGCCTACGACGCGGACGTCACATACGGCACCAACAACGAATTCGGATTCGACTACCTGCGTGACAACATGGTCACCTACAAGGAAGACCTGATCCAGAGAGATCTCCACTACGCCATAGTCGACGAGGTGGACTCCATCCTCATCGATGAGGCCAGGACCCCGCTGATCATATCCGGAAAAGGCGTGGATTCCAGCAGCACGTACCGCTCCGCCAACTCCTTCGTGAGAACGCTGGACGAGGGCAAGGACTACGAGATCGAGGAAAAGGACAAGCAGATCTCCCTCACAGAAGATGGCGTGCGGGAGTGCGAGAAGTATTTTGGCATCGAGAACTTTTCCGACCCGGACAACATGGAGCTGAACCATTATGTGATGCAGGCTCTCCGTGCCAACTACATAATGAAGAGGGACGTGGACTACATTGTGAAGGACGGAGAGATCCTCATAGTAGATGAGTTCACCGGACGTCTCATGTACGGCCGCCGCTTCAGCAACGGCCTGCACCAGACCATCGAGGCCAAGGAAGGCGTGGAGATCAGGGCCGAGTCCAAGACGCTGGCCACCATCACGCTTCAGAATTACTTCAGGATGTACGGCAAGCTGGCCGGTATGACCGGTACCGCAAAGACCGAGGAAGACGAGTTCAGAGAGATCTACAACATGGACGTCGTGGAGATCCCTACCAACAAGCCGGTTATCCGTGACGACAGAGAGGACGCCGTTTTTGCCCACGAGACCGGCAAGTTCAAGGCTATCGCCGACAAGGTGGCAGAGGCCCACGCCACGGGGCAGCCGGTGCTGGTAGGTACCATCTCCATCGAGATATCCGAGCACATCAGCAAGATGCTCAAGAAGAGGGGCATACCTCACAACGTGCTGAACGCCAAGCAGCATGAGAAGGAGGCCGAGATAATCGCCCAGGCGGGCCGCAAGGGCGCCGTCACCATCGCCACCAACATGGCCGGCCGTGGTACGGATATCATCCTGGGAGGAAACCCGGACTTCGAGGCCAGAAAGGAAATGGAGAGGGCCGGGTACACCGCCGACCAGATCGGCTTCGCCGTTGGCTTTGAGAAGAGCGACGATCCCGAGCTCCTGGAGGCCAGAGAGAAATACAGCCAGATCCTGAGCAGGAAAAAAGATGCCATGAAGGGCGAGCAGCAGGAGGTCATCGACCTTGGAGGCCTGTGCATTGTGGGTACAGAGCGCCACGAGTCGAGGCGTATCGACAATCAGCTGCGAGGCCGTTCCGGACGTCAGGGAGATCCTGGTGACACCCAGTTCTTCATATCCCTTGAAGACGACCTGATGAGGCTCTTCGGAGGCGACAGGATCCAGAAGTACATGGACAGGTTCGGGCTGGAGGACGACGAGGCCCTGGAGGCGGGGCTTCTGTCAAGGACCATCGAGAACGCCCAGAAGAAGGTTGAGGGCAAGAACTTCGGCATCCGTAAGTACGTGCTCCAGTACGACAACGTCATGAACAAGCAGAGGGAGATCATCTACAGCCAGCGCCGCATGGTACTGGATGGAGAGGACCTCAAGGGATACATCATGGGGATGATGGAGGAGCTGGTGGACAGCATCATCGATCCCGTGACCATGGAGTCGAGATACCCCGAGGAGTGGGACTTTGATGCCATGAGCGTGGACCTGTGCAAGATAAACCCTCTTTTCAAAGAGGCCCTCGTGTACACCGACGAGGAGAAGCTCGACCTCACGCCTGAGTCGCTGAAGGAGGACGTGAAGGAGACCTTCAGGAAGATCTACGACGACAAGGAGGCCGAGATCGGCGCCGAGCACATGAGGGAGGCCGAGCGCATGATCCTCCTGAGAGTGGTGGACAACCGCTGGATGGACCACATCGACGCCATGGATCAGCTGAAGAACGGCATCGGCCTGAGAGCGCTGGGCCAGCAGGACCCTACCGCAGCTTACGCATCTGAGGGCTTTGCCATGTTCGACGAGATGGTCGCCGACATCAGAGAAGAGACCGTGAAGTACTGCTACAGCATGACTCTCCAGACGAAGACAGAGCGCCGGAATGCAGTCACCATCAGCATCACCCGCAAGGACGAGTATGAGGATGAGGAGATGGAGCAGGCGGCTCAGGAGAGAAGGGCTATGGCCAGGATGGCGAAAAATGGCGGCGGCATGCCTCAGGAGGCGCCGAAGGAAGATAAGAAGGAGAACCACACTCCGATCAGGAGAGACCATCCGAAGATCGGAAGGAACGATCCGTGTCCTTGCGGCTCGGGGAAGAAGTACAAGAACTGCCACGGCAGATTCGAGAATTAGACGCAGAAAACCGGGAAGATGATGACCGGATGCAGAGGACCAGATGAATAGACAGGCGGGGGATGGCCCCGCCGGGGAGGAACCATGATAACGATAGCAGATCTGAAGCAGCGCCTCGACAGGACAAGTGAGATGATAACCGTGCTCGGAGACTCTCTTTGACCCGGCTGGGCTGGAGAAAAAGAATCAGGAACTGTCGGCACAGATAGAGAAGCCGGACTTCTGGGATGACCAGGAGAAGGCCACGAAGATCCTTCGCGAGAAGGGCCAGGCCGAGAAAAAGCTGAAGTCATACAACGAGGTGAAGTCCACCCAGGAGGACGGCGAGGCCATGATCGAGCTCCTCAGCGAGTCTGTGGAAGACAGCATGGACGAGTCAGAACTCTTCGGGGAACTGAAGGAGCTGGACCACCAGATATCCGACCTGGAGGACCGACTCGAGGAGATGAGGCTGGACACGCTCCTCTCTGGAAAATACGACTCCAACGACGCCATCGTGAGCATTCACGCCGGCACCGGCGGTGTCGACGCCATGGACTGGGCCGAGATGCTGCTCCGCATGTACCTCAGGTACTGTGAGAAAAAGGGATTCAAGACCGAGGTCGTAGACCTGCAGAACGACACGGCCGCGGGTATAAAGAGCGCCACGGTGATGGTGAGCGGCGAGAACGCCTACGGATATCTCAAGAGCGAAAACGGGGTGCACAGGCTGGTGAGAATATCGCCTTTCAATTCGGCGGGGAAGAGACAGACATCCTTCTCTGCTGTGGAGGTGGTCCCTCAGCTGGGAGACGAGCTCCAGGTGAACATCGATCCTCAGGACCTGAAGATCGACACCTACAGGAGCAGCGGCGCCGGTGGCCAGCACGTAAACACCACCGATTCCGCCATAAGGATCACCCACCTTCCTACCAACACTGTGGTCACCTGCCAGAACGAGAGATCTCAGCTGAGAAATAAGGAAGTTGCCATGAAGATCCTGGTGGCCAAGCTCACAAAGATGGCAGAGGAAGAGCACAAGGAGAACCTGAACGAACTCAAGGGCGACACCGGGATGGTGACCTGGGGCGCCCAGATCAGGTCCTATGTGTTCCAGCCGTACACCATGGTAAAGGATCACAGGACGGGAGCTGAGACCGGAAACGTGAACGCTGTTATGGACGGAGACCTCGATCTCTTTATCAAGGCCAAGCTGACACAGGATGCCAGGGAGGGCGTGAACAACTGATGAGAAAGAAATTCGTAGTCTTCGACTTTGACGGAACTGTTCTGGATACAAATCAGCTTATAATCAATTCCTGGCAGTACACATTCCGGAAATACCACGGGTATGAGCACAGTGAGAGGGAGATACTCGATACCTTCGGAGAGACACTTTACGACTCGATGAAAGAGTTTTTTCCCGGAGATACTGCGGACATGGCCATCGAAAGCTACAGAGACTACCAGCTGAAGAGCTGGAAAGAGGACATATCCGTTTTTCCGGGGGTGGAGGACCTCTTGGAGACCTTGAAGGAGAGGGAGCACAGCCTGCTCCTGGTGACGTCCAGGCTGAAGCCCACCACCATGGAATACCTGGAATACTTCGGGCTCAGGGACTACTTCGACGTGGTGATCACAAGCAACGACACGAAGGCCCACAAGCCCGATCCGGAGCCTCTGCTCACCGCGCTGGACAAGGCGGGCGGCAGGCCGGAGAATTCCATAATGCTGGGTGACACCCGGTTCGACATCGGCTGTGCCAACAACGCAGGGGCGGAGAGCGTCCTTGTCCAGTGGAGCCACCCGGTGGACGAAACAAAACTGAAAGCACCTGAATTCACGCCGGACTACAGGCTCTCCAGACCGGAGGATCTGATGGCTCTGGTGTAGAGGAGGCAGCATGATCTATCTGTACACTGCCCGGGAGGACAGAGACAAGGAAAAGTTCCTGTACGGTACTATCAAGGAGTCCCAGGCCCGGGAGAGGCGGAACGTCTTCGCCATAGTTCCCGACCAGTACACATTGGATGCAGAAGAGCAAGCCCTGAAATATATGGGAGGGGCTTGCCTTTTTGACGTCGAGATAACCAGCATGAGGCGTTTCGGACGGAAGCTCCTGAGCCAGGCGGGACTGGAAAACACGCCGGTGCTCAGCGCCGACGGCCGTTACATCCTGCTGTACAAGCTGGTCAACCAGTACAGGGATCAGCTCCAGATATTCCAGAACATGACGGACAAGAGCTCCTATATCGAGATGCTGAGCAGCGGCATCTCTGATTTCAAGCAGCAGAACTGCTCGCCTGAGGTGATCCTGGATATGCTGGAGGAGTCCGGCGGACATCAGCTTCTGGCCGGGAAGCTAGAGGAGATCTGCCTGATCCTGGAAGAATACGAAAAAGCCATAAAAGGCAAGTACATAGACAATGATGACTACATCGACCTGTACACGGATCTCGCGGCTGGGTCCCCGGTCACGAAGGACGCAGACGTGTGGCTCTACGGCTTCGACACGATTTCTCCGAAGAGCATAAGGACCATCGGCGAGATCGCGGTGAATGCCCACAGCGTGAACATCATCGTGAACGAGACCGACTTCGGCCTTGAGAGGATCCTGGAAAAGAGGATCGAGAAGGCCGCAGGCGAGCGGGGCATCCCGATGATGACGCGTGCGATAGGCGAGGAGTACAGAGTGACTCGCAGGCCGGAGATCGTGCGCCTGGAGAGAGAACTCTTTTCCCAGGAGATCGCGCAGGAGACCTTGCAGGAAACGTCACAGGAGGCCTCCCCGGGGAATGGCACTGAAGAGAAAAACACTTCTTTTTCCGGTGACACCATCCGGCTCGTGGAGTGCGCCAACCAGTATTTCGAGGCGGAGAGCGCCGCGGCATACATACTCTCGCTCCTGAGGGACAGGGGTCTGAGGATGAGGGACATCTCCGTGATCTCCAACTACCCGGAGGGCGGACAGTCCATAATCAAGAGGACCTTCAGGGAGTACGGCCTGCCGCTGTTCATCGACGGGCGGCGGGGGATCAGCGATTCTCAGGCGGCGGTTTTCGTGGTGAGCCAGCTTGAGGCTGTGGCCCGGGACCACCAGACGGCGGCCATGCTGGCGCTGGTGAAAAACAGCCTTTCCGGTTTCAGCCGCGAGAGGTGGGAGGAGCTGGAGAACTACGTCCGGGATTTCGGGATAAAGGGATCCATGTGGACGAGGCCTTTTAAATACGGCGAGTTCAAGTATGAAGAGGGCGAGCTCCAGGCGCTGGAGGACACGCGGTCTCAGCTGATGGAGAAGCTGCAGCCTCTTGAGGAGCTGGTGGCTTCAGGGCCGCTGGTGAGGGACTTCATCGACGGATTCGCGGCTTACCTGGAAGAGTCCTGGGATCTTACCAGGAAAATGGAAGGCATCATCCGCCGGCAGCAGCAGGCCGGAGAGAACGAGGAGGCCGAGAGGAGCGAGGGGAGCTACAACGGGATCTTCAGGATCCTGGACCAGATCGGAGAGCTCATCGGAGACGATCCTCTGGACATCGACAGCTTCGTGAACATGCTGAAGGAGGGACTGGCCAACACCAATGTGGGGCTGCTGCCTCCTGCGGCGGACGGTCTGTCCCTGGGCACGGCCATCAGGACGCGCACAGGCCAGAAAAAGGCGGTGGTGATCCTCGGTGCCAACGAGGGGATGCTTCCTATGGAGCCGGCGGGAGAAGGGCTTTTCTCGCCTGAGGACAAGACGGTATTCAGCCAGTTCGGCCTGTCACTGGGAGGACTGGACGAGGTGAAGCAGATGGAGGAGCGGGCAGCTCTGTACCGCGCCGTCTCCAAGCCTTCGGAGGAGCTTTACATCAGCTGGTCTCTGGCGGGCGCGGATGGAGGGGAGTCCAAGGCCTCGTCGGTGATAGAACAGATAAGAGAGCTTTTTCCGGGAATAAAAGTTGAAAAGGACATCGTTCAGCGCGGGTTCTCCATGGACCTTGTGGCGGGAGAGGAAGAGACTCTAAGGCACATGCTGAACAGGTTGAAGCAGCGGCCGTCCGAGAAGGGCTCCGAGGAAGGGAAGGACGGGGATGAGCTGGTCCATCAAGTGATGGCCTGGTTCGAGGAGAACCGCCCGGAACTCATGGAGCGGGTGAAGCGGACGCTTGAAGACGACAACTCCCGCGGACCCGTGAGTCAGTCGCTGGCAAGGAGACTTTACGCAAGGGGAGGAGACTTTTCCTTCAGCGCCTCCCGGCTGGACAGGTTCTTTGCCTGCCCGTTCGCCCATTTCGTGAGCTACGGCCTGAAGCCCCAGGAGGAACAGGAGTTCAGGAGCGCCGCCAACGACATAGGAGACATCTACCACCAGTGCATAATGGAGGTCTCCAGAAGGATAATGGAAGAAAAAAACGAGCCGTCAGAGTCCGGAACTGTTACGGCCAGATCGGAGGAAAATCTCAGATCCATGGTGGACAGTGAGCTGGACAGGCTGGCAAGGGACTACAAAGGAGGACTTTTCCTGTCTGCCGGACGTGAACAGTACAGGATGGAGCGGATCCGGGAGATCTGCCTGAAGGCGGTGGAAGCCATAGCAGAGCAGATAGACTCGGGCCACATAACCGAGGCCTTCTTCGAAGAGAAGTTCGGCAGAGGCTGCACCTTCGAGCCGGTGATATTCACACTGAACGGGCAGAAGGTGTACATAGAAGGAAAGATCGACAGGGTCGACATCCTCGACGACCGCAGCGTGCGGGTCATCGACTACAAGACCGGGAACGAGGAGCTGGACTTGAACAACATGCGCCAGGGATACAAGCTCCAGCTCATGGTGTACCTCCAGAGCGCTTCGGGCACCGGCGAGGACGGAAGCTCCGCAATGGAACCCGCGGGGATGTTCTACTTCAGGATCGCCGACCAGAACGTGAGCGCAAACGGCAAGGACAGCCAGAAGGCCGTAAGCGATGCTGAGCGGAACCGGTTCAAGCTCCAGGGGGCCTACGTCGAGGACGGGGGGATCCCGGACATGATGCCCCGCGAGGCACTGGACAAAAAGAGCGCAGGTCTTTCTGGCGAGGACTTCCGCCAGCTGGAGCTGGACGTTCGGAAGGAGCTTGAGAAGATCTCCACGGGGATCGTCACCGGCGACATAAGCATAAGCCCTTTTTTCCTGAAAAAAGAAGTGAACGGCTGCAGGTACTGCAACTACAGGACCATCTGCCGCTTCGAGCAGGTCAACAGGGGCAACAGCTACCGGGTGCTCAAGAGGCCGGAGAAAAAGAGAAAGAAAAAGGAAGACTAGCACATGAGTATAGGAATAGTTTCCATTGGCAGCAGCAGCGCCGGAAACTCGTACATTATTTCAGATGGAAAAACGCGGCTCCTCCTCGACGTGGGCCTCAGCGGCAAGAAGATACGGGAGGGCCTGGCGGCGAGGTCGCTCGGGCCGCAGGACGTACAGGGGATCATGGTGACCCACGAGCACGAGGATCACGTGAAAAGCATCCGCATGATCTCAAGGATCTGCGGGGACGCCCGGGTCTTCGCCAGCAGGGGCACGGTGAACAGCTGCGAAAAGTTCCAGTACGTCCCGAAGGATCGTCTGAAATACGTCTCATCCCAGGAGGTCTTCAACGTCGGAACCATCCAGGTCAGAACATTCGCCTTGTCCCACGACGCTGCGGAGCCCGTGAGCTACAGCTTCAGGAGCGGCGGCCGGCAGCTCACGGTGGTCACCGACACTGGCATCGTCACCGACGAGATCTTTCAGGAGATACGCACGGCGGACGTGCTCGTGCTCGAGGCCAACCACGAGGTGGAACTCCTGCAGATGGGCCCTTATCCATATTCCGTGAAAAGGCGGATCCTCAGCGATCACGGACACCTTTCCAACGTTGCGGCGGGGAACACGCTCAGCAGGATGCTGGACATCCGCGGCGGAGGAGACGCACCGAAGATCATGCTGGCACACCTGAGCTTCCACAACAACACACCTCTCCAGGCCAGGCTCACGGTGGAGGGAGTTCTCATGGAAAACAGCTTTGCGGAGGACCGGGACTACGTCATGGGGATCGCGGGGAAAGATCAGCTCAGCGGCCTTGTAGGCGTTTAGAAGGCGGCCTGCGGCCCCGATGTTACAAAAAATTAAGATAATACTTAAGAATATTCGGTTGCTTTTTTGCATTCATTCTTTATTATTGGAATACACAGATGAACATAAACCTGATATGCATTGGAAAATTGAAGGAACGGTACTGGCGGGAGGCCGTGGAGGAGTACTCCAGGCGGATCAGCCGCTTCTGTCGGCTCAACATTCTGGAGCTCAAGGAAGCTCCCCTTCCGAAGAACAGCAGTCCCGCCGACGAGGCGGAGGTCATGAAGAAGGAAGGGGAGTCCATCCTCAGCCACATCGGCCAGAGAGACTACGTGATCGCTCTGGAGGTGGAGGGCGAGATGATGGATTCCGTAAGGCTCTCCAGGAAGCTCCGCGGGATCCTGGACTCCAGCCCTCAGGCCGTGGACCTGATCATCGGGGGCAGCCTGGGGCTTTCTCCGGAAGTGAAGAAGCGGGCAGATCTTGGCTTGTCCTTTTCTCCGATGACGTTCCCTCATCAGATGATGAGAGTGATCCTCCTGGAGCAGCTTTACCGCAGTTTCAAGATAGATGCCGGGGAAGCGTATCACAAGTGAGTTCTGCTGTAAAAAAGTTGATTCAACATTCGAGGTGCCCGGGCTCCGTTCCGGGACGGTTATAGAAAGAGGGGAACTGTTATGTGGACTCGCGAAATGGTAAAGTCCAGAGGTAAATCGGTATTTTATACGAACAGAGGAGGAACGATCCTGGCATGCTTCCTGGCCACGGTACTGGGTGCCATCGGGTCCGGATTCGACTTCGTTTTCAGGAACGCCGAATATTTTTCGGCCATACCGGCGCTGATAAGCATCGCGGTGCTGATATTCATCACACTGCCGGTGCAGGTGGGGCTCAGCAGGTTCGTGCTCAATAACGACGAGGGTAAGGCGGACCTCGGAGATCTGTTCTGCGCCTACAGGGAAAACCTGAGCAACGTTATCATAGTGATGTTCCAGATGGTGCTCTTCATATTCCTGTGGACGCTCCTCCTGGTCGTGCCGGGGATAATAAAGGCGTACCAGTACAAGTTCGTGCCTTACCTGGTGGCGGAGAATCCTGACATTTCCTGGAACGAGGCGAAGGAGCTCTCCACGAGGATGACCGACGGAGAGAAATGGAACCTGTTCGTCCTGGACCTGTCCTGGATCGGCTGGGTCCTCCTGGGAGGCCTGACGTTCGGAATACTCAACATCTTCTTCGTAACTCCTTACATGGTCCAGACAGAGGCCGAGGTGTACAGGGTGCTCGCCCAGAGGATCGGCGGCGGAGAGGACTTCAGCAGCTGGGACAGCAAGGATAACTACGGCGCGTATGCCGGCGGTGGAAATGGCGATGCATATGGCGGATCCACCGGGGCCGCACCGTTCACTCCTTCCACAGCCCCTTCAGCAGATCAGGGCTTCGATATGCCGGATGGCGACGATGCAAAAGAAAATGTGACGGATGTTGAGACGGAGGTGTTCTCCGAGTATACTGAAAGCTCGGGAGAGGCGGAAAAGCAGGAGCCGCAGCAGTCGGCAGATGGCGACGTCTCCGAAGCAAAGGCCGCAGGAGAGGAAAAATCACAGGATGATCGTGATTTCGACATCTAGGACACTGATAGAAAAAGTACAATTCACGCAAGTGCTTTTGTGAAAGTATATAAAAAAACCAGAATACAAAAACCGATAATTTATTAACGACAGTGACCGGGCCTGATGTTTTCCTATTTGAACAAGGGCCCGGTCCTGTGATTTGACAGATGACCGCAGGATATCAGGAAACGCGTGTAACGGAGGAGGAAAAGAAAGAAATGTCAGAAAAAAACTCCAGAGCAAAATCGAATAAAAAGGGCGGGGACACCGCATTTTCTCAGAAGTCCACAAGAAATGAGAAGAGAGGATCTGAAGGTACAGGCACACGTAAGGGTGCGAGGTTCATGGCTATCCTCATGATCGCACTGATGGTCATCTTCTCGTTCGCTACCGCGGGCATGTATCTTCTCAACTGATTGTAAAGGTATACAAACAAATATGTACGTATGCGCGATATCGCTTTAACGATCCTGCGGGGTCGTTTTTTATTAGCTTTGTTTGAAAGGCAGTGCACGATGCGGTATAATCCACGTAAATCGTGCACAAAATAACTAAGTTTTTACTTGTGCGCAGAAAGGAAGAAGCTTATGTCGATAGCAGGTATTGAAAAGATCAGACAGGCTGAAGACTCGGCTGCGGCAATACGGAAGTCTGCCGAAGATGAAGCCGGGGCCATCGCTGAATCTGCCAAGAAGGAAAGCAGAGACATACTCGAGGAAGCCAGACGGCAGGCCGACGAGGATTACAAAGCGGCGATGGATCAGGCGGGATCTCAGGCGGATGAGATCTATGAAAGCCGGATCAGCAGCGAGAAGGATGCTTGTGCTGAGATCAGGAAGGCTGCGGGGAAACGTCTGGAAGAAGCAGCCGATCTGATAGTCGGAAAGGTAGTGGGTACTTATGGCAATAGTTAAGATGAACAAACTATCTGTCATCGGTATGAATGAGGAGAAGAAATCTCTGCTGAAGGATCTGATGGATCTTGGCGTCGTCGAGATCTCCAGCTCCACGGACAAGCTCCAGGACGAGGAGTGGCGGAAGCTGGTAGTCCGGGACGGGGACGAGACGACAGCGGCGCAGTACGACAAGGAGGTCTCACGCACAGAGGCAGCCCTGGACGTCCTCGCAAGATACGGCGAGGTGAAGAAACCGCTTTTCAACGTCAAGAAGACCATCTCTGCGGAGGACAGCCTCAAGCTCGCATCGCAGGGTGAAAAGTTCCGGCAGGAGGTCGACGAGCTGATAAGTCTCAACGACCAGCTGAACGAAGCCTTTTCTCAGGAGAACACGGACAACAATCTGATCGCCTCCCTGAGACCCTGGACGAGCTACGAGCTTCCTCTCGAAGAGACCCATACGGATCGCATTCAGCTGAGACTGGGAGTGTGCCCGCCGACAGCAGATGTAAACGCGGCTTCGGAAGCTCTGGAGGCAGAAGGCCTGCCTTGTGTGCTCACAGAGCTGAACAGGGACAAGGATCAGTGTTATCTGAGTCTCTGGTACTTCACGGAGGACCAGGAAAAGGTCTTTGATGTCGTGAAGGGCTGCGGCTTCACCCTGGCACAGCTGGGTGAGCTCACCGGTACGGTAAGTCAGAACATCGAGAGGCTGGAGGCCGAGGTCGCGGACCTGGCCGCCAGGAGAGACAAGCTGACAGCCGATATCAAGGATAGAGCATCGTGGCTGGAGGATCTTCATTTCTACCATGACATCAACGGGATCAGGAGAGATGAGGCCCGCATACGCAGCAAGCTCGTAAAGACAGAATCCACCTTCACCTTTGACGGTTGGGTGCCTGTGGCGGCGAACACGGCCGTTTCACAGCTTCTGGAGAAGTACACCTGCTGGTTCCAGTTCGAGGAACCGGCTGAGGATGATGACATACCGACTCAGCTCAGCAACAAGAGCTTTTTCGAGCCGGCAGAGTTCATCACCAGGATGTACTCTCTTCCAAACGCGAGGGAAGTGGATCCGACACCGATTTTCACATTCTTCTACATCCTGTTCTTCGGCATCATGTTCGGAGATGTGGGATACGGTCTTATACTCATGGTGGCCACAGGACTGGTCATCAAGAGGAGTGGCATGAAGGAGGGAGCTGTTCTCCAGCTCATGAAGGTCCTGTTCTACAGCGGCATCTCCAGCGTTATCTGGGGATTCCTCTTCGGAAGCTTCTTCGGGGACCTCATCGGAGCGGTGACGGAGACCTTCGGAAGCCACAGGATAAACTTCAGCCCGCTGTGGCTGGATCCGGCTCAGAAAGCCATGTTCTTCCTGGCCTTCTCCTGCGGCCTGGGTGTCATCCACCTGTTCGTGGGAATGGGCATCAAGGCGTATGAGGAGATCAAGGACGGAAAGATACTGGAGGCTATAAACGATGTGTTCATCTGGTACCTGATAGTGATCGGTATCATCCTCTGGATCTTCGGCGGAAGAGTTGGAGAGAACGCCTCCGCAATTGGAAAGTGGATGTCCATCGTCGGATTCGTGCTGGCGATCGTCCTGCCGATATTCATCGAGAAGGGTGCGGGCAAGGGCCTGGGACTCTGGAACATCTACAGCGGAGTCACCGGCAACCTGTCGGATATCCTGTCCTATTCAAGACTGCTCGGCCTGGGCCTGGCATCATCTTCCATCGCCACGGTCATCAACTTCCTGGCGACCATGGGAGGAAAGGGCTTCGCCGGCATCGTGATGTTCATACTGATAGAGCTGTTCGGACACACTCTGAACTTCGCCATCAACGCACTGGGCGCATTCGTGCATTCCTGCAGACTTCAGTTCGTTGAGTTCTTCGGAAAATTCTATGAAGGCGGCGGCAGAGAATTCGAGCCGTTTAAGAAAGATACTAAATTTGTCAACATAGTTGAGGAGGGCAAATAAAAATGAGTACAGGAATCGTTTTAGCAATTCTGGGAGCTGCTATCGCAGCATGCGCTGGTATCGGAAGCGCTATTGGTGTAGGCCTTGCAGGTGAGGCTGCTGACGGAGTAATGTCCGGAGACAAGGCAAGCTTCGGATCCACGCTGGTACTTCAGGCTCTGCCTGGCACACAGGGAATTTACGGACTGGTTATCGCCATCATGATCATGACTAAGGTCGGCGTTCTCGGCGGAAACCTTGCAAGCGTTTCCACAGAGCAGGGACTGGCTCTCCTGGTAGCAGGAATCCCTATCGGCATCATCGGCATCCTTTCCGCTATTTCCCAGGGCAAGGCTGCAGCCGCCGGCATCATGCTTGTATCCAAGAAGGACGGCAAGCTCGGTCAGGCCATCATCTACGCTGTAATGGTAGAGACCTACGCCATCCTGGCATTCATCGTTTCCTTCCTGATGTACAGTGGTATCTCTGTAGGCTAAATCAACAGAACAGGTACTTCTTTTACAAAAGAAAGGAACAGGCAGTATGAGTATAGAGTCAATAACTGAAAGGATCACCCGTGAGGCAGAGGCCTACGGCGCTGATCAGAAGGCCCGTGCAGAGGCCGCGAAGCAGACGACTCTCGACGATGCTCGCCGTAAGGCTGAAGAGATCAAGGCAAACAGGAAGAAAGATGCCGAAAGGGACTGTCAGGTGCTCAAGGACAGAAGAGCTTCCGTGGCAGACCTGGAGTCCAGGAAAATGAAGCTGGCCGCCAAGCAGGAGGTCATCGAGGAGAGCTTCGAGAAGGCTGTAGAGAAGCTTCAGGCGCTGGACGACAATGAGTATCAGAAGTTCGTCTCAGGACTCCTGGAGGAGTTCAGAGACGGAGGCGGCGAGATCCTGGTAAACGAGAAGGACAGAGACAGAATGGCCTCGGTCCTCAGCAGCGGATTCGCCGGCACCGGCCTTGTACTGGCAGACGAGTCAGCGGATATCAAGGGAGGGTTCATCCTCAGGAGAGGAAACATCTCATACAACGCATCCCTTGAGAAACTGCTGGACAACGTGAAAGCCGAGGCAACATCAGAGATCGCTAAGCTTCTTTTTGAGGAGGCATAGTTCTACAGTATTGAACCGGAAAGGAGGTCGAATTGATGGGAGCTGATTTCATATACGCCACAGCGTGCATCAGGGCAGAAGAATGCAAACTGCTCAACGGCGAGAAGCTGCGGGCGATGACAGAATCCAAAAATATCGACGATATATGCAAGGTCCTGCAGGACGCTGGTTACGGTACTGAGAGCAATCCTCTTACACCAGGGAACTACGCTCAGGTCCTCAAGGACGCCGAAGCGGAGATCTTCCGGAACGTGAAGACGCTGAGCAAGGAGGATCCAGTATTCAACATTTTCTCCTACCCTTCCGATTACCACAACATCAAGGTGCTCCTGAAGGCGGAGTCACTCGGTATCAACAGGAACGACATCCTGCTGAGCAACGGCACCATCGCGCCTGAGGACATGGTCAGGGCGGTGACCGAGAGAGACAAGATGGACCTCACGGAGTACATGGGCATGGCTCTGGACGAGGCATCGGAGACCCACGCCAGGACGAAGGACCCGCAGATCATCGACTTTATCTGTGACAAGTACAGCTTCATGGACATCTGCCGCATCGCGGACGAGTCCGGAAACGACTATGTTCAGAAATACGTGAGGCTGCTCATAGATACCACGAATCTGAAGACCTTTGCCAGAGTAAAGAAGATCGGACACCCGTGGTCATATTACGAGAACGTCTTCGTTCCCGGAGGAAACGTGGATCTGCAGACCTTCATCGGAGCGTATGAAGAGGACTACAAACAGTCCGCACCTCGCTTCGAGGCCTACGACATCTACAGGGCTGTAAGCGAAGGCGGAGAGGAGATCGACACCAAGGGAAGCTTCACCCTCCTGGAGAAGCTCTGTGATGATGTTCTCATGGAGCAGGTGAAGGAGGCGAAGGGGATAACCTTCGGTCTGGAGCCCCTGGTGGCATTTCTCATAGCAAGGCAGATGGAGATCAAGTGCATCAGGATACTGATGACCGGAAAGCTGGCGGGCATGGACCCGGAGGTCATCAGAGAAAGGATGAGAGAGACTTATGAATAAGATCGGGATCATCGGCGACGCCGATAGTGTTCTGGGGTTCAAGGTCTTCGGCATGGAAGCATTTGCCTGTGAAACTGGAGAAGAAGCCGCAGAGACACTGCACAGGATCGTCAAGGAAGATTACGGAATCATCTACATAACAGAGAGGTTCTACAGAGAATTAGGAAAAGATATCGCGAAATACGAGGAACTGCGGATACCTGCTATCGTACCTGTACCGGGAATAGACGGCAGCTATGGCATGGGTCTCAGCAATGTCAAGAGAGCCGTTGAAAAAGCGGTAGGAGCCGACATTCTGTTCAGCGATAAATAATGGAGGCAAGGAAATATGGAACAAGGTAAAATCGTAAAGGTAGCCGGACCTCTTGTAGTTGCCTCTGGAATGGGCAGCGCCAACATGTACGACGTGGTCAAGGTAGGTAAACTGGGACTTACCGGAGAGATCATCGAGATGCGTGAGGGCAATGCGTCTATCCAGGTATACGAGGAAACTGCAGGTCTGATGCCGGGAGATCCGGTGGTGACCACGGGGGTTCCGCTTTCTGTTGAACTCGGACCAGGACTTATCGAGACCATTTACGATGGTATTCAGAGACCGCTGGTCTCCCTGATGGACAAGTTCGGCACTAACATCACGAGAGGTGTGAGCGAGCCTGCCCTGAACAGAGAGAAAAAGTGGCCTTTTGAGGCGACGGCCAAGGTCGGCGACGAGGTGGCCGCCGGAGACGTCCTGGGAACTGTCCAGGAGACCATCGCCGTTGTGGACAAGATCATGGTGCCTTATGGACTGAAGGGGACCATCAAGTCCATCCAGTCCGGATCTTACACCGTGACCGAGACGGTGGCGGTCATCACAAAGGAGAACGGAGAGGACGTAGAGGTCCAGATGCTCCAGAGGTGGCCTGTAAGAAAAGAGAGACCTTACAAGGAGAAGCTTCCGCCTGATGAACCGCTGATCACAGGTCAGCGAGTGATCGACACGATGTTCCCTATCGCAAAGGGAGGCTGTGCCGCAGTACCTGGACCTTTCGGATCAGGAAAGACGGTAGTTCAGCACCAGCTGGCTAAGTGGGCCGAGGCTGACATCGTAGTCTACATCGGCTGCGGCGAGCGTGGAAACGAGATGACCGAGGTACTGATGGAGTTCCCTGAGCTGGTCGACCCTAAGACAGGCGAGTCCCTGATGAAGAGGACTGTGCTCATCGCCAACACATCAGACATGCCGGTAGCCGCCCGTGAGGCTTCCGTATACACAGGTATCACTATCGCCGAGTACTTCAGAGACATGGGTTACTCAGTAGCCCTCATGGCCGACTCCACATCCAGATGGGCAGAGGCCCTCCGTGAGATGTCCGGCCGTCTGGAGGAGATGCCTGGTGAGGAAGGATACCCTGCATACCTGGCATCCAGACTTTCCCAGTTCTACGAGAGAGCAGGAAAGGTCATCTGCCTGGGCGCCGATCAGAGAGAGGGATCGCTTTCCGCCATTGGAGCCGTATCCCCTCCAGGAGGAGATATTTCAGAGCCTGTATCCCAGGCGACACTCAGAATCGTAAAGGTGTTCTGGGGACTGGACGCTTCTCTGGCTCACGCGAGACATTTCCCTGCCATCAACTGGCTGAAGAGCTATTCGCTTTACTCTTCGAGACTGGACAAGTGGTTTGCAGAGCACGTTGACAAGGAGTTTCCTGTTCACAGAGCAGAGGCCCTCCACATGCTCCAGGAGGAGGCTGAACTCAACGAGATCGTTCAGCTGGTAGGTGTCGACGGACTGTCCAAGACAGACAGGCTGAAGCTGGAGACATGCCAGATGATCCGTGAGGACTATCTGCACCAGAACGCTTTCCACGAGATAGACACTTACTCCTCCACCAACAAGCAGTTCAAGATGCTCGACATGATCCTCAGATACTACAAGGAGTCAGTAAGAGGAGTTGAAGGCGGAGTAGAGTTCAGCAAGCTGGCAGCCCTTCCTATCAGAGAGGAAATCGGACGTTTCAAATACCTGACTGAGGATAAGGTGGACGAGAACTACGACAGCATCGTAGGAAGAATGGAATCCACTATCAACGATCTGATCAAGGAGGCAGGTGAAGCAGAATGATAAGAGAATATAAAACCATATCGGAGGTAGCCGGCCCTCTTATGCTCGTGAAGGGCGTAGAGAACGTAGGCTACGATGAGCTGGGCGAGATCGAGCTGGCGAGCGGCGAGATCAGACACTGCCGTGTCCTGGAGCTGAACGGCACAGATGCGCTGGTACAGCTCTTTGAGGACTCTGCAGGCCTGAACCTGGAGCAGTCCAAGGTGAGGTTCCTGGGTCACGGCATCGAGCTGGGCGTGTCCATGGACATGCTCGGCCGTGTATTCGACGGAATGGGCAACCCTATCGACGACGGCCCTGACATCATCCCGGACAAGATGATGGACATCAACGGCCTGCCTATGAACCCTGCCGCAAGAGAGTACCCGTCTGAGTTCATTCAGACAGGAGTATCCGCCATCGACGGACTGAACACTCTGGTAAGAGGTCAGAAGCTGCCTATCTTCTCCGAGGCCGGACTGCCTCACGCCGAGCTGGCCGCACAGATCGCAAGACAGGCCAAGGTACTGGGTTCCGATTCCAACTTCGCCGTTGTTTTCGCAGCCGTAGGTATCACATACGAGGAAGCGGAATTCTTCGTATCCGACTTCAGAAGGACAGGATCCATCGACAGGACAGTAATGTTCATGAACCTGGCCAACGACCCTGCGGTAGAGCGTATCGCCACGCCGCGTATGGCACTGACCGCAGCCGAGTATCTGGCTTTTGAGAAGCATATGCACGTACTGGTCATCATCACTGATATCACCAACTACGCCGAGTCCCTCCGTGAGGTATCCGCCGCACGTAAAGAGGTACCTGGCCGTCGTGGATATCCTGGATACCTGTACACCGACCTGGCTACCATGTACGAGAGAGCAGGAAAGAAGAAGGGCGTAGAAGGATCCATCACCATGATCCCGATCCTCACCATGCCTGAGGGAGACATAACTCACCCGATCCCTGACCTGACGGGATACATCACCGAGGGCCAGATCATTCTTTCCAGCGACCTGAACCGTAAGGGCATCACGCCGCCTATCGACGTACTTCCTTCTCTTTCCCGTCTGAAGGATAAGGGTATCGGAGAAGGCAAGACCCGTAAGGATCACGCAGACGTGCTGAACCAGCTCTTCGCTATCTATGCAAGAGGTAAGGAGGCCAAGGAACTGATGGCCATCCTGGGCGAGGCCGCACTGTCCGACACGGACAAGCTGTATGCAAGGTTCGCCGACGAGTTCGAGGAGAGGTACGTATCCCAGGGCTTCAACACCGACAGATCCATAGAGGAGACTCTGGAGATCGGCTGGGAGCTCCTGAGAGAGATGCCTCGTTCCGAGCTGAAGCGTGTAAGAGATGCATATCTGGACGAGTTTTACGATCCGGAAGGCAAGAAGGAAGAGAAGTAATAACCGCACAGAGAAAGGGATGATCCTATGGCTAGAATGAATGTAAATCCTACCCGTATGGTCCTGTCCACCCTCAAAGATCAGCTGAGAGTCGCCATCAAGGGGCACAAGCTCCTGAAGGACAAGAGAGACGAGATGATGAAGATCTTTCTTGACCTGGCCAGAGAGATCCAGAAGCTGAGGGAAGAAGTGGATCCCCAGCTGAAGGATGTCTACGGAAGCTTTTCGGTGGCTCGTGCGGTGATGACGCCGGAGATGCTGGAGGAAGCGCTGATGTATCCTAAGCAGAGCGTGAACCTCATAGCGTCCACCAAGAACGTCATGAGCGTCGAGGTCCCGGAGTTCGACTTCGAGATGAACTCCACCGACCAGTCTGATGTATATCCTTACGGATTTGCCACCACCTCGGGAGAGCTGGACAAATCCATAGAGAAGCTGACCGAGCTTTTTCCTAAGCTGCTCAAGCTTGCGGCCATGGAAAAAGAGGCCATGCTCCTGGCGGACGAGATCGAGAAGACCCGCCGTCGTGTAAACGCCCTCGAGTACGTGAAGATCCCTGACTACCAGGAGACCATCAAGTACATCAAGATGAAGCTCGACGAGGACGAGCGTGGAAACCAGACAAGGCTCATGAAGGTCAAGGACATGATGCTGAAGGAAGAGATCGAGGCCAGAAGGGCAAAAGACGAGGAGGTCCTCAAGGACTTCGCAGGATAGGCCGTAACCTCTGTGGAACCGCATTGGGACCGCATGGGGGAGGCAAAAATGCAATAATGG
Organism: Mobilibacterium timonense; assembly: GCF_900155555.1. Classification (GTDB taxonomy): domain Bacteria; phylum Bacillota; class Clostridia; order Peptostreptococcales; family Anaerovoracaceae; genus Allobaileyella; species Allobaileyella timonense. The sequence goes on along the minus strand of NZ_FUHN01000008.1, from coordinate 351,413 downwards.
CAAAGGCAGGGTGTCACGTGTTTTCACGTGGCACCCTGTTTTAGTGTGCGCCCGTCGGGAAGTACAAAACCATAGAACGCCGCATTAGCGTTGAAGATGCTGTGATTTTGGCTATAAGAAAAAACATTGTCCTGATAATGAAAAGCGTGTGAATAATTGTCTGAACCGGCGTATAATGTAGTTTCAGATAATGGCAAAAAAAATCAAAACTCAGAATTCTTGCGGCAATGAAAGACCAGGAAAGAGGATCGTATGAGAGCAGAAGAGAGAAAAGTCAGTACGGTGCGAAGGATATTCGTCATGGTGCTGGCGCTGCTGATGAGTATCGGCATGATGGCGCCGGGGATGTTTTCCTATGCGGCTTCCGGAAACCATACCATAACTTTTCAGCTGTACAGGGCGGACGGAAAAACAAAGGTCAAAGATGTGACTTTTGAGATCAAGGACGGGGCTCACTACGGGTACAAGCTGTCCCAGGACGAGCTGGCGGACGGTGTTTCCGTGAGGTCCACTTATTATGACGCCTCGGAAAAGCAGGACTACGACCTTGTGGATGTATCGGCTCCGAAGGACGCTGTGGCAAATGGAGACGTGACCTTCAAGTACGTTCAGCACAGCGAGAAGGTGACGTACACGGTATATTGCACGGATGAGAACAAGAACGTGCTCAAAAAAGTAAGCGCCCGCATCTCCACAGAGGACGGGGGCACTGTTGACGTACCTGAGGAGATAAAGTCCGGGTCGGCAACTTACAAATGTCCGGTGAGCGGCTCCGGCGCAGGTGACGGAAATATCGCATATCCGGTGAAATACAAGAAGGGCAACGGCTCTGTTTCCACATCTGAGACCCTTGTTTACACGAAGTCCGGAAACAATGGCAGCAAGGACAGCTATCAGGTAAAGGTGAAATACGAAGACGAGTCCGGTAACGTGCTCCAGACCAATACCTTCACAGTGAACGGACAGCCGGTGACCTACTATGCGCCGGATGTTTTCAAGGTCACCGTGAACGGCAAAGATTCATACTACACTCTCACATCCCGCAGCAACACCATCACCCACAAGGTGGGAGACGCAACGAGAGAATACACTTTTTCCTATAAAAAAGCAGGCTCCGGATCAGGCTCCTACACCTGGTACATCCTGCAATACGACTCGGCCACCAACAAGTGCATCGGCGTGGTGAGAAAGAACATCTCGGAGGGAGGCACAGAGACCTTCGATCCTTCAACTGAGAACAAGATAGACGGATATACCGTAAACAAGAAGTTTTCCGGCAAGATCACCCACAAGTGGGGTGACGGCCAGCAGAAGACCTACGTTTACTACGATCCGGAAGGATACAGCAATTCTACGGACCTGCCGGACAGGCAGGTGACGATCCAGTACGTGGACATCGCCACGGGGAACGTCATAGGCACTGACACCGTCGCCGCAAAAGCCGGCAGTGACACGGAGATCGCTTTTCCAGACTCCATGGACAAGGACGGGAAGCACTATCTCAGAGTGGACGGGCAGCAGGCCTCACTGGAGCACAGCTACTTTTCCCCGAGGACCTCGTATTCCGTGTACTACAGGGACGAGGCGAACACTGAATTCAGACACGTGACCGTCGAGGAGATCATCACCGAGGTGATCACCGTTAAGAACGGCAACACCAGATATCAGGTGCTTCCGGACATCATAAGATACGTGGCCAGGAACACCGCCACGGGCAGCACAAGGGTGTTGAGGACGCAGACCTCGAACGGAGCAGCCGTGAACAGCAGCAGCTCGGCAGGCACCTCCGTTGACGGCGTTCAGAAGGACAACATCAAGACGCCAGAGGGCAACATCGACCTGAACAAGAAAGACACCAGCCTCATGGACCGCATAAACCAGCCTCTGGTATGGTGCGTGGCCATCGCAGCTGTGGCGGCTGCCCTGATCGTTCTGGCCATGAGAAGAAGGAGAGGGGGAAGCGCAGATGAAAAATAACATGAAGAAGATACTGGCGCTCCTCTGCTGCGCGGCCATGGTGATAACCAGCGGAGTTTTCACCACTGCTTCAAATCTGAAGGCGTCGAACGACTCGCAGACATATCAGACTTCAGGGGAGGCGGCATCCTCATCCGCTGCATCGGAAGATAACAGCTCATCTGCATCCGCCTCAGAAGCTCAGAAGCAGACAGCATCCGGAGGAGCTGCACAGAGCGCAGGAAGCGCACAGAGCGCCCAGAACGGGCAGAATGCGCAGACATCTCAGGCGACCCAGGAGGCAGATCTGAGCACAGCCGAGAAGACAGAGTACCAGTGGACGTCCGAGGACGGCAGCCTTAGAGTGACTGCCACCCTAAGCGATCCGGCGGCAGTGCCTGACGACGCAGAACTCACGGTGACTCCTGTAGTATCAGGCTCCGGCGACTACGATTACAAGGCCTACATGAAGGCGTTGAACAAGAGCAGATCCGCCGGCGACGACACATGGACACCGTCGAACACACTGCTGTACGATTTTGCTTTTCTTGGAAAAGCAAGTGACGGAAGCACGGTGGAGTACGAGCCTGCGAAGGGTTCCGTAAAGCTCTCCGTGGAATTCCTGGACGACCAGCTCTCCGGAGACCTTGAAGCTGATTCAAAAAAGGACATCGAGATCCGCCACCTGGCGCTGAGTAGCGACGTTCTTTCCCAGAACAACGGCGTCACGAAGGGCGCAGACATAAGCGCAAAGGACGTTACCGTGGAAAACGTCAGCGATGCCACAGTGAAGCTGGGGAGCGGCGAGAAGGCCGATTTCTCCACCGACAGTTTTTCCGTATTCGCCTTCAAGAACGGCCAGCAGAAGAACTACTGGGACGGCACCACTGACTATACCTACAATCAGGTCCTGAGGATGATCAACAAGGAGGACGACACCACCAACTACGCCGTCTACGCCAACGAGATGATCAACCACGAGCACCTGGAGGGCAACATCAAGGTGGGCGTGCTGAGGGCCACGAGCCCGAGCGCCGACCTGAACCAGGACAGCAGGACCCTGGAGAACAACGCGGTCACGAAGATCAGCGTCACCAAGACTCTGAACAAGGCGTTGGCAAAAGACAGGACCTTCAAGTTTGCCACATACGAGGAAGGCAGTACCACAGAGCCTCTGGACACCTTTGAGATAACGGTGCCTGCGGGAAAGACGAAGGCTTCCGTGACCCTGACGTCGGACAACGCGAAGAATACTCTGCAAAAAGTGAAGAAGAAGGACGTGGCAGTCTACGAGCTGAGCGACGGATCGCCTGTCAAGGATGGGGACAAGGCAGGAGATTTCAGAGTCTCCTACGAGTACAATCACATCCGTTCGATAGAGAATAAATCGAACTATTCCAACTATATCGGGACCCTGATCCAGGACACCCAGGGCAAGCTGATCATGAACTATTTCGATAACGAGGGCAGAGGTTACATGACCTATATCGAAAACTTCAGCGATCCTGCCTGGACCGGAAGCAACAACGGAGACAAGAACAACAACAGAGATCTGACCTTTACTTCGGATGGACACAAGGTGGTCGTGGAGAACTACCGGAACCGCGACGGCGAGATGAAGTACATCCAGAAAGGTGATGGTATCACTGCAAAGGTCAGTGGCAATCTTGAGTACCTGAAGGGGGTTTCAGCCCAGCTGGCAAACGCCAGGAACGGCGCGAAGGAGGGAGAGGGCTCCCTCAGCGTGATCAACCTGAGATCCACCACCGGACAGCTCGAGAACGACCTGAACGACGGTGCCGAGTTCAACTGGGTCCAGAACGGCACTGGCATCAAGAACACTCTGAACGAGAATGGATTCCTTCTCATCAACATAGATGCCACCGGTTATGACACTTACTATTTGCAGCAGTTGAATATTGATGGCAGCGGTGCGGATGGCAACTACGAGGAACTTGGCAGGCACATCATCTACAACATCGTCCAGAAGGACGGGGACAGCTACGTGCCTTACACCGGCACGGTAAAGATCCAGAACGTGGCAGCCGGTACGATCCTGGCTCCTGCAGCCACCTATATCAACGAAGGCGGCCTGAGGGGCGAGGTCATCGCCAACAAGGTGGACCGCAGCAACGGAACTGAGATCCACAAGGACTCCCTGACCACTCAGAGGACAGCCAGGGTCATCGTCAACAACTCGAAGGAAGAGAAGGGCAAGTCATCCGCTTCCGTGGCCTTTACCGGTGAGAAGAAGCTGGAGGGCAGAGACCTGAAGTCCGGAGAATTCAAGTTCGACCTCAAGGACGAAAGCGGCAACGTAGTGGAGACCGTCTCCAACGACGGGAAGGGCGGCATCAGCTTCAGCAAGCTTAACTTCGACAAGCCTGGCGAGTATCACTATACCATCTCGGAGGAGGCCGGGAGCGAGGCAGGAGTCGCATACGACTCAAAGGTCTACAACGTGACAGTCACTGTAAAGGAAGACGGTACCGAGAGCCTTGTAGCGAATGTATCAGGCCTGGACAAGAACGGCAAGGCCAGCTTCACCAACAGGTTCTCCAGGGCTGCGGCTGTCATCAGCGGCAGCAAGAGCCTGAGCGGAGGAAAGCTGAAGGCCGGAGATTACAGGTTCCAGCTGAGAAAAGACTCTCCGAAGGGCGAGATCATCGACACGGCCGCAAACGACGGCAGTGGAGAATTCTACTTTTCCAAGCTCACATACGACAAGGAAGGTACTTACACCTACTACATCACCGAGGAGCACGGAGGCCAGACCCTGAACGACGTGGCCTACGACGGGCACAGTGAGAAGGTGACAGTGGATGTCACAAAGGATCAGGACACCAACGCCCTGAACGCGGCCGTCACCTACGACAACGGCGGGGACGGCGCGGCATTCACCAACACCGCAGCCGGACAGCTCCAGGTGAAAAAGATATGGAACGACAGCAACGACCGGAGCGGGCTGAGGCCTGACAGGATCGCAGTCCAGCTCCACAAGGGAGACAAGGTGGTCCAGAGCGCGGTGCTCTCCAGTGACAACGGCTGGGAATATGTTTTCACCGGTCTCGACGCTGACACAAGCGGGTACACCGTTACGGAGAAGGCAATCGGAGACACGAGCCTCGAGGATCTGGGCTACACAGGCCAGATCGTTTACGGAACAGGGGACGGCGGCATGAGGACGGCCACCATCACCAACTCCCTGGAAAAGAGCGTGGACATCTCCGCTAAGAAGATCCTCAAGGGCGCAGTGCTCCAGGACGGAGAGTTCGTGTTCAAGCTCACTGGCAACAGCGATTCCAGCATCCTCCAGTACGGAGTATGTGACGAGAACGGCAACATCCGCTTCCAGAACGTGAAGTACGACAGCGCCGGGTACACCGTCACCGAGGTCATCCCGGACGACGGCTCCAGGGACAGCAAGATCGCATACGACGATGGAAGCATAACATACGACAGCCAGGGCAGGATCACCAGCGAGAAGAAGAGCTTCGTGAACACGTACAAGCCTATGGTGCTGCGTATCCAGAAGACCTCCAGAGAAGAGCCTCACGACCCTCTGCAGGGTGCGATCTACGGGCTGTATCAGGTGGTTGACGGCGGAAACGACATCCTCGTCCAGACATCCACGTCGGACAAGAACGGCTACATGTACTTCGATAAGGTGCAGGAGGGCGTGACATACTACTTCAAGGAGATCTCCGCACCGGCGGGGCACGAGGTGGATCCTTATCCGGGCGTCAAGTTCCAGATCAAGTATCAGGACGGAGTTCCTGTAATGGTGGACGAGAGCGGCAACGCCATCGGTTCCGCGGACGTGACGAAGCCGGACAGCAGCTTCGACTACGTTCAGGACAAGGAAAAGGTCTCTCTCGACAGCATCAAGGCCGAAAAGGGCGAGACAAGATATGAGGCGAAGTCTTCGGACGGAACCGTTGAGGCCGTCGGGATCACATCCAAGGATGCATTCGTTGACGCAAGCGGCAAGGTGATAAAGCCTTCCATGACCGTGAAGAAGGTGGAGCCTGGAGATGCCGTTAAGGCTAACCTCAAGGCATCGATCGGCGACTACAAGGATGTGGCGTTCTATGACATCACATTCAGAGACTCGGCCGGAAACGAAGTTGAGCCGGCAACGTCGGTGAACGTGACGATCCAGCCGAAGGCGGGCGTTGACACCAACGGCGCCGCTTCAAAAGACCTGAAGATCGTGCACCTTCTCAACGATTCGGCCACGGCTGTGGCTCCGGTGACGGGGACCATATCCGTGAGTGGCGGCAAGCTGACTCAGATGAGCGTGAACTCGGCTTCCTTCTCCACATTCGGAGTTGTAGACCTGGCCGGGAACAGCACCTTCAGCGGAAACTACGTGATCTCCGCATCGGATACGAACGTGAACGACGCGGTCACTAAGCTGGAGATAGCCAAGATCGACTCCTCCGGAAAATATCTGCCGGGAGCTAAGATGGAGATCCGCGAGGCGGAGACCGGCAAGGTCGTTGCAAGCTGGACGAGCGGAAAAGAGGCTGAACCGTTTGCACGCTGGCTCGACAAGGGCGAATCTCTGAACGTGGGCACGTACTATGTGCTCCACGAGGCATCCGCACCTGAAGGGTACCAGCTGGCAGACGACATCGTCTTCGCCATCGGCCAGTACGACAGCGGCATCACCGTCTACAAGACCGGCACGGACGGAGGTTTCGTGGAGGACAAGGACACCACAGAGAAGCTGGCAAACACCCACACCTTGAAGATGATGGATATCTCGATCACCAAGGTCACCAGAAAGGAGACCCGCAAGGTCGTAGAGCAGCCGGATTCCGTGAAGGTCCAGAAGGTCATCGTGAAGACCGGCGACAACAGCGTCCTGATGATCTGGGCCGCGCTGCTGGTAACGGCAGGAGTAGGCCTTCTTACCATAATGCTCACAGAGCACCGCAGGAAAAACAAGTTAGGCCACAGGCAGTAGCCAGGCCTTCCATAAGGTAAGGAAAAGAGACGCACCATCGTGGCTGCGTCTCTTTTTGCGCTCGAACCGCATTAAAATACAGGAAAATGGAAAAACAATTTCTTTGACTCCACCAACTATGGCTACTATACTCTAATTAAGAAATGTTGGATTTACAACGAAATTGCTTAGGTAGACAGCCAGAGGTGGGGAGATGAGGAAAATGACGAGAGAGGAATTGTACAAGGGTCTGACCAGGTGCAGGATCATGGACCGGCTCGCGGAAGATGAGATCGCCCGCCTGGACGAGATCGCGAGGTTGAGGTTCCAGGAGTTCAAGAAGGGGGAATTCATTTATTCCGAGGGAGACAAGGTCACCGAGATCGCGATCCTGATCGACGGCAGCGTTTCAATAACAAAGGATGACCTCGACGGACGGAGGAGCGTTATAGCCGTGGTCGAGCCCGGGGAGATCTTCGCGGAGACCTTCGTGGCGGCCGAGTACGACAGTATTCCAGTGAATGCCATGTGTGAGAAGGACTCACAGCTAGCCTTTATATCATACAAGAGCCTCATGTCCTTCGAGACGCCTGACCTGCCCGAGGGAAAGGACAGCCAGATCCTCGCCCGGTACCGCAGCGACGACAGCATCCGCGGAAGGATCCTCGACAATCTGATGAAGGTGCTGGTGCGCAAGAACCTGATCCAGAACAGGAAACTCCAGCTCATCTCCCGCCGGACCACCCGGGAAAAGCTCATGGCCTATCTGCGTATGGAGGCGGAGCGCGCCGGATCGAACAGCTTCGACATCTCCCTGGACCGCCAGGGACTGGCGGACTTCCTGTGCGTTGACCGCAGCGCCATGTCCTCGGAGCTCGGTCACATGAGAGACGAGGGGATGATAGAGTTCAGGAAAAACCACTTCGTGATCCTGTGAACGCAGCGGCCGCCCCGGGCGGAGGAAAGTTGATGCTCCAGAGCGGCGTGAAAAATACGAAATAACTGAATACAAAATAAAAAAACATGGCATCTGTACTTTCGCGATCTCAACGAATTGAGAAAAACGAAGGATACAGCTGCCCTGTTTTTTCTAAAGCATATGCAATTTATTCCGAAACCGAAATGCAGTTATCTCCCCAGCGGCGCCAGATCCACTCCCTCGATCTCCCCGAGGCAGTCCGCGAGCAGAGCGGCGGCCTTTTCCACGCCACCTTCCTGCTCCGACTCGATGTTCACCGGCAGCACCGGATCGTGGAGAGACTTCCTGGCAAGGAACCAGCCGTTGGTTCCGTCCAGTGAGTAATTCACACGGATGCCCTCGAAATTCGGCTCCACCAGAGTCAGGCAGTCGTTTTCACGAACCAGAGACTCGACTGCGGCGAGGATCTCGTCGGCCTTTTCCTGGAAATCCGGATCCACGATGTCCAGCCTGAACTCCCGTGCTTCCGCAGGAGTCTTCAGACTTGAGATGAGGGACCGGATGTCCTCGCGACCATCGGACTCCTTCTTGATCTTCGCTGCGGCGACTATGATGTTCACCGCCAGGAAGGCGCCGTCATCCATGAAGTAATTGTCGGAGAAGGCGCAGTGGCCGGAGGTCTCTATGGCGAGGAAGGCGTCCTCACCTGCCTGGCGAAGCTCCTGGGCCTTGTTGATCACGTTGCGGTAGCCGCGCTTGTAGCGGAGGTGCCTGAGGCCGAGGTCATTCTCAAGGAAGACACGCAGCTCATCGGATGTGATGCTGTCGGTGACCACGGTCCCGCCCGGATGATCGTCGGCAGCAAGGGCGGCGGCCAGAGCGATTATGTGGTTCCGGCTTATCGGCTCACCATGTCCGTCCACGGCGGAGATCCGGTCCACGTCAGTGTCGAATATGATACCCAGATTGGCGCCGGAATCCTTTACGGCCTTGCAGATGCTTTCCATGGCCTCAGGGTTCTCCGGGTTCGGGATGTGATTCGGAAAATGCCCGTCCGGCTCCAGGAACTGGCTCCCCGAGATGTCGGCACCGAGAGGGGCCAGGACGTCCGTGGCGAAGAAGCCGCCGGAGCCGTTGCCCGCGTCGATGACGATGTGCATCCCCGAGAGATCACTGCGGAGTCCTCCTGCGATCATCTGTCTGAGAGTTGCGGAATACATGTCCATGAGCTGGACTTTTTCGGTCTCATATGGAAAATCCGGAGACATGTTTATCTTGGAGGCCATCTTGAGGATGGAAGTCACGTCCTCCTTGTTCAGCCCGCCTTCCGCCGTGAAGAACTTGAAACCGTTCCTGTTGAAAGGCAGGTGGCTCGCCGTCACCATGACTGCGGCGTCGAACTCGTAGTATTCCATGACCGTGGACATGAACATCGCCGGGGTGGACGCCAGTCCCGCATCGGCAGACTGAGCACCGTAATATGCGATTCCCTTCAGCAGTCCGTCCACCAGGTCCTCCCCGGAGAGCCTCGGATCCCTGCCCACGCAGATCTTCAGATTCAGCGGATTCTTGTTAAGCTTGTATGTCAGCCAGTTGGCGAAGGACGCCCCGATCTTCATGGCGTCCAGCGGAGTCAGGTCTACTTCTTCCCCCTCGACTCCCGGGAGCGCCACTCCGCGTATATCGCTGCCGTTCTGCAGCTCCATAAAACGATTCTTTTTCATAGTACTTCTCCTGTTCCGGGTCATGCCTTCCGGGCCATGCCCTGCTCCGAATATGATAACCCAAGGCGGGCCGCATTGCCATAGCTTCGGCGGGCGTGTTATAATCGAGCGCATTGAATGAAGGCGAAAGGCGTTAAATATGAAAAAAAGAAAGAAGGGCGGCGCCAGGGATGCGGCCTACAAGGTCATCATCGTGGCACTCGTGGGTATAATCGCGGTGAGCGGATACAAGGTGGCCACGGGACTGTGGGGCTACTACTCGGACCGCCAGGATTATAAGAAAGTAGAAAAGACAGCAAAGGTGGATCCGGACCAGTTCACGGGAGTCATAGATTTCGATGCCCTGCATGACATAGACCCGAACGTGGCGGGATGGCTGTATTCCAAGGACACCATCATCAATTACCCGGTGGCCAAGGGAGCGGACAACGACTACTACCTCCACCACAACATCTATGGAGAGGCAGCGGGAGCGGGGACCCTTTTCATAGACTGCAACAACCAGGACGACCTGGGCGATTTCAACACCATCATCTACGGACACCATATGAAAGACGGCAGCATGTTCGGGTCCCTACAGAGCTACAAGGAACAGGACTACTACGACCAGCACAGCCAGCTTGAGTACGTGACACCGACGGGCAAGTACCACCTGCAGGTCATCTCCTTTTACACCACTCCGGCGGTGAGCGACACCTACAAGACCTCGTTCGCAGACGACCAGGCGAAGCAGGATTTCCTGGACATGACCGTCTCCAAGTCCGAGATAACGCCTAAGTACACGGCGACCATAAGCGACAAGCTGATCACCCTTTCCACCTGCGCCTACGAGTACGATCAGGCCAGATACGTGGCGGTCTGCAAGGCGGTCCCTTGGACGAAAAAGGAGATCGCGAAAGGCGAGAAGCTCCAGAAGCAGATCGACGCACAGAAGTAGGCGCTGAGACCGGGCAGAAGAGAAGACGGGCGCTTTGTGAAGCCTGCCCGAAAGTAGTTTGACGAGACCCGCAGACATTGAAAACACGCAGGTCTGTGGTATAATAACCCCGTTACAGACAGCGGGCGGCCGGGCGAAAACCGCAGGGCGCGCCCCTTCGATGAACTTTGAGAGAAGAACAGACTGAAAACAGACTGAAGAGAACAGACTGAGAGGAAGAATCATGGATCACATCATGAAGATAGCAGGGCTCGAGAGACATCTTCCCCTGTGCAAGGTAACAGACGATCTGTATATCGGAGCCTTCATCATGTTCGGAGACACGGAGATCACCGTGGCGTCGGCAGAGGCCCTTCTGAAAAAGTCACCTGAGTTCGACGTCATCATCACGGCAGAGAGCAAGGGGATTCCTCTGGCATACGAGATGTCCAGGCAGTCGGGAAAGCCTTATATCGTTGCGAGAAAAGGCCCGAAGCTGTACATGCAGGACATCATGACCGTTAACGTCGATTCCATTACGACGGATCACATGCAGACCCTGTGCCTGGGACGTCAGGAGAGGGATATCATGAACGGCAAGCGGATCCTCATCGTAGATGATGTCATCAGCACCGGAGAGTCCCTGAGGGCTCTGGAGCAGCTGGTAGAAGCCACCGGAGGAGTGATAACAGCAAGGGAAGCGGTCCTGGCGGAAGGAGATGCCACCGAGATGGACGGCATAATCTACCTGGAGAAGCTCCCTGTATTCAACCCTGACGGCTCCATCAAGGAACCGGCCGAGGCTGACAACATCGACAACCATCCGGAGATCAAGTAGACCCGGATAAGAGGGGACACCGCCGGCCGGGAAACCGGAGGTAGAGATGGCTGAAACAGCCCCAAAGCACATTAAGAAGGAAAACAGGAAAACTGGCAGAAAGTGGCGGAAGGTCCTTGCCATCATCATCATCGTTTTGGTGGCACTGGGTTTGATCTTCCGTCTCTTCGTGTATGACAAACTGATCTCGAAGGTCTCGGAGGAGGCCGTGAGCCAGGCCCTGGCCAGCCAGGGTTACACCCAGGAGCAGGTTGACAGCGTCCTCTCTCAGATGAGCAGCCGGGACAAGGCCACGGTGGAGAACATCATCAAGAACCACGACGATCCGGCCACGGTAAAGGAGGCTCTCGGATACGCCAGCAGCGGTGACACAGAGGCGCTGGCTCAGCTTGCACAGCAGAAGCTCACCGCAGAAGAGCAGGCACAGCTCGAGGAGATATACGCCAGGTACGGCAGCACACTGGGATAGAGATCATATTCGACGGGGGAAAATGAATTGAACAGCAGGAAATATGAAAACAGCCTGTACAAGGTGGAATACGTGGAGACCATCCGTGAGTTCATAAGGGCTACTGTCAACAGATACCCTGACAGGTGGGCTTACATGTACAAGGACGTTCACGGCGAGCCGTGGAAGCACATAACCTACCAGGATTTTTACCGCAAGATGAACGGTCTTGGCACGTCCCTCCTGAATATGGGACTCAAGGGCGAGAACATGGCCGTAGTTGGAGAGTCCAGCTACAGGTGGGTGCTTTCCTACTTCACCATCGCCTCGGGAGCGGGTGTTGTGGTCCCGATAGACAAGAACCTGGAGGAGGGAGAGATGGTCAACCTCCTGACCAGGGCGGACGTGAAGCTCCTCTTTGCCTCGGCCAAGATGGCGGACAAGATCGGTTCCTTCCTGGATCAGCTCCCCGAGCTGAAGTACCTGGTGATCATGGATTCACCGGTCGATGATGTTGACAAGTATCTCCAGGAAAAGGAAGGGCCTGACGGCGCTCGTCTCAACGCTTTCGGCAGCAAGGCTGAGATACTGCTTCAGTCCGAGCTCATCGAAAAAGGCCGGGAGCGCCTGGCCGCAGGAGACCGGATCTACATGGAGCAGGAGGTGGACCAGGAAGACCTTTCCACGATACTGTTCACATCGGGCACGACGGGACTGGCCAAGGGAGCGATGCTCTCCCACAGGAACCTGACACAGAACGTAGTGAACATGAGCAAGTACTTCCACATACCGGAAGGCGGGAGAGTCCTTTCCGTGCTCCCGATACACCACGCATACGAGTGCACATGCACCATCATGACGTGCTTTTACCAGGGAGCGACGGTGGTCATCTGCGAGGGCCTGAAGCACATACAGACCAACTTCGTGGACGCCGGCTGCTGCATCATGCTGGGAGTGCCTCTGATATTCGAAAACATCTACAGGAAGATCTGGCACCAGGCGGAGAAGAGCGGCAGCTCTGAGCAGCTGAGGAGGGCGATCGCCCTTTCCAAGAGGCTGAACCTCCAGAACAGGCCTTCGGTGACGAAGCGGATGTTCAAGCCGGTACACCAGATCTTCGGCGATAAATTGTACTGCCTCATCGCCGGCGGAGCTGCGATCGACCCTAAGGTGATCATCGAGTTCCAGGCCATGGGTCTGCCGATAATCCAGGGTTACGGAATGACCGAGAACGCTCCGATCATCGCCATGAACACCGACAGGTACAGCAAGGCCAACGCCGCAGGAAAGGTGATGCCGGGCACGGAGGTCAGGGTGATCGACCAGGACGAGACCGGTATCGGAGAGATCATCTGTAAAGGGCCATCGGTGATGATGGGCTACTACAAGGACCCGGAGAACACCGAGAAGACAATAGTGAACGGATGGCTCCAGACTGGAGACTACGGATACATGGACGAGGACGGCTTCGTGTACATCACGGGCCGCAAGAAGAACGTGATCGTGACAAAGGGCGGGAAGAACATCTTCCCTGAAGAAGTGGAGTACTACCTGCTCCTGAACCCGTACATCAACGAGGTCCTGGTTTATGGCAAACCGGAGGAGAGCAAGGGAGACCTGCTCTGCACGGCTATCATCTATCCTGAGATGGCCGCCCTCAAGGAGATCGGGGCTACATCCGACAAGGAGATCGCCAGCATCCTGAGCGCCGCGGTGGAGGAGGCCAACGCCAAGATGCCGCCGTACAAGAGAGTGCGGAGGTTCGAGGTGAGGGACAAGGAGTTCGTGAAGACCACCACACTCAAGATCAAGCGCTTCGAGGAAGCAAATTACGAATACAAGTACGACGACCGTACTTTCAGGTGATGCGCCACGCGGGGCACAACCGTATACGTTTTTTCATCAGCCCGAGAACGAGGAGAGGCGAAATGTGGGATCAACTGACAAATCCGGAAAACCAGTCTTCTGAGTACCTGGCGGTCAAGGCCAGGGAAATGGAGGAGATGGAGCGGTTCATGGAGGAGCTCAACGGGAGCCCGGATCCATGCGTGCTATACAGGTGGAGGGACGCCGTGACGGACATACGGCAGATGCTCCAGAAGAGGGCCACGACGGATGGGGACAGGACTCTTTTCCTCCAGAAGTTCAGGCGGAACGAGCCCTTTAGATCCATCACCTACAGGCAGGTGCTGGAGGACGTGAACGCGCTGGGAACGGCGCTGCTGGGGCTGGGTCTCAAGGACCGCAACATCGGAGTCATCGGCAGGAACTGCTACCAGTGGGCCGAGACCTACCTGGCCGTGGTCGGCGGCGTGGGCGTGATCGTGCCCCTGGACAAGGAGCTCCACGAGGGAGAGCTGCACCAGCTTTCCGGGAAGGGAGACCTGGCCGCCGTCGTCACCGATTCAAAGCATTTCGACGATTTCATCCAGATCAAGGACAGCGGAGACACAGACATACGGTATGTCATAGGGATCGACCTGGCGCCGGAGGACGAAGATCCGGACAAGGGCATCCTCTCCTGGGAAAAGCTCAGGGAGACCGGTCGAAGGATGACGGAGAGCGGCGTCAGGGACTACATCGACGCGGAGGTCTACAACGACAGACTGGCCATCATCCTTTTCACATCCGGCACCACCGGAGTTTCCAAGGGCGTGATGCTCTGCCACAAGAACATCATCACCGACGTCATGATGGCCCAGACATTTATACAGGTGGAAAAGGGAGACATTTTCTTCTCCCTTCTTCCGATCCACCACACCTACGAGTGCACTTGCTCATTCATTGAATCCATCTACTGCACGGGTTCCCTGGCATTCTGTCAGGGGCTCAAGTACATCGTCAGTGATCTGCAGGAGGTGGAGCCTACGCTGCTCCTGGCCGTGCCGCTGGTCTTTGAGAAGATCTATTCGAAGATCATCAGGGAGGTCAGGAAGAAAGGAAAGGAAAAGAGTCTGAAGGCGGTCTTTGCGGTGAGCCGTGTGACCAGAAAGGTCGGCCTCGACCCGTCGAAACTGGTGACGAAGCAGATAAGGGCTACGTTTGGCTCGAAGCTCAGGACCCCGATAGTTGGAGGCGCAGCCGCCGACGTGAAGGTGCTGGACTTCCTCACAGACCTGGGATACAGAGCCGTGCAGGGATACGGACTGACGGAGACCTCGCCTATGGTGACACTGAACCCCGATGCAGGCGGCCACACCAGGAACGAATCCATAGGACATGTTTTTCCAATGGACCAGTGCATGATCTACGAGCCGAACAAAGAGGGCGTCGGAGAGATCTGCTTCAAGGGACCGAACATCATGCTGGGGTACTACAAGGACCCTGATGCCACTGCCGCGGCCATGGTGGACGGCTGGTTCCACACCGGTGACCTCGGGTACATGACCGACGACAACTACGTGTACATAACGGGCAGGAAGAAGAACATGATCCTCACCGCCAACGGGGAGAACGTGTATCCGGAAGAGCTGGAGAACTACCTGCTGAACTCCGATTACATCGAGGAGTGCATGGTCTGGGGAGACGAGGAAGCCGGCACGGTGAACAACAACCGGATCTGCGTGACCCTGAGGACATCTCAGGAGAACGTGGAGGACAAGCTGGGGAAGGACTTCACCGATGAACAGGAATACGTCCTGATCATGGGAGAGGTGGAGGAAGTGAACAAAAAGCTTCCGGCCTTCAAGAAGATAAACAAGGTGATAATAAGGAAGAGGCCTTTTGACGTGACCACCGCCATGAAGATCAGGCGGTTCGTAAAGGACAACAGAAGGGCTTAGTTGCATGGACCTCAGACTGCAGGGCGCAGCCGATGGCCCGAAGAGAGAAGGGAACTCATGGGAGAGATCAGATATCCTGCGGTAGTGATAGACCACAGGAAGGTTAGAGAAAACGTTACCAAGGTGCGGGAACTCTGCGAAGGCCACGGCATCAAAGTTGCAGGGGTCATCAAAGGCGCCAACGGCATCGTCTCCGTGGCCAGGGACTTCACCGACTGCGGGATAGAGTTGCTGGCCTCATCCAGGCTGGAGCAGCTGGCCAGAGTAAAGAACGCAGGCATGCCGGCGAAGCTCCTGATGATCCGCGTGCCGATGCTCTCGGAGGTGGAAGAGCTGGTGAAGATATGCGACGCCAGCCTGAACAGCGAGATGAAGACCCTGGAGGCCCTGAACGAGGCGGCTCTCAGCCAGAACACCAGCCATGGGGTCATCCTCATGGCCGACCTGGGAGACCTGAGAGAAGGGTATTTCGATCACCAGGAACTCAAGGACGCCGCGGTGAAGGTGGAAAAAGAGATGAAGGGCCTCGAGCTCCTGGGCATCGGAACGAACCTGGGGTGCTACGGCTCCGTGATGCCGACGAAGGACAAGATGGACGCCCTTGCCGCCCTGGCGGAGGACGTGGAAGGCCTTATCGGACGCCCTCTGGAGATCGTCTCCGGGGGAGCCACCAGCAGCCTCATGGGAGTCTTCGACGACTACATGCCTGCGAAGGTAAACATGCTCAGGATCGGAGCGGGGATCCTCGTAGGACCGCTGGACGAGACCTGCACCTGCTATGGCTACCACCAGATGGAGATGCTCAACGACGACAGCTTCACCCTGGAGGCCCAGGTCATAGAGGTGAAGCTCAAGGCCTCTCACCCGATCGGGACCCTGGGAGTGGATGCCTTCGGCCACAAGAACACCTATGTGGACAGGGGTATGAGAAAAAGGGCGCTCTGCGCCGTCGGCGGTGCGGACTTCGGCGACCCGGGCGACATCATCCCTCTTGATCCCGGCATCCAGGTAGTCGGCTGCTCGGGAGACCACCTTATCCTGGACGTAGAGGACGCCCCGGCGACACCGGAGGTCGGAGACATTATCAGATTCAAGCCAAGATATACGGCGCTTCTCAGGCTCACTGGGAGCGAAAACGTTCATATCATAGATAAGCAGGAGAATTGAAAGGAGACATAACGCGATGACAGAAGTTGTAGAAATGACGAGAGAGGGCAAGGAACAGCTTGAGGAAGAACTGGATCACCTGGTCTCTGTAACGAGAAAGGAAAACGCTGAAAGGCTCAAGGTCGCCATTTCCTACGGAGACCTTTCCGAGAACGCCGAGTACGACGCCGCCAAGGAAGCTCAGGCCGAGACAGAGCAGAGGATCGCCGAGCTGGAGAACATGCTGAGGACAGCCAAGGTCGTAGGGGACGATGACTTGGCCGACGACGTTGCCGGCATCGGAAGAAAGGTGACTGTTAAGAACATCCTCACGAACGAGGAAGAGGCATATACCATCGTCGGCATCACCGAGGCCGATCCGTTCAGCGGCAAGATCTCCAAGGACTCTCCTGTAGGCTCCAACCTGGACGGCCACAAGGTGGGCGACCTGGTGGAGTTCACCACACCGGGCGGAGACGTTAAGTACGAGGTAATGAAGATAGAGAAGGCATAGGCTTTCAGTTATAACAGAAAAAACAGGAAAGGAATTTTAATGAGCAAGGATAATGGACAGAAGGCTCCTGTTGAAGACCGCGAGATGACCGCAGAGGACCTCAGCGAGCAGAGGAAGATCCGCAGGGAGAAGCTGAAGAATCTCCAGGAGATGGGCCGTGACCCTTTCGTACACGAGACTTACGACGTGACCGCCCACAGCGGTGACATCAAGGACAACTTTGAGGCCATGGACGGAGAGGAAGTGGCCATCGCCGGAAGGATAATGACCAAGAGGGTCATGGGAAAAGCAGCCTTCTTTGACCTCCAGGACAAGCAGGGCAGGATCCAGTGCTACGTCAGGAGAGACGATATCGGCCAGGAGGAGTACAGGCTCTTCAAGACCTACGACATCGGAGACATAGTGGGCATCAAGGGCATCGTCTTCAAGACGAAGACCGGAGAAATATCCGTCCACACAAATGAGCTCACTCTGCTCACCAAGTCCATCCAGGTTCTCCCTGACAAGTGGAGCGGCCTGAAGGACCCGGATCTCAGATACCGCCAGCGTTACGTCGACCTGATCATGAACAGCGAGGTGAGGGACACATTCGTGAAGAGGTCCCGCATCGAGCACATCATCAGGCAGGTGCTGGAGGAGGACTACGGATTCCTGGAGGTAAGGACCCCTATACTCCAGACCATAGCAGGAGGAGCCGCGGCCCGTCCTTTCATCACCCACCACAACACCCTGGACATCGACATGTACCTGAGGATCGCCACAGAGCTTTACCTGAAGCGCTGCATCGTGGGAGGAATGGACAGAGTCTACGAGCTGGGACAGTGCTTCAGAAACGAGGGAATGGACCAGCGCCACAACCCTGAGTACACCTCCATGGAGTGCTATATGGCCTACGGCAATCTGGACAACATGATGGACATCACTGAGCAGATCGTGTACAAGTCCGCGATGGAGATCAACGGCTCACCGATCATCAAGTATCAGGGCAAGGAGTTCGACGTGACTCCGCCGTGGAACAAGATCGACATGACCGAGACCGTTCAGAAGGTGACGGGAATTCCTTTTGACAGGATCGATACCGACGAGGAGGCCAGAAAGGCCGCCATCGAATACGGAATGGATCCGGAAGATGTAAACAAGTGGACACGCGGAAAGATCATCGCAGAGATGTTCGACGACTACTGTGAGGACGTTCCGGGTCTGATGGACGGACCTGTTTTCCTCACGGGACATCCGGTGGAGATATCCCCGCTGGCCAAGAAGGATCCTCACGATCCGCGCATCACCCGCCGCTTCGAGGCCTACATAAACGGATGGGAGCTGGGCAACGCCTTTTCCGAGCTCAACGACCCTATCGACCAGTACGAGCGCTTCGCCGAGCAGCAGAGAGAAAGAGAAGCGGGAGACGACGAGGCCCATCCGATGGACATGGACTTCGTGAACGCCATCGAGGTCGGCCTGCCTCCTACGGGCGGACTCGGGATCGGCGTGGACAGGCTGATCATGCTGATCACCGACCAGCCTTCGATCAGGGACGTGATCCTCTTCCCGACGATGAAGCCTGAGGGCATGAAGGCTCCTAAGGAAAAGGTGGATCTGGATCTCTCCAAGGTCCAGGTGGAGCCGCTATTCCAGGACATGGTGGATTTCGACACCTTCAGCAAGTGCGACTTCAGGGCAGTGAAGATCAAGTCCTGCGAGGCCGTGCCTAAGAGCAGCAAGTTGCTGAAGTTCGTGGTGAATGACGGATCCGGAGAGGACAGAGTCATCCTCAGCGGCATCCACATGTACTACGAGCCGGAGGAGCTGGCGGGCAAGACCGCCCTTGCCATCACGAACCTCCCGCCGAGGAAGATGATGGGCATCGATTCCTGCGGCATGCTTTGCTCTATGGTGTGCCAGTACCAGGGCGAAGAGCACCTGGACTTCATACTGCTGGACGACCACATACCGGCGGGAGCGAAGCTGTACTAAGACAAGGATAATAGAATAATACAGATGATAAGAGGTACTCCCTTTCAGAAGCGGTCTGAGAGGGAGTGCTTTTTGGTAGATCACAAGCATGATTCTTGCAATTGCTGTTTCTGTACTGAAGAAAAATGCCAGATATGGCAAAAATCTTCATTAGACTATGGCGGACAGATGATGGTATATTGGTGATCGGAGCAATGGATTTTATGTTGGACCCGGGAAGCCTGGATCTCTGATCTGGGTTAAGGTATTCTCTGCATCAGGAAAAGGGGTGAAGTTATGAACGACAATGATCTCAGGAAACGAATAGGCGACCTGGCTTTCCAGGTCACGCAGCATGGCGCCACAGAGAGGCCTTTTTCCGGGGAGTATGATGACTTCTTTGAAAAGGGGATATACGTGGACGTGGTGAGCGGCGAGGTGCTCTTTTCATCTCTGGACAAGTTCGATTCGGGCTGCGGCTGGCCGGCTTTTTCCAGGCCAGTGGCGGAGGACGCACTTAAGGAAAAAACAGATACGTCCTTCGGCATGATCCGCATAGAGGTCCGGAGCGCAGAGGCAGGCTCTCATCTGGGGCACGTTTTTCCGGACGGGCCAGAGGAAACGGGAGGCCTTAGGTATTGCATCAATTCTGCCGCGTTGAGATTCGTGCCGTATGACGAAATGGAAGAGCAGGGGTACGGAGAGTACAGGAAGCTTTTTGACTGATCTTCATTTCCCATCTGCCTACTGTAAGTGCAGAAACGATAAAGATTGCGAACTGAATGCGATTTGCAATCAGACGAAATATAATGGAGAAAAAAGAGGAGGCGATGTCTATGGCAAGAACAGCAAATGTATTTGCACGTGTTGAGCCTGAGGTGAAAGAACAGGCAGAGCAAGTGCTTGATCGACTTGGCATTCCGATGTCCAATGCAGTAGGAATGTTTCTGAGACAGATTGTACTCCAGGGAGGGATTCCTTTTGAAATGAAACTTCCGGCTTATGAGGAACCTGTTGCATATGGCTCTCTTACAAAGGAACAGTTTGATGCAGAAATAGAAAAAGGCACGAAAGATATTTGTGCTGGCAGAGTTTACTCAGCAGATGAAGTTGAAGCAGCAATGAAACGGGAATTCGGTTTATGAAGTATAAAGTGATGTATACAGCAGAAGCTAGAAGAGATCTGCGGATTATGTATCATGGACGTGATGTTCACGAGCAGTTAAGTCAGACGGAAGACTTTTCAGATAAATAAAATAGTGTGTGCTCAGGCGTACTGCAATATGAATAAAGCCTTCGAAAGGGAATATATGCGTGAACGTGGTGAGCGGCGAGGTGCTGTTTCACCCGTTGGACAAGGTTAATCTATGCTGCGGCGGATTGTTCCCTGGGATCTATCGAGCCGATCAAATAAATAGCGAAAAATAATAACATTCCGTTGGATTTCCAACGGGATGTTTTTTTGTCCTGCTGTAGAATACAGCTGTAAGGAAAACAGAGCACAGATTCCGGGTGCGCCGACGGCCACAGAAACAGCACGGTCTCCGGAAGTTGATCAAAGGTAATAACAGTTCTCGATGAACAGGAGGATCCAACAATGGAAAATGCAAAAATGTTTTGTTATCAGTGCCAGGAGACGGCGGGATGCAAGGGATGTACAGTAAGGGGCGTGTGCGGTAAGACCCCTGACGTGGCAGCCATGCAGGACCTGCTCATCTATGTTACAAAGGGCCTTTCTGCAGTGACCACACAGCTCAGAGCTGAAGGGACGACCGTTGCAGAAGACGTAAACCACCTGGTTTCGGTAAACCTTTTCACCACTATCACCAACGCGAACTTCGACCTTGAGGCCATCGCGGACAGAGTTGAGATGACCCTCAACACAAAGGCTGAGCTTCTCTCACAGGTAAAGGATGCTTCCGGGCTCCCTGCAGCAGCGAAGTGGAGTGTTTCCAGAGATGAGTACGGCGCAGCGGCTAAGAACGTAGGCGTTCTGGCCACAAAGGACGAGGACATCCGCTCCCTGAGAGAGCTGATCACCTACGGACTGAAGGGACTGGCTGCGTACTCCAAGCACGCTAACGCTCTCCTGCAGGACGATGCTGATGTAGACGCATTCATGCAGAGAGCCCTGGCAGCAACACTGGACGACAGCCTCACCGTTGACGACCTGGTAGCCCTGACTCTGGAGACCGGAAAGTACGGCGTTCAGGGCATGGCTCTCCTGGATAAGGCCAACACAGAGGCATACGGAAACCCTGAGATCACAACAGTAGACATCGGCGTGAGAAAGAACCCTGGCATCCTCATCTCCGGCCACGACCTGAAGGACCTGGAGATGCTGCTGGAGCAGACAAAGGGCACAGGCGTAGACGTGTACACACACTCCGAGATGCTGCCTGCCCACTACTATCCATTCTTCAAGAAATACGACAACTTCGCAGGCAACTACGGAAACGCGTGGTGGAAGCAGAAGGAGGAGTTCGAGAGCTTCAACGGACCTATCCTCATGACCACCAACTGCATCGTGCCTCCTAAGGACAGCTACAAAGACCGCCTCTGGACGACAGGCGCTGCGGGATACCCTGGATGCAGGCACATCGACGGTGAGTATGGCAAGGAAAAGGACTTCAGCGCCATCATTGAGCAGGCTAAGACATGTCCGGCTCCTACCGAGATCGAGACCGGAAGCATCGTCGGCGGGTTCGCCCACGAGCAGGTTTTCGCCCTGGCAGATCAGGTAGTGGACGCGGTCAAGTCCGGAGCTATAAAAAAGTTCTTCGTAATGGCGGGCTGCGACGGCCGCATGAAGAGCAGGGAGTACTATACAGAGTTTGCGAAGGCGCTGCCAAAGGACACCGTGATCCTCACAGCAGGATGCGCGAAGTACAAGTACAACAAACTGAACCTGGGAGACATCAACGGTATTCCGAGAGTTCTGGATGCCGGACAGTGCAACGACTCCTATTCTCTGGCCCTCATCGCCCTGAAGCTCAAGGAGATCTTCGGACTGGACGACGTGAACGAGCTCCCTATCGCGTACAACATCGCATGGTATGAGCAGAAGGCAGTGATCGTGCTCCTGGCTCTCCTGAGCCTGGGAGTGAAGAATATCCACCTCGGACCTACACTGCCTGCATTCCTCTCACCAAATGTTGCAAACGTACTGGTAGAGAACTTCGGCATCGCGGGTATCGGCACAGTTGACGACGACCTGAAGCTGTTCCTGAACTAGTGGAGAGATAAGACGAGGTACCGGGATACGCCGGGAGATGCCGGTAACACGTTTGAGCAAGTCAGGAGAGGGTTTATGGAAATAGAGATCAAGCGCATCTACGAAGAGGCTGAACCCGGGGACGGAAAGCGGATCCTTGTGGACCGCCTCTGGCCACGGGGGATCTCAAAGGAAAAAGCCGGTATAGATGTGTGGTGCAAGGAGATCGCTCCGTCCAGGGAGCTGCGGACCAGATACCACAAGGGAGGCATGGACTTCATTGAGTTCGCCCGGGAGTACACAAGGGAACTGGATCGTAATCCCTGCGCCCCGGAATTTCTGGAGCATGTTCGAAGCTGGGGCAGAGTGACATTCCTTTTTTCCTCGAAAAACCCTGAAGAAAACAACGCCGTCGTCCTCCGCGAGTGGTGTCTGCTGGACTGACACATTCTGGAATCACAACAGATCACGATGACGACCTGAAATGATCGATTTGGAAACAGGCTGTCGCATTTTGAGAGAGAAAGTGCGGCGGCCTGTTTTCTGTTTCCAGCCGCGCCCTGTTGGCCGTTGCAGCCTCCCAGACAGCATCTTGTTTTTTTTCCATACCGCCACCCAAAGTTCCTGCTGCGGCCGCGCAATTTCCCGCCGCCGGGGTTATAATCAACGGAACAGAGAAAAAGAAAGGAGACTTGGATATGCATGATATTTTAGATGTTTTGAAGGGGCGGCGCTCCGTCCGCAAGTACAAGGAAGAACCTGTTCCGGAAGACCTCATGGAGGAGATCATCCAGGCCGGGCTCTACGCTCCTACCGGGATGAACCGCCAGGAGACTCTGATATTGAAGATCACCGAGCCCTCTGCCGTGAGAGAACTGGGGCAGATCAACGGGAAGCTCATGGGCCGGGAAGGATTCGATGGCTTCTACGGAGCGCCGGCGGTGCTTTGCATTTTTTCCAGGAGGGGTGCCCGCACCGGCATCCATGATGGCTGCAGCGTACTGTCCAATATGATGAACGAGGCGGCGTCCCTGGGCCTTGGCACCTGCTGGATCCACAGGGGCAAGGAGCAGTTTGAGACTCCAGAGGGAAAAGAGCTCCTCAAGAAGTCCGGCATCGACGGCGATGCCTACGAGTGCGTCGACAGCGTGGTGGTAGGCTTCCCGGAGGGGGAGATCCCGCCGGCAGGTCCGAGAAAAGAAGGACGGGTGTTTTCGATCTAAGTGTCGGGGTGTCACAGTGTCAGGTGGCGGTCTGGAGGTGGATCTCCTGCGCTCAGTGAGACTGGGAAATGTATATTAGGTTAGAGAAGGATAACCGAAGATTTTCCGCGGGACTGGTCTCAAATTTCAAATAAACTCAGATGTTGATCCGCGCATGTGACTTTGTATAAATGATGTATATTTTATAATTATGCGCTTGTGAATTTTAAGATTTGCGTTATACTATGAAAGGTTTGCATAGAAATAGTAAATACCTGATGTTATTTGAAAGGATCAGAATTGGAGATGCTTATCAGACGTAGTACCATCAAGCGCAGAGTGGCAGCGGCTTTTGTGGCTTTCCTCACGGCCGTCACCATGCTCCTGCCGGGGCAGGCTTTTGCAGAGGCAGGCGGCAGCGACGCAACATCACATGTTCACGCCCAGATATCCGTGACCAACGACACCTGGGAGGCAGGAGTCACATCCATAGTGTCTTTTAAATACACCATTGACCGGGGATCCATCCACCCTGGTGATTACGCCATCGTCACTATTCCGGAAGACATCGCGTCAAAAGTCAGCTTTTCCCTGAACAGCCAGCACTTTTCAGGAAAAGAAGACCTGGGGGGCGGCAGGTACAAGATCATCTTCGGCGACGGCATCGAGAGCGGCCTGTCCGGCAGCTTCAGCGCCTTCGTCACAGCTGTCAGCAAAGACACCTCGTCGGCAGGGAACATATCTCTGGGAGAGGCTTCGAAAAAAATAACAGTGGCTCCTCAGAGTTCATCGACAGGAGGAAGCGGGAAGTTCACCGATACCATAATGAAGGACGCCGTTGACAACCCTGGCATCAGTTTTGGTGGCTATGATTACTCGGATCCGTCCAGTGCAGCTCAGATCGGCATCGCTGACCTGACAAAGGGCGGAAGCTATAAGTTCAGACTTTATATCAACAGGAAAGAAGGAAATATTTCCCAGGTGACAGTGAACGACAGGATCCCGGATGGAATGACACTGGACAAGGATAAGGGGATCCAGGTCACAGACTGGGATTCACATAAGGCCATAGATCCGTCTCTGTACTCATGGGAAATGGACCAGCAGAACCTGGTGTTCAAGTATCCGGGCAGCTTCAGCAACCACATCCTGGTGACTTACTGGGCCACGGTTCCGGCCGGGTCTAACACCGCCAAGTTCACAAACACGGCCAACATCACGTATACCGAGAACGGAGATGTCCACCAGGAGCACAAGAGCTACGTTCTCCAGGGCAGCGCCAACAACGCCTCCAACGGAGAGAAGAGCGTGGACAAAACGGAGATCACCACTGACCCGGATGACCAGATCGTTACGTATACAATCAAGTTCTGGAACAGCAACGGTTTTTCCGAGAACGAGATAAACCTCACGGACGACCTGGACTCCCACGTGAAGTTCCTGAGCGCAGAGGAGAACGAATACTTTTCCATAAAACAGGACAAGGACGACCCGCAGAAGATCCACATCACCAACACCAAGGCGATAGACGGATCCACCACCACATACGTGCGTTTCACCGTTGACATGAGTGATGTTCCGGTGGGCTACACCGTCAAGAACTCCGTGGGCGGCAACACCACCAAGACCACCAAGGTCCAGAAGGAGGAGCCGAAGCCTGTGGATGAAAAGATTTCCATCGACGTTAATGGCAAGTGGTTCGGCGGCATGGAAGAGTTTGAGACCGTGTACCTCAAGGCCAACGGCAAGGTCGTGAGCAAGATCGACCTGAACCCGGGCAACAACTGGAGTTACACTTTCACCGACCTTAAGAAGCAGGAGAATGGCACAGACATCGTTTATACCATGGAGACCGACGGCGCTGACGGGTACACCACAGAGGTGACCGGCGGCCGCGACGATGGATTCGTGGTCACGAACACCAAGAAGAAAGAGGAGAAGCCGAACGTCCCGGCAAACACGACCGACAAGCCGGACTCCGGAAATACGACGACCACCAAGACCGCAACGACAAAGGCCACAAAGGCCGAGGCTCCGGTGCCGAAGACATACGATCCTGGAAAAACAGGAGACTACATGGTGCTGCTGGCCGGCTCCGCAGCGGCGCTGTTATTCCTTGCGGCAAGGAGGGCATCCGGAAAGAAGGCTCACCAGAACAGGTAGAACGATACCCTTACATACACGCCCCCGTCAGGCACTGATCCGCCTGGCGGGGGAACTTTTTTTTGAGGCCGACTCGTCCTGCGGCGTCCTCACTTCACTCCAGCCGTGCTCCGGCAGGCAATGCTTCAGCCGCGCCCAGATCGCGTTCCGGCAGGCAGTTCGCCAGCCGCGCCCAGATCGTGTCCCGGCAGGCAGTGCACCAGCCGCGTTCCGGCTGTGCCCCGGCCGTGGTATCATATGGGCAGAAAGTTCCGGGACATCCGGAAAGACTGAACGGCAGATGGTCGCAGTGAGTACGAGAGCGGGAGGGTCAGTCATGAACGATCCGGCAATGGAAAAGGCCCGGGAGATCGCCGGGATGGTGGAAAAGAAGGGCGGGCGTGCCTACTTCGTTGGCGGTTTTGTCCGCGACCGCCTTCTGAATATTGAAAACAAGGACGTGGACGTGGAGGTCCACGGCATCGAGCCGGGCGAGCTCAAGGAGATACTGTGCAGGCTTGGCAAGCCCCTGGAGTACGGGGCCAGCTTCGGTATCATGTCCATGAGCGGCCTGGATCTGGACATCGCCATGCCCAGGAAGGAACGGGCCACGGGGAACGGCCACCGGGATTTCCAGGTGGAGGTGGATCCGTTCATCGGCCCTGAGAAGGCCGTCCGCCGCCGCGACTTCACCATGAACGCCATGATGGAGGACGTGCTGACCGGAGAGATACTGGACTTTTTCGGGGGCAGGGAGGATCTGGAAAAAGGGATCATCCGCCACGTGGATCCCCGAACTTTTCCGGAGGACCCCCTGCGGGTCCTGCGGGCCGCCCAGTTCGCGGCGCGGTTCTGCTTTTCCATAGCCCCTGAGACCATCGACCTCTGCGGCGTCATGGACCTTTCGGCGCTCTCCCGGGAGCGGGTGGAGGAGGAGCTGCGGAAGGCGCTGGTGAAGGGGGAAGAGCCTTCAAGGTTTTTCCAGGCTCTCCGGCAGATGGGGCAGCTCCACTGCTGGTTCCCCGAGCTGGAGCAGCTGATCGGGCTGGAGCAGGATCCCGTTTTCCATCCCGAGGGCGACGTGTGGAACCACACCATGGATGTGATCGACAGGGCCGCCGCATTCCGCGGCGAGGTCTCGGATCCTTACGCTTTCATGCTCCTCTGCCTCACCCACGACCTGGGGAAGATCACGACGACGCAGTTCGTGAAGGGGCGCATCCACGCCTACCGCCACGAGACAGAGGGCGCGCCGCTGGTCGGCGCTTTTCTGGACCGCCTGGTCTCCGAGAAAAAAACGAAAAGCTATGTCATGAACATGGTCCCCCTCCACATGAAGCCCAACGTGGCCTCGAGATCTCACCCGGCCCTCAAATCCACGAATCGCATGTTCGACCAGGCCAGCGCGCCTGAGGACCTGATATGGTTCGCCCAGGCAGATGCCCCGGTGAGGGCGGGCACCGAAGCCTTTACGGGCGATCCGGAATTTCTTCGGGAGAGGCTGGATCAGTACCGCCAGATCATGGACAGGCCGTGGTTCACCGGCCGCGATCTCATGGAAAAAGGTCTGGAGCCAGGTGCGGACTTCGGCGAGTTCCTGGCCTACGCTCACAAAATGCGGCTGGCGGGAGTGGACAGAGACTCGGCACTGAAGCAGACAATGGCGTACGCCAGGAAAGAAAGGAAAAACAGAAAATAAAAAACTGGCATACCGCCCGTTGCCCGGCGCGGTGTGCCAGTGATTTATTTTGCGCTTATTTTGCGTATTGCCCGTTTACGAATACGACATCTTCGTCAGGTCCGAAGGCTGAGTTGCTGTAGGCCTTAATCGCCGCGATGATGAAGTCCGCCAGGAACCACATTCCGAGGCCGCCTGCAGTGATGAACTTCAGGATGCCGAGCCCGATCTGCCCCCTGTAAAACCTGTCGACTCCGAACTCTCCCAGCACGAAGGCGAAGAGCCACACAAAAACGTGCTTGTTGCACTTCCTCATGGCCCCTCCGGCACGCTGTCCTCCCATTCCGTTCGCGGCTCCAGATCCCGCATACCGCCCGGATCCATACTGATCTCCGTATTGTCCGCCATACTGTCCGCCGCCGGCCCCGGCCTGCGCGCCGTCCGCCGGATACGCATCCAGCGGCTCGTCCTCCGCCTTCGACACCAGCATTCCGTTGTCGGTCTCAAAAAGCCTCACCGTATCCCCTTCCCGCGGATCCTCGTACTGCACGGCCGAGAGCGGGGCCTCCGAAAGATTGCCGCTGCCGTCGCTGATAAAAACCTTTTCCCCATCTATCCTCACTATATGTTCCATATGATCACACCCCTTCTGGAAACTGGCGTTAGTCTCGTTGCCTCGCGCGGTGCATGCGCACCCTCTACGAGTGGGGTCCGCATGCACCGCATATGCGTTCCACACAGGAGCATTATACAACAATATCGAGGGAGAAAGGGGGCGTTTTGGACTGGGAAAAGAAAGAGTCATAAAAAAGTGACTCTGACGATCTGCGGGTAATTTCGAGGGGGAAATCGAGAGGTGTAACTATTGGCGAAATCACTCAGATGCTATAAAGTATAAATAATTGAACAATGCACGAAAACACAGAGACAGACAAGAAGTAACTGGTAGAGGGGGATATCATGAAAAACAACGATGTGGGCACTGTAATACTGATGATATTGCTATTTCCTTTTGCAGTGTTAAGAGCAATACTGAAAAAATCTAAGTACTAAGAAATTAAGTGGGTAGCAATTCTAATTCTGGTATATTTATTAAGAGCGTGGAAGGAATTCTTCTGCGTAGTATATAGAAATATTGTGTGTTAAGGAGATAAGACCAAATGAACAAGCAACAGCTGGCGACAAAAATCTGGGAGTCCGCAAACCGTATGCGGTCGAAGATCGAAGCAAATGAGTACAAGGACTATATACTGGGATTCATATTTTACAAATACCTGTCAGATAAGGAAGAGCAATGGCTGTACACTAAGGATTACACGAAAGAAGATATCAAAAACTATGTGAATGAATCGGCTGAGGACGAAGATTCATCAAAGTCTGAAATGCAGCAGAGTCTTGGTTATTTCATTGCGTATGAAAACCTGTTCTCTACATGGATAGAAATGGGACCAGACTTCTCTGTTGACAACGTGCGTGTAGCACTCTCTTCGTTCAGCAGGCTTATCTCCGAGTCTCACAAGAATGTCTTTGAAGGAATATTCAACACTCTCGAAACCGGCTTATCTAAACTTGGAGAAAATGCAAAAGCACAGACCAAGGCTGTCAGTGATCTTATCCATTTAATAGATGAAATTCCGATAAACGGCCGCCAGGATTATGACGTACTAGGCTTTATATACGAATATCTGATCTCAAAATTCGCAGCGAATGCAGGGAAAAAGGCAGGGGAGTTTTATACACCTCATGAGGTGTCCCTTTTGATGTCTGAGATCGTTGCAGATCATCTTAAGGACAGATCGGAGATAAAGATCCTGGATCCGACATCGGGATCTGGTTCTTTGCTTATAAACATAGGAACAACAGCTTCAAAGTATCTGGGAAGTTCAGACCATATACGTTACTATGCTCAGGAGCTGAAGGCCAACACCTACAACCTGACAAGAATGAATCTGGTCATGAGAGGTATTCTTCCAGACAATATCGTTACTAGAAATGCCGATACGCTGGAGGATGACTGGCCTTATTTTGATGAAAACGATCCTAAGGGAACATATGAGCCTCTCTATGTGGATTCTGTAGTTTCCAATCCGCCATACAGCCAGAGGTGGGATCCGTCAGGAAAAGAAAATGATCCACGTTACGCCAGATATGGAGTAGCCCCGAGGTCCAAAGCAGATTATGCGTTTCTGTTGCATGATCTGTACCACTTGAAACCAGATGGAATAATGACTATCGTTCTGCCTCATGGTGTCTTGTTTCGCGGTGGCGAAGAGGGTGAGATCCGCAAGAATCTGATCGAGAATAATAATATCGACGCGGTCATAGGACTTCCTGCCAACATTTTCTTCGGCACCGGTATCCCGACGATCATCATGGTCCTGAAGCAGAAACGCCAGAATACAGACGTTCTGATCATAGATGCATCAAAAGGGTTTACAAAAGAAGGGAAAAACAACAAGCTGAGAGCTTGCGATATCAGGAGGATAGCAGATACTGTCCGTGAGAGAAAAAGCGTCGACAGTTATTCAAGAGTCGTGGGACGCGATGAGATCAGGAACAATGATTACAACCTGAATATCCCTCGTTACGTAGATTCCTCAGAAGAAGCCGAGAGTTACGATATTTATGCTTCTATGTTTGGTGGAATTCCCGAGAATGAAATAGACGATTTCTCGGATTATTGGAGTGTGTTCCCTTCACTGAAGGATGAGCTTTTTGAAGGAGAGGAGGAATACAAGAATATATGCACTGAAGATGTGAAAAAGACCATCCTTCAGAATGCAGATGTAAAAACCTATCTGAAAAACTTTGAAGAAACGTTTTCAGATCTGGGAAGCAGTCTCGACAATAGATTGATAGATGATGTTGAAACTTTGTCACTGCCGAAGACAGAGGAAGAAATTGCTCAGGACCTGTTCAAAAGATTTGCCAATGTTGATCTGCTGGATCCATATGAGGCATATCAGGTGTTCAAGGATCAATTTGAAACGATATCAGGGGATATCGAGCTGATACAAACAGAGGGTCTGGAGGCTGTAAACCAGGTAGATCCTAACATGGTGATAAAGAAAAAGAACGGGAAGGATGCAGAGGTGCAGGATGGCTGGAAGGGCCATATTTTACCGTTTGAACTTGTGCAGAGGGTTTTCCTAACAGATGATCTGGAAAAGATCAACGAAATGAAGAATGAGCTTGCAGATATCCCTTCGGCATACGACGAGGCCTTGGACAACTTGAGTGAAGAGGAAAAAGGGACTATATCTGATGCGTTGAACGACGAGAATGACGGCTTCGTGTTTAAAAACATCAAGGGTGTCATAAAAAATCTGTCAGAGGATGAAACGGAGTACAAAGAACTGATAGATGTCCTTAAAACAGCTGAGGATTTAAACAAGAAGGAGAAAAAACTCAAGTCTGAATTAAAGGTTAAAGAGAAAAAACTTCACGAAAAAACAAAAGAGACCATAGAAAATCTCACGTCAGATGAAATGCATCTGATGCTTCACGAAAAGTGGGTGGATCCAATCGTATCTGGAACAATGGCATTAGCAGAGTCAATGATCGACTCCTTTACAAAATGCATTGAGGGACTGGCATCGAAATATGCCGTTACAATGCGTGACCTTGATGAGGAAATAAAGAAAACAGAGGATGCTCTATATTCAATGCTTTCGGATCTGACAGGAAGTGATTCTGACATGGAAGGCATCAGAGAGATGCAGGCCCTTCTGGGAGGTGGAAGCCATGAGTAAAGAAAAGACACCTCAGATCAGATTCAAAGGTTATACAGATGATTGGGAACAGCGTAAGGTTAGTGAAGTAACGGACAGATATGATAATTTGCGTATCCCGGTGGCGGCAAGTTTGCGAGTTGCAGGCACAACTCCTTATTACGGAGCGAACGGAATTCAAGACTATGTAGATGGATATACTCACGATGGTGAGTTTATCCTTGTCGCAGAAGATGGAGCGAATGACCTTAAAAATTATCCTGTAAAGTGCGTAAAAGGGAGAATTTGGGTCAATAATCACGCTCACGTTCTACAAGGAAAGTATGATTGTGCAGACAATCAATTCCTTGCCTATGCCATTAGTCAAGCGGATATTGAGTCACTTTTGGTCGGCGGGGGTCGTGCAAAACTCAATGCTGAAACACTAATGGGCATAGACTTACTGTTGCCAAACAAGGCTGAGCAAATACGAATTGGCAAGTATCTTGCTCAACTCGACAACCTTATCACCCTTCATCAGCGTGAGCTTGACTCGTACAAAAAATTTAAAAATGGTATGCTTCAAAAAATGTTTCCGAAAAATGGGGGGACTGTCCCGGAAATAAGATTTCCAGGATTTACTGACCCTTGGGAACAGCGTAAGTTGGGAGATGTAGTTGAGCGAATCACACGCAAGAATCAAGATTTGAAATCTACTCTTCCACTAACGATTTCGGCTCAATACGGGTTAATCGATCAAAATGAGTTCTTCGATAAACGAATCGCCAGTAAAGATGTGAGCGGTTATTACCTTGTCCGTAAAGGCGAATTTGCGTACAACAAGAGCACTTCAGCAGATGCCCCGTGGGGAGCGATAAAACGTCTTGACCGCTATGAAAGTGGCGTATTATCAACGCTTTATATCGTGTTCCGGATTCTTGATGATAGCAAGACAGACTCGGACTATCTGGTGTCATATTATGATACTGACCTCTGGCATAAAGGCGTTCAAGCTGTTGCTGCTGAAGGTGCTAGGAACCATGGATTATTGAATATTGCGCCGGCCGATTTCTTTGAGACAACGCTGACGCTTCCGCAAGACATAGAGGAACAGCGATTGATTGGGCGTTACTTTAAGAGCCTCGACAACCTTATCACCCTTCATCAACGAGAGGGAAAAAGTTTAATAACACTATAAACAGGAGCAATTATTATGGATCATTTTGAGAAAGAGGCTGATTTTGAAAGAGCTCTTATCGCTGCATTGCAGAGTTATGGATGGGAGAAGGAAGTAATCTGCAATCCTACTGAAAAGGATTTGATAAAGAACTGGGCAGATATCCTTTTCGAAAACAACAGAAATATCGACAGGCTCAATGACTGTCCTCTCATAGATGAAGAAATGGATGAGCTCCTGGAACAGGTGAAAAATGCCCGCACACCTCATGCCATAAATGGTTTCATCAACGGAAAAACTGTAGCTATAACACGTAAAAATCCGGAGGACAAGCTCCATTATGGTAAAGAGGTAAGCCTGAAAATATACGATCGGCAGGAGATCGCGGCTGGGCAGAGCCGTTACCAGATCGTAGAGCAGCCACAGTTCCACCGTCATGAGGAGGTGCTTCAGGACAGACGGGGAGATCTCATGCTCCTTATAAACGGCATGCCTGTTTTTCATATTGAGTTGAAGAAGACAGGGGTACCAGTTCAGGAGGCGGTGAATCAGATCGAGAAGTATGCTCATGAAGGTGTCTACACCGGCCTGTTTTCTCTGGTCCAGATCTTTGTTGCGATGAATCCGGAAGAAACATTGTATTTTGCCAATCCGGGACCGGACGGCAAGTTTAATCCGGACTTTTATTTTCACTGGGCGGATTTTAACAACGAGCCGATCAACGACTGGAGGACCATAGCTTCTACGATCCTTTCCATTCCGATGGCGCATCAGCTTATTGGATTCTATACCGTTGCAGACGACTCAGATGGCGTTCTGAAAGTAATGCGCAGTTACCAGTACTATGCGGCAAACAAGATATCCGACAAGGTTTCCAAGAACGACTGGTCAGAAGGCAACCAGCTTGGAGGATACGTTTGGCATACAACAGGTTCGGGTAAAACAATGACATCCTTTAAATCTGCCCAGCTTATCGCAAGCTCCATGGACGCTGATAAGGTCGTGTTTCTGATGGACCGCATAGAGCTGGGCACTCAGTCATTAAAGGAATACCAGGCATTTTCTGATAACATCGACGATGTACAGGAAACAGAGGACACGGTTGCTCTGATATCGAAGCTGACAAGCACGGACACTAAAAACACCTTGATAGTTTCTTCTATCCAGAAGATGAGCAATATCAAGGAAGACGCCGATGTAAAAATGCAGTCAAAGGATCTGGAAAAGATACAGAAAAAGAGGATAGTGTTCATTATTGACGAATGCCATCGTTCTACGTTTGGCGATATGCTTGCGATCATCAAGAAGACTTTTCCAAATGCGTTATTCTTCGGCTTTTCGGGCACGCCTGTTTTTCAGGAGAATGAAAAACTGCTGACCACAACGGCGGACATTTTCGGCGATGAACTTCATAGGTACAGCATTGCAGATGGCATAAGAGATAAAAACGTCCTCGGATTTGATCCGACCATGGTTATGGTGTACAAAGACCGGGATCTGAGGAAAAGGGTGGCGCTGCAGAAGTCGGGTGCTTCGTCAGAAGAAGAGGCGGTCAAAGATCCGACGATGAGCAAAAAATACTATCACTACATGTCGCCAGATGAAGTCCCGATGGCCGGCAGGTTGCTTGAAGACGGAAATTGCCATCGCGGAATTGAAGACTATGTTGAGGCTGAGGCGTGGCTCACAGATGAATATCAGAACGCAGTGGTAGAGGATATCGCAGAAAACTGGTTTACCATGAGCCGAAACAACAAGTTTCATGCCATATTTGCCACATCGAGTATCCCGGAGGCGATCAGATATTACAAGAAATTCCGCCAGAGATTTCCGGAATTGAAGGTCACCGGTCTCTTTGATCCGAGTATCGACAACAAGGGCGGGAAGCGTTCCCTTGACAAGGAGGATGGCCTGAAGGAGATGCTTGAAGATTACAATCAGATGTACGATCAGCATTTCGATATCGGTGGATATGGAAAGTTTAAGAAGGATGTATCGGCCAGGCTGGCGCACAAGAGGCCATATGATCGTATAGACAGTGAAAAACAACTGGATCTTCTCATAGTTGTGAACCAGATGCTTACAGGGTTCGATTCAAAATGGATCAATACGCTCTATCTCGACAAGGTGTTGGTGTATGAGAACCTTATACAGGCTTTTTCAAGGACGAACAGACTGTTCAACATTAATGAGAAGCCGTTCGGATCCATCAGATACTACAGGATGCCTCACACGATGAAAAGGAACATAGAGGATGCGGTAAAGCTGTTCTCTGGCGACAGGCCGCAGGGCCTTTTTGCGGACCATCTTCCAGATAATGTGAGACATATGAATGAGTCATTCCTGGATATGAAAGAGATCTTCAAAAGCGCAGGGATCACAGATCTTGACCGGTTGCCGGATGACACACCGTCTAAAGCTAAGTTCGCCAAATTGTTCCGGGAATTTTCGACTTACCTGCAGGCAGCAAAAATTCAGGGATTCAGTTGGGATAAAAAAGAATACTCCTCAAAGATCGATGCTGAGGACGAAAGGGAAGAAGTGATGATCCCTTTGATCCCAACGGAAGACCAGTATGAGATCCTTCTTATGCGTTATAAAGAACTTAGAAGAGATGGAGGGCCTGATGGAGTTGAGGATGGAGAAATAACATTCCCGATCGATCCGTATCTCTCAGAGCAGAATACAGGTGTGATAGATCAGAATTACATGAATTCAAGATTTGAGAAGTGGAAGAAGCAACTCAGTGATCCAGATGTGGATCCGGTGGAGTTGGACGAGACTCTGGCTGAACTGCACAAATCGTTTGCATTCCTCTCTCAAGAAGACCAGAAGCATGCGAACCTGTTCCTGCACGATGTTCAGACGGGAGATGCGGTCCTGGAGGAGGGGAGGACTTTTCAGGACTATCTTACACAGTATGCGAAAAGTGAGAAGGATGAACAGATCAGTCGACTGGTAGAGATCACCGGGTGTTCGGAGGAGCTTCTGAGAAAAGTGATGGATGCACATCCAACAAAGAACAATCTGAACGAATACGGCAGATTTGATGAACTCAAATCCACAGTTGTGAGAGATAAAGCGCAGGAGTATTTTACGAAGAAAGAAGGACATTCTATGCCTCCGTTTAAGGTCAGAAATCGTGCAAATAAGCTCCTGACAGACTTCGTGCTCTCGGGTGGATTTGATATCCCTGAGCCAGATGATGAAGAGACTGGTGAGAAATGATCGGATGAAGGTCGGTTCTTCATTGGCATAAAAGGAGAATTATTTTATGCTGAATGAATTTCAATCAACTGATCACCTTGTGGATTATTTCAACAACTGGGTGTCTGTATATAAAGAGGGTGCTATCAGAGACGTCACATTATCCAAGTACAAAATGAGCCTGAAATGGGTCGAAAAGCTTGCGCCTGATCTGAAGCTCTGCGATGTGAGCAGGATTGCGTATCAACAGATAATAAATGAATATGCAAGAGAGCATGAGCGGCAGACGACCATGGATTTTCACCATCAGCTCAAGGGCGCTGTTCTGGATGCGGTCGACGAAGGCCTCATTCCCAGAGATCCGACAAGAAAGGTGATAATAAAGGGGAAAACACCGTCAAAAAAGAAGATCAAATATCTCAATCAATTTGAACTTCACACTCTGTTAAAAGGACTGGATCTGGGTGATCAGGTCAGCTGGGACTGGTTCATTCTTTTGATAGCGAAGACGGGCATGCGTTTTTCCGAAGCGCTTGCGATAACTCCGGCTGACTTCGATTTTGCGCACCAGACTGTATCGGTCAATAAAACATGGAATTATAAAGATGGAGGTGGCTTTTCTCCAACGAAGAATAAGTCTTCAGTAAGGAAAATACAGATCGACTGGCAGGTCGTCATGCAGTTCGCAACGCTGGTTAAGGACCTTCCTCAAGACAGGCCTATATTTGTGCCGAACGAGAAGGTCTATAACTCCACAGTGAACGATATACTGGAAAGCCATTGCAACAAGTTGAACATACCTGTTATTTCTGTACATGGACTTCGGCACACACATGCGTCCATACTTCTTTTTGCAGGCGTTTCACTGCCAAGCGTAGCAAGACGTCTTGGCCACGCCAGTATGACTACTACGCAGAAAACATATCTGCATATAATTCAGGAACTTGAGAACCAGGACGTTGATCTGGTAATGAGGTCTTTGTCGAATCTGATGTAACGGGAAAAATAGCCAATGAAGAATCGATACATTGGTAACGCCCTGAAAGCAGCGGTGCTGGTCCGAGAACAGGGGACGAGACCCACACCGGGCTTTACGCCGGTACGCTGGTGCTGTCGATAGCCCTTATGTCGCTTCTTGCGGCCAGGAAAAAGGTCGCACGGCGCAGGTAGTCCGGCATTCGCGCCTCGGCGCTGCCTGCAGCAGAGATAAAAAACGCCTGCGTGCAGCCCGCCGTCTGGGAATGATGCAAAAACACGGAAGAGCGGGGGAGCTGATCCTTCCGCTCTTTTTTCGTATGATCGCCAGATGGATCCCACTGCGCCATTCCCCCATATCATGGTATAATAGCCTCTGCAGTGCCGGAATCCGCGCCGCGGGACGCCTGCCGCCTTTGCCGCGGCACCTCGCACTGCCACCCGTTTTTTCCAGGAGAGATACCAGGAGAAATACCAGGAGAACACAATATGAAAGCACCATTTTCGACATATCTCAACAGCATATCCGGTGCCATGAAGGAGCTGGTGGAGCTCCTGCGCCCGGATTACGACTACGTCAGCGTGCTGTCCACCGACTCGCCGGGGCTTACCCTCGTGTGCTCCCGCAGCGGCCGGCAGGCCAGCCACAGCACCATGACCACCGAGCGCGGCAACGTGGTGAGAGTCTGCAGGGACGGCCTGTACAGCGAGTACGCCTTCAACGATTTTGACAGGGACGACATCCCCGCGCTGGCCGGCAGGATCCGGAAGGAGCTGGACGCCCAGCTGGAGCTCCTCAGGCTCACCGGTACGCAGGTCTACGAAACGGGAGTCCTGGCGGACGAGGAAAAAGAGCTTTTCGTGGAAAAGGAGACTGAGGTCCTGCCTGAGAAGGCGGTCGTCCGGGAGATAATGGAGCTCCTGGAGGAGATCACCCGCAAGGGCCTGGAGGCCTCAGAGGAAATAGTGGAGACCATCCTCAGGGCCCAGTCCACTCACATTTCCAAGATGTTCATCACGCCGAACAGATACCTCCGCCAGAGCTACGTCTACTCTGAGGCCATGTCAGCCGTGGTCGCCGCCAGGGACGGGAGGAACCGCATGGCCTACGAGGTCGTGTCCGGCTGCCGGGGGCCGGAGATGTTCAGGGGCCTGCTGGACAAGGTGGACAGGGCCGCGGACATGGCCGTGAAAATGCTGGACGCGGAGCCCGTGCCCGCCGGCACCTACGACATAATC
Source organism: Mobilibacterium timonense (assembly GCF_900155555.1). Taxonomy (GTDB): domain Bacteria; phylum Bacillota; class Clostridia; order Peptostreptococcales; family Anaerovoracaceae; genus Allobaileyella; species Allobaileyella timonense. Next base: position 313,722 of record NZ_FUHN01000008.1, on the reverse strand, counting down.
ACGGCACCGGACGTCACCGGTCTCATCGCCCACGAGGCATTCGGCCACGGCGTGGAGATGGACATGTTCGTGAAGCACAGGGCTATCGCTGCGGATCACATGGGCCAGCGCGTAGGCTCAGACCTGGTGACCATGCACGAGGGCGCCCTCTGTGACGAGAGCGTCACCGCATACGCCTTTGACGACGAGGGTACCCTGGCCGGAGACGTGACGGAGATCGACCGCGGAATACTCAAGGCCGGCATCTGCGACGCACTTGCGGCAGAGCGCCTTGGCATCAGGCCTACCGGGAACGGCAAGCGCCAGAACTTCGCCCACAAGGCTTACACCAGGATGACCAACACGGTCTTCGACTCGGGTAGCGACAGTCTGGATGACATGATCGCGTCGATAGAACACGGCTACCTGCTCCAGGGCATGGACAGCGGAATGGAGGACCCGAAACACTGGGGCATCCAGTGCATCGTCTCAAGAGGCTACGAGATCCTGAACGGCAGGCTCACCGGCAAGATGGTGGCGCCTGTGGTCCTCACCGGCTTCGTGCCGGACCTGCTGAAGTCGGTCTCGATGGCCTCCACTGACAGGGTCATCGAAGGAAACGGTGGCTGCGGCAAGGGCCACAAGGAGTGGGTCAAGGTGGCCGACGGCGGCCCTTACCTCAAGGCCAGGGCAAGACTTGGTTAAGATCGTGTCGGCGGAAGCGATGCCCGCGCCGTGCCGATGCATAATGCAGGTGAGACAGGACGGAGCGAGCTGATCCGGCAGGGATCGCCACAGATGAGATTCGCGTGGTATCACACGCGACAGGAGTTTTAGAAATGATAAATAAGATAACAGACGCTCTCCGGGCCTCGGACGCCTGGGCCTGGGAGCTCACAGATACAACTGAAAAAGACTGGGAGTTCTATTTCATCCGCCACCGCCTCGACCAGAACCGCGCCGTTGAGACGCGCCACACCTCCGTCACCGTGTACAGGGCGCTGGAGGAGGGCTTCACCGGCAGCGCCCAGATGGAGATCCCCCAGGGCTCCACTGACGAGGAGATCCGCAGCTGCATTTCGCAGCTCCTCACCGAGGCGGAGTTCGTGAAGAACCCGGAGTTTTCCCTCCACGGCCCCGAGGACATGGAAAAAGAAGATGACCGCGACGCGGAGTCCGGCGGCACCGGCGCTGCCGGAGAGGGCGAGGCGGATGCCGACGTTTTCCGGATAGCAAAGGACTTCATAGAGACCATGGACAGTCTCCCTGAGACGGACACGGAATACATGAATTCCTACGAGATATTCGTTCGGGACATCACCAGGCACTACATGAACTCCAGGGGAGTGGATCTCACGGAGAACTACCCTCAGTCCACCCTCGAGCTGGTGGTGAATGCCAGAAAGGGCGACAAGGAGATCGAGCTCTATCGCCTGCCGTCCTTCGGCACCTGCGACGCGGCGGAGCTGAAGAGCTACGTGACAGACCTTTTCCGGTACGGACGCGACAGGCTCGAGGCCGGGCCGACGCCGGCCATGGGCACCGCGGATCTCATGCTCTCCACCGAGGACAGCTGCCGGATCTACGAATACTTCCTTTCCCAGATGAACGCCGCGAATATCTACCGGAAGTTCAGCGACTGGGAGATCGGAAGGTCCATCGACCCGGAGGAGGAGATGCGGGAAAAGCTGACCATAAGGCAGGTCAGATACCTCCCGAACTCACCGGAAAACCACAGCTTCGACAGCCAGGGCGGCCCCGAGGCGGACCGGGTGCTCCTGGAGGAGAACGTTCCCCGCAGGTTCTGGGGCGGCCGCCAGTACTGCAGCTACCTGGGCATCGAGGATGGCTCCATTGTCTACAACTATCAGGTGGAGGGCGGCTCAGTTTCCGAAGAGGAGCTGCGGAGCGGCGACTACCTGGAGGTGGTGGAGTTCTCCAGCTTCGACGTGGATCCCCTCACCGGGGACATGGCGGGGGAGATACGCCTGGGGTACTGGCACTGCGGCGACCAGGAAAAGACGGTCACCGGCGGGTCGGTCTCCGGCAACGTGAGAGAGCTCATGGCTGGCCTCAGCTTTTCCGGAGAGACCCGGCAGTTCGGCACTGCGCTCGTGCCCGCCGTTACCCTGCTCAGGAACGTCACCGTGACGGGAATAGAAGACAACTAGCTGTATAGATCAGGACAAAGCGAAACGAAACAAATGGAAAACAAGGACACGATAACTTTTACGAGAGCCCACTACATTGTGGACGGAAAGCCTCAGAATGCGGGGAAAGCCGTATTCGCCGGAAGCGCCATGCTTGTCATGGATCCGGAGGGGCGGCCGCTGGACAGGGGAGTGGTCAATCTCTCTGACATGTACACGATACTGTACTGTGACCAGATCAGGAACCTGTCGTTCATACAGAAGAAGACGGGCACCGTCTCCATGCTGATCCTGTCGGACGACGGGGAGTACGACCGCCTGAAGGCCGGGGCGAAGAAGCACGCCGGCGCCGTGGCGCTCAGCCGCCAGAACTACAAGATCGCTCAGTACGCCCGCAAGATTTCGGACAAGGTGAAGGACGGAGTGGACATAACCGTGATGGACGCGGTGGACGAGTCCAAGGCCCTCTACTGCCCGGAATGCGGCGTCCAGGTAGAGCCGGGACAGCAGTACTGCTTCGAGTGCGGGGCAGAGCTTCCGCGCAAAGAGGCGTAAAAAGATCCATAATGCCCGTCAGAAACCTGGGATAATTATGAAGGAAAACTTAAGAATACTTAAAGATGAGGCTCCGAGCTACAACGGGGCCTTTATTGGTGCTAGTATCTTTACGTTAGGTGAAAGATTTAGGTAAAAGATCCAGACTCTGTAAACAGGAGTAAGACTAGTGACAGCTTTTTCCATAGACGAATACGAAAAGATCCTTCAGGTTACTGACCTCCTGGTCACCGGCGTCCCGGAGCCCTTCAGGAGAAAAAAAGTCCTTTTCCTGACCTTCGATTCCCGCGAAGTGAAGGAAGGTACTCTCTTCATCTGTAAAGGTGCGGGCTTCAGGGAAAAGTTCCTCCGGGACGCCGTGGACCTGGGGGCCGTGGCCTACGTATCCGAGAAGAGCTATGATGTTCCCGTTCCGGGCATCATCGTCTCAGACATCCGGAAGGCCATGGCGGTGCTGGCGGACAAGTTTTCCGGCAGCGCCTGGAAGAACCTGAATATCATAGCCTTCGGGGGGACAAAGGGAAAGTCCACGAGCACGTGCTTCATGAAGTCCGTGGTGGACGAGTACATGAAGGTGACCGGAGGAAAGCCAAGCGGGCTCCTGTCCACCATATGCTACTACGACGGAGGAACAGTCGAAGAATCCCGCCTCACCACCCCTGAGGCGGTGGAGCTCCACAGGCACATGGCCAGGGCAGTCGAAAACGGGATAACCTGGATGGAGATGGAGGTCTCCAGCCAGGCCCTCAAATATCATAGAGTGGACGGCCTCCGCTTCAATGTGGGGGTCTTCCTGAATATTTCCAGAGATCACATCAGCAGCGTGGAGCACAAGGACTTCGGGGACTACTTCGAATCCAAGATGAAGATGTTCCCCATGACCGACCACGCCGTGGTAAACCTCGACAGCGGTTTCTCGAACATGGCTCTCGAGGCCGCCCACAGCGCAGGCGATGTGACGACGTTCAGCATTGAAGATCCCGGCGCCGACTACTATGGCTACGACATTGAGAACTGGGGAGAAGGTTACTCATTCAAAGTAAAAGGAAAAAATATCAGCGGACAATTTGCCATCGGAATGCTGGGACTCTTCAATGTTGAAAACGCCATGGCCGTCATCGCCGCCGCCGGAGTCTGCGGCATCCCTGAGGACTGCGTGCGTAAAGGCCTCATCCAGGCCCGCGCCGCCGGCCGCATGGAGATCTTCACCACAGCCGACAGCAGGATCGTCGCCGTGGTGGACTACGCCCACAACGGCCTCAGCTTCAGGAAGCTCTTCGAGACCGTGGAAAAAGAAGGGCAGGACCGCAGCATCTATACCGTATTTGGCTGTCCGGGCGGAAAGGCCCTGGAGAGGAGGGCGGACCTCGGAAGAATAGCCGGAAAGTATTCCAGCAAGGTCTTCCTCGTTCCCGAGGATCCCGGGAAAGAGTCGGCCGACGACATCTCCCGCGAGATCTCCCGGTACGTCACTAAGCAGGACTGCCCGTACGAGATCGTGGATGACAGAGGCCTTGGCATAAAAAAAGCCCTTCGTCAGGCGGAGGAGAGCGGCAGGCCCGCGATGATCCTGGTGACCGGAAAGGGCCGGGAGACCCGGCAGAAGATCGGCCAGGAGTACGTTGACTGTCCGTCCGATGTGGATCACGTGGAAAAGCAGATCCGGGAGTATGACATGAGGCATCCCGCCGGAATGTGATGTGAGGATCTGATGTAAGATCAAAGGGCCCAGCGAAGGACCATTAAACAGAAAAAGGCAAAACAAAGGCGGTACTTCCAACTCTCGGACGTACCGCCTGCTAATTAACTGGCTCCATTTACACTTCTTTCTTTCTCATCTTACTCTTTCAGCTGAATCCTCAGCATCCTTAGTAATAACCTGATACGCGCTCACTTCCGCTTCATGGTGACCTGTGGCTGTTCTCCTGCTGTGCAACTCACTCACCCTGCAGATTACTGCGTCATACCGATGACGCCTTCGCTTTACCGTATCCTGTTCAATAGTGATAACCAATTCGTATTAAGTTGTTGCTCCTCGGCTGTTATCCATCCGCATCCCGTGGCCCTCGCCCCGAATCTGCACCGGCCTCAGATCATGCAACTGATCGCTGCGGTTCCCACACCCTGTCTCTCACTCGGGAGAGCGGCGGGAGAAATTCATCTTCTCTGCCGGAAGACCGTTCCTGACGTACTCAGGATCTCCACCGACCTGCCAGAAATGCTTCCCGGAACTGGACTTCGTCCCCGACCTTAGGCTCTTGCTCCTTGGGATCGTCCCTTCACTCCCGGAACCGTGTCTCCAGACCCGGTCTGCTGAACCGATGTCTGTACCTGGAATACATCCAGGGCCCGACTGCCTTCGCGAACGCTCCTCCGGCGTTTCGCCTGCGGCTTCGACACCTTCATGCGTTTTGCCTCACGCCTGAACTTCGACTGCCGCCCGTCTGGACCATCGACCCGACCCCCGCTACGAAGGGAAGGCTGCTTCCATCTGACCGTCTATGAGATTCTGCCGGTCTGCCTTGATGGTTGCTGAGGTGTTAGTGTGTCATTGGACCCACCTCCCAAAATCAGATTTGCTCTATCTCTGTTTGAGCTCCTCTTCTTTTCTTGTCTGCATTATACCTCAAATAATCGTGCGTGGCGCACGAAAATATGTTTTTTTGTGTATTTATAGGTATGCACCGGGAGCTGCTGTGTGGGATCTCACAAAAAAGGACTTCGCCTGGCGGAGCTGGCGGGTCTCCGGTAAAATACGCGATGCGTGAGAAAAGGGCGCAGCCCTTGATTTTTCAAGGAAAAACCGGTAAAATACACACCGCGAGGAAACGCGTGAAACCGTGTATGACAGAACGGGCGTGAACACCTTGCAATGACTGGAAATAAAAACAAGAAAAACGCTGTTTTGGCCCGAAAAAATATTAAAAAACTGTTGCGTTTGATTTTTCGGCCATGTATAATCTAAAGGCTTGTTTAAGGCGATGAAGCGGGAAGTTACTGGGCTAACAGATAATTTCCGTGGAGAATTGTCCTCACCAGATGGGGGCGAAGGGGTTCGCTTTTTTTATTCTGCGTCATGATTGAGGAAACGCACGAAGACGTGTAAGACGCCTCCCGGGGAATGACGAGAGACGAAAACACTTTTTCAGAAGCGCAGAAACAATAAGATCGCGGAATTCAGAAAACGAGGTCCTGTACAAGCATAGCGAAAACCGTACAAATCACAGGAGGTAACACTAATGAGCGAATTACAGAAGATCAGAATCAGACTCAAGGCCTATGATCACGCACTGCTGGACAAGTCCGCTGCCAAGATCGTAGAGACCGCGAAGAGAACAGGCGCTGATGTAAGCGGCCCTATCCCTCTGCCAACAGAGAAGGAAGTCGTGACCATCATCAGGGCTGTCCACAAGTACAAGGACAGCAGAGAGCAGTTCGAGCAGAGAACTCACAAGCGTCTGATCGATATCACTAACGCTTCCACAAAGACTACCGACGCTATCACAAAGCTCGATATGCCTGCTGGAATCGATATAGAGATCAAGCTCTAAGCTGATTAGAAAGATCGCATGAGAGGGCACAGGCCAAACCAGGGCGATCCGCTGTAAGAAAGTAGGAGGTTAAAATGAAGACACTGTTGGGAAAGAAGATCGGCATGACCCAGATCTTCACCGAGGAAGGTGCTGTTGTTCCGGTTACGGTCATCGAGGCAGGTCCTGAGTACGTAACTCAGATCAAGACAGCTGAGACAGACGGTTACGACGCAGTACAGGTCGGATATGAGGAGCAGAAGCCTCAGAGAGTCAACAAGCCTCTCACAGGCCACTTCGAGAAGTCCGGAGTATCCACCAAGAAGCATCTGGCAGAGTTCAGAGTCGAGGATGGCGAGACGTACGAGATCGGCCAGGAGATCACCGTTGCTGACTTCGAGGAGGGATCCAAGATCGATGTGACAGGTATCACCAAAGGTAAGGGAACTCAGGGCAACATCAAGAGACACGGCCACAGAAGAGGACCTATGGGTCACGGTTCCAAGCACAAGAGGCTTGCAGGTGGTCTGGCTGCCGGTACATATCCATCAAGAGTATTCAAGGGCAACGACGGTCCGGGAAGAATGGGCAGAGACACAGTCACTGTTCAGAACCTGGTTCTGGTCAAGGTCATCGCTGACAGGAACCTCATGCTCGTAAAGGGCGCAGTTCCTGGAAAGAAGGGTGGTCTGCTGAAGATCAGATATGCCGTTAAGGGCCAGGATAAGTAGTCAGGCAGAAAGGAGGAAGTGAAATGGCAACAGTAAAAGTACTGAACATGGCCGGCGAGAACGTGGGCGAGATCACTCTGAACGACGAAGTCTTCGGTATCGAGCCTAACGAGTACGCCGTTCAGGCTACAGTTAAGAATTACTTGGCAAACCAGAGACAGGGGACCCAATCTGCCAAGACCAGAAGCGAGGTAAGAGGAGGCGGCCGCAAGCCTTTCAGACAGAAGGGAACAGGACGCCACAGACAGGGAAGCACAACAGATCCTTCACAGATCGGCGGAGGTATCGTGTTCGCTCCGAAGCCAAGGGACTACAGATACAGCGTTCCTAAGAAGCTGAGAAGGCTGGCGCTGAAGTCCGTTCTCTCCGCTAAGGTATCCGGCAACGAGCTCATCGTTGTGGACGAGCTGAAGTTCGAGGAGCCTAAGACTAAGGAGATGGTCAACGTCCTGAAGAACATCAACGCTGACAAGAAGGCGCTCATCGTGATGGATCAGAAGGACGAGAACGTAGTAAAGTCCGCATCCAACATCCAGGGCGTAAGGACTGCTCTCGTAAGTACAATGAACGTATATGAGATCCTCAATCATTACAGCCTTGTACTGACTAAGGCAGCAGCCGAGAAGATCCAGGAGGTATACGCATAATGAAGACAGCTTACGACGTAGTGATCAGACCGATCATCACCGAGTCCAGCATGGACCTGGCTGCTGAGAGGAAATACGCATTCAAGGTCGACCCAAGAGCTAACAAGACTGAGGTCAAGAATGCTGTCGAAGAGATCTTCGACGTAGATGTTGCAAAGGTAAACATCATGAACGTTAACGGCAAGACTAAGAGACTGGGAAGATCCGTTGGAAAGACTTCTGATTACAAGAAGGCCATCGTCACACTCACTCCTGACAGCAAGGAGATCGAGATCTTCCAGGGTCTGTAATATAGGAGGGAATGTAAGAAATGGGAATCAAGAAATACAATCCAACCACTCCGGGCCTGCGTGGAATGACCGTCTCCACATTCGAGGAGATCACAGCTAGCAAGCCTGAGAAGTCTCTTACAGTTACTCTCAAGAAGAACGCAGGAAGAAACGTAAGAGGAAAGATCACCGTCAGGCACAGAGGCGGCGGCACGAGACCTAAGTACAGGATCATCGACTTCAAGAGGAACAAGGACAACATCCCTGCAACAGTGAAGACCATCGAGTACGATCCTAACAGATCCGCAAACATCGCCCTGGTGTGCTACGCAGACGGCGAGAAGAGATACATCATCGCTCCTAACGAGCTGAAGGTAGGAGACGTGATCGTATCCGGACCTGATTCAGACATCAAGCCGGGAAATGCGCTTCCTATCGCAAACATTCCGGTTGGTACGATCATCCACAACATCGAGCTCAAGCCTGGCAAGGGTGCTCAGATGGTAAGATCCGCCGGAAACGGCGCTCAGCTCATGGCCAAGGAGGGAGATTACGCACAGGTAAGGCTTCCTTCCGGCGAGGTAAGAATGGTAAGGATCAACTGCAGAGCTACCATCGGTGAGGTCGGCAACATCGAACACGCCAACATCCAGATCGGTAAGGCAGGAAGAAAGAGACACATGGGCTGGAGACCTACCGTCAGAGGTTCCGTCATGAACCCTAACGACCACCCACACGGCGGTGGTGAAGGAAGAGCACCAGTTGGACGTAAGAGTCCAGTTACCCCTTGGGGCAAGCCTGCTCTTGGCTACAAGACTCGCAGCAAGCATAAGGCTTCCAGCAAGTACATCGTCAGAAGCAGAAAGGCTAAGTAAGGAAGGAGCATATAATGGGAAGATCGCTTAAGAAAGGCCCGTTCGTCGACAAAAAGCTCTTGAAGAGGATCGAGGAGATGAACGACGCTAACGAGAAGAAAGTCATCAAGACATGGTCCAGACCATCCACAATTTTCCCTCAGATGGTTGGACACACCATCGCAGTTCACGATGGCCGCAAGCATGTTCCGGTATACATCACCGAGGATATGGTAGGACATAAGCTGGGTGAGTTTGCTCCTACGAGAACCTTCAAGGGTCACGCAGGTGACAAGGCTACCAAGGGAAAATAAACAGTAACAGAAAGGAGAAGATAAGATGGAAGCAAAAGCAGTTGCTAAGTATGTCAGAATGTCTCCAAGCAAGCTCAAGCCTGTTACTGACCTGGTAAGAGGAAAGGACTTGAAGGAAGCTCTGACTATTCTGAAGTTCACACCTGGCAAGGGTTCTGAGCTGGTCGAGAAAGTAGTTATGTCCGCAGCAGCAAACGCTGAGAACAATCACGATATGGATCCTGACAACCTGTACGTAGCAGAGATCTACGCAAACCAGGGTCCGACCATGAAGCGCTACAGAGCAGGCGCTCAGGGAAGAGCATCAATGATCCTCAAGAGGAGTAGCCACATCGGCGTAACTCTGAGAGAGAAGGAGACTACAGAAACAGAAGGAGGTCAGTCTAATGGGGCAGAAAGTTAATCCACACGGTTTAAGAGTCGGCGTTAATAAAGACTGGAATTCCAAGTGGTATGCTGACAAGGCTGATTTCGCTGATTACATCGCCGAGGATAACCAGATCAGAAAATACGTTAAGAGAGAGCTGTACGGCGCTGGCATCTCCAGCATCGTGATCGAGAGAAACACAGCTGACAGAGTAAAGATCAACATCCTGGCCGCAAGACCTGGAATGATCATTGGAAGCGACGGAAGCGGCATCGAGCAGCTGAAGAAGGGCCTGAGCAAGATCACCGACAGAAAGGCCGACATCAACATCGAGGAAGTAAGACGCTACGACCTGGATGCACAGCTGACAGCCGAGAGCGTAGCTCAGTCTCTTGAGAGAAGAACTTCTTTCAGAAGAGCCATGAAGCAGCCTATCGGCAGAGCCATGAAGGCCGGCGCAAAGGGTATCAAGATCGAGTGCTCCGGAAGACTTGGCGGAGCTGAGATCGCCCGTAAGGAAAAGTACAGTGAGGGCAACGTTCCGCTCCACACACTGAGAGCAGACATCGACTACGGCTTCGCTGAGGCTGACACCACATACGGCAAGATCGGCGTAAAAGTTTGGATCAACCACGGCGAGATCCTGGACAAGGGCCTGAAGGAGGCCATCCCTGAGACATCCAGAAATGACAGAAGGGACAAGAAGAACAGGAGAAACGACAGAAGGAACAAGAGAAACTTCGAGGGTCGTGACCGCAGAAGAAACGACCGTCGTGACGCAAGGCCTGAGATCAAGCCTGCAACCACGAGAGTCAGAAAGCAGCCTAAGGTCGAGGCTCCAGTACAGACAGAAGCTGAGAATGCTCCTGCAGAGGTAACTGAAGAATAGTAGAAAGGAGTGTGACTTGCCATGTTGATGCCTAAGCGCGTTAAACGTAGAAGAGTTCACAGAGGCAGAATGAAGGGCGTTGCTACAAAGGGCAACACCGTTACATACGGCAAATACGGTCTTGTTGCTGAGGAGTGTGCATGGATCGACTCCAAGCAGATCGAGGCTGCCAGAATCGCCATGACCAGATCCATCAAGAGAGGCGGAAAGGTTTACATCAAGATCTTCCCACATAAGCCTATTACGAAGAAGCCTGCAGAGGTTCGAATGGGTTCCGGAAAGGGTGCACCAGAGTACTGGGTTGCAGTTGTTAAGCCGGGCAGAGTTATGTTCGAGATCGACGGAGTAACAGAGGCACAGGCCAAGGAGGCCCTGAGACTTGCTTCTCACAAGCTGCCTATCAAGTGCAAGTTCGTTGTCAAAGGACAGGAAGCGACAAAGGGTGGTGACGAGTAATGGATTTGAACAAGATTAGAAAGATGACTGACCAGGAGAGAGACGCCGAGCTGCAGAGAATGAAGCAGGAGCTCTTCAACCTGAGATTTCAGCACGTTACCGGACAGCTCGAGAATCCTGTAAAGATGAGAGAGGTCAAGAGAGACATCGCAAGAGTCAAGACCATCATCAGAGAGAAAGAGCTCGAGCAGCCAAAAGCTTAACGGAAAGGAGGATGTACGATGGAAAGAAACAGAAGAAAGACAAGAGTAGGAATCGTATCCAGCAACAAGATGGACAAGACTGTCGTTGTCGCTACTCAGGAATTCGTAAGACATTCTCTTTACGGTAAGGGAATCAAGAGGACCAGAAAGTTCAAGGCCCACGACGAGCTGAACCAGTGCGGCATCGGTGATAAGGTTAGAATCATGGAGACAAGACCACTTTCCAAGGACAAGAGATGGAGAGTTGTCGAGATCGTTGAAAAGGCTAAATAAGGAGGCGCAATCGTGATCCAGACAGAAACAAGATTAAAGGTTGCCGACAACTCCGGAGCTAAGGAACTTCTGTGCATCCGTATCCTCGGCGGTACAGGACGCAAGTACGCTAACATCGGTGATATCATCGTTTGCTCCGTAAAGGATGCTACACCAGGTGGAGTTGTAAAGAAGGGCGACGTTGTAAAAGCAGTAGTTGTCAGAAGCAAGAGTGGCGCCAGAAGAGATGACGGAAGCTACGTAAAGTTCGACCAGAACGCTGCAGTTATCATCAAGGACAGAACCGACAAGAACCCGGTCGGAACTCGTATTTTCGGACCAGTTGCCAGAGAGCTGAGAGATGCAGGCTTCATGAAGATCGTATCTCTTGCACCGGAAGTACTGTAGGGGGTGTGACGATGAAAATCAAGAAAGACGATACAGTAGTGGTTATCTCCGGCAAGGACAAGGGCAAGACCGGTACCGTGCTGAGAGCTATCCCTAAGAAGAACAAGGTAGTTGTTGAGGGCGTTAACATGCAGACAAAGCATGCTAAGGCAACTCAGACTTCACCGGCAGAGATCAAGCACATCGAGGGGCCTATCGACGCTTCCAACGTTATGTACTACGACAAGGAAGCAAAGAGCGGCACAAGGATCGGCTACAAGATCGTGGACGGCAAGAAGGTAAGAGTATCCAAGAAGACGGGTGCTGTAATAGACTAGGAAAGGAGGAGTGACAATTGGAAATCAGACTGAGAGACAAGTATAACAATGAAGTCCGCACAGCCCTGAACGAGAAGTTCCAGTACAAGAATGTAATGGAGATCCCTAAGCTCGAGAAGATCACCATCAACATGGGACTGGGCGAGGCCAAGGACAACTCCAAGATCCTGGACAGCGCCGTTAAGGAGATCGCCCTGATCTCCGGACAGAGACCTGTTGTAACAAAGGCCAGAAAGTCCATCGCCAACTTCAAGGTGAGACAGGGAATGCCTGTAGGAGCAAAGGTTACTCTTAGAGGAGACAAGATGTACGCATTTGCGGACAAGCTTTTCAACCTTTCTCTCCCGAGAGTAAGAGACTTCAAGGGCGTAAGCAAGAATTCCTTCGACGGAAGAGGAAACTACTCCATGGGCATCAGAGAGCAGCTCATCTTCCCTGAGATCGTATATGATGATGTAGAGACCATCAAGGGAATGAACATCGTATTCACGACAACGGCTAAGACCGACGAGGAAGCAAAGGCCCTTCTCGAGATGCTGGGAATGCCGTTTGAGAAATAGGAGGAAACATGGCTAAGACTTCACTTAAGATCAAACAGCAGAGAAAGCCTAAGTATAAGACAAGAGCTTATACAAGGTGCAGAATATGCGGAAGACCTCATTCCGTTCTGAAGAAGTACGGCATCTGCCGTATCTGCTTCAGAGAGCTTGCTTACAAGGGTGAGATCCCTGGCGTAAAGAAGGCGAGCTGGTAAGATATAGTTTGCGAAGGCCCTCGACGCAAGGCGGCGGGGGAACCGCGCGAAGAAAGGAGAAATTACTGCTATGGCAATGACAGATCCAATCGCGGATATGCTGACCAGAATCAGGAATGCTAACACAGCGGGACACAAGACTGTCGACATTCCTGCTTCCAACATGAAGAAGTCAATTGCTGAGATCCTCAAGAACGAGGGATTCATCAGTGACTATCAGGTCGTTCAGGACAACGCTCAGGGAACCATCAAGGTAGAGCTGAAGTACGGTCCTAACAAGGAGAAGACCATTTACGGTATCAAGAAGATCTCCAAGCCTGGCCTGAGAGTATATGCAAAGGCAAACGATGTACCTAAGGTACTGGGAGGCCTGGGAATCGCCATCCTCTCCACTTCCAACGGCGTAATCACCGACAAGGAAGCCAGGAAGCTGGGAGTAGGCGGAGAAGTTATTTGTTACGTTTGGTAGGAGGTAAGAAATGTCAAGAATAGGTATCAAACCGATCCAGATCCCTGCCGGCGTTGAGGTAACAGTAGACGAGAACAACAACGTGACCGTAAAGGGACCTAAGGGAGAGCTTCACCAGTCCATCAACGAGGATCTGAAGATCACTGTTGAGGATGGTGTAGTGACAGTATCCAGACCTGACGATGGAAGGATCCTGAGATCTCAGCACGGTCTGGCAAGGACCCTGATCAACAACATGATCGAGGGTGTTGAGAAGGGCTTCGAGAAGAAGCTGCTGATCAGCGGAGTTGGTTACACAGCCAGCAAGCAGGGCAGCAAGCTGGTCCTGAAGCTGGGTTATTCCCATCCGATCGAGATGGAAGATCCTGAGGGGATCACAACAGAGACTCCTGACGCCAACACTATCGTAGTAAAGGGAGCTGACAAGGCACAGGTAGGCAACTACGCAGCCATCATCAGAGCCTGGAGAAAACCTGAGCCATACAAGGGCAAGGGCGTTATGTACGATGGTGAAGTTATCCACAAGAAGGAAGGCAAGAGCGGCGCATCCGCTTAGGAAAGGAGGATTTGAAACATGGCAACATTAAGCAGAAATGACAGACGCCTGAAGAGGCATGCCAGAGTAAGAAAAGACGTTTTCGGAACTCCTGAGAAGCCTAGACTGTGTGTATTCAGATCTAACAGCAACATTTCAGCTCAGATCATCGACGATGTTCACGGTGTCACACTGGCATCCGCATCTTCTCTGGACAAGGAGCTGAAGGCAGAGATCGCTAACGGCGGAAACAAAGAGGCTGCAGCAAAAGTTGGCAAGGCAGTAGGTGAGAGAGCTCTCGCAAAGGGGATCAAGGAGGTCGCTTTTGACAGAGGTGGATATCTCTATCACGGCAGAGTCAAGGAGCTGGCTGACGGCGCTCGTGAAGCAGGATTAGAATTCTAGGGAGGAAATGGAATGCGTAGTAGAGTAGATGCATCCAAGCTTGAACTCACTGAGACCATCGTAAATATCAGACGTGTAGCCAAGACCGTAAAGGGCGGACGTAACATGAGATTCTCTGTTACGGTTGTCGTTGGAGACGGCGAGGGTCACGTTGGTATCGGTCTCGGAAAGGCTCAGGAGATCCCTGAGGCTGTCAGAAAGGCTACCGAGGATGCCAAGAAGAAGCTGATTTTCGTTCCGACAGTAGGGACAACAGTTCCTCACGAGACTGTTGGAATTTTCGGAGCAGGAAAAGTCCTGATCATGCCTGCTGCAAAGGGTACCGGAGTTATCGCAGGATCTTCCGTGCGTACAGTACTGGAGTCCGCAGGTATCAAGGACGTAAGAGCCAAGTCGCTGGGATCCAGCAACACAGGAAACATGGCACAGGCTACCATGGAGGGACTGAAGAACCTCACAACTGTTGAGGAAGTTGCTAAGCGTCGCGGCAAGACACCAGAGGAAATTTTAGGATAGGAGGATCGTACAATGGCAAAGACATTAAAGATCACACTGGTAAAAAGTGTTATCGGCGTACCTCCTAAGCAGAAGAAGACCGTAGAAGCCCTGGGCCTGAAGAAGCTGCACCAGTCTGTAGAGCTGGGCGACACTCCTGCAACAAGGGGTGCTATTGCTAAGGTTTCTCATCTTCTGGATGTTGAAGAGCTGTAAGGAGGTGCAGAGATCATGAGACTTCATGAACTGAAGAAGGCTGAAGGGTCTACCAGAGACCGTAAGAGAAGAGGCCGCGGTACTGCTACCGGTCAGGGTAAGACCGGCGGCAGAGGAATGAATGGACAGAAGTCCAGAAGCGGCGGCGGAGTAAGACTGGGATTCGAGGGAGGCCAGATGCCTCTCTACAGAAGACTTCCTAAGAGAGGATTCACCAACCACTTCGCTACAGTATATTCCGAGGTGAACGTTCAGGACCTGAACAGATTCGAGGACGGCGCTGTTGTTGATCAGCAGGCTCTGCTGGACTGCGGTCTGGTAAAGAAGCTGAACGACGGCGTTAAGGTGCTGGGCAACGGAGAGCTGGAGAAGAAGCTGACCGTAAAGGCAGCCAAGTTCAGCAAGAGTGCTGCAGAGAAAATCGAGGCTGCAGGCGGAAAGGCAGAGGTACTCTAGAATGGAGATGCTAAAGACTTTCTCGAAGGCATGGCACATCGATGAGCTGAGGAAGAAGATAATCTTCACCCTCCTCATGCTCCTGGTGTACAGGATCGGATCAAACATTCCGGTACCCAGCATTAATAGAGAGTATTTAGCGCAGATGTTCTCAGGAGACACGGGCCTTCTGGACCTGTTCGACCTGTTTTCCGGTGGAGCGTTCAGCAACTTCACCATTTTCGCACTGAGCATTACGCCATACGTAACGGCGTCTATCATCGTTCAGCTCCTCACCATAGCGTTCCCTTATTTTGAGAGGCTCGCAAAGGAAGGAAATGAAGGACGCAAGAAAATGGCTATGATCACAAGGTACATGACCGTTGCCCTGGGACTGATCCAGGCAACAGGTCTGACCATCGGCCTTTTCAGAAAGGCCATCATCGATCAGGGCGTTTTCACGATGATCGTCATCATCGCAGTGCTCACAGCGGGTACCACGTTCCTCATGTGGATCGGGGAGAAGATCAACGAGTTTGGCGTTGGTAACGGAATTTCCCTTATCATCTTCGCCGGTATCGTTGCCAGGATCCCGTCCAGTATCAGAGGCATCGCAACTCAGGTATCTGAGGGGACTATAAGCGCTGTGGCAGTAGTCGTGATGGTCATCATAGCTGTCCTGGTCACGATGGTCGTGATCGAGATGCAGCAGGGAGTCAGAAAGATCCCGGTACAGTATGCAAAGAGAGTCGTTGGAAGGAAGATGTACGGCGGTCAGTCCACCCACATTCCGATGAAGGTGAACCAGGCCGGAGTAATTCCTATCATCTTCTCTCTCTCTCTGCTCCAGTTCCCACTGACGATAACATACTTTTTCCCGAACACCGGATTCACGGACTTCGTGACCAAGTATCTGTCGCCATCCGGAAACCCTGGAGTATGGGTATATGCGATCCTGAACATCGCGCTTACAATGTTCTTCACTTATTTCTATACTGCGATCACCTTCAACCCAGTTGAGGTCGCAGAGCAGATGAAGCAGAACGGTGGATTCGTTCCGGGAATCAGACCGGGACAGGCTACAGTGGACTACCTTTCGAGGATCATGTCCAGACTGTGCCTGGCGGACGGAATTTTCCTGGCGGCGGTAGCCACCATCCCTACCATCATAAGCGTGCTCACACCGCTGGACATCGCTTTCGGAGGAACATCTCTGCTGATCCTGATAGGAGTAGCGCTGGACATGGTGCAGCAGCTGGAGAACCAAATGCTTATGAGAAATTATCAGGGATTCCTCAAATAAATTATTCAACAGATCAAATGGTGCTTTAGTATTCAAGGTATAGGAGTTGGGTCATGTTAAGAGCAGTACTGCTGGGGCCTCCGGGTGCAGGAAAAGGCACTCAGGCCGTGAAGCTGGTAGATAAGTATCAGGTGCCTCACATTTCGACAGGAGACATCTTCAGGAAAAACATCAGCGAGGGTACAGAGCTGGGCGTCAAGGCCAAGAGCTACATCGACGCCGGAAAGCTGGTACCGGACGAGCTGACATGCGAGATCGTAACATCCAGACTTCTGGAAGACGACTGCGCAAACGGATTTTTGCTGGACGGTTTCCCAAGGACGATCTTCCAGGCTGACAAGCTGGATCAGTTCCTGAAGGAGAACGGCATGAAGTTGGATATCGTGATCAACCTCAGCGTTCCTTCAGAGCAGATCATCAGCCGCCTCAGCGGGAGGAGGATCTGCCGCAGCTGTGGAGCGAGCTACAACATCGTCACCATCCCTCCGAAAAAGGAAGGCGTGTGCGACAGATGCGGCGGCGAGCTCTATCAGAGAAAGGATGACGCTCCAGAGACTGTTGCCAGCAGGCTCAAGACTTATGACGAGCAGACTGCTCCGCTGGTGGACTACTATAAGAACACCGGCGTCCTGGCCGACTTCGACGGGACCAAGGATGCTGAAGCCATATTTGGTGATATAGTCCAGACTATAGGATAGGAGTCGTTTGAATGATCATTATCAAATCGAAGCGGGAGATCGATCTGATGAGGGATGCGGCAAAGGTCACGGGAGAGATCCTGAGAGACCTGGAGACCCTCATCAAACCGGGAATGACCACGTACGATGTGAACGCTTATGTAGAAGATAAGATCGCTCACTACAAGATGACACCTACTTTCAAGGGGTACGGCGGGTTCCCTGCAGGGGCCTGCGTTTCCGTGAACGATGAGATCGTCCACGGTATCCCTTCCAAGAACAGGGTGCTGAATGAAGGAGACATCGTCAGTGTGGACACCGGCGCTACCTACAGAGGTTACGCCAGCGATGCCGCGCGGACGTACGCCGTAGGAGAGATAACCGCCGACGCTCAGAAGCTGATCGACGTTACGAAAGAAAGCTTTTTCCAGGGCGTAAAGTACGCTATGGTAGGCTTCAGGCTTCACGACATCGGCCACGCCATCCAGGAGTATTCCGAGAAGAACGGAATGGCTGTTATCAGGGAGTACCTGGGACACGGGATCGGGAGAGATCTGCACGAGGATCCACAGGTGCCTAATTACGGAAGACCTCATACAGGACCACACCTGAAGGAGGGCATGGTTCTGGCGATCGAGCCGATGCTTGCTCAGGGAACATACGATACGAGGGTGCTGTCCAATGACTGGACAGTGGTTACTGCTGACGGCAAGCTTTCTGCTCACTACGAGAACACCGTGGTGATCACAGACGGGGAGCCGGAGCTGCTCACACTGTAGAAGGAGGCTGGTAGTATGTCTAAGAAAGATACTATCGAGGTAACGGGCACAGTTGTGGACGCACAGCCAAACGCGATGTTCAAAGTGAAGCTGGAGAATGGATTTGAGGTCCTTGCTCACATCTCCGGCAAGATCAGAATGAACTACATCAGGATCCTGCCGGGAGATAAGGTAAAGGTCGAGCTTTCACCTTATGATCTGACAAGAGGCAGAATAACCTGGAGAGAGAAATAGTCCGGGAATGGGGACTATTTTCGGAGTCGCAGAATGAGCTGCTTGCGGGCCGCCCGCGACTGACATTAAGGAGGACAAGCAAATGAAGGTTAGATCTTCAGTAAAGCCTATTTGCGAGAAGTGCAAGGTTATCAAGAGACATGGCAAGGTCATGGTAATCTGCGAGAACCCTAAGCACAAGCAGAGACAGGGCTAGTCGAAAAAGTATTACAGGCACAGTCAGATGTATGCAGAGGATGCGGGGGCCTGAGGGCTGACCGCAGCCTTCCTGTGTACTGATAACAGTACAAAAAAAGACAGGAAATTTTTTTCGTTTCCTGTTAAAATGAAGTGTTGTTTTTTTGCACGCGGTGGTACCGGGATCACTGCGCAAGTTTATTTATTGCAACCCCCGTCTATATCGCCCCCGGGATGGTGACGGAAGATGGGAAAGGAGGAAGAAATGGCAAGAATTGCCGGAGTTGACCTGCCAAGAGATAAGAGGATCGAGATCGGTCTTACTTACATCTACGGAATTGGTCTCGCAACATCCAAGAAGATTCTCGCTGAAGCGGGAGTAGATCCTGATATCAGGGTCAGAGATCTTACCGAGGAAGATGCTGGTAAGATCAGAAGAGTCATCGAAAACAACTACATGGTAGAAGGTGACCTCAGAAGAGAGGTTTCCCTGAATATCAAGAGGTTGATGGAGATCGGCAGCTATAGAGGAATCAGACACAGAAGAAACCTCCCTGTCAGAGGACAGAAGACCAAGACTAACGCTAGAACTCGCAAGGGCCCTAAGAGACTTGCTGGCAAGAAGAAGTAAGGGATAGGAGGTAAGAGAATATGGCTGCTGTTAAGAAAACAGTAAGAAAGAAGAAGAGAGAACGTAAGAACGTTGAGAGAGGCCAGGCTCATATCCAGACTACCTTTAACAACACTCTCGTTACTCTTACAGATATGGACGGGAATGCACTTTCCTGGTCCAGCGCCGGATCCAACGGATTTAAGGGATCCCGTAAGTCCACCCCATTCGCTGCTCAGAGTGCAGCAGAGGTAGCTGCAAAGGCCGCCATGGAGCATGGTCTGAAGACCGTAGAGGTCTATGTAAAGGGACCGGGCTCCGGTAGAGAGGCTGCTATCAGAGCACTTCAGACAGCAGGACTGAACATCACTATGATCAAGGATATCACACCTATCCCTCATAACGGATGCCGTCCGCCTAAGAAGAGAAGAGTCTAATTGAAGGGAGGATTTACGATACATGGCTAAGAACAGAGAGCCTGTACTGAAGAGAGCCAAGGCTCTGGGCATTGCACCACAGTACATGGGTATTAATAAGAAATCTAAGAGACAGGTTCAGCAGAGCAGAAGGAGAAAGTCCGAGTACGGCGTTCAGCTGAACGAGAAGCAGAAGGTGAAGTTCCTGTACGGCCTTCAGGAGAAGCAGTTCAGAAACACCTTCGACAAGGCTACAAAGAGACCTGGCTCTGCCGGTGAGAACCTGCTCATCATGCTGGAAAGCAGATTCGACAACGTAGTATTCAGAATGGGCTTTGCCGCAACAAGAAGAGAGGCCAGACAGCTCGTTAACCACGGACACTTCCTGGTGAACGGCAAGAAGGCAAACATCCCTTCAATGGAGCTCAAGCCTGGTGACGTTATTACCGTTAAGGAGAAGTCCCAGTCCTCCCCTAAGTTCAAGGAGCTGAAGGACATGGTCATCACCACTCCACAGTGGATCGAGATCAACATGGACAAGCTCGAGGGAAAGATCGTTGCCGCCCCTACTCGTGAGGACATTGACCTGCCGATCGAGGAGCACTACATCGTAGAGTTCTACTCCAGATAGTAGGATGCTGATGCTGGTGTACAGACTGGAAAGTTGATAGGGAGGAATAGAATGATCGAAATTGAAAAGCCTACGATCACTAAGGAAATCAGTGAGGACGGCAAGTACGGTAAGTTCGTCGTAGAACCTCTCGAGAGAGGATATGGTACTACGCTGGGAAACTGCATGAGAAGAATCCTCCTCAGCTCGCTGCCAGGTGCTGCCATCACATCGGTCAAGATCGATGGCATTCTTCACGAGTTCTCTACGATCCCTGGAGTTAAGGAAGACGTTACAGAGATCATCCTGAACCTGAAGAGACTGGCTGTAAAGATCACAGGAGATGAGGATAAGAGGGCGATCATCAACGCTGTCGGACCTAAGGAGGTCACCGCAGCAGATATAATCGTTGATTCCGATACAGAGATCTTCAATCCTGATCTGCACATTGCCACACTGGCAGAGAACGCCACACTGGTAATGGAGATGAACATCGCATCCGGCAGAGGATACGTTCCTGCCGAGCAGAACAAGACTGAGTTCACTCCGATCTCCGTTATCCCTGTTGATTCTATCTACACTCCTGTTACAAGGGTCAATTACACCGTTGAGAACACGAGAGTAGGACAGGTTACGGACTATGACAAGCTGATACTTGAGCTCTGGACAGACGGATCCATCACTCCTGAGGAGGGTGTTTCCATTGGAGCCAAGATCATGCTGGAGCACCTCAATCTGTTCATCGGTCTGGGTTCCGATGTCAAGGGCATGGAATTCATGATCGAGAAGGACGAAGACAGGAAGGAAAAGGCTCTTGAGATGACCATCGAAGAGCTGGAGCTCTCCGTCCGTTCCTTCAACTGCCTGAAGAGAGCCAACATCAACACCGTTGAGGAGCTCACTCAGCGCACCGAAGAGGATATGATGAAGGTTAGAAACATGGGAATGAAGTCCCTGGTCGAAGTTAAGAACAAGCTGGCTGAGCTTGGACTTGGTCTTAAGCCTAACGACGAAAACTAAAGGAAAGGAGTAACGCGGAATGAACGGTTACAAAAAACTGGGCAGAGATTCTGCGCACAGGAAGTCCATGCTCAGGAATCTTGTGACAGACCTCCTGAGAGAGGAAAGAATCACTACCACTGAAGACAGAGCCAAGGAAGCCCGCAGAGTCGCTGAGAAGATGATCACTCTCGGCAAGCGCGGCGACCTGCACGCCAGAAGACAGGCCCTGGCATATATCGTAGACGAGGACGTTGTTACAAAGCTCTTCGAGGAGATCGCTCCTAGATACGAGGCGAGGAACGGCGGATACACAAGGATCCTGAAGCTGGGACCTCGGCAGGGAGACAACGCAGAAGTCGTTTACCTGGAGCTGGTATAGTCCGGAGACTGATGGTACTTGATAAATAAGTCGAACGGGAAGACTGTGGGAAATCAAATTTTCTGCAGTCTTTTTTCATGTTGTCTCCGTGATTGACAGCCCCCCGATGTTTTATTATAATTGTCAGCGGCGCTCTTAGATAGCTTGCAGAGCTTCGGGGTCCTGCGCAACGGGATACCGTGAACCTTGTCAGGTCCGAGAGGAAGCAGCAATAAGCGGACCATCTCGTGTGCCGCAGCTAAACCTCGCTGCTTTCTGCAAGCTATCTAAGGGCGTTTTTCTATCTCTGCGGAAACCATCCGCAGACCGCACACCGAGGCCCGAGAAACTGCTGAAGAAAGGAGGCACCCGTGCACTACGCGCTGTACAGGTCGGAGAGACCGGAGATTTTTTCCGAAATGATCGGCCAGAAGCATATCGTTAAGATCCTTCAGAACCAGCTGAAGAACGGGACCGTGAGCCAGGCGTATCTCTTCACGGGGATCCGGGGGACGGGCAAGACCACGACGGCCAGGATACTGGCCAAGGCCCTGAACTGCACCGGCGACACAGAGGACAAACCATGCGGCCAGTGTCAGAACTGCCAGGCCATTAGAGATGGAAAATACATGGATGTCGTTGAGCTGGACGCCGCCTCCAACAACGGCGTGGACGATATCAGATCACTCATCGACAGTGTGTACTATCCACCGGTGCTCGGTAAGTACAAAGTATACATAATCGACGAGGTCCACATGCTCTCCGCGTCCGCGGAGAATGCTTTTCTCAAGACCCTTGAGGAACCGCCAGAGTACGCGGTGTTCATCCTGGCCACCACCGACCCGGAGAAGGTGCGGCCGACCATAAGATCCCGCTGCATGACCCTGAATTTCAAACGGGTCTCCGAGGACGAGCTGGCAGAGGGCATGAGCCGCATCTGCAGTAAAAAAGGAGTCAACGTAACGGAGCCCGCGCTCCGGCTCATCGCGAGGAGCGCCGATGGTTCGGTCAGGGATGCCCTCAGCATCCTCGAGCAGTGCATCAGCGCCGGAGACGACCCGGTGACGGAAGAACTTGTGCTGGAGTACACCGGGGCCGCGGGGAGGGATTTTTACCTGGACCTCACGGACCGTATCATCGACCAGGACGCGGCGGGAGCGCTTGAGGCCATACAGGCCATGACCGCCGCAGGTGCAGACCCTAAGGTGATGATCGGCGACCTCATGGGCCACTACCGCGATCTGATGGTGGTGAAGGTGGCAAAAAAGCCAGAGGTCATGGTCAAGGTCTCCCCGGAGAACATGGAGCGACTCAGGGACCAGGCCGCCCGGATGGAGCTTTCGCAGATCACGGATGGCATCAGGACTCTCACGGGTTTCGTGGACCTCGCGAGATATTCCACAAAGACAGGTATCCTGTTGGACACGGCGACGGTCCAGCTCATAGAGGGTCCGGCCGCATATTGCGGAGGCCAGGCTCCGCAGCAGGGGCAGCCAGTTCAGCCACCGAGGCCGTCGCGTCCCGCGAAACCGGAGATAGTTCCTGTATCCACGGAGAAAAAGAGGGCATCGCGCGCCGAGATCCTCGCGGCAGAGCGGAAAGAGGCTTTTGCGCCTCATGAGGTGGAAAAGAAAAAAACCGCCAGGCATCAGACCGCGGCTCAAGGCGCTCCGGCGGAAGCCCCGGGAACTCCCGTGCCGCGGAAAGCGACCCGGAAGCCGGAGAGCGGCCCAGCTGGAGCCACCGCAGGGGCAGCCTCCCAGGCTGCCGGACAGAAGCCGGCAGATAACCAGCCGGACATCAATAAAATGTGGAAATTCATCCGCACCCAGATGGAGAGCCGTGAACCTTCGAATCATATGATCTTTTCCAATCTTGAACTGACCGCGGTCATCGACGGAGAGGTGATGATCTCCGCTCTCAAGACCCGGTCGCTAAAGCTCGCGGCCAATAAGAAGGACGAAATAGAGGAGCTGGTGAGATCCAGGTTCGGAAAGAACTATTACGTGACACTGAGGCCGAAGGAGGACAATGTGAGGATCGCGGCATCCCAGGGAGTTTCAACTTCTTCGGGCTCCTGCGGTGGACAAGGTCAGGCACCATCATCTGCAACCGAGCAGGAGCATGCGGCAGAGCCGGCAGAGAATGCAGTCCAGTCCGCAGAATTGAGCAGGGGGCAGGATACCCGCGAAAAGCCGGAGCCGCAGGGAAGGCCGGAGCCTCGCGAGATGCCGGAAGAGCAGTACGAACCGGAACCTCCTTTTTCAGGAGACGAAGACTACGAGGACTCGATACCTCCGGCGGACTACGTCCCGCCTGAGGTGGAAAACATGGCGCCCGTGGCGGACGGCCCTGAGACGGCAGGCGATGGGGATGACGAGCCGATGGGAGAGGACGATGCCATCGCGGCCCTGATAAAGTCAAAGATCGGCGATGTGCCGTTCACTATCGAATAGAGAAACAGAAATATCGGATTTTCCAGATGAGGGCGAGGCCCGGAAAGGAATGACATGGGAAGAGGAATGAGAGCAGGCAAGAAGCCTAAGACGGGCGGCGGCAGCATGCAGGCACAGCTGAAGCAGGTGCAGGCGATGCAGCGCGAGATGGAAGAGGCTCAGGCCAGCCTGGGAGAAAAGGAGATAACCACCACTGCCGGCGGCGGTGCCGTGGAGGTGACGATCAACGGCAACAAGGAGCTGGTGGCTCTGAAGCTGGACAAGGACGTCATCGATCCGGAGGATCCTGAGATGCTCCAGGACCTGATCATCGCAGCCGTAAACGAGGGCATGCGCCAGATCGACGAGATGGTAGAGGAGCAGATGGGCCGCATCACAGGAGGCCTGAACATCCCGGGGCTGTAAGATGAGAGAGTACCCGAGACCTCTTAACAGGCTGGTGAACGAGCTTTCCAAGCTCCCGGGCATCGGCGGCAAGACGGCGCAGAGGCTGGCTTTTCACATTCTGTCCCTCAGCGATCAGGAGGCCGGCGAGCTGGCCAACGCCATCGTGGGGGCAAAAAAAAGCCTCCACTACTGTTCGATCTGCGGCAACCTCACGGACCAGGATCCCTGCATCTACTGCTCCGACGAGAGCCGGGATCCATCGGTCATCTGCGTGGTTGAGACCCCGCAGGACGTCATCGCCATGGAGCGGATCCGGGAGTACAAGGGCAGATACCACGTCCTCCACGGGGTCATCTCTCCGGCGGAGGGCACCGGCCCGAACGACATCAACCTCAAGTCCCTGATCGTGAGGCTGCAGAAGGACGACAGGGTCAAGGAGATAATCGTGGCCACAAATCCCAACATAGAGGGTGAGGCGACGGCCATGTACATCGCAAGGCTGCTGAAGCCCACAGGGATCAAGGTCACCAGGATCGCCCACGGAATACCGGTGGGAGGCGACCTGGAGTACGCTGACGAGGTGACCCTGCTGAAGGCGATGGAAGGCAGGAGGGAGCTGTAAATATAAAAGTAAAAAAAGACTTCCAGGTGGGTGTTCCGCCGGGAAGTCTTTTTTCGCCTGCGCGATGTTTGCGCTTCTATCGCTTCTATTGCTCCTCGTACTCAGGGAATACGATGCTGTTTTCCTTGAAGACGTGTACGAAAACGTCCTCGGTGAACGCCTTCATGACGGAATATGTCCGGGCGAATGTCGGGCAGGCGTCTTCGGGTAGTGTGTAGTCATCTGTCAGAATCTTCAGCTGTTTCAGCATGTCGCCGGCGGATGTGTGTTCATTCTCGAGGATTTTGACCTGGGCTACGGTCTCCTTGTCAGGGTGAGGGTTTGCACGCATCATCGGGAACACGAGCCGCTCTTCCTTGGCGAAGTGCTCTTCGAGCTCTGCCCTCAGCTTTGCGAAGAGGTTGTGCACCTTCGTGAGCTCCTCTCCGTGGTTCGGGTAGTGGACTACGAGGATCTTGTTCAGCAGGGCGTCGATCTCGTCCATCATCTCGCGTTCGGTAATGTGGTGTGTGGTCTCCAGATCGGAGAGCATCTCGTTCACGCTGAGCTTCTCGAACGCCTCGATGGTGCCCGCCTGACCGTTGCTTGCTTTTTCCGGCTGGCTCGCGATGCGGTTGAGCTCCGCCAGGACTTTCTCGAGATCCACGGAGCCGTCGGTGAAAGACTCGTCCATCGGCTGATGGCCGCCGCAGCAGTAGTCCAGATGCAGGTCGTTGAGATAAGGGATGGTCTGAGGGTACTCCTTTACGACCTCGGCCAGAGACATTTTTTCTGTGATCATATCTATTCCTCCTTGTTGTCGGGTGACACCCGCTCGGTGATCTTAGTTGAGTGTTTTCGTTGTTTTCATCTCGCCTTTGGATATGGATAATGTACTTCAAAAACAACCAGAATTCTGTATCCCCGGATACAGAAGATAAGAAGCAGCTGCACTATAGTAGATACACAAGATAAAGCAAAGGAGGAATGACAAATGAGAGCATATGTAGATCAGGATGTATGTATCGGGTGCGGACTGTGTGCATCGACCTGCCCGGAGGTTTTCGAGATGAACGATGAGGGAAAGGCCGAGGCCGTCGCTGACACAACGAATGAAAACAGAGACGGTGTGCTGGAGGCCATCGAGAACTGCCCGGTGAGCGCTATCCGCGAGCAGGAGTAAAAGATAACGAAAAAGAGGGGGCGAGCCCCTCGTAAAGTCAGCCGTGGCGGCCGCATCTGATGCGGCCGCCTTTTGTATCCGCGGTACGGCAGACTGTTTTATCATACCGGCACCTTCTCCGTGAGCAGGCGGGTCATGGCATCGGTGTTCTCTGAATCACTGTACCTCACAGATGTGCAGTCGGCAAAGAACGTGCATGCGAGCCCGTCTACTTCGCGTACGGACTGGATAGTTTCGATCACTGTGTCCTCGAACCTGGCGTCATCCTCGGGAGCGCCCGACTGGTAAAGGGTGAATATGTCGCCGGAACCTCCATAGGCGAGGACAGCCTGCAGACCTACGGCTCCCCTGAGTTTGTCGGCTACGGCCCGCAGGATCTTAGCCGTGCCGCCGGGGCCATATTCCCGAAGGAGGCGGCGATAACCGTGAAGGTGGAACTTTTTCAGGGTGAAGTCCGTTCCGCGCACCTCCCAGTTGTCTCCGTAACCCCGTATCACCGGTATGAGTCCCTGGGTGTTGAGAAAACCCGTAGTCTTGTCCAGGAAGCGGGCGGACCTGATGTCTCTGGCCACGTAGGCGGAGTTATCTGAATCTATGAAAAATCCCACCAGGCCTACGATCTTGCCGTTCTTGAAAACAGGTAGCTTCGTGGCGACGATGTCCCGGGGAACGCCGCCGGCAATGCATTTTCCGGGGCTTGCAACGACGTGCCTGCCCGACTCCAGCACCTCCAGCTCATCCCTGCGGTAGGTCTCTGGTGGCACGTTCCACTGTATGTCGTCGTCGGTCTTTCCGATTATCTCCTTAACGTCCTGGATGCCGTAGTAATTGAGGAATGTGCGTGAAGCGCCAAGGAATCTCCGGTTCGTATCCTTCCAGAAGAACTTCAGGGTGCTGCCCAGCTGAAGGTTGCGCCAGAGGTCTTCTGAGGTGACAGAAACGTCCAGAGAGTCCATCTGCTTCTCTGAGACGCCCAGAGACGTGAACACCCTGTGGGCTATCTCGTCGTTATTCACCGGCATGGTGTGGCGGAAAGAGACCACGAGGTCTTTGTTTATCCCGCTGCCGAAGACGTAACAAAGCTCCTCCCACTGATATTCACCCTTATCGTTGCGCATCCTGAAGGCTTGTGAGAGGAATGGAACGTCATTTTTTCTGAGCCTTTCAGGCAGGGTATCGACGTCGGTAAACTCAAGGAAAAGCGCCCTGTCGTCCGGATATACAGATCTTGACGCGAAATCCAGGATGTCCTCCCGAGCCATGCCGGGCTTGCCCGAGTACCTGGAGTGGCTGCCCGAAAAGAAGGTGATCTTCATCTCTTCTGGAGCTATTACGGACACCTGGTTGAACAGCTGCAGATTGTCCCTCAGTATCCCGTTGATGGACGCGTTCGCCACCTGGTTTTCCGACACCGAGATGTTGCTGAGGGTGAGGAGATACAGCACGTGCCACTTTGACCTCACCACCTCCCGTGCCGTGAGCTTAATGTAGTTTCCGTTGTGGTTCACGAGCTCGCTGGAGTTTTCACCGTCCGGCGGGAGGGAGCGCAGGAAAGAGGCGGCCTTCTGGTTGAAAAAGTGATCCTCAGGCGGACAGTAGTCTTCTCCGTCGCGGACAGGCGAGAGACCGCAGGAAAGTCGCTCTTCGAGATGCGCATCGCTGATATATACAGTATTCAGAGACTCTCCATCATCCATGATGAGCGCGATAGGAAGATCAGTGAGCAGCTTGATCTTGTCGGCCTCGTTCCAGAAGTTTATCGCGGAGCGTTCCTCCGGGAAGATGCCACGCCTTTTCAGATCCTCCATTTCCTGCTCCAGTGGAGCCGGGCGTCCGAAGTAATATCCCTGGATGAGGTCGCAGCCGATCTTCCTGAGAAAGAGAAACTGCTCCTCCGTTTCCACGCCCTCGGCAAGAGATCTCATTCCTATATCCTTGGACGTGCGGATGATAGAGGCTATGATGCTCCTGGATTTCTGTGAAAAGTCGCTGAAAAACTCCCTGTCGATCTTCAGAAGATCCAGGTCGTAGTCCTTCAGCACGTTTAGCGAGCTGTAGCCGCTCCCGAAATCGTCGAGCCACACCTCGAAGCCGAGCTCCCGCAGGGAATCCAGCTGCCTGTGAAGGGACTCGGGATCGCCGTGGATCATGGTCTCCGTGATCTCTATTTTTATGTAATTGTGAGGGACCTGGTATCTGTCCGCGCAGGAATCGATGAAGCCGACGATGTCCATGGCCTGGAAATCCTCGAGCGACAGGTTGACCGATATCGGTATGAGCTGGATCCCCTGAGTCAGCCTCTGGGATTGGACCTTGCACACTTCCTCAACTATGAAGGAGTCTAGCTTGTGGATGAGATAATTCTTTTCCAGGACCGGTATGAACTTGTTAGGATACAGATATCCCAGCTCCGGATCCTTCCACCGGGCCAGGGCCTCAAAGCCGCACACCTGCCCGGACAGGGCCCGGATCTGCGGCTGATACCAGATCTCGATATCACCGTGTGAAACAGCCGTTTCCAGATGTGATCTTATATATGTGTCATAATCAATAGCCATTTCTGATACCCGAAAAAATTGTGTATAAATAAACTTACCCCCCATTCTGAATTGTATTTTAGCACAAATCGGGGGGGGTAGTAGGGAAAAAACCAAAATATATGTTGCCCCGTTTGCGCAAAAAAAAGGCGACAGCCGAAGCTGCCGCCGAGCGTTCTTCCTTTTTTCCGGGAAAGACTACTTGTGGTACTTTGCAGGTGCTGTGAACGGCTCAACTCCGTCGCAGATGCGGATCCTGTCTACAGCAGCCTTCTTGATCTCTCCGAAGTTCTGGAGCTTCTCCTTGCCCTGGAGAACTCTGAGAGCACCGCCGGCAAGTGCCTCCATCTCGTACTCTCCAGCCATCACCTCAACTGGCGCGATCCAGTCTACCAGCTTGATGATGTTCTGTGTGAGCATCTTGGAGTAAGCGATACCTCCGGTGAGGATGATCCTGTCCACCTTGCCGGCAACAGGAACTGCCAGTGTGCCGATGTCCTTGGCAACTCTGTATGCCATAGCATCGTAAACGATCTTCGCATACTCATCGCCGGCCTCGATCATCTTTTCCACCTCGATGGCATCCGTCGTGCCAAGGTGAGCCTTCAGGCCGCCCTCGCCGTGGAATCTCTTGGTAACATCCTTTACTGTCTGTCCCTCAGCGATGCGGTCGCCGGTGAACTTGATCAGCTCCTTGGCACTTACTCCGCCGCCTCTCTCAGGTGTGAAGTTGCCCTCGTCGTCGTTCACGGCGTCGATGTTCACGCCCTTGTGATACAGACGGATGGAAGAACCGCCGCCCAGGTGTGCAACGATGAATGTGCAGTCGTCGAAGTCCTTGTGCAGGATCTCCTCTGCACACTTGATGCCCATGGCTCTGGTGTTCAGAGTGTGCCCTACTGTGAAGCGAGGGATCTCAGGAACTCCTGTAACTCTTGCGATAGGCTGCATCTCGTCTGTTCCGATGGCGTCGTAGATGCAGGCAGGGATTCCGTACTGCTTCTTCAGGTCGAAAGCTACCAGGCTGCCCAGCAGGGAAGCGTGAGGGTAAGCATCGTCAGGTCTCGTCAGGTAGTCCACCATCTCCTGGTCGATCTCGATAGCTCCGTGAGGGCAGGCGATGATCCTTCCGCCTCTGGAGCAAACTGCTGTGAGAGAATCGGTGGAGATGCCGTTCTTCTTAAGCGCGTCATAAATCTTGTCTCTTCTGAACTCGAACTGGTCGATAACGCCGCTGAACTGGCTCATCTCTTCCTGAGAGTGACGGATGGTCTCCTTGAAAACTTCCTTGTCGTTGTCATATACGGCGATCTTGCTGGATGTTGAACCGAGGTTCAGCACAAGAATGCGCTCTGTCTTGTTACCCATTGGTATGATCCTCCTAATTAGCTTTAAATGTAAGATTTACTGACTATTATAAATGTATATCTCCGGAAGTTGAAGGGGAAAACAAAGTCAGAACATGCTTTTTTTGTGAAAAAACGAAAAACGGCCTGAAGATTATTGCAAAACCCTGCCGTAAATGTGTAAACTTGAAGGCAAGTTTACTTTAAGGTGCAGAAAGGATCTTTTATGAAATTAGAGGGTAATAAAAGGGCGCTGGCGCTGGTACCGCCTCTGACGTTCATCGTCATCTACCTGGGGGCGGGCATCATCCTGCAGGCCCGGGGAGTGGAGATGGCGTTCTACCAGTTCCCGTCAGTAGTGGCCGTGGTGATAGCAACGATCGTGGCGTTCGGTATCTTCCACAAGGCAGGTATAAATGAAAACTTCAAGCTTTTTGCAAGGGGAGGCGGAAGCGTGGACATCATGACCATGCTCATGATCTTCCTCCTTGCAGGAGGCTTTTCCGCAGTCGCAGGCGCCATGGGCGGAGTTGATTCCACGGTGAACCTTGGAGTGTCCATCGTGCCACCGTCCCTGCTCACGGCAGGAGTGTTCGTGATCTCGGCTTTCCTGGGGACCGCTACCGGTACATCGATGGGGACCATAGGCGCCCTGGTGCCGCTGGCTCTCGGGATCGTGGACAAGACCGGATTGTCGCTCCCTCTCGTAATGGCCGCATGCGTCAGCGGAGCCATGTTCGGAGACAATCTTTCCATGATCTCCGACACCACCATAGCTGCGACCAGGACGCAGGGCGTGGAGCTGAAGGACAAATTCCGCACCAACTTCTGGTGCGCTCTTCCCGCTGCTGTTATCACGCTGGTCCTCCTGATAATTTTCGGGAGGCCGGAGACCGCCGTTGCCATGGAGACAGGTGACTACGACCTGGTAAAGGTGCTTCCTTATCTCCTGGTGCTGGTGCTGGCGCTGGTGGGGATCAACGTTTTCGTGGTGCTGATCATCGGGACCCTGTCTGCGGGCATCATAGGCATCGCCTACGGTGACCTGACGGTGATAACCTTCGCCTCCAAGATCTGGGAGGGATACCAGAGCATGATCGAGGTGTTCCTGCTCTCAATATTCATCGGAGGCATTGCCGAGATGACAAAGCATTACGGAGGCCTTGACTGGCTCATCGACAACCTCGCCGACAAGTTCCACGGAAAGAGGTCCGCCCAGGTCGGGCTGTGCATCCTGGCGGCCCTGACAGACGTGGCCACGGCCAACAACACCATAGCCATAATCGTGGACGGTTCAATGGCCCATGACATCAGCGTAAAATACGACATCGATCCGAGGAAGACCGCGTCGATCCTGGACTCGTTCACGTGCATCGTACAGGGACTGATCCCATACGGTGCGCAGTTCCTTCTGGTGGCGAGCCTGTGCAAGGGACGCATCAGCCCGGTGGACATCATCCCGAACAACTGGTACCTTTTCCTCCTGGGCGCATTCGTGATACTCTCCATTTTCCTGCCGCCATACGAGAGGCTCACCCTCAAGGGCAGATGGGACTGGGAGAAGAAAAAGGTGGTCTACGAGTAGAGAAGGGTTTTGGCCCGCGATAATTCTCGCCCTGGAAAAGCAGAGACGGATGTGCGCCGGCGAGCGACAGTCCGCGATTGACGCACACAAATTCGTGATTGAGGGACTCGTAAAAACATGCTATACTTTCATCGGGTTTTGTTAGAAATTCCAATTTAAGATGATTTAATTATATTATTTACCGAAGGGAGAAGACCATGAATGTAGTATGTCTGGACATGGAAGGAGTTCTGGTTCCTGAGATATGGATAGCCTTTGCTGAGGCCAGTGGGATCCCGGAGCTCAGGCGAACCACAAGAGACGAGCCCGATTACGATAAACTCATGAAATTCAGGCTGGACACACTCAAAGAACACGGACTGAAGCTGAAGGACGTGCAGAATATCATAGCCACCATCGATCCGCTGCCAGGGGCGAAGGAGTTCCTGGACAGGCTGAGGACCGAGACTCAGGTGATAATCCTGAGCGACACATTCACACAGTTTGCCGCTCCGCTCATGAAGAAGCTGAATTACCCGACCCTGTTCTGCAACGAGCTGGTGGTAGGTGATGACGGCACCATCGAGGACATCCGCATGAGATGTGAGCAGTCCAAGCTTACAACGGTAAAGGGACTTCAGTCCATCGGCTTCGAGACCATCGCCGCCGGGGACAGCTTCAATGACCTTGGGATGATACAGGCCAGCAAGGCGGGGTTCCTTTTCAAGAGCACAGATGCCATTAAGGCGACGCATCCGGAGATCCCGGCGTTCGAGGATTTCCCGGAGCTGCTTGAGGCCATCGAGGCGGCGCTGTAGACGGGCTGCGGCCTTTGCCGCGGAATGCCCGGACAGTATCGACCAGTCAGGAGAACTTTTTTGGAGAGAATACTGCAGAGGATTTTATCTACTAATATCATAGCCAGCCTGTGCATAGTTGCCGCGACTTTCATATTGCTGGGGATCTTCAGAAAACTCGTAAAGGCGTACATCAGCCGCAACGACCCGGATCGCCGGCTGGAGTCCATGCTCCGGTCCATGATCCGCACCGTCGAGGTCATCGTGTGGACCCTTGTGATCATGGCTCTCCTGCAGATGAACGGCATCAACATCACATCCCTCATCGCGGGAGTGGGCGTTGCCGGCGCCATCGTCGGACTTGCCATGCAGGACCTTTTCAAGGACATCATCATGGGCTTCCACATCGTCAGCGACAAGGCGTTCAAGTACGGAGACGTGGTGACCATCAACGGGTACGAGGGCGTGGTGGTATCATTCACGCTCTTGGCCACACAGGTCAGGGACCTGAACTCCGGGAATCTCGTCACCATCTGCAACCGCGACATCAGCACTACCGCCGTGGTGTGCGGGTTGTACGACATCGACCTTCCGGTCAGCGGAGCGGAGGACCCGGAGAAGGTGGAGGCCCTCATGAAGAAGATCGCCGGCGAGATCGCGGCGGAGAAGGGCTTCGAGAGCTGCGAATACATGGGCGTGCAGAACTTCAACGGCGCCCAGTTCATCCACAAGATCCGCTTCAAGTGTTCACCGGCTGAGAAGTGGCCGATGTGGCGGAGGGCCATGGCCCACGTGTACAGCAACCTGCAGGAGAGCGGCGTCAGGGTGCCGAACCAGGAGCTGGACGTGAGGCAG
The DNA here is from genome assembly GCF_900155555.1 of Mobilibacterium timonense. Lineage (GTDB taxonomy): Bacteria > Bacillota > Clostridia > Peptostreptococcales > Anaerovoracaceae > Allobaileyella > Allobaileyella timonense. The sequence continues at coordinate 280,600 of NZ_FUHN01000008.1, read as the reverse complement.
AAGGCGGAATAGGAAAAAACCGGATCGGCCGTCGGCGGATCGCGGGGATAAGAAGAGAGGGGGCTGTCGCATTTTGCGGCGGCCTTTTTCCGGTACACGGGGAAAACGATTGTGTGCAATTAAAATGGTGTTATAATGGAAAAATGCAAGGCAGGGCAAGTTCAGGCTGTTGCATAAGCGGAGCCAGATGGTATAATCTGAGAACAGATGTTCGAAAAAAATGGAGGTTTTCATGGAGACAGGGATCAAGGGGAAAAAGGAACTGACAGTCACTGAGGAGCTTACAGCGCAGGCCGTCGGCAGCGGCGGACTCAGGGTATTCGCCACCCCGTGCATGATAAGCCTGATGGAGAGCACGGCCAGCGGTTCGGTCCAGGGGGAGCTCCCGGAGGGCCAGAGCACGGTCGGCACACTCATTAACGTGACGCACCTCTCTGCCACCCCGATCGGCATGAAGGTGTGGTGCGAGTCTGAGCTCACCGCGGTGGACCGGCGCAGGCTGGTCTTCAGCGTGAAGGCATATGACGAGAAGGGCCTGATCGGTGAGGGTTCTCACGAGAGGTTTATTGTAGACGACGAGAAATTCATGAAGAAGTGCCAGGACAAGCTGCAGTAGTCCGGAGCAGGTGTATTTGAAAGCCGGGAGGCGGCTATGAGCGAAGAAAAAGAACAGACAGAAAGAGAAGAAAATAAAGAAGAGGGAAAGGCAGGCGGCCCGGCGGAGAACAGCGGCGGTGCTGCTGACATGCTGCCCGGCGGCAGTCGGGACAAGGTGATAGTAAGGACCAGCGTAATAGGGATCATCGCCAATATTTTCCTGGCCGGGTTCAAGGCCGTGATAGGCATGGCGGTGGGGTCCATCGCCATCGTGCTGGACGCGGTGAACAACCTGAGCGATGTATTGTCATCTCTCATAACGATAATAGGAACGAAGCTGGCAGCAAAGGCTGCGGACAAGGAACACCCCTTCGGCCACGGGCGGGTGGAGTACCTGACATCCATGATCATCGCAGTAATAGTCCTGTACGCAGGTATAACTTCGCTGGTGGAGTCGGTCAAGAAGATCATACATCCGACTGTGCCGGAGTACACGACTCTGTCTCTGGTAATAGTTGCGGTGGCCGTAGTTGTTAAGATACTGCTGGGCAGATACGTTAAGTCGGTGGGTGAAAAGGTGAATTCCGGTTCGCTGATAGGTTCCGGCCAGGATGCTCTCCTGGATTCGGTGATCTCCGCCTCGACGCTGGTGGCGGCGCTGATCTTCATCGGCACCGGTCTCAGCCTTGAAGCCTGGCTTGGTGCAGTCATCTCCGTGGTCATAATAAAAGCCGGCCTCGACCTGCTCCGCGAGGGATACAGCCAGATACTCGGAGAGCGTGTGAACAGCGAGATGGCCAAGGACATCAAGAGCACAATCAATTCTTTTGATAACGTCATGGGGGCGTACGATCTGGTCATGCACAGTTACGGGCCCGACAGGTGGCTTGGTTCTGTCCACATTGAGGTACCTGACGTGCTCCATGCCGCTGACATCGACGCCCTGAGCAGGAAGATCGCAGATAAGGTGTTTGAAAAACACGGAGTCATCCTTACAGGTATCGGGATCTATTCCTACAACACCTGCGGAGGAGAGGCGGTCAAGATAAGGAAGAATATCTACCATCTGATCGCGGATGATGATTACATCCTGCAGATACACGGCTTCTATCTCGATCAGGAGAACAAGAAGATCTCCTTTGATGTGGTGGTGGACTACGATGCTCCGGACAGGAAGGCCGTGTGGAAGAACGTGTGCGACAAGGTACAAGCTGCCTATCCGGATTACCAGATAGTGGTGAACATGGACAGCGATACGAGCGACTAGTACGGGAAAGCAGTAAGAAGGAGACGCAATGCCGGATTTTAAAGTCCATTCTGATTTTGACATGACCGGGGATCAGCCCCAGGCGGTGGATAAGATAGTAAACAGCATAGAGATGGGCAACAGGCACCAGACGCTTATGGGAGTCACGGGTTCTGGAAAGACCTTTTCCATGGCCAAGATCATAGAGAGAGTGAACAAGCCGACCCTGGTGATCTCCCACAACAAGACGCTCGCTGCACAGCTCCACGGGGAGTTCAAGGAGTTTTTTCCGGAGAACGCGGTGGAATACTTCGTCTCATACTACGATTTCTACCAGCCTGAGGCCTACGTCCCATCGACGGATACATACATAGAGAAAGATGCGGATATAAACGACGAGATCGACAAGCTGCGGCACTCGGCCACGGCGGCACTCCTCGAGAGAAGGGACGTGATCGTTGTCGCCAGCGTGTCCTGCATATACGGACTGGGTTCTCCGAAGTCCTACCGCAATCAGCTGCTCAGCCTGAGGACGGGCATGGAGATAGAGAGAGATCAGATCATCCGCAGGCTGGTGGACATTCAGTACACCAGGAACGACCTGGATTTCCAGAGGGGCACGTTCAGGTCAAGGGGGGACACCATAGACATATTCCCTGCGGGGGGAGAGAACGCCGTGAGGGTGGAGCTTTTCGGGGACGAGATCGACGAGATCAAGGAACTGAACAGCGTCACAGGTGAGATCACAGGTATCAGGAATCACATCAGCATCTTCCCGGCGTCCCATTATGTCACCGACAAGGCCGACATGGAGCTGGCCGTTGCCTCCATAAAGGAAGAGCTCAAGGAGAGGGTGGACTGGTTCAAGGCCAACGGAAAGCTTCTGGAGGCGGAACGGCTGGAGCAGAGGACCAACTTCGACATAGAGATGATGATGGAGGTGGGGCGCTGCAAGGGGATCGAGAACTACTCCCGACACATCAACTTCCTGAAGCCGGGAGAGCGGCCGTACACGCTGCTGGACTATTTTCCAGATGATTTCCTCTGCATAATCGACGAGTCCCACGCCATGCTCCCTCAGCTCCGTGCCATGTACAACGGAGACCGGGCGAGGAAGTCCTCGCTGGTTGAGTACGGGTTCAGGCTGCCTTCGGCGCTGGACAACAGGCCGCTCAAGTTCGAGGAGTTCGAGGATCTGGTCGGCCAGACGGTGTATGTCAGCGCCACCCCGGGGAAATATGAACTGGAACATTCCGGCGGGATAACGGCGGAGCAGCTCATCAGACCTACAGGACTCCTCGATCCTCCGATCGAGGTGAGAAAGACCGAAGGCCAGATCGACGACCTGATAGGCGAGATTTACAAGACTACAGACAAAGGAGAGCGCGTCCTGGTCACGACCCTGACCAAGCGCATGGCGGAGGACCTGACGGCTTATCTCAGGAACGCCGGCATACGGGTCAGATATCTCCACTCGGACATCGACAACTTCGAGAGGCTGGAGATCATCAGGGACTTGCGTCTGGGAGAATTCGACGTCCTGGTGGGCATCAACCTCCTGCGTGAGGGCCTCGACCTCCCTGAGGTGTCGCTCATAGCCATACTGGACGCCGACAAGGAGGGCTTCCTGAGGACCGAGACGTCGCTGATCCAGACCGTGGGAAGGGCCGCCAGGAACGAGCACGGCCGGGTCATCATGTACGGCGACCACATCAGCAAGGCGATGAGGTACACCATAGACGAGACCGGCAGACGGCGCAAGGTGCAGGACGACTACAACAAGGCTAACGGCATCGTTCCACACACGATCGTCAAGCCGATCCGCGACGTAATAGAGGCTACCAAGGCTTACACCGGTGATGGCAAGGCGAAGAGCCCGAAGGAAATGACAACGAAGGAGTTGCGAGAGACCATCAGGAACCTGGAAAAGGAAATGAAGGAGGCTGCGAAGAATCTCGAGTTCGAGAGGGCAGCAGAGCTGCGTGACCTCCTCTTCGACCTGCGGAGCAGCAGGCGGGCGTAGCGCCGCACGCGCAGAGCATAACGATAAAATTTTTTTACGAGAACGCGAGGTATCGATTGGAAAAGAACATCGTAATTAAAGGAGCCAGAGAGAACAACCTCAAGAATCTGGACGTTACCATACCGAGAGACAAGCTGGTGGTGATGACCGGGCTCAGCGGTTCCGGAAAGTCCTCACTGGCATTCGACACCATATACGCAGAAGGGCAGAAGAAGTACGTGGAGAGCCTTTCCGCATACGCCAGGCAGTTCCTGGGGCTGATGAAGAAGCCGGACGTGAGCCTCATCGAGGGCCTGAGCCCGGCCATATCCATCGACCAGAAGACCACCAACAAGAACCCGAGGTCGACCGTTGGAACGGTGACCGAGATATACGACTACCTGAGGCTTCTATACGCCAGGATCGGCGTGCCTCACTGCCCGGTGTGCGGCAGGGAGATAACCAGCGCCTCGGTGGACACCATTGTAGACAAGATAGCCCAGCAGGGGGAGGGGACTAGGATAACGGTTCTGGCTCCCGTTGTGCGGGGGAGAAAGGGAGAGCACAAGGCGGTGTTCTCCAGGATCCAGAGGGACGGATACACGAGGGTCAGGGTCGACGGCGAGATGATGACCCTGGACCAGGGGCCGGTGACTCTGGACAAGAACAAGAAGCACACCATCGAGATCGCAGTGGACAGGATCCGGGTGCGTGACGACAACCACAGCCGTATCTCCGAGTCCGTCGAGCTGGCGCTGAAGGAGGGCGAGGGCATTGTCAACGTGCTTTTCCAGGTAAAAGACGAGAGCGGTTACTCCAACGAGTTCATGGAGACCTACAGCACCAACTTCGCCTGCCCGGAGCACGGGGTGTGCATCGAGGAGATGGAACCGAGGATGTTCTCCTTCAACAGCCCTTACGGAGCCTGCGACAACTGCGGAGGCCTGGGCTTTACTCTGAGGATCGATCCGGACCGGCTGGTGACAGACGAGAACCTTTCGATACTGGACGGGGCTCTGGGAAACGTTTTCGGATCCATGGACGCCATGGGCTGGTACAGGCACATGCTGAACACGCTGGCGGACGTGCACCACACAGACCTGTCCATACCGTACAAGGACCTGCCTGAGGCTTTCAAGGAGGATCTCCTCTACGGCACTAAGGGCAGGAAGATCTCCTATGACTACGTGAGCAGGGCCGGGAAGGTCAGCCACATGAACCATCCTTTCGAGGGCATAATACCGAACCTGGAGAGGAGATACGGCGAGACCAACTCCGACTACATCAAGGAAAAGATCTCCGACCTCCAGGAGGAGGCGGTGTGCAAGGTGTGCCACGGGAAGAGGCTGAAGGACAAGGTCCTGGCGGTCACCGTTGGCGGGATAAACATCATCGACCTGACGGAGAAGTCGGTACTGGATGCTATCGACTTCTTCGATAAGCTGGAGCTGTCGGAGCGCGATCAGAAGATCGCCGCGATGGTGCTCAAGGAGATAAAGGGCAGGCTGGGCTTCCTGAAAAGCGTCGGCCTCGGATATCTGACTCTTGACCGCAGCAGTGGGACTCTGTCCGGTGGAGAATCCCAGAGGATCCGCCTTGCTACCCAGATCGGTTCCGGCCTGGTAGGTGTGCTGTACATTCTGGACGAGCCGAGCATCGGGCTGCACCAGAGGGACAATGCCCGGCTGCTCCAGTCTCTGAGGAGGCTCACCGACATGGGTAACTCCCTCATCGTTGTTGAGCACGATGAGGAGACCATGTACGCCGCGGATCACATCGTGGACATAGGACCGGGCGCCGGCATGAACGGCGGACACCTGGTGTGCCAGGGTACCGTGGAGGACATCAAGGCGTGTCCGGAATCCATCACCGGTCAGTACCTCTCGGGAAAGAAATCTATCAAGGTGCCTGATCACAGGAGAGAGGGCAACGGCACTCACCTTAAGGTGTACGGTGCGGCCGAGCACAACCTGAAGAACGTGGATGTCACATTCGATGGCGGCAAGCTGATCTGCGTCACGGGAGTGTCTGGCTCCGGCAAGAGCACACTCGTCAACGAGATCGTGTACAAGGCGGTCTCAAGGGTCACCAACAGGACCCAGGCGAAGCCGGGCAAGTTCAGGAAGATCGAGGGAATAGAGAACTTCGACAAGATCATAGACATCGACCAGACGCCTATCGGAAAGACCCCGCGCTCCAACCCGGCCACATACACCGGGATGTTCACGGGGATAAGAGAGCTCTTTTCCGAGATGCCTGAGGCAAAGATGCGCGGATACACGAAGGGCCGGTTCAGCTTCAACATGAAGGGCGGCCGCTGCGAGAACTGCGGCGGAGACGGCATCATCAAGGTGGAGATGAACTTCCTGCCTGATGTATTCGTTCCGTGCGAGGTGTGCGGAGGTGCCAGGTACAACCGTGAGACCCTTGAGGTGAAATACAAAGGGAAGAACATATCCGAGGTCCTGGACATGACGGTGGAGGAGGCCCTGCCGTTCTTCAGGAACCACAGGAACATCGAGAAATATCTGAGGACGCTGAATGACGTGGGACTCGGATACGTGAAGCTTGGGCAGCCGTCGACGCAGCTCTCCGGCGGAGAGGCGCAGAGGATCAAGCTCGCAACGGAACTTTCCAGGAAGGGGACGGGCCGGACTCTGTATATCATGGATGAGCCGACAACAGGGCTGCATTTTGCAGACGTGGACAAGCTCATGGACGTCATCCAGCGCCTTGTCGACGAGGGCAATACCGTTATAGTCATAGAGCACAATCTGGATGTGATAAAGTGCGCCGACCAGATCATCGACCTCGGCCCTGAGGGAGGCGACGGCGGTGGCACCATTGTGGCAACGGGAACGCCGGAAGAAGTGGCTATGGTATCGGAGTCATACACGGGTCAGTATCTGAAAAAGATCCTGCACCTGTAGCCGGTTGTTCATAGAAGGCGTAAGCCGGAGAAGTTTTTTAAAGGGCAAACGGATAACGCACAAAATGCATTTTGCGTTTTGTGCGAATTTTCTTGCAATCCTTTTTTCCGGGATGTTATTATTCCAGTAGTTAATGATAAAAACCGGGAGGTATGATATGGCCGGCATGGTTAAGACAGTTACAGAACAGATATACAACGAGATCCGACACGCCATCATGACACAGGAGATCCCTGCGGGAGAAAAGCTGACGGTGAAGATGCTTCACGAAATGTATGGCGTCAGCTCATCACCTATACGCGAGGCCCTCACCAAGCTTAAGGACGACGGGTTGATAGAGTACAAGCCGAACGTGGGCATGAGCGTCATCGTCATGACGGCTAAGGATGTGGATGAGATCTTCGACCTCATGGCCGAGATGGACGTGATAGCCATGAGGTTTGCCATGAACAAGGGCAACGGCGAAGAGATGATCAGCGCCATGAGGGAGAACCTGGAGAAGATCTCGGGGGATCCGTCTGAAAAGGACGGGGATGAGTGGATCAGGCTCAGCGACGATTTCCACCTCCTCATGTATGATTATGCCGACAACTCGAGGCTGACCATAGCTGCCCGTAAGATCCGGGCGCAGATGACCATCTTCTCCAACGCCTATGAGCGCATAGAGGAAAATCAGGAGGACATCGCCAGGGAGCACGGCAGGGTGCTGGACGCCCTGGAGAAGGGCGATGTGGATGAGGCCAGCAGCATACTGAGGGCGCACCTCATGTCATCGAAGGCTCGTGCTCTCCAGGTTTTCCAGGGTGCGCATTAGGCTGAACTGAAGGTGTGCACGGACCAGGTCGGCGGCCTGGTCGAAATCCCTGTGGCAGATCGCCTCGTAGATCCGCAGGTGGTTTTCGTAGATCTGAGGGTAGTTGTCCTGGGTGGCGTAGATGCTGGACATCAGCTCCATTCGGGCAGCCAGCCTGTTTGCCGCTTCAGAGAGGAATCGGTTGTTTGCGTATTTGTAGAAGATATCGTGGATCTGCCCTCCTACGATGGAAAAGGCCTCAATGGACTCATTGGAAGGGTAGTTCTCCAGCGCCGCTTTCTCCTGGTCTATGGCCTGCTTGAGCTCGGATTCCATCGGCGCCGTTGCAAAGCCTGTGCTGCACATCTTGACTGCCGTGGCCTCCAGCTCCGCGGTGAACTGGAACATCTCCCGTATTTCCTGAGGAGAGAACTCGGCAACGGTCATTCCGCGGTTGGTGGAGTGTGTGACAAGGCCGTCGGAAACGAGGCGGGACAGAGCTTCCCTGATAGGGGTGTGGCTCACGTTGAACCGGTCCTTCAGCATGTTCAGTGTGAGCTTCTGCCCACTGACCAGGCGCCGCTGGGTGATGTCATCGTACAGCTCGTGGTAAAGCCTTTCGGAAAGAGTGGTGTCATTATCGCTTTTCATGTGGTATCCTCTCAGTCCAGAAACAAATTCCGGAATATATCAAACAAATCTTCGAATATATTATCAAATGAAAAAGGAGGAGGCAACGAAGCCTTCTCCTTTTTGCATTACGGGAATGGTCTACCACTCCTCCTCAAACCTGAATGTGCGTTTCGAATACTTGTCGATCAGGTCGATAGTGGCCTCGAGGTCCTTCTTAGATATGACGGAGCTCTGGCTGTGAGGGAATCTGTCGATGATGGAGATGCCGGCTACTCGCACGCCGATGCCGGACTGGTTGATGCTGCTGGCGTCGGTACCGCCTCTGTCCATGACGTCTCGCTGATACGGGATCTCATTTTCCTGGCAGCAGGCGAGCATCTCGTTTACAAGATATTCGTCGAGCATGGCGGACGGATTACCGATGGTGACGCCTACGCCGGCTCCCACCTTGTTGGCTCCTGTCAGATCGTTCGGATAGTAGTGATCTGGAGAAACGTCGATGGAGACACCGATGTCCGGGCGGATGCGTTCTGCAGATGTCACGGCGCCCCTGCAGCCAACTTCTTCCTGAACAGAGAAAACATAATAGACATCATTAGGGCCGGATCCGTCATTCTTCTCGAGAGCCTTGATCATGGCGTAGCAGCCGGCCCTGTCGTCGAAGGTCTTGGCGGTGATCTTGTCTCCCTTCATCTCATACCAGTTTCCGATGAAGCCTGCATAGTCGCCGACCTGTACGTACTTTTCTGTCTCTTCCTTTGAGTCGCAGCCTATATCTATGTAGAGCTGCTGAGCCTTGTTCTTGGCTTCCTCTACAGGACCGTCGCATCCCACGACGCCTATCGTGCCGTTCTGGAATACTACCTTGTCGTTGTAGGCGGAGGACGTCCACGTCCAGCCGACGCTGCAGACCTTGACTCTTCCGTCCCCCATGATGTGGGTCACCTGGAATCCTATCTCGTCCATGTGGGCAGAGAACATGATCTTTTTGCCGTCTGGAGAGCCGTTTCCTTTCTTGAGGACAATCAGATTGCCCATGGCATCCGTGACCACCTCGTCAGCCATGACCTTCACCTGCTCCCTGATGATCTTCCTTACATTCTTTTCCCGTCCGGAAACTCCCCATGCCTGAGTCAGCTCTTTAAGAAGTTCCATTTTTTCCTCCTCTCATCACACAGGCCGGCTGATCCGTCTGCGGAACTTTCAAGACGAATGACACCGGCGAAATTCGGCATGATTTTATAATATTTGCTAGGATATTATCAAAAATATACTATATTGACAAGTATTTAATAAAAACTACAAAAGACTTGACAATAAATGATGAATTATTATAATAACCGTAAATGGATTATGCACAATGCAATGACCCATTTACATCTTCAAGTCCCGTCCCACCCTTCCGGTGGTGGGGCTCACATAACTCAACACACATTTACAAAACGTTGCTTTTATGTTTTGAAGAGTATTCAGGAGGGTGAAATGGACCAGAATACTGCACAAACAGCTGGACAGACCACTAAATTGCCGGTCTTCCTGAAATTTTCTCTTGCAGTAGGAGATTTCAGTAAAAGTACACTGCAGATCCTCAATGCATTTTTTCTGCTGTGGTTCTATACGGACGTAGCGAAGATCCCTGCGGCCGCCGCCACGGTGATCATGATCATCGCCCGTGTCTGGGATGCGGTGAACGACCCGATGATGGGCGTTCTTCTGGACAAGACCAGATCAAAGGAAGGAAAGTGCAGATTCTGGCTCAAGTATTTTTCTGTTCCAGCCGGAGTTTTCATCGTGCTCAGCTACACATGTCCAGGACTTAAGGGCAACGCACTGATCGCATGGGTCGGGATCACATACATCTTCCAGGGGATGGCACAGACCATAACGAACATCCCGTTCAACACCTTGCTTGCAAGGATCACGACCGACAAGGAAGAGCGTGTAAAGCTCGGCCAGTGGAGAGGATTCGGCGGAATGATCGCCAGCACCCTCATCACCGCCACCGCACTTCCTCTCGTAAAGCTCATCGGACACGGCGACCAGACCAAGGGATTTTTCGCATTCGCCATCATATGCGGAGTCATCTATGCCGCCGGCTTTCTCCTGGTGTTCTACGCCAGCAAGGGCTACGAGCACTTCGATCCTGAAGAGCTGGAGACTAAGGAAGAAGAAAAGAAGAACAAGGAAAAGACATCCGTCAAGGCTCTGATCGTGGCGCTCCTCAAGAATAAGTACGCCCTGATCGTCTGCCTGATCAACGCCCTTTTCCTGATATACAACGCACTGAACGGAGCATCCACCGTTTACTACCTCAACTACAACCTCCACAACCAGGGACTCATGAGCGTGTACTCGATCATGACGTCCGTGATCGGCTTCATCGCCGTCGCGGGCATGGGCTTCATGGGAAAGAAATTTGGCAACGCGAAGTCCTGCGGCATCGCGTCGGTGCTCCTGATCATCAGCTACGGGACAAGGTTCCTGACCCACGACGCCTTTCTGCCAGTGCTCTTCGCCTGCTGGGGCATCGAGGGCATCGGCGCCGGCCTGTTCGCACAGATGATCTACCAGTGCGCGCTTGACGCCATGACATACGGCAAGTGGAAGACCGGCGTGGACAACCAGGGAACTGTAATGTCCATCTACACATTCGCTCAGAAGCTGGGCCTGGCCCTCGGCGGCATCATCGCCAGCAGCCTGCTCACAGCTTACCACTACGTACCGAACGCGAAGAGCCAGACTGAGGCCGTGAAGAGCCTGTTCTTCAACGAGATAGTAACGATGCCTGCTGTAACGTTCATCGTGCTGTTCTTCCTCTTCATGTATCTCGCCAGACTGGAGAAGAACATTCCTCAGATGGAAGCGGAGATAGCTGCAAGAGATGCAGCCGAGCTGAAGGCGGTTGGTACAATGAAGGCCGAGGCGGCAGCAGCTGTTGAGTCAGTGACAGATGACTCCGCACAGACCGATGGAACAGAGACTTCTGCAGAAGTTGCTGAAAAGCCGGACGAAAAAGCTGAGGGCGAGGACGCCCCGGAGCAGTAGCAGGAAAAAACTGTATATTTTGAAAAAGAGATAAGGCTCTGCCACAGCGTGCGGCAGGGCCTTTTGTATTTCACCAGGTGCTCATTTGAGCTGTGCGTCTGCTCGATCAGGTTTGATGTTTTCACAATACATCGATAAAGTAATTTGTTCAGATCCATAAGAATTATTAAAATGCATATTGCAAAATGTAACACACAAAATGTATAATACCCTAAATCGATTTGTGTGTTGTGTATTATATCGGATTAAAGGAAGGGAGAAAAAATGAGTCCTGAAGTTTACGTTCCTATGCTCCTCATCCTCGGCACGTTTCTGGCCGGAGATCTGTTGAGCAAGCTGGTGAAGTATCGGGTGGACAGCCTGATATTCTCCATCGTATTACTTATCGTTTTCGGCTCTGTTCTGCATGTGATCACTCCGTCGACGTTTGAAGCGACCGGATTCATGACGATCATCAACAATTTCGGCATACCGTTTGCCATAGTCAGCTTTGGGGCCAGCGTATCCCTGTCTGAAATGAAGGGGCAGTACAAGACTTTCATCATCGGCACGGCGGCTGTAGCATTGATAATACTGACCGGATCGTTGATCGGAACTCCGCTGACAGACCTCAGGACCTCGCTCTACAGTTCTGTAGAGGTAGCAGGCGGCGGACAGGCCGGGCTCATCATGCTCACGAAGGCTCAGCAGATCGGCGACACAAAGATGGTCGGACTTATGCTGCTGCTGATGAACATGCAGATACTCGTGGGATATCCTGCTTGTGTATATTCGCTCAGAGCCGGGATGAAGAAGCACCTCATGGCAGGAGACATGATGGAAATAGCCTCAGGTGCACTTGCTAAAAAGAGGTCCGGGGCGGAGGAACACAAAGGCATGAATTTCAGGATCCCTGATGATGTCAAGAGCTCCTTCTACTATGTATTCGTGGTGTTCACACTCATATGCCTGCTTTCTTTCTACGTGGGACAGTGGACAAGGATAAGTCACTACGTATGGGAGATAATCCTCGGATTTGCTGCAGTACAGGTGGGTATCATCCCAAAGGATGCACTGAACAAAGCAGGAGCTGGCGGAATGATCTTCGGCCTCATGTATCCGGTCATTTGTGAGGCCTTCGTAGAGCTGTCCTGGGAAGAGATCCTCGGCATGCTTCCGATAGTCGCGCTTTTCTTCGCTATAGGGGTTGCCGGGTGTGCAGTCTGCGGAGCCATCTTCTCAAGGATTTTCAAGAAAAACTTCTTTGAGACATGGGCAGTGGCTCTCGGATGCATGGTCGGATTCCCGCCAAGCCTGCTGGTAGCAAAGGCTGCCGCAGCCGATCTGAAGACGAACATGGACCTCGATGATGAGACCTATGAAGCTATGGTCGCATATTATCAGCCGCAGATAGTGATCTCGGGGGTTGTAACTATCTCTGTAGAGACAGGGATAATAGCCGGTATCCTGGTAAGTCTGATATAGCATCGGTAATTAATTGCTTTCGAGGCGAAAGAAATGAAAAATATACTGGATCATGACATGCCTGTCTACAGGTTCTTTGAAGAAATATCCAGGATCCCGAGGGAGTCGTGTCACGAAAAGGAGATCAGCGATTATCTCGTTGAATTTGCGAGGGCGCAGGGACTTTGGTACCGCCGTGATGAACTGAATAATGTCTTCATCAAGAAAAATGGGACCGAAGGATATGAGGACCATCCACCAGTGCTGCTCCAGGCACACATGGACATGGTGTGTGAGAAGAGACCTGAAAGCAATCATGATTTCAGGAAGGATCCGATAAAGCTGGTGGTCAAAGACCGTCACCTGATGGCTGAGGATACGTCCCTGGGCGCCGATGACGGTTTCGGGATGGCCTATATGCTGACGCTCCTTGCAGATGAAGGCCATTACAGCCATCCGCCCCTGGAGTGCCTTTTCACCATCGACGAAGAATCGGGTATGACCGGGGCTCGCGGGTTCGACGTATCGGATGTTGAGAGCAGGACCCTGATAAACCTTGATTCCGAGCAGGAGGGTGTAACTTATGTTGGCTGTGTGTGCAGCGACAAGACCGTCGTCTCAAAGAATCTGAGGAAAAGAGTGCCGTGTTCCGGTACCGTCGTGAAGATGACGGTGGACGGGATAACGGGAGATGTTTTCCTGGGCGGCTCCGATCCCGAGGTGGGGAATGCAATAAAAATGAGCTTCCGTATGCTGGCAGAGCTGCTCGATGAAGGAATACAGGTCGGGCTATGTTCCGCAGAAGGAGGCTCAGCGGAAAACCGTAATCCTCTCTCCTGTGAGATTGTCTTTTCCTGTGACGAGGACTATGATGCTGTTACGGGTCTCCTGGAAAAGGCTTTTAACGAGATGATGGAACGCTACCGGGGGACTGAGTTCTCAGCTGCGATAAGCTTTGAAAAAGCTGAAGCAGGAGATGTGGTGAGCCCGGAGGAAAGTGACAGACTGATAAGGATGATGTATCTCATGGAGTCGAATACCTTTGCTTCGGATATCGCGACTGGAAAGATGGAGGCGCTTCATATGCTCGGGGTCATTGAACTTAATGGATCCAGGTTCACAATGACCGGCAGCACCAGAGCACGTCACAGGGACATGGGGGAGGAGCTCTGCAGGCACATCAGGTATACAGCGGAGACTTTCGGTTGTGATTTCGCGAGATGCGAGAGGATCATATCCTGGCAGAGCAGCCCTGATTCAAGGATAAAGGCGCTCTTCAACGAGGTGCTGATGGAAAAACAGGGAGTGAAGCTCAAAGAAGATATCTGTCCAGGAGGACTGGAGATTTCTGTGTTCGTGCGCAGGATTCCGGGCCTTGACGCCATAACCATTGGACCGACCCACGAAAATGTCCATACTTTTCATGAGTACCTGGACATGGATTCATATGAGCGCACGTTCGATGTTTTGACAGAAGTTCTGAGGAGGATGTAGGTTTTCGCCCTGCACGGCCGTCGAAAGGATGCAATAAAGGATCAAATTATGAGCAAAGATCGCGACAACACAAAAATGCTTGAGACGCTCGAGGAGCTCGTCTCCATCAAGAGCATCGCCAAGAGGGGCGACCAGTCCCATCCATTTGGCGAGGGCCCGGCAAAGGCCCTGGAATACATGCTGGAGCAGGCGGCGGCCATGGGCTTCAAGACCGTCAACAAGGGGACCTACGGCTACGCGGAGATCGGAGAGGGCGAGGAGCTGATCGGCATCCTGGCCCATCTGGACACTGTTGAGGCCGGAAAGGACTGGAATTATCCTCCTTATCAGGCCACCATGGAGGACGACAGGATCTACGGCAGGGGGACCATCGATGACAAGGGACCGGCGGTGGCGAGCCTTTTTGCCATGAAGGACATCCTGGACCACGGCACACCGGGAAAAAGGATCCGTCTCATCCTCGGCCAGACCGAGGAAAACGGCGACTGGGACGATATCACCGCCTACCTCGAGAACGAGGACGCGCCGGACTGCGGCTTTACGCCCGACGGGGATTTCCCTGCGATCTACTGCGAAAACGGGATAATGATCGCCAGGATCTCCATGCCCCTTGAAAACAGCGGCCTGGAGTACGCCTGTGCGGGGACTGCCCCGAACGTGGTCCCTGATCTCTGCCAGCTGAAGACCGCCCGCGGCACGTACGAAGGCCACGGAAAGATGAGCCACGGTTGTGCGCCATGGCTCGGAAAAAACGCCATCTCGGACGCCATGAGGCGTGCCGCCGAAGCTGAGGGCGAGGAGGACCTGCCTTTTCCGGCCATATACCTTCGCCACATCGCGGACAAGCACCACGGAGAGGGGCTGGGCATCGACTTTTCCGATGACGGCACGAGGCTCTCGGTGAACCCGGGGATCATCAGGTCGGAGGATGGCCGGCTCACCCTCGACATGGACATCCGCTTCCCGATTTCCGTCACGTCCGACCAGGTGGTGGCGGGCATGAGGGAGGCGCTCGGCCAGTACAGTGGTCTCGGGCTTACCGTGGAAAAGTCATTTGAGATGCCGGCGGTGTACATGGAAAAGGACGGGCCTGTGATCAGCCGCCTGCTCGCGGCGTACCGCCAGGTGACGGGGGATCTCGGGGAGCCGCTGGCCATCGGCGGAGGGACGTACGCCCGGTCCATGAAAAACATCGTGGCCTTCGGACCGAATTTTCCGGGTCACGAGAACAGGGAGCACAACAGCGACGAGTACCTGTTGCTGGAGGACTTTTACAAGCTGCGGGAGATCTACCGCCTGGCGCTTCAGAACCTGCTGGAGATATAGAACGCATCAACATCGACATTGGAGCCTCTGCAGACGCGGAGGCTTTTCTCGTAAATGCGGGAAATTAATGATATACTATCCACAAAAGGACTGGAGTATTTGTTGGATATATACAAAAAATGCTTCGCGATTCGGGAAAACAAGAGAATTAAACAGGGGAAAATATATGAATGTTTTTGATGTCGTTGGGCCCGTGATGGTGGGTCCTTCCAGCTCCCATACCGCCGGAGCTGTCCGCATAGGCCTTGCGGCCAGGAAGCTCATGGGTGAGGAGATAAAGGATGCGGAGATACTGCTTCACGGGTCCTTTCTGGCCACGGGCCACGGACACGGGACGGACCTGGCGCTGGTGGCAGGCCTCATGGGACTTGCCGTAGATGACGAGAGGATAAGAAAAAGCTTTTTACTGGCGAAGAGGCAAGGCATGTCCTTCCGCTTCGGCGCCATAGACCTGGGGGATGACGTGCACCCCAACTCTGTGAAGCTCGTCCTCGAGTCCGTCAGCGGGAAAAGGCTTGAGGTCGTTGCGTCTTCAGTCGGTGGCGGGCGCATCTGGATCAGCAGGATCAACGGGATGAAGGCGGGGTTCAGCGGCGAATACCATACTTTGATCGTCCACAACCAGGACAGGCCTGGGTGCGTAGCCAATGTCACGTCGATGCTTCACGAAAAGGGCGTCAACAGCGCCACCATGCAGGTCTATCGCTCAGGGCGGGGCGGCCACGCGGTGATGGTGATCGAGTGTGACGATGAGGTGCCGCGGGAGTCTTTGGAGAGACTGGAGCAACTGGACGGCGTGGAAAGCGTGACTTATTACAGCCCGGCGTAGGGCTTCGGCTGCATTACGGGCGGCACGGCGACGCGCAGAATCACCGCATAATGACCGCACGATGACCGCATTGTAACTGGATGGCTGCGCGGGAGGCGGCAGCACGGGAGACAGGAAAACATGTTTGGATCATTTTTAGATATTCTTGAAGAATGCAAGGAAAACAACACGCCCTTCTGGGAGACGGTATGCCGCGACGACTGCCGGGAGGAGGGCATATCTGAGGAGGAGTCCCTGGAGAGGATGAGGGCGATCTGGCAGGCCATGGTGGATTCCGACCGGAATTACGATGAACACCTGAAGTCCAAGAGCGGCCTTACCGGCATGAACGCGGCGATGGTGAAAAACCGTCGCGAGAAGGAGGGAAACAATACCCTCTGCAGCGAGTTCGAGAGCCGGATCATGGAGCGTGCCCTCCGCATATCGGAGTCAAACGCCTGCATGAAGAGGATCGTCGCGGCTCCGACGGCCGGCTCCTGCGGCGTTGTGCCGGCCGTGCTCATCACAATGCAGGAAAAATTCGGCTTTTCCGATGAGAAGATGATCCAGGCCCTCTATGTTACAGCCGGGATCGGAGGCGTCATCGGTGAAAGGGCCTGCCTCTCCGGCGCGGAGGGCGGCTGCCAGGCTGAGGTCGGTTCTGCCTCCGGGATGGCTGCAGGAGCAGCGGTCTGGCTGCTCGGCGGCTCTGACCTGGCGATAATACACGCCTGCGCGATGGCACTGTCCGGCCTCATGGGACTGGTGTGCGATCCCGTGGCCGGACTGGTGGAGATCCCTTGCGTCCGCCGTAACGTGGTGGGTGCGGCAAACGCGGTGACCGCAGCTGATATGGCCCTTGCAGGCCTTCGCAGCACCATTCCTCCGGACCAGGTGGTGGACGCAATGAAGAGCGTCGGCCGTCAGCTTCCGGAGAGCCTCAGAGAGACAGGAAAAGGAGGACTTGCCGCCACGCCTGCGGGACGGGAGATCAGCAGGCGGCTGAACGAGGGGAGCGTTGGCGCCGAGGTGTAAGAGATCGAGGCGCGTGATGTAGTGGTACGGGAGGCAGTAGCACGGATACAAACGATCGCATTCGAGCGAACAGGATCCTCCGGAGCGCCGGAAAAAACTCCTGGAACACCCGTATCCATTCCAAATACCCGGATTTTCTCAAAAAACCAGTTGACCTTTTTCCCGGAAAAACGTATACTGTTGTACTGCAAAAGTTCCAGTACATGGGGACGTAATGGTTTCGACAGGGATGTTGAACAGGGATAAGCGAGCCGTAGTCGCCAAGTCTACGTAAAAAGTGGCAACCTAAATATAAACGCTAAGAATAATAATAGCAATTTCGCACTGGCTGCTTAGTTCAGCCCCGCGGGCCGGCGCCACTCACCTGCAGGTGACATAACCGGTCTAAGATATGCAGGAAACTCCTGAGTGAAAGCCCGGCAGCTCAGGAACATCACGGGCTGGCCTGACTGCAGTTTGCTGACAGACGGCAGGTAAGGCGAGACACAAATTATCAGCTGCGCTCGGAGAAAGTCTCTCGGATGTGTTTCTGGACGTGAGTTCGACTCTCACCGTCTCCACCATTTTTCAGGGTTCAGAGGCAAAACTCTGAACCTTTTACATTGCAACGAATTCCGCTGATTTCAATGGTCAGCGGCTTTTTTTATGCCTCCTTTAAAACGCACAGAAACCCTCTCAGACGCACCTGAAGCCACGCACGATCCGGCGCGGGGTTATTTGTTTATCCGGTATCCGGAGAAAGGATAAGAGATGGCTACAACAATGGAGACCATGAAAACTATGTGGAAGGCTGGCGGCGGGGCATGTTCCAGAGCAAGGAGAGCCGCACATGAACGAAAAGAGTGAAACAGAAGAGCTTCGGGTGCTTTTCCTTAAGCCGGGAGAGCTTACCAAAACCTGGAGATCGATGATGAGTCAGATCCGCGCATCTGCGATTGCGGCATCCGTTACAGGAAGCGTCAAGGATAAGGAAAAATATTTTCCGGAAGAGGATGAGCGTGAAAAGAAGGAGCCCGAGGCCCGAAGCTTGGGTTCCAATGCCCTTCTCATCAGGCAGCAGAGAAGAAGAACTTGACCGGATCTGCAAGGCTGCTGCCTGGTGGCGGGTGTCCAGCTCGTTATTGCAATTTACGTATTAGTGTGTTATGCATAATGGCGGATGTGAATTTCGGTTGAGTGACGGAGGAAAAATGGCAGACGGCAAATGGGTGATGACCTCAGATGATGCGAAACGGGTGGACCTGACTTTCAGTGGGGCGAACCCGCTTGACTTTCATTCCCTTCCGAATTACGGGAAGACCGCCTATGTCGATGACCGCGCGGGCGATGCGGCGAAAACCTGCGCTCACTGCGGGTCGGACGATCTTGATAGCGGCTTCGGCGGGTCTGGAGAAGGCTTCGCATATAGATCCGTGCGCTGCAGAAAATGCGGCGGGACGACGAATTTTGTCTATCGGGACGAAGCCGGCCGATTTTTCAAGTAATTAACGGATGGGAAGACAGGGAAAGGATACAGCAAATTGATCCGGAAGGACAGCACTCGGAGCGGAGGACACGTTGGTGAAACTGAAAAAACAGTTATATGGCAGAGAAAACCGATCCTGGTTTTGACGGCGATCTTCTGCTGCTCCCTCTGGGGAAGCGCGCATTCCTGCATAAAAATCGGATACCGGCTCTTTGATGTGAGTGAGGGTGACGCTGCCGGGCAGATCTTTTTCGCCGGGGTGCGGTTCTTTCTGGCCGGAGTCATGACGCTTATATTCGGAAGTATTGCAGAGCGTCGGATCATTCTGCCGGCACGCGGATCTTTTCGGGCGGTCGCGTCGCTGGCATCGACGCAGACTGTGCTGCAGTATGTATTTTTCTATATCGGACTCGCTCATGCGTCCGCTGTTCGCTCGTCGATCATCAACGGTGCCGGCACATTCGTCTCCATTCTGCTGGCAGTGTTCCTTTTTGGCTACGAAAAGCTGACGATGCGGAAAGTTATCGGCAGTGTGCTCGGATTCGCTGGCGTGGTGCTGCTCGAGACGCTTGGCAGTTCACTGGAGTTCGGATTTACACTGAATGGTGAGGGCTTTGTGCTGATCGCTGTCTTCGCTTCGGCGCTCGCCGGCTGCCTGATCAAAAAATTTTCGAAGGATTTCGACCCGGTCATGCTCAGCGGCTGCCAGTTCATGCTCGGCGGTGCGGTCATGGCGGCTCTTTCCTTTGCGGCGGGCGGACGGCTGACCGTAAAGAGCGGCAGCTCGCTCCTGCTGATTCTCTATATGGCCTTCATCTCTTCGGCGGCCTATACGCTCTGGGGCATCCTTCTAAAATACAATCCGGTCAGCCGGGTTTCGATGTTCTCGTTCGTGACGCCGGCTGCCGGAGTTATCATTTCTTCGCTGCTGCTTGACGAGCGATCCGTGTTCAATATGTGGGCACTGAGCGCGCTCGCGCTGATCTGCGTGGGTATCATTGTCGTGTTCACAGGGAAGGAAGATAGCGGAGCAGTCACGACTTCAGACCGGCGGAAGAAAAATACTATTAGAGAATAGTTAAACTAGATCTGTGACAGCGCCTGCTTCGGACGGTGCTTTTTTACTTCTACAAGCGGCAGAAATTTTATACCGGGATTTTCCTGTTTGTCAGGGCGACTGATCAGTCCCAGATCCACCTGATGCATTCTCAGATTCTTCAGGATCTGCTGGATCCTCGGAAGAAGAGTCCGTACCGACTTTGTCAGTTCTGCGCCAAAATGATTCTTCGTAAAAAGCGTAAAACCCAGTTCCCTTTCCAGGGATCACATGTTCTGAGTAACTCTGGACTGAGTACACCCCGTTTTTTACATGTGTGGCAATGATGCTGATACTGCTTTTGGGTGCCATGAGTAATGTCAGCGTTTTTGCGGATGAGACTGCATCTGCCGGGAACACCACGGCAAACAATAATGCGGAAGCAGTTCAGACAGGAACGGACAGTACTGACAGTTTGGAGACGAAGGATCAGGGAAATACACAGGAAGCAACACAGGAAGCAGTATATCTCAACGGGAGATCCGGAAACGACAGTGCGGACGGGTCTTCAGCAGAGAATGCGGTGAAGACCTTTGCCAGGGCGAAGGAGATCGCTCAGGAAAATGAGAATGTTAAGACCATTTTTATTACTAATTCCGTGAGTATCAGTGGGGAGATCTCATTAGAAGGGACCAATGCCGTTGTGAAGAGAGATCCTTCTTATAGTGGTTATCTTATGGTCATCAATAGCTGCGACAGCGTTGTTTTGAAGAATATCACGATAGACGGCAACAGCAGCGAGGCCACCGGAACGACCAAATCGATGATCCGCGATATGGGGTCGTTGACTATCGAGGACGGTACCGTGCTGAAAAACAACGTGCTGCGGGATCTGGGCTATTTTTGTGCCTTAGGAGGAGCAATTGTTGCGGATGAAGGCACGATCACGATGACAGGAGGCACGATCGAAAACAATTCCGCGAACTTCGGAGGCGGTGTTTTTCTGGAGAATCATTCTGTGATGACCATGTCAGGCGGGGTCATTCAGAACAATACCGCGGTAGATGGCACGCAAAGCGGATTATACGGATATGCCGCAGGAGGCGGCATCGACCTGTAAAAAGCTCTTTATCTTTGGCAGCTCGGTCTCTCCCTCTCTGCGGCCGATTTGATAAACTCGTTCCAGTTCCTCCGGGTCGTTTTCAGTCCGGCGGATCTTCAGAGGTTCCGGCGGCCTGATCACAAGGGAAACACCTTTTTCCCCTCTCTCCGTTATCTCCTGCATCTGCCGGTTGTATATTACGTGTCTGTCAGCCATTGCGTCTGCCACAGCAGGGTATCTGCGCAGTAAGAACCTGATTGCGGGAGACGCCTTGCTCTTGCTTTTCCTGTATCCCTTGGGCTGAGTCAGGACGATCACGTTGTGATTATATCCCTGCTGCTCCATAAACCTGTACGGAACTGCGTCTACGATCCCTCCGTCAAGCAATGTGTAGCCGTCAACTTTTACGGGCTTTGAAACGATCGGCATTGAAGCGGAAGCCTGCATCCACTTCATGTCTCTGTCTTCGCCGTCGCAGCACTTGTGATAGATGCATTTTCCGGTGTGCACGTCCGTTGCACCGACGTAAAACTCCACAGGGTTTTTCCGAAAAGTCTCTCTGTCGAACGGATCGAGCACATCGGGAAGCTCCCGGTAACAGAAGTCCGCACCGTACAGATCGCCCGTTTTTATCAGTGATCGAATGCTGCAGTATCTCTGATCCCTGCAGTATTTCTTGTTGAACCGGATCACTCTGCCTATTTGTTTCGACTTGAAATTGCATCCGAATACGGCGCCTGCAGAGATCCCTGCGGCGCCGTCGAATGTGATGTTGTTTTCAAGGAGGACGTCCATTACGCCGCTTGTGAACATTCCGCGCATGGCTCCACCTTCCATGATCAATCCTGTCTTTATTGCATCCTTTTTCTGCTCATCTGTCTTATTGCTCACTCCGTCATCTCCTGAAATCCTGAATTGGCACAGCCAGAACGCCGATCGGTGCCCATCTTATCACAACTGAAAATTGAATCCATCTTCGTAAGTTGATATCCTGACGTCAGTGGGGAAGTGGCCGACATTTCCGGCCTGCCCTGCTTTTTTGATTTTTCACTCCATGCCTTGAGCACCAACAGATCTTTTTCATTCCGGGTGAACGGCATATTATCCTGAGTGATCACCTTATCTCTGCCTGTGTACGTATCCCCATGCGCACATAGCATTTAAAATCGGAATAAGCGTTCTGCCCTTCTCTGTCAGCGAATATTCCACTTTTGGTGGAACCTGTGAATATTCCTTCCTGTTGATCAGCCCGTCTTTTTCCAGTTCCTTAAGATTCAGGCTAAGCGTCTTGAATGATATGTCTGCGATGTAGCGCTGCATCTCATTCGTTCTGATCGTCCCGAACTCTGCGATCGTATAAAGAATCGTCATTTTGTATTTTCCGTTGATCAGGGACATAGTATAGTTGAAGCCGGTGTTTTTCACACACTCTCGTGCTGCACACAGGACTTTATCCCGTTCATCCCGTCCCATATCATCAAGGCTTTCATAAAATCTGGTCTGTTCCGCTGTAAGTTCCATGTTACCTCCATACTTACCTTTATTACAGTACTTGTTAAATGTACACTTATCAGTTATATTATGTCAAGCGCAAATGAATGAGGTGACATCTATGATTTTCTATTTTTCTTCAACCGGAAATGATAAATATGCAGCTGCCCGAATTGCTGAATCAACGAAGGATACTATATATTCAGTCTCTGGATGTATGCACGACGGTCATTTTTCCTATACTCTGAAGGAAGGAGAAAATTTTGGGCTCGTCATCCCGACTTACTTCGGCGGATTTCCGAATATCATAATTGATTTTCTCGAGAAGCTGGATATTCAGTGGCCTGACAGGAATTACGTATTCTTTGTCGGCACTTACGGGGCAAACTGTGGGAACATCGGTCAGGAAGCTTTTCGAAGGCTCGAGAAGCTGGGGAGGAAACCTGATGCGGCATTCACGATAAAAATGGTGGACAACTGGAACCCGTATTTCAATATGAACGACAAAGACTATATTTCAAAGGCAGAATCCGAAGCGGAATCCGCCATCGGAGACGTGGTACAAAAAATCTCCAATCATGTCAAAACAGATATTCCCGCAAAAAATATGCCCACTATTCTTCAAGCATTTTCTACGCGCTTGTACCACAGCTACTGTAAAACCAGAAAGTTTGCCGTCAGCAGTGCCTGCATCAGCTGCGGCCTGTGTGAGCGCCAGTGTCCGGTAAACGCCATCAAGCTCAAAGACAAAAAGCCTGTCTGGGTAAAGCCTGAATGTACGCTCTGTCTCGGCTGTGTACACCGCTGTCCTGTGAACGCCATCTCCTACACAAAGAAAACCGTCGGTCACGGACAGTATTTCAATCCGAATACAGAACCAGATATCAGATAAGGAGGTCCTTAAATGGTTGATAATACGATACACGATGCACTCACAAACAGAAGATCCGTTCGCAGATTCATAGACAGGGCCGTACCGGCCGATGTGATCCGTAAGATCGCGGAAGATGCACAGTGGACACCATCCTGGGCAAACGCGCAGCCTTGGAAGCTGTATGTCGCTACAGGGGATACGGCCCGTGAAATCAGGCGTGATTATCAAAGCGGCAGCCTGCCATCTGAAGCTGAACTGCCTTCTTTCCGGGACGAACACTGGGGTATTCGAGAGCAACGGAATATGGGGCACTGGGGACAGCAGCTTCGCGGATTTTTAAGTTCTGACGCATATCAGTTCGGTGAAGGTCAGAAAAATCTTTTTAATGCACCGACAATAGCAGTGATAACCATATCATAACCACCAGTTGAACTGGTGGTTTGTCCTTGCCCTAAAAGGGCCTGTTACTTGCAGGCGTCTTAAGACGCACCGAAATAGACTGCCAACCGCATCTCTATTTTCCGGCTGCGCCTAAGGGCGCTTTTTATTATGCCTTCGTATTCTTGCTACCCGTGAACGGGTCTATGTACTCCTTCAATGTTAATTGATCATTTGCGATATCTTCTTGCAGTTGGTTTCGTATGTATTCTGCGATTGCCTTTTTGTTTCTGCCAACTGTATCGACATAATAGCCACGGCACCAGAAATGCCTGTTCCCATACCGATATTTCATATTCGCATGTCTGTCGAATATCATCAGTGAGCTTTTTCCCTTCAGATATCCCATCACTTGCGATACGCTGTATTTTGGCGGAATTGATATCAGCATGTGTACATGATCAGGGCACAACTCCGCTTCTATTATTTCTATGCCTTTCTGATCACACAACTGCCTAAGTATCTTGCCAATATCCTCTTTTATTTTTCCGTAGATAATTTGTCTCCTGTACTTCGGCGCAAACACTACGTGATACTGACACCGCCACTTCGAATGTGTTAAACTATTGATGTCGGTTTTGGTAATATTACCCATCGATTTATTCCTCCTTTGTTACATGAGTGCGGTTGGAAGCCTCATTCATGATATCACAGGAGGTTTTTTCTTGAAGCTAAAGCTTCTTACTCCACCGGCTTAGCCGGTGGTTTTTTTACACTAAAGATCACNAATCATAACCACCAGTTGAACTGGTGGTTTGTCCTTGCCCTAAAAGGGCCTGTTACTTGCAGGCGTCTTAAGACGCACCGAAATAGACTGCCAACCGCATCTCTATTTTCCGGCTGCGCCTAAGGGCGCTTTTTATTATGCCTTCGTATTCTTGCTACCCGTGAACGGGTCTATGTACTCCTTCAATGTTAATTGATCATTTGCGATATCTTCTTGCAGTTGGTTTCGTATGTATTCTGCGATTGCCTTTTTGTTTCTGCCAACTGTATCGACATAATAGCCACGGCACCAGAAATGCCTGTTCCCATACCGATATTTCATATTCGCATGTCTGTCGAATATCATCAGTGAGCTTTTTCCCTTCAGATATCCCATCACTTGCGATACGCTGTATTTTGGCGGAATTGATATCAGCATGTGTACATGATCAGGGCACAACTCCGCTTCTATTATTTCTATGCCTTTCTGATCACACAACTGCCTAAGTATCTTGCCAATATCCTCTTTTATTTTTCCGTAGATAATTTGTCTCCTGTACTTCGACGCAAACACTACGTGATACTGACACCGCCACTTCGAATGTGTTAAACTATTGATGTCGGTTTTGGTAATATTACCCATCGATTTATTCCTCCTTTGTTACATGAGTGCGGTTGGAAGCCTCATTCATGATATCACAGGAGGTTTTTTCTTGAAGCTAAAGCTTCTTACTCCACCGGCTTAGCCGGTGGTTTTTTTACACTAAAGATCACAATCAAAAGATGCTCCTGTCTGGGAAATACTGGATGCGGGAGCATTTGAACAGAGCCTGCTTCTGAGTGCATATAACCAGGGCGTAGACACCATTGTGGCAGTGGCATTTGTAGCTCATGCCAGCTATCTGCATAAAAAACTGAATATTCCAGACGACGAAGCGGTCGTCATGGGAATCGGGATGGGATACCGGGGTGACGATAAAATAAACAAGTTCAAAAGTGATCGCGTTCCGCTTGATGATATTCTTACGATCAAGGACTAATAAACATCAACATTTCTCAAATAGCGGTCCTGCCATCTCAGCCTCGGAATATGGTGTTCCCACAGTCACGACCGCGAAAGCGAAAAAAGCAGTCATCGGTTTATGGAAAATGTGCTGTACAATGACCTGATCCGAAGAGGCATGGATGTCGATGTCGGTGTTGTAGAATACAACACGATTCTTTCAGTAAAATCGTGGTTGTGAGGGATTAAATTGATCCATGGCAGGATGAAAATGGGATCATCTATCTGGGGATAGAACAGTTCCTGTTAGATGAGGATATTATAAAATAGTTGATCTCCTCATGTTACAATTGCTTCCTGATCATCGTGGCCGCCCTGGCGGTGGTATTCATGTCAGTGGGCACCGCACTGAGCAGCTATTAAAAGAAGTGCGGTAATTGCGCCGCAGGTTGGAAAAGTCTTCAAAATACAGCGAAGCCGAGCCGGAAGGCCTCAAGCTACTCGCTGACCTTCTTCCAGCCGAACTCTTTTTTCATGACCCACGCCGCGCACACCGCTGCCTGCATGTCGGCGATGATCATTGCGAACCAGATGGCGTCTCCGCCTATCCAGGTGGTTATGCCGCAGCCTATGAGGAGAAAAACAGTGGCTCGAAGGCCGGAGAGAACGATGCCCGGAAAAGGCTTTTCCAGCCCCGTCATGGTGATGGAGATCACCACCGTGAAGCCGTCGATCACCGCGAAGAGAAGGTAGAACCGCATCATGTGCGCGGTGTAGCCGATGAGGTCCGCGGCGCCGTCCTTCAGGAAGACAGTTGCGTAGTCTCTTGAGAAGATGCAGACCAGCACGTACACGATGAGCTCAAGGGAGATTCCTGTGATCAGCTGATACTTCAGGAGCCTGCGGATGGCGCTCCTGTTCCCGCGTCCGTTCTGGAAGCTGACGAGCGGCTGGGCGCCCTGGGCCACGCCGACGGACAGGATGATGAGTATGCCCGCCATGTATGCCATGGCGGAGAAGGTCACGAGGCCTTTTTCTCCGAGGTTGTATCTCACGAAATGGACCAGGATGAAAGTGATGAGTCCTGGTGAGACCTCCATGACGCCTGACGGAAGGCCGCGGTAGAGAGAGCCTCCGATGCTTTTCCAGCTCCAGGAAAAGCGGCGGAACTTGATGGTCCCTCTCGGCCCCAGGAAGTGAAAGAGATACACCACGGTCACGAGCAACTGGGAGACGCCGGTGGCCAGAGCCGCGCCGGTCACGCCCCAGTGGAGCACGAAGATGCAGAAGTAATCCAGGGCGAAATTGGCGATGACGCCGAGGGTCACGATCTTTGTGGCCTTTGCAGGGAAGCCGTCTGCGGCGATGAGGATCTCGAAAAGGTATGAATATATGAAGAAGACCGAGAACGGCGCGATCGCCCGAACGTAATGGATCACGTAGACTCTGGTATCAGGTGTGGCCCCGAGCACGTCGGCGATGGGGCCGGTGAAGGCCAGTGCCCCTATGGTTATGATGGCGGAGAGGGCGGAGGCGACTGCGAAGTTCAGGGAAAAGATGGACGACGCCTGCTCATGGTGTCCTTCGCCGCGGAGGCGGGAGACCTGGGTGGAGGTGCCGACCGCAAGTGTTATGGAGATGGCAAAAAGCAGCGTGACGAACGGGCTGGAGATATTCACTCCGGCGAGAGCCTGGGCGTTCACGCCGCGGGCAACGAAGATGGCGTCCACCAGTGTGTAAAGAGTAAAGACCATCTGAGATGCGATGGACGGGATGATGTAGTGTATGAATTGCTTTTTCAGACCTCTGCTGCTTTCCATATCTGCCTGTCTCCTGAAATCCTGTTTATAGCGTCGGCAGATATTGTTTCATAAGTCGGGCGGTTTGTCCACCGCTCGTGGTGGCTCGTTCCGCTGGAGCACCGGGTGTGACCAAGCGGCACAGCGACAAACTGACACGCTAATCGGACAGCAGCTCCTCCAGCCCGGAAGCGTCAACAATTTTCACACATTTTGGAGAGTACAGGATGAGCCCCTGACTCTCCATTTTTTTCAGCTCCCTGTGAAGGGAAGGTCGCGATACGTTCATAAGTGTCGCCCACTTCGTCATCGAACCGGGCACAGGGATCTGGTCTCTCTCTGATTCTCTCTTTTTCATGAGCAACCAGAACGCTGCCCGCCGGCTGATCCCTGAGTATGAAAAAAGCTCGATGCGCTGCTGCAGCAGATATGCAGCAGTGGAGATCTGTGCGATGAAGTTGTTCAGGATCCGTATATCCTTCTGCATCAGTGCAAGGACATCCTCTTTGTTTATCATCATGATAGTGACGGGGCACAGTGCGGCGACATCACAGGGATAGCGGCCGTCTTTGGAAAAGGCGGCGGCGGGTCCTATGAGATCTCCGGGGTGGCGTATGGAAACGTTCACCATGCTCCCGTTCGGGAAAGTCTTTTCCGCCTTCACCCTGCCTTCGAGCATGAGTCCGATCTTCCGTGCCTCGTCCATCTGGCGAAAAACGATCTCACCTTTTTCATAGCACTGGATGTGATGGGGCGTTTTCTGGAGCACCTGCCGCAGCTCCTCCGCGGAAAGGCCCTGAAATATCGGGCTCTTTTCAAGAACTGAATAATCCACTTGCTCCTCCTTCTCCTCTCTGGATCGATTCCTGTAACATGTACTGATTGTACAACAAATAATAATATAAAGTGTATCTGTGGATACATCTTTTCCGTGTAAAACAATGTATCTTTGACGTGCAGGGCAAGAGGGGCAAAGCCCGGAAAGGCGGTTCGAAATGAACGAAAAAGTTGGCACAGTTTTTTCCATCGCGGAGGACGACCGGCCGGTGCCGGGCTGCACCATCTCTCGTGAGATCCACGGCGGAAAGAACTACATAGCGTATTATTCTCTCGCCAGGGGGACGGATATAAGTCCGGAGATATACCCGTATCACAAGCTGATAATGGTGGCGGACGGTGATGTGAGAGTCTACGGACCTGAACTGGAAGAGAAGGTTTTGAGAACTGGAGAATCTATAGTCGCCCCGGTGGGCACTCCCGTCGGGGTGAGTTCTCAGGAAGGCGGCGTTTACACGGAAACAGCCATAGGAGGAGAGGACATTATGAACGAAGTTATCAAGGCAGGAGAGGTATTCAAGCTGGCGGATCTGGTGCCATATCAGGAAGGAAAGATAGTGAACATGGACGTGGTCCACAACGACAAGATGAAGTTCGTCGTGATGGCGCTGGACAAGGGAACCGGGCTCTCCGAGCACAGCGCTCCCGGAGAGGCGCTGATCTTCGCCCTGGACGGGCAGGGTATCATCGGTTACGAGGGAGAAGAGCACGAGATCAAGGCCGGGGAGAACTTCCACTTCGCGAAGGGCGGCCTGCACTACGTGAAGGCGACCGAGAAGTTCAAAATGGGACTGCTGCTGACGCTGGAATAAATGGATCAAGGGAAGAATGCGGATAGAGACGGACGCGTCGGGTCTGAGACGTTGTTGAACACAGGAGGATGCTGATGAAAAAACACGTAAAAGGAAATGTAAGCTGGGTAGGGTATATCGACTGGGAACTGGAGAGCTTCCACGGAGACGATTACTCGATCATCAACGGATCGAGTCAGAACGCGTACCTGATCCAGGAAGAGAAGACCGTCCTGGTGGACACCGTGTGGCTGCCGCACAGGTTCGATTTCGTGGAGAACCTGAAGAAGGAGATCGACCTCAAGGACATCGACTTCATCGTCGCTAACCACGGTGAATGCGACCATTCCGGGTCGCTCACGGCCATCATGGACGAGATCCCGGATACGCCGATATACTGCACGGCCAATGCCGTGAAGAGCATCGAGGGCCAGTACGGGAAGCGGGGCTGGGACTTCCACGTGGTGAAGACCGGTGACAGCATCGACATCGGAAACGGCAAGAAGCTGATCTTCGTGGAGATGAAGATGCTCCACTGGCCGGACTCGATGGCCACCTTCATGACGGGAGACAACATCCTCTTTTCCAACGACGCCTTCGGCCAGCACTACGCCGTGGAGGAGCTTTTCAATGACAAGGCGGACCAGTGCATCCTGAACAGGGAAGCCATGAAGTACTTCGCCAACATCTTGAATCCTTTTGCGCCGCTCATCACGAAAAAGCTGTCCGAGATCGCCGGTTTCGGCCTCAACATCGAGATGATCGCTCCGTCCCACGGAGCCATCTGGAGAGAGGACCCGCTGCAGATCGTGAATAAATACAGCGCCTGGGCCGATGCGTACCAGGAGGATCAGGTGACCATCGCCTATGACACCATGTGGGAGGGCACGGCGAAGATCGCTCACAGGATCGCGGACGAGATCCACCGGCAGAGTCCGGACACCGTTGTAAAAGTCTTCAACATCGCCAGGTCGGACAAGAACGAGGTGATGACGGAGATCTTCAAGTCGAAGGCTATCGCCGTGGGTTCGCCAACAGTGGGCGGCAGCTACCTGTCCTCGGTGGCCGGCTGGCTGGAGTTCCTGAAGCAACTGAAGTTCAAGAACAAGAAAGCGGCTGCCTTCGGGTGCTATGGCTGGGGCGGCGGCAGTGTTAAGCACCTGAGGGAGGCCCTGGACCTGGCGGGGTTCCAGGTGATCGAGGAAAAGATCGAGTCCAACTGGAACCCGGAGGAGTCGGACTTCGAGGGGCTCGAGGCGCTCGTGAAGGACCTGCTGTAGGGCATCGATCGTGTCAGCTGAGGCTGTTGTATTATCTTTCGAAATGCAGCAGCCTGTTTCTTTGTCCACTGCTTTGTGGCACTTCAATAAAACAAATCACATCGTTTGTGATTGTACGCCAAAAAATAATTGACTCTGCTGTGACTGAATGGTTTAATTGAAGTCACAATACATGAAGATGATAGAGGTCGCGGTGAGCAAGAGTACGCAGACGAGAGAGGGCAAGGGAGCCCGATCTGCGGAAAGGGCGGACCGCCGAAGGAGCCGGCTTCCCGACGCCGGTGCCTGGGACGTCACAGAACATGTGACGGACTGTCGCTGCAGATGATGCATGCGGAGCGCTGTCTGAGAGAGTGAAATAAAACGGGGAATGCGAATGCAGCATTTCCGGGGATATTGCATGACATCACGGAGGGCGCGCTGCCCGCCGTGTTTTTTAGTTTCGGGGAAAAAACAGGCTGCAGGAAAGCGGAGAGATCGGAAAGGAATTGAGGAAGGGACATTGGAAGCGCTGATCGGGTCGATACAGAAATTCTCAACTGAAGACGGGCCGGGGATCAGGACGACTGTTTTCCTCAAGGGTTGCCCTCTGAACTGCAGGTGGTGCCACAATCCGGAGCTCATAGATCCGGAACAGGAGCTGATCAGAGTGCCCGGGCGGTGCATACACTGCGGATATTGCATGAAGATCTGCCCGGAAGATGCGGTATTCGTAGATGAAGAAAACAACATCGATATCCGCCGGGACCGCTGCACCAGGTGCATGAGATGCGCGGATGAGTGCTGGTCACAGGCCCTCAAACCTGTTGCAAAGAAGATGACCGTCCGTGAGGTATACGAAGAGGCTCTGCAGGACAGGAGCTTCTACCAGCACACGGGAGGCGGCATCACCATCAGCGGCGGTGAGCTCCTCTTGCACAGGGAATTCGTGGAGGAGCTCATAGATATGGGGGAAAAAGACGGTATCGACTTCTGCCTGGACACCAGCGGCTATGGCGACGGGGAGTTCCTTTTCCGGATGGCCTCGCGCAGCAATGTCTCAAATATCCTCTTCGACATCAAGGCTATGGACGACCGGAAACACCAGGAGCTGACAGGCGTCAGCAACGAGCCGATCCTGAAAAATCTCAGGAGACTTGCGGAGGATCCCGCCACGAGACGGAAGATCCACCTGCGGATGCCTCTGATCGCCGGCCTGAACGACGGAGATGAGGACATTCAGGCCGTTGCCCTGGAGATAGAAAAACTGGGCATAACACAGGTGACGATCCTGCCTTATCACGATTTCGGCATCTCAAAAAAGAGAAACATCGGAGGAATGCAGGAACGGTTTTCCCCGCCCGCAGAAGCCAGGCTCGAGGAGATAAGGCGCGCGCTGGAAAAGACCGGCGCCGCGGTGAACATCTCCGGGACGCCCGGGAAATGACGCGAAACGACAAACTTTTTTTCCAGGAGCGGCGGAACCGTCGCCAGAAGATATGAATATGGAGGAGAAAAAATGCTCTCACCAAGAATAAGCCGCATGAAGGAGCGGCACCTGAACACCATACCGTGCATCACGGCGGAGCGCCTTGTGCTCCAGACTGAGGCCTACAAAAAATTCGCCGGAGAGGCAACGCCGATCTTCCGCGCCAAGGTGGTGCAGTACATCATGGAGCACATGACGACGCTCATCCTTGACGACGAGCTCATCGTGGGGACCGCCACGAACGCCTACAGAGGGGCCAGCCTTTTCCCGGAGTTTCAGTCGAGCTCCTGGTACATAAGCGATATCGACGACTTTTCCACGAGAAAGAAGGACCCGTATTACATCTCTCCTGAGGACAAGAAGATCATCCTGGAGACCCTGCCATACTGGGAGGGCAAGTCCATGGAAGACCTGGCGGACAAGGTGATGCCCGCCCACATCAAGGAACTGGAGAAGGACGACATCATCTGCGTCGGTCTGGAGAATGGCGTGTGCGGTGAGACCACATGCAACCACGACAAGATCATGGAGCTGGGCCTCCGTGGCTACATGGAGGAGTGCCAGAGGAACATTGACGCCCACCTGCCGCAGACCAGGGAGGAGCAGGAGAAGGTCGACTTCTGGAACGCCTGTATCATCCAGTGCCAGGGCCTCATAACATACGCTCACAGGATGGCGGACGAGGCCGAAAGGCTTGCGGGCGAGTGCGGGGATCCGGAGAGGAAAAAGGAGCTTCTGCGCATCGCGGAGAACTGCCGGGTGGTGCCGGAAAACCCGCCGGAGACCTTTTATCAGGGGCTCCAGATGATCTGGTTCGTCCACCTTTATTTCTACATCGAGGTCTGCACCACGGCCTGCGGCTTCGGCAGGTTCGACCAGTACATGTGGCCGCTGTACAAGAAGGACGTGATAGACGAAAAGAACATCACACGCCAGGAGGCGCTTGAGATGCTGGAGAGCTTTTACCTCAAGACTAACGAAGTCTACGAGGTGAGGGACAACTGGTACGCCACGTCTTTTGCCGGCTACCCTATGTGGCAGACGCTCATGGTGGGAGGGCAGACAAGAGACGGCAGGGACGCAACCAACGATCTGTCGTTCCTGTGCCTCGAGGCGGCCAGCGAGCTGCAGACGAGACAGCCCATCATGGCGCTGAGGGTGTGGGAGCACACTCCGGAAGAGCTTTTCCGTTACGGCTGCCGCATGGTCCAGGAGGGACAGGCCAATCCGGGGTTCTTCAGCGACCGCAGGGGCATCGAGATCAGCCTGGAAAAAGGCGGCACCATGGAGGAGGCCAGAGACTGGGCCATCGTGGGATGCACTCAGCCTGCCCCAGGTGGCGGCGGCGCCGAGGGATCTCCTGACGCCGGTTATGTGAACATGGGGAAGATGATCGAGTTCGTGCTCCACAACGGCGTGGATCCCGCCACCGGGAAGCTCATGGGCCTTCAGACCGGAGATCCGGAAAAGTTTCAGAACATCGAAGAGGTGAAGGACGCCCTCAAGAAGCAGATCATCCACCATTACGACCTGATCCGCCAGGGCTATAACCTGATGCAGAGCATCCACATGAACAGGTATCCGGTGATCTTCGCTTCCATGGTCACAGAGGGGTGCGTGGAAAAGGGAAAGCCTGTCCAGAACGGCGGGGCGAAGTATTCCACATGCGGCGTTTTCGTGACCGGTCCTGCCAACCTGGCGGACTCCATCGAAGCCATAGACCAGTGCGTTTTCAGGGACAAGACAGTGACAATGAAGGAACTGATCCACGCCTGCGACACAAACTTCCAGGGGAACGAGAGGCTTCGCCAGCTGCTTCTGAACAAGCCGGCAAAGTACGGCAACAACGACGCCCACGTGGACGGAGTATACAGGGAGATGATGCACTACATCGCCAGGACCGTCCAGGAGTGGCCAGATGCCAGAGGCGGCCATTACGCCTTCGGCATCGACTCACAGACCATGAACCTTTCACATGGTGCGGTCACGGGCGCCCTGCCGGATGGAAGGCTGGCCGGAGAGCCTCTGTGTGACGCATCCTCACCTATGATGGGAAGAGATGTCCACGGACCTACAGCCACGGTTAAGTCCGTTGCCAGCATGGTGGATGCGGAGCTCCACGAGGGCGCGCTGTACAACCTGAGGTTCGACCCTCACGGTGTGCAGGGCGAAAAGGGACTGGAGATCCTGGAGGGCGTCATCAAGACGTACTTCGAGGACGGCGGCCAGCACATACAGATCAACGTGGTGAATAACGAGACGCTCAAGAAGGCCCAGATAAAGCCGGAGGACTACAGGGGACTCATGGTGAGGGTGGCCGGTTACATGGCTTACTTCACCGAGCTGGACAAGAGCGCCCAGGACGCCATCATCTACAGGAGGCCGCATCTGGCTTCGGCAGAATAGCGTGTGCAGGGGCGGCACACTTGCAGGCGCCCCGTCCACGCTGCAGATTCCGGGACTCCCGGGCACCCCGCAAAACTGCGACTTACGAAAAAACTTTTTCAAAGGATAATAGAGGGGACGATATCAAATGAGTGGAACGGATCTTGGGGTCATCACGCTGATACCGGCGATCAGCTTCCTGGTGCTGGCACTGGTGACCAAGAAATGCATTCTCAGTATCATGCTCTCAGGCATGATGGGGTATTTTTTCTACTACGGGCCGGGGTTTTTCTTCCCGATGATGAAGGCCCTGCAGAAGGCGGCATGTGACGGCGACAACAACTACATCGTCATAATCTGCCTGCTGTTCGGGTGCCTTGTCCAGCTGCTGCGGCAGTCAAAAGGCGCGCTGGCCGTGGGGAACCTGGCCAGAAAATACATCAAGACTCAGAAACAGGTGCTGCTGCTGACATACCTGTGCGGTATCATCATCTTCATCGATGACTATCTCAGCATCCTGGTGACGGCGAACTGCGTCCTGGATCTGGCAGACGAGAAAAAAACTCCCCGTGAGATGCTCTGCTACATCATCAACACGACTTCCGCGCCGGTGTGCCTGATCATCCCGATCTCTGCGTGGGTGGTGTTCTTCTCAGGCATTTTCGAGCAGCAGAAGGCGGCGGCCGTCGTGGGAAGCAGCGCCATGGGCATCTACTACCATATCATGCCGTATTTCTTCTATCCGTTCCTGTGCGTGTTCTTCGTGCTCCTGGTGATCCTGGGCATAGTGCCGAAGATGGGAGGCATCAAGAAGGCCTACGAAAGGGTGGAGACCACCGGACAGCTCTGGCCTGAGTCGAGCAACATGCAGAATCAGGGAGACGAGCTGGGAGAGGTTATGGGAGCCATCACCGACAACAGCAAGAAGGAGGAAAAGGAGGTGGAGCCTCACCTCTGGACCTTCGTGATCCCGATGGCCGTGGTGATTGTCGCGGCGCTGTGGCTGGACGACATCCTGTACGGCGTGACACTTGGGATCGCAGCGTGTTTCGTTCTGTACCTGCCGACCCGGATCATGAGCCTGAGCTCATTCTGCGACGCATGCTACAAGGGCCTGGAGGACATGCTTTTCATAGCGGTGGTGTTGGTGACATCGCTGTTCTACAGGGACTCCATCAACCTGATCGGACTGCCGAACTACCTCATCAAGCTGGCGGGACCTTATATGAACGCTGTTTGGCTGCCGGCCATTGCATTTATACTCATCGGCCTGGTGTGCTTCGCCACTGGAAACATCTGGAGCGTTCCGGCGGTGTGTACTCCGATAATCCTGCCTCTGGCAGTTTCCACAGGAGCCAGCATACCTCTTACACTGGGGGCTATCATATCCGCCGCCTGCTTCGGGGCTCAGGCTTGCTTCTACTCTGATGTTACGCTGCTGTCGGCTTCGGCCTGCAGGATCAGCAACGTGGACTACGCGGTGGCACAGCTGCCATATATCGGGATAGTAACGGCCATCACCTTCGTGATGTATATCATCGCAGGATTTATGATGGCGTAGCAAGAGAACGTGTCAAAGGGTGTCAACTGTGTCAATTGGAATACAGTTGACACCCGCGGCAGGTGAAAAAGGTTGACGTCGCCGCGCTATTCTGCTATATTGTTCTGTGCAAAGTTGCAGACAGGGTCTGACGATCCTGGACAGGCGCTGTGCATTCGTCAACAATATGGTTCATTAGCTCAGCTGGGAGAGCGTCTGGGTCACAACCAGAATGTCACAAGTTCGAGTCTTGTATGGACCACCAGGAGATCCCCTGAGACCGCAGATAACGGTCCAGGGGATTTTTCTTTCTATTTCATGCTGGATCTGGCACGAAATGATAATGCATGGCACGTTATGATGTTCTGCCGACGCAGATGATGTCCTATAATCTACTCAGCATGAAGGAAAAGGAGGCGGCCAGCAGCTCTTGGAACGGCGAGGTCGCCTGAGAGAGGCAGTGGACTGTCGCCGCACAAGGACAGCAGCCAGGATGCCGAAGACGAGGAGGAGATGGACATGACGGTTTTGTATTTCACGGCAACAGGAAACAGTCTTTTTGTGGCAAAGAAGATCGGTGGGGAGCTGCTCTCCATACCGAAGCTGGTAAGAGAAGGAAGATACGAGATCAAGGACGATGTGGTGGGGCTGGTCTGTCCTACCTACTGCGCTGACGTGCCGAGGATGGTGAGGGAGTACCTCGCAAAAGCCACAATCGAGGCGGACTATACTTTTTTCATAGGGACATACGGCTACATGGCTGGTGCGTACACCGATCACGCCGCAGAATACCTCAAGAAGGCCGCGGGCCACGCGGACTACGTGGACAAGATCATCATGGTGGACACCGCTCTCACCAGGTTCGAGTCCCAGAAGCAGATAGACACCCTGCCTGAGAAGCACGTGGATCAGCAGATGGAGAGGATCCTTTCCAATATCTCCAGTCGCAGGCACAGCACGCCTAAGGTCGGCGCCGGAGACAAGTTCGTGGACTGGCTGTACCACACGGCGGGAGCGTCACAGGTGGCTCCGGAAAAGGCAAAGTCCCACATAGTGAACGACCAGTGCGTACACTGCGGGACGTGCGCCAGGGTGTGCCCGGCGGACAATATTATTGTGACGAAGGAAAAGGTCGAGTTTCTGGATCACTGCGAGGGATGCCTGGGGTGCGTGCACAACTGTCCGAAGAATGCGATCCACCTGAAGAACGAGAAGAGCAACGCCAGGTTCCGCAACCCGGAGGTGAGCATCAGGGATCTGGTGGAGGCGAACAACTAGTGCTTCCCGCGGACTTTGCTTCCTGCACGAGATCTTTTCCGTGTATAATGAAGCCCCGTAATTACTGAAAAACAGGAGGGATCGGACATGAACAAGAACAGGGTCGCGGCATGGAGAAAAACTATTGTGCTGTGACCAAACTGTGTGACTTTTCGAGGAACGTCATGGTCGCGCATCACGCTCCGTAAATAAATATGCATAAAAAAATGTAAAAACACCAGATTGTATGCTGATGTACTTTTTTCAAGAGGTGATCGGCATCAATTTTCCAGGGAAACGCCGAAAAAACATGACTATTACTGGAAAAACATTTTTTCAAACCGCGTAGCAAAAGAGTACGGACTCAGCAATGAGATGGCAGTAGAACTGCTGAAGAGAGTATACAGATAATTACAAATAAAGGAGGGTGTAGCATATCTGTCCAAATGCTACACCCTTCTTTCGTCAGGCGATCCATCGCAAACCTTCGGCGGACCGCACCGCTTTTTCCCTGGTACGCAGGACTAGCCTACGATCTCCCACTTCTTTTCCACGTGGTTGAGGATCTCGTGTCCGTCCTCTGTGATCAGGACGAGGTCCTCGACTCTTACTCCGTATTTTCCAGGGATGTAAACGCCCGGCTCGATGGAGAAGATCATGCCCGGAACTGCAGGCTTTTTGTTGAGAGGGGATACGTCGCCGTACTCGTGGTCCTCCTGGCCGATGAAGTGGCCGGTCCTGTTAGTCCAGTACTTGAGGTAGCCGTGCTCGTCCATGAGGTCTCTGGCGGCCTTGTCGATGTCGCAGATAGGTGTTCCCGGCTTGCAGAGTGCCTCGGCTCTCTCTACGGACTCGCGGACGATGTCGTGGGCGAAGGTCTGCTCAGGGTCGGCGGACTTGCAGTAGTAGGTCCTGGTCATGTCGGAGCAGTAGCCCTTGTATTTGCAGCCCATATCTATGAGGATGCACTCACCGGCGGCGAGCTTGCGGGTCTCGCTCGGCATGTGGTGCTGGTCGGCGGCGTTTTCACCGAAGCAGACTATTGTGTCGAAGGATACGCCCTCGGCTCCGGCCTTCAGGTACTCGTTGTCGATGAACTCGGCAACTTCCTTCTCGGTCATGCCCTCCTTGATGAAATCCCTGACCTTGAGCATGACGGAGTCGTTGATCTCGGAAGCTTTTTTCATGAGAGCGATCTCCTCCGGATCCTTCTCGGCCCTTACGTCGTCGACGCAGTCTGAACCCCAGACTACCTTCAGCTCAGGGCAAGCCTCCATGAGCGGGATGAGGAATCTTGCCTGCCATGTCTTGTCGATGCCCAGAGTCTCTTTTGTATCG
This sequence comes from Mobilibacterium timonense, assembly GCF_900155555.1. Lineage (GTDB taxonomy): Bacteria > Bacillota > Clostridia > Peptostreptococcales > Anaerovoracaceae > Allobaileyella > Allobaileyella timonense. The sequence continues at coordinate 242,439 of NZ_FUHN01000008.1, read as the reverse complement.
ATGTTGTCGAGGATGATCTTGATCTGGTCAACGGTGTCTCCGAACCATACTTCCTCGAAACCTGTGTCCTGCACGAAGAACAGGTAGTTCAGGAGGAAGGTGTGTTTGCCGTTGGTCCTGAGGATCAGCGCGTACAGTCTCTCGCCCGGATTTACGTTTACGCCCGTGAGAAACCTGATGCTGAATGGATCAGAGACCAGAAGCTGGGTGAGACCCTTTTTCTTCATCTTTTCGATAACTCGTTCGATTCTTTCGTTGCTCATTGTTAAACCTCCTAGCTATTGAACGCTACTGAAATTATAGTCTTGCGCGGGCTGATAAACAAGAATTTATTGTACGGGATTTCATACCGCGGTCGATGAAATCTGTCGGATTGAAAATGCGAAATCTGTCAGGTTGAAATTGCGAAATCTGTCGGGTTGGGCTAGAATGAGTCCATGGAGGTACCCGCTATGGATATTAAAGGTTACATGCCGAGATTGATAGACAAGAAGATCGAAGAATACCTGAAGGCCTTTGGCGCTGTTTGCGTGGAAGGAGCAAAATGGTGCGGAAAGACATGGACATCGGAGTTCCACAGCAACAGTGCTATCTTCCTGGGGGATCCTGCCAATAATTTCCAGAACCGGAGGCTTGCAGAGATGGCACCGGAACTTGTCCTGGAAGGAGAAGCGCCGCATCTGGTGGACGAGTGGCAGGAGGCGCCATCGCTTTGGGATGCAGTCAGATTCAAGGTGGACAAGAGCAGTGAAAGGGGGCTTTTCATCCTTACAGGTTCGGCTACACCTAACCACAAGGGCATACTTCACAGCGGCGCCGGGCGGATCGCAAGGATACGGATGCGACCTATGTCTTTGTACGAATCCGGAGATTCCACGGGAAATATTTCCCTGGAGGCGCTCTTTCAAAATGAATTCACACCTGCGCTCACCGGTGAAGTTGGGCTGGACCGGCTGATAGAGTACATCATCAGGGGCGGATGGCCTGGAAGTCTTGGACTCACATTGGAACAAGCATCGCTGTTGCCAGAGGAATATTTGAAGGCAGTGGTGGAAGATGATGTTTTCCGCATCGATGGTATCAAACGAAATGCGGTAAAAATGAACAAACTCCTGCGCTCTCTGGCGAGGAACGAGAGCACGACGGTCACCAACAGGACCATAAAAAAAGACATGAAAGAAATAGATGATGAAGATATAAATATTGATACAGTCAGTGATTATCTGGACATTCTGGAGCGATTGTTCATAATAGATGATCAGCCGCCGTTTTCTCCGGAGGTTCGGTCGTCGGTCCGCTTGAAGCAGTCAGCAAAAAGACATTTCGTCGATCCGTCTCTTGCGGCATCTCTGCTGAACTGCACAGTGGAAAGTCTCATGGGAGATCTGACCACTCTGGGGTTACTGTTTGAGGCTCTGTGCGAGCGTGATCTGAGGATATACGCAGAGTCCTTTGGAGGTGCCTTGTATCATTATCAGGACTATAGAGGAAAAGAGATCGACGCGGTAGTTCAGCACCCTGATGGAGAGTGGGCTGCTTTTGAGATAAAACTCGGGGCGAATCAGATAGACGCCGCGGCAGAAGGCCTCCTGAAGCTGCAGGACGACTTCAGCAATGATCCTAAGGGTCGCCCGCCGAAATTCCTGGGAGTGATATGCGGTATGTTAAATGCCGCATACCGTCGGCCGGATGGCGTTTACGTTATACCGATAACGGCACTCAGGAATTAATAGATAAACCGAAGACCCATCGCACACCGGAGCCCTTTTTTCAAAGGCCCCGGGAAAGGAAAAACATTGTACATCGACCTCACAAAGGGGCGCATCGCGGGGAACCTCATCCTCTTCGCCCTTCCCATGATCGCCGGAGATCTTCTCCAGCAGCTCTACAACATCGCGGACACACTGATAGTAGGCAGATTCATCGGCAGCCAGGCGCTGGCGGCGGTGGGCTCCGCCTATTCGCTCATGACCTTTCTCACTTCGATATTCCTGGGGATGTCCATGGGAGCTGGGGTTCTTTTTGCAATGGAAAAAGGCCGCGGCGACATGGCGGGGCTTCGTGCGGCCATCGCCCACGCTTTCGTGCTGATACTGCTGATAACGGTCGTCCTCAACGCGCTTCTTTTCGCTTTCGTAGATCCGATACTCCGGTTCCTGGAGGTGCCGCGGAGCGTGTACGGGGACATGCGTGCATACCTTATGATCATCTTCGTGGGGATGACGGCGGTGTTTCTTTATAACTTTTTTGCCTGCGCGCTCCAGGCCGCGGGGAATTCCCTGACGCCGCTGATCTTCCTGGGGTGCTCAGCAGCGATCAACATCGGCCTGGACCTGTGGTTCATCATCGGGTTCGGGTGGGGCGTCCGGGGCGCGGCTGCGGCGACGGTGATCGCACAGCTCTTCTCCGGGGCGGGCATCCTGATCTATTTCCTGTGGAAATGCCGGGAACTCGTGCCGAGGCGAAAAGACTTTTCCTATAACGGCGGCATCCTACGGGAGATCCTCGGGCTGTCGCTCCTGACCTGCGCCCAGCAGTCCTGCATGAACTTCGGCATCCTGCTGGTGCAGCGCCTGGTGAACACCTTCGGGGCCGTGACCATGGCCGCCTTCGCGGTGGGCGTGAAGATCGACGCCTTCGCGTACCCGCCGGTGCAGGATTTCGGCAACGCCTTTTCCACGTTCATTTCTCAGAACTGCGGTGCGGGGGAGACCGAACGCCAGAAAAAGGGCGTCCGCCAGGGGACGGCCATCAGCGTCGCGTTTTCCCTGGCGGTCTCGGCTCTCGTGTGGATCTTCGCGGAGCCGCTTATGAAGATCTTCGTTGACGGCAGCGAGACAGCGGTTATCCGCTGCGGGGTGCGGTACCTCCACATCGAGGGAGCGTTCTACCTGGGTATCGGCTGCCTGTTCCTGCTCTACGGGCTTTTCCGCGGTATGGGGAAGCCGGGCGTCTCTCTTGTGCTCACGATCATATCCCTGGGGACGAGGGTCGCGCTGGCATATGCGCTGGCGCCGGTGATCGGAGAGACCGGGATCTGGATGTCGGTGCCGATCGGCTGGGCCCTGGCCGACGTGACCGGTTACCTGTGCTTCATCAGGATGGGGCGCGGGAAAAAGGCGGGATCGGCAGTCGTTAGGTGATCGCGGGTGCCTCGCCGCGCGTGCTTTACAGGAAAAAGAATTGATGGTAGTATGCGTGTTAGATACGACTAAGCGTGAATAGGCTAGTCTATACTGCGTACGGTCTGTAGCATGCACGTGCTGCGAATGACCCGCTACGGGTGCTTGCCACGTGCACCGGCCGCATACCTGCGCCTGCGATGCGATTCTTTTTACTGTAAGGAGGATTGTAAAATGGGAATGATCAAGGACCTTATGAACCAGACCCGCAAGCCTGAGGGCAGGCTTGGAAAAATGATGATCAGCAGCATGAACTCCGGTCACGCCAGGGTCTCCGACTGGGGGATGAGCTGCCTGGGCGGAGTGGAGCCGGAGAGCATTCTCGAGATCGGCTGCGGCGGCGGCCGGAACGCCGACGAGCTCCTTAAAAAATACGCTGGCGCCACCGTCACCGCCGTGGACTATTCTTACCTTTCCGTGGAGAAGACCATCGAGTATAACCGGAAGAACGTGGACAGGGGACGGTGCACAGTGCTGCAGGCAGACGTTTCGCAGCTGCCGTTCCCAGACGCTTCCTTCGACCTGGCCACCGCCTTCGAGACGGTATACTTCTGGCCGGGGCTGGCACACTGCTTTTCAGAGGTGGCCAGGGTCCTCCGCCCGGGAGGGACTTTCCTGATCGTGAACGAGACCGACGGTTCGGATCCATCCAGCCTGAAATACGAAAAGATCATAGACGGAATGAAGATCTATCCCCCGGAGGAGATCAGGGCCGCCCTCATGGAGGCCAGTTTCACTGAGGTCGAAGTGATCGGCCACGGATCAAAGCCATGGGTGGCGGTAAGAAGCGTAAAATAAGAAAAATGCAAGAAAGGAAGTTTTACCATGGATCAGAAGGCTATCGGGAAATTCATCGCGGATGTCCGCAGGGAAAAGCACATGACTCAGCAGGAGCTGGGCGACGCCCTGGGGGTCAGCGACAAGACCATCAGCAAGTGGGAGACCGGCCGCGGCCTTCCTGATCCGTCTCTGATGCTGCCGCTCAGCCATGAGCTTGGAATAACAGTAAATGAGCTGCTTTCGGGGAAAAGGCTCCCGGACGAAAGCAGCTATCAAGCGAATGCGGAGAACAATTTTATCAGCCTCGCAAGGGAAGAGGCCTGGCAGCGCGGCATGCGCCTCTCCTTGCGGAGAAATCTCATATACTTTGCGGTGGTCAGCCTTTTTGTGGCCTTCATCAGGAACTTCGCCGGCGATGTTATGTTCGAGGGCATCCCGGGAAAAGTATCCGTCGTGGTCGGCTTCATCATCGCCGCGGCGGGCGTGGTGCTGGCGGTAATAGAACGCAGGAAAAACCTGGATTTTTTCTATTCCTACGGTCCAAACTGGAACGGCAACGGCGTGGTGAACAGCGCCTGTGTCTTTGGGATAAGCACCTATTTCTTTGAATTTTCGGCGCTGTCTGCCGTCATCGCATTCTCGGTGCTGCTGCTCGTGATAGTGCTGATCCAGATAGGCATCCGCCCGGAGCGCCCTGAAAACCCGGAAAAATAAATGAAGAGCCCGGAGCACCAGTCACTGGCGCCCCGGGCTCTCAGCAGATGAGGCGCTGACGCCCCTCTATAACTGCTTTCTTTCGACTGTATTCAGGCAACCGCCTTTCTGCAGCTGCCGCTAGCCTTCAAAGACGATCTGTCCGCCAACCATCGTCATAACCGGCAATATGTCCTTGATCTCATCCGGTTCAACGGTGAAGATATCCCTGCCCAGGACCACCATGTCAGCCACATACCCCGGCTTGATCCGTCCCTTTTCGTTTTCCTGGAACTCCAGGTAAGCGCTCTCCAGCGTGTAGGCGTCGATCGCCGTCTCTACATCCACGCACTCCTGCGGGAAGTAGCCGCCTTCCGGATACCCGTTCAGATCTTTTCTCGTCACGGCCATGTAGATGTTCGGGAACGGATTGCAGTCTTCGACCGGGCAGTCCGTGCCGTAGGAAACGTGAACGCCGCTCCGCTGAAGGGTGGACCAGGCGTAAGAGGTGGAGGCGAGGTCGTGCCCGACCAGATCCTCGGCGATGTGCATATCGTAATTCAGGAAGATCGGCTGAGCTTGAACCAGGATGTCGTCCCGTGCGATCTGATCGAGGATCTCGTGATCCGTGATCTGGCAGTGGTTCACGGAATGGCGCAGCGTGTTCCTGCCATTCACAAAACCGTTTCTATAGCTGCGCACGATGCGCCTGATGGATTCGTCGCCGATGCCGTGGGTTACCATCTGTATACCGTGATCTTTTGCTATGGAGCAGAACCTTTCCATCTGTCCGTCTGAAACACCTTCCAGCCCGTGGTTGTCAGGATCGCCGACGTATCCATCGCTCATGAGCGCAGTGCGGGCGCCGAGGCTTCCGTCCTTGAAGAGCTTGAGAGGTCCCAGGGTGAGCCATGATCCTTCGGGATAGAGCTCAGCCTGGCGAGCATATTCGCCGTTTTCCAATGAATCCAGAAATTGCTCCGGAGTGTCGAAGCATACCTGATGGCGGTAGCGCAGCTTGCCCTCGCCGCTGTTGTATATTTCGTGGAAAAGATCGAAGACGTCCTGGCGTTCCATTACGCTGCTGCCGGCATCGTTGCTGTGCATCGATGTGACACCGCGGGAAACGCAGTAATCCATGGCATCGAGGATGTCCTGCCTGACACTTCCAGAGGTGAGTTCCGTCATGATCCCTTGGGCGATGTTGCTTCCGTTTTCGTAGAGCAGGCCGTTTGGCTCGCCGTTTTCATCGACTCCGTAATCGCGCTCGCTGAACCGTGGATCCTCTGTCACGTTGAGCATCTCCAGCAGCCTGGTGTTCACCGCGGAGATGTGGTAGCAGGCTCGGATCAGCATCACCGGATATTCCGTGCTGATCTGGTCCAGGTCGTGGCGATCAGGCAGCCGGCTGCTGTCCGTGAAGCAGTCCTGGTTCCAGCCTCCGGCAAGGAGGCCGCCGGTCACCCTTTCCGGGTGCTCCTCGGCGAACCTGCGGCAGATGTCGATCAGCTCAGCGATGGACGTGGCCCCCATTATCTGGGCCTGGTTCCTGGCCTGGGCGAACTGCATCAGGTGCATGTGGGTGTCGTTGAGACCCGGGATCACCGTTCTGCCACCGCAGTCCCGCAGCTCCGCCGACGGGCCGGCAAGAGCCAGCAGTTCTTCGCTTTTTCCAACGGCGCTGATGACGCCGTCCTCGACGAGCACCGCCTCCTCGAAATGTCCGCGGGAGACATAGACTTTTCCATTATATAAAAGCATTCTAGCCATTGATCTGCTCCTCTCTTGCGTTTCTCCTGTCGAAGAGCCAGTAAACAATTGCTCCGGCTGCAGGCACGATGAATCCGGCGAAGCCGTTCACCGGGTCGTCCACAGCACCCTGGATGAACAGGGCGATGAAGATCGCGGCCACGATGATGACGGACACAGGGTAGAACCAGACCTTGTAAGGCCTCTCTATGTGAGGGTACTTTCTCCTGAGGATCGGCACAGCGATGATCACGAGGATGTTGAAAAGCATGCTCGACAGGACCACCAGGTTCGTGAGCTGGTCGAGGTCCCTCATGAGGACGAGGGCGCAGGAGATCACGCACTGCACCAGGATCGCCGTGGTCGGTGTCCTGTGGACTGGGTGAAGGCGTCCGAAGCTCTGGAAGAAGTGGCCTTCCTTCGCCATTGCGTAGTACATTCTTGGAAAAGCAAGCGTCATGCCGTTGAGCGATCCGAACATAGCGAGGATCATGCCCACTGCGATGACCATGGCTCCGGCGCTTCCGAGCACCTGTCTTGCCACGGCCGTGCCCAGGTATACGTCGCCGCTGTTGATCATGGAGACCATCGTGCTGTGAGGGAGCACCCTCATGATGGCGTAGTTGAAAAGCGTGTACAGGAGCGTGACTCCGCCGATGCCGATGATGAGGGCCAGAGGCAGGTTCCTCTTAGGGTTCCTCATCTCCTCGGTGACGGTGTTCAGGTTGGTCCAGCCCTCGTATGCCCAGAGGGCCGCTACGATGGCCAGTGCCATCATCCCGAAAATGCTGGTGTTGTTGTCCGTGGCGTATGTGGAGGCGGAGCCCAGAGAGAGGTCAGGCGTCTGTGAGCCTGCAAAAAGGGCGGCTGCCAGTATTATCACGATCGGCACCAGCTTTGCGATCATGGATACGTTCTGTACGGTGGAAGCGAGCTTCACTCCGTAGAGATTGTAAACTGTGGTTCCGATTATGAGGACGATTGCGCCGATCTTGACGCCGGCCGAGCTGATCCCGAGGAGGGACTGGAGCACGGTCATCATGGCGATGGCCACGGCCGCGATAGAGCCGGGGCCGCCGATGAGAAATGTTGTGAAGCCGGACATGAATCCGACTACCGGGTGATAGGCTTCGTTGAGGTAGACCAAGGAGCCGCCTGCTCTCGGCATGGCACAGCCCAGCTCTGCGTAGCACAGGCCTCCGAAGAGGGAGATGATGCCTGCCACGATCCAGCATATCAGGGCGAGGCCGCTGTTCATGCCGGTCCTCTGGAGCACATAGGCACCCAGGTAGAAGATGCCTGAGCCTATCATGATACCTCCGATGACGCTCACTCCCCCGAAGACGCCGATCTCTCTCTTGAAATCGGTCTTATCAGTAGTAAGCTCGGCGATCCTTCCCGCATCCGGGGCGGATGATCTGGTGTGGGGATGTCCCACCGGGATGGCGTTGATCCCTGTAAGGTTTCTCTCGTCGTTCATGGTTTTTTCCTCCTGTCGAACGTTGTGAAAATGAAACGTACAATAGAGGCATCATGAAAAATGGAGCCATGATGCCACCATCATGACTCCAGAATTTACTAGTCAGGCCGACCGCCTCCCGAAAAGCCGCCGTGCGGCATTCCAGGAAGAGATACACCAATTAGCTTATTCTTAACATGATAGCGCTCCGCTTTCGCGACAGTCCGCAGGCTGTTGACCTGCGGCCCAGGATCCGCACCTTCAGGAGGTGCGAAACCTTCGGCGACATCCCCTTTCTCCGGCGGCCCCTGCGCCGCGCTCCGGATACTCTTGTCAGTCGCGCCTCTATCTATTGGGGAGATTATACACACAGGAAAAGGCTATGGCAAGGGGAAATTTGTAAAATTTAATTAAAAAACAATTTATCTCGAACGCGAATTAATGCAAAATCACAAACATGGGCCGTTCGAGTATTGTGAGACCACAGATAGGAACCAGGTCACATGAGCCGCTCTCAGATATAGAGATTCGGGTGCCGTGAGACTTCTAGTTGCAGGAAGTGGGCTTTTGGGTTTCTTGAGTGGATCCATTTTCCAGTAAAAGACGTGCTTTTCGGCGTATCCCCTGGAAAATTTCTTCTGCTCACCTCTAAGAAAAAGTACATTACCAAACAATTTAGTATTTTTTCTGATTACTTTACATATTTATTCACATCATGTGGCTTCTGACCTTGCCTGTCCCAGAAAAGTCACACGACATGGTCACATCGGAACAGATAACTACGCTGTTGAGACCAAATAATGAGACTCCTTTAAAATTTCTGAATCGCCGCAGCTCAACTATTCTAATATTTTCCAGGGGATACGCCGAAAAAAGGGCATGTGGAGTGGAATTATTATTTTGCATAAATATCCATGAGGCTGTACTCCTTGAATCATCTAAAATTAGCCAGAACTGTGTATTGACATCGGCCGTGACATCTGATTGAAAACTTGTGATCAGATAAGAATTCGAGCCTAAGACCGAACCAGATCCTATATAGATGGAAAATGGATTTGTTCCGCCGAGATACCGGCCATCGACATATCCGAAAGGCCTTGTTATTACAGGGGCGTCGGGAAAGTCCGGGGCTCGTATGTCCGGGTCGGGGATGCGGACATGCAAATGACCGAGTACGAGCTGTACAGCTTTGAGGCCTTCCGGAAGCACCTTCACGATGACGAACGTCCCGTGGAGAGGGCGTGCATCGACAGCCTGGACGAAGAGGAGATGGAAAAGTACATCGAGCTCCGGCGGCAGGAGCGGCCGGGATTCTCAAGGCTCTCCCACGATCAGGCCTGCGAGATGCTCAACCTTACACGGGGAGACAGGCCGACGCTTGCCGCGGTCATGAACTTCGGCATATATCCCCAGGGATATTTCCCGCAGCTCTGCATTACAGCCATCGTTGTTCCAGGAACTGAGATAGGGGATACGGACGAACAGGATGCCCGGTTCCTGGATAACCGGCGGATCGAGGGAACGATCCCCGGGATGATAGAGGAGGCGCTTCTGTTCTGCCGCAGGAACATGAAGACCAGGACGGTGATAGATCCGGAGACGGGCCTGCGCCGGGACCGCACGGAGTATCCCGTGGAGGCCTTGCGGGAAGCTATCCTGAACGCCTTGATACACAGGGACTACAGCATTTACACGCAAGGGACGCCGGTGCAGATCGACATCTTTGCGGACAGGCTTGAGATACACAGTCCGGGGGACCTGTACGGGAGGATGAGCCTGGAGCAGCTGGGCTATGCGAAGCCGGATCAGAGGAACCCGGCACTGGCGGTGATGGCTGAGACCCTCACGAGCGCCGAAAACAGGTATTCAGGGATACCGACCATGAGGAGGGCCATGAGGGAATACGGCCTTCCGGAACCGGTGTTCGAGAACAGGAGAGATGAGTTCGTAGTTACTTTTTATAATGAAAAAAAAGTCGCACACCCAGAGGGCGGCCGGCCGCAGGATCCGCGAATATCGCAGGATCCTCATGGATCGCAGGAGCCTGAGAGCCCACGGGAGAAAATGACGCTGGAGGATGCGGAGCAGGAGCTGCTCTCATACTGCCGGACCCCGAAGTCCCGCCAGGAGATCGCCGACCACATGCATGTGAAAACGGTCTTTTACGCCATGTCCAAATACGTGCAGCCGCTGCTGGAGTCCGGAAAGCTTGGGATGACCCTCGCCGACAGGCCGCGCAGCAAGAACCAGAGGTACTACACGGTAGACGACTATGGCTTTGAAGACACAGGAGACGAAGACTGAGAATACCGTAGCAACGGGCGAGAATGACTGGATCGACGGAGGCTTCCGGGTCGCTGATCGGGATCACCTTTCTGTTTGAGATGTCGTGCTCTTCGAATTTGTTGAAGTAATCGGAAAAGAATGTCGGCGCATCTGTATTTCATGCGTCGGCCTTTAACGATCCTTCCAGTTACGGCCGTCGGGGCCTCACTGAAGATGATGATTCAAGAAGAGAAAAGAGTACACTGCCGATGGCTGAAGACGGTATAAGCGGAGTGGATAGTGAGAGATCTCCGACGCGGCTTACAGCCAGCCTGAAAAAACGCCAACTCGCCGAAAAATAATTGGCCAACTCACCGAAAAATAATCGGCCAACTCGCCGAAAAATATCTTGCCAACTCGCCGAAAAATCAAGCGCTCCTTTTGACCGCATGACGTGTAATAGGGTAAAATCAACGTATTCAGAGAATAAGAACGAGGTGGCACAAGGGTGAACAAATATACTTTTTCGACGCAGTCCGGCAAGGCCTATTACTGCAACTCAATCCCGGGTTTTATCAAGGATAACTCGAGTTCGATCATCGGCCAGCTGGTTAAGCATTCCTTCGAAATCAACAAAGAGCAGTCCAATGCATGGGAAAATCAGGTAAGCGAGCTTCAGACGAGGCTGGAAGCCTGCGAGATGGAAGGCGACATCATCTTTGAGTACGACATAGTCAGGCTGGGAAAGAGGATCGACGTCATTCTGCTGATCCGCCACATGGTCTTTTCGCTGGAGTTCAAGAACGGAAAAAATGTTTTTACCGCACAGGACGCCCAGCAGGCCGAAGACTACGCACTTGACATAAAGAACTTTCACAAGGAATCGGAAAACCTATACGTGTGCCCGATCTTGATTGCCACCGATGCGAAACCGTACAAAAAGCACCAGTCTCTGGATTGCTATCCGGACAAGCAGGTTCATCTCCAGCGGGAAAACATCGAGACTGTGATCCCGAAAATTTCGCAGATCGTCGACCTGTACGGCGATGACGAGAGTATCGATTTTGACAAGTGGTTCAATTCTCCCTATTACCCAACCCCCACGATAATCGCTGCTGCGGTGGAGGCCTACAGTTCCCACAATCTCAGCGATATCGCCCAGTCAGAAGCGGGACAGACAAACATCGATAACTGCGAAGAGAAGATTTTCAGGCTGATCGATTACGCCAGGGAGAACAAGAAAAAGTGCATGTGCTTTGTCACGGGGGTTCCGGGGGCAGGAAAAACTCTCGTGGGCCTCGATGTAGTTGCGAAAAACATGGATCGCGGCGCTGGAAACTTGAGCGTGTATCTTTCTGGAAATGGCCCGCTGGTCAAGGTGCTTCGGGAGGCGCTCAAGAAAAGCGTGAAGGCAAGGAAGCAGCTTAACCGGGAAACGAAAACTGCGATAGAAGCCTTGATACAGAGCAGCTTCGCGTTTAAGAATGATAACGCATCACACAACATGCCCACGGCTGAACACATTTTGATCTTTGATGAAGCCCAGCGTGTGTGGAATCAGGGAAAAATGAAAAGAAAACACGCGGACAATCCCGCAATGGACGTGAGCGAGCCGCACCTGATAATCGATGTCATGGACAGGCACCAGGACTGGGCCGTGGTGATAGGTCTAGTTGGTCTGGGCCAGGACATTTATGACGGAGAGGTTGGAATTAACGAGTGGTTCAGGTGTGGTGTGGAGGACTTTCCGGGCTGGGAGATTTACTATTCACCGGACATCTTCAATCAGGTAGAAGACAAAAGCATCGACAGGGAGATGATTGAGAATTGCGCCCGTTGCCATCCGCTGAAGGATCTGCATTTGAAAACCTCTATCAGATCATTCAGGGCGGACAAGCAGTGCCGATTTGTGGATGCTCTTCTGGACAATGATCCCGTCAGTGCAGCAGAGACTTACAGGGAAATTTCAAAGAAATATCCAGTGTTTATCACGAGAGATTACGCCTCTGCAAAAAAATGGGCACGAGGACAGGTCCGGGGTTCTCAGCGGTGCGGCGTTCTGGCGTGCAGTGACGCCCAGAGGCTCAGGCCGGAGGGCATATATATCATCAAGAACATGGACGTTGAAAATTGGTTCTTGGCCTCAAGCGATGATCTCAGGTCCTCGAATGCTATGGAGGTGGTGGCCAGCGAGTTTGATGTTCAGGGACTGGAACTGGACTGGTCAGTCGTATGCTGGGATGCTGATCTCAGGCGAAACGAGAGCGGTGAGGGATGGAGATATTTCAACTTTAGAGGCAAGGACTGGCAAAGAAGGAAAAAACCGGAGCAACAGAGATACCTGGTGAATTCCTATCGCGTACTTCTGACCAGGGCCCGGCAGGGAATGGTGATCTTCGTTCCGAGGGGCGTCGACCCGGAAGAAGATCCAACCAGAAATCACAAGTTCTACGACGAAATTTATGATTATCTTAAATCTTGTGGAATTGAAGATCTCCCTCAACAGTGTTAGAATGACGCAATTCGTTGAGGGGAGGATAATATGCTGCTAAGTACGATATTTATTATTTTCATGCTCTGGGTGCTCTTCAAGGTGGCAGGCCTTGTCTTCCACGTTGTTGGGACTGTCCTTGGATTCTTCCTTGGGATGGTATTTTATTTGATACTTGGCGTGATCGCGGTGAGCCTGCTTGGATTTGCGATATTCGTATTGCCGGCGATCTTGATCGCGGGAGTGGCTTCGCTGCTGGCTGTGGCTCACCTGGTGAAATGAATTGAGAACACGATATTCTACTTGAAATAAATGATTATCTTTCACCCTGAGACATCATGATAAAGTTTACAGCTCCGGACGATCGTGTCGTCAGGTTGAATGATAAGTTGAATGATAAGTTGAGTGTGCAAACCCTTCAAAAGGTGTAAAATGTACTGCGAAGGCGCCGGGTGCTGTGGCAGTGCCGGGAGCCTTTTTTTCAGGAAACTTTTCGAAGAGGAGAAAAAAGTCATGACTAATAAAGAAAAAGCGATAGCGCTCCACGACAAGCGATACAACTGCGCTCAGGCGGTGCTTCTCTCCATGTGCGATGAGCTGGGAGTGGACCCGCAGACGGCCTTCAAGATGGCCGAGGGGTTCGGCCTCGGGATGGGCAGCATGGAGAACACCTGCGGCGCCCTGTCCGGCGCCATCATGCTGGCCGGCCTGAAGTACAGCGACGGGGACCTGGAGAGCCCGAAGACCAAGGCGTCCACGTACAAGCTGTGCAGGGATATGACAGAGGCTTTTAAGGAAAAGACTGGTGCGCTCGTCTGTAAGGATCTCAAGGGGATCGATACGGGAGTGGTCATCTGCAGCTGCCAGGACTGCATCAGGGCAGGCGTCGAGGTGGCCGAGGAGTTCCTGGGGCTGTAGAGTTTTCAGGTGTTGTAAAGCACCGCTTGCGCTGTAAAATACCATTTGCGGCGGCGCTGCAAGGGCCACTTGCTTGCCGCGCCCATATGAACCGCACGGCGGCGGCCATCGGGCTGATGCTGGTGATCATGGGACTTATGTGTCTGTTCATCAAGGCAAACTCCGTGGAATACGTGTACGCATCGGGGATGCTCCACGAAAACTTTTACCTGATCCCGGTCGGCTTCCTGATGATCTTCGCCGGTGCCGCGGAGATGGTGGTCACCGGGGTTGTCTCTTGGTCCAGGACCAGGAAAAAAGAAAATCCGATGGAAGGAGATCATCGATAAGCGTCATGGGACCGGGGTGAGAGAGGCGACGGCCTGTTCCTTCCCCTTAAGCATGTCCGGACAAGATTTTGGACACAAAAAAAATCACATTTTACGCTGTTTTTACACCTTTGGGTGAAGCAGCGTATTTTGTTTGTGTTACAATAGATAAACAGATAACGATAATTTGTGTTATGTCACAAAAACAATAAATCTGGTCACACGGAACAGCGGTTCCGGTGGGTAGTTCTATCGATTTGTTACCAACTGAACACCAAACAGATAAGCAATTATATTTTTCAACAAAACGGGTGTCATCATGAGCAAGAAGAGTAAAAAGCAAAAAACAACCGCCCAGAGAAAGAGAAAAAACGCACTTCTTAAAAGCGCAGCGACTGCCGGGGTGGTCATCGGCGGCACCACCATGTATGCGCAGGGGAACGTTGTTTATGGCGCTGAGTCGCAGACGGAGTCCGAAAGTCAGCTCTCAGAGAGCCTGATGGAATCGGCCTCGGATTCACGTACTGAATCCCTATCCGAATCTGACACCGACGAGACGGATTCCCTGTCGCTGTCACTTTCCCAGTCGGATCAGGAAGCGAATTCAATAAGCCAGTCCAACAGCGCCGTTGACAGCGAGGCGTACGAATCAGCTTCAGCCAGCACTGCCCAGTCCGACAGCGCTTCCCGCGCCGCATCAGACAGCAGCGTGCAGTCGGCATCCATGTCGACTTCGGCGAGCACCAACATGAGCGCTTCTGCGGCACAGTCTACAGCAGAGTCTGCAGCCACCAGCCAGTCCGTGTCGAACGTGAACTCCGAGCAGGACGAGCAGGACAAGGCCAGCCTTTCCGAGGCGGCCAGCCAGCTGGCTTCGGTGAGCGTCTCCCACAGGCAGGCAAGCGAGTCCGCCTCCGAGAGCGACTCCCTTTCCACGGCAGCCAGCGAGCAGCAGAGCAGGAGCCTTTCGGCTTCCGCAGAGGCCAGCACCAGTGCATCCCTGAGCCAGTCGCAGTCGGCCAGCGCCAGCGCCAGCGAGTCCGCATCGGCGTCCACCAGCAGGAGAATGATGAACGGATCAGTTTCAGCAGAGGCCAGTGCATCGGCCTCCGCATCAATGGAGGAATCGCTGGAGACCAGCGCCATCATTTCCGAGTCGCTGGAGGGATCCAGGCATCTCAGCCAGATGGACTCCGAGAGTACTTCAATGTCTGTATCCGAGAGCGAGAGCATGAGTGCATCGGCTTCCGCTTCCCGGTCTGTTTCGGCTGAAAAAAGCAGGTCGCAGAGCCTTTCCGCCTCAGCAAGCGCCAGTGCGTCGCAGTCCGCCTCGGAGTCGGCGTCCATAAGCGCCAGCACCTCCGCATCCATGAGCGAGGCCGCGGGAATTGAAAAAGTGACCAAGGTCAAGGTGTTCGAGGCTACATCCAACGGTACTATCAAGAATCTTGTCGGCACTCTCGACCTGGAGACTGGCGTGATCCACTGGACCGCCGTGTTCCAGGCGAAGGACGTAAACTCCTATTTCTGGTGGAGCAGCAACAAGTACCAGTACTTCGGCCTTTATCTCAATGTCATCGCCGGAGCGGGCTCCCAGGAGAACATCACCGTCACCGATGCATCGGGCAACACCTACACTCTGGAAGAAGGCCTTTACAACAACGAGGATTCATTCAGCAGGACCCAGTGGAGCCCATCTGGAGAGTTGAAGAAAACATCTCTCGGCTCCAACATAAACACTCTGGATTACACCGGAAGATACTGGGGCCAGAGCTATTCGACGACTGAAAAAATCGATGTTTCCGGCCCTGTCACCATCGAGTTCGACACGCAGCTCGGAGACTACGAGAACTGGGGCAAGACCATCGCCAATGTTGCGGTGAGCATCCAGGCCACATCAAGCACATCGGCATCACACTACAGCAGAAACGCCGGAGGATATACTGTTCATCCTACCGTTGGTGAAAGCACCAGCGCTGAAGGGACGAACAGGGGCGTTGTGGTGGTCTCATACAGCGGCAACTACACAGACGAGGCGAGGAACGTCAGCGAGCTGACTTCCATGTCTCAGTCCACGTCTGCCTCTGTTTCGAACAAGCAGAGTGCTTCGGCCTCCACGCGGGAGAGCCAGTCCCTTTCCAACTCGGAAAGCCGCTCCCTGAGCGCCAGCACCAGCACTTCTCTTTCCCAGAGCCAGAGCCACGCCAGCGCCTCGCAGAGCACGAGCAGATCCATTTCGCAGAGCATTTCCCAGCAGGCCTCCCGTTCAGCATCGGTGAGCAGGTCTCAGTCGGAAAAAGCATCTGAGCGTGAATCCCTGTCTCAGCGGGCGAGCGAGAGTGCTTCGAGGAGCATTGCCAGCGATGCCAGCGCCTCGGCCAGCGCCTCGATAGAGGCTTCTGAGTCTGACAGCGCCAGCAGGTCGGCATCGCAGAGCCTGTCTGAGGTATTGTCGCAGTCCGAAAGCGCGGCGTCTGAGTCCGCCTCCCAGAGCCGCAGCCTGGCGAGCGAGTCCGAAAGCGCGAGCACGAGCAAGTCGCTCAGCCTTTCGACGTCTGCATCTGAAAGCGAGAGCATAGCGTCCAGGAGCACTTCTCTGAGCGAAGCCTCCACAAGCGTGAGCAACAGCGTTTCCCAGAGGGATTCGGAAAACCAGTCTCTCAGCGAAAGCGCTTCAGTCTCTGCGTCCGAGAGTGCTTCGGCACAG
Organism: Mobilibacterium timonense; assembly: GCF_900155555.1. Lineage (GTDB taxonomy): Bacteria > Bacillota > Clostridia > Peptostreptococcales > Anaerovoracaceae > Allobaileyella > Allobaileyella timonense. Next base: position 225,887 of record NZ_FUHN01000008.1, on the reverse strand, counting down.
GAGTCCAGCAGCACGAGTGCAAGCGAAAGCGGCAGCGAGAGCCTGAGCACAGTGATAAGCCAATCGATCAGCGCCAGCGAGAGCACCTCTGCATCCCAGAGCCTCAGCGCCAGCAGGTCGGATTCACTGTCGAGGAGCCAGAGCGAAAGGCTTTCTCAGAGCACCTCCGCCAGCACATCGGCGAGTGAAAGTGCGTCGACGTCCGCCAGCACCAGCGCGAGCACATCGACGAGCGCAAGCGAATCGGCATCGACAAGCGCGTCTTTGAGCGAGAGCGAGTCAACAAGCATAAAAGAATCCGAGTCGACGAGTGCGTCACTGAGCGGAAGCACGAGCGCATCTGAAAGCGCAAGTACATCGGCGAGTGAAAGTGAATCGACGTCCGTAAGCACCAGCGTGAGCACATCGACTAGCGCGAGTGAGTCCGAATCCGAGAGCGAATCAGTAAGCACAAGCGAGTCCGAATCCGAAAGCGAGTCGGAGTCAGAGAGCGAATCGATCAGCGCAAGTGAATCAGAGTCGACCAGCGCAAGTGAGTCCGAATCCACGAGCGCTAGCGAGTCTGAGAGTGAATCTATCAGCACAAGTGAATCGGAGTCGACCAGCGCAAGCGAGAGTGAATCGACAAGCAGCAGTGAGTCGGAGAGCGAATCGATCAGCGCAAGCGAATCCGAGTCGACGAGTGCAAGTGAGTCCGAATCCGAAAGCGAGTCGGAGTCAGAGAGCGAATCAGTAAGCGCAAGCGAATCAGAGTCGACCAGCGCTAGCGAGAGTGAATCAACTAGCACGAGCGAGGCGGAGAGTGAATCTATCAGCACAAGTGAATCAGAGTCGACCAGCGCCAGCGAGTCCGAATCAACTAGCACGAGCGAGTCAGAGAGCGAATCAATCAGCGCAAGTGAATCAGAGTCGACGAGTGCAAGTGAGTCTGAATCCGAAAGCGAGTCGGAGTCAGAGAGCGAATCGATAAGCACTAGTGAATCAGAGTCGACAAGCACTAGTGAGTCGGAGAGCGAATCGATCAGCGCAAGCGAATCCGAGTCGACGAGTGCAAGTGAGTCCGAATCCACGAGCACAAGTGAGTCAGAGAGCGAATCGATCAGCGCAAGTGAATCAGAGTCGACCAGCGCAAGTGAGTCCGAATCCACGAGCGCTAGCGAGTCTGAGAGTGAATCTATCAGCACAAGTGAATCGGAGTCGACCAGCGCAAGCGAGAGTGAATCGACAAGCAGCAGTGAGTCGGAGAGCGAATCGATCAGCGCAAGCGAATCAGAGTCGACGAGTGCAAGTGAGTCCGAATCCACGAGCGCTAGCGAGTCTGAGAGTGAATCTATCAGCACAAGTGAATCAGAGTCGACCAGCGCAAGTGAATCAGAGTCGACGAGTGCAAGTGAGTCCGAATCCACGAGTACAAGCGAGTCAGAGAGCGAATCGATCAGCGCAAGCGAATCCGAGTCGACGAGTGCAAGTGAGTCCGAATCCACGAGCGCTAGCGAGTCTGAGAGTGAATCTATCAGCACAAGTGAATCAGAGTCGACCAGCGCAAGTGAATCAGAGTCGACGAGTGCAAGTGAGTCCGAATCCACGAGTACAAGCGAGTCAGAGAGCGAATCGATCAGCGCAAGCGAATCCGAGTCGACGAGTGCAAGTGAGTCCGAATACACGAGCGCAAGTGAGTCAGAGAGCGAATCGATCAGCGCAAGTGAATCAGAGTCGACCAGCGCAAGTGAGAGTGAATCGGAGTCGACGAGTGCAAGTGAGTCCGAATCCACGAGCACAAGCGAGTCAGAGAGCGAATCGATCAGCGCAAGCGAATCCGAGTCGACGAGTGCAAGTGAGTCCGAATCCACGAGCGCAAGTGAGTCAGAGAGCGAATCGATCAGCGCAAGTGAATCAGAGTCGACCAGCGCAAGTGAGTCCGAATCCACGAGCGCTAGCGAGTCTGAGAGTGAATCTATCAGCACAAGTGAATCGGAGTCGACGAGTGCAAGTGAGTCCGAATCCACGAGCACTAGCGAGTCTGAGAGTGAATCTATCAGCACAAGTGAATCGGAGTCGACCAGCGCAAGTGAGTCTGAATCGACAAGCACCAGTGAGTCAGAGAGCGAATCAGTAAGCACAAGTGAATCCGAATCGATAAGTGCAAGCGAGTCCGAATCGACTAGCGCAAGCGAGAGTGAATCCACTAGCACAAGTGAGTCAGAGAGCGAATCGATCAGCGCAAGTGAATCAGAGTCGACCAGCGCAAGTGAGTCCGAGTCAGAAAGTGAGTCAGTAAGCACAAGCGAATCAGAGTCGACCAGCGCAAGTGAGTCCGAATCAGAAAGCGAGTCAGTAAGCACAAGCGAATCAGAGTCGACTAGCGCAAGTGAGTCCGAATCAGAAAGCGAGTCAGTAAGCGCAAGTGAATCCGAATCGACAAGCGAATCAGAGAGTGAATCTGAGTCTATCAGTACTAGCGCGTCAGAATCCGAAAGCGAATCTGAGAGCGAATCTGTAAGTACGAGCGAGAGCGAGTCGACAAGTGTAAGTGAATCCGAGTCGACAAGCGTAAGCGAATCTGCTTCAACGAGCACTTCACTGAGCGTAAGTACGAGCGAATCCGAAAGTGTCAGCACATCGACAAGCGAGAGCACTTCGACATCAGCTAGCACCAGCGAGAGCATATCGACAAGCGCAAGTGAATCCGCTTCGACGAGCGCTTCACTGAGTGGAAGCACAAGTGCATCCGAAAGTGCCAGCACGTCTGCAAGCGAAAGCGCTTCGACATCCGCTAGCACCAGCGCAAGCACTTCGACAAGCGCAAGTGAATCCGCTTCGACGAGCGCTTCACTGAGTGGAAGCACAAGTGCATCCGAAAGTGCCAGCACGTCTGCAAGCGAAAGCGCTTCGACATCCGCTAGCACCAGCGCAAGCACTTCGACAAGCGTAAGCGAATCCGCTTCAGCGAGCGCTTCACTGAGTGGAAGCACAAGTGCATCCGAAAGTGCCAGCACATCAGCAAGCGAGAGCGCTTCGACATCCGCTAGCACCAGCGAGAGCACATCGATGAGCGAAAGCGAATCCGCTTCAACGAGCGCTTCACTGAGTGGAAGCACAAGTGCATCCGAAAGTGCCAGCACGTCTGCAAGCGAAAGCGCTTCGACATCCGCTAGCACCAGCGAGAGCACATCGACTAGCGTAAGTGAATCCACCTCGGCCAGCGCATCGACTTCGGAAAGCGGATCCGCACGTAGCGCAAGCGAGTCCGCATCGACTTCGGAAAGCGAATCCGCACGTAGCGCAAGCGAGTCCGCATCGACAAGCGAGAGTGCGTCGATATCGGAGTCAGAATCGGCAAGGAGTGCAAGCGAGTCGGCCAGCATCAGCGGATCAGGATCGGCCTCCACAAGCCAGTCGGCATCGGCCGCAGAGAGCCAGAGCGCGTCAGCCAGCGCGAGTGCCAGCGCATCCACATCTGCTGCCGCAGCGGCAACAGTCACAGCAACGACAGCAGCTGTGACAACGGCCGCAGCCACGGCAGCGCCTGCAGGTGCGATCACCGCAGCCGCAGCCCCGGCAGCAGGGAGCACCCTGGTGACCATCAGCCGCTCTGAGACTCCGGCCGGACTCCAGTCGCTCGCGACCGAACAGTCAACGGCTAGCCAGAGGGCAAGCTCCAGCGACAGCGCAAGCGCAGCTGCCAGCGAGAGCAAGTCGGCTTCCGCATCTACAGCGGCTTCAGAGTCCGAGACCGAGAACAGCAACAGCATCTCAGAGAGCATCAGCATGTCGGTCGAGGATTCCCTCAGCGCATCCTCAAGTAACAGGATGAGCAACGGAACGGGAGCGTCAGCGGATAACGGTGAGGTCAGCGCATCCAGGACAGCCGGCGCGGCATCGAGCGAGTCACAGGCATCGCCGGAAGAACTGGAGGATCTGAACAACGTCGTGCCTCTCAAAGTATTAAAGTAAAGGCCGTCGAATTAAATATGAGCAATACCCGGGCTTAGGTCATAGATCGACTTGCTGACTGACGCTGAGTGTTGCTCATTTTTTTCGATAGTCTTAAAATAGACGAAGTGGCGCAGTGCTTTTCTGGAAAAAGAAAAAGCGTACATGTGGCAGATCGAACAATGCGGTGCCGCGTATGAGAACACGCCTCGTGCCGGGCCTCGGTGCCACGGGATCCGTTCGTCATAACAGGAAGGAAACCAGTAATGGGGAGCAGCAAGACCCACGAACTGAGAAACAGAATATTATTTACGGTTTTTATGCTTGCCGTGTACCTGCTCGGAAAAAGCATTTTACTGTACGGCGTCGACACCAGCGACCGGTCAGGCATGAATGGCCAGTACATGGTGACCATGATGTTCAGCGGCGACAGGTATCACAACACACTGATGGCTCTGGGCATCATGCCGTATATCAACGCATCCCTGCTGGTGCAGATCATCACGGCCTTCAGGAGCTCCGATGCCAGGGCGAAGATATCCAAGCAGAGGAGCGACAGGTGGATGTTCATAACGACCGTCGTCATCGCCGCATTCATGGCCGTGATCCAGTCGGCGGACGTCAGCCTTTTGCCAGGCGCAGGTCCGGAGACCATTGTGAGGGGAGTGGTCATGCTGGAGATGTTCGCAGGAGCCATGATCACGTATTTCCTCTGCATGAAAAACGAAGATCTCGGCGTCGGTGCGTCCATGCCGATCATTCTGGTGAACATCTTGACCAGTCTGGCCGGGAGCATAAGCGCCAACCATTTTTTCAGGTATCCGAGGCTCATGGTGGTGTGTGCCGTGGTCGTTGCGGCAACGGTCTTCATGGAAAACTCCATCATCAAGATACCTCTGCAGAGGGTGTCCATCCACAACATACACGCCGATCAGAACTACATGGCCTACAAGCGGAATCCTGTCGGCATCATGCCGGTGATGTTCGCCACGGTGGCCTTTGTGATCCCAAGGTATTTCGTCCGCATGCTGACGCTGATCTTCCCTGAGAACGTCAGGCTGGCCGAGATCCGTAAGGACATGGTGATGACTAAACCGGAGGGGATAGCCATATACCTGGTGATCGTGGTCGTGCTGTCGGTAGCCTTTTCCTTCATCATGCTGAACCCGATGGAGAGCGCAAGGCAGCTCCAGAGAAATGGAGACAGCATCATAGGTGTATATGCAGGGGAAAAGACGAAAAAGTATCTTGTGAGCCTTGTGTGGCGGCTCAGCCTGGTAAGCGGCCTGCTGCAGGCGGCGGGCATGGCCCTTTCGCTCATCATGGTCCTGAGGGGCGAGGTGTCCCTGCCGCTGGCGATGATGCCATCCTCGGCGATGATACTGGTGAGCATCATCTGCAGTACCGCCCAGGAGATCGCCTCCTACCGCCGGTACGACGCGTATAAATTCTTTTTCTAGCACAGGAATCGAGGAGCACGTATGCAGTATTTCATCCCTGCCTGGTATCAGAAGGATGACTGGAAAGAGGAAGAGCAGGTCTGGTACAGATCCAGATCCGTAACGGAATTCGATGATACCGTAAAGCAGGTGCAGCTTTTTTTCAGGAAAAAAGTGGCGCCGTTCAAGATGCTGATACTCGGGTTCACCCCGAATTTCCGGCATTTTCTCCACCGCCAGGGGGTGTACCACGCCCCGTACTGGTCCTGCTTCGACGCCATGCAGGGCATAGAGAGCCAGGACATGCAGGTGTTTTCCTTCAGGGATCTGGACTGGCCGGAGGGAGTTGAGTTCATATATTCGCCGTTCGCGGTGATAGTCAATAAAGATGGAAAAAAATACGCTCAGGTGGAGTTCGCCGAGGACGGAAACGTGTTCAGGGTGGACATGTTCGACGGCGAAAAGACCTGCAGCAACATTTACGACGACAGGGGCTTCATCTCCTGTCAGGTGGTCTACAAAAAAGGCATTTCTTTTCGCGAACAGTATTTCGACGAGGCGGGAAACTGGCGATTCGCCAGGTTCCTGAAGGACGGCCATGTGGTGATCAACCCGGAGCGCGCCTGGTTTTACGGTAACGACGGGGAAAAGATCCCTTACAGAAAGGAAAGATACGGTAATATCGAGGAGATGATCGAGGAGGTCCTGAGAAAACACCTGGAGGACGTTTGGCAAGAGGATATTTTCATAGCTGCTATGGATCCGCTCCACTCCGGGATATTGCTCAGGGCGTTCAGAGAACACAAGCTGGTGCTGTCCTTTTTCGGCCGCCGCATGGAAGAGCACGGCATCGGAGAGACCGACAGCCAGCTCCTCAAGTATGCGGACTATATAGTGGCAGATAAGAAGGAGACGGCTGACAGGATCAGGAAACATCCAGAAGCCGGGGGCGTTAAGCTGAAGGTGATCACCCCTTACGATTCCAGGGTAGAGTTCGGCATCAGCCAGCAGCTCAGGGTGCAGAACATCATGGTCGCTGTGGACGGCGTTGAAGATCAACTGTTCGACGATATGGCCGCGGCCCTCGGAGCGTACATACAGAACGTGAACAGTCGGGCCAGGGTCTGCCTCTTCACCAGATCAGCGGGCTACAGCGCCAGGAGAAATCTCATGGAAAAGAGCAGGAGAGCCCTTGAGAAGGCCGGCCTCGATCCTGAACTGGCGGGAGACGACAAGGGTGTTTCCGAGAACCTCATAGATTCCGTGGGACAGGTGCGCTCTGTGTTCTCCGTGGCCCAGTGCGTGGACGAGATGTCCGTGAGCAGAACGTTGAGAGAACAGCGCCTGGTGGTGGATCTCCAGCAGATCCCTGACCAGTTTCTTCAGATCGCTGCAATGAGTATGGGGATACCACAGATAACGGCGATGGAGACTGATTATATGAAGGACGGCAGGAACGGACTGGTGATAAGAGACATAGTGGATCTGCCGGATGCGCTGGATACTTATCTGAGCAGCATCGCCAACTACAACAAAGCCCAGATCGCGTCCTACGACCTGGGAGACCAGTTCACCACGGACAAGCTGGTAAAGGCCTGGAAGGAGGTGCTTCAGAGCGTTGAAGATAACAGCACTGCAGCTGGGCAGAACTGATTTTTCCCAGAGGTTCGAGATCTGCCCTGAGGCTGAATGGAATTACGAGCCGGAGCTCTCCGTGAAGGACCCGGAGTACGACATAGCGATAATAGACAGGGTCCTTTCAGACGAAGAGTCGGACATACTCGCGAGGATCGTGAGGGCCCACTGCCTTTTCGTGCTGAGTGATGTTCCGGTTTCAGAAAAAATGAAGTTTCTCATCAGGAGCCGCTGCGGCAAGAAGCTCATGGGAAAAGACCTGGAGACCTTCCTCCGTGACTGGCTCCCGAATTACTACGGCAGGCCGTACGGGGAGAAATTCGACTCTCACAGCATGAGCATATCTCCGGATTTTCGCGGAAGCATCTGCTGGCACGGATACACCGAGGCGGTCCTGAAGGGGGACTTCGGAGATGGCTTCAAACAGATAGTCTTCTGGAAGGGGAACATCCCGGTGGAAAAAAACCAGGCCATAGACTTCTGGCTCGAGTACAGGAAAGAAGGAGCCATTGAGATCCGGATGGAGATCATCCAGTTCGTCAGCGGAAGCGTGTCTTCTGTTCAAGATACCTGGACTTTCACAGAGGAAGACATGAAAAAGCCGGTGACCATCGAGGGCCGGGAGGCAGGCCCGGTGTTCGTGTGCCTCCATGCGAGGGGCAGAGGAACTCTGAGGATAACGTCTCTCCACGACCGCTGGTCTCGCCGGGGCGTTGGTACTTTTTTCCCGGGAAGCCGCCGCATGGTGACGAGCGACAGAGAGGAGATCTTCGCCTACATGGACCCGGGGGACCTGAAGCCGCCGCTGTGCGTGTATTTCTCGGGGTATAAGACTATGGAGGGATTCGAGGGATACCGCATGATGAGGAGGATGGGGTGTCCGTTCATCCTGGTGAGCGAGGCCAGGCTTGAGGGAGGTGCCTTCTATCTGGGCTCTCAGGAATACGAGGACAAACTCAGGAACTATATTCTGGAATGCATGAATAACCTGGGATTCAACAACGACCAGGTGATCTTCTCAGGGCTCTCCATGGGCACCTTCGGGGCCCTTTACTACGGCACCATGATAAGGCCGGCCTATCTGATAGTCGGCAAGCCGCTGGTGAGCCTGGGGAACATGGCCGAAGCCGAGCGGCTCAGCCGTCCGGGCGGGTTCCCGACCTCTCTGGACGTCATGTGGAAGCAGTACGGAGGCCTGGATCAGGAGGCCATAGACAAGATGAATCAACGATTCTGGGAACGGTTCGACAAGACCGACTGGTCGGGGCGGACAATGTGTGCGGCGTACATGATCGAGGACGACTACGACATGACGGCCTATCAGCAGCTCCTTTCACGGGTAAAGGGAAAGGGTGCCAGGGTCATCGGCCGGGGCCTTCACGGCAGGCACAACGACGACACCTCGGGAATCGTGGGCTGGTTCCTGAGACAGTACAACAGGATCCTGCGGGATGAATACGACAGGAAGCAGAACTGAAATGACAGAACGCATCAAGCATTGGAAAATATACTGGAACGAGTTCGTCAACGACGCATACCTCTATGGGTCTGAGATCACGTTCCACAGCAGGGAGGACGTGGAGTTCAGGAACCAGCTCATGCCTCCCGGGACCGTCATCAAGACCTGGTATTCAAGGGTGAATTATCAGGCGGGGCGCATCGAGCCTTCTCTGCCTATAATCGATGGAGAGGGACGGTATCACGTCTCTGCTGACATCGAGTGCGACGTGCCGGAAGGGATCCTTCTGAGGTTCGTCTTCCGTGGAAAAAACGGAGAAGAGGCAGGGCAGGTGATCATGGACGGCGCTGAGATGGATCTCCGATGCCCGCTCAAGGCCTACAGCTATGAGGCCCAGCTCATCTGCGCCGGCGCCCATCATTTCCGGTTCCACTCCATCACCATTACAGAAAGAACGGATCAGTCATGAAAGACAGACGCATATACAAGATCCTGGAAAAAGTAAAGTCTCTTGAAGGCACCATGAGGTCCATGACGGACGAGGATCTCCAGGGGATGACGGCAAAGCTGAAGGCTCAGCTCAAGGACGGGAAGACCACGGATCAGATCCTTCCGGAGGCCTATGCGGCCATGTGTGAGGCGGACAGGCGTATACTGGGGACCATGCCATACGACGTCCAGATACTGGGGGCGATAGCGCTCCACAAGGGTTATCTGGCGGAGATGTTCACAGGAGAGGGGAAGACCCTCATGGCGACGCTGCCGCTCTATCTCAATGCCCTGACGGGAAAGAGCACCATACTGGTCACCGCCAACGAGTACCTTGCCTCCAGAGATGCCGACGACCTGAGACCCGTTTTCAGCTTCATGGGCCTCACTGAGCGGGCGGGAGTTCCCCGGGAACCTGGAGAACCCCTGACGAACGCACAGAAAAAAGAAAACTACGCCGCGGACATCCTGTATACCACACACAGTATCCTGGCCTTCGACTACCTGCTGAACAACCTGGTGGACAGGGCGGAGGACAGGTTCCTCAGGGAATTCTGCTTCGTGATAATCGACGAGGCTGATTCAGTCCTCCTGGACGGGGCCCAGATGCCTCTGGTGATATCGGGATCCCCGAGGGTCCAGTCCAACCTCTATGCCATGACCGACTTTTTCGTGACCACCCTCAAGGAGGACAGGGACTACGAGAAGGAAGACAAGTCAGTGTGGCTCACCGACCGGGGAGTGGAATACGCGGAGCGGTTCTTCGGGATATCGGACTTCTACGCCCACGAGAACTTCGAGATCAACCGCCATGTGACACTGGCCCTGAGGGCGCACGTCCTTTTCGAGAAACAGAGCGACTACATGCTCTCCGACGACGGGGAGATCGTCCTGCTGGACAACAGCACCGGCCGCAGCCTTCCGGGGATGAAGCTCCGGGGAGGCGCACACCAGGCCCTGGAGGAAAAGGAGCACGTGAAGCTCTCCCAGGAGCAGCGCTCGGTGGCATCGATCACATACCAGAACCTGTTCCTCATGTTCCCGAAGATGTGCGGCATGAGCGGCACGATCTCCGACGCGAAGAGAGAGCTTTTTGACGTTTATCACAAGCTGGTGTTCGTGGTCCCTCCGAGGAAAAAAGTGCAGCGGGTGGACCGGAAGGACCGGTTCTTCGCATCCGCTCAGGAGCAGTTCGAGGCGGCTCTCGAGGAGACCCTCACGCGACACCGCGCGGGACAGCCCGTCCTCGTGGTGACCGCCACCATACAGGACACGCAGATCTTTTCCAGGATGCTCGTGGACCACAAGGTGCCGCACAGCGTGCTCAACGCCAACAACGCGTACTGGGAGGCCGAGATCATAGCCGAGGCGGGCCAGATGAACGCGGTCACGGTATCCACCGGAATGGCGGGCCGCGGCACCGACATCAGGCTCCAGGATGGAGTACAGGAGCTCGGGGGCCTTGCGGTGATAGGTATCGGAAGGATGGAGAACCTGCGCCTCGAGCGGCAGGCCAGAGGCCGGGCGGGCCGTCAGGGAGATCCCGGTTCCAGCCAGTTCTTCGTCTCTCTTGAAGACGAGGTGGTCACGGCCATGACCGGGGAAAAGACTGCTCCGTACATCGACGGTGAGCGGCACATTTCCCAGGGAAAGCTGCGGCGGCTGATCAACGGCGCCCAGAAGACAATGGTGGAGCAGAGCGTTTCTTCCAGAGAGCAGTCCGTCCGCTACGACAAGATCCTCCGCCGCCAGCGTGAGATCCTGTACGGGGCAAGGGACAGGCTGCTGGACAGGGACACCATCCAGAAGGACGTGGTCAGGAGACTCATCATCGATGACCTCAGGATCTTCATGGACGAAAACCCGAAGCTCACCCACGGCGAGCTCACCCGGTTCGCTCTTGACAACCTCACCTATGAACTGGATCCGGAAAAGCTTCCCGAACCGGGGCGCTCCAGGTCCGACAGGCAGAGGCTGCTGGAGCGTCTTGAAAACTACGCCGACGAGCTGTACGACAGGAAGACGGCGATGTTCAAGGATGAGGAGCAGCTTCAGGAGTACCTCAGGCAGTGCATCCTGAATGCCCTTGACGACTGCTGGATCGACGAGGTGGACTACCTGCAGCAGCTCCAGTACGCCATAACCACGAGGGGCACGGCCCAGCGGAACCCTATTTTCGAGTACAGCCGCGAGGCCTACCAGTCTTTCGGGGACATGAAGAAGACCATGAAGAAGAAGATCGTCAGGAACTTCTTCCTGGGCGACCCGCAAACTGGAAAAGACGGCAGGATGAATATTGTATTTCCTTAGGAATTAAGGAGCCTTCATATGATATACAACTTTGATCTTGGGATCGGGTGGGCCTCCAGCGGGGTGGAATACGCCCAGCTGTACCGCTGCCGGATCTTCCGGGAGCTGGGGGAGCCGGCCCGGTTCGTTTTTACGGACATGTTCCCCCAGGAGAACATCCAGCATTACACGAGCAACCTGGGGTTCCGGGATGATGAGGTGATCTGGCTGTATACATTCTTTACTGACCAGAAGATCGCTCCGGTGACATACACGCTGGAGGACTTCGAAAAGACCCTGGCGGATCAGGACTTTCGATTTAACAGGACGGGCAGGACTGGCCGGCTGGTGTTCAACGGCGGCGGGGACTTCTGCACCCTGTATTTCGTGGATGAGAACTGCAACCGTCTGCACAGGGTGGAATACGTGTCAGGAGGCTTTCTCATAAGGAAGGACTACTTCACGAGAGGCAGACTGTATACTGAATACTATGCGCCGCTGGACGGGAAGGCCCATCTGTACATGAGGAGATTTTTCAACACCGACGGGACCACGGCCTACGAAGAGTACCTCGACGGGCAGGAGCCGGTGTATCGCTTCCCTGACGAGATCCTCTTTTCCAAGGAAGAGCTGGTGGGATACATGACCCGCCGGATGAACATGACCGGTGACGATGTGGCGATCATCGACAGGACGACCGGGATCGGCCAGGCGATCCTTGAAAACTGCGGTGACGCACGGACCGGGATCGTTGTACACGCCGACCACTACAGCGCCGGGAACACCACGGACGACTATATACTGTGGAACAACTACTACGAGTATTCCTTCAGGATGTACAGGCATATCAGCTTTTTCATCACGTCCACGGACGCCCAGAGGGATCTCATGAGGGAGCAGTTCCTGAAATACGTGGGGGAGGCGCCCGCGATCTGCACCATCCCGGTGGGAAGCCTGGAAAAGCTCACGTATCCGGAGACCGGCGCGGGGACTTGCGAAGGTCGGAGGCCTTTTTCCATCGTCACAGCGTCGCGGCTTGCCTCGGAAAAGCACCTCGACTGGGTCATCAGGGCCTGCGTCATTGCCCGGGAGAAGTTCCCGGAGCTGACACTCGACATATACGGTGCCGGCGGTGAGTACAACAGCCTGCGCGATCTTATCAAGGAAAACCAGGCCGGAGGGTACATCCGCCTCATGGGTCAGCATGACATGTCGGACGTCTACAGGAATTACGAGCTGTATCTCTCCGGATCCACAAGCGAGGGATTCGGCCTCAGCCTCATGGAGGCGGTGGGCAGCGGTCTGCCGATCATCGGATTCGACGTGCCATACGGCGATCCGACGTTCATCAGCGATGGGGAGAACGGATATCTGATCCCTGTGACCGACGAAATGTCGGTGAACGATCACGTGGAGGCCCTGGCGCGGGCCGTGGAGAAGTTCTTCACTCATTCTGGGGACGGCCGCAGGGCTTTCCGGGAAAAGTCCTATCAGGTGGCTTCGGAGTATCTGACGGAAAAGGTGATGAGGAGATGGGAGAGGCTTTTAGCTGGAGAAATATAGAGATGGAAAAGGGCCGCGAGCAGGGCGTGCTTCTGCTGGACCACTACGACGAGCTGGCGGACGCGCTGAAAAAGTCCTTTCGCCTTGCGGGCTTTTCCGGCCCGGTGTTCGTGATCTCGGGCGGCGGCTTTCTGCCGGATGACGTGATGTCGGTGTACCAGTGGTTTTCAGAGGAGGCCGATGAGGCTCAGGCTCCCTGGAGTTCGGCGGATCCATCCGGAAGGAGCTATGCCCTGAACCACGCAGGATGGACTCCGGGAAAAGCCCGGTTTTTCGACCAGATCGAGTGCCCGGAGTACTGGGAGATCAGCGGGAGCTCGGCCTCGGGAGAGGTGAAGGATCTCCACCGCCTGCGGGGAAAGATCTTCTATTCCGAAGAGCAGGGCCATCGCCTGGTGAGCGACGTGGACTGGCTCGGCGAGAACGGCATGGTGGCCTTCACCGACCACTACGACCGCCAGGGGTACATATATTCCAGAACGGTCTTCAACAGGAGCGGAAAAAAGTTCTGCCGTTCCTGGTTCGACCGGCGCGGTAGGGAGCGTATAGTGGAGAACTTCGTCACAGGCGACATAATCGTCAGCGGCTGGGGCGAGGGCGAAAAGACACGTCTTTTCAAGGGCCTCCCGGCCATGGCCGCCGCAATGCTTCGGGAAGCCGGCCTGGAAGGCAGCACCTTTTTCTATAACTCTCTGTCGGTGCCCCTTTTCGTGACTGAAGACCTGAAAAGGCCAGCCGGTACCGATGGCACCGATAGCGGCATAGGCGGCAGAGCTGGCAGAGGCGGCATAGGCGGCAGACGCGGCAACATCCTATTCTGGCAGGAGGGCCCCCGTGACGACATCCCCGGGAACATGCGCATGATCCTGGAGGGACGCTCGAAGACGGATCTCATCATCGTCCAGAACAGGGAGAGCTGTAACAGGCTGATGGAACTCTGCGTGGCCGACGGCCTCCTGGACCCGGGTGCATCCGACCCGCGGCGCGTGCCGGGCTCGCCGGAGTGCATGCTGCGCCCGATGGGTTTCGCCTACGATCTCAGGAGGAAAAACCGCTATTCTAAGAACATCCTCATCTGCACCAACTCGGACCAGATCAGGGATCTGGACACCCTGGTCACGGAGTTCCCTGATCTGACGTTCCACATCGCGGCGGTGACGGAGATGTCGAGCCGCCTGATGGCTTTCGGAAAATACCCGAACGTCAGGCTCTATCCCGTCGCCTGGGAGTCTAAGGTCCGCCAGCTCATGGACAGGTGCGACATCTACCTTGACATCAATCACGGCGGCGAGATCCTGTCATCGGTGAAGGAGGCCTTCCTGAACGATCAGCTGATCCTGGCCTTCAGGAACACGATGCACCGCAGGGCCTTCACCGGGGAGGAGAACGTTTTTCAGGAAAAAGGTGCGCTCTGCGCCGCTCTCCGGCAGGTGGCGGATCACCCGGAAAAGATGGATGAGCGTCTCGAGCTGCAGCGGCGGGGGGCCATGGCGGAGAAGGCTGAGGCGTACCGGGCGCTGATTCGCTGACGGCGCGGCATCTGGAGACATGAGGCGGTCGCCGCACAGGCAGCACCTGCGAGATGGAGATTCGAAAACCGGAATTCGGAAGCCGGGATTCGAGAGTCGAAAAAAGAAACTGGAGATTATTATGATAAAAGCATGTATTTTCGATCTTGACGGTACTCTGACAAGGACTCAGGCGTCCATCGCCAGACCCATCAACATGACGCTGAAGTACTACGGACTGCCGGAGCAGCCCGTGGAAAAGTTCAACTATTTTGCGGGTGACGGGATCAAGAACGCCCTGGAGAGGGCGCTCATCGCGTCCGGAGACGCCGGCGCCTCACATCTGGAGGATGGGCTCCCGATGTGCAGGAAGTGGATGGACGAGGATCCACTGTACCAGGTGGAGCCGTATCCCCACGTGGTTGATTCGCTGCACGAGCTGAAGCGCAGGGGGATAAAGCTGGCGGTCTTTTCCAACAAGCCTCACAACAGCGCGATAAACGTCGTCGAGACCATTTTCGGAAAAGGCATCTTCGATCACGTCCAGGGCCAGACCGACAGGATCCCGATCAAGCCGGACCCGACGGGGGTATTCGAGATCCTGGGCATCTTCGGCGTGAAGAAGTCTGAAGCCCTGTACTTCGGCGACACCAACACCGATATGATGACAGGTCACAACGCAGGACTCTTCACGGTTGGGGTCACCTGGGGCTTCAGGCCGAGAAAAGAGCTGGAGGACTACCACGCAGACATGATCATCGATTCCGCCGCGGACTTCCCGGCCGTGGTGGACAAGGTGAACAAATCAGTTTTCCAGTAAAAGAGGCGTTTTATCGGCGTTCCGGCCAGCCCCTACACTTGTGCCAGCACTAGCTCTAGTTCTCGTGCCCGTGCCAGACATCGCCCCCAGAGCCCACGACCCGTGAATAACAAAAAGGCATCTGTACCCTCGCAATTTCATCAAATGAATAAAAGCGAAGGGTACAGATGCCCGCATCATTTTACTAAGCGTTATGATCGATCATCAACTACGCCGGTCACATCAGCTACTCCGATTGCCTAAGCTGCGCCGATTGCCTCAGCTGCGCCCGTCACCGCCGCCGCGAATCCTTGATCGCTCTGTCCATCTTCCGCGCGGCGTCTTTTTTAGCGATGGATTCTCGCTTGTCGTAGTTTTTCTTGCCCCTGGCCAGGCCGATCTCCACCTTGGCACGGCCGTCCTCGTTGATGTACATGGAAAGGGGCACTATGGTGAGGCTCGGGTTCTTTGTCTGGCCCATGAGCTTCATTATCTGCTTTTTGTGGAGAAGGAGCTTTCGCGGCCGCAGCGGTTCCACGTTGTAGCGGTTGCCCTGCTCATACGGGGAAATGTGCATGCCGTATATTATCAGCTCGCCGTTTTCCACCTTTGCAAAACTCTCCTTGATGCTGACCTTGCCTGCCCGCACCGATTTTATCTCCGTGCCGGTGAGAACTATCCCGGCCTCGTAAGTCTCTTCTATGAAATAATCGTGGCGTGCCTTTTTGTTAGCCGCCACGAGCTTTCTTCCTTTTTTTGCCATGATGCGCTCCTGCTGCAGGGATCTCCTACAGCTTCGTTATCTGGTTGAACGGATACAGCCGGACCACCGCCCGGCCCTTGATGGCAGAGGCCGCGACTGTGCCGACCTCACTGCTGCGGCTGTCCACACTGACTACACGGTTGTCTCCCATTACAAAATACTGCCCATCGGGGACGGTATAGTCGTAGATCTCGCCCGGAGTGTAACCGTCCTTAAGGTACGGCTCGTCGTATTCCTTGCCGTTGATGTAGACCTTGCCGTCGGTGATCGTGAGCGTGTCTCCCGGAAGGCCGATGACACGTTTTATCAGCAGCTTTTCCCGGCCGCGGTCATCCAGCAGCTGAGACTGGAAAATGATGATATCCCCCCGCTGAGGCTGATGATGAACGTACGCGCGTTTGTACATTATCAGGTAGTCGTTGGGGTTCAGCGTCGGCTGCATCGATGTCTGTTTCACGATGGTAGGCCTTATGAAAAAGAGTATCGCCGCCGCGATGATAGCGGCTATCAGGATATCTTTCAATAGGCTTACTGTGACCGATGGCGGTCTCTTCTGTGTTGTCGTGCTGGGATCACTCATTTATCTGTTTCCTTATCTGTCTTTCCTTTTTGTAAATTCTGCTTTTTTCCTGCCACGGTAATCTGCGCCTGGATCGTCCGGCTCCCGATACCTGTCCGATCGCCCGGCTCGCCTGCCCTTCACAGGACCGGCATCTCCTTTTTCCAGGAACCCAAGGACCCTCTGAAAACCCGGCGGCAGAGGCGCCGTGAACTCCCGGCCCTCCAGGTACTCCAGCGGTTCCGTGCAATCGCAGAACTCCAGCCTCGCGCTGTGGAGGAGCTGGGTGGAGAGCCCGGTGGCCTCCTTGAGTCTGCGGTCGAAGCCTGCGGATGCCCTGGTCTGGTATTTGAAGTCCCCGGCCAGAGGGTGGCCGATGGACGCCAGGTGGGCCCTGATCTGGTGGGTCCGGCCGGTCTCCAGGCGGATCTCCAGCAGGGTGGAATCGGAAAAGTGCTTTACCGGCGTGACTACGGTCCGTATGTTCCGGGAGCCGTCCGGATTTACATGCCCTCTGAGGCCGGAGAGATCTGCAGAGCCCTTCGCATCCCGGTCCGTGTCGGGAGAACCGCCGGCGCAGGCGGGATCAGAGGCTTTTTTTACCTGGACACCCGAGACCTTCACCCGGTTCTGCTCCTCGTTCTTGGTGAGGGCGCCTTCCAGTATGATCGGCTCCGGGATGTTCCCGAAGGCCACGGTCTCGTAGTACTTGTGGATGCCTCCGTTCCGGATCATGGCGTTCAGTGCACGGAGAGAAGAGGCGTTCTTCCCGAAGAGGACCAGCCCGGTGGTGTTCCTGTCGAGCCTGTTGGCGGGAGCAGGGGAAAAAGTACGCGAGCCCCGCGGGTCGTACTGTCCGGTCTCGATGAGGTAGTCCAGGACCTGGTTGGCGAGATGGTTCTTTTTCTCGTGGCTGTCGCCGTGGGTCAGCAGCCCGAAGGGCTTGTCCGCGATGAGGATGTTCTCGTCTTCGTATATGATCTTGAAGTTCCTGCGGGCCTTCCGGGAATTTGCGTTGCCCGGCCGCCCTCCGCGGCGGGTCCCGGCGCCGGCCTTACCGGTATCGCCGGTGAGCTGTTCCAGCGTGGCGTCTCCAATGTACAGCGTCAGCGTATCCCCGGCCTGGAGAATGTATTCCTTCTTCTCCCGGCGTCCGTTGACCTTCACGTCCTTCCGGATGATCTTGTAGATGGATCCGAGGCCGGCGCCGGACAGGTATCTCCGGAGGAAGCGGTCAAGCCTCTGGCCGCCGTCGTCAGGCCCGATGGTAAATTCTTTCATAATATATGCAAAGTCCGATATATCGATCGTCGTGTTTGATGCTTCTGCTGGCGGCACGGGCCGGTCACGCATGACCGGAAAAGATCCGGCAACATATCGTCCCTTTTTCCGGGGCGGGCCACAACACAGCGTGGCGCCGCCGGCACGGAGGCCGCAATCGTCTGTAAATTCTATCACTAGTGGCGCAGCATTGCAAATTCAAGGCTTAGAGAGTTTGCAAAGAATTTGCATAAGGGTTATACTTGACAAAGTATACGCAGAGTTTTTTGAGATAAGGAGGAGAGAATGTCCAGAAGAGACAGGCGCGCAGGATCTGGGGACCGGCGGACCGGCCGCAGCCATGGCAGTAAGAAGAAGGGTTCTTTCAGAGACAGGATCCACGATTACAACGACATACTCCTGGCGGTGGTGATCATACTGGTGGCGGCGTTCCTGGTGGCGTGGAGGCTCCAGGCCATCCTGAACTACCCGGCCGTAATGGCACAGCAGAAGAACAGTACTTCCTCATCTCAGGAGACATCAGCCCTGCCGGAGTCTCCGGACTCGCCTGTAGAGGTTATGGCCTAGGCGTTCTATCGTTCATTTTAAGGAGAGAACAGAACCATGATAGAAACAAAGAACCTGACCATGCTGGTGGACTTTTACGAGATCACCATGGCCAACGGTTATTTTCAGTCTGATGTAAGAGACAGCGAAGCTTGCTTCGACATGTTCTTCCGCAAGGTGCCTGATGACGGGGGATTCGCCATCATGGCCGGCGTGGAGCAGCTCATCGAATACCTGGACAATCTCCACTTTTCCCAGGAGGACATCGACTATCTGAGATCGAAGCACCAGTTCTGCGATGGATTCCTGGAGTACCTCAAGAACTTCAAATTCGCCTGCGACGTGTGGGCGGTGCCGGAGGGCACGCCTATATTTCCTCACGAGCCCATCGTAACTGTGAAGGGACCTCTGATACAGGCCCAGCTGGTGGAGACGATGCTGCTGCTGACCATCAATCATCAGAGCCTGATCGCCACCAAGTCCAACAGGATAGTGAGGGCGGCTCAGGGGCGTCCTATCATGGAGTTCGGAAGCAGGAGAGCCCAGGGGGCATCGGCAGCCATCTACGGCGCCAGGGCTTCTTACATAGCGGGCTGTGCGGGAACTGCCTGCGCCATAGCTGACAGGGATTACGGCGTGGCCGCCCTCGGGACCATGGCTCACAGCTGGGTCCAGACCTTCGACAGCGAATACGAGGCGTTCAAAGCGTACACGGAGATATATCCGGACAACGCGGTGCTCCTCATCGACACCTACAACGTGCTGAAGTCGGGACTTCCTAACGCCATCAGGGTGTTCAAGGAGCTGAAGCCTGCGAAGATGGGAATAAGGATCGACAGCGGAGACATCGCCTACCTCACCAAGAAGTGCAGGAAGATCCTCGACGAAGAGGGCCTTCAGGAATGTTCCATCGTCATCTCCAACTCCCTGGACGAGTACCTGATCAGGGACGTGATAATGGAGGGGGCACAGATCGACTCCTTCGGAGTGGGCGAGAGGCTGATCACATCGAAGTCAGAGCCTGTCTTCGGCGGTGTGTACAAACTGGCCGCCATCGAGAAGAACGGCGTGATGGAGCCTAAGATGAAGATCTCCGAGAACATCGAGAAGATCACCAACCCGGGATTCAAGAACGTGTTCCGCCTGTACGACAACGAGACGGGCAAGGCCCTGGCGGACGTCATAACACTGAGGGAAGAAGGCCCTATCAAATACCACGAGAGCTACGAGATCTTCGATGAGCACGCCGTGTGGAAGAGGAAGGAACTCAGGAACTTCACAGCGAAGGAGCTCCTCGTGCAGATCTTCGACAAGGGGAAGTGCGTCTACAAGTCGCCTGCCCTGGACGACATCAAGGCTTACTGCAAGGAGCAGATCGACACCCTGTGGGGCGAGACCCTGCGTTTCGAGAACCCGCAGACCTACTACGTCGACCTGTCCAAGCCTCTGTGGAGCCTGAAGCACGAGCTGCTGAACAGGCACCACGCTCTGCAGTAGTTTTTGCGGGGCTCCTGAGCCGATCGGGAGCCGGAAGAAAGAGAGGTACAATGAGAAGAGCACTTAGCAGAATATGGCACTTCAACATCTGGGCCTACTTCACAGAGAACGTACACAGAAAGGTATTGGGGGTGATGCTCATCCTGGGCACGGCGGCTCTGATGACCGCATGCATCCGGTACATCATCCCGTCCCAGGTGACGGTGGTCTATGCGGCCATCGGATCGGATGACAAAAAAGACGTGGTGGAGACCCGCGCCTCCGACGTGGCGGGAGCCATCAAGGATGCGGGGATCAAGGTCACCGACGAGGACAAGGTCTACCCTTGCCGTGAGCACTCTGTGAAGGACGGCATGACCGTAAAGGTCACGGAGTCCATCAAGACCACTGCCATCATCGGCGGCCAGGAGGAGGATTTCAACCTCACCAAGGGCACCGTCGCTGACAACCTCAAGTTCAACAATATCGAATACGATGATGACGACATCATCACCCCGTCACTGGATACAGAGGTGGACAAGGACACTAAGATACAGGTCCAGAGGGTCGAGACACAGACGAAGGACGTCACCGAGACCGAGCCAGCGGGAGAGGACACGGTGCTGGACCCGAGCCTGGCATCTGGAAAAGTGGTCTCGTCTGACGGACAGGACGGCCAGTCCATCTACACCTATACGACTACGATCGTGGACGGCAAGGAGACAGGCACCTCGAAGACACTGAAGGAAGTGGTGACCCCAGTCACCAACAAGGGCCTCAGGCTCGGCACTTCGCTCACCGGCCAGTCCGGATCGGTGAAGGTGGTGAGGACCTTCACGGGGAACACCACCGCATACTATGCCGGTGAAAATGCCCATGGCTCCACAGGAGGCCTGTGCAAGTACGGGACCTGCGCCGTGGACCCGTCGGTGATCCCTTACGGCACGAAGCTCTACATAGAGGGATATGGCTTCGCGGTAGCAAACGACTGCGGTGGCGCTGTAAAAGGAAATGTCGTGGACCTGTACATGCGCAGCACCGCGGAATGCATTTCATGGGGACGGCGCCACGTGAAGGTGTACGTGCTGGAATAATGCGTTTCAGGTGACCACAGATCAACATCTGATCTTACTATTCGGGGCTGTTGCATTTGGACGGAATGTGGCAGCCTTTTGAAGTCCCTCGAGAGGGAGATATTATTGTTTGCGCGGCAGCGCTGCGTTGATTATAGAAAAAATCTATTCGTCCCGCGGGCTGTGTACATATGGTCGCGTTAGAGTAAAATTATTACCGGGGCGGGATCGCTCTCCGCCGGAATGCCGGAAGAGAAGGCATAGCGAAAGAATTTTTTTCCAGGCCCCTGAACAGATAAAGACAATGGGAGGTAGTACCAATGAAGTTAGATGCAGCAGGCAAGGCATGCCCGATTCCAGTGATCATGGCAAAGAAGGAGATGGACAAGGGAACACAGGACCTTTCCATCGTGGTCGACGGACAGACTCAGATCGACAACCTGACACGCCTTGGAGATACATACGGCAGGAAGGCCACTTCCGCACCTGAGGGAGACAAGTTCCTGGTGACATTCGAGGACGGAGACGGCACCATCCCTGAGAACGCGAAGAACTACGACGAGGGAAGCTATGCCGTGTTCTTCAACAAGATCGGCGTAGGCACTGGAGACGACGAGCTGGGACAGAACCTGGCCAAGATGGCTATTTTCACCCTCAGCGAGCAGGAGGACAACATTCCTAGCTACATCCTGTTCATGAACGGCGGTGTAAAGCTGACGACGGGCATCGAGCCTCAGATCGTGGACAACCTGAACACCCTGATCGAGAAGGGAACGAAGGTACTGGTCTGCGGAACATGCCTGAACTTCTACGGTCTGAAGGACGACTGCAAGGTGGGCACTGTCAGCAACATGTACGACATACTCAACGCCATGGAGGAGGTATCCAAGGTCATCACACTGTAAGGCCAGATGATCATCTGACATATGGAAGAATATTATCTTTATACTTTTGAGTCCACCCATGGAGCAATCTCCACAGAGAAACTGATGAAGCCCCTGAACTGCACGGTCATGCCGGTACCCAGGGCCATTTCCACCAGCTGCGGGATATCCGTGAGGATCCAGCCGGACAAGTTCCGGGAGTCCAGGGAGATCTTCGAGAAGGAGAGCGACCTGAGTCCCGACGAGTACACGGTGTACCTGATCCACAGCGACAAGAAGGCCGGGATCTTCGACTATGAAGAAGTTGAACTGTAGACCGGGGCTGAGGCGGACCGAAAAGCAGAATACGACGAGGCTGTTCCTTTTCGAAGGAGCGGCCTTTTCTTGTGCGGGTTCAAATGTTACGGAATTTGATGTATCATTACTTGATATGCAGTATGAAGTGCTGTACCGGAGGAAACGAAACAGAAAATGTTCAGAAACTTTTTCAGAAGCGCATATGTGAAGGCGGCGGGGACACTGCTGCTGGCGGGGACTCTCCTGCTGATACTCAGGAGGATAATGGAGACCACCAGCCTGAGTGCTGTTGTGGACAGCATCAACAACACGCTGATGCCTGTATACATCGGAGTGCTGCTGGCCTTCGTTCTGTGCCCGATCTACAATTCGATAGTCAGGCACTGCTATGCTTTTTTCAAGGAAAACAGAGAGTTGAACAGGGCCCACAAGGAGGTCGTGAACAGCAAGAAGCCAGGAGAAACTTTCAGCCCGGGTCTCGTGGCCAGGGCCGGGGATGAACTTGACGACCAGGGTCGAGAGATCCTTACGGGAGCTGGAGCTGCAGGATATAGAAAAGGCGTTTACGAGGCCGTTTCGAAACAGCGCGATAAGAAGGGGATCACCCAGGAGGAAAAGGAAGTCCGTGATAACCACAAGATGCTGTCCAGGGCGAGAGTGATCGCGTCGGTGTGCTGTCTCGCCATCGTCCTGGGAGCTGCGGCTCTTCTCATGTACACGGTCATGCCCCAGATAGTCTCCACCATGATGAACCTGGTCGAGACTGCGCCGCACAGGCTCGAGACATTCGCCAGGTGGTCACATCATCACCTGTCTAAATACCCTGCCGTGGTCAAGAAGATCGACGAGATATCGAACTCAGGGGGAACGGCGATAATCACCTGGGTGCAGACGAACATCCTCAAAAAACACGCCACAAGCATCGCCGCGGTGGTCTCCAACCAGATATTCGCATTTGTGAGCACCATCATCGACGTGTTCGTGGGAATGCTTCTCGCCATCTATCTTCTCAACTACAAGGAGAGGCTGTGCGCCATCGCCAGGAAGATCACGTCAGCAAACTTCTCGGAGAGAACGGCGAGGAATCTCTATGAGTTCGCCAACATAATAAACACGACGTTCATCGGCTTCATAGTCGGAAGGATCCTGGACGCGCTCGTCATCGGCATCCTCACCTTCCTGGTGATGAGCATATTCAACATGCCTCTGGCTCTGCTCATCAGCGTCATCGTAGGAGTGACCAACGTGATACCATTCTTCGGACCTTTCCTGGGGGCGATACCTTCTTTCTGCCTCCTTCTGATCCAGGGAGACCCGATGCAGGCCGTATACTTCGCAATAATGATACTCGTCATCCAGCAGCTGGACGGAAACGTCATCGGCCCGAAGATAGTGGGGGACGCCATCGGCCTGAACAGCTTCTGGGTGCTGATATCCGTCCTTATAGGCGGAGGTCTCTTTGGCTTCCTTGGAATGGCACTGGCCGTTCCTGTGTTCGCGGTGATATACCAGTACGTGAACAAGATAGCCATAAAGCGCCTGAAGAAAAAAGAGAGAGTTTCCGCTACAGACGGGTACTACGACTTCTCGAAATTCGGAATTGAGGACACCGACGAGGTGATCTCCCGCCCAAAGGAGTAATACAAAGAGATGACAGACATCAAACAGAAGATAATGGCCCTCCGCATACCGGAGGAGAGGATACTGGAAAATGAACCGCTGTCCGGACACACCACATTCCGGATCGGCGGCCCTGCGGAGCTGCTGGTGAGGGCGGCGACAGAAGAGGAGCTTTCGGCTCTGCTCGGCCTCCTCACGTCCGAGGGAATCCAGCACATGCTGATGGGAAACGGCTCGAACATCCTCTTCAGCGATGAGGGGTACGACGGAGTGGTGATCCTCCTCGACGGCGACTTCATGAAGCTGGAGCTCCCCGATCAGAGCGGTGCTCCCGAGAACAGGACCGTCATCAGGGCCGGAAGTGCGGTTCGCCTGTCCAGGCTCAGCGCCTTTGCGGCGGAAAGCAGCCTGACAGGACTGGAGTTCGCCTGCGGTATACCCGGCTCCACGGGAGGGGCCGTGTACATGAACGCGGGAGCCTACGGCGGAGAGATGAAGGACACCGTGCTTTCCGTTAGACTCATGAGGGCCGACGGCAGCGAGACCTTTACCAGAGACGCAGAACACATGGACTTTGGTTACAGGCACAGCGCGGTGCAGGATGAGGGGCTGATCGTCCTGTCCGCCGACTTCGCACTGGAAAAGGGAGACCGCGACGCCATAAAGGCGTCCATGGCGGAGCTGAACAGAAAGAGAAACGCAAAGCAGCCGGTGGAGTTTCCAAGTGCCGGGAGCACCTTCAAGAGACCGTCGGGAGGATACGCCGCGGCGCTTATCCAGGACTCCGGTCTCAAGGGCTTTTCGGTGGGAGGCGCACAGGTATCCGAAAAACACTCTGGCTTCGTGATAAACGCCGGTGGTGCCACCTGCAGAGATGTGGTGACGCTCATGGAAAAGGTGAGGGACAAGGTGCTGGAGGATTCCGGCATCCGTCTGGAGCCCGAGGTGCGCATCATAGGAAGGGACGGGACGGAGCTCAACGAGCGGTTCTGACCTGAACAGACCGGACAGGTAATTCTCTGAAAAAAGGAGGACGGATTGAACACGGATCTGGATACGATAAGGAAAAAGTGGTGCCTCACCTTCGACTACCACACCCACACCATCTATTCCCACATGGGGCCGTACAGGCACGCCAAGGGCCAGGTCATGGACAACGTGAGGGTAGCGGCGGAGAGAGGCCTGAAGGAGATCGCCATCACCGATCACGGGCCGGGACACCGATTTTACGGAATAAGCATGAGGGACATCCCTAAGGTGAGACGGGACATAGAGGAAGCGCAGAAGAGTTTTCCCGAGGTGAAGATCTGGCTGGGTGTCGAGGCGAACATAGTCGCAAATAAACCGAACGGCCTGGACGTGAAGCCTGAGTGGTTCGATCAGTTCGACTTCGTGAACTGCGGTTACCACTACGGTCTGCCAGGGTGCCACATGCCGAGGAACATGATCGACTCGAAATTCGGCAGGCCGTCGGGGAGCCGTGAGCACCTCAGAGCCATCAACACCGAGATGACAGTGAACGCCCTGGAGTCCAACAAGATCTGGATCCTCACCCATCCGGGCGACAAGGGCCCTTTCGATATTGCCGTTATCGCCAGGACCTGCGAGGAACAGGGGATCTGGATGGAGATAAACGCCCGTCATACCCACATGACAGTGGAGGATCTGAAAGTGGCAGGAAAGTTCGACGTGAGCTTCGTAATTAGCAGCGACGCCCACAGGCCCGAGCACGTCGGCAGATACGCGGCCAGCGTGGCAAGGGCCATTGAAGGGGGGATCGACCCCGGAAGGATAGTGAATCTGAGGGAACGGGAGGAGGACCTATGAAAGTAGTGATCATTTCCGGAATGTCCGGCGCAGGCAAGACCAAGGCGGCAGACTGGTTCGAGGATCAGGGGTACTATTGCATCGACAACATGCCGCCGGCGCTGGTGTCGAATTTTCTGGAACTCACCTCCGCGGGAGACACCGGCATCGAAAAGGCCGCCTTCGTCGCGGACCTGAGGGGAAAGAACTTTTTCAAGGACCTGGAGACCTGCATCGACAACCTGCGGAAGGCCGACAACGTGGAGACTACCGTGCTTTTCATAGAGGCA
Organism: Mobilibacterium timonense; assembly: GCF_900155555.1. Taxonomy (GTDB): domain Bacteria; phylum Bacillota; class Clostridia; order Peptostreptococcales; family Anaerovoracaceae; genus Allobaileyella; species Allobaileyella timonense. The sequence continues at coordinate 200,178 of NZ_FUHN01000008.1, read as the reverse complement.
TCCACCGACTCCATCGTCCACAGGTACAACGAGACCAGGCGCCAGCATCCGCTCACCAGCGGCAAGGCGACCAGAGAGGTCATCGAGAAGGAGCGGCAGGAGCTGGAGCCGATCAGGAAAAAGGCCGACGTGGTGATCGACACCACCAAGAAGAAGGTCGCCGAGTTCAACATGGAGATGAACAGGATCTTCCTGGGCAACGAGAGCGGCAGCCGCTTCAACATCAACATCACCAGCTTCGGATACAAATACGGTATCCCGACTGAGACGGACATGACCTTCGACATGAGGTTCATCCCGAACCCGTTTTACGTGAACAGTTTGAGGGAACTCACCGGGAACAACAGGAAGGTGAGCAGCTACGTCATGAAATTCGACATCACGAAGGATTTCATCAGTCAGGCCGACAAGCTGATAAACACCCTGATACCGGGGTACATCAAGGAAGGAAAGTATCATCTCAACATCGCCTTCGGGTGCACCGGGGGCCATCACAGGTCGGTGGCGGTCGCCAACGAGATGGCGAGGATATTTGAAGAGCAGGGCTACAGGGTCACCGTGAACCACAGAGACCTGGGCTATGTGAAGAAGGGAGCTGGGAAGTAGTGTCCTTTTCGTCGGAACTCAAGGGGGAGCTGTCGCGGCTCAACGTGGAAAACAAGGATCACATGCTGGCGGAGATCTCCGGGTTCCTCAGGGTGTCCGGCAGCCTGCGCCTGGCGGGTGGCGGAAAGTTCTCCATCCTGGCGGCCACGGAAAACCCGGCGGTAGCACGCCACTACAAAAAGCTGATCCGCGACTACTTCGATTGCAATCCGGGGCTCGAGGTGGGGCTTTCCCAGGTGCCGGGCCGCAGCGAAAAGGGCTACCGGTATTCCCTCAGGATACGGCCGGAGGACAAGAGCGAGCAGATCCTCCGGGAGACGGGCATGATGCTCATCCGTGAGGGCAACGACTACCTGTCGGACGGCATCTACCAGCCGATCGTCCGCACGAAGGGGTGCAAGAGGGCGTATATAAGAGGCCTTTTCCTGGGGTGCGGCAGCATCTCCGACCCCCACAAGGGATACCACATGGAGTTCGTACTGGACAGCCATCAGGTGGCCCTGGATCTCAAGAAGCTCATCGGATCCTTCACCGACCTCAGCGCCGGCATCACCGAAAGGGGCGGCGACTGGGTGGTGTACATCAAGAAGGCCGACTACATCGGCGACATGATGGGCATCATGGGAGCCAGCGGTGCCATGCTGGAGTTCGAGAATATCAAGATCGGCCGGGGCATAAAGGGAGAGGCTGCAAGGATCGCCAACTGCGACAACGCAAACGTGGACAGGACTTTGAACGCCTCAGAAGAGCAGGTCAGGAACATAAGAATGATCCAGGAGCACATGTCTCTGGACGAGCTCCCGGAGCAGCTGCGCCAGGTGGCCGTGCTGCGGCTGGAGAGGCCGGAGGCCAGCCTCACTGAGATCGGCGAGGCGCTGGACCCGCCAATCCAGAAGGGCGGCGTGAACAAGAGATTCAAGAGGATAAGAGAACTGGCACAGGAGTTTGAGGGAAAAGAAAATGGAGATGAATAAGGGACAGGTGATCCGTCTCGAGATCACCGATGTCAGTGATGAAGGCAAGGGCTTCGGCAGGGCAGAGGGCCTTGCCGTTTTTGTGAACGGGGCTCTGCCGGGAGATGTGGTCGACGCCAGGGTCACCCGGGCAAAAAAGAGATTCGCCTCGGCGGAGGTCGTGGAGGTCGTGGAGCCTTCTCCGTTTCGCCGGCAGTCCGAATGTCCGTACTCTGAAGAATGCGGCGGGTGCTCATTCCGGGAGCTGGACTATGACAAGCAGCTGGAGCTGAAGGCCGCACAGGTCCGGAACAAGCTCAGCCGGATCGGCGGCGTACAGGATCCTGTCGTCAGGGACACGGTGCCGTCGCCCATGACCGGCAGGTACAGGAACAAGGGTGTCTTTGCAGTAAAATCTGGCCATATCGGATTCTACAAAAGGGGCAGTCACGACATAGCAGATATAGAGGACTGCCAGCTTTTGCCGGTATCTGTGATGGCCGTTATCAATGAGATACGTAAATTTATAAATAACAGATCGATCTCGTGTTACGACGGGAGGTCCGGAAAGGGATTCCTCAGGGAGGTCACGGTGAAGTGTGCCTTCGGAACGGGCCAGATGATGGTGGTGCTGACCGGAGCGGACAGCCGCCTGCCTCACGCAGAAGCGCTCGTGGAAGCGATGGACCAGGCCGTGGAAGACGCCGACGACGATTTTTACCTGGCCAGCGTAGTGCTACACGTGAACAGGAACAAGAGCCTGTATGACTTTTCCGACAAGGTGATCACCATCGCCGGGTCGCCGACCATAGTGGACGAGGTGGAGTTCCGGGAGCCGGGGATGAAGAGCTCGGTGAAATACGAGATCTCGCCACTGGCCTTTTACCAGGTGAACCCTCTGCAGATGAAAAACCTGTGCACCCGGGTGTATGACTATGCCCGGCCGGATGGAAATGAGATACTCTTCGATCTTTACTGCGGCATCGGCACCATGGGCCTGCCATTGGCGGACAGGTGCAGATATATAGTTGGCATCGAAACCGTGAAGTCCGCCGTGGTGGACGCAAACCGGAACGCGGTGATCAACGGGATCGTGAACGCGCGGTATTATCGTGGAAAAGCAGAGGAGGTAATGCCGGGACTCATGAGGGAACTCGACGAGGCCGCCGGGTCTGGTGGGGCTGATGACTCTGATAGCTCCGCCGATGCTCTCTCCCAGGCCATCAAGGACACCTTCGGCATCCCTTGGAAGGACGCGTCGGGTTCCATCGTGATACTGGATCCGCCGAGGAAGGGATGCGATCCCGACCTGCTGGCTTCCGCCGCATCCACCGGGGCTGATCGCATCGTCTATGTTTCCTGCGATCCGGGGACCATGGCCAGAGACGTGGCGAGGCTCAGGGAGCTGGGCTACGATCTCGTGGAGACGACGCCCTTCGACATGTTCCCTTGGACGACGGAGATCGAGTGCGTGAGCGTGCTGAAGAGGCGGTAGGACTGGAGGTACTGTCGTGCTGCAGGTCTTTACAGCTCATCCATCAGAAGAAAATCCCTGAGCTTGTAATGGTATACTGTGCTGGTCGAGTAATCGATATCATCGTTTGTGATGATGATCTTTTTCGCCGTGTTATCGATCCCCGCAAATGCGGAGAACTCCCTGTCATAGGCTTTTTCTTCTGCAACGCTGTAGGCGACCTGGATCAGGTACAGCTTGTCGCCTTTTGTCGCTCTGAAGTCGATCGCCCTCCCTCTGTTGTCGAACACAGTCACTTCGTATCCCAGGTAGATCAATTCGTTCAGGACGATGTTTTCCAGGTTGTGCGTAACATCATACCGGTTTCCGGACACCCGGATGCTGTTCAGAGAAACATTACGATTTTTCAGAAATCAATAAAATCGTAAAGCAGTACTTTACAATTTTGCGACAGGCGGCAATATTGTAAAGTAGCAAATGGGGAAGGGGGGCATCGCCATGCCGGCTCGTTCGCGGTCCATATCCTTGACACATACTCTCTCCTGTGGTATCCCTAAGGCTGTATCGTCCGGGGCCTTTCTCACGATATGAGATACATACGGGATCCCCGGCAGGAGGAGTTATGGAAGAGAATGAGAGAATGAAGACGGCCATCGTCTACGCCTCTAAGTTCAAGGGTAACACCCGTATACTCGTAGACGCCATCGCCGCGGGAAATGATATAGACCTTTACAACGCCAGATCCGTGGAGCACGTTGATCTCAGAGGTTACGACGTCATCGGCTTCGCCTCCGGGATATACTACGGGAGCCCGGACCGGTCCGTCATGAAGATACTTGAGCGGGATCTTCCGAGGGGGAAAAAGGTCTTTTTCGTATGTACCAGCGGTTCCGGCAGGTCGTCCTACGTAAAACCTCTCATGCAGGAGGCTAAGAAAAAGGGCGCCGGCGTCGCGGGAGTCTACAGCTGCAGGGGCAGTGTTTCGATGCCTGGAAAGACAGGCGGCAAGAGACACCCGTCCTTCAAGGAGATCCGCAGTGCGGTGAATTTCTACAATGAGATGATGGATCGCCTTGAGTCCGAGAGAAGCGAGGAAGGGGGAAGGGCCGGGATGGTGGCGAACCTGCCGCCGTCAGGCGGATCAGGAAACTCACCACAGGATCCTGAGGACAAGGTGGTGAAGACCGCAGCAGAAGTGGCCGCGGGCATCTCCATCGCCACGCCGCTTCTCATCCTCCAGCATACTCTGCGCAGGATGAGAAAGTGACAACATAAAAAATATAATTAAATTGTCAATACACCCTAAAAACAAATAAAAAATTTGGGGTATTGACCAAATATATCCCTGAGACTATAATGCAGGTGAAGGAAGTGATCTCCTTTCGGGCATTGAGACATTTACCCCTTTGCGAAGGGGAAACGCAGGGAGGTGCGAAATGAGAAAGACAAGAGCGATGAAGATGATCGTCGTACTGGTACTGATCTATTTCGTTATAATGTTTCTCATGCCAACAGCGGTTCTCGGCTGATACGCCTGCAGCGGCGCGGGCCGGAACTTTATAGTGACAACGACGGGGAGTGCGGCGTCAGCCGTGCTTTTCGTTTTTTTTGACTGCTCCCGTCATTGAAGAGGAGGAGGGAACAATATGAGCATTCAGAAGGAAAACACCGCCGGCGGAACCAGAAAAATATCCGTTTCCGTGAGCCACCTGGAGCAGGAGCTCCGCGACGACTTGAGCAGAAGAGCGGCAGAACTCGGCTTCAGCGTGAAGTTCATCGACAGGCATCTCCTGGAAAAGAAGACCGAAGAACAGGCGGACGCCGGTGAGAGGGCGCAGCTGCAGTGGCTGAGGGAGTCCGAAGTGATACTGACATCGAGGGGCCGCCACGTGGAGAAGTGCAGCGAAAACCTGAAGTGGGCCGCCGACACCTACGCGGGTATGGACGTGTACTATCCCCGGGAAGACGGCACATCCATCCTGCCCCACGAGGGCATTTTCCTCACAAACTCCTCGGGCGTCTACGGCCCTACCATCAGCGAGCACATCATCATGGCGCTGCTGATGCTGTGGAGGCGTGAGCCCGAATACATCGAGTGCCACCGCGAACAGACATGGGGGCCGCGGCTCGAGCTTGGCTCCATTATGGGGTCCAGTTTCGTGGTGCTGGGCGCCGGAGACATCGGGACGACGTTTGCAAAAAAGGCCAGGGCCCTTGGTGCCGCCCGCATCATCGGCGTCAGCCGCACCGGCAGGGTGCGCTATCCGGGAGTTTATGACGAGATGCACAGCTTCACGGAGCTGGCCGGTGTCCTCCCGGAGGCGGATGCGGTGGTGATGAGCCTGCCAGGCACTAAGGAGACCGTGGGGATGATGGACATGGACATGTTCAGACTCATGAAAAAGTCGGCCATTCTTGTTAACGTCGGCCGCGGCCTGTCGGTGGTACAGAAGGACCTGGTGGAGGCGCTGAACTCCGGGATCATCGCCGGAGCTGCCGTGGACGTGATGGAAAAGGAACCGCTACCTCAGGGCGATCCTCTCTGGACCGCAAAAAACTGCGTGATCACCCCGCACGTTGCCGGGAACATGACACTGAAGACCACGAGGCAGCTGATAGTCGACCTTTTCTGCAGGAACCTGCAGCACTACGTGAACGGCGAGAGGCTGGAAAACCTCATGGACCTCACCCGCGGGTACTAGCGGGTGCCGCAGAGCAACAGAGACGAAAATGCCTGTCAGCCCCCGGCCGCGGTGGCTGGCTGGCATTATTTTTTCAGCAGGAGTACAATTCAGAAAACAGAGAATGATGAGGGGACGATAAAAACAGGAAGGAGTGTTTGCAATGAAGATACTGGTCATTTCCGGAAGCCCGCACAAGAGCGGTTCCACCGCACTTCTTACGGAGAACTTTATAGCAGGCGCTGAGGAAGCGGGGCACGAAGTCTGTCGTTTCGACGCATCGTTCAAGAGCATCCATCCGTGCATGGGGTGCGAGCGCTGTCACAAGACTGGTGACGGCTGCGTTTTCAAGGATGACATGGAGGAGCTGAGGCCGGAGGTGCTGAACTCCGACGCCATCGTTTTCGTATCTCCCGTGTACTACTTCGGGATGAACGCCCAGCTGGCCGCGGCGATAGACAGGTTCTACGCCTTCAACGACAAGCTGATGACCCAGGACAAGAAGGCCGCGCTGATCACCGCCTTTGCGGACGACGAGGAGGATGCCTGCAGCGGTCTGGTCAAGACCTATCAGCTCACCCTCAGGTACATGGGCTGGGAAGACAGGGGCATCGTGGCGGCACAGGGCTGCAGCAACGCGGACGACGTTCTCCAGTCCAGCTATCCGACTCAGGCTTACAGGCTTGGAAAAAACTTTTAAGCACGGGTCGTGACGTCTGCGGGACAGTGCAATGAAATAAGCAGGGGGGACCGGCCGGAGGGAGCGCTGAACGGCGCACCATCCGGCTGATCCCGGCCTGCTTTTTCGTTTGCGTTTGATGCTCTCTTGTTGTGTTATTCGTCTGCTTCTGACTTTGACTTCTTCATTGGGGCAGCCGACACCTTCTTCGCAGGTCGTGAGCCACCGGCACTCTCTTCTGAGCATCCGCCCATTATCCCCAGGAGCTCGTACAGTGTGGAGTAAAGAGCTTTTGCCTTTTTCTTCCCGAGAGGGAGACAGCAGGCCATCTGGGTCGGTATCTTCACTGCATCCTCACGCATGTCCTGTCCCTTTTCGGTGAGCCGTATGACAAGGTTGCGCTCGTCCTCGCGAGGGCGCTCTCTGGTTATGAGGCCTTTTCCCTCCATGCGCTTCAGCAGCGGTGTCAGTGTGCCGGAATCAAGGAAAAGCTTCTGCCCGAGGTCCTTGACTCTGATCTCGCCGTCTTCCCACAGAACCATCATCACCAGGTACTGCGTGTAGGTGAGGCCCAGCGGTTCCAGAAAAGGCTTGTATTGCTTCACCACCTCTTTAGCACAGGCGTAAAGAGGGAAGCACAGCTGGTTGTCCAGCTTCAATCTGTCGTATTTATCTTCAGGAGTTGCCATTTCAGTTTCCTTTTATATCATCAAGTAGATCCAGCCTGCAATTCAATAAACGGCAATTTAATTGCGCAACATTGAATTTACAGGACATTTTATAGTGAAACCGCCCGCAATGCAAGAACTTTTCTCCATCCCCGCCGGCAGGCGCGTTTCGACGCCCTTTTTTCAATGTGACAACCTCACCAAAATAATCACTTTTCACAGTGAATTACAGTGTTCCGGGCGTTGAGAGAAAATGGATAACATGGTAAGATAACAATGCCTTGGGGCCTTTTTAAGTGATGAGTGTATAGGAAAAATCAAAAGAAGGCCGGAAGGGCATGAAAAATTCAGATAACAGTGAGGAAGAGAATATGAAGGAATTTATCATTGAAATGGAAGACGGCGGAGTTATGGAGGGCGAGCTTTACGAAGACATCGCTCCCGAGACGGTGAAGAACTTCGAGAGCCTCATCGAGAAGAAGTTCTACGACGGCCTGATCTTCCATCGGGTGATCCCAGGGTTCATGATCCAGGGAGGATGCCCTCAGGGGAACGGAATGGGCGGCCCGGGATACACCATCAAGGGAGAGTTCACCGCAAACGGCTTCAGGAACGACCTGAAGCACACAAGAGGTGTGATATCCATGGCGAGAGCCGCCGACCCGGATTCGGCCGGTTCCCAGTTCTTCATCATGACGGAGGACGCACCGCATCTCGACGGCCAGTATGCGGCCTTCGGTAAGATCACCAGCGGCATGGACGTGGCTGACAGGATCGTAAACGCCAAGAGAGACTATTTTGATAAGCCTCTGAAGGATCAGAAGATCAGATCCATTCGGATGAAATAGCTTCCCTGGAAAGCCCGTCACAAAAGGGAAAAGCGAAGTCCGGGCCGAGGCCCGGGCTTTTTAAAGAAAGATTCGAAAGGTGAAGACATCATATGAGCAAAGCTGAGTACAGAAAGATACAGCGAAAGGTCACGGTCATCGGGCACAAGAACCCGGATACGGATTCCATCTGCTCCGCCATCGCCTACGCCGATATCAAGAACAGGGTCAGCCACAGCCACAAGTACATCCCGGGAAGGGCCGGGGAGATCAGTTCGGAGACCAGGTTCGTCCTTGACTACTTCGGAGTTCCGGATCCGGAGTACGTGGGGGACGTGTCAACACAGGTCAGGGACATGGAGATCAGGATGACTCCGGGTGTTCCTGCCAGCATGACGATCGGCAGGGCATGGGATCTGATGAACGAGACCAACGCCGTGACGCTGCCCGTGACCGAGAACAACAAGGTAGTTGGCCTGGTCACAAAGGGCGACATCGCCAGAACATTCATGGACATGGACAATACCCACTTCCTGTCCGACTCCAGGACGCGTTTCGGCGACATCGCCGAGACGGTGAAGGCGGAGATAGTGACCGGCGATCCGGAAAAGATCTTCGACCACGGCAAGGTCCTGGTGGGAGCGGCCGTTCCCGATAGGATGAAGGCCGTGGTGGACGAAGGGGACCTGGTGATCCTGGTAGACAGGGGTGAGAACCACTCCGCTGCCCTGGAAAAGAAGGCCGCCTGCCTCATCATCTGCCTTGGCGCCCACGCCAGCAGGGAGACGGTGGAAGAGGCGAAGGCCATCGGGGCCGTGATAATGGAGACCGACCTGGACACCTATTCGGTGACAAGGGAGATCAACAAGAGCGTGCCGCTGAGGGCGATCATGATCACGGAGGACATCAATTCCTTCAAACTGGATGATTACACGGACAAGATCCGGTCTGTCATGGCGAGCACAAGACACCGGGCTTTTCCGGTAGTGGACAGCAAGGGCGACTACGTGGGCACGGTCTCCAGGAGAAACCTGCTCGGTATCAAGAAGAGGCAGCTGATCCTGGTGGATCACAACGAGAAGTCGCAGGCCGTGGACAACATCGACGAGGGCGAGATACTGGAGATCATCGACCACCACAGGCTGGGGACGCTGCAGACTCTGCAGCCGATCTATTTCATAAACCAGCCGGTAGGGTGCACAGCCACGATCCTCTATCAGATGTACGTGGAAAAGGGACTGGACATCCCGAAGGAGATCGCAGGTCTCCTGGTGGGAGCCATAATTTCGGACACGCTGATGTTCAGGTCTCCTACCTGTACGCTCCAGGACAAGATGGCGGCGGGGGCGCTGGCTCTCATCGCCGAGATAAACATCGAAGAGTTCGCCGAGGCCATGTTCCGGGCGGGCTCCGACCTGAGGAACAAATCGCCTGAAGAGATCTTTTTCCAGGACTACAAGAAGTTCACCATCTCCGGATATACCTTCGGTGTGGGACAGATCAGTTCCATGGACAAGCAGGAGCTTGACGTCATCAAGAGCAGCATCGAGCCGGTGCTGGAGAAGGAACTGAACAAGACGGACATCTCGATGGCGTTTTTCCTGCTGACGAACATCAAGACCAGCTCGTCAGAGATACTATTTGCAGGGGACCGTGCTTCGGACGTGATAAGGAGCGCTTACCCGGGTCTGGAGGCGGAGGACGGCTGTGTGAACGTGCCGGGGCTCCTTTCCAGGAAAAAGCAGCTTATCCCGGCTTTCATGACGGCGATCAACTACATGTGACTCATGCATTCCGGTAAGGTTATAAGAAGTTATTGCGGGTAATCGTATAAAAATACAGAAGATATTGTGGTAAGGCTTTACGGGCGCGCGGCGCCGGGACAGTCGAAAGGATGTGAACATGGAACCGGAAAGAATTTTACAGGGGCTTCTGGATATCGGCGAAGAGATGATGAAAAGCGGCGCCGAGATCAAGAGGGTAGAGGAAAGCATGTACAGGATGTGCTCTGCGTACGGCTTCCGCAGGATCAACGTCTGGGTGATCTCTTCCAATATCCAGGCGACGGTGGAGGCGCCGGACGGAAGGATCATAACCCAGATCAGGCATATTCCTCTCGGAGGCATGAACCTGGACAGGCTGGATTATCTCAACAATCTGTCAAGATACGTGTGTGCGGCCAGGCCTAACAGAGAGACGCTGGACGCAAAGCTGCGTGAGGTCCTTAACAGGAAGCAGCAGCCTCTCTGGATCACGGTGATGGCCGGCATCATGGGAGGCGCCGGATTCGGCGTGTTCTTCGACTGTACCGTCTCCGACACCATTATCGCGATAATAGCCTCGGCTATAGTAGTCCTCCTGGGCGTGAAGCTCGGAAAAGTCGAGTCCAATCCTATGATCTACAACGCAATACTGGCGTTCATCACGGAGACATTCATCGTCTGGATGGTATACTTCGGAGCCGCCCAGCACGTGGGCAGGATCACCACGGGAGTGGTAATGCTCCTGGTCAGCGCCCTGGGCACGACCAACGGGATCAGGGATACCCTCCACAGGGACATCCTGTCGGGCATCCTGAATATCACCAACTCGATCCTGGGAGCAACGGGCATCGCAGCTGGCATCGTAGTTTCACTTATGCTTTTCAGGGGGATAATATAAATGGCACCGATGAATCCAAACATATGGGTACAGCTCATATCAAGTACCATAGCCTGTACAGGCTTTGCGCTCTGGTTCAACATCAGAGGAAAACAGGTCATCTATTCAGGTATCGGAGCTTTTTTCTGCTGGGCCGTATATCTGGCCGTATACCACTTTGACCCGAGCAACTTCTACGCCACCATGGGCGCATCCATCTTCGTGGCCGGCTATGCCCAGATAATGGCGAGGATCAACAAGGCTCCTGCCACCGTGTTCCTCACGGCATCCATCTTCCCGGTCATCCCGGGAGCCCAGCTCTACTGGATGATGTACGGCGTCGCCCTTCGCGACATGAACATAGCCAAGTCCCAGGCGATCGAGCTCCTGGTGAGCTGCGTGGCCATCGCCCTTGGCTTCATGATCGTGGAGATCCTGAACAAGTACCTGTCCATGCTCTGGGGAAAGATCAGGGGAAAAAAGGCGACGATCTAGCCTGAGCCGGCGAGTCGCTGACGCTTACCGGGGCGAAACGATGTCAGCCGGAGAGGAATGAAAAAATATACATAAAATTTAATATTAATTATTGACAAGGGGACGGCTCTGTTTTATATTGTTCCTATGCAAAATGTGATGCCGGTGTGAAGGACAGACCATCACATTGTGTACTACGATAACGACTGAAGTTTATGACAGAATGATAAAGGAGCAAGATATGAACAAGAACGTTTTCAAGAAGGTGTTCCTGGCTGCCCTTGCATGTATGATGGCATTCATGCTGGCATCCTGTGGAAGCAGCAGCAAGGAAGAGACATATATCGCCGTAACTGAGCCTACATACCCTCCGTTCGAGAGCACCAACGACGACGGAAAGCTGGTGGGATTCGACATCGATCTGATCAAGGCCATCGCAAAGGATCAGGGCTTCAAGGTGAAGATGAAGACCATGAGCTTCGATTCTCTTGTGCCTGCCGTTGAGGCCGGAAATGCGGACCTGATCATCGCTGGATTCAACGAAACTCCTGACAGGGACAAGCACGTGCAGTTCTCCGATCCATATTATGATGCCGGCCAGTACTACATGGTGATGAAGAACAGCGCCATCAATTCCGAGTCCGACTTCACATCCAGCACGAAGGTAGCCGTTCAGATGGGCACTACTACTGATGATTACGTAAAGGAACTCCAGAAGGAGGGTAAGATCGGCGAGGTCAAGGAGCTGAACGAGTACAGCACATGCGTCCTCATGCTGGAGAACGGAGACGTTGACGCCGTTGCCGGAGACATGCCTGTTCTGGACGAGTACATGAACAAGAAGGCCGACACCTACAAGCTGGCAGGAGAGATCTCCACAGCTGCAGATGAGGACAGCCTGATGAAGATAGCCGTCGGCAAGGACAACGACGAGCTTCTGGACAAGATCAACGCCGGACTTAAAGACGTTATGAAGGACGGCACCTATGACAAGCTCTGCAAGAAGTGGGGCATCACAGGACTGGATCACGAATAGAGATCTTTTAAGTAAAACCGTTTAATAAAGTGATGGGAGAACGCTGCCCGTGCGGGCGGCATTCTCCCGTCGTTTTTTTTTTGCGCCTTGCGACGCCGCCCGATATCGCCGTCTCCCAGACCGACACGAGCTTTTTTCTAACGAAACACCGAATTGTTTATAAAATCAAAAAACAGTGATTTATTTAAAATAAAACACAAAAATCTATTGAAAATTGTGGTGACATGCAATATATTATTACAGAAATTAGAGATACGGCCAAAACTCAGCCGCAGTTTTTAACGGTATTATTCCGCAGCAGAGGAAAGAGATATGAAGGATAAGTATATTGCAAAGAAGTACTGGAAGGATGTTTCAACGCCACTGAAGAATGTATACGAGATGGCTTCAGCCTACGACGACATAATCAACCTGAGCGTCGGCGACCCTGACCTCACCACAGACCCAAGGGTGACCGAGGCAGCCTTCAAGGATGCCATGGCCGGGCACACTCATTACACGCCTCAGAGAGGAGACGTGGAGCTGAGAAGAGAGCTGGTATATTTTTACAGGGACGAGTACGGCTACGATCTGCCTATCGATAACGTGATGATAGTGGCCTCCGGAAACATCGGCATGTTCTACGCCATGCAGGCCATCCTGGATCCGGGCGACGAGGTCCTGATCCAGTCCCCGTACTATCTGCCGTATCCTAACCAGGTGAAGATGGCGGGAGGAATCCCGATCGAGTTCGTCACCAAGGAAGAAGAAGACTACCAGTTCAACGTGGACAGGCTGGAGAGCATGATCAACGAGCGCACCAGGGCTATCGTCATCAACTCCCCGAACAACCCGACGGGAAGCACCTTGAGCCTGGACACCATGAAGAAGCTGGCTAAGGTAGTGGAGAAATACGACCTGCTGGTGGTCTGCGACGACATCTACACAGCCTTCAGTTACCAGGAAAAGTTCGTTCCTTTCATGACTCTGCCGGGGATGGACAAGAGGAGCATCGTCATAAACTCATTTTCCAAGGACTTCCTGATGACCGGCTGGAGGGTCGGGGACATCGTGGCGCCTAAGAATATCATCGACACCATCGCCACGATCAATGAGGCGGTTACATTCACACCTCCTTCGGTATCCCAGAGGGCGGCCATCGCGGCGCTGAGGATGAGGCACGAGATACAGCCTCCGATCATAGCCGAGTACAAAAAGAGAGCGTACTATGCGGCAGAGAGGATCAACGCCCTGAACAACATGCACGTGATCTATCCGCCGAAGGGGACCTTCTACCTGTTCATCAATATCAAGGACACGGGCCTCACGTCAACGGAGGTCTGCAAGAGGATCCTGGAAGAGGCCCATGTGCTCATGATACCGGGCATCGGCTTCGGCCAGTGCGGCGAAGGTTACGTGAGGATGTGCTGCACGCTTCCGGTGGAGGAGCTTGGCAAGGCCTTCGACAGGCTGGGCAAGATGAGCCTGTTCAGAAAATAGAACCGCAGGGGAGAAATGATAGGGCATTCCCGCCTGGCGCAAGGGGTCAGGGCTTCGGGCAGCCCCGCGATATGACAACCTGGAAAAGAGCGGCGAAAGCCGCTTTTTTCAATGCCTACGGGACTTTCGGCAACGCGCGGGTCAGGGCCGCGGCGGATTTCGGTCCGGTTGCAAAAATACTTTAATTTGTTATCATAAGTAGGTGTCTCAGGATGGGATGTATCCCTGAGCGGTTTCGGAAACAGAGGTGTTTGGCGATGGACGACAGGAAAAAAGAACAGCTGAAAAATGCGGTGGCTGAGGCGCTGCAGCCGGGGAGGAGAGGCTCCACGGCGGTGTACGTCATCATTGCGGTGCTGCTGATAGTCTTCGTGTTCCAGCTTTTCCGTCCCAATGTGGACGCTGCATACAGCGACAAGAGCATAAAAAAGAACATTTCTGCCGCCCAGGCAGTCCAGAACGCCAGCGTGGTGGACGTGGAACACGCCGTCGACCAGCTGGACGCTGCCGCCAACGGAGGCACCCAGTCGGAAGACAGGCAGGGAAGATACAAGAAGCTGTTCAAGAACTGCACCGTCACGGGAGACTCCCTCACGGAGGGCCTGACGGTCTACGGATGGCTGACTGAGGAACAGGTCTACAGCAAGATCGGAGCCTCTGTGCTGAACAGTCAGGATCTCTTTGACAAGGCCGCTGGGACGTATCCGAAGGCCGCATTCTTCGCCTTCGGGATGAACGACATGGGCAACTACTCCGGAAATGCGAAGGCCTTCGTGAAGCAGTACGAGTCTCTCCTCAAGAGGTTCCACAAGAAGTCCCCGGATTCCGAGATCTACGTGTGCTCCATATCCACACCTGATGCCGACGCGATCAAGAACAACAGCTCCCTGGGAGATTACAAGAAGTTCAACAAGGCTATAAGAAAGATGTGCGAGAAGAAGGGATATACCTTCGTGGACGACACTTCGATCCTTGCAGATCATCCTGAACTGTATGCAGGAGACGGCATCCACGCCAGCTCCGAGTACTATCCGCTGTGGCTGGACTCCCTTGCGAAGGCGGCGCAGCTGTAAAAACTTCTTCTGAGAAAGGCTTGCCGAAAGGGCCAGATGAATATAAAGAATAATATAAATACGAAAACAGAAACAGATACGAATAACACGAACGGTAACAGCAGCACAGTTGAGATGACAACGGCAGAGAGAGGAGCACTGGTCATAAAGATCGTACTTGTGGCGGTCCTCCTTCTCTTCTTGTTTTTTGTATACCGTGGGAACTCCGCAAAGGATGTTCCGGTAAAGGACATAGAGACCGCTCTCGTGAAGCAGACGAACATAGAGAAGATCATGGAGCCCTGCGGTGACAGGGATCTGCTTCAGTTCATGGGACTGGACTACCGCGATTACGACTCTTATGTGTATTACAAGACCAGCGAGGCGCTGGGCGTGGACGAGCTCCTCATCGTGAAGGTGAAAAACAGGAGCGATCTCACGGGCGTCGAGGATGCTGTGGACAAAAGAATAAGCAGCCAGATCACAAAGTTCGACAGCTACGGGCCGTCTCAGGTTAGGGAGCTGAACAACGCCATCATCGAGAAAAAGGGAAAGTACCTTTTCTACTGCACGGCGAAGTCCCCGGAGAAGTATGAGGAGGTGTTCAGAGATGCTATTTAGCAGCACCATCTTCATATTCTATTTCCTGCCGATAACACTGGTGATCTACTATGCGATACCGGAGAGGTACCTCAGGGCGAGAAACGGGGTACTGCTGGCCGCATCCCTGATCTTCTACAGCTGGGGAGAGCCAGTATACGTCTTCCTCATGATATACAGCGCATTCCTCAACTATTTTTCCGCACTTCAGGTGAGGAGAGAGCAGCACGATGGAGGCACGGGTAAGAAGAACCTTCTTTTCGCCGTGGTGATGAACCTGTTCATCCTGGGCTTTTTCAAGTACTACGGATTCCTGATGGACACCATCAACGACATCACCGGAGCGAACATCAAATACACCGCACTGGCGCTGCCGATCGGCATCTCCTTCTACACTTTTCAGGCCATGTCCTACGTCATCGACGTGTACAGAGGCACCGTGGGGCCTCAGAAGAACTTCTTCAGGTTCGCCCTGTATCTGTCGCTGTTCCCTCAGCTCATAGCGGGACCGATCGTGAGATACAGAGACGTGGCGGAGGAGCTTGAGGACAGGACCCACTCCCTGGAGGACTTCGGGGCCGGATCCATGAGGTTCGTCTTCGGACTGGGCAAGAAGATAATCCTGGCAAACAACCTGGGGGCTCTGTACTCCAGCATCACCGCACTGCCAGACGGGCAGGTATCGGTGCTCACATACTGGATAGGCATATTGGCATACACCTTCCAGATCTACTTCGATTTCAGCGGATACTCCGACATGGCCATAGGACTCGGGCGGATGATGGGGTTCCACTTCATGGAGAACTTCAATTATCCGTACATTTCGAAATCGATCACTGAATTCTGGCGCAGGTGGCACATGTCCCTCAGCAGCTGGTTCAGAGAATACGTGTACATCCCGCTGGGAGGCAACAGGGTGACGGTGCCGAGGCACATCCTGAATCTGCTGATAGTCTGGTCTCTCACCGGGCTGTGGCACGGTGCGAACTGGAACTTCATCATGTGGGGCACCTACTTCGGAGTGCTCCTCATACTGGAGAAATACGTATACGGAAAGAAGATCGAAAAGCTCCCTGCCTGGGGACAGCACCTTTACACCATGGTGATCGTGATCATCAGCTGGGTGTTCTTCAGCATCACCGACATCGGCCAGGCCCTGGAATACCTGAAGACCATGTTTTTCATGGGCGGCCATCCGGTGGCGAACATCAAGACCCTGTACTTCCTGAGGACCTCTCTGGTGCTCCTCGGGGCCTCGGCCCTGTGCAGCACGCCTGTCGTCCTGGAAAAGTTCAAAAAGCTTGCCGACAGGTATCCTCGCTGGTCCATCGCGGTGATGGCGGGGGTGTTCGTGCTGTCCGTGGCGTATCTGGTGTTCGGATCCTACAATCCGTTCCTGTATTTCAGATTCTGACAGAAGGTTTAAATGGATAATAAAGGCTATTACAAAAAAGCGGGGATCTGCTTCATAGTCATGGTGGCGGCCATCGTTCTGCTGAGCCTTTTCTCGAAGGACAGGTCGTTCTCTGATACGGAAAACCGGGCACTCCAGCAGTTTCCGGGGTTTTCCATCTCACAGTACATGGAGGGGCGCTTCGAGAAGCGCATGGAGAGCTACGCCGACGACCAGTTCCCGGGAAGAGATCTTTTTGTAAAAATCAAATCCGCCGCGGACGTGACTGCCGGCGGCCTGGAGGCCAACGGGGTCTACAAGGGGCGTGACGGTTACCTCATCGAGGACGTGACGAAGCCGGACAGGAAGAGCCTGTCCAGGACCGAGAAGGCCCTGGCGGACTTTAAGGCCCGCCACTCAAACGTGGACATGTACTTTCTCCTGGCTCCGACGGCGGGGAACATAATGTCGGACAAGCTTCCGAGGTCTGTCAGGGTGGCAGACCAGGACGCCTATATGGACCAGTTCTTCAAGTCGGTACAGGCCGGTGGTATCAATACCATCGACGTGAGGTCGGAGCTGAGAAAGGCGGCAGATAAGGGCACTCAGGTATACTACCGCACGGATCACCACTGGACGACCACGGGCGCATACCTGGCCTATCAGAAGGCGGCGCCGACAATGGGCCTCACGCCGAGAAAGTACCGCAAGGCCGTAGTCTCCAAGGACTTCCGGGGCACCCTGGCATCCAAGAGCGGCTTTTCCAATGGAAAAAACGATGCCATCTCCCTGTACCTCCCGGACTACGACGGCTATAAGCAGTCCGTCATCTTCTACGATGACACCCAGACCAGGACCACCAAGTTCTACCGTTTCGGTAACCTTAAGAAAAAGGATCAGTACACGGTATTCGGCGGCAGCAACCACCCGAAGTACACCATCAAGACGCCGGTGGAGTCCAAGGAGCGCCTGCTGATCGTGAAGGATTCCTACGCCAACTGCTTCATACCGTTCCTGACCCAGGACTACTTCGAGATAGTGGTGGTGGACCCGAGATACTATTTTGAGAACATCGATGATCTCATGGATTCGGAGGGGATCACCAAGGTGCTGTTCCTGTACAACAGCGACACGTTCTTCGGCGACGATTCTCTGGCTCTCGCACTGGAGCAGGTGGAATAGGCAGACTGACGGAGAGCGTCGCAGATAACGCGCTCAATGTTGCTTTTCGAAAATATAAAAAAGCCGGATAAGGAATCAGACCAGAATGTCTGTGCCTTGTCCGGCTTTTTTGTGTGTGGGTCGTCGTGGGCTCCTACGCGAGCTCCTACGCGAGCTCTATGGTGTAGTGGTCTGTATCCGGCATGGACAGCTGAAGTCCGCTCCCGGAGAGCATTCCGTCCATGACGCTCTTACGCAGCTGATAGTAGGTGCTGACGTCGCCGCCCTGTGAGGACCAGGCTCCGGCGTGCAGGTCCTGGGTCTGCTCCCAGGACAGGGACTGGTCTGTGCTCTCCGTGACCATGTTCACCTGGTCGCACGGCATGCCGTTCACAAAAAAGTCCTCAAAAGCCTTGTAGGCTTCCGCCGGCGCCGTTCCTTCCGGCAGCGCGTGCTGCGCTCCAAAAGCGTAGGCTTTTTCGGTAAGGCTGTCTATGGCGTCCGGATCCTTTGATGTGAGGGCGGTCACCAGCGCAGCATACCTGCGCTCCGCGTCTCCGATCCTGGACTGGAGCCAGCCGTGGATGTTCCCCTCGTCGATAACGGTCTCCAGCTGAGGCAGCTCGCTGACGTATTCGCTGATGTCGTCAAGCCTGCCGTTCTCGAGGGCGGACTCGGCGAAGAGGCGCGTCAGCTCCTCCTGGTTGCCGATCTTGCCGTAAAGCCAGTAGTGTACGGGGCCCAAAAACATGCTCATGTTTTCTTACCCCCTTATCTCTGCGATCTTCGTGTTGACGGAATCCACCAGCGTGGAAGGATCCAGTCCGTGAACGGCGCAGGCATCTGCAAGGCTCTCGGCCTGGGAAGCCGGGCAGCCGAGGCAGTGCATGCCGCTGCTCAGCAGCACGTCGATGGCTTCCGGATATGATTCAACGATCTCGCCTACCAGAGTGGCGTCCGTTACGTAGTTATTCATTGAGCGTTCCTCCTTTTGCTTTCAGAACTTCATGATTATCTGTATCTTTTTGGTTTCATTTTGCTTTCTGGTCGTATTGTAGAGGAAAGGCGAGGTCATGTATGTTGGAATTACAACGCATGGATATTTCTGGAAAAAAGTTCTTCGCATGTCGGGCGCTTTCGGGTGTCGCATTGCTTATTGCTTCGCGCATTTGGGCACTAAGCGCCTCCCTTAACTGTGCGCCTGGGCGCTAGGCGCCTCCCTTAACTGTGCGCAGAGTACTAAGCGCATTCCTTTGCATCGCACTCGAATCACTTCGGTCTTCCGGTCGGCGCTGCCAGGCCAACGAGTTCAACAGAGACATCCATGGCAACCGGTTCGGCTTACCTGTGCATAGCAGTTCTACGAAATCGGCGGATGCAGTAGATGTGGCGGGAATTTGCAGATTCTGTTCGTTGGCTTCGTGGTGGGTCTCATGAAGTGATCGAAAAATGGCTGTGGATTTTTATGCAAAATCTTGATTCCATATAATATGCCCTTTTTCGGCGTTTCCCCTGGAATTTTTTTAAGTGATCGGAGGTGCTGACTAGGTAATGAATAGAAAAAGTATATATATTCTGTCTTCAGGTGCTCCCCGGTCTTACGATATCAGAGCATTTAGTCTCATTACCATATTCGTGAGACCTAAAAATCTGATCTATGTGACCGTCTGGCGATTTCCAGCTGCCAGGTCGAGGATCGCATTGTGCTGACCTTCTTTTTCAGGTCTTCGATCGGTAGATTTTCCAGGGGAAACGCCGAAAATCCGCGTTTCCCCTGAAAAATCCTCATCCCACAAAAGCGGTGTGCACAATTTCTTCCGAAATTGTGCATGTTTCTATGCAATAATCTGCATAAACATGCAACAAACACAACTCGCCAGGACTCCCATCCTTTTGGTCACACAAAATAGTCTCATTTTCATATATCTTAATTGTCATGTGACTGACAAATGAGACCCGAGGCCTCGCGTGCTCGCAACTGCCGCCAATGAGGTTGCGGACTTTACAGGTATTCTGATGGCCTCAGGGGGCACCTGGAATCCCCACTGTTCGAGTGCTGTGAGACCTCCGCAAAGTGTGTCAGTGAGGAGTGTTATGAGACCCGACTAGAAAACAACAGCTAAAAAAGGACCAGCGCATCTTCACAAATGCGTCGGTCCTTTTTCATCAAATCTTACTCTTCGGCATCTGCCGATGGCGTTCTGATGGCGCCTGCCCGAATTACTCCTCAGGTGAGAAGGAATCCTTACCTACGCTGCAGAGTGGACATACCCAATCCTCTGGCAGATCCTCGAATGCTGTTCCAGGTGCAACTCCGTTGTCAGGATCGCCTACAGCAGGATCATAAACATATCCGCATACGTCACATACATACTTCATTTCGTTTTCTCCTTTCACACGGGCCTCTGGCCCCTGCCTGGTGAAGGAACCGGTGTTCGCGTCCGAATGGCCCCCGATCGGTATTCGATCAGCCCCTGATCCGCGTTTGATCGGCTTCCTGCCGGCATTTTTCAGATATCTGTCTGAAGTCGACAGGACGACCGCTCGGTCCCTGTGTTATCTTTTGCTTATCTGTCCTTAGGATAGCATACTATACCGACTCAGTAAACAACATTTTGGTGAATTTATTTTCACCGTAGATCCGCCGCGCAGAGGTGGCACTAGATGGCGCACCATGCTACGAACTCGGCGTCCTCAGGCAGACCCAGGTCTCTGTCAGGGGCCTCGAAGTGCCACTTTGTATCCGTTGGCCTGTGAGCTGCCAGAACGGCCTCGAAGTTGAACATGGCGATGCCCTGTCCCAGCTTGGTGTCGTGCTCAGAAGTCATCTCGTCAGGAATGGCGATAAGGCTGATGATGTCGTCGTCCAGGATCACTCTGTATGGCTGGCGGTTGAAGAAGGACTGGGAAACTCCAAGGGCCAGCAGCGGCTCTTTCAGATCTCTGTAGATGAGGTCCACGTCGACAGGCTTGCCCCACTTCTTGTCGTACAGCAGATCGCTGAGCTCGATCTTAGGAGCGGCGTAAGGGCCTGTCCTCTTGTGCATCTTCACGTTCGATGGGCTCTTGATGTCGAGCCTTGCCAGCTTCTCTTCCTTTGCCTTGTATCCGAAGGCAATGAGAACGCCGAGCTCCTTCTCCATTTCAGGAACGAGGTTGTCTCTGATAGCCTTTCCGTCGTTGATGGTCATCCAGCATGAGTCGATGCCCATCTGGGTCAGCTTGAGCGTGAGAGCCTCTCCCACGAACCCCGCGTTCTCCAGCCAGTGGTCACCTGTCTCGGAGAAGAGGAGCAGGTAGTTAGGAGCGCCGATGAGAAAACCGTTGTATCCGGCCGCACGTCCGATCTTGTCAGCGGCGGTGGCATTGTAAACAAGCATCTCCAGCTTCAGCTCCGGAATGAGTCTCCTGCATCTGTGAAAGTACTCCTGGAGCTGTTTCAGCTCGTCGGTGCCCACGGCCTTATCCGTGAAGTCCCGGCAGGACTGATGCTTCTTGATCTCTTCAAAGTATTCGATATATTCCATATCATACCCTCCTTGTATTGGACTTGCCTTTCAGAATCATTGTACTAGGGTTTCAGGTGCTGTCAAAGATTAATTTTCGAAAAATCTATCTCGGATCCCTGTCCGGCCCGTCGTCGGAAGCCCTCTGGAGAGGAACGGGACGCGCGCCGGTGATGCGCTCCAGAAATTCCCTGCGCTTCTGGCGGATGACCTCGCTGAAGGCGGCAAGCATCATGCCGGCGATTATCACCAGGCTCCCGGCGATGAAGTTCGGGGTGATGCTCTCGTGGAAAATTATTATTCCGAGAATGCTTGCGGTCAGCGGCATCACTGCGTAGAAAAGTGAGCTGGTGTTAGCGTCGTTGATCTCGAGGGCCTTCGTCCACCAGAGGTTCGCCCCGGCGGTGCTGATGATAGCCACGAAAAGTATCGCGGCGATGTGCACGGGGCGGATCTGCCCGCCAAACCCGTTCTTCGCCATGTCGTAAAAGGCCAGGGGCGCCGAGCATATACATGCGATCACCTGGGTGTAGATGGTGAGCCAGATGCCGTCGTAATTAGAGCAGGTCTTCCTTATCATGACCGATGTGAGAGACCAGGCCACCATTCCGCCGAAGCATATGGCGATGCCGATGAGGCTGTTGCCTGACCCGGACCCGCCGATGACGATCGCGGCACCGATGACGGTGACGATGATAGAAGCGCTTTTTTCCCGGGTGCTCACCTCGTGAAGGATCGGGATGGCCAGGATCATCACTACCACAGGCCCAAGGGTGTTTATGATCGAAGCGAGCGATGAGCTTATGAGCTTGATGCTGATCATCTGCAGGGCTATGGAAAAGAAGTATCCGAAGATGCCGATGAATGCGATGGCGCCGTAGTCATCTTTTTGCACGGGCTTGCGTGGCTGATGCCTGTATACCAGGAAAAGTGCTATGGATCCTATCAGATACCTGAGAAAAAGAATGTCCCAGGGGGTGATGACCTGATACGCGATTTTCGTGGCAACGAACATGCTGCCCCAGCCGATATTGGCCATGGCCGCGTAAAAGTATCCCCGTCTTGCTGTCATTTCATGCCTCCCGCGGTGCTGTCAGCAGTCTTTTCAGGACTTTCCGGACTTTCCGATCACAAGACTGCACGTTACGGAATGATTCTACACCATGGTATTGGTTTTATCCATAAGAGAAAAACAAATTTTTCACACACCGGGAAGCGGGGCGACAAACGAAAAAAACCGCATCCCCGCGCTGTCACGCAGCGGGAACACGGCTTTTTCCACGCGAATGCCCGGAGCCTACTCCACCTCCACGATGGCCTCGATCTCGATCGGTGAATCGAGGGGCAGCTGGTTTACGGCGACGGCGGTCCTGGCATGCCTTCCGGCCTCTCCGAACACGTCGAACAGGAGCTGACTGGCGCCGTTGGTCACGATGTGCTGCTGGTCGAATCCGGTCTTGCTGGCAACGAAGGACTGGAGCTTCACTATGCTCTTGACTTTGTCCAGGTCGCCCAGCTCGGCCTTAAGAGCCGACAGCAGGTTGATCATGCAGTACTTTGCGCACTCCTGAGCCTGCTCCAGGGTGACGTCTTCGCCGACCTTGCCGGTGTGGAGCAGCTGGCCGTCCTTCGTCGGCAGCTGTCCTGAAACGAATATCAGGTTCCCGGCTCTCTTTACCGGTACGTACATGGCCTTTGGCGGCGAGGACAGGGGCAGGGTGATGCCCATTTCCTTGATCTTGTTCTCCACTTTCATATCAAGCACCTCCTTGGAAATTTCCACATTATGATGGCAATGAATTTGTGATATCTGACAATCATCGCCAGACGATTATACCACATTACACAGAAGTGCGGTTATTTGTTGACGGTTTTCCCGGTGAGAATATACAATTAGCGGGACAACATCCTCAGCAGGAGGAAGACGAGAAGGAGCCCGGAGATGAAAGATTTTGTATTTGAAAATTCCACCAGAGTTTATTTCGGCAGGGACTGCGTCCGCAGGTACCTCCCGGAGATCCTGAAGGGCTACGGCCCGAACGTGATGCTGGGCTACGGCACCGGATCCATCAAGAAAAACGGCATCTACGACACCGTGATCTCCGTCCTCAGGGATTCGGGTAAGAACGTGATCGAGTTCAGCGGAATAATGTCGAATCCCACATACGAGAAGATGATGGAGGGGAGGGATCTCGCCCGTGAGTTCTGCCCTGACCTGATCCTCGCCGTTGGGGGCGGCAGCGTGATGGACTGCTGCAAGGCTATCGCCATGACCGCGAACTACGATGGCGACCCGTGGGAGGAGTACTGGGCAAAAAAAGGCAAGATATCCCACGAGCTGATACCCCTCGGCATCATAGTCACGGCGGCGGCCACGGGGAGCGAGGTCAACGGCGGTTCGGTCCTCACCAACACAGAGACCGGGATCAAGACGGACATCGACTATCCGGAAGCCAACGCCAGGTTCTCACTTCTGGATCCGGTCTACACCATGAGCGTGTCCGCGAGACAGCTCCGTGCCGGAAGCTTCGACATACTGAGCCACATAATGGAGACGTACTTTTCCGGGCCTGACGACGGGAACGTCTCCGACGACATCTCCGAGGCCCTCATGAGGAACACCATCGCCAGCATGAGGAAGGCCATCGAGGATCCTGAGGACTATCAGGCCAGGAGCAATCTGATGTGGGACTCCTCAATGGCGGAGAACAGGATCATCAAGCTGGGCAAGGACAAGGATTTCCAGGCTCACAACATGGAGCACCAGCTCAGTGCCTTCACTGACTGCAACCACGGAGAAGGCCTGGCGGTCCTCCATCCGGTGTACTACAGGCACATATACAAGGATGGCCTGGAAAAGTTCGTCCGCTTCGCCCGGAACGTCTGGGGCATAGATCAGGGAGACATGACGGACGAGGAGATGGCCCTCGCCGGGATAGACGCCCTGGAAAAGTTCATAAGGGACTGCGGGCTCCCCGGGACGCTCACGGATCTCGGGATCACCGACAGGGACATCCTGAGGAAGGCTGCCGACTCGTCCGGCATCTCTCAGGGAGCCTACAGACAGCTCACGAAGGACGAGATCTATCAGATATTTCTCGAGTGCCTGTAGGCCGCCTGTAAGGGAGGAAACATGATCTTATTCTTCGTCGAAGCAATTACAATACAGTACTGGGTGTACATGCTTGCGGCCCTGCTGCCGGCGATCGTGCTGCTCAGGTACATATACAAAAAAGATACTGTGGAAAAAGAGCCTGCTGGATTGCTATTTAAACTGCTGATGTGCGGGGTCCTTGCGGCTCTCCTGGCCATCATCCTGGAGACCATAGGTGAGAGCATCCTTGGCTCCTTCAGCCTGAGCAGGCGCAGCCCGATGTACACAATACTGCTGGCTTTTCTGGTGGTGGGCTGTGCGGAAGAATTTGCGAAGTACTTTCTGCTCTACAAGGCCACCTGGAACCACCCGGCCTTCAACTACATGTTCGACGCCATAGTCTACGCCGTATTCGTGTCACTCGGATTCGCCGCCTTCGAAAACGTCATGTACGTCTTCACCTACGGACTGGGAGTCGCTCTGTCCAGGGCATTTCTCTCGATACCGGGGCACATGGCCTTCGCGGTGGTGTTCGGCTATTACTACGGCAGGGCCAAGAGGGCCGAGGTCCACGGGAATTACGGCATGGTGAAGCCGGAAATACTCAAGGGCTATGTGCTCTCGGTGCTGGCCCACGGCTTCTACGACACCTGTGCCATGATGGGCACGCCGGGAGCGTCGGCACTCTTCTTCGTTTTCGTGGTCTTCATGTACTGGAGGATATACCACCTGATCAAGAAGGAATCCGCGGAAGATGCACCGTTGTAATGCCACCCTTTCAGGGCATATAATCGAGCTGTATATCAGGGAGGACAGATCCGGTGGCAGGCAGAGCAGACAGAACAGATAAAACAGACAGAGAAGAAGAAACGACAAAGACCAGGAAGGACAGGATCCTGGAACTCACAGGGGCAGTAATAGATCTGGCCCTGTTTGTTTTTGTGTTCCTTCCCTGGACCCGGGAGTCCGGCAGCGCTGAAAGCATAATACAGTACGGGCTCCACGTGGTGAACGGGGAAGGTGGATATTCGGTCCTGTCGGGAGTCATGTCCATAGCGCCTCTGGCGGGCGGCGCAGCAGGCCTGTACAAGGGGGTCGAACTGCTGAGGGGCAAAGGCCTCACTCCCCGCCTCATACGCGTCACCCACTTCATGTGCGGCTGTGCGGTACTGTACATGGCGTACTTTTTCGCCTTTTACATATCCTGCACCTTCATAGGCTACGCCTGGCCGTTCCTGACGATACTGGACTTTCTCCTCAACAAATACGCCTTGGAATACAAAGACCTGGCCGTGAAGAACAGAGAGCTGGACAGGAAGCACCATGAGTACGAGGAGGAAAAGAAGAGGCGGCTGGCCTTTGCTGGCCGCTATTCTTCCGGTATATACAGGATCCATCGGAAGGTCGCCAGGGCCTACAGAAAGGAGTACATCCTGCTCACATTCTGCGGTGCCCTGTCATCCGCGTTCCTGTGCACAGCCCTCGGCCTGCGTGAGATGTTCATGTCGGTGCACAGCACCGAAGAGATACTGATCGGGGGCGGCCTTGAGGAGATACTCAAGGACACCGTGGTCACGGCGATAATACTTAATGTTCTGCTCATGGCCTTTGCATATGGTGTCTACGGGGCGAAGAGGCGCAGGACGGTCGGGACCCTCAGGGCTCTCGGAGCCAGGTCACGGCTGCTGGCCGCAGACGAGGTGATGGAGTACGCGATCAGCTCTCTGATAAGTGTAGCCATCGGCTGCGCGGCAGGGACAGTGGCGGCTCTCGCCATCGGTGCATGGGCAAAAGATGCCGCAGGTGTAGCCGCGGGAAGTTTTTCCCCGGTGATATATCTCGAGACGCTGGGGTTCTATGCGGTACTTACGTTTTTTTCGCTGATGGTGAACTATCAGGTGGCGGTGTGGCAGACTTCCAGCGAGAGGGCTGCGGTGAAAAAGGAAAGGAGCCCATGGAAGTGGGAGGCCATAGTTTCTGCGGCGGCCGGAGCCGTGCTGGCGGCCGCAGAGGCGTCCATGTTCCACAGAGAACTGTCATCTGAGGACTTGAAATATCAGTTTCTGTTCATTGCCGGCATCGGGCTGGTGATCTACGGAGCGTCGGCGATGATCGCCATCAGGACGAGGAAAAGGGGCACGCTGAACAAGGTCAGCCGCTCTTCTCTGATGTATCACTTCATGACCACCGTTCTCACGGTGATGCTCCTCACGGGGATACAGTTCGCCATCCTGGGACCATTTGCCGCTGAGTTCGGCGGAGAGAAGACCGCCGAGGATCCGTCGGACCTTTTTCCATATGACTACGTCATGATGGGTCGTTCCAGCGACGCCGGAGACCAGGAGGACGTGGCGGCTCTGAGGGACCTGGGAGCAGCGGTGAAGGAGTTCCCGATGATCAGGGTGACAACTGCCCACGGCGCTCCCTATTCCTGGGCCGATGTGCTGAGCAACGCATACATGGATGTGATGTGGCCTCAGGGCCAGCAGGTGATGATCCCCGAATCGGAGTATTACAAGCTCAAGGAAATGGCCTCTGGAGACAGAAGGCAGCACAGGGGATACACCACCAATACCTTCAACGAGCGCCTCGACCTGAAGGGCGATGAGATCCACGTGGTCTTCCAGCAGGACTCTTCCAGGTCCTCACATCCGCTTGAATGGTTCATGGAGTACGGAGATCCGAACTTCCGCATCGGCCAGCCGCTGAATGACTACAACTGGCACGCGAGAGACCGGTATTTTCCTCCCCATAAGATAAAGAGCAGGGAATATGCGATCCTGACCGGCGAGTTCGGAAGAGGCAGGCAGGAGAACATCATCGTTGTGTCCGACAGGTATTTCAGCAAACTGAGACAGGGCCGAACAGAGGGCCCGGATGTCATGTACCTGGTGAACACCGGGAAGGTCAAAGGATCCGGAGCGGTGGATAAGATCGTCAGCAGCTTCGGACGGCGCCACCGCGGTGATTCGCGGTGGGACAGCGAGATCAGGCCTGTATATGCCAGAGCTGCGATGATCAGGGACTTGACCACGGAGAGGATCATGAAGGATGAGGTGACAGTGATGACGCTGGTCATCCTCTGCATATCGTCGGTCCTCATAACTTTTCTCCGCTTCGTGACCCAGGAGCAGGAGATGAGAAAGAAATATTGCCTCCTGTCCGATCTGGGCATGACGAAAGAGCAGGAGAGCAGATCCATCAGGCAGGAATTGCGCCCGTACTTCCTGCCACCCGCCGTTGCGGCGCTGGGATCAGCCCTTCTTTTCCAGGGCATGATCTTCAGTCAGAGGCAGTTCACGACGGACCAGATGAGGGTGTTTTCCAGGGGGACAATGGAGGTCTGGCTCGTTTTCGCGGCGGTGCAGCTCATACTGTGGGCCGTGTTGAGAAAGAGACTGAAAAAATGTGTCAGGGAAAGGTGAGTGGAGCATGATCCCGCAGACGGAAAAAACAACAGAAAACGACCTGCTCCTCAGGGCAGCTGATCTGAAGAAGGACTATTTCATCAGGAGCCTGGAGGACGATTCAAAGAAGACGGTCCACGTCCTCAAGGGCATCGACATGCAGGTAAAAAAAGGTGAGTACCTCAGCATCATGGGGCGCTCCGGGAGCGGCAAGTCCACGCTCCTCAGGATCCTTGGGATGATCTCCAGACCCACGTCAGGAGAGCTGGAATTCCTGGGCAATGACACCAGAGACCTCTGGACCGACGAGATGGCGGACATCAGGAGGCGCCGGGTGGGCTTCATATACCAGGATTTCAACCTCATGGACAGCCTGACGGCCATGGACAACATCATCCTGCCCGGGATACTGGACAAGAGAAATGAGGATGAGCTCAAGGAAAGAGCTCTGGAACTCAGCCGCAGGGCAGACCTCAAGGAGGAGCTTCTGGAAAAGGCTCCTTACGAGATGTCGGGAGGCGAGCGGCAGAGAGTCGCCATCTGCAGGGCGCTCATAAACAGCCCTGAGGTCCTGATGGCGGACGAGCCAACGGGAAACCTGGATGAACGATCCGAAAGGATGGTCGCAGAGCTCCTGGAGGACATCAACCAGTCCATGGGCACGTCGGTGATAATGGTGACTCACAACCCGCGCCTGGCGGCCAGAAGCCACAGGCTCCTCATGATAAGAGAAGGCCAGATCCAAAGCGAGATAGAGAGGGCGGGAGACGAAGAAGGCTTTTACAGAGAGATACTGGATCTAATGTAGACCAAAAAAGTCACATATTCTTGATGAAGTGAAGATCCTCAGCTGATAGAATATAGCCATGGACAGAGAAGATGCGAATGTAAAAAGTGAAAACACGGCAAGACGGGAGAACAAACCGGAGAACAAACCTGAGATCGGGACGGAAGCCGGAGGAGGATCCGGTGAGAAGCGGGAGGTGCTGGCGGCGGAGGCCCTCAGGATAGGGAAGAACCGTCTGGTGACGAACATGCGGTTCATGGATCCCGCGGTTTTCGCGCTGAAGGACGTATCGACGGCGGAGGACGGCCGGGACGCGGGCCGCGCGCCTATGACGGACGGCACATCCTTTTTTTACAGCCCGAAGGACATCCTCATGCGCGCCGGTGATTCCATCACCAGGCTCACCCACGACTACATGCACGTCCTCATGCACTGCATAATGAAGCACTACTTCATCTCCGGGGAGGTCAACGCCGCCCTGTGGAACCTGGCCGTGGACGTGGCGGTGGAGGAGCTGGTGATGTCGCTCGGGATGGACTGCTTCCGCTGTTCCATGGACGGAGTCCGGGCGGGGGCGCTCTCGAAGCTGAGGCAGAGATACGGAAAGCTCACGGCGCCGGCTCTCTACAGGAAGCTCCTGGAGGGAGAGATGACCGGGGGCGAGCTGAGGGACCTGGGGGATGTTTTCCGGGTGGACGACCACCGGCTGTGGTACCAGATGGAGAACTCGAGTCCGTTTGAGCTCGAGGAGGATACCGACGAGGACAGAGAGGCCCGGGAGATAAAGGGCCGGGAGCTCGTTTCACAGGCGGACTGGGAGAAGATCAGCGAGATGGTCAGGACCGGCATGGAGATGGACGACCGGGAACAGGAGGCGGGAGAGGAAAAATTTTCCGCGAGCCTGAGGGACAGATACCGGAAGCCCGTGGACTTCACCACCTTCCTCAGGAAGTTTGCAGCCAGGAGAGAGACGGTGAAGGTGGACGACAGCTCCTTCGACTACATCTACTATTCCTACGGGATGGATCTGTACGGGGACATGCCGCTGATCGAGCCGCTGGAATACAGCGACGAAAAGCAGATCAGAGACATGGTGATCGCCATCGACACCTCGGGATCCACCGAGGGGAGCCTGGTGAGGTCCTTCGTGGAGAAGACCTTCGAGATCCTCCAGAACCGCACTGTCATACAAAAGAAGTTCAACATCCACCTGATCCAGTGCGATGCGAAGATCCAGGACGTGAGGGTCCTGCGGGACAGGGCAGACGTTGAGGAATACCTGGACAACATGGAGATCCGTGGCCTGGGAGGCACGGACTTCCGCCCGGTGTTCCGGTACGTGGACCAGATGGTGAAGGAGGGACGGCTTAGGGACCTGAGGGGCCTGCTGTATTTTACAGACGGGAAGGGGATCTTCCCGAAGAAGAAGCCGGCTTATGATACGGCATTTATTTTTACAGACGGGAAGTCTGAGGACGTACAGGTCCCGCCGTGGGCCATGAAGGTGGAATTCAGCGACGAGCGGGACTAGCTCGGCAAGGAGCGGGACCAATACGGTCACGAGGCGGGAAAAAAGGACCGGGAAAAGAAGAGCAGAGAATAGCATAGAAGCGCGAGGGGTGACGCAGTATGAACATAGAGCAGGGAAAAAACCAGGTGAAATACACGGTGATCTCCTATCTCAGCAAGGACGAATTCGGGGATTACATTATTCCGGTGGAGAGGCAGAGGCCGCTGTTCCTCGTCGGCCCGCCGGGGATCGGCAAGACGGACATCATGTCTCAGGTCGCCGAGGAGATGGGGATAGGACTGGTGTCCTATTCCATGACCCACCACACGAGGCAGAGCGCCCTGGGCCTTCCTTTCATCCATGAGAAGGAATACGGCGGGACAAAATACAGGACGACCGAGTACACCATGAGCGAGATAATCGCCAGCGTGTACGACCTCATGGAAGCCACCGGCAAGAAGGAGGGGATCCTTTTCCTGGACGAGATCAACTGCATATCCGAGACACTTGCGCCTTCGATGCTGCAGTTTCTGCAGAACAAGGTCTTCGGCCGTCACCGCGTGCCCGACGGCTGGGTGGTGGTGACCGCCGGAAACCCGCCTGAGTACAACGACTCGGTCCGGGAGATGGACATCGTGACCATGGACAGGCTGAAGCGCATCGACGTGGAGCCGGACCTGGCGGTGTGGATGAAGTACGCCCAGAACGAGGGAGTGCACAGCTCGGTGATAAGCTATCTCCAGATCAAGAAGGACGATTTCTACTCGGTGGAGACCACGGTGGATGGCAAGGAATTCGTCACGGCCAGGGGCTGGGTGGATCTCTCCGAGGCCATAAAGCTCTACGAGAAAAACGACCTGCCCGTGGACATCGATCTCATCCGCCAGTACCTTCAGAACGAGCGGATCGCCAGGGACTTCGCCGCTTATTACGACCTGTTCTTCAAGTTCAGGCAGGAATACGACGTCAACGACATCCTGAACGGCGGCGGCAGCCCGGCGGTGCTGGAAAAGGCCGGCAAGGCGCCTTTCGACGAGCGCATCACCGTGCTCAGGATGCTCAGCGACAGCCTGATATCCGACTTCCGTAGCATCAGCGATGCCGAGGAGATCATTCGGTCGCTGGTGGCTTTGATAAAGGAAGACCGGGAAAAGCTCGCCTCCGGCGGGTGCGCCCAGGGCGTTACGATCCTTGACAGCCGCCGCGAGGAGCTGAAGGAGGAGCTCCGCAGGGAGCGCATGGCCCACAGCATCTCCCGCGGGGAAAAGAGAGTGAAGATGGGCGTCATCTCCGGCCTGTCGGAGATGGGGACCCGCCTCAGCGCCGATGCGGCGACTGGCGATGACGATCCCGTGGCCGTGATCAGGGGCGTCATGGCGGAGAAGAACCGGGAAAAAGAAGAGAAGGTAAAGTCCGCGGGTGCGCGGCTCGAGAACGCCTTTTCCTTCATCGAGAAGACATATGGCGATGACAACGAGATGCTGGTCTTCGTCACCACCCTCACTGAAAACAAGCACAGCTCCCGCTTCATCGGCAAGCACGGGAGCCCCGGGTACTTCCGGCACAACAAGGAGGTGCTTTTCTACGACAGGGAAAAGGATCTCCAGGACGAGATCCGGGACCTCAAGGAGTAACGGCCGATATGCGACTGCTGATACGCGGCGCCCGGTCTTCGGCAGCCGGCGCACGGCGGACGACAAACGAAAAACAACGAACGAAAATTGGACTATCAAGGGAGGTGAGCTCCAATGCCGTCGCTTATAATAGGCAGAAAAATGGTGAGCTACGACATCGCCGTTCCGGTGGTGGAGCTGCCTGATTACATAGAGGAGATATCCGCAAAGGCCTTTTACGGCAAGGGCTACATCATAGAGCTCATACTGCCGGAAGGAATCCGGGCCATCGGGGACAACGCCTTCCAGGATTGCTACGCCATGAAGCGCCTGGTGCTCCCGCGTGAACTGGATGAGATGGGACAGCAGGTGTTTCTGCAGTGCAGGAGCCTGGAGTCCGTGGATCTGCCGGAGGGCGTCCGGGAACTGGGACCCCTCATGTTCGGGAGCTGCACGTCTCTCCGTGAGATACGCATACCCGCAACGGTGTGCTCGATAGATGAAAACGCTTTTTCCGGTGCCTCGAAGCTCCGGCGGATCCACATCTCCACGGATCATATAGGGCTTTTGCCAGAAAAGTATCGGTCCACTGCCGCACTGACGGCCATGAGCGATCTCTGGGAGAAAAAAGAGCTTTCCGGGGACTCCGGTTCCGGCGCTTCGGAGCTGCTGGACGGGATCGTCCGCGAGGACCCGGAGGCCATGGCAACAATGGCGATAGAGGAGAGGGACAAGCCGGCGCTGGTGTACATGCTGGACAGGAAGCTGATCCCGGGAAGCCTGCTGCCGGAGCTCACGGAAAAGGCTGTGGCGTCTCGTGCCACGGAGCTGGCGGCGGTCCTGCTGGAGGCCGCCAACATCATGAGGGAGGACGAGACCTCAGGTGACGCAGCTGGTGACGGTACCGGGGCGGAGGACTGGGATCCTTTTGCATGAGAAGGTCGGAGACGCCTGCTCGGCCAGGATCCCGGACGATGCCGGCCGGAGATCACCGGGCTGCCAGATGATACACGGCCGTAGGCCGCCGGAAGCTTACGAATTTACGATATGTTTTTTTCAAAGGAGGAAAGCAAAATGAAAAAAGATCTCGGTGTAAAACCGCTGCTGGCACCCATGCCGGTGCTGATGATCGCCACCTACGGCGAGGACGGGACCGTCGACGTGATGAACATGGCCTGGGGCGGCGTCTGCGGATCCAAGGAAGTCGTGCTCAACATCAGCGAGGGGCACAAGACCACGGAGAACCTGAGGAAGAGAGGCGCATTCACACTCAGTGTGGCCGACGGGGCGCACGTGAAGGAGTCTGATTTCTTCGGGATCGCTACGGGCAATAAGGACCCTGAAAAGTTCCAGCGCTCCGGCATGCACGCGGTCAAGAGCGAAAAGGTGGATGCTCCTGTCGTTGAGGAATACCCGATCACCATGGAGTGCAAGGTGAGCGAGATCGTCCAGGGTAAGACCTGCCTGCACGTGTATGGGGATATCCTGGGCGTGCTGGTGGATGACAGCCTGCTGGATGAAGAGGGCAACGTGGATGTAAGGAAAATGGATCCGCTGATCTTCGACACATTCGGCCGCAAGTACTACAGGTACGGCGAGGAAGTGGCGGTCGCCTGGAAGGCTGGTATGGATCTGATGGAAAAGTAGACAGCTTCGGCGCCACCGCAAGAGCCGCTGCTATCGCCGCCATCGCTGTCAGCGTCTGGAAGGCCGGCGTGATCTGGTGGCGAAGCGGACGGGAAAACAGAAAACAGATTCAGAGAGAGAAGGCGTCTGTGCCCTTGAACTGTCGAGAAATCGATATAAACAAGGAGCACAGACGCCTGTTTGCTGTCAACAGTCGCATCCGTTCGCCGACCGCCAGCCGTCTCCGGTCACCAGCCGCCTCTGTTCGAATTTATTTCTTCGCATCTCCCCCGAAGTGTTTGCACAGGAGCTGAAATGTCTTTTCGCTGAGGTCGTGCTCCACGTTGCAGGCGTCCTCCCTGGCGGTCTCCGGATCCACACCGATGGAGATAAAGATCTTTTCCAGCTGCTTGTGGCGGTCGTAGGTCCGCCGCGCTATCTCGGAGCCCTCGTCGGTGAGGATCAGCATGTTGTTCTGGTCTCTGGTGAGGAAGCCCCTCTCCATCATGCGTTTTACCGAATATGAAACACTGGGCTGAGAGACCCCCAGCTGGGAAGCGACATCGGTGGAGCGCACGTATCCCTGGCGTTCTTTTATAATCAGGATCGCCTCGAGGTAATCCTCGAACGTTCTGTAAATGCTTTTCATCTGTTCTGATCTGGTCATATCTGGCTAACCTCCGCAGTGAATTTAAAGGTCAAATTAAAGGGATAGTTTTGCATCTGGTCCTTGCGTGTCCGTGGCTGTGGATCGGATCGACCCTGTAGAGAGAATAAACATCTCCGCTGTCGCGAGTCCCGAGGCCGCAAATTTAATTGCCTTATATGATTATAACAGCCTAATGCGGTTAAAACAATCTAACTCAGTATAAATAGTCTTATCAAAATTAAGTTTACATTTATTACCATGATGATATAATTCCTAAGCGAGTTAGAGATGTATAACTGTTCGTTGAGGCATATATCAGCGATTTGTTTTATGTAAGGAGATGAGTTCATGCTTCCACTGTCTATGGCCAATTCAGGAGAAAAGTTGATGGTCTCCAGAATAGGAGGAAGTCCGGAGACGAAAAAGCACCTGGAGGATCTGGGCCTCGTTCCGGGCACCGAGGTTAGAGTGGTCTCTGCGCCGGGGAACGGCAACCTCATCATCAATGTGAAGGATTCCACGCTGGCGGTAACGTCGAAGATGGCGGAAAAGATCTTTATCACGCTCTGACCGCAGTTCGCGAGGAGCGGTGGATCTGTCCGCGGGTCGCGAGTAGCCGCGTGATCAGAACAGTCCGGTATGGATCAGGGCCTTCGGGCCCATTTATATAAAAAAGAGTGAGGAGGGTGAGATATGAAGACATTGAGGGATGTTCCGATAGGTCAGAGTTCTACCGTGATAAAGATCCACGGCAGCGGCGCGCTGAAGCGCAGGATCATGGACATGGGCATCACCAAGGGCACAGAGATCTATGTCCGCAAGGTGGCTCCCCTGGGCGATCCGGTGGAAGTCACCGTCAGGGGATACGAGCTGTCAGTCCGCAAGGAAGATGCCGATATCCTTGAGATGAGCTGATGACCTGATACGGCTTTTTCAAAGATCTCAGAGCCCGGATGAAAAAATGGGCTCACAAAAGAGAACAGTACATCACAGCCCCCCCTTGCCACGGGGAGGCATCAAGTACAGAAAAGAGGAAGGAATGAGTATAAAAATAGCACTTGCGGGAAACCCCAACTGCGGTAAGACGACACTGTTCAACGACCTCACCGGCAGCACCCAGTACGTGGGAAACTGGCCGGGGGTGACGGTAGAGAAGAAGGAGGGACGCCTCTCTGGCCATAAGGATGTGATCATCCAGGACCTCCCGGGCATCTACTCTCTCAGCCCATACACACTCGAGGAGGTCGTGTCCAGAAACTACCTGGTAAACGAGAAGCCTGACGTGATCCTGAACATCGTCGACGGAACCAACATCGAGAGGAACCTGTACCTCACCACACAGCTGGTGGAGATCGGACTCCCGGTGGTTCTGGCCTTCAACATGATGGATCTGGTCAGAAAGAACGGAGACAGGATCGACACCGAGAAGCTCGGGAAAGACCTTGGCTGCAGGACCATCGAGATCAGCGCCCTCCACAGTGAGAACACGAAGAAGGCCGCAGAGATGGCCATAGAGGAGGCTGAGGCCTTCAAGAGAAAAAAGCTCGCCGGCCAGCACAGAGAGCTCCCTCACGTGTTCACGGGAAGCGTTGAGCACGCCCTGGCGCACATCGAAGAATCCATCCAGGATGCGGTGGAACCCGAAAACCTCCGCTGGTTCGCTGTAAAGCTTTTTGAAAGAGACACCAAGGCCACCGAGGGATTGCAGCTCCCGGAAGGGCTCGTGAAGCACATCGACCTCCACGTTCAGGATTGTGAAAAGGAGATGGACGACGATGCGGAGAGCATCATAACGAACCAGAGATACACGTACATCCAGGAGATCGTGGCCGACACGGTGAAGAAAAAGCAGTCGAGACACGCCATGACCACTTCCGACAAGATCGACAGGGTGGTGACCAACCGTATCGCCGCGCTCCCGATCTTCGTGGCGATCATGTGGCTCGTGTACTTCATATCAGTTACCACGCTGGGAACATGGCTCACGGACTGGACCAACGACGTCCTGTTCGGCACGTGGATCACCAACGGTGCTACGGCTGGACTGGACGCAATCGGCGCTCCTGGCTGGCTCGAGAGCCTGCTGGTCGACGGCATCATCGGCGGCGTGGGAACGGTGCTGGGATTCGTCCCTCAGATGATCCTCCTTTTCCTGTGCCTGTCCATCCTTGAGGACTCCGGATACATGGCGCGTGTGGCGTTCATCATGGACAGAGTCTTCCGTCGCTTCGGGCTTTCCGGAAAATCCTTCATCCCTATGCTCATCGGAACGGGCTGCGGGGTGCCGGCGATCATGGCGGCACGTACCATCGAGAACGAGAAGGACCGCCGCATGACCATCATGCTCTCTACCTTCATGCCTTGCGGCGCCAAGATGGAGATCGTGGCCATGATGACGCTGGTGTGCTTCCCTGGAAGCAAGTTCGTCGCTCCGGGAATGTATTTCCTCGGCCTGGCCATCGTGATCTGCTCGGGTATCGCACTCAAGAAGACGAAGTACTTCTCCAGCGATCCGGCTCCTTTCGTAATGGAGCTCCCGGCATACCACATCCCTACGGTAAAGGGAGTGCTCATCCACGTTTGGGAGAGGGCAAAAGCGTTTATCATCAAGGCAGGGACCATCATCTTCACCATGTGTATCGTGATCTGGTTCCTGATGCACTTCGGACCGTCCGGATTCCTGGCGGACGACATCGACAGCTCGTTCCTGAGATACATCGGTGAGGGCCTGAAGTGGATATTCATGCCTCTTGGATTCGGCACATGGCAGGGAGCCGTTGCTACGGTGTCCGCAGAGGTGGCGAAAGAGCAGGCCACAGCTACTCTGGGAATGCTGGCCCACGCTACCAGCGACGCAGAGACAGCAGTTGCCACAGCCATCAACGCGATGTTTGGCGGCAGCAAGCTGGTGGGAATGTGCTTCCTCCTGTTCAATATTTTCGACGCACCTTGCATGGTGGCTATCGCCACTGCATTCCGTGAGATGGGCTCAAAGAAGTGGGGCTGGATCACATTCGGCTTCCAGATGGGCATCGGCTACTTCCTGACCCTGTGCACATACCAGATCGGTGCCTTCGTTTCCGGCGGTGCCTTCACTCTGGGAACAGCGGTCGCAGTTGCAGTCATCGTTGCAGCCATCTACTTCATCTTCCGCAGGAACCCTTACGGAAAGAAAGACACACTGGACGGAGCCATCGTTGGTGCAGAAGCTTAACTGAGGTGGTGATCAAAAATGAATTTGCCAAGCATAATAGTTGCTCTTGTGATCGCTGTGCTGGCCTTCCTGGCCGCCCGCTACAGCCTTAAGAACGGCAGCTCCTGCAAGAACTGCGGAAGAAACTGCGGTTCCTGCGGGCACAGCTGCGGTACAGCGAAAAAAGTAAAGTAACAACTGGCCGCAGCGGGATACACCGTTGCGGCTTTATCTATTTGCCGATGTGACGTGCCGGCAACTGGAGACACTGGGATGCGACGGTGTCCGGCGCTGCCCGGGAAATGTGTCTCTGGCGATGCTCCTGCAGGTACGCCTGCGGACACTTTAGAATATGAGGAGAATATCAATAATGTACAAGAATGAGGTAAAAATCGAGGGGATGATGTGCGGCATGTGCGAGTCACACATCGCAGACGAGCTGCGGAAGGCTTTTCCGGATGCAAAAAAGGTAAAGGCGTCCAGGCGCAAGAGCAACGCCGTGTTCCAGACCGCGGAGCCAGTTGATCCGCAGGTCGTTCAGGACGTCATAGAAAAGACGGGATACCACTACCTCGGCTTCTCGTCCGCTGAGAAATAGCCACTCATTTTCGAGGGAGACCTGATGGCACCGAGGACATATGATCTGACTGTTCTCTAACAATACAGATACAATATGTAAGATTTCAGTAGCATTTTTTGAGATGGCGCAATGCCATCTCTTTTTTTATGCAATCTCTTTTCGTCTTTGGCTTTATCTACAGCTTTCCTCGTGTCGGACTGCAGCGACTTGATGCCTTTCTGATCCTCTGTTGTATATGCCTTGAGATCCACTGCGCCTATGTACTTGTCTGCATCGTCTTTCGCATTTTCAAGAGCACTTCCGCATCCGGTAAGCACCAGAACCAGGGCCATGGCGCCGGCCAGGATGGCAAGCTCGATCTCCTTTTTCGCATTAGTCTTCATATTATCGCTCCTCCTGATTAAACCTGGGATCGGCCTTTCATAATATAGTGGTTGCTGTGCACGGAAAGGTTCAAAGTTTTCAAGATATTTCCGCCGTCACCTGATATAAGTATTTTACCGGTGCAGCAGGAGGAAAATGGAGATTGCATTGCAAGTCAGAGTTGGCGTGTCAAAGTTATCGGGTCAGAGTTGTCGTTGTTAAGATCGAGTTCCACGATATAGATCGCAGTACCGAATTCCGTGGCATTCTCCTCAGAGAAGTTCCCACGGGTTCCACGGAAAATGATAAAGGTCTGAATTCCGTGGAACATGTCTTATAAAAAAGCCACGGAAAAGAAGATAATGATAGATTCCGTGGCATTCTCCCCGGAGAGGTTCCCACGGGTTCCACGGAAAATGATAAAGGTCTGAATTCCGTGGAACATGTCTTATAAAAAAAGCCACGGAAAGGAAGATAATGATAGATTCCGTGGCATTCTCCCTAGAGAGGTTTCCACAGGTTCCACGGAAAATAATAAAGTGACTGATCCCGTGGAACCGAGATAGCTCCATGATATGCGCAGTATCGCACATGCCATGGGAAAAAAGAGGTGCGCGCTGCGAACGGTCCTCGGGGCCGCACAAAACAAAAAAGCATCTGTACTCCCGCAATTTCGCAAAACCTGAAATTAAGAAGAGCACAGATGCCACATTTTCTCATATTCTATCTACAGATCGCCCCGCAGATGCCGCCACATTGCGTATCACACGTTTCGTTGGGATGCCGCCGCATTGCCACATCACCCGTTTAGCCGGGGCGCATCCGCATAGACACGCTAGCTGATCGCCGCCAGCATCACGTCGTATGTCCCGAGGTGGAGCTTCGGATATTGTGTCACGTCCTGCCCCGGAAACTCGTTCCCCTCGATGAGGAGAGGGCCGTGATCCCTGCTGATGGCCACGTCCCAGCCCACGTACCTGATCTGAGGGACGACTTTTGCGGCCTCACGAACCAGATCCTTGACCTCGTCCCACATCGGGATCGGGTAACCGTTGATGACGGTACCCGTGGAAGGGTGGGTGACGTAGGTGTGGCGCCACTTGTCGTAGCCGTCGGTGGCCAGTTTTCCAGTGTTTGTGTCCAGGATCGCAGCCAGCCCGCCGTGGTTGAAGTTGTCCACGAAGGCATTGCCCTTGCTCATGCGCACGCAGCCGGCAACGATACTGGCCTTGTCGCCGTTGAGGATGGTCACCAGACGGATGGTGTTCACGGAAGAAGGGCAGAGAGCCGCCATCTCATCGCTCTGGACAACGACCTCTTCGACCAGATAGGCCTGATTTTTCATGAGCTCGTCATAGAGCTCTCGAGGGTCATGCTCCGCAGGTCGGTACATCTCGATCCCCTGGCCGCAGCTGAGACCCAGAGGCTTCACGATGATCTGGTCCTTGCCGCTGATGAACCTGACGAAGTCCTCGTAGGTGTGGTCCTTCAGATAGAGCCAGTCTCTCTTTATAAACTTGTCAAAAGTCTTGTTGAACTGAGCTTTGTCCTCGAAGTAGTCCTTGTAACTCTGGTCGTTGAGCCTTTTCACGAGATCGTTGTTCTTCGAGATGGTCAGGACGTTGGCCCTATCCCGGCCGTTCATCCGGTACATCTCAAAGGTCTCGTAATCCACGTAGCCGCTGCCGTACCTGGCCGTGCACATGAGGCAGTCCGCCAGGTTCACGGGCCAGGGCCTGTGATTGATATTGCTTATTCTCTTCGCGGAGTCGATGAAGCCCTGATAGTTGGCTCCTCTCATCCGCTTCAGCAGAAATTTCGGATTTATCATTTATTCCCCCAAATTCGATCTGTCGTCAGATCGTGATCTCCAGTCCTATTTCATGTTCCTGCTCAGCTCGTTGAGCCTGTACTCGTACGCGTCTATGATCTCCTTCTCGAAGCACAGCGACTGATCCAGCCCCATTTTTCCAAGAAGCTCCTTGGTGAAGTACGGGTTCAGGATCAGGAACGGCCCGAGGGAGTAGGTGGCGTAAAAGTTGTTCACGTGTATGCCCTCTCTGCGGGTGTCCGGGTTCATGCCGATACCCTTCTCGATGTCGATGAAGTTGTTTTCGAACTCGCCGTAGGCGAAGGAGAACTGGCTCCTGTGTCCGAGCATCTTCAGGTCGCCGTAGTTGCCGATGAACTGGGAGTTGTGACGCTCCCTGTCCATGTACCTCACCGAGTAAAAGTCGAAGAGTCCCAGCGCCGGGATGGTGCGGCCGCCGTCGCGGATCTCGTTGCCGAAGATCTCGATGGCATTTCCGGTGATGAGGAAGATCACGCCCTTGTCGATGAGCTCCCGGATCCGGTCCTTGTACTGCGACAGGATCTGGATCACCATCTCCTGCTTCCGCTCGGTCATGCACCCCAGGTAGATCATGTCCACGTCCTGTGTGACGAAGGCCGGCTGCGTCTTGTGGTTCGTCTCGATGACGTTGATGTTTTCAGGGTCGCAGCGTTTGAGATAGGTCACGCTGTAGCTCTCGCCGTAGATGTTGCAGAGCTCTGGAAAAAGAAGTTCTACGTTTTTCATGCTCTTGCGTCCTCCTCTCTGGCTTTTTCAACGATGGCGTCGCGCATCCTCAGTGCCTTGAAGAGGAAGTCTATCTCGAAGAGCACGTAGACCTTTTCGATACCCTCTCTCTCCACGTATTGCGGGATGTCGCTTTCATTTTCCACGCACACGATCTTTTCTCTCGGCACTCCGGCCAGGAGCAGGCGGAGCTGGTGGTTGAGGTACATGTGGCCGCCGACGATGATCCTCTTGATGTTAGGGCTGTTCAGGAACTCGAAGTCTGTTTCGTACAGCCACGTCAGGGTCTCGGTAGGGTGGTTGCCGTCCTGGACCTCGTCCATGAGGAGGACCAGATCCTTGTCGGAAGGCTCCTTTGCCATGTACTCAAAAACAGTAGAAGCCGCGCTGACGTTCTGGCTCTTGGCGCCGTAGGTGTAGTACTTGATGCCGTTGTATTCCTTGCAGGTTTCCCGGATCTTGGTCACCTGCTGTGTCTTGAGGAACTCAGAAATTTCTTTCTTGGACTCTCCGAGCTCTCTGAGCACCGCCACGCAGGACAGCACGTTGTACACGTTGTAGACCGCATCGGAGATGAGCGGGTACTCCCACGCCTCGCCGTTCTCTACGACGGTCATGACCCTGTTTTTCAGGTCCGCAGAGGACACGTAGTACTTGGACTCAGGAGTCCTGAAATCGCAGTCAGGGCAGTAGAAATCCCCGATGTGGCGGTAGATCCTGTAGTTGTATTTTATCTCGCTGCCGCACTTAGGGCAGACCGCGATGTCCTTGACGCGGTTTTCGAACGGGTGCGCCCCGATGTCCGACATCCCGAAATAGACCCTCGGGGAGTGGTCTGCCAGCTGAGAGCTGATCGGGTCGTTGGCGTTCAGGATGGCGGTGGTGTGGTCGCCGAGCTCATCGAAGGTCCTGTTGATGATGTCGAAGATGAACTCCGGATGGCCGTTCCTCCTCAGGGAGTCCTTGCAGATGTTGGTGACCAGGATGTAGTTCGGCCTGATCATCCCCATGGTCTTGTCCAGGAGCCTCTCGTCGGCCTCGAGGATGGAAGCATCGTACACCGGCTTGTTGAAGATGTTCACGCACCTCATGAGGTTGAGGGCGTATCCGGCGTTCATGTTCGCACCCCAGTCGTTGAAGGATACTTTCTTTCCTTCGGCCACCAGCTTGTTGTTCAGCAGGGCGGTGGTGGTGGACTTGCCGTTGGTGCCTGTGACGGTTATCACCAGAGGCGGCTTGCGGATCTTCGCCAGAAAATCAGGACAGATCCGGTTGGCCAGCAGTCCCGGCCTGTCGTCCCGCTCCCGGCCCCTGAGTTTGAGGACCCAGGCTGCCAGCTTCGAGACCCAGAGTGCAAAATAGAATCGCAGCATAAATTTCCTCCTTATATGGTCAAGTGTGGTCATAGTCTTATTTTTTGTTGACTGCTTGATGAAAGCTGAAGTGTTCGAAAACGATCTTGAGAAAAGTGACCGAAGATCGCCAGCTCAGTGTAACAAAACATTCAACACAAACAAATATTATACTATCGCCGCGGCGTCTGTGGTTGTGATCCGTGTGAAAATGTCATTATCCCGGATGAACAGGTGACGATCCGTACGGATCTGGGCGGTGTCGGACGATCCGGATGGCCGGCTGGTGCAGAACGGCAGAACAGCCGCACAAAAAACACAAGAACAGCCGGGTCGCGGGCATCTCCCGCGGCTCCGGCCGCTCCCTCATTCCTTATATTGATACCAATGGCTAATTGTTTTTTTACAGCGTGCACCTCACGATATAGAGGCCGTCCTGGTATGTGTCCACATAGATGTAGCCCCTGTCGTCCACCAGGCAGTCCTCTGCGATACCGACGTGTGGTCCAGGGAAGAGCGTGCCATCCTCGATGTCGAACCATGTGCCCTCTGGATCAGGCGGCATGAAGTAGGCGATCTCCTTTGGAACGAATGGATCGGATACATCGTATACTCTCAGGCCCGCCTGGAAGTGGCAGTTGTAGACTCTGTCGTCTCTGTTCTCGTAGCAGTCCTGGCCGAAGGCATCGAACATGTTGTGAGGTCCGAATACCACCCGCTGTCCGTCGATGATGTTGAAGTTCTCGCCGTGGCACTTCTTGTATCCCTCCGGAACTTCAGGATAAGGGAAGATGGAGATCAGGCTCGGGTTCTCCATGTCGCCCGTCTCGATCATTCCGATGATGTTCATCGGCTGGCTCGTGATGTTGTGGAACATCCCCTCGGTGCGGTTCTTGTCGAAGTACCA
Organism: Mobilibacterium timonense; assembly: GCF_900155555.1. GTDB lineage: Bacteria > Bacillota > Clostridia > Peptostreptococcales > Anaerovoracaceae > Allobaileyella > Allobaileyella timonense. The sequence continues at coordinate 157,290 of NZ_FUHN01000008.1, read as the reverse complement.
AGGGCGCTCTCCCTCTGTGGTTACGATGGCAAAAGGCCTGTCGCCGAGAGGCATGGCGGTGTGGCACGCCGCGCCGGCCTGTCCGTTCGCGAAAGGCGGGTTCAGCGGAACGTTTCCCAGGAGCCTCGGGCGAGTCTTGTCCTTGACGTCGATGAGGCAGAATCCCACGTTAGGGAACGCGGCGTATACCACGTCGTCCTTGACCGTGATGGCGTGGCCGTTAGGGAGCTTCATGAAAGGCTCGGTGCCGACCTCAGGGATGGCTGACGCCTTCTTGTTCCCCAGGTACTGGCCGTCTGCCCACCAGCTTCCGACCTCCACGATGTTGGCAGGATCGGAGATGTCCAGGATCCTCAGGATGTAGCCGAGGTAGTTCCTCTTGCTTCCCATGATATAGGCGTATTTCCCGCCACTGTAGAAGCTCCTGTGGACTCCAGGTCCGTCCTCGCACTCGAACTGACCGAGGAACTTAGGATTCCATGGATCCGTTTCGATGTCGTATACCTTGATGCCGCCCCAGTACGGCTGCTCGTGTGTGCCGTGCAGCACCCTCATGGTGCCGCCGCAGCATGCGATGAGCTTGCCATCTGCGGCCTGGATCTTGGCCAGGCTCTGCCCGTCGTGGACCTCTCCGATCCAGTCTCCCTCTACCCACTTGGATACAGGGCTCGCGGGATCTGTGACCTCCACGATGTTGAATCCGTTGTCGCGGAAGCAGGCGGTGTAGATGAAGTATCTGCCGTCCTTCGTCTTGTGCATCGCCATCTGGAATCCGGGCTTTTTATTAAGATCGTTGTAGCCGATGTATTCCATGTTCTTCATCAGCATCTCTGTTCTTCTCATAGATCTCTCCTTTTCGATTTCTCACGCCGCCTGCCGCTACCGCCGGCCGGGCGGACCGACCTTTTCCGGAAATCTCGAAAAAGGTTCTTTGACCTCATATATGATAGCCTTTTTCCCGGGCAAAATGGAAATGTGAAATTCGAAACACCTTCATGCAAAAAAGTTATGAGCCCCAACCTGCTTTACTTAAGAAAACCTGATAAAAGTCAGAATTTCTTGACAACACGGAGAAATTAAGAAAAAATCATCTTAAGTTTTGCACTTTTACCGAAGGGAGGCGTTGTGGAACGAGTAAAAAAGATCTTTTCGTCCGTCGCGTTGACCGGCGTTCTGGTCGCGCTGCTGGCAGTACTGGTCTGCGGCTTTGCCGGGACGTGGACGGCACACGGCGATACCGGGACCGGGTACACCACGGATAGCTTCGACGTGAAGGTCAAGGTAAACAAGGACTACACTTACGATTACACGGAGACCATCACCGTGGACTTCCAGGAGGCGCGTCACGGGATCTACAGGGACATCCCGATGGACGCCAGCTACAGGGTCATGAATATCAGGGTGAGCGGCGCTCCTTATGAGGTGGAAAAGCAGGACGGCCACCAGGTCATACGCATCGGTGATGCGGACAGCTACGTCACGGGGCGCAAGACCTACACCATAAAATATAAGCTGGCCTGCATAGAGAAGAGAGGGGCCTCAAACGACATCTACACGGACCTGCTGCCGACCGGATGGCAGACGGACATCGGACACGCCAGCGTGGCGGTGACACTGCCGTCCGACCTGAAGTTGGATGAAAACGACATCAAAACCTATGTGGGCGCCTACGGAAGCACCGGACAGGAGTACGGCACCTGGAACTACGACCTGGATAACCATCGCATAACCTACGAAGCCTACGGCCTGCCGGAGGGTGCAGGGGCGACTATCCGGGCTTCGGTACCTGAAGGATACTGGAAGGGTGCCATGAACCTGGAATGGACGAGTCGTCTGGCCATTGGGGTCATAGCGGCGGCCCTGTGCGCCATGCTCTTCATGCGGCTGCGCTGGGGCAGGGAGCCCCGGTTCGCGGAGCCTGTGGAATTCTATTCTCCTGAAGGGCTGGATCCCGTCGAGGTGGGATGTCTGATCGACGGAAATGTGGACAGGAAGGACGTAACTGCCATGTTTTTTTACCTGGCCTCCAAGGGATATCTCAAGATAAAGGAAAAATCGAAGAAGGACTACGAGTTCATCAAGGCCGCCGACGTGCCGGAGAAAGAATCGAAGAATGTAAAAACCTTTTTCCGGGGCATCTTCGGAAAGAAGGCGTCTTCCCGGGAGATCGGATACACCGTGGGTATGGAGGATGCCGGCAAAAGGCTCGCCAGCGCCTACGATCAGGTAAAGACCATGACGGAGGATTCCTTCTCGGGCGCCAGGAGCATTTATTCCCGCGAGTCCAAGGTGGCCAGCGTGGTGGGGACGGTCCTGTATGGCGCCGTCGTGTTCCTGCTGACGCTGCTGGCCATGTACAGGGAAGGCGAACTGCAGAGCTCCGTTCTGGCGGGCTTCGGTGTTGGACTGATCTGCTCTGGGGTCCTGTCTGTCCTCATGCTGAAGTTCAGAAAAGTGAACGAGTACAGGTTCAGCCGAAGCGGCGCTTCGACCGTTTCGAGGCTGGTGGCCTGGGGGATAGTCTATTTCGTTGCGGGCACGATCTTCGCCGCGCTGATCGGCAGCGACAAGCTGGGGGAGACCGACCAGAAGGCGGCCACGGCCCTGTATATCTTCCTCATCGTGGCACCCGTGCTGATGGTGGGCATGAGATCCAGGACGGAGTGGAGCGCCAGGATGCTCGGCAGGATAAAAGGCTTCCGGAACTTCATCCGGGACGCCGAGCTGCCGAAACTCAACGAGCTGGTGGAGCAGGATCCGGACTATTTCTACAACATCCTGCCGTATGCTTACGTTCTGGGCCTGACCAAGAAGTGGGCGAAGAATTTCGAGGGTATACCGGTTGAAAAACCCGACTGGTACGATCCATACGGCGTCGGCGACAACTGGGTGTTCGACATCATGGTGATGAACTCAATGGTCAGCAATCTTTCGGCGTCTGCCGGCAACGTCGTAATATCTCAGGACAGCGGCGGAGGCAGCTGGGGAGGCGGTGGCTTCTCCGGAGGCGGTGGCGGCTTTTCCGGCGGTGGATCCGGCGGAGGCGGCGGTGGCGCCTGGTAAAAAAATCGTTTCCAATGTCGGCGCAGCCGGTCCGGCCTGAGCGGCCGGCGGCATTGAGTGGAGCGTCGTTGAAAGTCGGGGCGGCCTGGACCGCTGGAATTGTCGAAATCAATGTGAACTGTCGCAGAGTCCTGGCGGGATCGCCGGAGAGCTGCGCGTAAGGCGCGCAAGGCGCGTAAGAAAGGAGAACTTATGACACTTATCATCGTTGGTATCATCATCGCGGTACTCGTGGTGGCCGTCATAGCCATGTACAACGGGTTCGTAAAAAGCAGCAACGACTGTGAGGAAGCTTTTTCCACCATGGACGTGTACCTCAAGAAGCGCTTCGACCTCATCCCGAACCTTGTGGAGACGGTGAAGGGCTACGCCAGCCACGAAAAGGAGACTCTCAACGCCGTTACGGCTGCGAGGACAGCGGTAGGAAACTCTTCCTCCACGGCCGAGAAGCTCGCCAATGAGAACGTGCTCTCCGGCACGCTCCGTTCTCTCTTCGCCGTGGCCGAGGCCTATCCGGACCTGAAGGCGAACACCAACTTCCAGGAGCTCATGGGACAGCTCCAGAAGGTGGAGGAGGACATCGCCAACTCCCGCAAGTACTACAACGCCGTGGTAAAGAAATACAACGTCAAGGTGCAGGCTTTCCCGAGCAGCATAATCGCTTCTATGTTCCATTACGAGAAAAAGCCTATGTTTGAGACCGACGCCGCCAGCCGCGAGAACGTAAAGGTAGACTTCGGGGCTTAGAGCCTGTGACTTCAGAGCAAAGAGACTGCGCTAATAAATGTTCGCAAACAAAGAAGGCCGGACCAGGATCACATGCAGATCCTGATCCGGCCTTTTGCGTGGTGACCCCGGGGCTGGCATGAATATTTTCGCATCTAGTGCCTTTTGGTCTCACGACTCTCGGATCGCTATAGTCCTATGCGCGTCATGAGACCGGGCCTTTGCCTGCAACCTTAAGATGTTCGAACTACCGTGGAAGAACTGTGATGCCTGAGACTTCGACCTCAGACATCTCCATCATAAGCATATGGAGCGGTGTATGTTTTATGTATGCTCATGTATGGTTCGTATATGTATCCTCAAAAAAATGTCACACCAAATGACACACTTCCCGTGCTGAAACACGCCAAATGACGCCCTTGAAGGGCTCTTTTTTCAGGCACGAAAAAAGCCTGCAACCCTTGAGTTGCAGGCTTTTGAACTGGTGCGTCATCAGGGGTTCGAACCCTGGACACCCTGATTAAGAGTCAGGTGCTCTGCCAGCTGAGCTAATGACGCGCAACGCTGAACGCTCAATTATAATACTACCGGTAAAGTGCGGTGTCAAGTGAAATTTTCAATTTTTTAAACTTATTTTACTTTTTGCGGAACCTGGCCTTGCCGGCCATGCAAGATCGGTCTGGCGACCCGGAAGTGCCGGGGCGATCCACGATCACGAGGAATATTGATTCGGATGACCTCAGGAAGTCTGTAACATCCGTGAAATGCATCTCACCAGAAACATTGATTTTTCCAATAGCGCTTACATACTCACGTGTAAAAAACAAATTCCATTAACGCCGGCAATATTGTACCATAACCGGAGTCAGACTACTGGCGCTTACTGCGACATACTTTTTCGGGAGGAAGAACGAATGAAAAAATGGAAGAAATTCCTGGTGCTGGCCATCAGCGGCGTCATGATCGCCATGGCTCTCGCCGGCTGCGGTTCTAGCAGCGAGAAGAGCGACAGCGACGCAAAGGTCGAGGACGTCTCCACCAGGACTGTATATGTTTCACCTCAGTGGGTGAACGCGGCTCAGAACGGAAAGGTCAAGGGCTACAAGAACGTCAAGGTATTCGAGGTAACTTACACAGGCAAGCTCAAGGACAGCAAGTCTTATAAGAAGGGACACGTTCCTGGAGCGATGCTCATCGGAGACACGGATGTCGAGGATGCCGTAGGTTCCCAGGAGGAGCCTTACAACCTGCTGAAGCCTGAGGTGATCGAGGCCAACCTGCTGAAGCACGGCATCACCAAGGACACCAAGGTCGTACTGTACGGAGAGGATCCGTCCGGAGTTGCCCGTGTCGCATACGGGATGATCTATGACGGCGTCGAGGACGTTAAGGTCCTGAACGGAGGACTGGATGCATGGAAGGATGCCGGCTACGACACAGAGACCGATGTGAACAAGGCCAAGGCAGCAACAGACTTCGGCGTTGCAGTTCCTGCACACTCTGAGTACTGGACATCCATGACAGACGCGAAGGCCAAGCTCCAGAGCGACAGCAACTTCAAGCTCGTCAGCATCAGGTCCAAGGCTGAGTGGCTCGGAAAGACCAGCGGATATTCCTACATCGACAGAGCAGGCGAGCCTGAAGGCGCCGTATGGGGCAAGGGCGCTGATTCTGCCGCAGATGTAAACGGATACATGAAGGACGGCAAGGTCGTAGACCTGAAGACACTGCAGAACGGCCTCTGGAAGGACGTCGATTTCACCATGGACAACCACCTGGCATTCTATTGCGGAACAGGCTGGAGAGCCTGCGTTCCATTCCTGATCTGCTATCAGGAGGGAATGGACAACATATCCGTATACGACGGCGGCTGGTACGAGTGGCAGATGTATGGAGACAATCCTGTACAGGTAGGCGATCCGGCTTCTGACAACTGCCAGCACACAACAGTTTCTCAGCTGCCGACAGACAAGGCTGCAAAGAACTAACAGCAACGATATCCTTTGCAGTCAGCCAATAGTTTGAAACACGGCGCCGCATGCTGATGCGACGCCGTTCCTTTGATTTTACAGGAGCTGCAGGTTTCACCATGAAAAAAGTACTACTATTTCTCTGTTACGTCATAAGCGCGGGACTTTTCGTCGGTGCCTACGAGATCGACTACTACACTGCCGCAAAACTCGGCATGAACCGATGGGTGAACTTCAACACCGCCGCGCTGATGGAAAAATACCCGCTCGACACCATGGTGCTCGCCCTCGGCGTGGCCATGCTGGTGCTCATCGCTATAGGCGCCGTCCGCTGGGTGGCCAGAAAAAGAGAACTCCGGATCTACGTTCCCGTCACGGTTTTTGCGGCAGCGTGCGCAGCAGTGTGGTTTTTCCATTTCAGAGCCATCTCCGGCGTTTCGGATAACCACGCCTACTACTTCATCCTCCTGTGCGAGGGACTGGGAGGCATAGTCCTCGCGCTGATAGCGGTTTTTGCAGGCAGGAAAAAGCGCGGCGAAACATCGAAAAACGACGCATAAAGAAAACGGCTGGAAGCTCGCAACGTTACGAGTCCAGCCGCTTTTTTTACTCTAGTTAAGATCTACGTCGATGGTGGAGATGCTCTTCAGAAGGGACTTGAAGACCCGCTCTGCGGTGCGGGTGAGGGAATACCGGCATCTTTCCAGGAGCCAGTTGTACGTCAGACCTCGCCCGAGGCCCGCCAGTGTTCTGGCCAGGGTGTACTCGGACCAGTCCTCGGAGATGAGCTTTTCGTTCCTCGCCTCGGCGCACAGCTTCAGCAGCGTCTGAAAATAGAGGCGCTGCTCATCGATGATAGGTCGGTTCCCGTCGGTCATGACCTCGTAGCCGTAGAGCTGAGACAGGAACTCTTTGTACTTGCTGTTTTCTACTGCCTCCATTGTGTATATCAGGAATTTGTAGAGCGTGGTGATCGGATCCTGATCCTCCGGCTGATCCTCCAGCCACCCTTCATATCCCTGGTCGAAATACCAGGCCATCTGGAACAGCAGGTCCTCTTTGGCCCGAAAGTGGTGGTAAAAGGCGCCTCTGGAGGTCCCTGACCTCTCGATTATATCGTTGACGGTGGCGTTTTCGTATCCGACCTCCTGGAACAGTTCCCAGGCGGCATCTATTATCTTTTCCTTGGCGGTATTTCTTGTCGTTCGCATTTAATACCTTCCTTTCGTGATCAGGGCTTCATTTTACCAGTGATTTATGCGTTTTACATTCTTATTTTCCGCAAAAAAACCGACAACATTTGTGCTCGGGCATATTGACACTTGTTTAACGACCGCGTAAACTGTACTCAAACATAGAACACAATACGGAACACAGTACTATATAAATTATATGAAACTGTTTCCGAAATGCAATCTTTGATCCGGAAAGGTGGCGAGACAGTGATCAGACAGTGGGACAAAGCAATTTTGCTGGAGCCGGACAGCAGCCTGGAATACCAGGAGAGGGCAGTGGAATTCGCCAGGTTCATGGGATTCCAGACAGAAGCCGCAGAATTCCCGGTAACTTCGTCAGAATGCGGGATCAAGGTGCCGGATACCTATGAGGACTTTGATAAGTATGAAGAGATCTCATCCGGTGTGCACCCTGAGGGATACATAGCAGCGTCGGACCAGGCACGGCCTATGCCGGACTTCGACTGGCGCAGGGAGAAGGGCCTCGAGACCCTTTTCACCAAAGGCGACCTGCTGGTAGACAGGGACCTTGATCAGCTGCCGGACGAAATGGATTTTCACCTGATCCTCGGTTCGGATGAGCCCTTTGTGCTGGACGCTGCTTGCAACCTGGCGTTTCGCTGGGGCATGGAAGTTACGGCGTACAGCGGCAGGCTCCTGAGCAGCGATCGGAACATAGACGGCAACAAGGTCGTCGTGAAGAGCGGGCCCAGAGAAGAGATCGCCTGGCAGAGGAATGAAGGCGGTATCGAAGTCGTAATACAAGGCCGGCCGGAACATCTGGTGAGGTTCGTCGCACGGATGTGCGAGAATTTCCCGTACCAGGGCCAGTTCGACGACTGGAGCGACAGGCTCCAGGAGATAGGAGAAGGTCTCCGGATGAACACCCTGGATGGACAGCTTGCCTACGCCGATGCGTTCGCCGCAAGCGGTAAGGCTTTCGTGGATCCCGAGATAGACATGCGTCCGGGCAGGAGAGAGGAAGTGGAAAATGCGTTCCCGGATTTTTCATTTGTGAGCTACAAGGATGAGAAGAAGGTCTACGAAAAGGAGTATCACCTCTCCTGGGAGGTGGACGACCTGAAGGAACGCTTGACATCGCTCATGGAAAAGGAGAGTGGAGGCGACCTGAGGATCGACGTTGCGGTCAGCGAGGATGGCAGCGTAAGAGAAGAGCTGAAGAAATACATCGCAAAGCTCGCTCCGGCGGGCACCGACGTGAGAGTCTACTGCTCGTATAAACAGGGCTTTTCCTGGATCCAGGACCGGGTGATACCTGAACTCCTGTCAGAGGAGAGGGCGCATGGCGAGAAGAACATCTCCCGGGTGGAGATAGCCTTCAAGCCGTTCCTGAAGCCCGGGGAAACGGAGTGGCATGATGAGGACGGAGCCACCCCTTCATACACGAACGTCGGAGGAAATGGGGATCCGGACAGATGGTATGATCTCCCGATCAGATACCTTCAGGAGCTCTATCCGGTGGAGGATATCCTCGTCGAGGGCCTTGGGATCTCCGGTGACGATGTGATCTTCAGCGAATACAAGGGAGATCAGGACATAACATATCTTTTCACGGCCATGGACGAAGCGGGTAATACCCTGTGGTCGGAGACGTACAAGGCAGCATGGGATGAGAGACCTTATCTTGACGCCTACAAGGAAATGGGACTCGTTCATCCTTCGACCGGATACATCAGGATCTTCCGGGACGGAGAGCTCACCTGCGAAGAGCGCATAGAAACTGATGTTGAGAAGATATGGGACGTCTATCAGCAGCAGATACTGCCGGATATACGGGAATATGTGGACAGCAAGACCGCCGGCAGACAGGACGAGCTCCCGGACCTGCAGCCTTTCTTCAACAAGCTGGAAATACAGGTGGAGACCAGCGAGCCTAATGAGCGCCTGAATTCCAGAGAGGATCTCCTGTCGTCTCTGGACGGGCTCCACGAGGACATGTACTTCGTGGGCACGGACTATTTCAAGAACTACGGCTACGAGAAATGCGGTGAGATCACCGACGCACCGGGTCTCATCCTCCCGAGGATAAGGAAGGTGAACGGCAGGGGAGCATACGTAAAGGCATCCGTGTTCGCCCAGCAGTCAGACCAGCCGGAGATAAAGACAGAGAAGGCGGTCATAACAAGGTTGGCCGACTACGACGACCTGGATATCCGCCTTGAGAAACTCTATTCAGAAAAAGAAAAGGTCATCGCATCTGTTTATGTGGCGGGTGTTCCTGATGAACTCGTTTCATCCTATGCTGCACTTATGGATAGAGGACTCCTGTCAGTTGGCGGCGAGATCGACGATGTGGATGCGGTGGAATTCCGCACGGATTCTGGGAAATACAGGGCAGCGGTCAGCCCGGCGGCGGTCCCGGAGAAAAACATAGACATCCGTGACGTGGACATAGCCGAAAACGAGCTGATGGGCTATGAAGAGTACATGGCGGTCATCAGGCAGCTTGAACACGTGGGTGGACTGAAGGTATACAGGACGGCGAGATCCTATAAGGGAAGATCTATATACGCCGTGGAATTCAGTCCGGACAGAAGAGGGTATGTTTCAAGGACGAAGAGGATAACGGAATATCCTACGGAGCTCATAACCTCCAGGCATCACGCAAACGAGGTGTCGAGCACCAATTCAGCGTTCATGCTGATAAAGGCTCTGCTCACAGAGGGCAAATACAGAGACCTGACGGAACACGTGAACCTGGCCATAGTGCCTGTGGAAAATGTGGATGGTGCCGCGATCCATTATGAGCTGCAGAAGGAAAATCCACACTGGAAGTTCCACGTGGCGAGGTTCAACGCCATCGGCAAGGAGTTCTATTACGAGCACTTCAAGATCCACACGATACACACTGAAGCGGTGAGCCTGAGACGCCTTTTCATGAGACTCCTGCCTGACGTGATAGTGGACGATCACGGGGTGCCGAGCCACGAGTGGGAACAGCAGTTCTCCGGGTACACATCCCCTTCCTTCAAGGGATTCTGGCTCCCGAGGTCACTGCTATACGGATACTTCTTCCACATAGCCGGAGACGAGTACAGGAGCAGCCTGGACCTCTGCCACAAGATGGAGGATGTGATAGCGGACGCCTTCCTGGCCGACGAGGAGATCACCAGGGAAAACCTGATGTGGGCGAGACAGTTCGAAAAGTACGCTCACGGCTGGATGCCAAAGCTTTTCCCGGCGTCCTACTACAAAAACATGATCACCTACTGGATACCTCACGTATACGACCCGACACACAGGTACCCGTCTATAAGGTACCCGTGGATACTCAGCGTGGATTACGTCAGTGAGGTGGCAGACGAAACTGCACAGGGAGAATATCTCCATTCATGTGCGAGGGCGCATCTTGTCCACGACCTGGCGGTGGTGGATATGCTGATGAAGGCCGGCAAGGTCTACGATAACCGCGAGGAGCTCGGGGCCGGAGCGGCAGCCGTGAAGCACGTGAGAAAAAGACCTGTGATCGCGCAATGAGACGACTGGAATAGCCTCTCAGGAGGCTTTAAATAACGAAGGAGGATCATCATGCATTATCTGGTATTACTTGGAATTCTGATCGTTATCGTGGGGTTCGCCCTGAAGCTGGATTCCATCCTCATCATAGTCGTGGCCTCAGTAGCTACGGCTCTGCTGGGAGGACTCGGCATAGGCGGACTGCTGGAGACTCTGGGGACCAGCTTTGTTGCGAACCGGAGCATGGCAATTTTCATCCTCATCATGCTGGTGACAGGAACGCTGGAGAGGAACGGCCTCAAGAACGCGGCTGCGCACCTGATCGGGAAGGTCAAGAACGCATCATCAGGAAAGGTCATCGGAGCATACGGCATCATGAGAGGGATTTTCGCAGCCTTCAACGTGAGCTTCGGTGGTGTAGCCGGATTCGTAAGGCCTATCATCATGCCTATGGCCATCGGTGCTATCGAGGCCGAGGGACACGAGCCGAACGAAGAGCACGTGGAGGAGCTTAAGGGCATGGCCTCCGGGATGGAGAACATCGCGTGGTTCTTCTGCCAGGTGCTGTTCGTAGGCGGTGCCGGAGGACTTCTTGTACAGTCGACGCTGGCGCCTCTCGGATATGACGTGAGCCTGCTCGACCTGGCAAAGGCGGAGATCCCTGTTGCTATCTTCGCGGTGGCGGTGGGCATCATCTACTACTACCTGAAGGACAAGAAGCTCAGGAAAAAGTATTACGGCGACGAGAAGTAGTTTAACGCAGCGTGAAAGGAGAAATATCATGTCATTCTTCACCAGCTCGGATTTCACTACGGGACAGAAGCTCCTGGAAGTGATCTACATAGTCATAGGCCTGATAACGCTATATACGGGAATAAAAAACGCCCGCGACAAGGAAAACCCGTCCAGATTCGGCACAGCGCTGTTCTGGTGCACCCTTGGAGTGGTGCTGGCCTTCGGCCGGTGGATCCCACCTAAGGCGGTGGGCGTTCTGGTCCTCATCATGACCATACCGGCCATTTTCAAGAAGGTCAAGATCGGCAAGGTCGATGCACCGTCGGAGAAGAGCATGAAGGCGATGTTCGACAAGGTCGGAATGAAGGTATTCCTGCCGGCTCTGTCCATAGGTGTTTTCGCAATACTGTTCGCCATTTTCCTCCCTGCCATCGGTGCCATCGTCGGTATCGGAGCCGGCATCATAGTTTCGATCATCCTGTTGATCGCCTTCGACAGGGACAACACGCCTAAGGTGTTCCTGAACGACTCGGAGCGCCTGATGTCCGCAGTAGGACCGCTGTCGATGCTCCCTATGCTCCTGGCATCCCTGGGCGCCATCTTCACGGCAGCTGGCGTCGGTGACGTCATCGCATCACTGGTCGGAAAAGTTATACCGCAGGGGAATGTGAACGTGGGTATAATCGTTTTCGCCATAGGAATGATGCTTTTCACCATAATCATGGGCAACGGCTTCGCCGCCATCACCGTGATGACAGTGGGCATCGGAGCACCTTTCGTCCTCAACTACGGTGCGGATCCTGTGGTCATCGGAATGATCGCGCTGACATGCGGATACTGCGGAACACTCTGCACGCCTATGGCAGCCAACTTCAACATCGTTCCTGTAGCTATGCTGGACATGAAGGACAAGTGGGGCGTCATCAAGAATCAGATCGTACCTGCACTGTTCCTCATAGTTTTCCAGATCATATACATGATCATCTGCAAGTAAGTTATTGATCAGACCGGAAGTGGATTATCTATGGATGTTTCTGACGGAAGAAAAAAAGCGATGGAAGAGAATGCGGCCATCATCGGAAAAAGGTGGCTGCATCTCCGTGCGAAGGATAAGGTCCTCATAGTGACCACCGACAGGGATTCCCTGGTGGCAAGGATCATGCAGAGGGCGTTCCGCAATTATGCCTCATCAGTGGAGATCATGATTTGTCCGGACAACGGGAAGACCACTTCGGTGTACTTCGACGAAAAAGAGGACATTTTCGATCCCTACGATGTCGTGGTGGGCGCTACCGCGTATTCCATAGTGACTACGACCTCTGTGAAAAGGATGATCCAGAGGGGCGGCAGGTTCCTGTCGTTCCCGTGTTCAACGAACGACGGGCGGTACGTCCTTGAGTATTCATTCCTGAAGATGGATACGGGGAAGAGCAAGCTGATGGCGGAGATCTTCAAGAAGTACCTCGACGACGCCACCGTCATCAGGGTCGCCACACCTGGCGGATCGGAACTCACTTTTTCCAAGAAAGACAGGACGCCCGGCTTCTTCAACGGAGACGTGAGAGCGGGAAAAGGCTTCTCCTCGTCCTCCATCGAGGTCTACGTGCCGATCGAGGAGACGAAGACCGAGGGGGTCATGGTGGTAGACGGATCACTGGGCTACATCGGCCGGGTGGAAGAGCCTTTCAGGATCCTCATACACGAGGGACGGATCACCGGGATCCAGGAGACGAAGGACGGGCTCAGGCTTAAGAAGTATCTCGAGAGCTACGGAGACCCTGAGATGTATGTCGCCGGCGAGCTGGGGATCGGCCTGAATTCTCTCAGCTGCTGCACCGGGAACTGCTACATCGAGGATGAGTCCGCCTACGGGACCTTTCACATCGGATTCGGCAGGAACATCGCCCTGGGAGGAGTCCACGAGGCCTCGGGCCACTTCGACCTGATAGCCAGGAAGCCGGATCTGTATGCAGACAACAGGAAGCTCATCTCACTCGGCAGGATAATCGTCCCGGAGCCTCAGGTGTACTAGGAAGCTGGAAGTGCATGCGGAAGTGAAAGAAAGGAAATTATGATGAAAATACTGATCACGGGGTTTGATCCCTTCGGAGGAGAGAACATCAATCCTGCCTATGAGGCGGTGAAGAAACTGCCCGACGTCATCGGTGGCGCCGAGATTATGAAGGTGGAGGTGCCGACGGTGTTCGGCCTCGACGGAGAGGTGCTCAGGGAAAAGGTGTCCGCCTGCAGGCCTGATGCGGTCATATGCGTCGGTCAGGCCGGAGGGAGGAACGAGATCACCATCGAGCAGGTGGCGATAAACCTCATGGAGGCGAGGATCCCTGACAACAAGGGGAACCAGCCTTTCGACCAGAAGGTGGAAGAGGACGGCCCGACTGCCTACTTCACTTCCCTCCCGATAAAGGCGATGGTGAAGAGCATCAAGGACGCCGGCATACCGGCATCGGTGTCGTACACGGCTGGAACATTCGTGTGCAACGATCTGATGTATCGCCTGATGCACCTGATAAACACCGAATACCCGGCGATGAAGGGCGGATTCATACACGTGCCGTTCCTGCCGCAGCAGACGCTGAACATCAAGGGTGGAGCGCCGAGTATGTCCGCAGAGGACATAGCCGCAGGACTGAAGGCAGGCGTCGAGTCCCTGGTAAAAGACCTGAAGGGGATAAGGCAGGATGCGGTCGAGGCGGCGGGTGCCACACACTAGCGGCGCTTTGTTTTAGCTATCAGCTGTTGTTCCATCATAAGAACTGAGAAAAGGGTGAACTGCGAAGCGCAGGACACCCTTTTCTCGTGGCTTTAATTGGCATTAGTAAATAAAGTGAATTGAAATACTTCCGATAATAATATACAATTACGTGATTCACAGGGCTCCGCGCCATCCGCGGACCTGCGTTCAGACAAATAGATCCGCACACAGATCCATGACCAGTCTGGAAGAGGGAACACAAATGGGAGCGACGAAACTATCCTACAGGCTCAGAGTACTGAGTGGAGCCAGGTTCTCCAAGCTGAATGAAAAACTCAGCTACATCCACAGCATTTCGGGCAGGAGCAAGGCCTGGCTGCTGAAAGACATCATCCACTGCGCCAGAAAATTCGGAAGCGGTTACAACGATTACACTACGTACCACTTCTGGAAGCTGGACGACGCCACGAGGGACACGTACATCACCAGGTTCCGCAGCAAGGCGCTGGTAACACAGATGAACGATCCGGAGTATGTCCACTTTTTCGACAACAAGAACGAGTTCGACGAGAGGTTCGCTGAATACGAGAAGCGCAGCTTCGTGGACGTGGAGAGCGCCTCGGACGAGGAGATCAGGGAGTATTTTGCAGGAAGGGACAAGACCTTTGCAAAAATGAAGGACCTCTCCTGCGGAACGGGAGCGGAGAAGCTCTACATGAAGGATTTCCGGGATGCGGACCAGTTCTGCGCCTACGTCAGGGAAAAGGGCTTCGGCGTTCTCGAGGACGTTCTGGAGAACCACCCGGATCTCCAGGAGATCAACCCGTACTGCCTGAACACCGTCAGGATGATCACGCTGATCGGAGACGACGGAAAGCCGTATCTGTTCTTTGCGGCACTGAAGTTCGGCCTGGAAAAGAGGGTGGTGGACGTGTTCGGGATGCATGCGCCGGTGGATCTGGAGACCGGCATATGCAACTATCCGTTCCACAGCGGAGAGACGTCGCTGGACAGGTTCTACACAGAGCACCCTGTGACACACAAGAACGTTATCGGCTTCAAGGTCCCTTTCTGGGAGGAGGCCAGGGAGATGGCGCTCAGGGCAGCCATGGAGATACCTCAGGCGAGGTACGTAGGCTGGGACATGGCCATTACGCCGGACGGGCCGGCCATCATAGAGGGGAACAACTATTCTTCCTATGACTATATGCAGCTGCCGAAGCAGAGCGACAGCACCATCGGTGTGATACCTGACATCCTGAAGATCGTGCCGAGCTATAAGTACAAATAAGATCAGAAAATGACAACTGAGGCATGGCCCCGGAGCATCAGGACTCCACAGTGGCCGTGCCCTGTTCTTTGTTTTTGAAGAGCCCGAGAATACTGGAGAAATATGAAGAAAAACTCACTGCTGGAAGGGACACTGGTGGCGTACATCATAATCATCACCACGAAGGTGCTGGGAGCCGTATACGTCATCCCGTTCTACAAGATCATCGGCACGTCCGGAGGAGTGCTGTACTCGTACGCGTATAACGTCTACAACCTTTTCCTCAACCTGTCAACGAGCGGCATACCGACCGCCGTCAGCATCATAGTGGCGGAGTACAGCGCCATGAAGCTGTACAACGACAAGGAAAAGACCATAAAGATCGCATACAGGTTCATCGGGATCGTGTCCACCATAGCGTTCCTCCTGATGTTCGTCTTCGCCGCCGATATAGGGAAGTTCTTCGTTGGCGACATCGAGGGCGGCACGTCCATCGAGAGCATCAAGCTGGTGGTGAGGACCCTTTCCTTCTG
Organism: Mobilibacterium timonense; assembly: GCF_900155555.1. GTDB lineage: Bacteria > Bacillota > Clostridia > Peptostreptococcales > Anaerovoracaceae > Allobaileyella > Allobaileyella timonense. The sequence goes on along the minus strand of NZ_FUHN01000008.1, from coordinate 141,568 downwards.
CCTGCTGGTGATCCCGTACCTGAGCGTCACCAGGGGATACCTCCAGGGCAACAGGTACGTCGCAAATTCATCCCTGAGCCAGCTGATCGAGCAGGTGGTCAGGGTCGCGGTAGCCCTGGTAGGAGCATACGTCGCGCTGAATATCCTCAACACACCGGTGCCTGTGGGCGTTGCGGTCGCCCTCACGGGTACGGTCCTCGGCGGAGCGGCGGCTCTCCTGTATCTGCAGGTCAAGATCCACCGCAACAGAGAGGAGATCAGCGAGGGGTTCACGTCCATCGACGACGCGACCGATTCCAGCAAGACCATTGTAAAGAAGATAGTGACATATGCCATCCCGGTCATCGTGGTGGCACTGGCTCAGAACATATACGAGATGACGGACCTGAAGCTCCTGGTAAAGGGCCTTTACATCGTCGGCTTCGGCGCGGAGAAGAGCGAGCTCCTCGGCAGCGTTGTCATCACCTGGGCCCCGAAGATCACGGTGCTGCTGACAGCCCTGGCACTAAGCCTGTGCTCCAGCATCGTCCCTTTCGTGGTCAACAGCTACGTCGACAAGGATTTCCAGGGGCTGAACAGGAACTTCAACACCGCCATCAACACCATTCTGCTGGTGGAGATCCCGCTGGCCGCGGTGATAATCGCCTTCAACAAGGACGTCTACTACATCTTCTACGGGGAAAGCCCTTACGGCGGTCTGGTGACGGCGGTCATGGCCATAGTGTGCATCTTCTTCAGCCTTCAGCTGGTGATAAACATGATGCTCCAGGGCATGAAGCGATACAAGATCGTATACGTGAACGAGTTCACGGGAATCATAGTGAACATATGCCTGGACATCCCGATCATCATCCTGCTGGATAAAATCGGTCTGCCTCCGTATATCGGATCCATGTTCGCCACTATTATCGGAGTGTCCACGTCTCTCACCATCGTGATGGTATCTCTCAAGAGGGAGTTCCACTTCGACTACGGCCCTATAGTGCGGGCGCTCGTGGCCAGCATCGCGGGGACGATCGTGATCAGCCTTTTCATGGCGGGATACCAGTACCTGATCCCGGATGCGGACAGGTGGATCACCAAGGTGATCAGGTTCGGCGTGGCAGGCGTCCTGGCATCCATCCTGTATTTCGCCCTTGCATATAAGTCGGGTGCCCTGGGGAGGTTCATGGGGCAGGAAAAACTCGATTCCATCATGAGAAAGCTCCACCTCAAGGGCTAGGCCGTCCGCGGCGATTACACAAAATCAAATACAATATATTTAATGTTGCATTTCTTATCATTAAAACGTATAATTATGCACAATCCCCTGTCGATGGGGGGAGTGCATCTTAGATCATAGAGCAGTTGAACTGGTCTGGAGGTCAGTGAAATGATAAAAGCAGGTATTATCGGAGCGACCGGGTACGCGGGAGCGGAGCTCGTGAGGCTGCTGTCTGCCCATCCGGAGGTCGAGATCGCCTTTCTGGGATCGAGGAGCTTCGACGGGCAGGAATTCAGTTCCATATTCCGGGATCTCGCAGGTGTCGCTGATGAGAAATGCTCCAATATGTCACTCAAGGAAATGGCTCTGGGAGCAGACGTGGTATTCACCGCAACGCCCCAGGGCTTTTCGTCTTCGGAGATGGATGAGGAGATACTGGAAAACGCGAAGGTCATAGACCTGAGCGGAGACTTTCGTCTGAAGGATCCGGCGGTCTTTGAAAAGTGGTATGGCATCCCCCAGGGAGCGCCGCAGTTCCTGGATGAGGCGGTTTACGGGCTATGCGAGATCTGGCGGGATGAGATAAAGGCTCCGGGGGTCAGACTGGTGGCCAACCCGGGGTGTTTCACAACATGCTCGATCCTGACTGCGTGGCCGGCGGCAGCAGAAGGCCTCATAGACACGGACACCCTGGTGATCGACGGAAAATCAGGTGTTTCGGGAGCCGGAAGGGGAGCGAAAGTGCAGAACCTCTTCTGCGAGGTGAACGAGAGCGTGAAGGGCTACGGCCTTGGAAACCACAGGCACACACCTGAGATAGAGGAGCAGCTGAGCTGCGCAGCGGGAAAGCCCGTGACGGTCAGCTTCACCCCGTATCTCGTTCCCATGGAAAGAGGCATACTCATCTCTGAGTACGCGTCCATGAGACCCGGGGCCACAGGAGATGACTTCGCGGCCGCCTATGAAAAATACTACGGAGGAGAGGAATTCGTCAGGCTCCTCCCGGAGGGCGTCTCCCCGGAGACCAGGTGGGTGAAGGGGACCAACACCATAGAGATCGGATTCAAGACGGATCCGAGGACCGGAAGGGTCATACTCCTGGGCGCCATCGACAACCTGGTAAAGGGCGCCGCAGGACAGGCAGTACAGAACATGAATCTGCTCTTCGGGCTTCCGGAGGGCATGGGACTTCACAGATAAAAGAAAATGAGCAGAGAAGGGAGGGTCACAGCGATGGAGATCATAAAAGGAGGAGTGACTGCGGCTCAGGGATTTGAGGCTGCTGCCACATCTATAGGACTCAAGAAGACGGGAAAGGACGACATGGCTCTCATATACAGCGCCGCTCCGTGCAAGGTGGCTGGGACGTTTACCACCAATCTGGCAAAGGCCGCACCGGTAAAGTGGGACCAGGCGATCGTCGAAAATGGAGGTGCCGTCCATGCCGTGGTGGTGAATTCGGGCATAGCCAACGCCTGCACCGGCGCGGAAGGAATGGGATACTGCAGCGATACTGCTCAGGAAGCGGCCAAGGTACTTGGTCTTAAGCAGGAGGAGGTACTGCTGTGCTCCACAGGTATCATCGGAAAGCAGCTCCCGATAAACAAGATCTGCATGGGAGTCCACGCCCTCGCCGACAAAAAGGCGTCCAGCCTGGGAGAGGGCTTCCTGGCTGCAAACGCCATAAGGACCACCGACACACATTCTAAGGAGATCGCCGTTACATTCCAGTGCGGAGAAAAAACCGTGACCATGGGAGGCATGGCAAAGGGCTCCGGAATGATCCACCCGAACATGTGCACCATGCTGGCCTTCATCACGACGGATTGCGCCATCAGCCAGGAGGCTCTGACCAGGGCCATGAAGGAAGACGTGGTAGACACCTATAACATGATCTCGGTGGACGGGGACACATCCACCAACGACACGGCCCTTCTCCTGGCCAACGGCCAGGCCGGAAACCCCGAGATACAGCCGGGCACCCCGGAGTTCGAAGAATTTTCCAAGGCGCTGAACACCATAAACACCTTCCTGGCGAAACAGATCGCCGGAGACGGAGAGGGTGCCACCTGCCTTTTCGAGGTCAAAGCCGAAGGTTGTTCATCAAAAGAACAGGCAAAGACCCTCGCCAAGTCCATCGCCTGCTCGAACCTGGTGAAGACGGCCATGGCCGGCCATGACGCAAACTGGGGCAGGATCATCTGCGCCATGGGGTACTCGGGCGCACAGTTCGATCCTGAAAAGGTGGATCTGAGCTTCAGCAGCGAGAACGGCGACATCGAGATCGCGAAGGACGGAGTGGCGCTTGACTTCGACGAGGAAAAGGCCGCCAGTGTTCTGACGGCGCCCGTGATCACGTGCCTCGTGGACGTGAAGGAGGGAGATCAGGAAGCGACGGCCTGGGGCTGCGACCTGACCCACGATTACATCACCATCAACGGGGACTACAGGAGCTGATATGGACAGTGGTATGAAAAAATACCTGGAGAAGGCCCAGGTCCTCATCGAGGCCCTGCCCTATATCCAGCGATTCAACAGGAAGATAATAGTCGTGAAGTACGGCGGATCGGCCATGATCGACCAGGAGCTGGAAAAGCAGGTGATACAGGACGTGACCCTGCTGAAGCTGGTGGGGTTCAAGCCGATCATCGTCCATGGAGGCGGTAAGGAGATCAGCCGCTGGTCCAGCCGTGTGGGCCTGCAGTCCAATTTTATCAACGGCCTTAGAGTGACAGATGAACCCACACTCGAAGTGGCGGAGATGGCCCTGAGCAAGGTGAACAAGAACCTCGTCCGAATGGTGGAGTCCCTCGGCGTCCGCGCCATCGGGATAAGCGGCAAGGACGGAGGCCTCCTGAGAGTAGACAAGGATCGCCCTGGCGGAAGGGACATCGGCTACGTGGGAGAGATCAAGAGCGTGGACGTGGGGGTCCTGCTGGATCTCCTGGAAAAGGACTTTCTCCCCATAGTTGCGCCTCTCGGCCTTGACGACAACTACCACACGTACAACATCAACGGGGACGAGGCGGCCAGCGCTATCGCAAAGGCGCTCCACGCCGAGAAGCTGGCGTTCCTGTCAGACACCGACGGCGTCTATACGGATCCGGATGATCCGGAGTCCGTGATATCCGAGATCACCATCAGCGAGGGTATGGAGATGCTGGAAGACGGCACGATAACCGGAGGCATGAGGCCAAAGATGCTGAACTGTATAGATGCCGTGAAGGGGGGCGTCGGAAGGGTACACATCATGAACGGCCGGATACCGCACTGCCTGCTCCTGGAGATCTTCACGGACAAGGGCATCGGCACTGCGGTGATCAACGACGATGCCGAAAGGTATTTCCGGGCGGCGGGCCCGGGAAGGGAGAAAAGCCATGGAACAACAGAAGACAGATGACAGATACATGAAGGCGACCCGTGCAAACCTGGTGCACACCTATGATCAGTTCCCTGTGGTGATCGACCACGGGGACGGGGTCTACCTCTACGACGATCACGGGAAAAAATACCTGGACTTCACCGCCGGATATGCGGTCAACTCCCTGGGATATGACGTTCCGGAGCTGAACAGGGCCCTGGAAAAGCAGATCCGCAAGCTCTGGCACGTGTCCAACCTCTACTACAACGAGGTCTGCGGCAAGGCGGCGGGGGCGCTCCTGGAGGTGTCCGGGATGGACAGGATCTTCTTCGCGAACAGCGGGGGAGAGGCGGTGGAAGGAGCTCTGAAGACGGCCAGGAGATACGGCCATTCAAAGGGCAAGTACAAGATCATCGCCATGGAGAACTCCTTCCACGGAAGGAGCATGGGTGCCCTTTCGGTCACGTGGAACCAGCACTACAGAGAGCCTTTTGAGCCTCTCGTACCTGGGATAAGCTTCGCGAAGTTCAACGACCTGGACAGCGTGTATGCTCTCTTCGATGACGAGACCTGCGCCGTGATACTGGAGCCGATACAGGGCGAGGGCGGTATCAACGTGGCCACAAAGGAATTCATGGAGGGCCTTCGCAGGATGTGCGACGAGCACGACGCTCTCCTGATCGCCGACGAGGTACAGTGCGGCATGGGCCGCAGCGGGCGGAATTTCGCCTGGCAGATGCTTGGGGTAAAACCGGACATCATGACAATGGCCAAGGCCATAGGCAGCGGCTTCCCGGTCGGGGCGTTTGCCATGACGGAAAGGGTGGCGGAAAACTCCCTCACTCCAGGGGATCACGGCACCACCTTCGGCGGGAATCCCCTGGCCTGCACTGCCGTCCTTGAGACGGTAAAACTTTTCCGGGAAAAGAACATCCCCGCCCATGTCGCCGAGGTCGGCGCCTATCTCCAGGCGAGGCTGGACGAGCTGGTGAGGACGAGGGTCGAGGTGACGGCAAGAAAGGGCGTTGGGCTTATCCAGGGTATACAGGTGAACGTGCCGGTGGCGGACGTGGTGAACAGGGCTCTGGAAAAGGGGCTTCTGATCATCGGGGCCGGCAGCGATGTCATCAGGTTCGTGCCGCCGCTGGTGATCGGGCGGGAGCACGTGGACGAGATGATGAGCATACTGGAAAGCTCACTGTAAAAACACACTTGTTATGATATGTTATGTTGCGGTGGAAAAACATTTGTTATATACTCACTTCCAGTTTTGATATACGAAAGCGGGTATGTAAATAATGAATAAAGTCAAATCGATATTAAAGAGATTCGCCACCGGATTTCTGATCGGCTTCGCCATCATCGGGGCATTCACGCTCTTCGGCGTCCTGACCGAGGGCCCGACCACCCAGGGGTTCATCAACACCCTGAGAAATGGCACTCTCGGAGGAATAGCCTATGCGCTCCTGGCGCTGGTGATAGATCCTTTTGGCGGGAGGTCTTCGCAGAAAAAGAATGAGGAGGACGTCCAGAGATCCGAGATGAGCTACGTGGACGGAGACCAGTACGACGGCTTCGGAGATCAGGAGACGGTAGACGTCACCGACGTGGACGTGGAGAAGTATAACGAATAGCATAATTAAATTCCGGGAGACGATCATACCCGGATTTTTTTTATGACCGAATGTATTGCAGGTGACCGGGATTTTCGCTCAAAGCATTGATATTTGAATATCTCTGTTGTATAATCCCTTGTATATATTTGGAATACCCTGCGTGGATCATATCTTCATCCGCAGGTGTCAGTAATTTGATGCAGCAGTGTCATGGACGGCAGAGCACGGGAATTTCATAGGTTCTGCCTGTTTGACGCGATATGGGTACGGTGCCCGGGCACTGTACATTCAGGAGGTAACATGGTGTTCTGTAAGAATTGTGGCAACAAGCTGTCTGAAGGCGCTAGGTTCTGCAGCGTATGCGGTGCCAGAGTAGAGCCGGAAACAGAGCCGACAAACAAGAACAACGCAGTCAGGAGAACGGAGACAGCTGCCGGATATGGAAAACCTGGTGATCGTCCTGCAATGACGGATTCTGAGTGGAAGGATGACAGGCGCCAGCGCAGAGCTGGAAGCTCAAGCGGTATGACTTTCGACTGGAGCTCTGTTATAGACGACACTCACCGTAAGGCTACGCCTGATATCAGATCCCCTTGGGAGTCCACGGGTCTGGACGACGACTCCACTCCTGCGGGAAGCTTTGAGAGGAGAAACAGCCAGAAGGAGAGGATCCCTTCCATGTGGGAGAGCCCTGTGGAAGACAGAGTGGCCAGAGATTCCGCGGCTTCATCCGGCGGAAGAGAGCGGACGCTTACATATATAGATATTCTCAAGCAGGAGAAGGGCCTGAAGGACGCGAAGAGCGGTTCCTTCAACTGGGACGACGAGGCTCCTGCTTCTTCGGGTGGAAAGGAAAGTCTCCTGAAGAACTCCGAGATGGAGAAGACTCAGGGTTACGATGACCTTTCCAGCGACATAACCGCAAGGCTTTCAGGCGGAAAAAAGGAAGAGCGTAAGGAGACCTGGAAAGAGTCAGGAAGAGAAAACGCAGGATCTGCTGACAGCGGATACAGCGAGAGGAGGATCCCTGACTTCGAGGAGCAGCTCGAGTACATAAGGGCCAGAAGAAAGGCCAGAACAGAGGCTCCGGAGCCGCCGAGATCTTTCGTAGAGAGCGCCGAGGACGAGGAAAAGGCGATCGAGAGAGCCGGAAAGGCAGCAGAGGAGAAAAAAAGGGCTGCAAGAGCTGCGGTTGCTGCCCCGGCAGTGAAGACAGCTCCTGCGTCCAGCGAGGACGACGAGATAAACAGCGAGCTTGCTGACATCCTTGGAGGAGATACCGAATTCATGGATGAGGATGCAGCTCCGGTTCATGTATCAGCCGCTTCAAGGGCCGTTGATCAGAGCGGGGACAGCGAGTTCGACCTGGACAGAGATATAGAACTCAACGACGAGGGACCGGAGGAAAAGCCTGCGGCATCCGAGGAGACTCAGGAAGAGAGCTATGAGGACTTCGAGACAGACTACCTCGATCTGAAGCCGAGGGCCGGCAGAGCTGCAAGAAACAGCGAGGCTCAGGCAATGAGAGACCTCGAGGATTCCACGGAAGACAAAGAGCTGGAGTCCGAGCTCGAGGCGCTGGCGCCAGACTTTGCTGGAGACGATGACGAAAGTCACGACACGAATATAGACGAGTATCTGACTACGGAGGAGGATCAGGAGTCGGCCGCTGTGAAGGCAGAGGCTAAGGCAGAAGCCCCTGAGAAGACGGCAGCTCAGAAGACCGCCGAGGATCTCGAGGCGGAGATCCAGGCACTCAGCAGGAAGCTGGCGAGCCTCACCGGTGCAGATGTCGATGTACCTGAGGAAGAGGCCGCTCCAGTCGAAAAGCCAGCTCCTCAGAAGGCTGAGGCTCCTGCTCAGGAGGCCGCACCTTCCGTGGCACAGAAAGAACCTGGAGAGGAGCTGACCTTCGGAAGCTATGATGACTATGCCGAGGATATCCAGGATATCCCTGAGGAGAAGATAGAAGAAAAAGCAGTAGAGAAGACGGAGGAGAAGCCTGTCGCAGATGAGACTCCAGTTCAGGAGACCGCACCTGCCGAGGCGGAGGATGATCTCAAGCCTCTCGACTCCGACATGGATATCGACAAGGAACTCGCAGCCCTCGGGTTCGATCTGGACAGCCAGCCGGAAGAGCAGGCTGCTCCGGAGGATACAGGTTCAGAGGATGACCTGGTTTTTACTGAGGAGACCACTGACACCAGCGTGCTCCCTGCCCAGGATGGCGAGCCTTCGGACAGCACCATGAGCATAGACGAGCTGGAGAACGACATCTTCGGCACGGACGAAGATGCTTCTGACCTGGAGGCCACCAGAAAGATCGAAAAATTCTACACTCTCTACAGGAAGAACGAGGAGTTCCAGAAGCTACTGGATGAGGAATACCAGAAGCTGAAGGAAGGAAGCGCTGATTACTCCCTCATGGACGAGCCTGTGGAGGAGACTGATACAGCTGACATGTACGGAACTGGAGCGACCATCGCCATGGAGGTGGCGGAGGTCAACAAGGCTCTCGAGGAGGCGAACGCCCAGCAGGCCGGTCAGCAGGCTCAGGCTGCATCGCCTGCGGCGACCGCTCAGTCGTCAGCGTCGACATCTTCTATGTCTGTACCTGAACAGCCTGCGGCGGCTGCGGCACCTGCAGCGACCGCAGCTCCTCTGAGACCTGAAGAGGACGATGAGGAAGAGGAGATGGGAAAGGGCGGAAGAGTCCTGACCGTCATCGCCATCATCGTGGCTGTCCTTCTGGTGATCCTGCTCGTGGTCATCATGATCCTGAACTTCGCGCCTAACAGCGGAGCGGCTTCAGCACTGAACAACGTGATCGCCAACTTCACCCAGCTCATCGGGGCCGGGCAGAGCAATTAGCCAGATGGCGGGAACATCATACAACATGATCATTTACTGACACTGTTTACAGCGGCAGCGCGTTGACGCTGACGCTGTATTTTGCTTTATATGAAGAAAGAATAATAAAGAGGGGAAAGAATGGATCTTAAAAAAAGTTGGGGCTCCGCTTCGGGTCGGGGACCTGTGATAAAGCGAAGAGATAAGAGGCCATCTGATGGCCGGGGCAGCAGGATCGCCGCCCTGGTGATCATGATCGTCGTGGTGGCGTTCGTGATCATCGCGGCGCTTGTTGGATTCCTCACCGACTTTCTCTGGTTCAGGGAGCTGGGGTACACCAGCGTCTTCTGGAAGCAGCTGAAGACGGAGTTTGAGATCGGCATACCGGTGTTCGTGTTCACGGCGCTTCTTGTGCGCCTGTATCTCAGAAGCCTGAGAAACGGCTACTTCCGGGAAATACAGTCCCACGAGATCCCGGATCTGAAGAGACTTAAGCTCATCTCATGGGGCCTTTCCGGTATTTTCGCCATACTGGTGGCCATATACGCCGCCAGGGACATGTGGATGAACTTCCTCCAGTTCACCCACTCCACGAGTTTCAGCCTGAAGGATCCGATCTTCGGCCTGGACATCGGCTTCTACGTGTTCAAGCTCGAGTTCCTCGGAAAGCTCAACAACCTTGCCATAGGTATCATCATCGGGGTGGTGCTCCTCACGGTGCTGTACTACGGGATACTGATGACCGTGAGGACCCCTGACTTCTTCGAGGGAGACCCGGACCGGTCGGTGGGCGAGGACGACTTCACCAGGGCGCAGAACGAGAATTCCATTCCTTTCGGGAGAAAAAAGAACCCCGGAGAGGAGTTCATAAAGACATTCACATCAAGAGGAGGCAGAGGGGAGCGGCCTGAGATAAACAAGGGAAACTTCAGGCATCTGATGTCTATTGCCTCCGGCAAGCTCACCATACTAGGCGTTATCTTCTACATAATGATCGCTGTTGATTTCTTCCTGAACCAGTTCGACCTGCTGCACGCCCACACCGGGACCGTGTACGGGGCCGGGTTCACAGATGTGAACATAACGCTTCTGATGTACAGGGTGATAATGGCCGCAGCCATAGTGGGCGCCGTGACCTTCGTCATCCACATGCACAGGAAGGAATACAGGAAGCTCCTCCGGGCACCTGCGGCAATAGTGATCATCGGGATCGTCGGGGTGATAGCCGGCCTTCTTGTCCAGTCTCTGGTGGTCAGCCCGGACGAGATAAACAAGGAAAGCAAGTATCTCAAGAACAACATCACATACACACAGCACGCCTACGGACTGGACAACGTGAAGGTGAAGTCTTTTCCGGCAAACGCTTCGCTCGATCAGGCGGCGATAAACGAGAACAGCCAGACCATCGGGAACATCAGGATCAACGACTATGAGCCAGTGCAGGATTTCTATAACCAGACTCAGAGTATCAGGCAGTATTACGAGTTCCACGATGTGGACATAGACAGGTACAGCATTAACGGACAGGAGACACAGACCTATCTGTCTCCGAGGGAGATCAACGAGAGCAAGATAAGCGACACGTGGCTTAACAAGCACCTGAAGTACACCCACGGCTACGGCGCCGTAGTATCACAGGTGGACAAGGTAACGGCCAGCGGCCAGCCTGATGTGCTGGTGAAGAACATACCTCCGGAAAGCTCGGTGCAGGAGCTCAGGATAAACAGGCCTGAGATCTACTTCGGAGAGCTTACGAATGACTACGCTGTGGTGGATACGAACGAGAAGGAATTCGACTACCCGGACGGCAACAACAACAAATACACGACTTACGAAGGAAACGCGGGCATCCGCCTGACTCCGCTCAACCGGATCCTCTTTTCCATGAGAGAGGGAAGCATGCAGCTCCTGGTGTCCTCCAATGTCACCAGCAAGTCACGGATCATCGTGAACAGGAACATCGAGGACAGGGTAAAGAAGATAATGCCTTATCTCAAGTACGAGTCAGACCCGTACATGACCGTTGTGGACGGAAAGCTCTACTGGATAGTCGATGCGTATACCACCAGCTCCTACTATCCGTATTCTGAACCTTATTCGGGAGAGGTGGGGAGCACCAACTACATAAGGAACTCCATCAAGGTGACCATAGATGCCTACAACGGAGACGTGAAGTTCTACGTGATCGACAAAGACGATCCTATCGCCCAGACGTATCAGAAGATATATCCGGAGCTCTTTAAGAGCTACGACAGGATGCCGGAGGGTCTTCGCGAACACGTCAGGTATCCGAACAACATGTTCAAGATACAGGCTTCTGTATACGAAAAATACCACATGAGCCAGGTGAAGGTGTTCTACCAGAAGGAGGACCTGTGGGACATCGCCCACCAGATCTACGGCACGGAAGAAAAGCAGATGGATCCGAGCTACTACATCTTCAAACTTCCAGGGGAGAGCAGCGAGGAGTTCATAAACATGGTCCCGTTCACGCCGAAGTCCAAGCAGAACATGACTGCCCTCATGATGGCGAGGAACGACGGGGACAACTACGGCCAGCTGCTGGTGTACAAGTTCCCTAAGAGCAAGACAGTGTACGGGCCGATGCAGATAGAGGCTCAGATCGACCAGAACACAGAGATATCCAAGGAATTTTCGCTGTGGAACTCCTCAGGGTCAACATACAGGAGAGGCGACCTGTTCGTGATACCGATCAACGATTCGCTGATGTACGTGGAGCCGGTGTATCTGGAGGCCTCCAACCAGGCGATACCAGAGGTGAAGAGGGTGATCGTGGCCTATGGCGACAGGATATCCTACAGCTCTACTCTGGATGAGGCCCTGGAGGATCTCTTCGGAGGCACCTTCAATTCCGGGGGTACTGAAACGGCTTCCGCCTCGGAGAGCGCCAGCGATTCCATGAAGGACCTGATCGGCAAGGCAAACGACGAGTACAACGCCGCGGTGGACGCCCAGAAGGACGGCAATTGGAAGGAGTACGGAGAGTACCTGGACAAGCTGAGTTCCTACCTGGATCAGCTGGAAAGCATGAACAAGTAAATTTCTGAACGAGCCTGCACAGACTGCGCGCATGCTGCGCGGAAAACTCGAATGAAAATGGTACGTTTTGTGTAATAGTTCGGAAAACTAGAAATATGATATGGATTTTTTGAAGATTTTCTCAAAAAATCCATATTTATATGTGGTAAATAAACCAGACTGTTGTAATATTAGAGAGTATTTTTCAGGAACATTATTGGGTATTGGAATAAACGAAAGGTGGCGCTTATGAGAATTGACTTAAACAAAATGCTGTTCACTATCGGCCCGGAAGAACACGACCCTGATACCATCAAGGCCATACTGCAGCAGCACCAGGAGGTGCGCTTCGTCTCTCTGACGGGAGTCGACCTGGCGAACCACTCCACAGATGAGAAGATCCCGGTGAATACTTTTCTCGAAGACCTGGAAAAGGTCCTCAAGGAAGGCGTTCAGACTGACGGCTCCAGCGTAGCGCTGCCGATTATCGCGGCTCTTTCCGACGCAAGGGTGGACATCCTTCCTGACATGTCCGTGAACTGGTACGTGGAGTACAACTACGGAAACATAGACTACGAGACATCCCTGCCGGTAGGCACCCTCAGGATCCCTTCGTTCCTGAGGCACAACAACGAGAAGTTCGTCGGCTCGAGGGAGTTCAACAACAAGTGCACACAGTCATTCAAGGAAGGAGTTATGGAGACGCTGAAGGCGCATCCTGAGGTGTTCAAGTACATCGATGGAGTGGACTCCCCTGATGAGATCGAGTCACTCGACCTCACCAGCGCAACGGAGCTGGAGTTCTGGGTGAAGACCCCTGACGACAAGGCCGACAGGGCACAGCTCTTCACATCTCAGGAGCTGAAGGAGCAGTACTGGAAGAGGACGGTAGGTCCTGTGGGGACTGCCCTCGAGGACACCCTCATCATCCTGGACAAGTACGGCTTCGGAGTAGAGATGGGCCACAAGGAGGTCGGCGGCATCAGGGCTAAGATGGGCAACTCCGGAAACTACGACCACATCATGGAGCAGCTGGAGATAGACTGGAAGTACGCATCACCTATCCAGGCCTGCGACAACGAGGCGCAGGTGAAGCACATCGTAAGGGACGTTTTCAGAGCGAACAACCTGGAGGTCACCTTCCTGGCGAAGCCTATGGACGGAGTTGCCGGAAACGGCGAGCACACTCACCTGGGCATGACCGCAAAACTGAAGGACGGAAGAAGAGTAAATCTGTTTGTCCCAAGGGACAAGGAGAACGAGTACATGAGCCCTGTGGGCTTCGGTGCCCTTATGGGACTGCTGAGGAACTACGAGATCCTCAATCCTTTTGTGAGCGCAACCCACGACGCCTTCGCCAGGCTCAAGCCTGGATACGAGGCACCTGTATGCGTGGTGACTTCCCTGGGAAGGAGCGCAAAGGAACCTTCCAGGAACAGGACGGTCCTGGCCGGACTGGTGAGAGACATGAACAACCCTCTTGCCACGAGATTCGAGATGAGGTCGCCTAACCCTCACAGCAATACATATCTTCTCACGGGAGCTGCATACATGCTCATGCTGGACGGCATAAAGGCCGCACTTGATGCAGGAAAGACTCCGAAGGAGCTCGAGGCGTCCATTTCAAAGAAGGCCGGCGAGGAAGACTTCTACCTGGAAAAGGACAGGCAGTACAGGAGCGAGGAGAACGTGTTCGACTTCTATTCTGCAGAAGAGAGGGAGCGTCTCTTCGGAAAGGCTCCTGCCACCGTTTGGGAGAACTTCAAGGCACTGGACGAGCATCCTGAGATGCTGGAGAAGATCACCCAGGGAGATCCTGTCATGGAGCTGATCGTGAAGTCCTTCAGAGAGCAGCTCACCACGAAGTGGTACACGGAGCTCCACGACCGTCTGATCCCTAACACCATGGACTTCGTCCGCAGCTGCTCCAGGAAGCACAACGAGACTGAGGCCACAGACTACGATATCATGAACTGGAGAAGGGTGGACAACCTGAGGAGATCCCTGGGCAAGGATCACCTGGAGAGCATGTCTCTCCTCACCAGGACCAAGATCGCCATCGACGAGGAGAACTTCGACCTGGTATCCGAGCTGGAGATAGAGATCCAGAGGAAGACAGAGGAGCTGAGAGACCTCTACACCACATACACAAAGAACCTCTTCTGACAGCATCCGCTGAACGGTAGAGTCAGGGTAGCGGGAAGATATCGAGAAGGAACTGAATAACAAGGTTTTTCCAGGCAGCCTCCCATTGCGGGAGGCTGTTGGTGTATAATGGAACGAACAGGAGCGCAGGAACGACGACATCGTTCTGTATATGGGTCGCTGAATACGGAAAATTAGTACTGGAGGCATCAGAATGCTTGATATTAAAAGAGTAAGAGACGATTTCGACAACGTTAAAGCTGCCGTTGAGAGCCGGTGCAAGGGGGACTTCGGCATTGACAAGGTCCTGGAGTACGACACGAAGAGAAGAGAACTCCTGGCCCAGGTCGAGCAGATGAAGAATCAGCAGAACACCGCATCCCGCAAGGTCCCTGCGATGAAGAAGGCGGGAGAGGACACGACGGAGCTCTTCGCTGAGATGAAGGAGCTGAGCAGGAAGATCAAGGAGCTGGACGCCCAGGTATCCGAGGTCGAGGAGGCCCAGAGGAACGCCCTTCTCAACGTGCCTAACACGCCTTTCAAGGACGTCCAGGTCGGAGAAGATGACTCGGACAACGTGGAGCTGAGAAAGTGGGGAGAGCCTCGCAAGTTCGACTTCGAGGAGAAGGCCCACTGGGATCTGGGAGAGTCTCTGGATATCCTGGACTTTGAAAGAGGGGGAAAGCTCTCCGGCGCCAGGTTCACGGTCTACAAGGGCAAGGGCGCAAGGCTCGAGAGGGCCGTCATCAACTTCATGCTGGATCTCCACACGGAGGAGCAGGGATACAAGGAGATCCTGCCGCCTTTCATGGTCGGCAGGCAGGCCATGATCGGCACAGGCCAGCTCCCTAAGTTCGAGGACGACATGTACTATCTCCAGGACGTGGATATGTTCATGATCCCTACGGCTGAGGTCCCGGTGACCAATCTGAGAGACGACGAGATCCTCGACTTCGAGGAGCTCCCTGTATATTACACGGCCTACACGCCTTGCTTCAGAAAGGAAGCAGGATCCGCCGGCAGAGACACGAGAGGCCTGATCCGCCAGCACCAGTTCAACAAGGTGGAGATGGTGAAGCTCTCTGCACCGGAGAACTCATACGACGAGCTGGAGAAGCTCACTAACGATGCAGAGGCCGTTCTTCAGAGACTGAACATCCCTTACAGAGTCGTAAGGCTGAGCACCGGAGACCTTGGCTTCTCCGCGGCCATGACCTACGACATAGAGGTCTGGATGCCGAGCTACGGCAGGTACGTTGAGATCTCCAGCTGCAGCAACTTCGAGGACTACCAGGCAAGGAGAGCCAACATCCGCTTCAGGAGAGAGAAGGGAATGAAGCCTGAGTTCGTTCACACCCTGAACGGTTCCGGGCTGGCGGTAGGCAGAACGGTAGCCGCGATCCTTGAGAATTACCAGAAGGAAGATGGATCGGTGGAGATCCCGGAGGCCCTGAGAAAA
Organism: Mobilibacterium timonense; assembly: GCF_900155555.1. Lineage (GTDB taxonomy): Bacteria > Bacillota > Clostridia > Peptostreptococcales > Anaerovoracaceae > Allobaileyella > Allobaileyella timonense. The sequence continues at coordinate 125,894 of NZ_FUHN01000008.1, read as the reverse complement.
TACACAGGATTCGACGTCATCAGGTAACAGCATCACAGATAAGTCAGGGGGCCGCGGCGCACAGCTGCGGCCTCGTTTGATGGTCAGGAAAAAATTCGTCTGGAAAAGAGAGGTTTTCACATGAAGGACAGAGAGACTCTCACCGGGTTCCTTGGGGATCACGGTGCGAAAAGGCCCATATCCTTCCACATGCCGGGGCACAAGGGCCGCCCGGAGGTGTTCCGGTACTACGGTCAGGATTTCGTGGACAGGCTGGTACAGGGAGACATCACGGAGATCCCGGGTGCCGACGCCCTCCAGCAGCCGGATGGGATCATAAAGGATCTGATGGACGCCTATGCCAGGCACTACCATGCAAGGCATACGGAGCTCCTGGTCAACGGCAGCAGCGCAGGCATCATGGCGGCTGTCATGACTTCCGTGCCGAGAGGGGGGAGCCTGATAATGGGAAGAGCTTCTCACAAGTCTGCCTACAGCGCCCTGCGCCTCGGGGGCATAAGGCCCGTGTACGTGGAGTCCCTGTTTGATGAGGAGTACTTCCTGCAGGGAGACATTGCTCCGGAGGCCATAAAAAAAGCCGCAGATGAACATCCAGAAGCGTCGGCTGTATTCATCACGAGCCCGAATTACTACGGTGTCCTGTCTGACATCGGAAAAATAGCAGAGATCGCCCACGATGCGGGCATGATCCTGATAGTCGATCAGGCTCACGGCGCCCACCTGGTGGACGTGGACATGAGACAGAGAGAGATGGAAAGGAAAGATCCCGGCGGATACAGAGAGGCTCCGGCGGAATTCCGAAGCGCCGAACTTCTCGGAGCCGACATCACAATAAACAGCATACACAAATCACTGTTTGGCTTCACGGGCACGGGGGTGCTGAACGTCTGTACGGACAGGCCTGATGTGGACCGCATCTCGAGGATGCTCGGTATGCTCCAGACCACCAGTCCGTCATACATACTCATGGAGAGTCTGGATGCCAGTCTCCAGATCATGGAAAAGCATGGCCCGTATATCATCGACAGGTGGCGGGACGACCTTGACACCTTTTACGAGGAGGCTGAAGAGATCGCCGGTCTCACCGTTGTGACGAAGGACAGGCGTACATACGACAGAACTAAGATCAATCTCTCCTTTGCCGATAAGGGGGTCCGTGGCAGCCAGCTCTGGGAGGACCTCATCTACAGGAACATCTGGCCCGAGATGGTGCACGGAGATTACGTACTGCTTCTCACGGGGGCAGGGAACAGGAGCGAGGACTATATACAGCTGCTGAAAGCGCTGAGGGAGATCTCGGACGACTACGGCATAGTCGCAGACCCCGGGGAGAGGGAAAAACCTTTTTCCGGAAAAATGGAGCAGCGCGAAGTACCCGCCGAGGCGGAGCTGATCCCTATCTACCAGGCCGAGGGCAGGGTCCTCTACGATCCGATTATTCCGTATCCACCGGGAGTCCCACTGGCATGTCCGGGAGAAGTGCTCAGTTACGAGGCGATCTCGTACATAGGCGGGCTTCTTGGAAAAGGTGACCAGCTCATGGGCGTAGATGAGGAAGGCCTTATTAAAGTAGGAAAGGACGTGTGACGATATTTCAATGGTCGTCATTTTGTGCAAGGCTGAAATGTGACGATAAGATAAATATCCAATGATTTTTGTGATTACATGATGTATAATTCATAAGTCTATGATGTAAGTTTTTTATAAGACATATTTAAAGGATTTCTATAAAGAAAGGAAGGTTTCTAAAGGATGAGCCAAGGTAAACACTTACCAAGCATTCTTGTACCGCATCATAAGAATACCGCCGGCCGCGAGACCGAGGTAATGCCAATTCCTGATGTGGTAAGGATCAGCATGTCTCAGAGCATCGGTGCTCCTTGCAAGCCTTTAGTGCAGAAGGGTGACTACGTCAAGGTCGGCCAGAAGATCGGCGACTCTGATGCGTTCATCAGCGCACCTGTTCATTCCAGCGTTTCGGGAACAGTAAAGGACATAGTTCCGTTCCGTGGATCCATGGGAGGTACAGAGACTCACATCGTCATCGAGACGGATAAGGAGCAGGCTGTAAGCGAAGAGGTCAAGATCCCTGAGATCAATAGCTTTGACGATTTCATCAAGGCGGTCAGAGCCAGCGGAATGGTTGGACTGGGAGGAGCTTCCTTCCCTACATACGTAAAGCTGAGCCCTAAGAACCTGGATGAATGTGACACTCTCATCGTAAACGGTGCAGAGTGTGAGCCGTTCATCACTGCTGATAACAGGATGATGGTAGAGCAGGGACAGGATGTTCTTGATGGCGTGAAGATCATCATGGAGCATCTGGATCTGAAGAAGGGCTACATTGGCATTGAGGAGAACAAGCCTGATGCTATCGCCAATCTCAACAGACTGATAGAGCAGGAGGGCCTGACAAACGTAGAGACCTTCAAACTGCAGTCCAGATACCCGAAGGGCGCAGAGAGAGTCCTGGTTTACGAAGTCACCGGAAAGGTGATGGATGCCGGAGTTCTTCCTGCACAGCTGGGTATCATACTGGACAACGTCACCACAGTCGCAGAGCTGGGAAGATATTTCAGGACCGGCATGCCTCTGGTGAGAAAGAGAGTCACAGTCGACGGAGATGCCGTCAACGACCCTAAGAACGTATTCGCTCCGATCGGCGCTCAGATAGCCGACATCGTCGACTTCTGCGGCGGATACAAGGCGGAGCCTAAGAAGATCGTCATGGGCGGACCTATGATGGGCCGTGCCACCAACTCCGACGAGTCTCCTATCATGAAGAACACAGGATCACTTCTGATCTTCGGACAGGAAGCTGCCCAGGTCAAGGAGGAGACAGCTTGCATCAACTGCCAGCGCTGCCACAGTGCCTGTCCGTTCGGCCTGATGCCACAGATCTTCGCTGAGGCATATGAGAGGAGAGATGTCGACAGACTGAACAAGTTCAGGGTAATGCAGTGCATGGGATGCGGAAGCTGCTCTTTCATCTGCCCTGCAAGAAGACCTCTGGCCATGACGAACACACTGGCTAAGGGACTCGTAAAGGAGGCTATGAAGAAGTAATGGAAAAGACTAGGAATTTTCACGATAAACTCATAGTATCCTCAGCGCCGCACATCGTCACTGATTCGGATACTACGAAAGTTATGGGCACAGTCCTTCTGGCACTTCTTCCTGCGTTTGTAGCGGGAGTTTACGTGTTCGGAGGCAGAGTCGTACTCCTGGCCATTGCGTGTGTGATCTCCGCAGTCGGCTTCGAGTGGCTGTACAACCTGATAACTCACAAAGAACAGACCATCGGCGACCTGAGTGCTGCTGTTACAGGACTCCTGATCGCATTCAACGTACCGGCTTCTCTTCCTATCTGGATGGGAGTGCTGGGAAGCTTTGTCGCTATTGTTGTAGTAAAGCAGCTCTACGGAGGGATCGGAAAGAACTTCGTAAACCCGGCGATCACCGCCAGGATCTTCCTTTTCATCTCCTTCTCAGCGCAGATGACCACATGGCCTCTGCCTCGCACGGCTGCATCCGCAGACGCGGTGACGGGGCCTACGCCTCTGAACCTGCTGGCAGGCGGAGAGACATCCAAGCTGCCTAGCAACATGGAGATGTTCCTTGGATTCATCGGCGGATCCGTAGGTGAGGTGAGCGCACTTGCTCTGCTCATCGGAGGCATCTTCCTGATCTGGAGAAAGGTGATCTCCCCGATCATCCCTGCTGCTTTCCTGGGAACGGTGTTCGTCATCGCCTTCCTGAACTATGGATTCAGCCTCCACATGGCCATCTTCCACCTCTGTGCAGGCGGCGCTATGCTGGGTGCCTTCTTCATGGCTACAGACTACGTTACTACTCCTAAGCTCCCGATGGGCAAGCTGATATTCGGTATCGGATGCGGTGTCATCACCATGGCCATCCGTATCTGGGGATCATATCCGGAAGGTGTTTCCTTCTCCATACTCCTTATGAATATCTGCACACCGCTCATCAACAGGCTTACCTATAAGTACTACTGCGGAGGTGGCAAGGATGAAAAATAAGGACAGCAATTTCCACAATTTCGGAGCCCCGATCCTGGTTCTGGTAGTCATTTGTTTCGTAGTAACATTTGCCCTGGCCATGACCTATGGTGTTACAAAGCCTATCATCGACAAGAACAATCTGGCTGCGGCGAACGAGGCCAGGTCCGAGATCATGCCTGAGGCGAAGGGCGACTTCAAGGAAGTAAAGACAAGTCATCTTGTGCTGGAAAAGAACAAGGTGTTCGTTGACGACGTTTTCGAGGCTACGAACGGAGCGGGATGCGTCATCACAGTAGAGTCCAATTCCTATGGCGGACTCCTCACTGCAATGATCGGTATCGACAAGGATGGTGCGATCACTAAGGTAAAGGTGACATCGGCTGATGATACTCCTGGTGTTGGTACCAGAGCGCAGGCTGTAGAGCACCTGAAGCAGTACAATGGACTGACAAAGCTTGGCAACGAGCAGATCAAGAACGATCCTACAGTAAAGTATGTATCAGGAGCTTCCATTTCATCTGAGGCCATCCACAAGGCTGTATACTGCGCACTTCAGCAGTACAAGAAGATGGGAGGTGTGAAATAATGGCTAAGAAAAGCAAACTTCAGATCCTCACAAACGGCTTGATCAAAGAGAACCCGGTGCTGGTACTCCTGCTGGGAACATGTCCTACGCTGGCCACATCCACTTCTCTGATCAACGGTATCGGAATGGGACTGTCCACGACGGCAGTTCTGATCTGTTCAAACATAGTAATTTCTCTGCTGAGAAAGGTCATCCCTGATAAGGTCAGGATCCCTTGCTATATAGTAGTCATCGCCGGATTCGTAACTGTAGTCCAGCTGCTGCTCGAGGGTTATGCGCCTTCTCTGTATAAATCGCTCGGACTGTTCATCCCGCTGATCGTAGTAAACTGCATCATCCTGGGAAGAGCGGAGGCATTTGCCAACAAGAACACCGTTATCGATTCCGCACTCGACGGTATCGGAATGGGTCTCGGATTCACACTGACACTTTCCGTAATGGGATCTATCAGAGAGCTTCTTGGAATGGGAACACTTGCAGGAGTTCAGGTACTCGGTTCCTGGTTTACTCCTATCGGATTCTTCCTCCTGGCTCCTGGCGGATTCTTCGTGTTCGGCATCCTCATCGTGTTGGTCAACCTCATCACGAAGGGGAAGGCACTCAAGGGAAAGAGCTTCGGCTGCGCAGCATGCCCGATGTACAATTCCTGCACAGGAGAGGAGCCTAGGATCATCGACCCGGCAGACACCGGACTTGAGCAGAAAGGAGCAGAGGCATAATGGTACAGTTAATACTCATTTTCATGTCCATGGTGCTGGTGAACAACTTCGTGCTGTCTCAGTTCCTGGGAATTTGCTCCTTCCTTGGAGTATCAAACAAGATGGATTCCGCCACTGGTATGGGCGGAGCAGTAATATTCGTAATGGTGCTGGCCGAGCTGGTAACATGGCCTATTCAGCAGCTGCTGAATAAGTTCGATATCGGATATCTTCAGACTGTAGTATTCATTCTGGTTATTGCCGCGCTGGTTCAGTTCGTAGAGATGTTCATGAAGAAGTACATGCCTTCTCTCCAGAAGGCTCTGGGTATCTTCCTGCCTCTGATCACCACGAACTGTGCGGTACTCGGTGTTGCTATCCTGAGTATCAACAATAACTACACATACATTCAGTCCATCGTTAATGCTTTTGGTGCAGGCGTTGGCTACTTTGTAGCTATGGTCCTGTTCGCCGGTGTCCGTGAGGAAAAGCTCTGGGATGAGAGCGGTGTTCCTGCAGCCTTCAAGGGTATGCCTATGATCCTGATCAGTGCCACCATCCTGTCCCTGTCCTTCATGGGATTCACCGGACTGTTCCAGTAAGGAGGCGCATTAATGGCTACACCAGTAATATTGGTAATGGTAATAGGACTCATCTGTGCAGTCCTTCTGTGCATCGCTTCCAAGGTGTTCTTCGTACCTGTAGACGAGAGACAGACGGCCGTAAGGGAAGTGCTTCCGGGCGCTAACTGCGGCGGATGCGGATTCGCCGGATGTGATGACTATGCGGGAGCTCTGGTCGCTGATTCCGAGCTCTCCTGCTCGAAGTGTTCACCGGGAGGAGCTGCGGTAGCAGAGCAGATCGCCCAGATCCTGGGAAGAAATGCAGAGGCCGCTGAGAAAGAAGTAGCACAGGTGATGTGCACCGGCGACCACAGTGTTACGAGAGACTTCCTCGAGTATCAGGGGATGCAGTCCTGCAAGAGCGCAAAGGGCTTCTTCAGCGGAATGAACGCTTGCTCTCACGGCTGCCTCGGCCTGGGAGACTGTGTGAACGTGTGTGACTTCGATTCCATCAAGGTGTTCAACGGAGTTGCTCTGGTGAACAGAAACACATGCGTTGCCTGCGGAAAGTGCGTCAAGGAATGCCCTCAGAAGATCATCAAGATGGTCCCTTACAAGAGCATGGTCCACGTAATGTGCAGCTCCACCGACAAGGGGGCAGTTACGAGAAAGGCATGCGACAACGGATGTATCGGATGCAGAAAGTGCGAGAAGGCATGTAAGTTCGATGCCATCCACGTTGAGGACAACCTGGCCAGCATCGATTACAGCAAGTGCAAGAACTGCCTTGCCTGCGCAAGAGAGTGCCCTACAGGTGCCATCAACAGCTACAGACCTATCAAGCCACTGCCTAAGAAGATGTCCCCTGAGGAGATCGAGGCAGCAAAGAAGAAGGCTGCAGCAGCAAAGGCTGCCAAGGCCGCTGAGGCTCAGCAGCCTCAGGCATAACAGCCGGGTATATACAGACCGTCTCCCGCGGGAGGCGGTTTTTTGTTGCGCGGGCCGGGGCTATGGTCTATGATTGCATTCGGGTCGTAACAGTCGTAAATTGAACAGATACGTAAATGAAGAACACATCCGGGAAAAGAAGGTAATAGTTTAAGATGACAGAAGTATTTATTTCACTGTCGGTGATCGTGGGGATCTCCGCAGCGGTGCCACTGGTGGCGAGGATAATACCGAAGCAGATCGTGCCGGAGACCGTGCTCCTCATCGCGGGAGGCGCCCTGCTGGGACCGAATATGTACGGGATAATACAGACAGAATATCCGGCGATAGAGTTCCTCTCGGAGATGGGCTGTGCATTCCTCTTCCTGCTGGCAGGATATGAGATAGACCCAAAGTCCGTCACGGGAAAGGACGGGATACACGGCCTTGGAACGTGGTGTGCGACCTTCGCCATAGCTCTTCTTGTGTCATGGGTCACACCATCTCTGGCATCGGGAAGGCAGGGCCTTATAGCCACGTCTCTCCTGTTCACGACGACGGCGCTCGGCACGCTCATGCCTATACTTAAGGACAGGGGACTTACGGATACAAGAGTCGGTCAGATCGTGATATCCTATGGCACCTGGGGAGAACTGGCGGTGATCCTGGCAGTAGCAGTCCTCCTGGGAGTGCGGACGACCTGGCAGATAACATTGATACTTGGGGTCTTCTTTGGGCTCTGCGTGTGGATAGCCCATGCAGGTGCCAGGGCGAAGAGCAACGGAGGCAAGATCTACCGGTTCCTGGTGAGCAGGTCGGAATCCACATCCCAGACCTTTGTGCGTATGACCGTGCTCATACTCGTCATGCTGGTGACTTTTTCATCCATATTCCAGATAGACATCGTACTGGGGGCCTTTGCCGCAGGATTCATCCTCAGGTATATCGTGCCGGAAGGAAATGAGGTTCTGGAGACGAAACTGGACGGAATGGCCCACGGCTTTTTCATCCCGCTGTTCTTCGTGGCCTCGGGGGCCAGGATCGACCTGAGAGCCGTAGCCTCACGACCGATGATAATGATCTTTTTCATAGTGGCACTGATCCTCGTTCGATCCGTACCTATCATCATCTCCCTTTCCGTGAGAAAGTGCACGAGGGAGGAGCTGTCTCTCCACAACAGGATAGCGGCGGCTGCCTACTGCACCACAGCCCTTCCGCTGGTGGTGGCGATAACTACTATATGCGTTAAAAGGGGCATCATGGACGAGGACGTGGCTTCGGCGCTCATCGCCGCGGGAGCAATAACGGTATTCCTGATGCCATTCGTGGCGGCCGTGACATACAGAGTGGCGGATGCCGAGCCGATAACGGCTATCGTGGAGATCGCCCATCATCCGGAGAGCACGAAAGAGATAGTATCTTCCCATGTCCTGCTTGAACGAAGGAGGGCGAAGTACTACAAGCTCCAGGAGAACAGGCTCAGAGTGGAGAAGAGGAGAGAGGAGCGCAGGGAAGAGATCAGAGAGGATCTCAAGGAAAAGTTTTTCCGTGAAGACGATAAGAAAAATTGAAGCAAGAGTGACCTCAGGAGCGGTGTTGCTGTGTTGTTACATCGATAGCATTGTGATATAATTCTCTTGCCTGGGGCAGAGATACCCGGGAACCTAAAAGGCTAACTGGTTTTACAGGAGGTAGAAGACTAATGATCGCAAAGAGCATGAAGCCTTTCCTGGCAGGAAGCTCTGTAATCAGAGCTATGTTCGAGGAAGGTAAGAAGATGGCAAAGGTCTACGGTGAGGAGAACGTGTATGACTTCTCTGTAGGTAACCCTGGACTCCACCCACCGAAGGAAGTTCACGATGCCATCGAGTACATCAACAACGAGATGGATCCACATGTAGTACACGGATATATGGCAAATGCCGGATACGAGTCCACAAGAAAGGCTGTTGCTGACAACCTGAACAGGAGATTCGGAAAGGGCAAGGAGATCTACTCATGGGAGCACATCATCATGACAGTAGGTGCCGGCTCTGCCATCAACGACATCATGAAGACCGTGTTCGACCCTGGTGACAAGCAGATCGTTTTCGCTCCTTACTTCGTAGAGTACGCTAACTGGGCAAGAAACTATCTTGCAGACACCATCGTGGTTCCTCCGAACGAGGCTAACGGATTCGAGCCTGACCCTGAGGCTCTGAAGGCTGCCCTCACACCTGAGGTAAAGCTGGTCATCATCAACAACCCTAACAACCCTACAGGTGCTATCTACTCCGCAGAGACCATCAAGAGGATCGCAGAGGTCCTGAAGGAGGCCGAGAAGGAGTACGGACACACGATCTACATCCTGTCAGACGAGCCATACAGAGAGCTGGTATACGTAGACAAGGAAGTTCCTTTCATTCCTGACTACTACGACGACACCATCATGGCTTACTCCTGGTCCAAGTCCCTGTCCCTCCCTGGAGAGAGGATCGGATACGTTGCCGTTCCTTCCAAGGCTGAGGGTGCAGACGAGTTCGTACAGGCTGCCATCGTAGCAAACCGTGTATGCGGAGATACCAACGCACCTGGAATCATGCAGCTGGTAGTAGAGAGATGCATGGATGCAAGAGTCGACATCCCTTACTACGAGAAGAACGCCAAGGACCTGTACGACATCGTTACAAAGGCCGGATTCACAGCTATCGTACCTCAGGGTGCATTCTATCTGTGGATCAAGTCCCCTGTTGAGGACGAGAAGGAGTTCGTTCAGGCCGCAAAGGACGAGAGGATCCTCATCGTACCAGGAAGTGCATTCGCTTGTCCTGGATATGTCAGAGCATCCTTCTGCATCGCGAACGAGACCATCCAGAGGTCCGCAGAGTCCTTCGCAAATCTGGGAAAGAAGTACTTCGGCTAGTAAGTATTCGAATATCAGGATCAATAAAGCCGTCTGTCGATACGACAGGCGGTTTTTTCTTATTCTCGTTCCCTTCGGTGCCATGCATAAATTAAAGTTTGTGAATTTATTCAAGCCAAATTGAATGTTTTTGTGAAAACTATATGAAGGAGGAGTATAATCAGAAAAGGTATACAGGATACAAAAGCACAAGTTATACCGTTCTCTTTAGAGGCTATGTTAACACGAATGCGGACAGAGAGCTCTGATCAAATGACAAAATATTGAGCATCATTCCTTCGGGCCGGCAGTGGTTCGGGGACAGGGGATCTGAGAAATGGACAGGATGTTGAAAAAGTTGTTTTGTGCCCTTCTGGCGGTGGCAATGGTATTCACGACAGGCGCAGGAGATCTGGCCTGGGTATTCGCGGGAGATACAAGCAGTGATACTTCAGCCACGTCAGGGGCTTTTTTGATGGTCAACGGAGATAAGGGGACCGTGACCGGAGACTCCAGGACCTACACCATCCATTACGGAGACAGGGTGAAATTCACCTGGGGCAATGCTTCGGACGGAGATACTTACTCCTATTACTATAAGGGTGAAGAGGAGTCAGAAGATCAGTACAAACCTTTGGGCGAGGGACGCTCTCAGCTGACACCCGGCACATACGACCTGAAGGCCTACATCACAGATCAGGACAACAATAACACCGAAGTATCCGGCAAGCTGAATGTGGAAAAGGCAAAACTCGCTGCACCTGCGGATCCGGCCTGGTCGGTAGTCAGCGGCAGCTCAGGGGACAGGACTGACCTCGTGTGGAGCGGAGTAAAACACTCCGAGACGAACAGCACTGACGATATCAGCAGCGCTGTGAAGGAATATCGGATAAACGTGTACAGGGATGGAACAAGTGCAGCCACATATACAAGCACGTCTCCCTCATATGCGAACATTTCGAATTCCCTTGAAAACGCCGGATCCTACACATTCACCGTAACTGCGATCCCGGAGAACACCGACCTGTACCAGACTTCTGAACCAGCTGAAGGTAAGCCGTACAAGGTAGTGGAGGCCACGATACAGGGAGACAGCGGAATAACGAGTGCATCCTTCGGAGGCCCGGAAAAGGTGTTCCTGTGGCCGGGACAGAAGGGCCGTGAGATAAGCGCCGCAGTAAAGGATGACTACGAGTTCGAGAAGTGGTCAGATGGAGGGCAGGGACTCGATTTTGAGAAGGCCGGTTCTTCATCGACAACGGTTTCGATACCTTTGAATTACAGCGGTGCGACAAAGGTGACCATCCAGGCTCAGACTAAGGACAAGAAGGCGCCTGAGATCAGTTCCTTCGCTCCTGCAAAGAAAAGCGATGACTCGGAATACTACGACCGTCTCTCCGCGAAGGCAGCGGACGGAGACAGCGGCATAGCGGCATATTCTTTTTCCAGGAAGAGCAGCGCCGCCGACGTGGACAACTGGGCCGAGGTCGCATCAGCTCCTAAGGATGCGCAGACGTTCCACCTGGATCCGCAGGAACCGGGGAAATATTATTTCTACGTGAAAGACGCGGACGGCAACATCGCAAAAAGCAAGGACAGCATCGCTGTCACGAAGGTCACATACGAGAACGTATATGAAAACGGCGAGAAGACCAGTGTGTCGGATCTTTTTGCGGGGGATGATTATCCTCTGAAAAAAGAGAGTGCTTTCAGCAGGCCATCTTACGACTTTGCCGGGATCTACAGTGATCCGGAACTGACGGAGGAGGCGCCGGGATCTCTGACTTCTGGAGATCCTGAGAATGGTTACACATTTTATCTGAAGTGGAACAAGCAGAGTGTTAGATTTTCCCAAGATCTGGATAAGACGCTGACTGCGGAGTACACGAGCAAGGGCACGGATCTGTCTGTAAAAGCCGCAAACAGCGGAAATGTCACGTATCAGTGGTACAAGGATGGAAAGGCTGTTGAAGGTGCTACGGGCAGCACTCTTCACATAAAGGGTGTGGAGGAGTCCGGAGAGTACTACGTGAAGGCAACTCTGGAGAACGGCGAGTCCGGGGAGAGCACTCACTGCAACGTTACGATCCAGCCGAAGCCTCTGGTGGTGAAGGCAGAAAACAAGAAGATCACATACGAAGATGGCGCGCCTGATTACACTTACGAGGTGCAGCCTGCGGAAGGCGAAAACACGGGTCTTGAAGAAGGAGATGAACTGGACGGCTCTGGTGTCAGCTTTGAGTGCGGCTACAAACAGGGGGATCCGGCAGGAGATTACACGATAAAGGTGAGCGGCCTGACAGACCCTGACTACAAGATACAGTATCAGACTGGAACTCTGACGGTCGATCCGATGGACCTTTCAGATAAGGTCTCTCTTTCGCTGCCTGACAGTGATCACTACGACTATTCTTATGATCCAGATCATCAGAAGACACCGGATGTGACGGTCGATGCCGGAGACATAAAGCTGACCCAGGGAAGCGATTACACAGTCTCATATCAGAACAACAAGGCCGTGAACGGAAAAGACGATCCGGCACCATCGGCGACCGTGACATTCAAGGGGAATTACACGGGAAGTGCTACAGTTACCTTTGACATCACCAAGGCCAGCTTCAAATCCGAAGTGCTGGTAAGTGATCTCCAGTACCGGAACGGGGCTCCCGATCCGCAGCTCAGCAGCAATGCGAGTGGCGGCAAGGTCACCTTTTACTATAAAAAGGCCGGAGAGCCTGACAGCTCATACTCAGAGACCGCTCCGAAAAATGCAGGGACCTACGATGTCTACGGGAAGATCCAGGGGACGTCAAATTACAGCGAGGTGGTCACGGATCCGGTGGAATTCAAGATCACGCCGGTGAAGATAACGATCCATACAGCGTCGAACACCTGGAGCTTCGATGGCAGGCAGCATCAGGACCTTGGATACACCACTACCGGAGATTTCGTGGGAAGCGACGGTTTCCAGTATGTTAAGGTGACTGGTAGCATCAAGAACACGGGAACGGAGAAGAACACATGTGAGTACGCCTTCAAGGAGGGAGTAACAGCCTCAAATTACGAGGTGTCTGAGGATCTGGGGGACCTGACCATAGAGCCTCGTGTCCTTCCTGCACCGTCGAATGCTAAATGGGAGAACGGAGGAAAAGCCTCCTGGACCGGTGTCACACGTGACGGATTGGAAGTATCTTACAAGCTGGATCTATATGGATCGGAGCCATCGGGCGACGGCGCGTCCTCTGATGCAGACAAAGTAAAGATCAACCAGGACGATATAGTGACGACGGGGACGTCCTATGACTTTTCCGGACTGATCAAGGCATATGCAAAAGATCACCCGGGGGCGTCATATACCTTCACGATCCAGACCATCCCTTCAGGAGGAGACAACGAAGGTAATTACAGGAAAAGCAGCGTGTCGTCCGAGATCGGGCCTGTGTACACCGCCACACTCCACATCAAGGGATCGGCAGGAGTGAGCAAGGCAGTGGCAGGACAGGATCAGCAGGATGCCATACTGATCTCCGGTGAGAGCCTTTCTCTCCATGGTGAGGTCTCAGACGGATACACATTTGCACAGTGGGCCATCTCACCGAATGGAGGAGTCACAATCAAGGACAGCTCCAAGGCGGACACCATCATCACGGCAAATGATCTGCACCAGTCCTGGAAAAACACCACAGTAACGGCAGAGTCCACGGATGACGACCCTGTGATAGGCTCTTTTTCCGCGGAAAACTCCGCCGATCTCAAGAGCGTAAGGCTCAAGTTCACTGCCTCAGATGTGATCGGACTCTCAGGGTGGATGATAACCAGGTCATCGGAGAAGCCATCTGCCGATGACGAGGGCTGGCAGACGGTCCCGAACCAGGCGACATCATATGAAGGATATTCAGACGTCACTGAAAAGGGCACATATTATCTCTATGTTAAAGACAGCAGCGGGAACGTGGTGAGTTCAAAGGCTCTCAGCGTATATAAAGTAACGCTTGAGCCCGGAGAAGGAAGCGGGGATGCGATCACGATCCTGAAGAGCGAAAACTCCACGGTGAACCTGCCAGCAAACAGTTTTACGAAGGACGGATACGCGTTCCAGAACTGGAAGGGAACGACAGGGATCTATACTGACGGAGGAGCCTACAGCGGAAACAGCGACGATACGCTGACGGCCCAGTGGACCAACGAGATCTTCCAGTATACGGTGAAGTACTACGAGATGGGAACAGACGGAAAATACCCGTCGGAGCCTGCGGAGGAAAAGACTTATTCCGCCCTGGCGAACACCACGGTCAAATATGACGACTCCGCCATCAGCCTGCGAAAAGAAGGCTTTTCCATCGCAAGTGACAACAACGGCGCGGCGCAGAAGATCACCCTTCATGAGAACGGCGACGTGCTGAACGTTTACTACGCCCGTAACAAGTACCAGATCACCTATAAATACAAGCCGGCAGGACAGTCGGACTACAAGATAAAGGATGTGGTGACGAAGTATTACGGTGATGACATCTCACAGGCATTTTCTGAAAGCACAAAACCATCGGAGGACGGGTATTCCTTCAACGGATGGATCCTTTCCGACACCGGGGATGGCAGTGATTCCACCATGCCTGCAAGGGACATCACGGCTGTGGGTTCGTTCGCACCAAAGGAGACTACCTACAAGGTGGTGTACTACAAGCAGGATCTGAAGGACGGAGACGGCACCGGCGAGACTGCAAAGGTGTCGGATCAGTACAGTTTAGATGATGCTCTCACCGTGATTAACACATGTAAGCACGGCCAGGAGGTGGATCTTTCCAGCGGGGACGCAAGGGCGATAAAAGGATTTACATTCCAGGGGTATTCTGTTTCCTACGGAGGACCGGCGGGCGCTTCAAAGCCGTCAGATCTCAAGGATTCTGTATCAGCGATCGCTTCAGCGAAGACGGGAGATCAGATGGTGATCAACTGCTACTACAGCAGGAACACCTATGACCTCAGACTTCAGGTGCTTGAAAACAGCTCGGACAAGGACACCACCCTTTATGAGAACAACTGGAAGATACCTTTTGGAGCTGCCATAGATCCTGAGTACTATTCGGGATACAACAAGAGCCAGTGGGGAGACAAGGCCAGCAGCGGAGCAGCCCTGCTTGATTACACCGGATGGAGCACCGGCTCTGCCGCCTCGTCCATGCCTGCCGGCGACGTGACTGTGACCAAGCGGTATTCCACTGATTACAAGATCCCCTACAATGTGGAGGTGTACCTTGAGGACGATTCCGACAGCTCGGTACCTTCCTTCACAAAGGCGTCCACGTTCCAGTACTACGGCTCAGAGGGGCAGACGGTATCTGTGGGTCCTGACAGCAGTTCGACCGTGGATTATAACGACAGCAGCGAGGGATTTTCTAAATTCATCCCGTATTTCACATATTATCAGATGGATGCAGACAATTCCGGCAATAAGCTGAGCACGAAGCTGACCGCCGATGGATCGTCATCGGACAACACGCTGAAGATCTATTTTCAGCGCAAGAAGATGCCTGTGACCATCAATTACTACTACAAGAACAGCGATCATCCTGACGGGAAGGCGCTGGCGACAGTTACGAAGGAAGTCAAGTGGGGATCGAACCACAAGTACGATCCTGAGGCGCTGGCGTATTTCAACGGAACGCCTGCCTTCAGCAGCGAGAATTACTCTGCTGAATTCAAGGATGATTCCATGAAGGGCTACAACTTCAGAGAAAACGGCTATGTTGCGTCATACAACAGCTATTATGTCCTGGACGACCAGGAGCACAGCAGCGCGTACGAATACAACACGGTGGACAGCCTGAAGTCGGATCAGAAGGTGATCACCGGAAACAGAGGAAACGTGATAAACGTATACTACGTGAAAAACGAGCCTCCGAAAATGTATTACCTCAACGTGAAGCTGAAGACCTCCAATGTCACCGGGCACAGCGCTGCGAGCGACCTGCCGCTCACATACAGCTACGGTGGCACGGATTACCGCGTGCGTGTGGCAAGTGACGCCTACTTTTACAAGAACGTGACGTTCTCGGCGGACGGGGATTTTTCGGCCTATCCGGGGCTGGCGAATTCCATCACAGGAAACAACAAATACGTATATGACACATCTGAAAGCAACCTGAAGGACGGCTTTCAGAAGGTGACCATCAACGGGTACACATGCTATCTCCAGAAGTCCTCTGACGGAGGAGACAGCTGGCTTTACGTGGCGGATCCGGAAAACAGGTTTTTCCGCGGACACGCGGTGACGTATTCGTTCCCTGAGGATGCGCCGGGTTATCAGGTGGTAAAAGATTTCGTGGATCAGCATAAGGCTCAGGGGGAGACCGGCGGGCACAGCAGCGACATGGACAGCGCGGCAGGCCGCCTTGCCGTGTGGAGCAGGAGCTACGGTCTGTCGACAACGTACGGGGACAGCGATGATCTTACCGTGATCCTGTATTATAAGGACCCTGTCTACCTGCTGTATTCCTATGGCGGAGCCACATGCTATCAGCATCCGTATTCCCCGGGAGACACCGTGAAGGAGATCGGCTGTCCGCACCTTGAGCGGAACGATACGGGATACACCACGAACTGGTATAAGGATGCAGGACTGACCGAGAGGGCGGAGGCGCCTTTTACCATTCAGCAGACCACCACGCTGTACGGAAATCACGAGCATCAGATATACGAAAATAAAGAGTACGCATATTATCAGCTGAGCGCTCCGGTGGTGCAGAACGGCACGTCCTACGATTACATCACGGAAAAAGACCTCACCGCATTTGGAAGCGACATCACCGAAAAGACCAAAGACGTTGAGCAGACGGTCGCCACAGATACCGGAAACGTGACAAAGACGGTCAAAGAAAAGGAATACTACTATAAAGGGCAGCTAGTGATGAAGATGCTCCCTGTGTATTCCAGGTCCTATGAGACACTGTCCATGGACACGGATGCGTTCAGTCAGGCGGGATTCAGGTTCGACAAGTCCAATTCCGCCAACAGCACCAGCAGTTATCTTACCGGTCAGGGTGCGGAGCTCAGGAGCTATTACGCAAGAGACCAGCACCAGCTGGAGATACAGCGGCAGAACAAGACCGCGGATGAAACGAAGGAGACCGTTTTCGGGCAGGAGCTCAAACTGAGTAAACCTTCCAGAGACGGGTATGCTTTTGGCGGCTGGAAACTCTATCACAAAATTGCAGACTCTCAGGGAGAAGAGCAGTGGACACTGCTGGATGACAGCGAGGCCGGGAAGATTCTGACGACAACAGACGCTGCGGCAGTGCTCACCATGCCTGACGAGGATATCAGGGCGGTGGCACAGTGGACGCCGGTATCTTTCCCACAGCAGATATTCCATTACTACCAGGGAGTAGACGGATCCTATCAGGAAGAAAAAGTCAGAGAGCTGGCAGCCATGGATGGGACCCCTCATCAGATAAGCGTAGATGGAAAGACGATAGAGGGAAAAGAGTACAAGAATTCCTCAGGCCAGGTCATCGCCCTCTCCGCCGGATCATCCTCAACGGGAGATCTCACGGTGTTCTACGATCCGGGCAGCCTGCAGGACCCATATACCCTGAGATCGGTAAACAGGATCGGCGCTGTGGAGAAGTTACAGCCGAAGTCTGAGGATGAGATATCCCTGAGAGACCACATCCAGTCCTGTGACGGATATACGTTCTCCCAGGCGGTGATGGAAAGCGGCAGCAACTTCAGGACAATGACATCCGCCGATGATAAGGTGACGGCAGAATACGGAATGGACCTCAGCTGCTACTACCAGCTCATCCGCAACATACAGATAAGGGCGGGCATTGCAGTAAGCAACAGCCAGTACACTGGGAAAGAAGGATCGGTATCCGGTGCAGGAGCGCACTATTACGGCGAGGCTGTATCACTGGCCGCAGATCCTGCCGAAGGGTATGACTTCGCCGGATGGTACAAGGCGGCAGACGTGCTGCAGGACTACGATCCTCAGGAGGACCTTGGACACACGCTGAAGGACGACATTTCAGGAGTCACACCTATGTCGGCAGATAAGTCCATCAGATGGACAGCGGCAGAGTCCGGCGACTACATTGCTGTGATGAAGGCGAGGGAGGCCGCAACACCTTCGGTCACCATCAACGGCATCAGCATCCTTTCCTATGGATATGGAGACGACACCGCAAACGTGCTGAAGGCAGAGGTGACCTTCCCTGACGGAACAGACAGTGCGAACAAGGTCTCGGCCTATCAGTGGTATTGCAACGGCCAGGCAATCGAAGGGGCCGACTCTGCCAACTACAGGGTGGAGACGGGAAAAGACGCAGGGGTATACAAATACACCTGTGCAGTCACCGTGACTCGCTATGATAACGGAAAACAGGCAACGGTCACTTCTGGAGAGCACGATGTCACAGTAAGCCCTGCAGAGATAACGACGGAGGCGTCTGTAAAGAATTATGACGGCGACTACGACGGCCTTCCTCATTCGGCAAACATCAAGGTGACCAATGTAAAAGACCCGTCAATGTATCAGATTTATTATTCTGACAAGGAGCTGACGAAGGACGATTACACTTCGGGGAGCACGACCATCCCTGAGTACACAGATGTGAACGTGGTGGACGGGAAGAGGCAGCCGTACACTGTTTACTATTACATCAGAAGCAAGAACAGCAATTACGGAGATACCAGTGGAAGCGCGACAGTAAACATCCACCCGGTACAGCTTACCCTTGGTGAGACCGATACGACCTTTGAAAAAACATATGATGGTTCTGCAGAGGTCAGCGGCAGTGCGTCAGACAGCAGCACCCAGCTTGGAAATCTTGCACAGGGTGGAAGCTACAAGATCAACGGGATACTGCCGGCAGAAACAGGCACGGCTCACATCATAGACTGCAGGGCGTCATTTGATCATCCCGATGTGGATACAGCCAGCAGCGTAACGCTTTCTGACATCAAGCTAATGTACAAGGACGGCTCCGGAGATTACAAGTACGACAACAACTATGTCTTCAGTGATTCGTATTCCATTTCAATGCCTGCCAGCATACGGCCATATGTGATAACGCTCAAGTGGACCGGGGCAGACGATCTGGTCTATGACGGAACGGAGAAGATCCCTGCTGCCGCCATAGAAGATCAGGACAGGATCCCTCAGGGAGATGCCCTGGCATTGAAGATCCAGGGAGGTCAGATAAACGCGGGCAGCTATTCGGCAGCTGCGAATATCGTCCTGAAGAACTCAGATGACAAGGACGTAAACCTGGACAACTATTCTATCGATAACGGGAGCAAGCCGTTCCAGATCAAGAAGCGGCCGGTCACCGTCAGGCCTTCGGACGAGACCTTAGAATATGATGGAAAGCCGCACACGCTGACGAAATTCACGGTCGATGAGGCGACTCCTCTGGCTCAGGGCCATCATTTTACATGTGACGATGACAGGAGTTACACTGCCGCCGGCAAGTACACTCTCTCCGGAAAGAACACGAGGATCCTGGACGGCAGCGGCGCTTCAGTCACCTCCAATTATGACATCACTGAAGGGACAGGCACACTGACGATCGGGAAAAAACAGGTGACCGTGTCCGGCATCAAGGCGGAAAACAAGGTGTATGACGGAAACAGCAAGGCGGAGCTGGATCTGTCAGGTGCAGTGATAGAAGGAGCCGCAGAAGGAGAGAAGCTGAGCCTCGATCCTTCGAAGGTCCACGGAGAATTCCAGCAGACTTCTGCCGGTGAGAACATCCCTGTAAAGATCACCTTCGAACAGGGAGCCATCACGGGCGCAGACGGGACAGATCCTGAGAACTACGCTCTCAGCGACCAGAGCCAGAGCGAAGCGACCGCAGATATCACGAAGAGGATCGTTACTGTAAAGGCTGAGGACGACAGCTCCACTTATGGAAATGCTGCACCGGACAAGGACTTCAAAGCCGTCTTCTCGGGATTCGCAGACGGAG
Organism: Mobilibacterium timonense; assembly: GCF_900155555.1. Classification (GTDB taxonomy): domain Bacteria; phylum Bacillota; class Clostridia; order Peptostreptococcales; family Anaerovoracaceae; genus Allobaileyella; species Allobaileyella timonense. The sequence continues at coordinate 106,249 of NZ_FUHN01000008.1, read as the reverse complement.
AGGACGAGGGGACCGTCCAGGGAAGAGACGGCATAGCCTTCAAGGTGGTGAAAAAAGGAGCATCGGCAGATCAGGCTCAGGCATACAGCGGTAGTACCGGTGCAGGGGAATACAACATCGTGCCGGATGTGTCAGGACTGTCTGCAGAGAATTATGCTTTCCAGGCAGATGACAGCGGTATCCTCACGGTGGACAGGCGGACTGTTACGATCTCGGGAAGAGGCAGCGTCACAAAGACCTATGACGGAAGAAGGGGAGCGGTCATTACAGACGACAATTACACCTTCGGAAACCTCGCCAATGGAGACACATTGGTGCTCAAGTCCTGGGATGCCTCCTACGACAGCAAGGATGCCGGGGATAAAAAAACGGTGACGGTCTCGAACTGTACTATAGATTCCGACAACTATCAGCTGCCGGAAAAGGACGGACAGTTCACTCTTTCAGATTGCTCCATCACAAAGAGAGATCTCGATGTGACCGCCGAGGACAAGAGCATCACATATGGAGATGAGAAGTCACCGGAATTCACGGTGAAATATTCGGGCTTTGCCGACGGGGAGAGCATCCTCAGCGGTAGCGATGTAAAAGGAGCCGGTACGGATAACGTGACCCCGGTATTCCACTGCAGCTACGACAACAGCAAGAGCGACAGCAGGGGTGCGGGAGAATATCAGATAACCCCTGATGGACTGACGTCCGATAACTACGACATCCACTATCACCCGGGAACGCTCACGGTGGAAAAGAAAAAGCTCACTTTCAAGCCAGAGACCAGACAGGGCTCCTACAGCTACGGATCCCGGTTCAATACAGGCAGTGAGGTGACTTATTCTACCAGCGGGCTTGCCTACGACGATACGGCATCGGCATTTTCAGGAACGCCGGAGTATGAGATATCCGGACTCGGGCGGACGTCTGACGACCTGATCTCTTCGCCTGCAGGTGAGTACAAAATAACGATGTCCATGAAGGACTTCAAGTCAGACGACTACTACTTTGCTTCTGCAGACGGCACTCTGACGGTCACTAAGCTGAGCCTCACGGTGAAGGGGATAAAGACCTCAGACAGGGTCTACGATGGAACGGACGAAGTACATCGTGACCAGATCGTCCTGCCTGAATTCAACACCACGAATTATCAGGGGCTCCAGCAGCTGGACGTGGACTATGCAAATGATGACAGCACAGGGCTTACCGCCGAAAACGCCATCGATGTGACAGGAAAATACAAGACCGGCAAGGATGTGCAGCTGGATCCAAACGGGAAGGCCAAAGCGAAGGATGTGGAACTCAGGCTGACCCTGGGAGACTACCTCAGCAGCCGCTACGACCTTACATCCAACGTTTTTGATACTACCAGCACGATCAACAGGCGTCCGCTCAGGATAACAGCAGACGACAAGACCATAAAATTCGGACAGGATAAACCGGCGTTCACGGCATCATTCGCACCAGTCGATCAGAATAATGCCGCCGTGGAAGGTCTGGTCTCCGGTGAAGCCGGCAAGATCGGCAGCAGCAACGTTGATATGGATGCACCGGACTACGATCCCGGCAAGAACGTCACATCTGAAGGCGGGACGATGACGGCGAAATACCCTGTCATCCCGGCAAACTTCCACAGCACGGATGTGAATGTGGAGAACTACGATGTGACCTACTCCAATGGCTCACTGTTCGTTGAGAAGAACCAGCTTGCGGCTCCGCAGCCTGTATGGGATGTAAAAGGATCCGGATCGTACTCCGGAGGAAACGAGAACGCGGGAAGGATCTCCTGGAAGGCGGTGGATGGCATCCACGGCATAGGACCTGAAAGCTATGAGATAGCTCTGTACAGAGACGGCACTCTCGTGGACGGGTCGGAGCACAAGGTCTCCGCCGATACACTTTCCTATAATTACACGGACGAGATGACAGAGGCCGGATCATATACTGTAAAGGTAAAGGCCATCGCGTCGGAGAAGGGAAACAGGAATCCTACCAATGTTATGGATAGCGCCGAGGGCATTTCGGATACGCTCCACGCAGCGGAGGTGACGTTCGCATTTGCCGATGACTCCGTTACCGCTGCAGGGAAAGGTGAAAACATCTCTGTAGGAGGCGCTCATTCCAAGGTGGTCCTCCCTGGACAGAAGGACATCGAGCTGAAGGCTGATCTGAAGAACGGCACAGGATACCAGATCGATTCAGTCACCTGCAGCAGTGATGCGGTTTCCGTGGTCAACGGGGATCAGCCGGAGAAGAGCCGCAGTGGCAGGGAATACCAGTCGGCCTTTTCCATGAGCCCTGACATGGACCAGAACAAGTGCACTATCACACTGGTCCTGAAGGCAGTCCCGGCAGAGGCTGGTGTGACACTGTCGGTCGAGAACGGAAGCAAGACGGGAGACAACATCTACGACATAAAATACGGCTATGACGTTTCTCCTGTGATCACGGTGACCCCTGTCCACACAGAGGAATACAAGGATTATACATATCATTATTCCTGGACCCTCTACGATAAGGTCATAGGGCAGGCAGTTGGTACAGACAGCGATCAGTATACGTTCCCGGAGAACATGAAGTACGCTGTGAACAGGTATCACGTAGGGGTCACGGTAACTGCGATCAGGAAAGATAATGGACAGTCCGTGAAAGTATCCACCGGCCGCGAGAAGGGAGTGACCATCAATATCCAGAAGGGGAGCTATGCGCCGGAGATCAGAGATTATTCCGGATGGGTCTACGGTGAGAAAAGAATTGTTCCTTCCGCCGAAAAGAACATCACGGAGCTGCGTGAGGACCCTGCGGTCACCTTCCAGTTCAGGAAGCACGGTGACGCGGGAAGCGCCGCCACCACTGAGATACCAAAGGATGCAGGACAATACGATATCCGTGCCATCATTGGTGAAACCGGAGATTACGACGAGATCACGACCGTCTGGGAGACCTTCACCATCAAAAAGGGCAAGCTTGCCGTTCCTTCCGGCTTGAAGTCCATGGGGACAGACGAAGAAAACAGAGCAAACTATGGAAGAATATCATGGAACGCAGTCCCGCCTGTAAAGGAAAACGGCGGAAATGGCGACAGCGCAGGTGAGACCGATATCCTGTACAGGGTAGTGCTGCAGAAAAAGGATGCTGCTTCCGGAGAATGGACTGACATCAAGACCTATCCGGAGACCAGCAACACATCGCTCGATATCCTGGAGGACGTTCAGGGCGGCGGAGAGTACAGGTTCAAAGTGAGTGCGGTCACGGAAAAAGAGACCGCAAACTGCGACAACAGCAACGAGGCCGTTTCAGACGTGTTCCGCACGGGAGGCAGGATCACAGTATCCGGAAGTGGAACTTCTGATGCAGCAGGGACCAGCTATACCCAGATGTACGACCGCGATGGAGCCGTTCTCACCGCAGAAGGCGGAAAAGACGGCGAGACTGCGTATCAGTGGTACAGGAACGGGAAGAAGCTGGAAGGTGCCGTCGATAAGACATTAAATGTCAGAAATGTCAGCGAAAGCGGATACTATACCTGCGAGATGACGACGGCTGGAAGTGTGACGAGCACTCCGTTCATAATGATATCGGTGACCAGGAGACCTGTAACGATCAAAGCAGACGACAAGGTGGCCTACTACGGCAGCAGCAGAGACAGAAACGGGGATCCGGTCGGCACACTGACCTATACAGATTCGGGAAAGTACAAGATCGCTTCTCTGGAAGATGAAAAGGCTCTCGGGATAGTCGAGACGGCAAGAGATGGAAATGGAAAGGCCGTCACCATTGGAAGCGGCACGTCGTCAGGGGCTTATGGTGTGGTCCTCGACTATGACAGGGACGGAAAGACCGCTCAGAACTACGACGTTACGCTTACAGGAGGAAGCTATTCGATCTCTCCAATGCCTGCCGGAGACCTCATGGCAAGGATATCGGGCACCAGGGGAAACAACGTATGGTTCGTCAGCGACGTGGACGTAACGGCTCCAGAAGGTTACTCCATTTCAAGAGAACAGGATGGCGCATATTCTGGGTCCATTACCATCACCAGTGAGGGTGAAGATCCGATAAGCTATTATCTCAGGAGGGATGAGGACGGAGCAAAAACTGAAAAGATCAGTGTTGCCTATGACCCGGAGCTCCGATCATCCATAACCGGAGTGAACGTGGACAAGACTTCGGCTACGGGATCGATCAAGATCAAGAACAGCACCTTCAGATCGCTGCTCGAGCACATCACCTTCGGCCTGTTCTTCAAGGATACTGTTCAGGCTCAGATAACGTCGGCCGACGATATCAGCGGAATGGCATCCACAAAGTATTACAAGACTGAAGGTCAGATCGACCCGTCCGTTCTCGCAAGCGATAAGTGGACTGAGGGGAGCACGGTATCCCTGGCGCCAAACGAGAAGGCCGTCGTGTACGCCCGACTGGAAGACAAGGCAGGTCATGTAACTTACCTCAGCTCCGAGGGGCTGGTCATGTATACCGACGGATCTCAGGATACAAGAGAGATCACATTTACCAGAACATCCCCGGATGATGCAGAGGCCGTGGTCGATGCAAACGGAAATACCATCAGAGATATTTCCGTTGATGGAAAACCACTGAGGCCAGAAGACTACAGGGTGACTTATGATGCTGATGGCAGGAAAGCCGACATTGAACTGCTTAACGGATATCTGAAGGACCTGGCTGCAGGGGATCACAAAGCAGAAGTGACCTATGATCCTATGGGAGTCTCCGGGACCATCCGTACAGACGATCAGACGGGAGAGGATGGAAGCAGGACTGCTTTCTCAGACAATCAGCTGCCTTCCACCACATCCTTCACACTGAAGGTGGTGAAGGCGCAGCCTATAGTGGAGATAACCGGAGACCCATCGGGTGTCTACAACGGAAAAGCTGTAGAGGCGCCTGCTTACGAGGTCAGGTATCCTCATGAGAAAACAGATGGCGATTCCGCTTCGCTGACCTACTACCGTCTGGCAGAGAATGGGAACAGAACAAAACTGGATGGTGCTCCTGTTACTGCAGGCAAGTATGTCGTGGTAGCTACCAGGAACGAAGACAGCGATCATCTTGCCGCAAGTGGGGAAAAGCAGTTCACCATTTCAAGAAGAGCGGTCACCGTACAGGTCAAGGCAGACAGCAAGACCTATGACGGGAACCGGAAGGCTGCTCTCCATGGTTCCATTGAGACTGGTGTTGAAGGCCAGACCATCAGCGTAAGCGGATTAACTGGAACATTCGATGACAAGAACGCTGGTACAGACAAGAAGGTCCAGGTCGACAGCAGCAATGCTGCGGCTAAAGGAAGCAGTGGAACAGATCTGGCAAACTACATTATCAAATATCCTGGAGAGATCAGCACAGGAGAGATCGACCCGAAGGAGATCACGGCCGCCTACAGCTGTGATGGCAAGACCTACGATGGAAATGAGAAAGCTGTTGTCCACGCTTCTGTGGAGACCGGAATTAAGGGAGAGACCTTGACTCTGTCCGGACTCTCAGGAAGGTTCACCACTCCGGATGCAGGAAAAGACAAGACGGTGCAGGTGGACAGGAGCGGCATCGCGGTAAGGCCTGGAGAAACAGGGACAGAGCTCCGAAACTACAGGATCCTGTATCCGGGAGATACCACGACAGGAACGATCCACAGAAAAGACATCTCCGGAGCAGCCGTTACTCTTGGACATGTTCTCAAGGATAACGGAGAGGTACAGACTCAGGCAGTGAAGAGCGTGGTGATCCAGGGACTGAATGCCACATTCGATGTCGAGGGAAACACCGCTTCAGAACCGGGCGCCCACGTGATGACCATAACAGGAACAGGCAACTTCAAGGGGTCTGTAAAAAAGACGTGGGTCATCCTGGCCGGGAATGAGCGAGTAGATGATCTCGGAAAGATCAACGTCGATGTAAACGTGGCTCCTTCGGCTCCTGCCACCGTGATGAACACTTCAAAGGCTGGAGTGGTAGAGGTCGCTGCTGATGCAGAAGACCTGTCATCCGTGGCCGACGGTGACGAGATGAACATCTGGCTCGAGGTGACCGGCATCGATTCCACCATCAGTCCTGAAACAAAGGCGGCTCTTGACGAGAAGGCGGGATCCATGGGAATGAAGTCCGGAAAATATGTTGACGTGAGCATGTTCAAGAAACTGAACAGCCAGAAAGATACGACCAGGATCACCTCCACGGATTCTCCGGTCTCGATAACGATCAGCATCCCAGAGGACCTGATAAACAGGAGCGGAAATATCCGCAGGAGTTTCGAGCTGATCAGATACCACGAAGGTTCCGTGCAGAACATACCAGTGGTGTACGATGCTGAAAACCAGACCCTCACCTTTGAAACGGACAAGTTCTCGGAGTACGTGATAACATACGAGGACAGGGCAGTGGAAAGACCTTCCGGCACGGCCGGCTTGAGTGCCGTGGGCGGATCCGGAGGCAGATCCGGAGGACCTAAGACCGGAGATCAGGGCTCGCTGGCTCTGTGGATATTCCTTCTGGCAGCTTCTTCCGCCGGGGCAGCAGGAGTTGCCGGGGCAGAGACGAGATACAGAAGAAAAAGAGAAGGCGAATAGCAGACCCGGGGATCGATCGCCCATAAGATCTTCCGGAAAATAAAGACTCCCGCGCTGTGAGGACGAGACGGTAGGTATCGTCCCCGCAGCCGGGAGATTTTGTGTGTTCAGAAATCTGTTTCAGTATCAGTTGGCCTTTACGTCCGGCAGCCTCGGAATGATAAGCGCCGCAGTTATGCCGACCGCGATACCGGCAAGCATCCCTGAAAACAGGAGCACCGGGAAGTAGAAGAACATCCGCAGGTCCTCGACGAGGAGCGACGCGATGATCAGCTGTCCCATGTTGTGGAAGACGCCGCCCGCCATACTGACGCCGGTGACGCTGAATTTTCCTGTCTTTTTCAGGAGCACCATGACGATGAAGCTCAATGTCGCTCCGGCGAAAGCGTACAGGGCGCCGAAGAGCCCGTTGAAAAGCAGGCCCGCCACGGCGATGCGGATCGCGTTGACAGCGGCGGCGTGCTTTGCCGAGAGCTTGTACAGCGCAATGACCGTGACGATATTTGCAATGCCGAGTTTCACGCCCGGGATCCCCGCATTGTATGGTATAATTACTTCCACGTACGAAAAGATCAGGGCGAGGGCGGCCATGAGAGCCACCGTGGCGACGTACCGGCTGCGGCCCCTCGAGTAGGGGCTTCCCGGACGGGAATTTTCCTTCCCGGTTTTCCTAGTTCGAGATGGCATCGTATTCATCACCTCCTCCGCCTTTTATGGTGACCACAACCTTGTGGGGCAGGCACACGATGGTCTCTCCCGATCTGGAGATCGGGCTGTGCTCGACGCACACCTGGTTGCGGCAGTTGGCCGACTTCATGGATACAGAGCCGTGGTAGATCTTCACCACGTTCCTGTCCTTGCCGTCGCGGATGGTTATCTCCCGGTCGTGGGACAGGGAGTAGGTCCCCCAGACCTTTCCGTCGAGTTTTATCTCCACCGTGCTGCCGGAGTCCTTGCTGGTGGCAAGCAGGAGGGAGGCGCTGATCCCCACCACTATTATCGCGGCCATGAGGATCAGGTCGGCCTTCGTGAAAAATTGCTTGATAATTCTCATATTCGATAGTTTCTCTGGATTTATATTTTATTTATATGGAAAGGAGATCAATGATCCCATCTTTTTCAAGGAGACGTTTCATCAAGGCAGTCGCCGTCCTGGCACTGCTGCCGCTCATTATAACACAGACGGCCTGCACCAGTTCAAGTAAGTCTGACGAGGTCCAGCCCGTGGAGCAGGAGGGCTACTACCTGGACACGGTGTGCAAGATCAGCGTTTACGACATGAAGGGCGGCCTGAAGGAAAAGAAGGCGAAGGCGGCCATTGACAAGGGTTACGACAGGTGCCGGGAGCTCGACAAGGAGCTCAGCAACACCGTGGACGCCAGCGACATCAGCAGGATAAACAACAGCGGCGGCCAGTGGACCCAGGTAGGAGACGACGCCCTGACCGTCATCAAGGGCGGCATAAAATATGGAGACCTTTCCAACGGGGCCTTCGACATCACCATCGGCACGGTGGCCGACCTGTGGGACTACCACGCGGAGCACCCGAAGCCACCGGAGCAGTCGAAGATAGACGAGGCGCTGACCCACGTCAACTACAAGAACATCCAGATAAACGGTAATTATGTAAGGCTTCTGGACCCGAAGGCCAAGATCGACCTGGGCGGCATCGCCAAGGGGTACATCGCCGATCAGGTGGCGGACACCCTCCAGGAGGCCGGCGTCACATCTGCGGTGATCAACCTTGGTGGAAACATCGTCACCATCGGGAGCAAGCCGGACGGGAGCGACTTCGTCATCGGCATCGAAAAGCCGTACAGCGACAGGAGCGAGGTCATCGGCAAGACGCAGATATCGAGCGGCACGGTGGTCACATCCGGAGTCTACGAGCGCCAGTTTAAGTACAAGGGAAAGGTATACCACCACATCCTGAGCTCGACCACGGGATATCCGGTGGATACGGATCTCGATTCGGTAACGCTCATGTCCACGAGGGGCATGTCCATGGACATAGACGCCCTCAGCACCATCTGCCTGATATACGGCACGGACAAGGGCAAGGAGCTGGTGAACAGCCTGGACGACACCGAGGCGGTGTTCTGCAAGTCGAACGGCAAGATAGTGACGACGAAGGACGCCAGATTCCAGGCTGAGAAATAGACTAAGACAGACAGAGGACATATATGAAGAGCATAATTCTGAATTTGGACAACACAGCGGAGGACAGCCTGTACGAGCAGATATATTCCCAGCTCAAGGAAAACATCGTCACGGGGCGTATCGAAGCCGGAAGCAGGCTGCCTTCTCTCAGGAGATTCGCAGAGGAGAACAGGGTGAGCGTCTCCACCGTCGGGGCGGCTTACAATCAGCTCCGCCTGGAGGGATACGTGAAGAGCATGCCGAAGTCCGGCTACTACGTCAGCAACGCGGTAGCCATCGAGGCATCCGAGAACGGACCGGACACCGGCGGCGTGACACTGGAGCAGCTACTCCCGCCGGAGGGCGCCCACATAGGGAACGAGATACCGCTTCTGTACGACGAGGAGAGCTTCGGCTTTTCCAGGTGGAAAAAGTGCATGCACCGCGTCTTCAACGAATACTCCCATCTCCTGCGCATAGCCGGAGACGTTCAGGGCGAGCCGGCGCTGAGGTACGAGATCGCGAAATACCTTTTCCAGAGCAGGGGCGTGAAGTGCTCCCCGGATCAGGTGGTGATAGGCGCGGGCTCACAGCAGCTCACCGGACACCTTTGCAGGATACTGCGGGAGATGGAGATAGCAAACGTCGCGGCCGAGAGCCCGGGATACGGACCGGTGCGGGAGATATTCAAAGAACACGGATTTACGGTCCTGAACATCCCGGTGGACGATAACGGCATCGTGCTGGAAAAGCTCCCTGTCAACATGAGGAGCATCGCCTACGTGAACCCGAACAACCAGTTCCCGACGGGGGCAGTGATGCCGGTGGCCAGGAGATATGCGCTCCTGAACTGGGCAAAGGAAAACGACAGCTACGTCCTTGAGGACGACTACGACAGCGAGCTCCGGTATTTCGGAAAGCCTATCCCGGCGCTCCAGGGTCTGGACCACGAGGACAGGGTCATCTACCTTGGGTCCTTCTCGTCCACGCTGTTCGAGGCGATCAAGATCAGCTACATGGTCCTGCCGGAGAACATGATGGAGATATTTCACAAGTTCAGCGGCAGATACAGCCAGACGTGCTCCAAGGCAGAGCAAATCTGCCTGGCGCTGTACATGGAGGACGGGTTTTACCAGAAGAACATCAAGAAGTGCAGGAATCTCTACGCCGGCAAGCTTGAGACCACCATGCGGGAGTTCGAAAAGGCGGGCAGCGGCAAGGTGGAGCCGGTCAACTCCAGGTCCGGCCTGGCGGTTCTGCTGAAGATCCACAGTACCCTGTCACCGGAGCACATCTGCCAGATAGCAAGACGGACCGGCCTTCTTATGCAGCCCGTGGACGACCTGTGCACAGACGAGATCAAGGCGGTGACCTTCTATTTCTACAGAGTGTCCAACAGCCTGCTCAAGATGCTGGTGGCACAGTTCGTGAAGAACATAGAGAGGGAGGAGACCCGGATCAGGCAGGCGGAGCTCAGGGCCGAGCAGGAGCGCCTCAGGGAGGCAGAGGAAAAAAAGAGCTACGGCCTGCGCAGGGACGACGAGGAGATAAAGGCGGAGACGGAGATGTAAGGCCTTTGAAAGATACGGCTTCGATTCACAATGAGATAAAGGATCACAGCTTCAGTGACACCTGGCCGCTGGTCAGGTGTTTTTCTGTGCCCGCGTCCGCCCCTTCGAGAGGCTCCACCACCAGGGCGAAGTCGTCGTCCACGCCCGTGACGAGCGCGCTGTAGGGCTGGCGGCCCGCGGCCTCCACCAGCACTTCACGGCCGGTGATGAAGCAGTGCTCCCTGTAGTCGTCCATCCACCGCCGGGCGTCAAGATTATCCCTGCCGCAGAAGGCGCGGGTGAGCTCCAGGGAGAGCCTGGCGAGAAGGTCGTTTCTCGCAAAAGATGATTCGCCTTCAGGACGGCTTGGGCCGTTCGCGCGGTCAGCATCGTGGGCGGTGTCGGCGGGGTCGTCGTCAAATAGTGCCCCGGCGATGTCCCGGAGCTCCGGCGGCAGCGGGTGGCTGAAGCAGTTTATGCCTATGCCGACAACGATGCGCTCGAAGCCCTGTTCCTCAAGGCCTGCGACACCCTCGGTGAGGATGCCGGCGATCTTTTTCCCGTGAAGATACAGGTCGTTCACCCACTTGATCTCCACGGGTTTTCCGCTCAAGTCGGCCAGTACCTGCCTGGCCACCGACGCGGCCACTGCCGTCACATTCATGGAATCCTCCATGGAGAACTCGGGGCGGAAGGCGAAGGAGAAATACAGGCCGTATCCCTTTGGAGAGGAAAAACTTTTCCCGCGGCGGCCGCGGCCTGCGGTCTGCTCGTCGGAGGCCACCACCACCGGAAGATCCGTTTCGGGCAGCGCCTTGCAGTAGTTGTTCGTGGAATCCACGGTGTCCAGGACGATGATGCGGGGGAGGATACCCTTAACGGCAGGATCGTTCCCGGACCATTCGTCCAGCCGTCTCTCGACCAGTGCACGGGAGAGGATGTTTGAGTCTTCCACCAGGCGGTAGCCTCTGCCTCGCAGGCTCTGAATGTTGTAACCCTGCGCTTGCAAGGCTTTAACAGCCTTCCAGACGGCGTTTCTGGATACGCCGAGGCGAAGAGCCAGCTCCTCGCCGGAGATCTCTTTTTCCCTGGGACCGCCGAGAAGCCTCAGGACACCGTCGCGGGTGGAAACACCTCTCATATCATCGGACTTTGCATTTATATCACTCATCAGTGGACCTCCTGTTATCGCCTTACGATCATATGCCTATTGTATCTCAAAATGAAAGGCAAGTCTGTTTCCAAAGTGTGGAGTCGAAAAAGGACATGTGGTAAACTGTACAAAATGCTTGAAATTTTTTGTCAGAAAAGGAATAAACATGCCTAGATTTCTAGTAGTCAATGATGATGGGATCGAATCCGAGGGGCTGCGGGTGCTGGTGCGCACCCTGTCACCGAGGGGTGAAGTGTACGTGTGCGCCCCGGACGGTGAGCGAAGTGCCACGGCCCAGTCGGTGACACTTTTCGGGGATATAACGGCGAGGGAGATCTCCTTCAAGAACGCGGAAAAGGCCTGGGCGGTCAGCGGGACTCCCGCGGACTGTGCCAAGTTCGGGATCCAGATGCTGGAGGACGCCGGGAAGAGGCCGGACATCCTGTTCGCGGGGATCAACAAGGGGTCCAACGCAGGCACGGACATCCATTACTCCGGGACGGTGGGCGCCGCCGTAGAGGGCGGGATGTCCGGGATCCGGAGCATAGCGCTCTCGGTGGACAGCTGGGATCCCACCGATTTCCAGTATATATGCGACATGATCCCGGAACTCATGGAGATCTCTTCGGAGCTGGGAAGCGGGACCGTGCTGAACGTAAACGCGCCTGATCTGCCGATATGGAAGGTCAAGGGAACGAAAATACTTCCGATGGGGCCGAGGACCTTCGACGACAGGTTGGAGGAAAAGCCGCGGGATCCGCAGGAAGAGATCCATGAGGAAAAGGCGCCGGACGGCGCGGAAAGCTCTGCCGGGGGTCGGCTCACTGGCGGGCTTCCCGGCACACCGGGCACAGGCGAGAAAAAAGGCACCGTCTACAGATATCAGGGTATCCATCAGGATCACTCAGGCTCGGGTCAGAACAACGATCTGGCCGCTCTGCAGGACGGGTATGCGGTGATAACTCCGATGTCCGTGGATCTCACGGACCGGGATGCTCTCATCCGCATAATGCGCAGAGATGGCGGGAAGGTTCTGTGCTTCATTATAGACCCTGTCGATACTGTTCTTTATGACATGTGGAGGGGAGAGAAGCTCAAGGAAAATCTGATCGCGCTCAGCAGGGCTCTCGGGCGACTGGGAGTTTATACGGTGCTCAGCACTCCGTTCTACCGGAGGGGAGACGTGATAGACCCCGGTATAACCAGGTCGCTTGACGGGTATGAAACGGTGGACCGCATAGGGTTCAGCCTTCTGGACACTCCGGACCTCAAGGAAAAGATGGCTGCCTCATCTGAAAAAAGGGTGGTCCTCGCGGGAGGAGAGACTCATGTGGAGGTCGCCGCCGCCGCTATGGATCTCCTGGACAGGGGGATCAAGGTGACCATCCTGAGGGACTGCTGTTCGTCCAGGTCTAAGCAGGATCACGAAGCCGCCATCGAGCTGCTTCGAGACAGAGGCTGCGAGATAACCACCAGCCAGGCTTGGGCCGCAGAGACAGGGCGCATCACCGGCAGGATGGGATGCGATGCCTTCGATCAGATATTCAGGTAAAAGAGGAAAATGGAGGATAAGATGAGATTCTACGTTTCTGAAGATGTTTTCAAGATGATACCTGATGCCCAGTTCGGCCTCGTTAGCGTGGAGGGCGGAGACAACAAGGGAGAGAGCCAGGAGATACTGGAACTTCTGGATTCGTCCATCAAGGCCTGCGCAGAGCACTTCGAAGGAAAGAAGGTAAAGAACGAGCCGGAACTGCAGCCGTACAGAGAGGCGTTCAAGGCCATAGGAATAAACCCGAACAGGTACATGTGCGCCGCGGAGGCGCTGATGACCAGAGTCGCAAAGGGGCAGGGGATGCACTCCATCAACAAGATCGTGGACATAGGAAATGCACTTTCCTATAAGTACATCATCCCGATCGGAGCCCACGACCTGGACACCATGCTCGGAGATTTCGGTGTGAGACCTGCCGTGGAAGGGGACACGTTCCTGCCGTTCGGTGCGGAGGAGAGAGAACCTGTCCCTGAGGGCGAGGTCGTTTACGTCACGGGCAGCCACGTGAGGACCAGAAGGTGGACGTGGCGCCAGGGCGATGAGGGGAAGATCACGGAGGACACGAGCCACGTACTCTTCATCATCGACGGGTTCGAGAGCAATCTGGACAGCATCCTGGCCTGCAGGGAAGAACTGGCCGGGCTGTGCAGAAAATACCTGGGCGGAAAAATAAAAGAAGGACTTATCAATAAAGAAAATATGGAATTTGAGACACAGCTGTGATAACATAGTTCCGTATTTCCGCAGCTGTTCGTGGCGGGCAGCTGCATTTTTGTTGGAAATCTTTTTAAATACGTTCGTGTATGTATATAATTGGTTAGAAAGATCAAAAAAAGATCGACAGAAAGAACAGTAAAGGAGTTTGTTAATGGAAAACGTGACGACTAACAACAAGAGGTGGCTGTACCTCATCACAGGCACAGTGATCCTCCTTTTCGTGGGCCTGATCTACGCATGGTCCATCTTCAAGGCGCCTTTCAATGCCATCTACACAGACTGGACTCTGTCCCAGCTGTCCATGGTATTCACGATCTCCATGGCCTTCTTCTGCATCGGCGGATACCTTGCAGGACTCATGGCCAGGAAGTTCGATGTAAAGGTGAGATTCATCATCGCTGCGATCCTGCTCTTCGTGGGATTCTTCACGGTATCCACCCTTGACCCGAACAACTCCTCCAGAAGCCTCGTGATGGTATACATCTTCTACGGAGTCTTCGGAGGAAGCGGAGTGGGCTTTGCCTACAACGGAGTTATCACCACTGTAACAAAGTGGTTCCCGGACAAGGTGGGCCTCTGCAACGGCATCATGCTCATGGGCTTCGGTCTGGGCGGACTTGCTCTGGGAAGCGTCGTGAATTCCATGATCGGCAGCAAGGGGATCTTCGCCACATTCAGGTTCCTCGCCATCGCCATCGCAGTAGTGCTGATCCTCGGAACACTGATCATCAAGGCGCCTGAGGCTCCTGCGGCATCTGCAGCCAAGGCGGCCGATGATGAGGACGAGGACGAGACGGATCCGATCAGAAAGAAGAACTACACATCCGGTGAGATGCTCAGGACATCCAGATTCTGGATGTTCATCCTGTGGACCATCGTTCTGAACTCCGCTGGGCTGCTGGTAATCAACAGCGCGGCAAACATCTCCATAGCATTCGGTGGTACCGCCGTGCTGGGAATGATCGTTTCTCTGTTCAACGGCGTGGGAAGGATCATCGCTGGAACCAACTTCGACAAGTTCGGCAGAAAGATCGCCATGCTGGTCAACACGCTGTTCTTCGTGATCGCCGGCGTGCTGATGATCGCTGGAAACGCCACAGGATCCCTGGCACTGGTTGTTATCGGACTGATCTTCGTGGGAATGGCCTACGGCGGAAACCCGACCATCACTTCCACATACGTGAACAAGGCCTTTGGACCGAAGTACTTTCCTGTTAACTTCCCTCTGGCCAACTTCTCCCTGCTGCCTGCAGCCATCATCGGACCTATGATCTCCGCAAGCCTCCTGGAGAAGTCCGGCGGAAACTACGGAAGCAACTTCATCACGATCCTTGTATGCGCCATCATCGGCTTCGGACTCATGGTAGTCCTGAACGGACTGAGCAGAAAATACGAGCAGAAGTAAGACCGCTCGTACATCTGCATTGCAATATAAACAGCCCTTCCCTGGGAATTTCCCGGGAGGGGCTGTTTTTGTCACCGTGTTTGATCGTGCTTCGTGGTGTCACCCGTGAAGTTTTCCGTTGACACATTCCGAGGCCGCCTGCGCCGATGAGAAGGCGAACTGAAGGTTATACCCGCCAGTCTCTCCGTCCACGTCGAGTACTTCACCTACGGCGAAGAGTCCGGGGGCGTTTCTGAGTTCCATTGTTTTCGTGTTTATCTGGTCGAGGGCAATGCCGCCTCTGGTGCACATGCCGGCCGGGCTGCTTTTTCCGGAAAAAGAAAGTGTCTCCTGGTCGAGGGGCAGGCGGTCTGCCGTCAGGAGGCCGGCCATGCTTTTAAGCGATGGTGAGCTGCCGGCGCCGCAGGACCTTTCGGCAAGGATCCTGGTAAGGCTCTTCGGGAGACCGAAGAGGCGGGCCGCCGCTGCGGACGTTGTATTGATGTCCTGAGGGCGGCCCTTCAGCTCCTCCTGCAGACTTCTCATCACCTGATCCCTGCTGATCCCTGGGATCAGGCTCAGCGAGATCACCGCGTCAGGCCTCAGATGGGCCGAGGCGTTGAGGGCCGCGGGACCGGAAATGCCTTTTTCCGTGAACAGGATCGGGCCGGATGCCTGGTGTATTTTGCGGCCGCTCTTTTCTTCGATGGTCATAGCCGCGTTTTCGACAGACACTCCGGCAAGTGATCTGTAGGGATCACCGGCGATCGTCAGAGGCATGAGCGAAGGCACCAGCTCGGTGAAGCGGATCCCAAGATCCCGCTGGAGCACGGGTATGAGGCTCCCGTCGGAACCAGTGGCAGGATAAGTTATCCCGCCGGTGGCGATGATGAGGTTTTCGCAGAAGAAGATCTCGTCAGCCGCACCACATCCGTCGTTCCCCGGATACCCGTTTCCGTTGCGGGCGACGCAGATGCCCCACGGTCTTCCTGGTCCTTCAGGCGGACGGATGGCAGTGACATCAGTCCCGGTGCGTATGGTGAAGCCGTTTGCCGCGGATCTTTTCAGCAGTGCGTCCAGGACGGGAGCGGATCGCCGGCATTCGGGAAATATCCTCCCGTCTTTCTCCGTGACGGAACGGATGCCGAGGTCTTCCATGAACTCCGTGAATTTTATGTTGCTGTGCTTGTACAGGGCGGACCGCACGAAGGTGCCGTTGTTGTAGTGGGCTGGAAAATCCTTCACGGATCCGGCGTGGGTGAAGTTGCAGCGGCCTCCGCCGGATATCAGGAGCTTGGATCCCGGCTTTGCCGTATGCTCCAGGATGAGGCCGCCGGCGGCGCCGGTACTCGGGTCAGGAGAGCTCAGGTCGGTGGAGCTGGCGAAAAACAGCCCCGAAGCTCCGGCACCGATGACTATCGCCCTGTAGATGCACTTTTTTCCGGGAGACGCAGCGCCGGAGGCCTTTTCAAATGCTGCAGAAGTTGGTGAAGTGTTCATATTATGTGCTTTCGTTAACATTAAACCTATTGCCTTTGTGCTATAATTTAAACACAAAGTGAAGTGCAAATGAAGCCGGTCGGCCGGCGGGTTCAGAAGATCATTCAGAGCATTTTATCACAGAGTTGTGCTCGGCAGGGAGGTTCGCATGGGCAGGATGCTTGAAAAGGCCATGATAATCATAGATGACGGTTTTGAGGAGATGGAGGCTCTCGGGACGTATGACGTGCTCAGGCGCGGCGGCGTGGATGTGCAGCTGGTGAGCGTCAAGGAAAATCTCAGGGTGAAGAGCAGCCGCGGCGTTATCGTGGAGGCGGTGGATATCCTGGGGAACGGCACACGCTTCAAGGACTACGACGTGCTGGTGATCCCCGGCGGGCCGGAGTACGAGAAGATGAGCGAGAACGAGAACGTGCTGAACTTCATCGCCGACTTCGACAAGGCTGGCAAGCTCATCGCGTCCATATGCGCGGGCCCGGTGGTCCTGGAGAAGGCCGGTATCCTGGAGGGCCGCACAGGAACTTGCTATCCGGGTTTCGACCAGTATCTGTCATACGGGAAGCTCCAGCAGAACCCGGTATGCATCGACGGGAACCTGATAACTTCAAGGGGCCCGGCCACTTCCATCTATTTCGCCCTCACGATCCTGGAGGCCATGGGCAAGGTGGCCGAGGCCGCGATCATCAGGGACGATATGCTCCTCGGGTACATGGAGTACAACATCCGTCACGAGACCTTCAGCCTCACGAAGGCTGACGTGGAGCTGATCAAGGCTGCCCAGAGGACCATAAGCAAATGCTACGAGGCGGGGGCTCACATGGCGACTGCCGCGTCGGGCGTCATGGGCGGCTCCGGAGAGATATACACGGCGGTGAACATAGTGATGGATCACGGGATCAGCTCGGAGCAGGCGGCGATAAGCGCCGCTCTGGCCGCGGGCGAGACGGAGATCACCACGGTGGTGACTGTCAAAGGACAGTCCGGAAGGCACATGGTGATGCCGGACGGAGCCAGCAGGCAGACGATCTTAGAGACTAATCCGGAAGCCTTCGTGCTGGTGAAAGCACCGGACGGTGTAAAGAAGATGAAGATCGCCGATCTGCTGCCGCAGTCTGTGAACTGATGCGTTTCTGAAGGGCCGTTGCTCCGGTCGAGGGTATCGGACAGGAGTTAAATAGAAAGTAAAAAGCAGGCGTTCCGTGATGCCTGCTTTGATGCACATGGGGCTGTCGCATTTCGATGAAAATGCGGCGGCCTTTTTTATCGTGCGTGCGCGTCCGGTATCGCGTGCGTCACCGGGAAACGTCCTCAGTGACACACTCATCCGCGTGCTTGTTGTGGAAGAACATAGCTATGCCGGCGCCGCAGATGCATGTGTAACCCAGCACGCTCAGATGGTCCGGCACCTGTGCCAGGAAGATCCAGCCGAGCAGCGCCGTGAACAGCACCTGGGTGTAATCATACACGGATATCTCTTTTGCCGGTGCATACATGTACGCCCGCGTTATCCCGAACTGACCCACGCATCCGAAGGCACCCGCCAGCATCAGCATTCCAAACTGCCACAGCTCCATGGGATGAAAATCGCCAATCATGAAGGGCAGACAGGATGCACATGAAAATGCGGAGAACCAGAATATTATCCTGTCGCTTATTTCGCCGTTGAAGCTCAGCTTCCTCACGAATGTGTAGGCGGAACCCGCACCCGCGCCGCCGATCAGCCCCGCGATGGCCGGGATCATCTCCGGGTTGTCGAACCCCGGCTTGATTATCAGCGCGCTCCCCGCAAGCGCCACGCACACCCCAATGATCTGGATCCTGTCCGGCTTTTCCCTGAGAAGGAAGATCGAAAAAAGTATCGAAAAGAACGGCGACAGCTTGTTCAGCATGGTGGAGTCGGTTATCACCATCCTGTCGATCGCATAGAAGTTGCACATGAGGCCGATGGTCCCGCACAGGCACCGGAGAAACAGATCCGGCACGTTTTTTCGCCGGGGCATAGGAGAGATCCCCTTGCGGACGAGCATGATGCTCATGATCACAAGTGCCACGAAGTTGCGGAAAAAGGCTTTTTCGAGGGATGGCACGTCTCCGGCGAGGCGCACGCAGAGTGTCATGCCTGAGAACCCGAAGGCCGCGGCGATGATACAGATGATTCCCTTTGTTCTGTTTGAGATTTTTTTCTTAGCCATGCTGGACATTATATCACATGGAGGCGAGACAGACGGACTTATAAGATCCGCAGTTTCTCCTGTTTACCCGACCGGACCGATTGGACAAAACCAAGTACAACCTCACTTGTTGACAAATACCCCCAGGGGGTATATTATCCCAACCAGAAAGATAAAGATACAGCGTCCGATGGATGTGGACGCTTTCATCAAGCAGATATTGATCACAAGAGGTGGACGCCATGACGGATAAAAACAAGACCGCGGCTCCGGCCGAAAGACCGGACGACGGCAACAATATCCCCGAGCAGGCCTGCAAACAGGGCTGTGACCAGATGTCGGAGGACGTCTGTCCAACATGCTCTCACCGCAAGAAGCTGAGGGCTCCCGAAGAGAAGAAAAAGCTGCTCAACCGGCTGAGACGCATCGACGGCCAGGTGAGGGGCCTGGAGAGGATGGTGGATTCCGATGCCTACTGTCCGGACATCCTGGTGCAGGCGTCGGCGGTGAACAGCGCAATGAACGGCTTCTGCAAGGAGCTCCTGGCAGAGCACCTGCGGAGCTGCGTGGTGGAAGACATAAAAGATGGAAGAGAGGACACCATAGACGAGCTGGTGGAACTTCTGAAGAAGCTCATGAAGTAGTTCCGGAATGGTGCCGGGAGGCGAGATATTATGGAAAAGTTCAATGTAGAAGGAATGCACTGCGCCGCGTGCAGTACGAGGGTCGAAAAGGCGGTGAGCAAGGTGCCGGGGGTCGATTCCTGCTCA
The DNA here is from genome assembly GCF_900155555.1 of Mobilibacterium timonense. GTDB lineage: Bacteria > Bacillota > Clostridia > Peptostreptococcales > Anaerovoracaceae > Allobaileyella > Allobaileyella timonense. The sequence goes on along the minus strand of NZ_FUHN01000008.1, from coordinate 86,735 downwards.
GTCAGTCTTCTCACCAACTCCATGGGAGTAGAGGGGGATGCGTCCCCCGAGGAGATAATCGAGGCCGTGGAAAAGGCGGGTTACGGTGCCAGTCTCATGGGCGGAGAGGCCGCTGAGAGCAGATCTTCGGACGGAAGCAGCGTGCGAGAATACAATGAGAGGCTCGAGCAGCAGAAAAAAGCTCTTGAGGACAAGGACACCCCGAGGCTGAGAAAGAGACTCATAACATCCTTGGGCTTCCTCCTCGTGCTCATGTATTTTTCGATGGGACACATGATGTGGAGCTGGCCGGTGCCGCAGTGGCTCGATGGAAATCACATTGCCATGGGGCTCATAGAGATGATCCTGTCGGCGATAATAATGATGATAAACAAGGACTTCTTCACCAGCGGGTTCACCAGCCTCTTCCGGGGCGGCCCGAACATGGACACACTGGTGGCCATGGGCTCATCGGTGTCTTTCGCCTGGAGCGTGTTCGTCCTTTTCAAGATGACCGGTGACCAGCTCACCGGTGACTCCGCAGCCGTGATGTCCGACATGCACAGCTTCTACTTCGAATCCGCGGCCATGATCGTGACGCTTATCACCGTGGGAAAGATGCTGGAGGCCATGTCCAAGGGCAAGACGACGGATGCCCTGAAGGGCCTGATGAAGCTGGTCCCTCAGACCGCCACGGTCGAGCGTGACGGCCAGGAAAAAGAGGTCCCGGTGGACCAGGTGTCCTTAGGCGATGTTATCGTGGTGAGGGCCGGAGAGAGCATCCCGGTGGACGCCGTGATAGTCAGCGGAGAGGCCTCAGTAGATGAGTCGGCCCTGACGGGAGAGAGCATCCCGGTGGACAAGGCCCCTGGAGACAGGGTCTCCGCCGCGACCGTCAACATGTCCGGATACATCAAGGCAAAGGCCTCCAGGATAGGAGAGGACACCACACTTTCCCAGATCATCCAGATGGTGAGCGACGCGGCCGCCACAAAGGCGCCTATCGCCAAGATCGCGGACAAGGTCGCAGGCGTGTTCGTCCCTGCGGTACTGATAATAGCCGCCGCGGTCACTGCGATCTGGATTCTGCTGGGACAGACTCCAGGCTTCGCACTGGCGAGGGGCATCGCCGTACTGGTGATCAGCTGCCCTTGCGCCCTCGGACTGGCGACACCTGTTGCCATCATGGTGGGGAACGGACTTGGCGCCAGAAACGGCATACTTTTCAAGACCTCTGCCGCCCTGGAGGAGACCGGGCGCATCGAGATAGCCGCTCTGGACAAGACCGGCACCATCACGAAAGGCCAGCCTTCACTCACCGATATCGTTCCGGGAGAGGGTTACACAGAAGAGAGCCTCCTGTCCCTGGCCTACTCCCTTGAAAAGAAGAGCGAGCACCCGCTGGCAAAAGCCATTCTCGCCAGGGCAGAGGAGGACGGCACTCCGTTCAGGGAGGTGTCCGGATTCAAGGTCCTCTCGGGCAACGGGCTCACGGGCACTGTCGACGGCGCCGAGCTCGCGGGAGGGAACCTGGCCTTCATCCAGACGAAGCTGAAGGACGGCAGCGGCCCCGACCCGGCGAAGGCACAGGAGCTCGCCTCTCAGGGTAAGACCTGCGTCTACTTCTCCGAGGCCGGAAAATACGCCGGCATGATGGGCATCGCGGACACCATCAAGGAGGACAGTCCTGAGGCCATCAGGGAGCTCCACAGCATGGACATCAAGGTGGTCATGCTCACTGGGGACAACCAGGTGACCGCCCGCGCCATCGGCAGGCAGGCCGGAGTTGACGAAGTCATCGCAGGGGTGCTCCCTGGAGACAAGGAGGCCGAGATAAGGAGGCTTCAGGAAAAAGGAAAAGTCGCCATGATAGGCGACGGCATCAACGACGCGCCGGCCCTCACCAGGGCGGACATAGGCATCGCCATCGGCGCCGGCGCAGACGTGGCGGTGGATGCCGCGGACGTGGTGCTCATGAACAGCAAACTGACAGACGCAGCCGCCGCCATAAGGCTGAGCAAGGGAACGGTGAGGAACATAAAGGAGAACCTCTTCTGGGCGTTCTTCTACAACATCCTGCTCATCCCGCTGGCCGCAGGCCTGTACACTGCGCTTTTCCACGGCTGGACAATGAACCCGATGTGGGGCGCCGCGGCCATGAGCCTCTCGAGCTTCTGCGTGTGCATGAACGCCTTGAGACTTAACTTTTTCAAGCTCCACGACCCGGGCAAGTTCGCCGCCCGGAGCGCGGGATCAGATACAGGTAACGAACCATTAGTGACAGAGACGCTGAGAAGTAACGAAAAGGAGGAAGACGCTATGACAAAGACCATGAAGATCGAGGGAATGATGTGCACGCACTGCGAGGCCACAGTCAAGAAGGCCCTGGAGAACCTGGACGGAGTGACCGAGGCGAAGGTGAGCCACGAGGCAGGAGAGGCAGTGGTCTCCATGACCGAGGACGTGGCGGACGACGTTCTCAAGAAGGCAGTGGAGGACAAGGACTACAAGGTAGTCTCCGTTGCATAGACCGGCCGGAAGGCTGCAGAAAGGCGGTGGACCTGAATGAATGGAGCATCGTTGATAATACTGGCCGCACTTGCGGTGGCGGTATTCCTGGCCCTGCGCTACGTGTACAGGGAAAAGAAGAAGGGCAACGCCTGCATCGGCTGTCCTTACGCGGGGAGCTGCCACGGGCAGGACCGGTGCGAAGTTGAGAGAAAAGACGTTTCCCGCTGAAACGACACTGTGCGGGACCAGAGGAACACGAGTATACAGGCTGCTGCATTTTGAAAGACAAATGCGGCAGCCTGATTTTTCTACCAGAAAAGGCTGGCACATTCCAGATGCGCCAGCCCCGTATGCTGCTTTTACCGGTTTTCAGTTCTTTCTGTTTTTTGCCGGAGCTTACTCTACCAAGAGCTTACTCCGCGATGCATGTGCCGACGCAGGAAGCTCCTGTGAATGCGGCATTTCCTTCGTCTGTATCCAGGTGGACCACGCTGTCAGGTCCTCCGATGCGGACGATCACGTCACTGAATGTCAGGGCTCTGTCCTTGCCCGTGTCTATGCGGAGATCGATGTTCTGATTCTGAGTCACGCCCAGCTTTGCGGCGTCCTCCTCATTGAGGTGCACGTGTCTCTGAGCGATGATGCAGCCGTGGTCGATCTCAACGTAATTGCCGTTGCCCGCTACGATCTTGATGCCAGGCGTGTTTTCCAGATGTCCGGAAAGGCGGATAGGCGCATCCACGCCGAGTGATCTCGCGTCGGTAGCGGAAAGCTCTACCTGAGTCTCCTTTCTGGCAGGTCCCAGGATGGCGACTCTCTCCATGGAACGCTTAGGCCCTACGAGAGTCACTCTCTCGGCCGCAACGTAACCGCCGGGGATCTCTTTTTTTACAGTGAGCTCCGCGCCTGCTCCGAAGAGCTTCTCGATGTCCGCCTGGGACAGGTGCACGTGGCGTGCGCTCACCTCTACTGTTACATCCAATCTACCCATAATGTCTTCCTCCTGAAAAAATCGATAGTTCTTTCTTTTCCTTCCGCCCCGGCTTCCCCGGGACCTTGATCGTCAGAATTATAGCACAGGAAAAACAATTAGTCCGGGAAAAAATCAAAGTAATTGACTTTTCGGCATACCGTCTCTATAATTTCATTAATAGAACATAGTTCTGCTATATAGAACACAAAGAGATAGAAACACACCACGTTATCACACCTTGGACCGGAAACCGATGGGAGGTCATTCAATGAAGCTGCTGATTATCAATCCCGGTGGCACGAGTACGAAAATTGCTGTTTACAACGACGAGGAAGAGGTGTTCAAGAAGTCCATACCCCACACGGCGGAGGAGCTGAAACCTTTTCCACACGTCTTCGATGAATACGAGTACAGGAAGAAGCTCATCCTCGACGCCGTAGAAGAAGCCGGCATCGATCTCAAGGAGATCGGGTGCGTCGCCGGAAGAGGCGGGCTCATGCGTCCGGTGGTGGGCGGCACCTATAGGGTCAATGAAAAAATGGTGGACGATCTGCGGAACGCCGTCGAGGGTGAACACGCATCCAACCTGGGAGCCCCCCTCGCTAAGGGCATCGGCGATTCCCTGGGAGTTCCGTCCTTCGTGGTGGATCCGGTGTCCGTGGATGAGATGATGCCTAAGGCCAGGATCGCCGGAATAAAGGACCTGGAGAGGCCGAGCTGGTTCCACGCCCTCAACCACAAGGCCGTGGCGAGGTTCACCGCGGAGAAGCTGGGAAAGAGATACGAGGACTGCAACTTCATCGTGGCCCATCTGGGATCGGGCATCTCCATCGTGGCCCACGACCACGGGAAGATGGTGGACGGAAGCGGCGGCAGGACCAACGGACCTTTTTCGCCTGAGAGAAGCGGAGGACTTCCTACCTACCCGCTCATCGAACTCTGCTACTCTGGAAAATACACCCATGAGGAGATGGTCTCCAAGGTGAGCAGCGTGGGAGGCATGTACGACTACCTCGGAACGAAGGACATGCAGGAGATAGAAGACCGCATGAACGGAGGAGACGAAAAGGCGGCCCTTATCATGCAGGCGTTCACATACTTAACGGCGAGGGAGATCGCGTCCTACGTACCGGCCTTCAGCGGTCCGGTGGACAGGGTGATCATGACCGGAGGGATCGCCCATTCTCAGTACGTCGTGGACGAGGTCTCCAGGATGACCGCATCTGTAGCTCCGATGGAGGTAGTTGCGGGAGAGTTCGAGATGAAGGCTCTGGCCCTCGGTTCTCTCAGAGTCCTGAGAGGAGAGGAAGAGGCCAGGGAGTACGTGTAGAATCACGGGCACGCACATGATGCGCGGCCGCGGCCGCATAAGCGGCACAGTGATCAAGGAGGTTTGAATAATGAAGTTTTCAGTACGCATGGACAGGATCAAGGCTTCGGGTATCAGAGCGGTGCAGAAGAGAATTGCGGGAAGATCCGATATCATCTCCTTCGCGGCAGGACTCCCTGACCCGGCGCTCTATCCGATGGAAGACCTGGAGAAGGCGACGGCCGAGCTGTACGCGAAGGACGGGAGAAAAGCTTTTTCATACGGGCTCACGAAAGGTTACGGACCGCTCCTGGATATCCTGGTAAAGAGGATGAACGAGAAGGAGCATGTTCAATGCTCCCTGGAAAACATCTGCATCCTCAGCGGATCCCAGCAGGGCCTCGGGCTAGCCGCGCAGCTCTTCATTGACGAGGGTGACGTGGTCATCACGGAGAACCCGAGCTACCTCGGCGCCATCAACGCCTTCAGGCCTTACGGGGCAGAGTTCGCAGGCGTGGATACCGACGATGACGGCATAGTGATCGAGGACCTTGAGAAGGTGCTGGAGGAGAACCCGAGGGCTAAACTCCTCTACATGATACCTAATTTCCAGAACCCGACAGGAAAGGCCTGGACCCTCGAGCGCAGGCAGAGGTTCATGGAGGTGATAGAAAAATACGATGTTGTCGTAGTCGAGGACAACCCGTATGGAGAGATCCGCTTCAAGGGCGATCCGCTGCCTGATCTTAAGTCCCTGGACAAGACGGGGCAGGTGATGTACCTTGGGTCCCTCTCGAAGGTGCTGAGCCCCGGAATGAGGATCGCTTGGGTCTGCGCATCTCCGGAGATCGCATCGAAGGTGGAGGAGCTCAAGGAGACCAACGATCTCCAGAGCCCTGAGCTCACCCAGATGCTCGCCACATACTACATGAACATGTTCGATCTGGAAGCCCACATCAAGGAGATCCAGGAGACATACAAAGAGAGATGCGAGCTGATGATCGAGATGATAAAGAAGTACTTCCCTAAGGAGATCAAGTACACCGATCCTGAAGGCGGCATGTTCCTGTGGCTGGAGCTCCCTGAGGGCCTGGACAGCGACAAGATCCTGGACGAGGCCGTGGAGGCCGGCGTGGCCTACATCCCGGGAGAGTCCTTCTTCGCCCAGGAGGGCGTGAAGAACACCGTGAGGATGAACTTCACCATGGTGAACGATCAGCAGATAAGAGACGGGATAAAGATCCTGGGAGAGGTGTTCTCGCGTCACATCCAGGGGTCGAATAAATAAAAGGGAGGACTGATATATGAAAAGCAAAGCAAAACTTGTCATCACCCTGCTGGTGTTGGGGAGCTGCTGGTCCGTAGTGTACCTGGTGCCGTATCTCCAGTACACCTGGTATGACCCGTTCAAGGAGTTCATAGGGGCGTCCAACACGCAGCTGGGGCTGCTCCTGACGATATACGGATTCGGAAACGTTTTCGGAGCGCCTGTGGGAGGATGGATCTCAGACAGGTTCAACTACAAGGTGATATACGTTCTGTCCGTGCTGCTGAACGGCATCTTCGCACTGCTGTTCCTGGTGCATCCGACATACGGATTCGCCGTGTTCATGTGGATCGGCTTCGCTGTGGCGAGCCTGTTCTTCAACTATCCGGCTCACATCAAGATCGTGAGAGAGCTGGCCAGCGACGAGGACCAGGGCAAGATCTTCGGCTTCAACGAGACGGCCATCGGCCTCGGAAACATAGTCTTCAGCTCGCTGATGATGATCGCCTTTACAAAAGCGGCCACGGATATCGGCGGCATCAAGGCTGCTGTTATCTGCAACGCCGTGATATCCTTCATACTCACGGGCCTCGTGATGGTCGTGCTGGAGAACCCTAAGAAAAAGAAGAAAAATGCTGAGACGGTGGAAGTCAAAGAGGCGGCTCCTGCGGTCGAGGAGGAGCACGCAAACTTCTTCCACGATTTCAAGAAGATCGCTAAGCAGAAGGCCACATGGCTGGTCGCTCTCAACATCTTCGCCGTATATTCATTCATGACCACACTAACGTACTTCACGCCGTATTTCACACAGGTCATGGGCGTGACGGTCACCCTCACGGGATGGGCCGCAATAGCAAGGCAGTACGGAATGCAGCTGGTGGGCGCTCCCGTAGGCGGAGTGATGACGGACAAGGTGAAGTCTCCGTCCAAGGTACTGATAATAGTGTATATCGTTGGTATCGCGGGGCTCATCTACATGCTCATGCCTAAGAGCAACGTCACCGTGGCCATGATCATCGCACTTACGCTCATACTGTCGTTCTTCGTGTACATAGGAAGAGGAGCATATTACGCAACGCTGACAGAGGCCGGAGTCCCGAGAGAGCTCAGCGCATCCACCATCGGAGTTGCTGCTGCGGTCGGATTCTCACCTGACCTGTTCCAGTTCACTCTGTTCGGATACTGGATGGACAACTGCGGAGACGCCGCGTTCACCTACATGTTCGTATACCAGACTATCGTTCTGGTGGTGGGCATCCTGGCGGCGGCTACCATCCTTAAGAGGAAGAAGACGGTACTCGCAGAGGTTCAGTAGTCCGTCAACAAAAGTGACACGATCAACTATTTACCTCATATGATAATACTTTAGCTTTAGGAAAAGCCCTTCCCCGGCCGTTCACTGGTGGCCGGGGAAGGGCTTTTTCGTGGTGATCATGTGGAATGCAGCTCCATTATTACAAAATGGAATACTACAATTACATTTTGTTATTAAGTGCTTAAGCTCACAGTTTGTAATCCGTCACGAAATCGATGAGTTCCCGTAAAAGTGGATCAATGTGATGATTGTTTTTTATTACGAGTGCCATGGTGATTTGCAGATCCTTATCGATGGATATCAGACGTATGCCAAGATCTTCATATGATTTAGCCAGTCGTTCAGAGAGAAGGGTAACTGCTCTGCCTGAGATAGTGGCGTTTATTACAGTGTCTATATTTCTGAATGGCTGGATGTTTCGGCTGCTTATCCCTGCATCAGCAAGGGCTTTGGTAGTAAGATCGTACATACCTGTCTTTTGGTCTGGAAGAGCGATGTGTTCATTTATCAACTCACGAAGATCTACAGATGACCGTCTGGCAAAACGATGACTGGAATTAACAGCCAGCATAAGCTTGTTTTTTGATAACCGGTAAGTGGTGAATTTACGGTCCAGCTTCATCGTTGGTGAGATCATGATAAATGCAGCATCGATCTCTTCGCTTTCGAGCATCTCAAGCAAATCGAAACTGGGCAGATCGATGATAGTGTATTCAACTTCGCTATTACCCTGTTTTCGAAAATCGTAGAGCATGGTAGAAATACCCATGCGCCCCATGACAGGGATCGATCCGATCCTGAGAACATTCGCGGAATGGATCACATATTTTGCCATGGCCAGCTTCATATCGTGATGATATTGACAAATCGATTCTGCATACTGGATGAATTCTTTTCCGGCAGGGGTTATTGAGATCGGCCGTTTGGAACGATTGCAGAGCGTGACGCCATTCAGTTCAGCCTCAAGTTTTGCAATGTGTTTTGACATTACCGACTGTGAAACGTGACAGCTCGCGGCCGCTTCAGAAATGTTGCGGTATTTATTTATCGCCAGCATAAATTGCAGATCGTCGAAGTCCATATCTTTCCTTTCAGTACAATTCTACTATTCCAATTGAGAATAATAATACGACGGATCGGAATCCAGGTCAAACCCCGCTTTTAATAAAATCCAGATAGAACAAAAAAGGATGTGCAATCAAATAACGAGTTTGAAGCGCTAATGATCATATCGGGAACGAATGTGAAAAAGGAGGATCTCATGAAAAACAAAATCGCACTGGAAGAACATTTTGCTACCGAAGAATATCTTCAGGATGTGAAGAGATTCTTTATCCGCGAAGGAGCTGATGTATGGGAAAAAGCAAAGAATACGATCTGTGATATTACCGGAGGCGAAAGACTCGAAAAGATGGATGAGGCAGGTATAGAAAAATCCATCCTTTCGCTTTCATCCCCTACTATTCAGGCGATCTGCAACACAGAAGATGCCATTGAAGCAGCGAAGGCGATCAATGAGTACACCGCAAACCAGATCGCTCCCCGCAGAGACAGGTTTGAAGCTTTCGCAGCACTTCCGACACAGTCACCGGAAGCTGCAGCGAGGGAGCTGGAGCGCTGCGTAAAAGAGTATGATTTTAAGGGCGCACTTATCAATGCTTACTGCAATGTGGATGATCCGACAAAACCTGTTTTTCTTGATGAGCCTCAATACGAACCATTCTGGGCCAAGGCAGCTGAGCTCGGTACGCCAATTTACATTCATCCAAGGCCAGTTCCACAGGCTGTGAAAGACATCATGTTCGGAGACAACCACTTCTGGATGGAAACAGCTGCATGGGGATGGCATGCAAACCTTGGAACACAGATACTGAGACTTGTATCGAGCGGTATTTTCGATAAATATACAAATCTTCAGATCGTGATCGGTCACATGGGAGAACTCCTTCCGATGTTCCTATGGAGGATAACGAACAGGTGTAACACCCATAAGAGAGACTGCCTTGCTGAGCTGCCTATCAACCAGTATTTCCAGAGGAATATTTCAATCACAACTTCCGGAAACTGCAGCACTCCTGCATTGATGTGCGCAATGATGGAGATGAGCACAGACAGGATCATGTTCTCTACAGATTATCCTTATGAGACTATGAAGCAGGCATCTGACTGGTTTGATAATATCCCGTTCAGCGATATCGATAAGGAGAAAATGGGAAGAACAAATGCGGCAGAGCTTTTCCACATTGATCTTAAGTAAAATCGTTGTTCTGATTATGGTATGACACTGGAGAACTGATATGGGAATGAAAGATAAAGATAAGAAACCAGAGCGAAAGCTGACGATTTCTGGTTCGATACTCATACTTGCAGTTATTTTTGCAACTATCATTGGAGGGATCCGGCTAGGATACGGCACAAACATGTCGCTCTTTGCAGGTGCATTTGAAGCCATGATCGCCTGCCTGATCCTGAGGAAACAGTGGGATGAAGTTCAGAAGCCGATTCTGGATTTTATGAGTGGAACTCTGGTCGTCTGCATAATTCTTATCGATGTAGGAATTATGGTAGGATCCTGGATAATCGGAGGGACGGTTCCATCATTGATGTATTATGGCCTGAAACTGATCTCTCCCAATCTGGTAGTACCGATGGCATTTCTGTTATGTGCAGTCATGTCGATCTTTACAGGAACGAGCTTCGGCTCGATCGCAACCATGGGGATCGCAGTTACTGGCGTTGCAATTGGAGTTGGGGTCCCGATGCCGCTTGTAGCGGGTGCTGTTGTGGCAGGTGCCCACGTTGGAGATAAAATGTCCCCTATGTCAGACAGCACAAATCTTTGTTCAGGTGTAGCAGGTGTAGATCTCTATGATCATATAGGATCAATGATGCATACCACCGTTCCGGCAGCATTGATCTCATTGATACTGTACTGGGTCATGGGAATGAGATACACAGGCAATGAAACAGCGGATAAAAATGTTCACTTGATGCTGAATACTCTGGATGCAAACTTCAATATCAGCCTTCTGGCACTTGTTCCTGCGATTCTGATGATAGTCATTGCGGTCGCCAGGATACCGGCTGTTCTGGGACTTACGGCCTGCTCTATTTTCAGTGTGTTTTATGCTATCCTCATGCAGGGATGCAGCTTAAGCGAGGTGATGGTGGTAGCACAGAATGGATATGCTTCTGACACCGGTGTGGAACTTGTAGATGGGATCCTTAACAGGGGCGGAATGAGCTCTATGATGGGAACTGTAGGAATGATCATGCTCGCCTGCATGATGGGAGGTGCGCTTCAGGCGACAGGGGCACTTAAAGTATTCATGGACAATGTGCTTATGAAGAGGGTAAAAAGTGCCAGGTCTCTTGTTGTCATTACGATGATATATAATTATCTCATTCTGGCAGTATCGGGTAACCAGATGCTCGGCGCTGTAATGTCAGGCCCTACTTTTGCAGAAACGTATGATGAGATGAACATTCATCGTAAAGTCCTTACCAGGTGCATGGGAGATACGACAATAAACGGTTCGGCGCTGATCCCGTGGTCTGTTGCAACTGTATATGCTGTCGGGGTCCTCGGCACAGGCAATGCATCATTCATTCCTTATGAATTCTTCTGCTACATAGTACCGGTATTCACATTGATATCAGCGTTTACGGGCTGGGCAATGTGGCATTCGGACGGCACACCATTCATTGAGAAGAAGGCTTTACAGACGGAATAGTCCGAGACTTCGCATAAAAATGATCCTCCCGCAAGGGAGGACCTTTTTCGTATACACATCATCTCCTGCCGCCGCACTTAAGTGTCTGCTTATCTGACCTTCAGGCTGTACGCCAGCTCCGGATCCTCGAGGAGGTCAAGGCCTATCTCGGTCAGGAGCTTTATGGAGTCGATGGCTCTTTCCTTTGCGTAAGGCTGGAGGAGAGCATCCCTGAAGGCCTCCGTGTGGCAGCCCTCTCCGTGCTGAGCCATCTTGATCATAGGGTGGAAGGTCGGGATGACCTGGCTCACGTTGCCTGTGTCCGAGGCTCCTCCGGCGAAATCGATGCCGCTCTCCGTGAGCTCCGGGAACTCCGGCAGGTGGTCCCTGCAGAGCTCCATGAGAACCGGGTTTGTTATGAGAGCCTCACAGGTAGGCTCGAAATGCGCCCACTTCATGGTGCATCCCGTGGCCAGGGCCGCTCCCTCGGCGCAGGCGACTATCCTTTTCAGGAGACCCTCCAGGTACTCCTGATCCTGCGATCTGTACTCGATCCTTGCGGAAGTGTAGGCGGGAACGGTGTTGACCTCGTCGCCACCGTTGGTTATGATCCCGTGTATCCTCGTTCCGTCCATCGTCTGCTGGCGCAGGGCGTTGATGCTGTTGAAGAGCTGGATGACCGCGTCGAGGGCGTTTTTCCCGTACCACGGGTGCTCGCCGGCGTGGGCGGCCTTTCCGAAAAACTCTATGTCGATGCCGCCTATGCCGACTACAACAGGTGCCAGCGTCGTTGCGTAGTTTCCATGGATCTCCAGGGCGGCGTTGTACCCGTCGAAGGCACCGGCTTCCACCATGACAGGTTTTCCCTCTCCGGTCTCTTCTCCGGGAGTCCCGAAGACCGTGACCTCTCCGGGAAAGTCCTTCAGGGCATCTGCCAGTACGATGCCCGACATGGCCGAGACGGTGCCTATCCATTGGTGGCCGCAGGCGTGGCCGGAGCCTGGCAGGGCGTCGTACTCCGCCAGGAAGCAGATGCGCGGGCCATCGCCGTTTTTCTTAGTCGCCTTGAATGCCGTATCTATTCCGCAGTATGGGTACTCCACATCGAACCCCTCGTCCCTGAGGACCCCCGCCAGGTAGGCGGAGGACTCGTATTCTTTCATCGAAGTCTCCGGATGCTGGAAAATGTAGTCCGCAATGGAGAAGGCCTGATCCCTTCTCTCGTCGGCCATCTCCATGAGCCGCCTTCTGACGGTATCCTTTTCGCTGATGCTCATATGTCCGATCCTCCTTGTGTCATGCTATGCGATTTTTCTTTTACTAAAAAACATCCGGCACGTCAGACCCCGCAGAGACGATGTCCTCCGGCGGCACCTCCGACCTCTTCCTGATGGTGATCCCAAGCACCGCGAACGCGATCGCCACCAGCGGGTTCAGCAGGTTGAAAAACGCGTACGGCAGGTACTGCACCGTTGGAACTCCCAGGTACGTGCTCATGGCAACGGCACACGTGGTCCACGGGATGAGAGGCGAGGTGATGGTCCCGAAGTCCTCAAGAGCTCTGGAGAGGTTCTGAGGAGCCAGGTCACGCTTCTCGTATTCTTCCTTGTACATTTTACCCGTAAGAAGAATGGAAAGGTACTGTTCGCCGCATATGAAGTTGATCACTATGGCGGTGAAGCCCGTTGCCACGATCAGGCCTCTGTTGCCCTTCGCCAGCTTCAGGATGTTCTCGCCTATCGTGTGGAGCATGCCCGACTGGTGCATGATCCCTCCGAAGGTGAGGGAGCACAGGATGAGGGATACCGTCCACATCATGTTCTGGAGGCCGCCCTTTGTGAGGAGATCGTCCAGGACCTGATTCCCCGTTTTGCTCGTGTACCCGTAGCTGAGCGCCGTCCCGATCTCCGTGATCCCCTGGTGCTGAACGCACACGGCACAGAAGATGCCGAGAGCCACGCTGAAGATGAGTCCCGGGATGGCCGGGGTCTTGAAATAGATCATCAGGAAAAGTATGAGCAGCGGCAGGAGCAGTAGCGGCGACACCACGAAATTGTCCGCAAGGTCGCGGGAGACCCTGGCGATGGTGCCGCTGTTTTCGTTACCCGCGGTGTACCTGAGGTTCAGGATCATGAAGGCCACGCAGGCGAGGGCGTAGCTCACGCCGGTGGTGTACATCATGTGCCTGATGTGGGCGAAGATGGTGGTCCCGGACACGGCAGGGGCCAGGTTAGTAGTGTCGGAAAAAGGCGACATCTTGTCTCCGAAGTACGCCCCGGAGACCACGCATCCGGCGGTGACAGGAGCGGGGATGCCCATGCTGATCCCTATGCCGACCATGGCCACGCCCAGTGTGCCGGCGGTGGTCCAGGAGCTGCCCGTGGATATGCTGATCACGGAACATACTATCAGGCACGTAACGAGAAAGAATCTCGGGGATAGTATCTTCAGGCCGTAGTAGATGATGCTCGGCACTATCCCGCCGGATATCCAGGAACCTATGATCAGGCCGATGATACAGGCGATCAGGATCGCCTGCATTGCGTTGGTGATGGAATCTATGATGCCCTTTTCGATATCCTTCCACGGATTCTTGAGCACGAGCGCCGATATCAGCCCGGATATCACCGAGGCGATTATAAGCGGGATCTGGATATCCACGTCGTACTTTATAAGCGCCAGGAGCAGCAGGATGAATACTGAAAAAATCGGCACCAGCGAGATGAGAAGGCCGGGCTCCTTAGGAGCGGCAGGTGCTGGCTGTTTGTTCTTACTCATGGTGTTTGCCTCCTCTTTGGAAAAAGTATTTTTGACTGCGGAAAAAGACGGGCTTCCGCGTCAGGAGGTCCTGCTAGTAGAAATAGAACGATAAGATGTAGAAACACAAAATTAGAACGCTGTTCTAAAATAGAACTTAGCATATTTCCTTCATGTTGTAAACCGTGACAGCTTGTTAAATAAACATCAAGGGGGTCCGGGGCACCTCTCGTGGTTGACGGGATATATGTGCAATGGTATAATCCCGTTAAAACAGAACAACGTTCTATTATGCGGAACAGATTAGCGTAACCTTAACCATACGAAGAGAGGAGATCTGGATCCGCCGTGTTTCTATCAGTACTACAGTAAAGCGCATGGATCATCGGTCCATGCAGGTTGTTGAGAAAGGACGATATCCTATGGAAAAGATCAGACTGGATACTCAGCGCTGCAAGGGATGTTATCTCTGCATAGCCAACTGCAAGCCCGGTGCTCTTTCTCTGTCCGGCGAGACGAACGGCAAGGGTGTTATCACTGTCAAGGTGGATCAGGAGAAATGTATCGGCTGCGGATGCTGCTATGCTATGTGTCCGGACCTTGTATTCGAGATCCTGTAGTCAATAAGGAGAAGTAACATGGAGAAGAGAATAATGAAGGGCAACGAGGCCCTGGCAGAGGGAGCAGTGAGAGGCGGATGTCGCTTCTATGCCGGATATCCCATCACGCCTCAGTCGGAGATCCTGGAGTGGATGTCCTGGAGGCAGAAGGAAGTAGGTGGAGTTTTCATTCAGGGAGAGTCTGAGATAGCCAGCGTTAACATGACATTCGCTGCACGCTCTCTAGGAGCAAGAGCTCTCACGTCTACATCCGGCCCTGGATTTTCCCTGTATCAGGAGGGCATTGCTTACTGGGTGTCCGCAGGAGTGCCGGCGGTAGTGGCCTGTGTGCAGCGTTTCGGCATCGGCGACGGGTTCATCTCCGCCGGACAGGACAACTACTGGCAGGCAGTAAAAGGCGGCGGAAACGGAGACTACCACCTTATCACCCTGGCGCCTAACAGCGTCCAGGAGAACGTGGACATGGCCTATGAATCGTTCGCCCTTGCGGAAAAGTGGATGCACCCTGTGCTCATCCTCTCCGACGGCACGATCGGCCAGATGATGGAGCCGTGCGTGCTCCCTCCTATGGTGGACTACGACATGGATCAGCCTTGGGCTGTCAAAGGCTGCAAGGACGGAGAGAAGAACAAGGTCATCACAGACATCACCTACTTCCAGGACATCGACGAATGGAACGCGGGATACCTGAAGAAGATGAGAGAGATAAGCGAAACAGAACAGAGGTGGGAGAGCTTCTGCGTCGAGGACGCCGACATAGTTCTGGTGGCCTATGGCATATCCTCCAGAGTAGCAGAGAGCGCCGTCCATCAGGCCCGCGAAGAGGGATTCAAACTAGGACTCATCAGGCCTATAACGCTGTGGCCATATCCTCGCAAGGCCTTCAAGGAGATCCCTGACACCTGCAGGGGCGTGATCACGGTCGAGGTAAACATGATGGGCCAGATGAGGGACGACGTGATCATCACAGTAAAAGGAAAGTTCCCGACCTTCGCCCTCACCACGAACCAGAGGATCGCCAAGGTGGATCAGGTCGTGCAGTATGCGAAGGACGTTTACGACGGAAAGATCCGGGAAGAGGAGGTATACTGATGCCAGCTAGAAAAGCACCTGATTTGATGTATGCGGAAAACAGGTTCTGTGCCGGATGCGGACACGGGATCTTCGACAGGATCCTGGGAGAGGTCCTGACAGAGATGGGGATAGTACAGGACACCATCATCTGCTCCGACATAGGATGTAATCACCAGTTCCAGTTCTGCATGAGAGTGGATGCCATAGTACCGCCTCACGGGAAGATGGGAGCCGCACTCACCGCTCAGAAGCACGTCCGTCCCGACAAGTACGCGCTCACCATCTGCGGAGACGGAGGAGCCTACGCCATCGGCCTCGGAGAGACCATGGCCGCAGCCACGAGAAATGAGAACGTCACCTTTTTCGTGATGAACAACACGGTATACGGAATGACCGGCGGACAGCTGGCCCCTACCACCATGATGGGGCAGAAAACGGCTTCCTCCAAGGCCGGCAGGACCTATGAGGAATACGGTGAGAACTTCGACGTCTTCAAGGTGATGCAGGGACTGGATATTGCATACCTGGCGCGCACCTCCGTTACGAACCCGGGCAACATAGCGAAGACCAAGAAGTTCGTGCGCAAGGCGCTGGAGAAACAAAGAGACGGCAAGGGCTTCTCACTGGTGGAGGTCCTCGTTCCGTGCCCTACGAACTGGGGCATGACTCCTGTGAAGTCCATGGAGTATATTGACCAGGTCGTTTCGACCCAGTATCAGCTGGGCGAGCTCATAGACAAGTAGGAGGGAGGCAGCGATGATAAGGAGAGTAATTTGCGCAGGCCTTGGAGGCCAGGGAGTTCTCACGGCAGGAAAGCTCCTCATGTATGCGGCCTATGACAAGGAACTTTCGGTGACCTGGTTCCCTTCGTACGGCAATGAGATGAGGGGTGGAAACGCCAATTGCAACGTCATCATCAGCGACAAGAAGATCGCGACGCCGTATGCCGACCATCCGGACATCCTCATCGCAATGAGCACGTCTGCGGTTGACATCTACGAGGGATCCATGGCACCTGGCGGGACTCTGTACGTTAACAGCTCCATGGTCGACCCTGACAGGAAATACAGGGACGACATCAAGGTGGTGAAAGTTCCTGCGACCGACCTCGCCATCGAGCTGAAGAGCGAGAGGAATGCGAACCTCTGCATGCTGGGAAGCGTGATAAAGGATTCTGAGCTCTTCTCTCGGAAGGAGTTCGAGGATTCCATGTGCTCCTACTTCGAAAAGCAGGGAAAGGGCAGGTTCAACGAAGGAAACTGCAAGTGCGTAGAGGCAGGATACGGCCTTTGATCCGCCCAAGACGGCACTGGTAAATGGCAGATAAAAGGTAAAAAAAGGGCTGCTCCGTCAGGGGCAGCTCTTTCTCATCTAGTTTATGAACAGATCCTTCGTGATCTGCTTGCTCAGCTCTTTCATGTATTCTATCTTTTCCTCCCGGTGGTCGTCCCTCGTCCTGGTCACCGGACCGGAGAGACTGAAGGCAGCGACCGCCGCGCCGTCTCTGAGGATCGGGACGCCTATACAGTACAGGCCTTTTTCCCTTTCCTCGTTGTCTATGGCGTATCCCTGCTCCCTCACTTTCTCGAGCTCTCTGCGGAGACCGTCCACCGTGGTGATGGTGTTTTCGGTGAACTTTTCCATCTTCGCGTTTTCGTACACTGAAAGATCTATATTGTCGGAAAAGGCCAGCAGGCACTTTCCCAGTGAAGCGCAGTAGCACTCGCTCATGGAGCCGACCTCGATCTTCGCACCCAGGGACAAGCGGCTTGCGCACTCTCCCACGATCATGATGTGGTACATACCGTCGCTGCTTCTGGAAAGCTGTCCCAGATTCACCGCATCCCAGAATCTGGCGTTCAGCTTGTCGAGATAAGGGTGGATCAGCTCGGGAAGCCCGCTGGATCCGTAGCGGGACGGGGAAAATGCGAAGATCTTAGGCCCCAGCATGTAGAGCTCGCTCTTCGGATCCTGTATCACGTATCCCCTGCTCTGGAGCGTGGCCAGCGACCGGAACACGGTGCTCTTGTAGAGATCCAGATCTTTGCTGATCTGGGATACCGCCACCCCCTGTCCGGCCGTGTAGAGATATTCCAGGATGTCCAGCGTACGGCTCACAGAGTTGATGATGACTGAAGACTTGTCGGTGCTTTTTTCTGCCATTTTTCTTTTCCTCTCGCCTGTCCCGGGGGCGCGGGTATATGCCTTGCCTGAGCAGGACGATATTCTTTTAGCTTCATGTATTGCATACATGTTAAAACAAAAAAAATCGCCGTTCAAGATGTATTAGTTTCAACACAAACGGCGGAAAATCAAATCTTTTTCTGCCTCACGGGACGGTCGTTCAGCGGCGGACCCGGCGGT
This sequence comes from Mobilibacterium timonense, assembly GCF_900155555.1. Classification (GTDB taxonomy): domain Bacteria; phylum Bacillota; class Clostridia; order Peptostreptococcales; family Anaerovoracaceae; genus Allobaileyella; species Allobaileyella timonense. The sequence goes on along the minus strand of NZ_FUHN01000008.1, from coordinate 68,853 downwards.
GAAATAAATGACAAGAAGGGCCGCTGATGATATAGTTAGTATTGTACCGTCGGCAGACCGCCGGCGTGAAACTCAGAGAGGTTTTTTCGGGAGGGAAGCCATGTCCCAGGTCTTGAGACTGAAGAAGTCGAATTGTCAGAACTGCTATAAATGCATACGCCACTGCCCTGTGAAGGCCATACGGTTCTCGGGCGGTCAGGCCCACATCATCGACGAGGAGTGCATCCTCTGCGGCACGTGTTTTGTTGTCTGTCCTCAGAACGCCAAGGAGATCGTGGACGACAGGGAAGCCATAAAGGTGATGCTCCAGGACGACGCTCCCGTTTACGTGAGCATGGCCCCGTCATTTGTAGCCAACTACAACGTGGGCATCGAGTCCATAGATGAGGCGGTGAGAAAGCTGGGGTTCGCCGGAGCGGAGGAGACCGCCATCGGAGCCACGATAGTAAAGAGAGAATACGACAAGATGGTGGATGCGGGAGACGAGGAGTGCATGATCTCCTCCTGCTGCCACGCCGTGAACCTGTTGATCCAGAAGCACTATCCGGACCTTCTGAACAGGCTCATAGACATTGCCAGTCCTATGCAGGCCCATGCTCTCGACATCAAGAGGAGACACCCTGATGCAAAGGTGGTGTTCATAGGGCCGTGCGTGGCCAAGAAGGACGAGGCCCTTCAGTATGACGACATAGTAGACGGGACCCTCACCTTCGAGGACCTGAGCCGGTGGCTGGAGGACGAGGGGATAGAGCTCACCCGGTCCATGAAATTCAGAAACGACTCAAAGACCAGGATCTTTCCTACATCAGGAGGGATCCTCAAGTCGATGGAGAAGAGGAACCCGGATGTGAAATACCTGGTGGTGGACGGCGTGGAGAACTGCATGGCTGCCCTGGAGGACATAAGAAAAGGCGGGGACGGGAAGCTTTTCATAGAGATGTCCGCATGCGCAGGGAGCTGCATGAACGGCCCTGTAATGGAGAAGTACAACTCCCATCCTGTGGCGGAGTACATGGCCATAGCCCAGTATGCCGGGATGGAGGACTTTCCGGTGGAGCAGCCCGATCTGAACCAGATCAGGAAGGGCTTCGAGGTGATAAAGATGGACAGCATCAAGCCGCCGGAAAGGGAGATCCAGGCCACCCTGAGGCGCATGGGCAAGTACACACCGGCGGACGAGCTGAACTGCGGCACCTGCGGATACGAGACCTGCAGGGACAAGGCCATCGCCGTCATACAGGGCAAGGCCGAGATCGGCATGTGCCTGCCGTACATGAGAAACAAGGCCGAGGACATGTCCAATATCATGTTCGACAGCACTCCTAACGGCATCATAGTCGTGAACGAGAGGATGGAGATACAGCAGATAAACCCTGCAGCATGCAAGATCCTGAACGTGAGGATGCCTTCGGACGTAAAGGGTGAGCAGGTGGTGACTCTGCTCGAGCCGAAGCCTTTCATCGACGCCATGGAGGGCGGGCGGCAGATTTTCCTGTGCCTGTATCTCGCGGAGTACGACAGGTACGTGGAGGAGACCGTCTTATATGATAAAAAATACGGCATGCTCTTCTGCCTCCTGAGAGACGTGAGCGACGAGGCCAGGGAGAGGGCGAGAAAAGAAGAGATCCGCCTCCAGACCACGGACATCGCGGACAAGGTGGTGGACAAGCAGATGAGGATCGTCCAGGAGATCGCCTCCCTGCTCGGAGAGACGGCTGCGGAGACGAAGATAGCCCTGACCAAACTTAAGGAGTCGATATCAGATGAATGATCTCAGCGTTGACATCGGATACAGAAGCATAAACCACGTGGACGAGCAGCTCTGCGGCGATCACGTGGACGTGGTGGAGCAGGGGCCGAACTCAAAGGTGGTGGTCCTTGCCGACGGGCTTGGGAGCGGAGTGAAGGCAAGCATCCTGTCCACGCTCACGTCAAAGATCATATCCACCATGATGGCGGAGGGGCTGGGCCTCGAGGAGTGCGTGAGGACCATCATAGCCACACTTCCGCTCAACAAGGACCACGGTGTGGCTTACTCAACATTCACCATCATCCACATAATCGAGAACGAGACCGCAGAGGTCATCCAGTTCGAGAACCCTGAAGTCATCATGATCAGGGACAACAAGATCTATGAGTACGAGACCATCGAGACCGTGATAGACGGCAACAAGGTCCTCAGGTCCGCGATACCTCTTCAGGAGGGGGATATTTTCGTGGCCATGAGCGACGGGTGCCCACACGCCAACGCCGAACGGACCTACAATATGAACTGGAAGGTCTCCGACATAGCTGATTTCATGGCCACCATCTCCCACGTGGGATACACCGCCAAGACTCTGGCCGCGATCCTGATCGAGGAGTGCAACAAGCTGTATGACGGCAAGCCGCTGGACGACGCCACGGCGTGCATAGTAAAGGTGATAAAGAGGCAGCAGGTGAATCTCCTCTTCGGGCCGCCTGCGGACCCCGACGACTGCGACCGCATGATGTCCATCTTCTTTTCCAAGAAGGGAAAAAAGATCATCTGCGGAGGCACCACCGCCAAGATCGCGGCGGACTACCTGGGGAAGCCGATAACATACACGTCAAAGATCGTGAGCCGGGATGTGCCGCCCACGTCTGAGATCGAGGGCGTGGACCTGGTCACAGAGGGCATCGTGACCATGGACAAAGTCCTCAAATACGCAAAGGAATATCTCGACAGAGATGAAGGATACATGCAGTGGGGATTCCAGCACGACGCGGCGGCGGAGATAAGCAGGATCCTTTTTGAAGAGGCCACGGACATAAACTTCATGGTGGGCAAGGCCATCAACCCGGCTCACCACGGCAGCAACACCAGCATCAGCTTCAACGTGAAGGTGAACCTGATCGGCGAGCTCACCAGCTGTCTGGAGGCCATGGGTAAAAACGTGAAAGTGAGCTTGTTCTGATGGAACAGATGTCATTCACCGACGAACAGATCAATACGGGAGACGACAGGCTCCAGCCGCTTGCCGCCAGGATGCGGCCGGTGAGCCTGGACGAGTTCGTGGGGCAGGATCACCTGCTTGGGCCGGGGAAGGTGCTCACCAGGGTGATCCAGCAGGACCAGGTGACCTCCATGATCTTCTGGGGCCCTCCTGGAGTCGGCAAGACCACCCTCGCCCGGATAATCGCCCACGAAACGAAAGCGCGTTTCATCGATTTTTCTGCGGTCACCAGCGGCATCAAAGAGATACGCCAGGTGATGGAGGACGCAGAGAAAAACAGGCGGTTCGGCCAGAGGACGATCCTCTTCGTGGATGAGATCCACAGGTTCAACAAGGCACAGCAGGACGCTTTTCTGCCCTTCGTGGAAAAGGGAAGCATCATCCTCATCGGCGCCACGACCGAGAATCCGTCCTTCGAGGTGAACGGCGCTCTCCTGTCCAGATGCCGGGTGTTCGTGCTGAAGCAGCTTGAAAAAAAGGATATCGAGACTCTGCTGAGGCGTGCGGTCACCGACCCCAGGGGATTCGGCAGGAGCGACGTGGACATAAGCGATGACAAGATCGCGGCGATCGCCGCCTTTTCCAACGGGGATGCAAGAAACGCCCTTTCCACCCTGGAGATAGTCGTCCTGAACGGCGACATAGACAGCAATGGCACCATACACGTGACGGAACAGGTGATGGAGCAGTGCCTTTCCAGGAAGTCTTTGCTGTATGACAAGAACGGAGAGGAACACTACAACCTGATCTCGGCCCTCCACAAGAGCATGAGAAACTCAGACCCCGACGCGGCGGTATACTGGCTCGCCAGGATGCTGGAGGCGGGAGAGGAGCCGCTGTACATCGCCAGGAGAATAATAAGATTTTCCTCGGAAGACGTGGGCATGGCTGACCCGAGAGCCTTGGAGCTCGCCGTCGCGGCGTACCAGGCCTGCCACTACATCGGGATGCCGGAGTGCAGCGTCAACCTCACCCAGGCGGTGGTGTACATGGCTCTGGCGCCGAAGTCCAACGCCATGGAGACCGCCTACCTGGATGCGAAGAAGGACGCCATGAAGCAGCTGGCGGAGCCGGTGCCGATGAACATCCGGAACGCTCCGACACGCCTCATGAAGGACCAGGGCTACGGAGAGGGATACAAGTACGCCCACGATTATGAAGGACACATTACGGACATGGAGTGTCTGCCGGACTCCCTGAAGGGAAAGACCTATTACCACCCTTCGGACCAGGGGCTTGAGGTAAGATACGGACAGCGTCTGGAGCAGATAAAAAAATGGAAGGAAGAGCAGAGAAAGAAGAGGTGACGAGAAATGAAAGAAAACCAGAAGACTATGAAAGCACAGAAGAGGATAGCTCTCATAGCCCACGACCACAAGAAGGACACCATGGTGGACTGGTGCAAGAGCAACAAGGAGATACTGGGAAGGCACTTTCTGTGCGGAACGGGGACGACGGCAAAGCTGATCTCGGCAAACACGGGACTCCCTGTGGAGGCTCTTAAGAGCGGCCCTCTTGGTGGAGACCAGGAGGTGGGCGCCAGGATAGCGGAAGGCCAGATCGACATGGTGATCTTTTTCAGCGATCCCCTGGAGGCACAGCCCCACGATCCCGACATCAAGGCGCTGCTCCGCATCGCCAACGTCTACAACATTCCCTACGCTTCCAACAGGGCCACTGCTGATTTCATGATCACCAGCAAGTTCTTCGACAGCGAGTACTCCGGCACCGAGGAGGACTACACGGAGCTGAACAGCAGGCGTGAAAAAGACATCCAGGCGGAGATAAACGCCAGAAGATAGGAGAAGGGGCCGCCGGCTTTCAGCCCTTGCGCTGTACGGCTTGGGGCCTCTTTTTGTGTGGAAAAGAATACACCCCTATGTTATACTTTGTCTTGTTGAGACAATATTAAGAAATTTTACCCGTAGGAAGGAATCAATCTATGAAAGATATCGAGATCAGAGAGTTGTTTCGGAACAGTGAGAAGTATGCCGATCAGGAGATCGTGGTGAGAGGCTGGATCAGGAACAATCGAAATTCAAAGAAATTCGGCTTCATCGAGCTGAACGATGGCACCTTCTTCAAGCCGGTGCAGGTGGTCTACGAGGCCGAAGATCTCGAGAACTACGATGAGATAGCCAAGGCTCATCTGGCCTCCGGCCTCATGGTCAGGGGCATGTTCCGCCTTACTCCGGAGGCCAAACAGCCTTTTGAGATCAAGGCCCTGGAGATAGTGGTGGAGGCGGGATCGGACGCCGACTACCCGCTCCAGAACAAGCGCCACTCCATGGAGTTCCTCAGGGAGATCGCACATCTGCGCCCGAGGAGCAACACCTTTTCCGCGGTGTTTAGGGTGCGCAGCCTGGTGGCCTACGCCATACATAAATTTTTCCAGGAGAGGAACTTCGTATACGTCCACGCTCCTCTGATCACGGGAAGCGACGCAGAGGGAGCAGGAGAGATGTTCCAGGTGACCACCCTCGACCTGGACAACATCCCGAGGAACGAAGACGGCTCCATAGACTATTCCCAGGACTTCTTCGGCAAGGAGACGAACCTGACCGTATCCGGACAGCTGGAGGCGGAGGCATTTGCACTGGCCTTCAGGAACGTCTATACGTTCGGGCCTACATTCAGGGCCGAGAACTCCAACACCGCCCGCCACGCCTCCGAGTTCTGGATGATCGAGCCTGAGATCGCATTCGCCGACCTTCAGGACGACATGGATCTGGCGGAGGACATGGTGAAGTACATCATCAGCTACGTTCTGGAGAACGCTCCAGAGGAGATGGAGTTCTTCAATAAGTTCATCGACAAGGGCCTTCTGGACAGGCTGAACCACATAGTGAACTCGGAATTCCGCAGGGTGACCTACACCGAGGCCGTGGACATCCTCAAGAAGGCGGACAGGAAGTTCGAGTACCCTGTAGAGTGGGGCATCGACCTGCAGACCGAGCACGAGAGATACCTCACGGAGGAGGTGTTCAAGAAGCCTATTTTCGTGACGGATTATCCTAAGGACATCAAGGCCTTCTACATGAGGCTCAACGACGACGGGAAGACCGTGGCCGCATGCGACATGCTTGTGCCAGGAGTCGGGGAGATCATCGGCGGAAGCCAGAGGGAAGAGCGCTTCGACGTGCTGTCAAGAAGGATGGAGGAACTGGGCATCGGCGGCTCCAGTTACGACTGGTACATGGATCTCCGGAAGTACGGCGGCGTGAAACACGCCGGGTACGGTCTCGGATTCGAGAGGATCATCATGTACATCACGGGGATGAGCAACATCAGAGACGTGCTGCCGTTCCCTCGCACGCCTAAGAACGCGGAGTTCTAGGCGCGCATGAAGATAGATATTTGACCGCCGGGGAATTGTAGTACCGCTGTCGGTTTGATATAATCTTAACGCAGGTTATGCATAAATCTGCAAAAATAAACAAAAATGATTGGAGGATCGAAGATGAAGGGATATTCCAGCGACAAGGTAAGAAACGTTGTTCTTCTCGGACACGGAGGCTGCGGCAAGACTACTTTTATTGAAGCTGCACTGCTGGCTACCGGCGTTACCAAGAGACTCGGAAGAGTCGAGGACGGAAACACTGTATCCGACTATGACAAGATGGAAATAGAGAAGAAATTTTCCATCAACACCACACTGGTTCCCGTTGAATACAAAGGGTACAAGTACAACTTCCTCGATACTCCAGGATTTTTCGACTTTGAGGGAGAGGTCATCTCGGCTCTCAGCACGGCAGGAGCCGCCATCATCATGGTGGACGCCGCCGAGGGAGTCCAGGTCGGAACGGAAAAGGCCTGGGAGATGTGCAGCAAGTATCACACGCCTAAGTTCATGGTCCTGAACAAGATGGACAAGCCGGGCGTCGACGCGGATGCGGTAGTTGCTCAGATCAGGGAGACATTCGGCAACTCCGTCGTTACAGACGACGATCAGGACGCGCTGAACGAGGCAGTCGCAGGCGCCTCCGAGGAGCTAATGGAAAAGTTCTTCAACGATGAGCCGTTCACCGAGGAGGAGTTCACTACCGGCCTGAGAGAGGGCATCGCCAACGGCGACATCGTTCCTATCATCAAGTGCTCCGCCCTGGAAGGCGGCGACGGTGTGGATGAGGTGCTGAGGTGCATCTCCAAGTATGTTCCGAACCCGGAGGATCACGCTCCTTACCCGGCAACAGACAACGCGGGAGACAGGATAGAGATCCCTACAGACGTGAAGAGGGACCCACTGCTCTACGTGTTCAAGACCATCGCGGATCCTTTCCTCGGAAAGATCTCCTATGCGAAGGTGATCACGGGGACAGTAAAGTCCGGGGCGGAGATGTACAACCCGAGGACACAGAAGACAGAGAAGCTGGGATCCATGTTCTTCGTGAGAGGAAAGAGCCAGGAGGCCGCCACAGAGGTCCCTGCGGGAGACATCGTGGCCCTGGCCAAGCTCCAGCACACCGGAACAGGCGACACCCTGTGCCTCAAGGCGAAGCCGGTGACGCTGGATCCTATCAAGTTCCCTAAGCCTACTTATTACGTTGCTATCGAGGCTAAGGACAAGAACGACGAAGAGAAGATGGCCCAGTCCCTCCACAAGCTGAACGAGGAGGATCCGTCCTTCGTTCTGGAGAGGAACAGTGAGACCCACCAGTCTCTCCTGGGAGGTCAGGGAGACATGCATATCAACATCATCCTGGCTAAGCTCAAGGAGCGCTATGGCGTCGACGTGAAGATCGTTCCTCAGAAGATCGCCTACAGGGAGACCATCAAGGGAACGTCGGACGTCCAGGGCAAGCACAAGAAGCAGTCCGGAGGCGCGGGCCAGTACGGAGACGTGCACATCAGGTTCTCCCCGTCCAAGGAGGAGTTCGAGTTCTCCGAGGAGCTCTTCGGCGGATCCGTTCCGAAGAACTACGTTCCTGCCGTCGAGAAGGGACTGAGAGAGTGTATGGACAAGGGCCCTCTGGCGGGCTGCAAGGTCGTGAACGTTAAGGCCGTTCTCTACGACGGTTCCTATCACGAGGTGGACTCCAACGAGGTGTCATTCAAGATCGCCGCTTCCATCGCCTTCAAGAAGGGCATCAAGGCTGCAAAGCCTTGTCTCCTCGAGCCTATCATGAAGCTGACCATCACCGTTCCTGAGAAGTACACGGGAGACGTGATGGGAGACATGAACAAGAGGAGAGGCAGGATCCTGGGAATGGAGCCTGCCGAGAACGGCAAGACCGTCCTCAGCGCAGAGGCGCCTCAGTCAGAGCTCTTCGATTACGCCATCAAGCTGAGGGCCATGACCCAGGCGAGAGGCTCCTTCGAGATGGAGTTCTGCAAGTATGAGGAACTCCCTGGGAACCTGGCGGAGAAGGTCATCGCAGAGCATGCCGCCCAGGAGGCATAGACAGAAGAAAAAGTCTCTACCGAGACAGATACCAGGAAGCTCCGGCTGATGCCGGGGCTTCCGTTGATATATCAGGAAAGCAGGAGATATTTATGGCGAAAAAAGTGAAAAAGGTGTTTCTTTGCTCCGAGTGCGGCTTCGAGAGCCCCACGTGGGCGGGGCAGTGCCCGAACTGCAGAGCCTGGGGAACGCTGGAAGAGTACACCCCACCGTCGGCACCGGCGGGAGACCGTCCCAGGGGACTCTCTGATTCCACGGAGCCGATCCCCCTTGGCAAAGTCGGCACCAGGACGTATTCCCGTATAGACACGGGGATAGGAGAGCTGAACAGGGTGCTGGGAGGGGGCGTCATCCCCGGTTCGCTGATCCTGATATCCGGGGAGCCGGGAATAGGAAAATCCACATTGATAATCCAGGTCTCGGACAGCGTTGCAAGGACCTACGGCAGGGTGCTCTACGTATCGGGAGAAGAATCCGAAGAGCAGATAAAGCTGAGGGCCGACCGTGTGTGCGGCGACATCTCGGAGGAACTCTATATCTTTTCGGAGACGAACATGGAGAGAGTGCTCCAGGCCTGCAAGAAAATAAAGCCCCGGTTCCTGGTGATCGACTCCATCCAGACCATGTACACCCAGGAGCTGGACAACATCGCCGGGAGCGTCACCCAGATAAGAGCCTGCTCCAGCCTCCTGATGCAGTACGCCAAGTCCGAGGGGGTTCCGGTGTTCATGGTGGCCCACATCAACAAGTCCGGCGACATCGCCGGCCCGAAGACCATCGAGCACATGGTGGATGCGGTCCTCAGCTTTACCGGAGAGCGCAACGGGGAGCTGAGGCTTCTCAGGGCCTTCAAAAACAGGTTCGGCACCACGGAGGAGATCGGCGCCTTCAGGATGGGCGCACAGGGTATGGAAGAGGTGAGCGACCTGTCCGGCAGCATGGTGGAGAACATGGACATTTCCGAAGAGGGCTCCGTGGTCTCCGGCGTCTACGAGGGTTCCCGCCCCGTGTTTTTCGAGATCCAGGCCCTTGTGTCACCGGCGAACGTTGGTTTCGCCAGGAGGACCTCGGTCGGCGTGGACAGCAACAGGCTGAACATGATCCTGGCTGTCCTGGAGAAAAAGGCTGGCATCTCTCTCCTGAACTACGACGTGTACGTGAATGTGGTGGGCGGCATACGCCCCGACGGACCATCCGCGGACCTGGCCACGGCCCTCGCAATATACAGCTCCTTCAGGGGCATATCCCCGAAGAAAAAGCTTATCGCAGTGGGAGAGGTAGGCCTCACGGGAAATCTCAGATCTGTGAGAAACGTGGACAAGATTTTGCCGGAGGCGGAGCGCCTCGGGTTTGACGGGGTCATCATACCGTCGAGGACATCCGTGAAAAAAGAGGGCAGCATCGCCGTGCACAGGGCGGCGGGGATCAGAGACGCAATAAAGATCTTCAGGGAGCAGTAGCTCCACACAGGCGCCTTGTGCTCTTCACCGAAGCCCCACGCGCCTGTAAAGTAACCCACGTTTTATAAAAAAACACCATGTGATATAATCACCAGTAACAAAAAGCACCTTATAAGGCGCCTGCAAATACTATAATCAAGGAGATAAAAAGAAAATGAAAAAGCTTCTTGTAGTAGATGATGAAGCAAAGATCAGAGAGGTCATCAGAGAATATGCTGAGTTCAGCGGATACGAGGTCACCGAGGCAGAGGACGGCATGAGCGCCATCGGCCTGTGCAAGCTGAACGACTATGACCTGATCATCATGGACGTGATGATGCCGAAGCTGGACGGCTTCAGTGCAATCAAAGAGATCAAGAAAATAAAGGACATCCCTGTTATCATGCTCAGCGCCAGGGGCGAGGAGTACGACAAGCTCTTCGGCTTCGAGCTGGGGATCGACGACTACGTTGTGAAGCCTTTCAGCCCGAAGGAGCTGATGGCCAGAGTCAACGCTGTCCTCACCAGAAAGAGCGGATCCGACCAGGCCACCTCGAACGTCATGAAGTTCGACGGCCTGGAGGTGAACTTCGCGGCCAGGACGATCTCCGTGGACGGCAAGAGGGTGGACCTCACGCCTAAGGAGTACGACCTGCTGTTCTACCTGATCCAGAACAGGAACATCGCCCTCTCCAGGGACAAGCTGCTTTCAGATATCTGGGGATACGACTTCTTCGGAGACGACAGGACCATCGATACTCACATCAAGAACCTCAGGAACAACCTGGGACCTTACAGGAATTTCATCGTGACGCTCAGAGGAGTAGGGTATAAGTTTGAGTACGAAGACGACAAGGACAAGGACAAGTAAAGGATTCCTCAAAGACAAATTCAAGTCCAAGGTGGACAGGAGCAGCATCAAGACGGTGACGCTGCTCTATTTTGTGATGTATGCCATTATTCTCATCCTGCTGATATGGTGCCTCCAGACCTTTTTCGTTGATAACTACTATCAGAGGATGAAGATAAGGGAGACCAACCAGACCTCACATACGCTGGAGAGTCTCTATGAGAAGAGCCCTGAGAAATTTGCCTCCAAGGCTCTGCGTTATTCCCTGAGCAATGGGGTCACGATAAGAGTGGAGACCCCTGATTCGACTACCATTTACGAAAACGGCACTGAACAGGACGGATCCCTCGCTCCTTTCAGCCCGGAGATCCAGGCGGCCAGGGAGCAACTGGGACAGAGCTCCTTCAGCTCGGCTTCCGTCATCGTAAAAGACAACAACAACAGCGGATATTCCAGGCTTGTGCACGTGAGTTATCTCGGCGACAAGGACGATGGCAACGTGCTTTTCGTGGTCGCCCCGCTCTATCCGGTTAGGTCCACAATATCCATCCTTCGCCAGCAGCTGGTGTATATTTCCTTCATCGCAATGGTCATAGCCATGGTGCTCGCGTATCTCATGTCCATCAGGCTGGCTTCGCCTATCGAGAAGATCACGGATTCCGCCATCGAGCTTTCCCACGGTGACTACAACGTGAAGTTCAACGGCGGCATGTTCACCGAGACCAAGGAGCTGGCGAGGACCCTGAACACGGCATCCTATGAGATGCAGAAGACCGATTCGTACCAGAAGGACCTGATAGCCAACGTGTCCCACGACCTGAAGACACCGCTGACCATGATCAAGTCCTATGCGGAGATGATCGATGACATCTCGGGAGACGATCCCGTGAAGAGGAAGCAGCACCTCCACGTGATAATCCAGGAGGCGGACAGGCTGAACAAACTCGTGACAGACATGCTTTCCGTGTCCAGGCTACAGTCCAACACACTCGAGCTGAACAAGGAGAAATTCAACATCGCCGAGGCCGCCAGCGAGGTGGCTGACACCTATAAGGTGATGTCCGAGCAGGGATACACCGTCGACGTGAGCATCTGCAAGGCCACGTGGGTCTTCGGAGACCCGGAGAGACTCAAGCAGGTGATGTCCAACTACATTTCCAACGCCATCAAGTATGGCGGGGAAAAGAAATACATCAAGATCGAACTGAAGCGGGTCGGACGGAAGGTGAGGTTCGACGTGGTGGACCACGGCGTGGGCATTCCTGCTGACGAGATCTCCCACGTGTGGGACAGATACTACAGGACCAGCGCGAACCACGACAGGAACATCGAGGGTTCAGGCCTTGGACTTTCTATCGTGAAGGGCATCCTCACCCTGCACAATGCGGACTACGGAGTGGATTCCAAAGAGGGGAGCGGCTCCGATTTCTGGTTCGAGATGGACACAGTGAGGAAGTAGAGATGGGTGCTCGGCGGCTTTTTACGGAACAAAGGAAAAAGACAGGGCTGTGGCGCAGTGACGCGCTGCGGCCTTTTGCGTTTATTAAAAAACTTTGAAACGGGATTTTGAAAACACGCCGTGTTGACATAGAGTATATGACTGTAGTAAAATTCTATATTTTTGAGAATTGCTTTTTGCGCTCTGCTTTTGATATAATGTACCCGTAGTTTTAATGAATGGAGGTATGAGATGTACCAGATAGGTGATAATATTGCTTATCCAATGCAGGGCGCAGGAACGATCACAGACATACAGCACCGTGAGTCTGGCGGAGAAACTGAGAGCTATTACATTCTCAGTCTTCCCTTCAGCAAGATGAACGTAATGATCCCTGTGGAGAATTCCGGCAAGGTGGGAGTCCGCCCCATAATTTCAAGGGACGACATCCAGAAGGTCATGGAGGTCCTCGGGGGAGAGACCCAGCCTATGCCGTCAAACTGGAACAGGCGGTTCAGAGAGAATACGGAGAAGCTCAAGACGGGAGATATCTATATCGTGGCAGGAGTGGTGAGAGACCTGGTCAGGAGCGACAGGAACAAGAAGCTCAGTACCGGTGAGAACAAACTCCTTAACAATGCTAAACAGATCCTGGAGAGCGAGCTGGTGCTTGCAGCTGACGTAAGCCTGGAGGAGGCTGAATCCATGGTCATGGGCCACATCTAGATGCGCGGGCCGCACAGCTCCCGCACGTTTCAAATATGTTAATTCTCACCGCGGCGGTATGGACACCGGCAAGTGCCCTTTGGTATACCTGTTGCGGATTTTTTATAACAGAACGTCAGATACAGAAAGGAGGTGAGAAAATGTTTAAGAAGATCTATTCAATGTTCATGGTGGTACTGGGATGCATCGCAGGAGGCGTTTTCTACTACCTTATGAAGATCTGGTTCGACCCTTCGTACAAGGGCGGAGGAGATCTCCTCGAGACCAATACCGACTACAGCATGTTCATCCTCAGCATCTTCGTGTTCGGCTTTACCTTCTATTTCCTTGCGCCTGCCATCAGCAGAAGAGGGGCTAAGGTGACGCTGAACATCGGGAGAGACCTGGAAGAAGTATCCAGCAGAAAGGTGATAGCAGGGACTGCAGGCATTATTACCGGACTTATTCTCGCATTGCTCATATCTATGACCTACAGATCCGTGCTGTCCAGCGGCTGGTACGCCATAATCACCATGATCCTCTACATCTTCTGCGGATATCTGGGCTTTTCCATTGGAGTGAGCAAGCTCAGCGACGGGCCGGCGCCGATCATCGGAAGCCTCGTGGGAGGCCACAGGGGAAAAAAGAACGACAACGTGCCTAAGATCGTGGACACCAGCGTGGTCATCGACGGAAGGATCGCCGACATCATGGCAACGGGATTCCTGGAGGGCCCGGTGGCCGTCCCAGATTTCGTCCTGGTGGAGCTGAGGCACATCGCCGATTCCTCGGACAGCCTCAAGAGGGCCAAGGGCAGAAGAGGCCTGGACGTGCTGGACAAGATCCAGCAGGAGTACGGGGTCCAGATCTATAACACGTCCAAGATAGCCGTCCTGGACGAGATCCCGGAGGTGGACGTGAAGCTGCTGAAGCTGACCCAGAACCTGGGAGGCAAGCTGCTTACCACGGACTACAACCTGAACAAAGTGGCCGGTATCAACGGCATCCAGGTGCTGAACATCAACGATCTGGCCAACGCTGTGAAGCAGCCTGTGATACCTGGCGAGACCATGGAAGTGGATATCGTGAAGGCAGGCAAGGAACAGTCTCAGGGCATCGGCTACATGGACGACGGCACCATGATAGTGGTCGAGGACGGCAGGAAGAGGATCGGAGAAAAGGTGAATATCACCGTGACCAGCGTTATCCAGACGTCTGCGGGAAAGATGATATTCGGCCGCATTAGCATGAGGAGCGGTGCTGGCAGAAGCTGAAAACTGAAGTGAGACATCATGAAAGAGGAATCATCAGGAAAGATAAAGTCGTTCTGGGCAGTGATCCCCGCAGGGGGAAAGGGCACCAGAATGGGGGCGGCAGTGCCTAAGCAGCTGCTGAATTACAAAGGGAGGACAGTGCTGGAGAGCACTGTCCTGCCCTTCTTAAATAATGAGAACATTTCCGGTACGGTGGTGGTGATACCCGCTGAGGGGAGCGACGAGCCGTACCGGGAAATGGACCGCGCGCTCAGAGCCGCCACAGGCAGGGGGGCGGCTCTTGTCAGGGGCGGGACCCATCGTGGCGCTTCGGTGCTCTGGGGGCTTCTGAAGGTGATGGAGCTTGCGGCCGGACAGGGGCTCGCCCCCGAGGAGGTCGGGGTGCTCGTCCACGACGGGGCCCGCCCGGAGGTGACACAGGAGATCATCAACAGAAATATCGATGCTCTCAAAGTATACAATGCGGTGTGCACGGTTACTCCATCCGTTGATTCTATGCGGTTTTCAGAGAGTCCGCCCGCCTTGCGCAGCGATAGTGGATGGCTTATAATGGAAAGCAAAGTTTTGGACAGAAGCCGTGTATACAATGTTCAGACTCCTCAGAGCTTCCGGCTGTCGGTCGTTCTCGATGCGTACAGGAAGGCGGAGAAAGACGGGTATACGGGTACCGACGATGCGTCGGTGGTCCAGCACGCAGGATCTCCGGTGGTTCTGATCCAGGGGGATCCTGGCAATATCAAAGTCACTACCAGAAAGGATATTCCAATGACTGTTCGGACAGGAACGGGATTCGACGTACACAGGTTTGCAGAGGGCCGTCCACTTATCCTCTGCGGTACTCCTGTGCCCAGCAGCGTCGGGCTGCTAGGTCATTCCGATGCCGATGTTGCCACACATGCCATCATGGACGCGCTCCTCGGAGCGGCTGGCAAAGGAGACATCGGAGAGCATTTTCCAGATACGGATGACCGGTATCTCGGCGCAGACAGCATCCAGCTTTTACTGGAGACGAAGAAGATAATAGGAGACTGGGACATCGTGAACATCGACCTCACGATCATCGCCCAGGAACCTAAGCTCTCGCCATACAAGGACGAGATGAGAGAGAGGATAGCTGAAGCCCTGGAGATCCCCGAAGAGGCGGTAAACGTCAAGGCCACCACGACAGAGGGCCTGGGATTCACAGGAGCGAAAGAGGGCATAGCGGCCATAGCGGCTGCTACCATAGAAGGGAGATTTTAGCAATGAGACTGTCAGACAAGCATCTGAAGACACTTAGAGAGGCGCCTAAGGAGGCGGAGATAGTGAGCCATCAGCTGATGGTGAGGGCCAACATGATCAAGAAGATGGCCTCCGGGATCTATTCCTATCTGCCTATGGGCTGGAGGACAGTTAGAAAGATCGAGCAGATCGTAAGAGAAGAGATGGACAGGATCGGTGGAGAGGAGTTCCACATGCCTCATGTCAACCCTGCAGAGCTCTGGAAGGAATCCGGCAGATGGTACGCATACGGGCCAGAGCTGTGGAGGATCAAGGACAGGAACGGCAGGGAGTTCTGCCTGGCTCCTACCTGTGAGGAGGCTTTCACTGATTTCGTAAAGAACGAGGTATCTTCCTACAGGGAGCTGCCTCTTCAGCTGTACCACATCCAGTTCAAGTACAGAGATGAGGCCCGTCCTAGATTCGGACTCATGAGAGGCAGAGAGTTCATCATGAAGGATGCTTATTCTTTCGATGCCGACCAGGAGATGCTGGACTACAGCTACGACCTGTACTACCACGCATATGAGAACGTGTTTGACCGTTGCGGCCTGGACTACAGGATCATCGAGGCTGACAACGGCCCTATCGGAGGTAGCAACTCTCACGAGTTCTCCGCTCTGTCTGACGTAGGTGAAAGTGAGATCGCTTACTGCACCGAATGCGGAATGGCGGCCACGACCGAGAGAGCAGAGTGCAGAGATGACGTTCCGGTAAAGGAAGAGCCGGAGGAGCTGAGAGAGGTCTACACGCCTGGCACCAAGACCATCGCTGATGTGTGCAACTTCCTGAACATCGATGAGAAGAGATCCATCAAGGCCCTCATGTTCGTGACCTACGACAGAGATCTGAATCCTGACGAGTACGTCTGCGTATTCATCAGAGGAGACAGAGAGCTGAACATGATCAAGCTGGTGAACGCACTGGGCATTCCGGAGCACAACATCGAATTCGCTAACGAAGACGAGATGGGACCGGCCACCGGCATCGTAGGAGGGTTCACCGGCCCTGTAGGCCTGCAGAACTGCAAGGTCGTAGTGGATAGCGAGCTTGTCGGCACGGTCAATATGTGCGCAGGTGCTAACAAAGAAAACCACCATCTCATGGGCGTTTGCTACGGCAGGGATTATACCGGAGATATCGTGACCGACGTAAAGGTGCTGCAGGCAGGAGATCCATGCCCTCATTGCGGAGCTCCGATAAAGCACACAAGAGGTATCGAAGTAGGCCAGATCTTCAAGCTGGGCAAGAAGTATTCACACTCCATGAATGCGACTTATAAGGATGAAGACGGTGAGGATCACGAGTACGAGATGGGATGCTACGGGATCGGCGTCACCAGAACCATGTCTGCCGTTATCGAGCAGCATCACGACAAGGACGGTATCATCTGGCCTGTATCTGTCGCTCCATACCACGTTTGGATCACCGTCATCGACGCTTCGAACGAGACTCAGATGGCCCTGGCCGCAAAGCTGGAGGCAGAGCTGGAGAAGCAGAACGTTGAAGTGGTCGTGGACGACAGAGACGAGAGACCAGGAGTGAAGTTCAAGGATGCAGATCTCATCGGCTGCCCTATCAGGATCACCGTGGGCAAGAAGGCCGGAGACGGAATGGTCGAGTACAAGCTGAGGAGAGAGCAGGAGATGTCTGTTATCTCGGCCGACGAGGCCGTCAAGGCGGCCAAGGAGCTGGTGGAGGCCGAGCGCTTCGGCACGGACCACATCAGGATGCCGGAGTTCAAGTATCACAACGGGCGCAAGATCAAATAGGCTCCTGAAGCTGTCCGGACACTTGGACGGCCGGTGAAATAATGGCAATACGTGACTATGGAGTGCAGCGACGTCGTGGACGGAGCTGCACTCTGTCGTATAGGGGAGACAGGGACTGGCATCTTCCCGTAGAGAGACGGAAATTATGTGGGAACTTTTCGTGATATTTTTCAAGCTTGGGATATTCACCATAGGCGGAGGGATCGCCATGGTGCCTATCCTCAGAAAAAAGATGGTCGAGGAGCTGAAGTGGTTCGGCGATGACGAGATGGTGGACATCATCGCAATATGCCAGGGGCTTCCGGGCGTCCTGGCCGTGAATATGGCAACATTCGTCGGATACAAGAAAAAGAAGCTTCCGGGTGCCTTTGTGGCAACGCTTGGCGTGATCATACCATCCTTTGTGATAATCCTGGTGATCGCCAGGTTCCTGTCGGAATTCGAGGAAAACGTGTACATTCAGGGAGCACTGGGCGGACTCAAGGCTGCGGCTGCAGCGCTGGTCCTCCTGGCTGTGTGGCAGGTGGGCAGGACGGCCGTCATCGACTGGTTCTCCGCCGTTTGCGCGACAGGCGCCTTTGTTCTGATAGTATTCTGCAAGATAAGCGTGGTGTACGTGATAATACTTTTCCTGGCCATCGGTGTGGCTAAGGAATTTCTCTTTCCGGGAAGGCCTGCCATAGATCCGGATGCCATGACGAAGGCAAAAGTACCCGGGGGTTCAAAAAATAAAGAGAAGGGAGGGGATGAGAAATGATATATCTGCATCTTTTCCTGGCATTCATGAAAATAGGACTCTTCGGCTTTGGAGGAGGGCTGGCCATCATCCAGCTGATCTACGACAGCATTCAGCAATTCGCGAAAATAACTCCGGATCTCTTCGCCGAGATAGTGGCCATTGCACAGGTCACCCCGGGCCCGGTCGCCATAAACACCGCCACCTTTGTGGGGTTCATGAGCGCAGGAGTCCTGGGCGCGGCAGTGGCGACAACGGGGGTCGCTGTCCCGTCCTTTGTCATCATCTCAATGGTCAGCAGGGTGATGGAGAAGTTCAAGAACAGCAGGATCATTAAAGGAGCCCTCTCGGGCATCCGGCCTGCGGCTGTCGGACTCATCGCATCGGCGTTTCTCACGGTCAGCAAGCCGGTTGTGTTCAATGATGCCCACCTGGGGAGCAACTTCCACGAACTGACGGCCATGCTTCCGCAGTCTGTAGACGTTGTCTCGATAGCCCTCGCAGCAGTAACTATGGTCCTTCTCATTTTTTCAAAGAAAGACCCCATCAAGATCCTGGTGGTCATGGCGATCGTCGGAGCGGTGCTTGGAGCGTGACTTTTACATGTGCAAGGAACACAGGCTATTGTTCGAACCGGCGTTCACCTATATAATGCAGGTTGAGATTTTTTTACAGGCGGGAAACGTCTGACACAAGGAGGCAGTCTTATGAAGGTATACAATTCCCTTACCGGCAAGAAGGAGGAATTCGTCCCTCTGGAAGAAGGCAAGGTAAAGATGTATGTGTGCGGACCTACAGTATACAATTTTTTTCACATCGGAAACGCAAGGCCGTTTGTGGTCTTTGATACACTGAGAAGGTATTTCATCTGGAGAGGATACGAGGTCAAGTACGTCCAGAACTTTACTGACGTAGATGACAAGATCATCAACAGGGCGAGAGAAGAGGGGATCACGGCACCGGAGGTCTCCGAGAAGTATATAAAAGAGTATTTCGAGGATGCGAAAGCGCTGAACGTAATACCTGCTGACGTGCACCCGAAGGTATCGGAGCATATAGACGACATTATCGCATTTATTCAGACCCTCATCGACAAGGGATATGCCTATGAGGCCGACGGAGACGTGTATTATTCCACGAGAAAATTCGATGAGTACGGCAAGCTCTCCGGGCAGAACATTGACGACCTCGAGTCGGGGGCCAGGATCGCCATCGGCGAGGTAAAGAAAGATCCGCTGGACTTCGCTCTGTGGAAGGCACAGAAGGAGCCTGACGAGATCGCCTGGAAGTCACCTTGGGGCATGGGAAGACCGGGCTGGCACATCGAGTGCTCCACCATGGCCAGAAAGCACCTGGGGTCGACCATCGACATCCACGGCGGCGGGCAGGACCTGAAGTTCCCGCATCACGAGAACGAGATCGCCCAGTCCGAGGCGTGCAACGGAGTGCCTTTTGCGAAATACTGGATGCACAACGGATACATCACCATCGACGGAGTGAAGATGTCCAAATCTCTGAACAACTTTTTCACCGTGAGAGACATCAGAAAGCACTACAGCGGCGACGTCATCCGCTTCTTTCTGCTGTCCGGCCACTACAGGAGCCCGATCAACTTCAGCGATGTGCTGATGGAGCAGGCCAAACAGGGGCTCGGCAGGATCGTGACCTGTGTGGAGACCCTGGAGCACCTGGAAAAGAACGGTTCGCAGGGCCTCACCGACGAGGAGAAGAAGGAGCTGGAGTCCCTCGGAAAATACAGGGATATGTTCATCGAGGCCATGGACGACGACCTGAACACCGCCGACGGCATTTCTGCGATCTTCGAGATGGTGTCTGACATCAATGTCTTCGTGAGAGACGGCGCCTCCAGGGAGTTCGCCGCAGAGGCTGAGAAGAAGATCAGGGAGCTTACCGACGTCCTGGGGATCATGCAGCACGTGGACGACGTGGATCAGATCGGTGCCGACGTTCAGG
Source organism: Mobilibacterium timonense (assembly GCF_900155555.1). Taxonomy (GTDB): domain Bacteria; phylum Bacillota; class Clostridia; order Peptostreptococcales; family Anaerovoracaceae; genus Allobaileyella; species Allobaileyella timonense. Next base: position 49,029 of record NZ_FUHN01000008.1, on the reverse strand, counting down.
CTCTGGTGGATGAGCGCCAGGAGGCCAGGAAGGCAAAGAACTGGGCGAGGGCCGACGAGATCAGGGATCAGCTGAAGGCCATGGGATACACGGTGAAGGACACTCCTCAGGGCGCACAGCTGATCAAGGACTGATGGAGACAGGAAGGCTGAAATTTAGATCAGATGATGAATTTAGATAATGTTAATACGTCGACGCTGGCGTTTCTGGGGGATGCAGTCTACGAGGTGGCCATCAGGAGGATGCTGGTGGAAAACGGCATGAACAACGCCGACAGGCTGCACCGGGCCGCGGTGAAATACGTTTCGGCGGAAGGTCAGTCCCGGGCGGTGAAGGAGCTGAGCAGGGATTTTCTCACACCCGAGGAGATAAGACTCGTGAAGCGGGGAAGGAACCACAGGACCACTTCCCATCCGAGGAACGTGGATCCGAGGAAATACAAACAGGCCACGGGATTTGAAGCGCTTCTTGGGTATCTGGAACTGAGCGGTGATCGCGAGAGGCTCGATCAGGTGATAACAGAGGCCATCCACGTGATAAACGGCAGGAGGAACCGCCAGGGCGTGCAGGCCATCAGCGGTGCTGAGACGCAGGAGACGGCAGGTGGAGAGGACTCACAGAGCAGGAGAGGACAGGAATGAGCAAGGCTGATGAAAAATTTGTTGCCATGTGCCAGGACATTCTGGACAACGGGTTCAGCACCGAGGGGTACCCGGTGAGGCCGAGGTGGGCCGACGGGACTCCGGCACATACGATCAAGAACTTCGGTGTGGTGAACAGGTATGACCTGCAGGAGGAGTTCCCCGCTCTGACGCTGAGACCTACTGCCATCAGACTGGCCTTCGACGAGCTGCTGTGGATATGGCAGAAGAAGTCCAACAACGTCCACGACCTCAATTCCCACATCTGGGATCAGTGGGCCGACGAGAGCGGCAGCATCGGCAAAGCCTACGGCTATCAGCTCCAGGTGCCATACAAGTTCAAGCAGGGTGAGATGGATCAGGTGGACAACGTGCTGTGGCTCCTCAAGAACGACAGGTACTCCAGGCGCATCATGACCAATATGTACAATTTCGCGGACTTGAGCGAGATGAACCTGGAACCGTGCGCATACAGCATGACATTCAACGTGAAGGGGGACACACTGAACGCCATCCTGAACCAGAGGTCCCAGGACGTGCTCACCGCGAACAACTGGAACGTGGTCCAGTACTCCCTGCTCCTCATGATGATGGCGCAGGTCAGCGGCCTCAAGGCCGGAGAGCTGGTGCACGTCATCGCTGATGCTCACATATACGACAGGCACGTGGACATAGTAAAAGAACTTATAACCAGGCCTCAGTACCCGGCACCAAAGGTGCGTCTGGATCCTGAGGTCACGGATTTCTACAGCTTTACGACGGACGACCTGATCATCGAGGACTACCAGAAAAACCCTCAGATCAAGAACATACCAGTCGCCATATAAAGGAGTATATCAATGGATCTCATCGTAGCAGTGGACAGCAGATGGGGCATAGGAAGAGACAACGGGCTCCTGGCATCGGTGCCTGGGGACATGAAGTTCTTCCGTGAGACCACCACTGGTGGAGTGGTGGTGATGGGGCGCAAGACCCTGGAGAGCATGCCTGGAGGAAGACCCCTTCCAAAGCGCGTCAACATAGTCATCACCAGGCAGCCGGGCTATGATGCCCCGGGAGCCGTCGTGGTCCACGACAGGGAGGAGCTGGCGGAAGCCCTGAAGGAGTGCGGCGGGAAAAAAGTCTTCATCATCGGCGGAGGTTCCGTCTACAGAGAGTTTTACAAGGATTGCCAGAGGTGCTACGTCACAAGGCTCCAGGAGGATCTGAACGCAGACACCTTCATGGTGGACCTGGACGAGGATCCGGATTTCAGACTCACAGAAGAAAGCCCGGTACACGAGGAAAACGGCATAAAGTACACGTTCTGTACCTATGAAAAAATCAAAAAATAGCTGACTTAGCAATAACAGAACGGATCGCTTCAATGCGGATATATACAGATTCGCGGATCACGGAGAAATTTAATGAGTAAAGGACAGAACAAATACAGACAGGAAAGACAGGAGCGGCAGTTGGCCGGTTCTGTCAGAAAAGGAAAGAATCAGGATCCCGGCAGCCGCAGGAGAGATCGCAGTGCCGGCGACAGGTCCCGTTACTGCGATGGATCCAGAGATGGATCCAGAGACAGAGAAAACCTCAGAGGCTACGCCCCTGACGATCTGCAGAGAGACAGGGAGGCCATAGCCGATGACGGCGTGGAAAAAGTGTTCGGAAGGAACCCGGTCCTGGCGGCCCTCAGAGGATCCAGAGAGGTCGAGCACATATACATCGCGAAGGGGACCGAGGGCTCTGTGAGGCAGATAGCCGGACTGGCCAAAGACAACGGTGTCCCTGTGGACTTCGTGGACAGAGAGATCATAAACATTATGGCCAGGGGCGAAAAGCACCAGGGCGTGGCGGCGAGAGTCTCCCAGTACAGTTATTCCACGATACAGGATGTGTTCACCAGGGCGGAAGAGTCAGGAGAGGATCCTTTTCTCATCGTCCTGGACGAGATCAACGATCCCCACAATCTTGGTGCCATTATCAGAACGGCGGAGTGCGCAGGTGCCCACGGAGTGATCATTCCGAAGAGAAGGGCCTGCGGCCTCACCGGGACCGCGGCTAAGAGCTCCGCCGGAGCCATCGAGACCATGCCGGTGGTCAAGGTCACAAATATCAGCAAGACACTGGAGGATCTGAAGGAGCTGGGACTTTGGATCGCGGCCTGCGACATGGGAGGACAGCTCTACTACAAGGCGGACCTGTCAGGGCCTATAGCCGTCGTCATCGGCAGCGAGGGCGAGGGCATCAGCAGACTTGTGAAGGAAAAGTGCGACTTTACTGTATCCATGCCTCTCTGCGGCAAGGTCAACTCTCTCAATGCGTCAAATGCCGCCGCGGTGATAATGTATGAGATCCGCAGGAGGAGAGACCTCCTGGACATGTGAGGACCTGACTCGCAGAAAAAACTGAAAATGAAATAAATTAACTTGACTTTGAATTCCGGTCAGAGTAACATTATTGAGCGTCTTTATGTATACTGGTGCGGAGCGAGTTGAAATTCGCTCTGTGTTTTAAGTTGACCGAGAATAGATAGAAAAACACTGGTAATCATATTTAAGGAGGAGATCACCGTGAGGAATAAGATCACACTCGCATGCACAGAGTGCAAGCAGAGAAACTACAACACAACCAAGAACAAGAAGAACGACCCGGACAGGATCGAGCTCATGAAGTACTGCAAGTTCTGCGGTAAGGAGACTCTTCACAAGGAAACAAAGTAGTTCATTTCGGAACGGAGCGGTTTTATGGCTAATAACAAGAGCAACGGCAGCAAAAAGAAGTCCGGAAGCAGCAAGTCGGCAGTGAGCAGGGCGGCAAGCTACGGCTCGTCGGCAGGCCGTGCCCAGACGAAGAGAGAAGGGCGTGGGCTGCGTGGCTATTTCAGAGGAGTGCGCCAGGAATTCATGAAGGTCGTATGGCCTACCAGAGAGGAACTGGGAACGAGCACCGTGGTAGTTATCGTCGTGTGCGCTGTCTTTGCAGTCGCCTTCTGGCTCATCGATACCGGATTCCTTGCATTACTCAGGTCTGTTCTGGGTATTTCTATGTCTTAATAGAAGAGGAAACGGGAGTTTTATATGGCAGATTTGAACGAAAACAGCACGGAAGTAAGACCGTCTCTTTCCCCGCTGGAAGGAGAAGGCCTGCGTGGTGACGGCACGGCCAAGTGGTATGTCGTACACACATACTCCGGATATGAGAACAAGGTCAAGGACAGCATCGAGCGGATGGTTGAGTATCGCGGAATGCAGGACCTGATCCTGGAGGTCGCGATCCCTACCGAGAACAGGGTGGAGATCAAGAACGGCCAGAGGAAGGTAAGGCAGAAGAAGCTGTATCCGGGCTATGTTGTTATCAAGATGATCGTGACCAACGAGACCTGGTACCTGGTGAGGAACACCGAGGGCGTTACTGGTTTTGTGGGACACGGATCCGATCCTATCCCTCTGACCAAGGAAGAAGTGGTCAGAATGGGGATGGAGAAAATGCGCATCGAACTGGATATCGAGGTCGGTGATACGGTCCGCATAGTCAGCGGTCCATTCGAGGGCCACATGGCCATCGTTGAGGACATCAACACTGAAAAGCAGATCGTAAAAGCGAAGGCATCGATGTTCGGTCGAGATACATCTGTGGAACTCGAGTTCTCGCAGGTGGATAAACTATAAAAGAAAGGAGTAGAAAATGGCTAAGAAGATCGACGGCTATATCAAGCTTCAGATCCCTGCAGGAGGAGCAACTCCGGCACCGCCAGTAGGCCCGGCACTGGGACAGAAGAGCGTCAACATCATGGACTTCTGCAAGCAGTTCAACGCTCAGACAGCAAACCAGTCTGGAATGATCATTCCAGTAGTTATCACGGTCTACACAGACAGGTCCTTCACATTCGTGTGCAAGACTCCGCCGGCAGCAGTGCTCATCAAGAAGGCAGCTGGTATCGAGACAGCTTCCGGAGAGCCTAACAAGACAAAGGTCGCAAAGATCACACTTGCACAGGCTCAGGAGATCGCTCAGACAAAGATGCCTGACCTGAACGCAGCTTCACTTGAGGCGGCTACAGACATGATCAAGGGAACTGCCCGCAGCATGGGAGTAGAAGTAGTAGAGGGCTAATTCAGTGGGAGGCAGACGAAGAGCTGCCGACAGTACCACAAGGAGGAAATAATGCCAAAGAGAAGTAAAAGATTCAACGCTGCTCTGGAGTCTTTCGACAAGACACAGACCTACAGCGTTGCAGAGGCTGTAAGTCTTGCAAAAAAGACCAGCAGCGCGAAGTTCGACGAGACCGTTGAGCTCCACATCCGTCTGGGTGTAGACGGAAGACACGCAGATCAGCAGGTAAGAGGTGCTACAGTTCTTCCTCACGGAACAGGTAAGTCCAAGAAGGTCCTGGTGTTTGCTAAGGGACCTAAGGCTGAGGAGGCCGAGGCTGCAGGCGCTGATTACGTAGGTGCTGAGGACATGGCGGAGAAGATCCAGAAAGAGAACTGGTTCGACTTCGATGCAGTAGTTGCTACTCCTGACATGATGGGAGTTGTTGGACGTCTTGGTAGAGTGCTGGGACCTAAGGGACTGATGCCAAACCCTAAGTCCGGCACAGTTACGATGGACCTGACAAAGGCTCTCGAGGATATCAAAGCCGGTAAGGTGGAGTATCGTCTCGACAAGGCCAACATCATCCACGTTATCATCGGAAAGGCTTCTTTCACAGAGGAGCAGCTCACGGAGAACGCAAACGCACTGATCTCGGCTATCGCTAAGGCTAAGCCTTCAACAGCCAAGGGTCAGTATTTCAGGAGCGTGACCGTAGCTTCCACCATGGGACCTGGAGTAAAGATCAACACAGCTTCACTGGGCTAATCAGTGATGACAACGGAATACCAACTGTAGACAGCGGGTGCGAACGCTTAATTTCCCGCCGAGGTACAATATAGATCGCCTCGCAGTTATCCTTGCGAGGTTTTTTGTACCCCACACCAGGTATGGTGACAAGGTCGACAATCAAAATTTGGACGGAGATCTCCGTTCAGGAAAGGAGATAAAATGTCTGTAGAAGCAAAAGCAGCTAAGCAGGTTATCATCGACGAGATCAAGGAAAGATTCAGCAATGCGTCTTCCGTAGTCGTAGTTGATTACCTGGGTATCACGGTAGCTGAGGCAGACGCTCTGAGAAAAGAACTCAGAGAGGCCGGCGTACAGTTTACTGTATATAAGAACACACTTGTTAAGCGCGCTATTGAGGGAACAGAATACGAGGCTCTGGGCGACTGCCTGAAGGGCTCCAGTGCTCTGGCATTCTGCTCTGATGACCCGACAGCATCTGCAAGGATCCTGGACAAGGCCATCAAGAAGTACAAGAAGATGGCATTCAAGGGCGGCGTTCTGGACGGAGCAGTTCTGGACGCAGCACAGGTACAGGCTCTGGCAGAGATCCCATCAAGAGAGGAGCTCATCGCCCGCTTCATGGGAAGTGTCAAGGCACCTATTTCCAAGTTCGTCAGAACACTCCAGGCTGTTGTGGACAACGGCGAGGAAGGAAGCGCCGATGCTCCGGAGACAGCGGAGGCAGCAGAGGCATAGGCCGGCGTTCTGTCCATTTAACAGAATGCGTTTCATAAGTACCGCACATGTGAGTGCGGCCACATAAATTTTATAAAGAAAGGAAATTTACAATGGATAAGGATCAGATCATTGAAGCCCTGAAGGGTATGACACTGCTTGAGATCAACGAGCTGGTTAAGGCTTGTGAGGAAGAGTTCGGCGTATCCGCTGCAGCAGTAGCAGTAGCACCTGCAGCAGGTGGAGCAGCAGACGGCGGCGCTGAGGAGCAGACAGAGTTCACTGTCGTTCTGAAGGAGATCGGCGACAACAAGATCAAGGTCATCAAGGCTGTAAGAGAGGCTACCGGCCTTGGTCTGAAGGAGGCTAAGGCTCTGGTAGATGAGGCTCCATCCAACATCAAGGAGAACATCGAGAAGGCTGAGGCTGAGGCTCTGAAGGCATCCCTGGAAGAGGTTGGTGCTACTGTAGAGCTGAAGTAGTTCGGATAAAAACAAGGAACGAATTGAACCCTGTTTTTACAGGGTTCAATTTTTTCGTATATTCGTATATATATGCACTTTCCTCACATTCCCCGCAATCACCGGGCACGGCCCCGGGACTGACGTGATTTTTGAAGGCCGGGGGGTTCGGGGAAAATGCATATGTGCGATAAAATAAACATCATTTTCCGTGAAAATTCTGTTGAATAATAGAACTGATTTCAATATAATTGTAAGTCGCTATAGAGTCGAAAAGTTATAATTCAACAAGGAGTAATAACATGCCAAAACCTGTAAAAGTCGGAAGGAAAGAGCGCATGACCTTCGCCAAGATCAATGAAGTTTGCGAGATGCCGAACCTCATTGATATCCAGACGAAATCCTACGAGTGGTTCGTCAAGGAAGGCCTTGCCGAGGTGCTGGAGGACGTTTCTCCTATATGGGATACGACGAACACGCTCCGCCTCTCTTTCACAGATTATTCCTTTTCTGATACACCAAAGTACAGTCAGGAAGAATGCAAGGACAGAGAGGCTACTTACGCCACTTCCTTAACTGTAAAGGTAAGACTCAAGAACATGGATACGGGCGCCATAATGGAGCAGGATGTATTCATGGGAGAGTTCCCTTTGATGACAGAGAAAGGCACGTTCATCTATAACGGTGCCGAGAGAGCCATCGTCACACAGCTGGTCCGCTCCCCGGGACCTTATTTTGACGTTGAGGTGGACAAGTCCAACCAGAGCCTGTTCTCCGCCCAGATCATCCCTAACAGGGGTGCCTGGCTCGAGTACGAGACAGACTCCAACGGTATCCTTTACGCCAGAGTGGACAGGCAGAGGAAGCTGCCTATCACCACATTCCTGAGAGCCCTTGGCCTGAGCACGAACAAGGACATCCTGGATGTGTTCGGTGATGACCCGAGACTGATGAGCACCTTTGAGAAGGACAGCGCGAAGGACACAGATGACGGTCTGAAGGAGATCTACAGAAGGCTGAGACCTGGAGAACCGCCGACAGTTGAGAATGCGAAGTCCATGCTCAACGCCCTCCTTTTCGATCCTAAAAGGTATGACCTTGCCAAGGTGGGCAGATACAAATACAACAAGAAGCTGGGCATCCACGACCGTCTCGTAGACGCCATCGCCGCACAGGATGTCATAGACCCTAACAGCGGTGAGGTCCTGGTGGAAGAAGGCCAGGTGATCAGCCGTGAGATGGCGATGATCATAGAGGATGCCGGTGTTGAATCCGTTGAGGTAAAGAGCAAGCAGCACGAGCACGAGACCACGAAGGTGATAGGAAACAACTTCGTTGATCCTGGCAAGTACGTGGATTTTGACCTCAAGCCTCTTAAGCTGTCCGAAAAAGTCTTCTATCCGGTGCTCAAGGAGATCCTTGACGAGAACGATAACGACGAGGACATCAGGGCGGCTATGGCTGCGAGAAAGCACGAGCTTTCTCCAAAGCACATCATCATCGAGGACATCATCGCATCTGTCAGCTACATGCTGAACCTGAACTTCGGCCTGGGCAAGACAGATGACATCGACCACCTGGGCAACAGAAGACTGAGAACTGTGGGAGAGCTGCTCCAGAACCAGTTCCGCATCGGCTTTGCCAGGATGGAGAAGGCCGTAAGAGAGAGGATGACCACCGAGAATGCAACGCCTCAGCAGGTCATCAACATCAGGCCGATCACTGCCGCAGTGAGAGAGTTCTTCGGAAGCTCTCAGCTGTCTCAGTTCATGGACCAGAACAATCCTCTGGCGGAGCTGACTCACAAGAGGAGACTGTCCGCACTTGGACCTGGCGGTCTGTCGAGAGAGAGAGCCGGATTCGAGGTTCGAGACGTACACTATTCTCACTACGGAAGAATGTGTCCGGTAGAGACGCCGGAAGGTCCTAACATCGGACTGATCGGATCTCTGACCACATACGGAGTGATCAATGAATACGGGTTCATCGAGACGCCTTACAGAAAGGTAGACAAGGAGACCGGCATCGTAACCAAGCAGGTGGATTACCTGTCTGCTGACGACGAGGAGCTGATGATCGTAGCACAGGCCAACGAGCCTCTGGACGAAAACGACAGATTCGTGAACCAGAAGGTGGCGGTGAGAGGCGTAAGCGGCGAGATCACCATGGTGCCGCGCTCTGAAGTCGACTACATGGACGTTTCTCCTAAGCAGGTAGTATCCGTGGCTACAGCCATGATCCCGTTCCTGGAGAACGACGACGCCAACCGTGCCCTGATGGGTTCCAACATGCAGAGGCAGGCAGTGCCGCTCCTCATGACAGAGGCGCCTTACGTAGGAACAGGTATCGAGTACAAAGCTGCCTGCGACTCGGGAGCCGTGGTACTGTCAAAACACGCAGGTGTTGTCGAGTTCGTTGATGCACAGTTCATCAAGATCAGAAGAGACGACGACGGGACGGTTGATCAGTATAAGATGCTGAAGTTCAAGAGGTCCAACCAGGGCACCTGCATCAACCAGAGGCCTATCGTATCCTACGGAGAGCACATAGAGGAAAACGAGGTCATCGCAGACGGTCCTTCCACAAACCTGGGAGAGATCTCCCTGGGAAAGAACCTCCTTGTTGGTTACATGACCTGGGAAGGCTACAACTACGAGGATGCTATCGTCCTGAATGAGCGTCTGCTCATGGACGACGTGCTCACATCCCTGCACGTTGAGAGATACGAGTGCGAGGCCAGAGACACCAAGCTGGGTGCAGAGGAGATCACAAGAGATATCCCTAACATCAGCGAGGACGCTCTGAAGGACTTGGACGAGAACGGTATCATCAGAGTCGGAGCCGAGGTGAAGTCATCCGACATCCTGGTAGGAAAGCTGACACCTAAGAGTGAAACAGATCTCTCCGCCGAGATCAGGATACTGAGAGCTATCTTCGGAGAGAAGTCTAAGGAAGTGAGAGATACGTCCCTGAAAGTTCCTCACGGAGAAGAGGGCATCGTAGTCGATGTAAAAACATTCTCCAGAGAGGACGGGGCGAGCGAGCTGCCGCCGGGCGTGAACAAGATCGTAAGGGTCTACATCATTACAAAGAGGAAGATAAGAGTCGGAGACAAGATGTCAGGCCGTCACGGAAACAAGGGCGTTATTTCCAGGATCCTTCCTGAGGAGGATATGCCATTCAAGGACGACGGCGAGTCATTGCAGGTAATGCTGAATCCTCTGGGCGTGCCTTCACGAATGAACATCGGACAGGTACTGGAGGTCCACCTTGGTCTCGCCGCAAAGGCAAAGGGCTGGTACATCTCCACGCCGGTATTCGATGGAGCCAAGGAGAGCGACATCCAGGATCTCCTGGAGGAGACCGGATATGACAGATCCGGAAAGCTGTGGTTGAGAGACGGCAGGACGGGAGAGTATTTCGACCATCCTGTAACAGTCGGATACATGTACATGCTCAAGCTGCACCACCTGGTAGACGACAAGATCCACGCCAGATCCACAGGTCCATATTCTCTGGTAACTCAGCAGCCTCTGGGAGGAAAAGCCCAGTTCGGCGGCCAGAGATTCGGAGAGATGGAGGTGTGGGCACTGGAAGCTTACGGTGCCGCATCTACCCTGCAGGAGATCCTCACGGTAAAGTCTGACGACATCATCGGTCGTGTAAAGACATATGAGGCTATCGTCAAGGGCGAGAACATCCCTGAACCAGGCATTCCTGAGTCCTTCAAGGTACTGATCAAGGAACTCCAGGCGCTGGCTCTGGACGTCAGAGTAATGTCCGGAGACAACAAGGAGATCAAGCTGAGAGAGACCTCCGAATACGACGATGCCGCAACTGTTGACCGCATGCTGAAGGAAGCCGACAGGCAGGCAGAGGCGAAGAAAGCCAGAGAAGAGGCCAGAGAGGAAGAGCGCGCCAGAAAGGAAGCTGCCGCAGAAGCCCTGGCAGCACAGTCTGACGAGGACGACGACGAGGATCGCGAGCCGGACGACAGCGAACTGGAAAAGCAGTTCGACGAGAAGGCTCAGGCAGGTCTCGAGGCCGACGACGATGCAGACGATCTGGATGATATCGATGACGAAGATGTAACGGGATCCATCGAGGATATAGACAAGTACATCGGCGGAAACGAGTCCGATATTGACAACTAACAAAAGGGAGGAAGCATGAACAAAGATAACAATTACGATCTGAGGAATTTCGAGTCTCTGCAGATCAAATTGGCATCGACTGAGAAAATGCTGGAGTGGTCCCACGGAGAGGTGACGAAGCCGGAGACCATCAACTACAGAACCCTCAAACCTGAAAGGGACGGACTTTTCTGCGAGAAGATATTCGGACCTACAAAAGACTGGACCTGCGCCTGCGGCAAGTACAATAAGATACGCTACAAGGGACTCGTATGCCCTTACTGCGGCGTCGAAGTGACCAAGTCCAAGGTTAGAAGAGAGAGAATGGGCCACATCAGCCTGGTGGCTCCTGTTTCTCATATCTGGTATTTCAAGGGGATCCCTTCAAGGATCGGACTGGTGCTGGACATCACGCCTAAGAACCTGGAGAGAGTTCTCTATTTTGCATCATATATAGTAACTGATCCTGGTGACACTCCTTTTGAATACAAGGAGATCATCGAGGAAAATCAGTACAACGAAGCTCGCGAGATCTACGGCAAGAACTTCCAGGCAGCTATGGGAGCAGAGGCTATCAAGAAGCTGCTCTCAGACGTTGACACGGAGAAGCTCGCCGGAGAGCTGAGAGAGCAGCTGGAAAAGGCTTCCGGACAGAAGAGGATCAAGCTTGTGAGAAGGCTGGAGGTCATCGAGGCCTTCAACAAGTCTGGAAACAGGCCTGAGTGGATGATACTCGACGTGGTCCCTGTGATCCCGCCGGATCTCCGTCCGATGGTACAGCTGGATGGAGGCAGATTCGCAACATCCGACCTGAATGACCTGTACAGAAGGGTCATCAACAGAAACAACCGTCTGAAGAAGCTCCTCGAGCTCGGAGCTCCTGACATCATCATCAGGAACGAGAAGAGGATGCTCCAGGAATCTGTAGATTCCCTCATCGATAACGGCAGAAGAGGAAGAGCGGTAACAGGCGCTGCAGGAAGACAGCTTAAATCGCTGTCCGACATGCTGAAAGGTAAGCAGGGACGTTTCCGTCAGAACCTGCTGGGCAAGCGTGTAGATTATTCCGGCCGTTCGGTAATCGTAGTAGGACCGGAGCTGAAGTTCTACCAGTGCGGACTGCCTAAGACCATGGCTCTCGAGCTTTTCAAGCCGTTCATCATGAAGGTCCTGGTGGAGAGAGGCCTCGCTCACAACATCAAGAGCGCAAAGACCATGGTGGAGAAGGTGAAGCCTGAGGTCTGGGACGTTCTGGATTACGTGATCAAGGATCATCCTGTTCTGCTGAACCGTGCCCCTACACTGCACAGGCTGGGCATCCAGGCATTCGAACCTGTCCTGGTAGAGGGCAAGGCCATCAAGCTGCACCCGCTGGCTTGTACCGCCTTCAACGCCGACTTCGACGGAGACCAGATGGCCGTTCACGTACCTCTTTCCGTGGAGGCACAGGCCGAGGCGAGGTTCCTCATGCTCTCCGTGAACAACATCCTGGCGCCAAAGGACGGATCGCCTATCACGATACCTACTCAGGACATGATCCTTGGAGCTTACTACCTGACATATCCTGGCAGGAGCAAGAAGACCATCGTTGACGCAGATGGCAACGAGACGGTCCTGGATGCCATGGATACCTTCACAGAGGAGGACAGAAAGGCCTACAGGAGAAAAGAAGGCGCTCGCATCAAGGACGTAAAATACACTGACAACAAGCACAAGATCGAGATCGGCGAGTTCAGAAAAGACATCAAGGAAGGCAAGAACAAGCTGAACAAGACAGGCGAAGAAGTATTTGAGGTAAAATACGACCTGTGGCCTGTTGACGCCGTGGACGGCGAGATGACGAACACCAACGAAGTGGTCACCATCACCAGGCTGAGATCAGAGATGAAGAACGGCGAGGTGATCGAGGACGGCACCGTTGTGAGCACCACCACCTACGAGAGGATCCCGGAAAAGGGAGACGGAAAGTGCTTTACCGACATCAACGAGATGATGATGGCTTATCAGGCGGGAGTCCTGGACATTCACGCCAAGGTAAAGGTGAGGATGTTCGGAGTCGGATCAGACGATCACACCAACGGTCGCCTGGTTGAGTCTACAGTAGGAAGATTCATCTACAACAGGGGACTTCCTCAGGACATCGGTTTTGTGGACAGGAGCAAGGACAACTTCGGCCTGGAGGTCGATTTCCTGGTCAGCAAGAAAAACCTGGGCACTATCATCGACAAGTGCTTCAAGACCCACGGGAACACCGAGACGGTCCTGATGCTGGACTACATCAAATCCATGGGATATCACTATTCCACAAAGGCGGCGGTCACCATCGGAGTTTCCGACATGGAGATCCCGCAGGAGAAGTATCCTATCATCGCAGAGGCCAACAAGAGACAGGAGCTATACCAGAGCTACTACGACAAGGGCCTCATGACCGCCGACGAGAGATACGACAGGATCATCAAGATCTGGGGAGAGACGACCGAGAAGGTCGCAGACATCCTCATGAGCTCCCTCAGCGAGACGAACAACCTGTACATCATGGCCAACTCGGGAGCCAGAGGTAACAAGAGCCAGATCAGTCAGATCGGAGGAATGAGAGGACTGATGGCCAACGCTACAGGACACACTGTAGAGGTACCTATCACTTCTAACTTCCGTGAGGGTCTGTCCATTCTGGACTACTTCATTTCGTCAAACGGAGCCAGAAAGGGTCTGGCAGATACAGCCCTCCGTACAGCCGACTCAGGATATCTGACCAGAAGGCTGGTCGATGTATCCCACAGCGTCATCGTAACGGAAGACGACTGCGGAACTGACGAGGGTATCGAGATCCGCGCCTTTGCAGATGGCAATGAAAAGATCGAGCCGCTTTCTCAGAGGATCGCCGGCAGATTCGCCATGGAAGACGTCACGGACGCCAGCGGAAATGTTCTTGTACACGTCAATGAATACATCGATGATGATAAGGCCGAGGCAATAGAAAAAGCAGGTGTGGAGTCTGTCAAGATCAGGTCCATCATGACCTGCCACAGCAGAAGAGGCGTATGCGCCAAGTGCTACGGCAAGAACATGGCTACCGGCAAGCTGGTGCTCCCGGGTGAAGCCATCGGAATCATCGCCGCTCAGTCCATCGGAGAGCCTGGTACACAGCTGACCATGAGAACGTTCCATACAGGAGGAGTTGCCGGAGGAGACATCACTCAGGGTCTTCCGAGAGTAGAGGAGCTGTTCGAGGCCAGAAAGCCAAAGGGTATCGCCGAGATCTGCGAGGCCGACGGTGTGGTTACGTCCATCGAGACGAGAGACGACAACAAGACCGACCTTACAGTCGAGGAGAAGGATGGCAGCAGGACATATGTGATCCCTTACGGGGCCAGGATAATTCCTGGTGTGGGCAGCCAGGTCCGCGCCGGAACACCTCTCACGAGAGGACCTCTCAATCCTCACGACATCATGAGGATCCTGGGAGTGCCTGGAGTTTATGACTATCTGCTCAAGGAAGTGCAGAGAGTATACAAGAGCCAGGGTGTAGATATCAACGACAAGCATATCGAGGTCATCGTCAGCCAGATGCTCTCCAAGTACAAGATCGAGAAGGCCGGTGACACCGGACTTCTGCCTGGAAGCATGTACAGCAGATTCGAGGTGATGGGCGCCAACGAAAGAGCTGTGAAGAACGGCGGTGAGCCTGCGACATACGAGAGAGTGCTTCTCGGTATCACCAAGGCGGCTCTCGCCACGAGCTCATTCCTGTCTGCGGCTTCCTTCCAGGAGACCACAAGAGTGCTGACAGACGCTGCCATCAAGGGAAAGACCGACCATCTGAACGGACTCAAGGAGAACGTAATGATAGGAAAGCTGATCCCTGCGGGCACCGGAATGAAGCGCTACAGGAACATCCAGGTCGACTACGGTGAAAACGAAGCGCTGATGCGCCAGTACGACAGCAAGGACGATGCTGTCAAGTCTGAAGAGGGCACGACCTCCGAGGGACTGGCGGAGATCACCGAGGGCCTCACATCCGGGCACATCGATACAACGGGCCTTTCAGAGGTGACGCCGGACCAGGAGTAGGCATTGCCGAAGCTGGTGACAGACGAAAAAGGCTTTTCCAATAAAGCTTTACTTTGACAAGAAGAGACCAGGCTATGCCGGCAGAAAAATCGCCGGGGCCTGGTTTTTCCTTATTGACAGGCCGTCGTGTGCCTTGTTATAATTTAACGGTTCGAGACAGCTTGCGGGCCAGGAGGCCCGTGAGTTTTCTTGATAAAAAATCTTTGAAGAAAGGAGACAATAATGCCTACTATCAATCAATTAGTACGTCAGGGCAGAACAAGCTCGGTAAAGAAGTCTACAGCACCTGCGCTTGGTAAGAACATGAACACTCTGAAGAAGACTCTTACCAACGTGAATTCCCCTCAGAAGAGAGGCGTGTGCGTGGCAGTAAGAACTGTAACTCCTAAGAAGCCGAACTCAGCTCTGAGAAAGATTGCAAGAGTACGTCTGACAAACGGTATGGAAGTATCCGCTTACATCCCTGGAATCGGTCACAACCTCCAGGAGCACAGCGTCGTACTGATCAGGGGCGGAAGAGTTAAGGACCTCCCTGGTGTAAGATACCATATCGTAAGAGGAACGCTGGATACAGCCGGTGTTGCAAATCGTGGTCAGGGACGTTCCAAGTACGGAGCCAAGAGACCAAAGAAGTAGTTGATTTCGGGATATTGTCTTAATATTTAATATATAGATATTAAGGCGCCACGGCCGGCGTCGGAAGCCGCGCCGAGTACCCCGCGTTGCAAGGAGGGAAGAGAAGTGCCTAGAAAAGGTAATACGCCAAAGAGAGAAGTACTTCCAGATCCAGTGTACGGCAGCGTAGTAGTTGCCAAGCTGATAAACAGCATTATGCTTGACGGCAAGAAGGGCGTAGCCCAGGGGATCGTCTACGATGCGTTTGATCAGATCAAAGAGAAAACCGGCGAGGAGCCTCTGGAAGTTTTCGAAAAGGCGATGGCAAACATCATGCCAGTGCTGGAAGTTAAAGCAAGAAGAATCGGTGGTGCAAACTACCAGGTCCCGATCGAGGTGAGACCTGCCAGAAGGCAGACTCTGGCTCTGAGATGGCTGACTAAGTTCACAAGGCTCAGAAGTGAGAGGACCATGTCCGAGAGACTCGCGAATGAGATCATGGATGCAGCCAATAACACAGGTGCTTCCGTAAAGAGGAAGGAAGACACCCACAAGATGGCTGAGGCTAACAAGGCGTTTGCACACTTCAGGTATTAATTGATGAGATACCTGACAACAATAAAGTAGAAGGGAGGAAATAATGCCAAGAAGTTTTTCGCTTGAAGATACGAGAAACATCGGAATCATGGCTCACATCGATGCTGGTAAGACTACTACCACTGAGAGGATCCTGTTCTATACGGGAAAGACTCACAAGATCGGTGAGACTCATGATGGAGCCGCCACCATGGACTACATGGAGCAGGAGCAGGAGCGCGGCATTACTATTACCTCTGCTGCTACTACAGCTCAGTGGAAAGATACAAGAATCAACATCATCGACACTCCTGGACACGTGGACTTTACCGTCGAGGTAGAGAGATCCCTGCGTGTACTGGATGGTGCCGTAATGGTGCTGAGTGCCAAAGAGGGTGTAGAGCCTCAGTCAGAAACTGTATGGAGACAGGCTGAGAAGTACGAGGTTCCAAGAATGATCTTCGTCAACAAGATGGACATCATCGGAGCAGACTTCTTCCACGTTGTCGAGATGGTTCAGGACAGACTGAGAGCGAATGCCGTTGCTGTACAGATCCCTATCGGTGCAGAGAACGAGTTCGCTGGAATCATAGATCTTATGACTATGAAGGCAGAGGTTTACAAGGATCAGCTGGGTAAGGAGATCGTCATCGAGGACATTCCGGCAAACATGCTGGATGAAGCCAAGGCATGGCGTGAGAAGATGGTAGAGGCCGTAGCTGACAAGGATGAGGACCTGATGATGAAGTACCTTGAGGGTGAGGAGATCACCGTTGAGGAGCTGAAGAAGGTCATCAGAAAGGCTACTATCGCCAACGAGATGTTCCCGGTATTCTGCGGATCCGCGTACAGAAACAAGGGTGTGCAGATGATGCTGGACGGCATCGTGGACTACATGCCATCTCCTCTGGACATTCCTGCTATCAAGGGTGTAAACCCTGATACTGAGGAGCCTGACGAGAGACATCCTAGCGACAAGGAGCCTTTCTCAGCACTGGCTTTCAAGATCGTCACAGACCCTTATGTAGGTAAGCTGGCGTTCTTCAGAGTTTATTCAGGAACACTGGATACTGGTTCCTACGTCTACAACTCCGTAAAGGACAAGAGAGAGCGTATCGGCCGTATCCTGCAGATGCACGCAAACCACAGAAAAGAGATCGACAAGGTCTATGCCGGTGACATCGCTGCCGCAGTAGGTCTGAAGAACACCACAACAGGAGACACGCTGTGCGATGAGGATCATCCTATCGTACTGGAGTCCATGGAGTTCCCTGATCCTGTTATCGAGATCGCCATCGAGCCTAAGACCAAGGCCGGTCAGGAGAAGATGGGCATCGCTCTTGCCAAGCTGGCAGAGGAGGACCCTACATTCAAGACATACACGAACCCTGACACAGGACAGACCATCATCGCCGGAATGGGCGAGCTCCACCTGGAGATCATCGTCGACAGACTGATGAGAGAGTTCAAGGTAGAGGCCAACGTAGGTAAGCCACAGGTATCCTACAAGGAGACCATCACTCAGGAAGTGGACGAGGACTACAAGCACAAGAAGCAGTCCGGTGGTTCCGGTCAGTACGGACATGTCAAGTTCAGAATGTACCCGAGAGAGGCTGGATCCGGTTTCGAATTCAAGAACTCCGTTACGGGTGGTAACATTCCTAAGGAATACATACCTAAGATCGAGGAAGGCTTCAGAGAGGCCATGGAGAACGGACCTGTTGCCGGATACCAGATGGTGGACATCGGCATCGACCTGTACGATGGTTCCTACCACGAGGTGGACTCCTCCGAGATGGCCTTCAAGATCGCAGCTACGATGGGATTCAAGGAGGCCTGCAGAAAGGCTGCTCCTGTCCTGCTGGAGCCTATCTTCAAGGTAGAGGTCACCGTTCCTGAGAACTACATGGGAGACATCATCGGAGACATCAGCTCCAAGAGAGGTAAGATCGAGGGATCTGACATCAACAACGGAGCTGCCATCGTAAGAGGATTCGTTCCGCTGTCCGAGATGTTCGGATACGCCACGAACCTGAGATCCAAGACTCAGGGCAGAGGTGTGTACGTAATGCAGTTCGACCACTTTGCAAAGCTGCCTGAAAGCCTTCAGGAGAAGATCGCAAAGTAGTGATGTGAAATTTTTCGGGGCAGAGTCATCTGCCCCTGACTATTATTCTTGATACGTAAACCATATGGAGGAAATGATATGGCAAAGCAGAAGTACGAGAGAACTAAGCCGCATATCAACATCGGAACTATCGGCCACGTTGACCACGGCAAGACAACTCTGACAGCAGCTATCACAAAGGTGCTGCACCAGAGATACGGACTGGGAACAGACGTAGCATTCGACCAGATCGATAAGGCGCCGGAAGAGAAGGCAAGAGGAATCACCATTTCTTCCGCACACGTAGAGTACGAGACACCGAACAGACACTACGCTCACGTAGACTGCCCAGGACACGCTGACTACGTAAAGAACATGATCACAGGAGCAGCTCAGATGGATGGAGCTATCCTGGTAGTAGCAGCAACAGACGGACCAATGCCTCAGACAAGAGAGCACATCCTTCTGTCCCGTCAGGTAGGCGTACCTTACATCATCGTGTTCCTGAACAAGTGCGACATGGTAGATGACGAGGAGCTGCTGGATCTGGTAGAGATGGAAGTAAGAGAGCTGCTGGACGAGTACGACTTCCCTGGCGATGACACACCTATCATCAGAGGATCTGCTCTGAAGGCTCTTGAGGATCCTGCAGGCCCATGGGGAGACAAGATCGTAGAGCTGATGGAGGCAGTAGACAGCTACATTCCTGAGCCACAGAGAGCAAATGACCAGCCGTTCATCATGCCTGTAGAGGACGTATTCTCCATCACAGGACGTGGAACAGTAGCAACAGGAAGAGTAGAGCGTGGAACACTGAAGGTCGGCGACGAGGTAGAGATCGTAGGACTGACAGATGAGAAGCGCAAGGTCGTAGTAACAGGTGTAGAGATGTTCAAGAAGACTCTGGACCTGGCAGAGACCGGCGACAACATCGGAGCACTGCTGAGAGGTGTTCAGAGAGACGAGATCGAGAGAGGACAGGTACTGGCAAAGCCGGGTACTATCCACCCTCACACAAAGTTCAAGGGTCAGGTATACGTACTGAAGAAGGAAGAGGGTGGTCGTCACACACCGTTCTTCAACGGATACAGACCGCAGTTCTACTTCAGAACGACAGACGTAACAGGAGATCTGCAGCTTCCAGAGGGCACAGAGATGTGCATGCCTGGAGATAACGTAGTGATGGAGATCAGCCTGATCACACCTATCGCTATCGAGGAAGGACTGAGATTCGCCATCAGAGAGGGCGGAAGAACAGTAGGATCCGGAGTAGTAACAGAGATCCTGGAGTAATCTGTTCAACATACAGAACTCAATAAGGAACTACAGCAGGGCTGTCCCGAAAGGGGCGGTCCTGTTTTTTGCGTCGTGAGTCACTGAGTATCACGGGGGACGTTCCTCACTGACACACCTGGGGACACGGTGAAATGACGCACAAAAAAGCGGCTGTCGCAATTGAACGAAATGCGGCAGCCTGATGTGTCCGATATTTGTAAGATATGCCAAAGAGATTTGACTGTTGAACTACAGCAGCTTTACCAGGTCTCTCTTCTGCATGAGTCCAGGTTCCTTGAATGTGGTCTCGCCGTTCTTTACTACCATGATGGTAGGAATGCTCATCACACCGAAGCGCATTGCAAGACCAGGCTGCTGGTCGATGTTGATCTTGCAGACCTTTACGTCATCTCTCTCTGAGTCGATCTCGTCTACGATCGGGGACTGCATTTTGCAAGGACCGCACCAATCCGCGTAGAAATCAACGAGTACTGTTTTATCGGAATTCATAACTTCTGTGTCGAAGTTTTCTTCTGTAAGCATTGTGATAGCCATAATTATCTACCTCCGTAAACTGTTTAGCCTTTCTCAACCAGTCAAGTCGATTATATCAGCGGTTAATTGGTTGTCAACAATTGATTATTTCCTCACAAAATAAGACAATAGACCGCAGGAAAAATGCTATTGATCACAAGGAGGAGACATGCTTTTACTGACTGAGAAGGATATCCGCAAAGTGTGCTCGATGAAGGATATGATAGGGGCCGATGAGAGGGCCTACAAGATGTTTTCAGAGGGGAGGACACAGTCTCCCCTGAGGCCGGTGATCCACGACGATACGAAGAACACTGACTTCATCTTCATGCCGGCTTACGCCGCGGATCTGAACGCCGCAGGTATCAAGATCGTGACGACTTTTCCGGGAAACGCGGAGAAGGGCCTGCCGGTGACACAGGGACAGGTGATGCTGATCGACGGAGATACCGGGGAGTTCCTGTCCGTGATGGATGGTACCTTTGTCACGGAGTTCCGCACGGGTGCGGCCAGCGGTGCGGCCTTTGACATTCTCGGATGTAAAAATGCAAAAACCGGTGCGCTGATCGGCACCGGCGGCCAGGCCCGCTGCCAGCTGGAAGCCATGCTCGCTGCAGCGGACCTGGAGGAGGTGAGAGTCGCTGCCAGGGACTTTGAAAAAACTAAGAGATTCGTGAAGGAAATGAAGAAGATCTTCAGAGACTTCGACGGAGAGATCATACCTTGTGAGACTGGTGACCAGGCCGTCGATGAAGCGGATCTCATCATAACGGTGACACCTTCCCCGACGCCGGTATTCAGTGCGGACAAGGTCAAGAAAGGAGCCACCATCAGCGGCGTGGGTTCTTACAGGGATGATATGAACGAGCTCGATCCTGCGCTCTTCGGCATGGCGGACAAGATATACTTCGACTCCACAGAGGCCTGCCTTGAGGAATCGGGAGACGTGCACAGGCCGCTGGAGCAGAAGATAATAACGGAGAAGGATTTTACGGGCGAGCTGGGACAGGTCATCCTTGGGCGGATCCCGGGGAGAGAAAGCGAAGACGAGATCATCATCTACAAGAACGTAGGCATCGGGATCCTTGATCTGGTGGCTGCGGAGACCATTTACAGAAAGGCCAGAGAAAACAGAGTCGGGACCAGGTGGA
Source organism: Mobilibacterium timonense (assembly GCF_900155555.1). Lineage (GTDB taxonomy): Bacteria > Bacillota > Clostridia > Peptostreptococcales > Anaerovoracaceae > Allobaileyella > Allobaileyella timonense. Next base: position 27,918 of record NZ_FUHN01000008.1, on the reverse strand, counting down.
ACGAATAGCCAGATGGGTTATAATAAGCGCGCGGGCGAAATGCCTGCACATAGGGACATAGCTTTTACGCTGAAAGGAGAGAAAAATGCCTCATATCGATGTGAATCTTTTTCCTGGAAGGACGCAGGAACAGAAGCAGAAACTTGCTGAGAAAATAGTCGAGGATGCTATGGAGATACTGGGAGCCCCAAGAGAGGCCCTGTCTGTAGCCATGCACGAGGTCGCTCCGGAGGACTGGAACGCAGACATTGCAGACAAGGTGGACGAGAAGTCTATAGTAACAGGCAAGATGTACAGGACAGAGAAGTAGCCTGTTGAGACAGAGTAAAAGAGGGCGAGGCCGTCGCATTTAAGATGATAAAATGCGTCGACCTCGTTTTTAGTGTCAGGAATTCTGAACGACAGGGAAGGTGATCCGGAGTATCCTTTCGGGCCGGACTCTTGTTCGTGTTTTTGTTCGTTGGAATTGCCATGCCGCTGTTATATAATAAAACGATTAGTTTGCTGAAGAAGTGGGCCTTCGGGTCCGGATGAGAGTATGTGTATGTCTCCGATAATAAAGGTGGAAGACCTGACATATGAATATGTGAGCAGAAACGAGGAGACCGGGGAGGAGACCGTCAGCCGTGCGATAGACGGTGTGTCCTTCCAGATCCAGAAGGGTGAATTCGTTTCCGTAGTGGGGATGAACGGTTCAGGGAAATCCACTTTGGCAAGATGCCTGAACGGCCTGCTTCTCCCGGCGTCTGGAGATGTTTTTGTCGCAGGGTACAATACCCGTGACGACGATACCATCTGGGATCTGAGGTCCAGCATCGCCATGGTGTTCCAGAACCCGGACAATCAGATCGTTTCATCCCTGGTGGAGGACGATGTGGCCTTCGGTCCGGAGAATCTTGGAGTGCCTCCGGAGGAGATCCGGGAGAGGGTGGACGAAGCCCTGAACGCGGTCGGGATGTACGACCAGAGGCGCAAGGGCGCACATCAGCTCTCCGGCGGCCAGAAGCAGAGAGTCGCCATCGCGGGCGCAGTCGCCATGAGGCCGGACTGCATTGTCTTCGACGAGCCGACGGCGATGCTGGATCCACAGGGCCGTGTGAAGGTGATGGAGATCATCAGAGAACTCAACAGGAGATCCATAACCATCGTCCTGATAACCCACTTCATGGAGGAGGCGGCTCTCTCAGACAGGATCATAGTCATGAAGGACGGCCGCAAGCTGGGCGATTCCAAGCCGTATGAGCTCTTTTCAGATGAAGCTCTCCTGAAGGAAGCAGGGCTGGAAAAGCCAGCGGCGATAGAGATGAGAGACCGTCTCGTATCGAGAGGGTTTCAGATAGATCCGAAGATGACGGGGGAAAAGGAGCTGGTCGAATGGATCGTCAGCGCCCGCAGGGCTGGTGCCGTGGCGGAGAGCCGTCTGAGCCACGAAGAAAAAACAAGCCCGGAGGGCTTTTCCAGGAAAAACAGCGGCCGTTCCGCGGAGCATAACGTGGTCAGTGACGAACTCGGCAACGACGGTGAGTCATCCAGCTCCGCAACATCCGTAGAGGATGAGATAGTGGCAGAGGACGTCAGATATGTTTACGCCCCGGGGCTTCCCGACGAGACGGTGGCCCTGGAAGATATGAGCTTCAGGATCCCGGAAGGGTCATTCGTGGGGATCATCGGTCACACCGGCAGCGGAAAATCCACGCTGCTGCAGCACATGAACGGCCTTCTCAAGCCGACATCCGGAAATATCTGGATCAGGGGCACGTGCATAACCGACGGCAGTGCCGTGATGACGGATATCAGAAAGAGGGTGGGGCTGGTTTTCCAGTATCCAGAGTACCAGCTTTTTGAGGAGACCGTGGCGAAGGATGTGGCCTTCGGCCCGGAGAACCTAGGCCTCACCGGGGATGAACTGGAGGAGAGCGTCAGAAAGGCCATAGAGCTTGTGGGACTGGACTACGAAAAGGTGAGGAATAAGTCGCCTTTTGAGCTGTCCGGCGGCCAGAAGCGCCGTGTGGCCATCGCAGGGGTCCTGGCCATGGAGCCGGAGGTCCTGATCCTGGACGAGCCGACAGCGGGGCTGGATCCACAGGCTCACAGGGAGATCCTGGAGATGGTGGATTCGATCCACAGAAAGCGCGGGAACACCATGCTTTTCGTCTCCCACAACATGGCGGACATCCAGCAGCTTGCGGATCAGGTCATGGTAATAGACAAGGGCCGTCTGAAGGCCATGGGCACACCAGAAGATATATTCAGCCACGGAAGGGAGCTGAAAGAGATCGGCCTCGGAGTGCCTCCGGCGACCGACATCATGATGGAGCTCAGGGACAGAGACTGTGCCGTGGACGACAGATGCTTCACCTTTGATGAGGCCGAAAGAGAAATAGTCAGATACCTGGAAGGATAAATACAACAGCAAATGATACGCGATATAACACTGGGACAGTACTACCCCGGCAATTCAGCCATTCACAGGCTGGATGCCAGGACCAAGATAATCTGGACACTCATATACATAGTGTCCCTGTTTGTCGTGGACTCATTCCAGGGGTTCGCGGTCGCCGGCGGCGTTCTGCTGGGAATCATCCTGATCTCTCGCGTGCCGTTCAGGTTCATTTTCCGGGGGCTTAAGGTGATCTTTTTTATACTGCTATTCACCTTTGTCCTCAACATGTTCATGATCGACGGCAAGGTGATATGGCAGTGGAAGTTCCTGACGATAACCGATGAAGGCTTTTACAGGGCCTGCTTCATGGCGATAAGGCTGGTGCTCCTGGTGATCGGTACGTCCCTGATGACGTTCTGCACCAGGCCGGTGGAGCTGACAGACGGGCTGGAAAAGCTCATGCGTCCACTGAAGGTCTTCGGAATATCCGCCCATGAGATAGCCCTCATGATGACCATTGCCCTGCGGTTCATCCCGACTCTGCTGGATGAGACTGACAAGATAATGAAGGCTCAGCAGGCCAGAGGTGCGGACTTCGAGTCCGGGAACCTGATCCAGAGGGCGAAGGCCCTGATCCCCATCCTGATACCGCTGTTCATCAGCTCCTTCAGGATCGCCCAGGATCTGGCGCTGGCCATGGAGGCCAGGTGCTACCATGGCGGCAAGGGCAGGACCAGGATGAACGAGAGCCGGTTCTCGGCCAGGGACGGAGCGTGCGCAGTACTCATGGTGCTTTTCATGGGTGTGATGATATGGATGAGAATGTATTTCTAGGATCTGTGCGATCGGCAAGCTACGATCGGTCTGATCCCGGATATGTTGATAAGGAGGAGAAGTGAGGCAGCGAAAGGTAAAGAATCTCACTGAGAAATACAAGCGATACGAATACTGCCTGGAGTACCGCCCGGAAGAGCGGAGAGGGCAGTGGTCACAGGTGATGGAAAAGCGGGGCTTTTCCGGTGATGCGGGGCCGTATGTGGAGATAGGATGTGGAAAAGGAGCCTTCATCGCCGCCATGGCTGCGAAGCACAGCGACAGGTTTTTCGTTGCGGTGGAAGGCAACCGGAGCGTGCTTCTCAGGGCTCTCGAAAAGATAGAGAGCAACGGTCTCCGGAACGTTGTGGTTATCCCGTCCTTTGTGGACGATCTCCGGACATGGTTCGCACCGGGAGAGGTGAAGGCTATATACCTGAACTTCAGCGACCCGTGGCAGAAGCCAGGCTACTACCGTCACCGTCTGACATATCGTAAAAAGCTTTTACAATACTTCGATACCATGGGGCCCGACGGGCAGGTGACCTTCAAGACGGACAACAAGGATCTGTTCGAATTTTCGGTCCAGGAGGCCCAGGCCGCGGATCTGGAGATCAAGGGGATCACCCGGGATCTCCACAGCTCTGAATACGCAGAGGACAGTCCCGAGACTGAATACGAGAGAAAGTTTGGAGGACCTGACGGAGTGAATATCAACTGGATGTGCCTTGTGAAAAAGGATGGAGGAGAAACAGGTATGGGTGAGATCAAGAGCATGGCTGCCTATAATGGCAGGACTATCCCGAAGGAGGACAAGATCTTCGGCATCAGCGGCAGGGCAAAGGCTGCGATAGATAAGTACGGAAAAGATGAAGTTATCAATGCCACGATAGGTACACTGCTGGACGACGACGGAGATCTCGTGGTCCTGGATTCTGTGGATCAGGCGATGAAGTCTCTGACACCGGCCCAGTATGCTTCTTATGCGCCGATCGCCGGGATCCCGGCCTTCAAGGAGGCAATAACGAAGGCGGCACTCGGCAACTTCAGGACGAACAGATACGTCGGCGTCGTGGCATCTCCGGGAGGCACGGGTTCACTGAGAAACGCCGTGGCCAACTACACATGCCCGGGAGACAAGATCCTGACACACGACTGGCACTGGACCACATATGACACAATAGCCGCGGAGCAGGGGCGCTCTGTCGAGACCTTTCAGATGTTCAACGACGAGGGAGGATTCGACCTGGAGGATTTTGAATACAAGGTGAAAAAGCTCCTCAGGATCCAGGACAGGCTCCTGATCATTCTCAACACTCCGGCCAACAACCCGACGGGATACAGCCTGTCTCAGGAGGAGTGGCACAAGGTGGTGGAGATCCTCAACGAGTCCGGAGAGGATAAGCTCGTGGCGGTCTGCGCAGACGTGGCATACATCGACTTCGCCGGGGAGACGGACGAGACCAGAGTTTTCCTGCCTGAGCTGGAGAAGCTGAACTCCAACGTACTTCCGCTCCTGGCTTACAGTGCCTCAAAGACCTTTACTTTCTACGGCTGCAGGTGCGCCGTTCTCATGTGCCTTGCGGACAGCCAGGAGGTAAGAGACGAATTCGAGAGGGTCGTGAGCTTCTCCTCCAGAAACAGCTGGTCCAACTCCCCTAGAGGGCCTCAGGAGGTCATCGCGAAGATCTACAGCGATCCGGCATTGCTTGCGAAGGTCGACGAGGAGCGCAAGAATTTCAGGGATATGCTGCTCTCGAGAGGCAGAGCATTTGAGGCAGAGGCCGCGAAAGTGGGCCTGGAGATAGTGCCTTTCAGGGGCGGTTTCTTCACCTCCGTGCCTTGCGATGATCCGGACGCGGTGAGCAGAGCCCTCGAGGAAAAGAAGATCTTCGTGGTACCGTTCGCCAAGGGCGTGCGGGTATCCGTGGCTTCGATCTCAGAAGAGAAGTGCAGGAAGGTGCCGGCAGCGATAAAGGAAGTGCTGGATGCGCTGGGAAAATAGGAACGGAAAAGCCACGCGGAGACAGCGGTACAGGAGGCTTGACGAGCAGTACAAAACGCGTTCCTGAAAATAATGCTGCCCTGACGGTTTTGCCTGAATAGCGCAGACCAGAACAGATCGTTAACATGGGATAAAAAACATGGGTTGCCACATTTGATCAAATGCGACAGCCCATTGTTTTTTTGAAGTGTTCTGGTATATCGATCGGATGTTCATAGGACAAAAGCGTGTCATAAATGTTGGTTAATGGTTGGAATTTCAAGATGTATGGTAGCTGTTTATTACTGAGGAATAGATAATCAGGAAGATACGATTTTAAGGTTGCCCCGGGATCTGAGAACATTGATATCCCGCCGTAGCCGATCAAAAAAACATGAGTTTTTTACGGCGGGATATCCTTTTTTATTGGATCCCGTGGTAGATCACAAGCATGATTACTGTGATCGCTGTTTCTGTATATCTTGTTTTGACGATTTTTATTGCATTTATGGTGAACAGTTTTATGTATTATGCAGGCATCACAGCGCTGACTACCACGGATCACCCCGGGGATTCGGAAACTCCATTTTCCGCCGTAACAGCACGCAGAAAAATCTTGTACACCTCAACGATTTTTTTGATATTTGAGATCTAGTGGTAAGCCATATTAGGTATCACGAATCCCGGGGTAATATCCGACGCTTCTGATATCAATTATCCCACCATGGGGTGATGCTACTATATCTGAAGTGCAGCAAAATTTGGCATTAGCCCGCTTGCCGCAAGAAATCTTAATTTTGCCAAAACAGCTTATTAAGATTATTATAAGATTGTCAAAACCGGGGTTCGGGCCATTGACCAGACTCGACTCCGAAAATACAATAATTCGAGTCATTAAAAGCCGCCTGCAAATAACAGGTGGCTCCAAGCGCGTACGACGTTGCGTCTCGGGTTCCATTCCCTTGCCCGCCTGCTAAACAGCAACCTCCCCCCGGGAGGTCTGGGCATAAAAAAACACCTCCCGGTGGGAGGTGCCTGCCTGGAGCGGGTGAAGGGAAGATCCCGCCGTCAAGGAGCGGTGCCCGCTGCGCGGCGCCTGACGGCGTCCTTGACAGCGGTTTTCCGGGTGTCCCAATGATGGTACACCCGGATACGAACCCTCTCTGACGTTGCGTCTCGGGTTCCATTCCCTTGCCCGCCTGCGAAGCAGCCACCTCCCGGGAGGTCTGGGCATAAAAAAACACCTCCCGGTGGGAGGTGCCTGCCTGGAGCGGGTGAAGGGAAGATCCCGCCGTCAAGGAGCGGTGCCCGCTGCGCGGCGCCTGACGGCGTCCTTGACAGCGGTTTTCCGGGTGTCCCAATGATGGTACACCCGGATACGAACCCTCTCTGACGTTGCGTCTCGGGTTCCATTCCCTTGCCCGCCTGCGAAGCAGCCACCTCCCGGGGCATAAAAAAAGCACCCCCGAAGAGGTGCCTGCCTGGAGCGGGTGAAGGGAATCGAACCCTCGACGCAAGCTTGGGAAGCTCGAATTTTGCCATTAAACTACACCCGCGCGGAAATGCGACAACGTGATTATAACCTAAATGATCACATATCGCAAGGATTTCTGCAGATGATGGAGCAGCCGAAGATGATGCAAAACGAGAAGATGACTAAGGAAGACCGTACTGACGAGCAGTTGCAGGAAGAAAAGATCGAAGATGGATTCATGCTCCCGGAGGATCCGGAGGCCAGAGAAAAGGTCATCCGCATCCTGAACGATCCTGAGGCGATGAAGAAGATCGCCGCTGCGCTCAAGGATCAGCAGAAGGAGTACGAGCTGGAGTTCATCCTGTCCCGGACTGGTCTGGCCGCGATCTCCAGCAAGAGATTGGAGGACAGAAAGCGGCGGATCCAGCTGGCACAGGAGGCAGAAGCCGAGATCGGAGAGGATTTCCAGCTGGGGGATCTTTTTGCCGACTCAGATTACGACGCTGAAGAGGCCGCCATGACCCGGGAGGACCGGGAGGAAGCAGACCGTCTGGCCAGATCCTTCATGAGTCTCATGGGCAGGGTCCCGGAGGGGGATGAAGCTCCCGAGAAAGCGGCGGAGCCTGCCGAACCTGCAGAGGCCGCCGAGACCCCGGAGGAATCGGTAGAGACTACCGAAGAGTCACATGAGCCTGTAGAGCCTGCAGAGGAAACGGCAGAGCCCATTGAAGAGCCTGTGACCATTGGATCACAAGAACTCGCAGAACCTGCGGAGGAATCGGCAGATGTCGTTAAGTCCGCTGTGGGGGCCGAGGAACCCGTCGAGACTCCGGAAGATGGTACTGTATCTGCCGAAGCTATCGAGGTCCGTGAAGCTGAGGCCGAGGAAGCCGAAGAGATCCCTGAAGCTGAGGAAGAGGCTGAGTCTGAGATAGACAGCGAGGCCGAGAGACTGGAAAAAGCAGAGTCCGCCGCGGAGGCCAGCGCCGAAGAGGCGTTCTCCGAAGCCGAAGAAGGCGCTCAGAAGAAGGTATCCCGCTTCCACCGGGTAAAGCATAAGATCATCCACCTTCACAAGAAGAATCTGGTGCTGATGATCATCATCGAAGTTGGGGTGGTCGCCCTTCTCGGACTGGCCATATATCAGGCCGTGCTTGCAAAGGAGCACAGTGACTGGCTGGCTGCCGACGGAAAGAAGACAGCAGCTGCCCTCGTGTCTCCGGAGGCGACCTCGATCGACTCCGCGTACAATCTTCTCACGGTCAGCGTGGATTCAGAGATCGACAAGGCCAGAGTCGAGAACCTCAGGAAGAAGGCTGCGGCAATGGAATTCATCCCTGAGGAGAGGAGTACGGACATTGAAAACTCTGAGACGTATCAGGTCGTCAAGAGCGCATACTACTACAACGGCCCTCACATCAGCAGCAGCCGGGGGGCGGTCACCGGTCCTAACGGACGGGAGACCTATTACAACCTGAATATGTCCGGAGTTGTGAGCATCATGCACAGCGCCGGATACAGCGGCACCTACTGGGTGAGGAGCGACGGCGTGAAGATGTTCGGCAACTACGTCATGGTAGCGGCCAACCTCAGCCTTCACCCGAAGGGGTCAATCGTAAGATCTAGTGTTGGCCTGGCCATGGTCGTGGACACGGGAGGGTTCGCCTCATCCAATCCACAGCAGCTGGACATCGCCACCACCTGGTAGCGAAACGGAGATCGGGGCCGCTGGAAAGAACACAGGAGGATATTAATGCCAGACAAAAGCACAGAACAGCACCATCACATGATAGAGCTCAGGAAGGTATCCAAGTTCTACTCGAATCGTGACACGGTGAGCACGGGCTTTTCCAAGCTCGACCTCGATCTTGACATGGGAGAGTTCGTAGCAATAACGGGAGAGAGCGGCAGCGGAAAATCCACGCTTCTGAATGTCATCTCAGGCCTCGACACCTACGAGGAAGGAGAGATGTTCGTGGGCGGGGAGGATACGAGTGGCTTCCGCCCGGTAGACTACGAGCGCTACCGCAAGCAGTACATCGGAAATATTTTCCAGGACTTCAACCTGGTCAACAGCTACACGGTCTACCAGAACGTTGAGCTGTCCATGCTCCTCTGCGGCATCGACAGGGAGACCTGCCGAAAGAGAGTACCTGAACTCCTGGAGCTCGTGGGACTGACTGAATACACGCGCACCAGAGCCTCCAAGCTTTCCGGCGGCCAGAAGCAGAGGGTCGCCATCGCAAGGGCACTGGCCAAGGACGCGCCGATAATCGTGGCGGACGAGCCTACGGGGAACCTGGACAGCAAGTCGGCAGCAATCGTCATGGAGACTCTCCATCGCATCTCCCGGGAAAAGCTCGTTGTCATTGTGACCCACAATTACGAGCAGGTGGAGCAGTACGTTACCCGCAAGATAACCATGCATGACGGCCGCATCATCGAGGACAGGAAGATCGACAACAGTCATGGAAAAGAGGATCACAGCGCGAAGGCGCCTGTGGCGGAGTTTTCGGGTGCAGATGTATCCGGGACACCTGGTGACATGACTGGCGGCACCCGTCTGATGCTGGGGGTGAGAAATACCTTCAACCTGCCGACCAAGTTCATCCTGCTGCTTCTGGTATATATTTTTGCGGTCGCCGCCGTGCTGGGAGGATATTCATCCACAAAGAGCAGCCTCCACGAGGTCGACATGCTGGGATACAACCAGTATTTCAGCTATGCCTCGCCAAAGAGGATCGTGGTCGCTAAGGAAGACCATTCGCCGATCGATCAGGCTGACCTTGACAAGCTGGCAAAGATCGACGGAGTCAGCAGGGTCGTAACAAATGACATAGGCCTGGACAACAGCATCGGGCTGGAAACAGACCAGTACGACCTTCGTGGAGCGGTCTACAATTTAAGTGATTCGAATCTCAAGGAAAAGGATCTGGACGCAGGTACCCTGCCTCAGTCCGACAACGAGGTCGTGTGCATGATCGACACCGACTTTTCTTATTCGGGCAGCGAGCTGAAGGACGACCCGTCGAAGATCATCGGACAGGAGTACTACTGCTACAGGACGAACTCAGACGACGGCTCGAGGGTGATACCTCAGAAACTGAAGGTGACAGGAGTTATTTTCACCAAGAGCAGTTCTGGTAATTCCAGCTCATCCTACACAAATCAGGAGGTCGGAAAGTCCAGGATCTATGTTAGTGACGCCGTGAGCAGCCAGCTGAACACAAACATGATCGCCCTTTCATCCGATGTCACACTGGACTACAACGGAATGAAGGTGGAGACCAAGGCGGGACAGGGGACCCCTGTGTACGTATCAGACAGCGTTCCTCAGGGCAAGGTCTACATCAGCGAGGACCAGCTCCAGTACTATGGAAGAAACACCGGAGCAGAGCCTCCTTCGGCAGCCGCTGCCGTGGGTAAGCCGCTGAACATCACCGCGAAGAACATGTTTTTCCAGAAGAGCCTGAATCTGACCGTAGGAAAGGTCTACACGGAGAGCACCATCAAATCGGTGCTGGGGCTGAACAAGGAGGACTACCCTACATATACACAGAGCGTTTTCGTGAACAGGGAAGACTACGCTGCTCTGTTCAACAACGGCAACTATCAGGCGAGCCTGATGGTGAAAAACGAGATGGACGCTGACTCTGTGGCTGCGGCTGCAAAGAGTGCCGGATTCAAGACCCTGGTGCTCAAGGATGCGAGAGCAGACTATACCGGCGGCTTCGGATTCGTGCTCAAGCTGCTTTCCATGGGCGGGTTCGTGATAGAGATGTTAGTTCTGTTTTTCATTCTCTTTGCAGTGATAAGACTGATAATGAGGTCGAGAAATTCCTACTACTCGACCCTCAGGATACTGGGAGCCACAAGGGAGGACACGGCCATGATCCTGCGGATCGAGCTGCTCCTCATAATGGTGATAGCCTACGTCCTGGATCTCTTTGGGCTTAAGCTCGTGACCATGGACGTGATCCACTCCAGGGCCATTAAAAACCTGGCGGACTTCCTCAGCACCGGAGACTATGTAGTGCTGTTTGCCGGACTCCTCGTCATGTCACTTCTCATAGCGGCAAGATATTCGAGAAAGCTGTTTAAGAAGAGTGCCATGAGCGTTTACAGAGAGGAGGAGTAGGGATGATAAAGCTATCCAACGTCAACAAGTACTACAACCGGAGGAAGCAGAACGAGATACACGTCATCGATAACACCTCCGTGGAGCTGCCGGACAAGGGCATCGTCACCCTCCTCGGGCCTTCGGGCTGCGGCAAGACCACGCTGTTGAACGCCATAGGCGGTCTGGACAGCGTGAATTCGGGGAACATATACATCGATGACGAGCAGATCACCGGTCGGAGCGCCGGAAAGATCGACAACATACGAAACGCCAAGATAGGCTATATTTTCCAGAACTTCAACCTCATCGACGAGGAGAGCGTGTTCGAGAACGTCGCCATCGCCCTCAGGATGGTCGGAATAAAGGATAAGAAGGTCATCGAGGAGAGGGTAAACTACTGCCTGGACTCCGTGGGCATCTATCCGTTCAGGAACAAAGACGCCGGTGCACTGTCAGGAGGACAGCGTCAGAGGGTGGCCATCGCCAGAGCCATCGTCAAGAACCCGAGGATAATCATCGCCGATGAACCTACGGGAAATCTGGACAGCATGAACACCATCCAGGTCATGAACATCATCAAGGCGATATCCAGGGAGAGGCTTGTCATACTGGTCACCCACGAGAAGGAGATCGCCGAGTTCTATTCGGACCGGATCCTCGAGATGAGTGACGGCAAGATCCTGGCCGACAGGGTGAACGATTCCTCCAGGTATCTGGATTACCAGCTGGAGAACAGGATCTACCTGAAGGATATGCCGTATGCAGGAAAGTTCAAAAAGGACGACACCAAGGTGGTGATGTACAGCGACAGGCCGTGGGAGAGCGGCAAGATCACCATGGTGTTCCGTGGCGGCAACCTGTTCATCGACACGAATGGAAAATATAACGTCATCGACGAGTCCAGCAATATAGAGCTGATCAACGACCACTACTCGGCCATGGACGAGAGCGTGTACGAGGAAAACGCCTTCAAGTACGACAAGTACATGCCGGAGGGCTTCAAGGCGAAGTATACTTCCATATACTCTCCGCTTAACATGCTGGGCAAGGGCTTCAAGACTGTGAAGGGCTTCAAGAGGCTGAAAAAGCTTCTTCTCTTCGGCTTCGTGTTCGCGGCCATGTTCACCTTCGTGGCGGTGAGCAACGTTCTCGGAGTGCTCCAGATAGACGATAACGACTTCATGCAGACCGACAGTCATTATGTCACGGTCTCCAATCCTTCCAGGAACACGGAGCTGATAAACCGCGTGGACCAGATGGACGAGAGCCGGTACGTCCTTCCTGGCGACTCGACCGTGACGCTCGTGGTGCCGCTGAACGACTTTTTCCAGACGGCAAAGGCTTCTGCGGCCCTGACCGCATCCATCGTGAGCGCGGACACCATCGACTCCTCCGACATAAAATACGGAAGGATGCCTGAAAACGACGGTGAGCTCGTGGTGGACAACATGCTGGTGAAGAGATACCTGAAGTCCAAGGCGGGCAAGACCGCAGGGATCACCAACGCGAAACAGTTCCTCAACAGGACGGTGAATATACCGAATGTTGGGGACAGGACCATCGTGGGGATCTCTGACACGGGTTCTCCTGATGCATATGTCCCGGCAGGGCAGATGCTCTATTACATCACCAACCTGCAGAAGGGCCAGGATCAGACCATGGGGAGCGACGACAATTTCGACGGCAGTGTGGCGAGCGCCAATGATGCCGAGAGCCAGTCGGGAGAAGAGGTGGCATCATCTGTTCTGGACTACGACCTCAGGCCTGCGGCTCTGAAGATAAAGCAGGGCAGGGCACCATCGGCGGATTACGAGGCTCTGGTGAACTATTCACATGCTGCAGAGTTCCCGCTGAACAAGACCATAAGCAAGAAGATGAACGGGACGCCTCTCAAGGTGGTAGGATACTACCTTTCAGACACGCCGGATGATAATATCTACGTGACGGGCAATACCATCTACCTGAATTACGTGAGCAAGCAGAAGGTCATGACCGTCTACGCCGACCATCCGCAGGCCCTCGTGAAGGCGCTGGGATCTCAGGGCATAACCGGAAAGGTGAACTACGACAGGGACAAGGCGGAGTTCAAGGACTCTCAGAAAAGCATGACCAGAAACTCCCTGATACTTGCTGGAGTGATCATGGCCATCGCACTGATAGAGATGTATCTCATGCTCAGGTCTTCCTTCCTGTCGAGGATCAAGGAGGTCGGCACCCTCAGGGCCATCGGTCTGAAAAAGCGGGACATCTATTCCATGTTCCTGGGCGAGATCATCGTGATCACCACCATAACAGGAGTGCCGGGGCTGATATTGATCTACTACATAATGAAAAATGTGATCAAGATCACCAGCTTCCTCAGCAGCATCTACATGGTGACTCCGGGAGTTTGCGCCCTGTCATTCGCGCTGATGCTGGTATTCAACATCATCGTGGGACTCATCCCGGTGTGGAGGACGCTGAGCAAGAGGCCGGCGCAGATCCTCAGCAGGACGGATATATAAAAAAAGAAAATTGCGGTTATCGTGAGCTCGGGCGGCCAGTGCTGTCCGGGCTTTTATTTATTTCACAAGTCGGGGAGATAAAATGGTATACTATTACGATAAAACAAAACGCATCCGCAGGCCCTTTGCCGCGCGCCGGGCCGTGACATAATATCGTAAGACAGAACAGGAAACGGGAGAAAGAGGATTGAAGGCCAGAGAGATTCTTGAAAGACTGGAATACAAGGTGGTGAAGGGGGACCTGGACCAGGAGGTCCGGGGGCTCTCCATCGACAGCCGCTCCGTGGAAAAGGGCGACTGTTTTGTGTGCATACGGGGAGTGTATTTCGATGCCCACAGCGTGATAGATCAGATAGCCGAAAAGGAACCATCTGTGATAGTGGTGGACAGCTCATGGACGGAGGCCCACGACCTGTCAGGCATCCGGGGAAACATCGTAGCTGTTCACGACACCAGGAGAGCAAAAGCCCTGATTGCCGGGGCATATTATGGACACCCCGCTGATGAGCTGACGGTCATCGGCGTGACGGGTTCTAAGGGAAAGACCACCACCACTCACATGCTTTATCAGATGCTTGGAAAGGCAGGGAAAAAAGCCGGCCTCATAGGTTCAAACGGCATCTTCTACGACGGACAGTCGGTTGAGGTAGCAAACACCACCCCTGACTCTGAGGTGATCCAGAAGTATTTCAGGAAGATGGCCGATGCCGGTTGTGAGTACGTTATCCTGGAGGTCTCGTCTCAGGCCGTGCTCCTGCACAGGGTAGAGGGTATAAGGTTCCGCCTGGGAGTTTTCATGAACATCGAGACGGGAGACCACATCGGTCCGAACGAGCACAGCTCCTTCGCCGAGTATCTTGACTGCAAAAAACAGCTCCTGCGCCAGAGCCAGGAGGCGGTTGTGAACTTCGACGACGGCCACCTTGAACAGATACTGGAGGGACTCGGTGTTCCTGTGACGGGATTCGGTCACGTGCCTCAGGATCCCGATGACGATACGCACATTCCTGATTACCAGCTGTGCGAAGAGAAAGTGGAATACCGCGACGGATGGCCGGGCATCTCCTTCAAGATGAAAGGAAAGCTGAACGGGAGCTTCTATGTCGACACTCCCGGACTGTTCAGCGCCTCCAATGCTTCTGCGGCGATCGCCTGCGCAGACCGTCTTGGCATCCCGGTAAAGGCACAGCAGGATGCCCTTTCCTCGATACACGTCCCTGGACGCCTGGATATGGTATACCGGTCGGAGGAGCTTTCAGTATGCGTGGACTTCGCCCACAACGGCTTCAGCATGAGGAGCCTGCTCACGGCCTTGAGGGAGTACAGGCCGCGCCGGATCGTAGCAGTGTTCGGCTTCGACGGCCACAGAGATCCAGACCGTGGAGTGGAGATGGGAGAGGCCGCGGGGAAATACGCCGACTTCACCATCGTCACCACCGGACACAATCGTTTTGAGTCTTTCCAGGATGTGGCGGAAAAGGTGATACGGGGCCTCGAGAGCGTGAACGGGAAATACACCGTTATCGAGGACCGCAAGGAGGCCATACGAATGGCCATAATGGACTCCCAGCCCGGAGACCTCATCGCAGTGGCTGGATTCGGCCACGAGCACTACCAGCAGATAAACGGAGTCAACATTCCGTACAACGACGGAGAGTACTGCCTGCAGGTCGTGAAAGAGTGGAAGAGCGAAAAGGATAAACGTTGACAAACAGTTGCATTATTGCGACCGGCTTTGATAGCACTGTACCAAAGTGCTATAATTTTCCCGTTAATGTACAAGACGACCGGAGGACGATATATGAGCGATAACAATACCAACCCAGAGATGAGAAGCAACTTCATCCACGACATCATAGATGAGGAGCTGGCTTCAGGAAAGAGGACGACGGTGGCCACCAGGTTCCCTCCGGAACCGAACGGATACCTGCACATCGGACACGCGAAATCCATCTGCCTGAACTTCGGCACAGCCCTGAAGTACGGCGGCACATGCAACCTCAGATACGATGACACAAACCCGGTCAAAGAGGACACGGAGTACGTGGACGCCATCGAGGAGGACGTGAAGTGGCTCGGATTCCAGTGGGACAAGAGGCTCTGGGCCTCCGACTACTTCGACCAGATGTACGAGGCGGCGCTCGAGCTGATCAGGAAGGGAAAGGCCTTCGTGTGCAACCTCTCCCCTGAAGAGATAAAGGAGTACCGGGGCACGCTGACGGAACCTGGAAAGAACAGCCCATACAGAGACCGGTCCGTGGAGGAGAACCTGAAGCTCTTCCAGGACATGAAGGACGGAAAATACAAGGACGGAGAGGCCGTGCTCAGGGCTAAGATCGACATGGCAAGCCCTAACATTAACATGAGAGATCCAGTCATCTACAGAGTCTCCCACACGCCTCACCACAACACCGGGGACAAGTGGTGCATCTACCCGATGTACGATTTTGCCCACCCTATAGAAGACGCGATAGAAGGAATAACCCACTCCATATGCACGCTGGAGTTCGAGGACCACAGGCCGCTCTACGACTGGGTCCTGAGAGAGGTCGGGTTCTGGCCTAACCCTCCGCGCCAGATAGAGTTCGCCCGCCTGAACATTACCGACATGCTCATGAGCAAGCGCTATCTCAAGAGAATGGTGGACGAAGGTTATGTAGACGGCTGGGACGATCCGCGCATGCCTACCATCGCAGGCATCAGGAGGAGAGGATACACACCGGAGGCCATAAGGAACTTCTGCGAGGAGATCGGAGTCGCCAAGGCAAACTCCACCGTCGACGCAGCTCAGCTGGAGGCCGCCGTCAGAGACGATCTGCAGAACAAGGTTCCTGCCAGGAACGTGGTCACGGATCCGATCAAGGTCATCATCACCAATTACCCTGAGGGCAGGAAGGAGATGGTCACCGTAGAGAACAACCGCAACGTTCCCGAGATGGGAGAGCGTCAGGTGCCGTTCGGCCGCGAGCTGTGGATCGACGGGGACGATTTCATGGAAGTGCCTGTAAAAAAGTACTTCCGTCTCTTCCCGGGAAACGAGGTGCGCTTCAAGGGGGCGTATTTCATCAAGTGTAATGAGGTCGTAAAGAATGACGACGGCACTATAAAAGAACTCCACTGCACCTACGATCCCGAGACCGCCGGTGGAGGGGTCAACGCCAACCGCAAGGTCAAGGGGACCATCCACTTCGTGGAGGCCGATTCTGCCGTAAAGATCAGGATCAGGGAGTACGGACACATGATGAAGACCGACGAGGACGGGAACATGGAGTTCAACGAGGACTCGGTCAGAGAGACGTGGGGCTACGCTGAGCCGTCCGTGGCAGAAGCTCAGCCTGGAGAGAGGTTCCAGTTCTTCAGAAAAGGTTATTACATCGCCGATTCAAAGCTTACCACCGATGATGAGAAGGTGTTCAACAGCATCGTGAGCCTGAAGAGCTCCTGGAAAAAGTAGTTCCGTTCCAGGTACCCTTTCGGGGAAAGTGATCTGAAGGAGGGGCGTCATTAACGATCTTTTCTATACAATAGTCAATTTTGCCAACACACAGCCTGTCTTCGCGAAGGTGATAACCACCACGCTGAGATGGGTATTTGTGGTGCTTGCAGTATACATACTGCTGAAGTGCATACTGTCGCTGCTGTCCACGAGAGCCACACCAGAGGTGTGGGGATATCTCTACGTGGAGGACGGAGTCGGGATCCCGGTGACACACTGGGAGAACGTTGTGGGCAGGTCCAAATCCGTGGACATACGCCTGCAGTCGCCTACGGTATCCAAGAACCACTGCATCCTTGTGCGCCGCAACGACGGCAGGTGGATGATCAAGGATCTTAACTCCAAGAACGGCACTATGGTCAACGGCACGCAGCTCATCCCGAGCAAGAGGTACATCATCAACCCTGGTGACGAGATCAGGATGGGCGGAGTGAAGAGCACTCTTGCCGCCATAAGCGTGGAGGAGTCTAACAACAACGACGAGCTGAGAAAGCTGGACAAGGAACCTATGTCGCCGTGGAAGACCATGGTGGCCATCACGATCTTCCAGATCCTGGCCATACTGCAGCTGATAATCGGCATGGGCACGAAGATCACGCCGATGGCCGTGTTCTCGATGCTCCTGCTGTCTGTGATCATGTGGGTGTACGTAATAGCGTCCAGATCCTTCGGGGCCAGGGGCTTCGAGATGGAGCTCATCGCGTTTTTCATGTCCACGATATCGATGGCCGTGACCGCGTCGTCATCTCCTGACACCACCATCAAGCAGCTGGCCGCCATCGTCATAGGAATAGCACTTTTCCTTTTCATGTGCATATACCTGAGAGACCTGAACAGGACGAAGCAGCTGAGGCCGATACTCATATGGCTCTCGGTGGGACTCCTGCTGTTCAACCTGGTGTTCGGGCAGATAAAATACGGAGCCGCAAACTGGGTGTCCATCGGCGGACTCTCGCTCCAGCCGTCAGAGCTGGTGAAGATAGCCTTCATATGCATCGGGTCCGCAACCATGGAGGAGCTGTTCGACAAGAAGAACCTCATGGTATTCGTGGTGTTCTCCTTCTTCTGCCTGGGGTGCCTGGCTCTGATGGGAGACTTCGGAACGGCGCTGATATTCTTCGTCACGTTCCTGGTGGTGTCGTTCCTCAGGAGCGGAGACTTTTCGAGGCTCATACTGACGTTTGTGGGAGCATTTCTGTTAGGACTTATGGTCCTGCGGTTCAAACCGTACGTAGCGGCCAGGTTCAAGGCCTGGGGCCACGTGTGGGACTACGCTGACGGAGCGGGATTCCAGCAGACGAGGACCATGTCCTTCGGAGCAGGTGGAGGTCTTCTCGGACTGGGAGCCGGAAACGGATCCCTCAAGAACGTCGGCGCGGCGAATACCGACCTGGTGTTCGGAATGGTGATGGAGGAATGGGGATACATAATCGCCGTTCTCCTGGTTCTGTGCATAATCACGCTGTCGCTCTTCGCCGTGAATTCCATTATGGCGGGCAGGTCCACCTTCTATACGATCGGTGCCTGCGGCGCTGCCACGATGTTCATTTTTCAGACGATGCTTAACGTCTTCGGAGCTGTGGATCTGTTCCCTCTCACGGGAGTGACATTTCCGTTCGTCTCCGCAGGAGGCACCAGTATGATAACTTCCTGGGCATTGCTGTCGTATTTCAAGGCGGCGGACATGCGTAAGGATGCCAGCATCGCCATAAGAAAGAAGGTGTAGAATGCAGAAGCTTGAAAACAGGGCGCGAATATGTCTGCTCCTGGCTGCTGTGCTCTTCCTTGGAATAGTGGTATTCACCTGGCGCCTGGTGACCCATGGAGCGGAGTGGGCTACCTTTTACGGAAACACCCAGATCTACACCAACGGAATGATAAACCGGGGCACTGTCTACGACAGGAACGGCGTGATGCTCATGCAGTGTACCACAAACGGAGTGGTGTACCCTGAGAGCAGCACGCTCAGAATGGCCACCGTCCACGCCGTGGGAGACCCTAAGGGGAACATGTCCACGGGCGCCATCAACATGTGGAAGGGCGGCCTCATAGGATACGACTTTCTGAACGGGACCTACGATACGACGAAGGACGGAAAGAAGATAACCCTCAACATCGACTCCAGCGCCAACGTGGCGGCGTACAACGCCCTCGGATCTCACAACGGGGTGGTGGGAGTGTTCAACTACAAGACCGGAGAGATCATGTGCATGGTGAACAAGCCGAGCTTCGATCCACTCGGATCGCTGCCGGCGGATCCTAACTCATCGATCTACTTTAACTCCTTCCTTCAGGGAAAGATGACACCGGGATCCACATTCAAACTGGTGACAAGCGCGGCCGCCATCGACTACGATCCGGAGATAAGCTCCTTTTCCTTCACATGCGACGGAGTGAATTACTATAGAGGTGAGAAGATCGCCTGCACCCACGCCCACGGTACCTCTGACTTTGAGAGGGCGCTGGCTGTGTCCTGCAATGGAGCCTTCGGAGCCATAAGCCGGGAGGTGGGCGCAGAGAATCTCAAGAAGGAGACCGAGGACTGCGGTCTGACCTCTTCCATCAACATCGACGGGATAAAGACGACTCCTGGAACATTCGAATTCCCGACAGACAACGATGTGAAGCTCTCCTGGGCCGGCATCGGGCAGGCTAAGGACCAGGTGAACCCTGCGTCCATGATGGTGTTCGTTGGTTCCATCGCCAACGGCGGCAAGGCGGTACAGCCTTCCATGATCAAGAGCTCGAACATCATTAAAAAGCTGTCCGGCGGTAAGTCACTTGGTAACTATCTTTCAGAGGATACGGCCAGCCAGCTGAAGTCAATGATGAAAAACGACGTCAAGGTGACGTACGGCGAGAGCAATTTCCCGGGACTGGATATCTACGCCAAGTCCGGTACTGCCGAGGTGGGCACCGCCGATAACAACGGATGGTTCGTTGGATTCATCGATGATCCGGATCACCCATATGCCTTTGTCGTCTGGGTAGAAGGCGGAGGCACCGGATATCAGGTCGGAGGACCGATCATCAGAACTGTGCTTAACACGCTGATCCAGAACAACTAGAAATAAAAACTGCTGCAGAGGAAATGATCCCCGCAGCAGTTTTTTTATGACTCGTGCCGTTTCATGTTCTATTGTTGTTACATCCCTCCGAGCCCCTGAATGAGGATCCTCAGCCCCAGAATTATCAGGATGACTCCTCCGGCGAGAGTGGCCTGTTTCTGGAATCTGGCTCCGAAAAAGTGGCCGATGAAGACTCCTGCATATGAGATCAGGAAGGTCGTGACACCGATAATGGTGACAGACTCGCCGAGGTTTACTCCGGAGACGAGGGCAAGGGTGATCCCTACAGCAAGTGCGTCGATGCTGGTGGCCACCGCGAGCAGGAAGAGCTCCCAGTAGTTTGTCGTGTATTCAGGACATTCCTCCGGACCCTCGTCCTTGTCACGCAGGACGTCGACGATGTTTTTACCACCTATGGCTGCAAGGAGTATGAATGCTATCCAGTGGTCGTAGTCCGCGATCAGATCGATGAACTGCTGCCCGAGAAAATATCCTATGGCCGGCATCAGCGCCTGGAAGCCTCCGAAGAACAGGGCGATGATGAAGCCTTCTTTGACGGGCGTCTTCCTGATCTGCAGTCCCTTCGTGATCGAGACGGCAAAGGCGTCCATGGCCAGGCCCACGCCGAGCAATATCAATTCTGCAACTGTCATATGATTATCTCCATATATTAATGATGACTTTTCTTCTGCTGCCGTTATTTCAGGAAAAAATAACGCCCTCAATTCTAGCACAAATATCAGTGGTTCAAAACAGAAAAAAATCAACGATTGCGGATCGGTTTAAAATGCCAGGAAAGTTCATTGATCGCACATTGTATTTTTAGAAATACCACAAAAAATATAAAATTCGTGTTGACAATACACAAGAAAAATTGTTTAATGAGGGTGCCATTTGAATAATACCTGACACGATAGAGGTTGCGGCGATCAAGAGTAGTTTTCGGCCAGAGTCCTGAGGGGGACTGCAGGAAACGAAAGGGAGAGCCGCCGAAGATGACCATATCCCTTCAGTATGGAATTCTGGGCCGCCATATAATATATGGCGAACTGTCACATCAGGACGTGCAGAGCACCGTCTATGTGGAGCGCTATCAATGGTCTGAGGTGATTGCGGAAAACCGTGATTGTTTACTTGCCATGGATACGTTTCAGACGTTATTCATGGCATTTCTTTTTTTCACAGTGCCGGGGTAAGGGTCCCCGGCAAGAACGGAAAAAAGACGACAGTAAACGCTTTTCGGCGATCGATCAGGAGGTAAGAAAATGAGCATTCGATTTAACAGGAGCAGGGTGGTCTTCACCATAGGACTGGCACTGCTCATGGTCGGCGGATTCACGGCATTCACCATGGCCGCTGACAGCAAGCCCACACTTTACGCAACATGGGTGTCCGTGCTTCCGCCGGTGGTGGCCATTGCACTGGCGCTTATCACCAAGGAAGTATACAGTTCCCTTTTCCTGGGTGTTCTCACAGGAGCCGTCGCATATGCCGGTGCGAACTTTTCCGGCATAGTGAACAGGCTGGTGAGAGACGGCATCGTGGCTTCTCTGTCGGATTCCTATAACATGGGCATCCTGGTATTCCTGGTAGTCCTGGGGATGATGGTAGCCATGATGAACCTGTCGGGAGGCTCAAAGGCGTTCGGACAGTGGGCACGCACCAAGATCAAGACAAGACAGGGTGCCGAGGCGGCTACCATTCTCCTGGGCATTCTCATATTCGTGGACGATTACTTTAACTGCCTTACAGTAGGCTCTGTAATGAAGCCTCTCACAGACGAGTACAGGATATCGAGAGCCAAGCTGGCATATCTCATCGACGCCACAGCAGCTCCGGTGTGCATCCTCGCACCTATCTCATCCTGGGCAGCGGCAGTATCCGGATTCGTAAAGGGAGAGAACGGACTGACCGTATTCATTCAGGCCATTCCTTTCAACTTCTACGCCATCCTCACCATCGTGATGATGTTCGCACTGGTCATCATGAACTTCGACTACAGCAAGATGGCCGTGTATGAGAGGAACGCTGTCGAGACCGGCGATCTGTTCACCGTCAGAGATGAAAATGCAATAAACGCTGAGAAGGCAGAGAAGGTCTCCGGAACTCACGGAAAGGTCATCGACCTGGTGTTCCCGGTGATCGTGCTGATCATCTGCTGTGTTATCGCAATGATCTACACCGGCGGATTCTTCGGCGGAACGAGCTTCGTACACGCATTTGCAAACTGCGACGCAGCCGCTTCTCTGTCCATGGGCAGCATGGTCGCACTTCTGATCTCCGTTATATTCTACACAGTAAGGGGGACGATCTCCTTCAGAGACTGCATGGGATGCATCCCTGAGGGCTTCAAGTCCATGGTATCCCCTATACTGGTGCTGACGCTGGCGTGGTCCCTGAAGGTCATGACCGACGGACTGGGACTGGCAGCATTCATCAGCAACCTGGTAAGCGGTGGCATCCTGGTATCCCTGTTCCCGGCCCTCATCTTCCTGATCGCCTGCGGACTGGGCATAGCCTCCGGAACATCCTGGGGCACATTCGGCATCCTGATCCCGATCGCCCTGGCCATAACAGAGGCATATCCTGACATGACCATCATCGTTATCTCAGCCTGCCTGGCAGGCGGTGTCTGCGGAGACCACTGCTCACCGATCTCTGATACAACGATCATGTCTTCAGCCGGAGCTGGGTGCAACCACATCAGCCACGTAGAGACTCAGATGCCATACGCAATGACAGTGATGTGCGTATCCGCGGTCACATATCTCGTGGCAGGATTCACGAGAAGCGCTCTCATATCTCTGCCGGTAGGCATCATTCTGTTGATCGGAACGCTCTTCGTGATCAAGAGAAGAACACAGACAGCTTACCTCGTGGACAAGAGCACGATGGAAGCAGAGAACGCACAGGCGTAACAGAAACAAGACAGCAACCAATAACCAAAACCCTGTGAAAAAGGCCTCCCGCACATCGCGAGAGGCCTTTTTCCTAATATTCCGGGCATGTCGTCAGCCCGCGTGTAATCGGTGTCACCGGGAACGTTTCTCATTGACACATTTCCTTCGACACATTCACGTTACGCTTCTATCACCACCGGCGTACGCACCTCCAGCATGCTGTACAGCCGCGCGGCATAGGAGACCGGCATGTTGATACATCCGTGGGATCCGCTGTATCTGTAGATGCTCCCGCCGAAGGCGCCTCTCCACGGAGCGTCGTGGAACCCGATCTGCCCGCCGATAAAAGGCATCCAGTATGTCACAGGGCTCTCGTAGTCCTCGCCCTTAAGGGTGATGTTCATGCACTTCCAGTTGACCATGAACACCCCAACCGGTGTGCTGTGGCCCTCCGCCACGTTCCCGGTGACCACAGGGCAGGAAAGTGCCACCTTTCCATCCTTGAAATAGGTCAGGTACTGGTCGCCTATTGATACGTATACGTAGGTGGTATTCAGCCCGTATCCCGGTTTAAGGACGTGGACCTTTGCCTTTGCGTGGGTGGCATTCCCGGAAATATCGGTCGCCGTGGCCGTCACCGTATACGTTCCGGGATGGGCTTCGTTGACCTGGCTGTGATCCACATCCAGCTTCATGCCAGGTGAATTGTCCTCTGCCGCGAACATGGACATATAGTCAGGACTGTTGCTGAAGCGCGCCAGCGTGCTCTTCGACATCCCGGCTATTATGGTCATGTCGTTTGCCTTTGTAAAAACAGGAGGCTTGCTGTCCGTGACTTTTACGTTGTAAGTCCGGTAGTGCTGCCCCTTGTAGCTGATGGTGAGCTTGTATTCACCAGGGGCGTCGTGATCGCTGCCGGGTTCCTTTACACCGTTGTATTCGATGGCCGTGTTCCTTCTGACGTATTCCCTGTCTTCCTTGCTCAGGCCGGACAGATCCGCGTACTCATCCACGTCGGTGGACACAGGAGTTCCGTATTCCACGCTCAGATCTGTATACGCGTATTTCGCCTTGAGCTTCAGGGCAGGGCTGCAGGACGTGCAGGCCGCCATCATCATCGCAGCAGCTGTTCCGATCACGGTCAGCTTCAGCAGCCTGCGTTTCATAGTTCTCTTCCGGTCGGTCATGTTTTTCCTTTCAGTTCCCGTGTACGTTCAAATTCAGGTCGCACCTGAGGTCAGATGATTATATAATACATTATATGTATTGGAAAGCTGAATAAGAGGTGATGAAGATGGACGGAAGAGAAACAGAGGGTATTGAGGTCATCGATGACAAAAAAATGAAAAAGATCCTTCAGTCCAGGAAACCGGGTGAGCGGCTGGATCTCAGGGAGCGCTACATCAAGGATGCCGACCTGTCGGGATATGACCTTCGCAATATCGATTTTGCCGGTTCTACTCTTGAAAAAGTGGATCTCACAGGTGCGGACATGGACGGGGACAACGTCCACAAGGTGTGGTTCAAGGATTGTCCGATGCATGCGGTAAAACTGACCAACTGTGATGCCACAGAGGCCACTTTCAGATGGATCGACCTGACCGACGGAGACATTTCAGGTACGAACATCTTCTGCTCACTGCTTGAATATGCGAAACTGGACGGGCTCAAATACGATGACCGGACGCAGTACTACAAGCTGCGGTGTCCGGAGACCGGACCTTTTATAGGCTGGAAGTGCTGCACCGAGTGGCGCGTTGTGCAGCTGCTCATACCGGCCGACGCCAAGAGGGTCTCGGCCACCGCAAACACCTGCCGCTGCAGCAAGGCGAAGGTCCTTTCCATAAAGAGCATCGATGAGACCGTGTCCTACACCTGGGCACAGTCGACGGTGGACTCGGATTTTTACTACGAAGTGGGCAAATGGGCGATCCCGAGCGGCTTCCAGGAGGACCGGTGGATGGATTCTTCCCCGGGGATACACTTTTTCATGGAGAGACAGGAGTGCGTGGATTACCAGACCAGGTGAATCGCCGCAGGTGCTCCGAATTATACATACACTGCTGTTAACCCAATAATATAAATATGATATAATCAAACAAGCTCGGGGACTCTGGCCTGCAGGACGGTGCTTTCTGTGCCTCTGGTCCTGTCTCCGAAATCCTCAAATTATCATGGTAAAAGGAGAATGACAACATGGCTTTCAAAAACTTCGAAGAAATGGCAGCTGCTGTAAAGGCTCATCCAGTAACAAAGAGGCTGGTACTGTGCTGCGCACACGATCCTCACTCACTGGAGGCTGTAAACGCAGCAGTTAAGGATGGCATGATCAAGGCCGTTCTCGTTGGAAAAGAAGACGAGATCAAGAAGCTCATCGCAGAGGGCGGATACGACGCCATCGCCGATGCTAAGATCTACAACGAGGAGGACGACGTAGAGGCAGCAAAGAAGGCTGTAAGCCTGATCAGAGAGGGAGAGGGAGACTTCCTCATGAAGGGCCGCATGCAGACAGCCGACCTGCTGAAGCAGGTGGTAAACAAGGAGACAGGACTGAACATGGGCAAGACTATGTCCCACGTTGGTCTCTTCGAGGTACCTACATACCATAAGGTAGCAGTCCTCACGGACGGTGGAATGCTCCTTCACCCTACACTGGAGCAGAAGGTAGACGTGATCGACAACGCTGTAGACACACTGAGAGCAATGGGCTATGACCAGCCTAAGGTAGCCTGCCTCTGCGCTGCTGAGAAGCTGAACAAAAAGGCTCCTGAGTCCGTTGACGCTGCCGAGCTCAAGGCGATGAACGAGAGAGGCGAGATCAAGAACTGCATCGTTGAGGGACCTATCTCCTTCGACATCGCTCTGAACAAGGAAATCGCCGACTTCAAGGGCTTTGAGTCCCCTGTAGCAGGAGATGCAGACGTGCTGCTCGTACCTAACATGGCGTGCGGAAACATGGTAGGAAAGGCATGGACCGTGACAGGAAACGGCAGGATGGCAGGCATCATCGTTGGAGCAAAGGCTCCTGTCGTTCTGGTATCCAGAGGCGCGGGCGCTGACGAGAAGTACTATTCCATCGCATTCGCTGCAGCAGCGACAATGTAAAAACCTTTTTTCCTGGAAAAAAGAACTTTCGTCCCGCGAAGGGAGCGGGATGCAGCCGGGCCATCGCGCCCGGCATTTTTCGTGGAACGGGTCGTGAGGTGTGTGGAAAGTCCCGGCACCGTGATATAATGCAGGGCAGGGCCGAGAGAGACTCGAATTCGCAACAGAGGAAATAACAAAATGAGCACAGATAATTTCGACAAATATAAAGAAGACATCGTCTGGAGCTACAGCACGCGGCACGGCGGGGTGAGCAGCGGAAAGTACGCATCCATGAACCTCAGCTTTTCCACGGGAGATGACCCGGAAAAGGTGAGAGAGAACTACAGGCTCTGGGGTGAAGCACTGGGGGTGGACACAAGCCAGATGGTGCTGCTGAAGCAGACGCACACGGCAAATGTACTAGCGGTGGATCACAGCTTCTGTGGAGAGGGATTATACAGACCGGCCCGCAGCGATTTTGACGGCATGGTTACCGATGAAAAGGGCGTGGCTCTCGTGACCTCTCACGCCGATTGCACGCCTGTTTACATCTACGATCCAGTGTCGCATGCCATAGCCATGGTACACGCCGGCTGGAAGGGCACTGTTGGAGAGATCCCCGCACACGCAATAGAACTGATGAAGGAAAAGTACGGATCAAGGCCGGAGGACATAATCGCCATGATCGGCCCATGCATCTCCCAGAAGCGCTTCCAATGCGACAGAGATGTTGTGGATCGCGTGGATCAGATGAGCATCGATGGCAGTGACCAGTATTATTTCGATGAAGCTGAAGGGAAGTTTCACGTGTCCCTGGCAGGGTTGAACCGCAAGGTCCTGGTGAGCGCCGGCATACCTGTGGAGAACATCGACATGAACGACGCCTGCACATACGACAACGATGAGCTCTACTTTTCCCACCGGAGAATGGGAAAGGAAAGAGGGGGCCAGGCGGCACTTCTCATGATGAAGTGATCGGTCAAGTTGAAAGGAAAATCGGCTGATGGTATCATTACACCAGTTTTTTCGCAAAACTGTGTTAACAGAAAGGAATGATCAATGAGAACATTGATGATATTCGCCAGCATCGCCACGGTAGGTGCAGGCACGTTTTGCATAGCCAACTCCACAGTACCGTTCACCGGAGCGGCCTTCGTGGTGGGGATAGTACTCCTTTTCCTGGGGGCCTGCGAGCTGGTGGTGGACAGGCTCTATGCGATCCGGCACAACAGCAACGAGCTGGACGTGGAGGGATTCACGTATGTGGTCCTTGGTATCGTGATCCTCACGGGAATGCTGACAGAAGACGTGGCAGTGAGCGGAGTGTTCGCTCTCTGGTCTGTAGTAGAGGGGCTGAGGACCATGTCCGGAAACAGGTTCAACCTCAGAGACAACTCCAGGGCAGAAAACGCCACGCAGCTCCTCGGAGTGGTCACCACCGCATTCGGTATATACATGTTCTTCAATATCGCACTGCTCAACTATCCTGTCCTCATGATGGTGGGCATCGTCGTATTCCTGATCGGTATGAACCGGTTCATATTTGCGATAAACATCCAGTACAACAAGCCGGAGTTCCTCACGGGGTCTCACGAGCGTCTGGAGGAGGCGAAGGCCGAGGAAAAAAGGGCTATGGCCAAGGCAAAGGAAGCGATCAGAGAGACCAATGTGGCGAGGAGAAAGATAGCCCGCCTCACGAAGGAAGCAGAAAAGGCAAAAGAACTCACTGTAGACGATAGTGAAAGGCGGAGATCCCGCAGGACACGTCAGTAGATCCGACAGAGGGAAAACAGTCATGTATCTGTCCTGTTTTTGTTGCAAACCAACACGTCGTTAATAAATACATTATTCTTTTTGACGAATTGAAAAAAATCCTTGCAGAGAAGTTAACGATGTGTTAAATTATTGAAGTCGCCTTGAGCGGCACTTATGCGGAGCCGAGCGAAAGCTCAGAAAGAAATAAAAAAAGTTCTTGACAAGCCTGGTTCAGCGCCGTATAATAAACAAGCTGTCGCACGAAAGCGGCGCAGCACCTTGAAAACTAAATAGTACAAAGAATACCAGTCAAAGGAACTTGTAGCAATACGAT